>NZ_JAIZDA010000019.1 GCF_020404405.1 Novosphingobium sp. FKTRR1 | reverse complement strand
GCTTGACCAACGCCAAACCATAGTGCGAATAGATACCAACGATCAGGTGCTTTACCTGCGCGCGATCAAATCGGAACGCTGCGCGGCATCAGATCGCAATACATGCGCGCGATCGTCGGAATCCGCACTTTAAGGAGTCGGATGGATATGAAGCGGAGCAGGTTCAGCGAGGAGCAGATCATCGCGGTGTTGAAGGAGCAGGAGGCCGGGATGGCGACGGGGGATGTGTGCCGCCGCCACGGGATCAGCTCAGCGACGTTTTACAAGTGGAAGGCCAAGTATGGCGGCCTGGAGGTCTCCGATGCCCGACGGCTGCGGTCGCTGGAGGAGGAGAACGCTCGGCTCAAGCGTCTTCTGGCTGACGCTATGCTCGATAACGCCATGCTCAAGGAGATCAGCGCAAGAAAGTTCTGACGCCTGGCGCGAAGCGGCAGGCGGTGGCTCATCTCCAGGAGGTTTTCAAGGTGAGCCAGCGCCGGGCCTGCGAGGCGCTGGGCGTGGATCGAACGACGGTGCGCTATGTCAGCCGGCGGCCGGATGATGCCGAGGCACGAACCTGCATCCGCGAGTTGGCGGGGCAGCGCCGCCGGTTCGGCTATCGCCGACTGCACTGGCTGCTGTGCCGGGAAGGATGGACGATGAACCACAAGAAGTTCCGGCGGCTGTATCGCGAGGAGCGCCTGCAGGTGCGCCGGCGCGGTGGTCGCAAGCGGGCCTTGGGCACGCGGGCACCCTTGGCGATCCCTAAGGGGCCGAACCAGCGCTGGAGCCTCGACTTCGTGTCGGACGCGCTCGTCTGCGGACGTCGGTTCAGGATCTTCGCCTTGGTCGATGACTACAGCCGTTAGTGCTTGGCGCTCATCGCCGACACCTCGATCTCGGGTATGCGCGTTGCCCGCGAGCTCGACCTCGCAATTCTCGAGCGCCTGGCCAAGCCAGCCACGGTGGTCAGCGATAACGGCACTGAACTGACCAGTATGGCGATCCTGCGGTGGTCGCGGGATCGTGACGTCGAGTGGCATTACATCGCGCTAGGCAAGCCGCAGCAGAACGGCTTCATCGAGAGCTTCAATGCTCGCCTGCGTGACGAATGCTTGAATGAGACGCTGTTCACCACCCTCGGACATGCCCGTCAGGTTCTGGCTGACTGGCGGCACGACTACAACCACTTCCGGCCCCACTCGAGCCTCGGGAACAGAACCCCGGCCGAGATGGGAGCCGGTTCAATCGGCAAACCGGGTTGGGGGTTAACCCCCAACCCGGTTGTTGCCATCACGCCCAAGCATGGGCATCAAACCGGGCGTAGGCTCTACTCATAGCTGGTAGAAACCTCGGGCTCAGACCACCCCACCAATACCCCCGACGATTTCAGCTCTGCGACCGTGTGTTTCGGCAATCGGACGAACTGAGTTTGGCCTCCTCAGCCAGCGCCCGTTTGTGATTGTATCCCGTCAGAAACAGTGGATGCTCGTGATTTGACCTAGAAGAGGAGATCGGAGCACACGACCATCCTTCGGCGGCGAGCAACCAACCCCGACTTGTTTTGGGACATTCCTGCCGTTCCGTTGCCATACGTGCAACGACAAGATCTTCACCAAAACCTGACACCCAGATTTTGTCCTAGGTCCTTGCAGAGCAGCTGCAACTGAACCAATTCAGGTCGCACATCTTAGAGTTGGGTCGAGGTCAATGAAGCAATCGCCCCGGCACCGGCTCAAGCATCCTGGCTCTGCATCAGCCGAGTGAAGATCGTGATGGCCTTGTCCGCCGTTGTGGGCATGGGCCGCGTGGCCGGATTCCTGTTGATGATCTTCTGCTGTGCTTCGATCATCACTTTGTCCTCGTGGAACGCCATGCCGGCAACGTCAATCATGGCCTGCGCCATCGCCTCATCACCGTGCTCGGATGCCGGTCCCCACGAATAGTAGTAGCTCGTCGTTGTCTCGGAGGTCGGAGTCACAGCTTGACTGGTGAAGTTGGCAAACAAGGTGGGCAGATCGGCCGGCGGTGGGCCATTGCCGCATGCGTCTGCGGTGCCGGGCGGGAACATCGCAGTATAGAGCAGGAATACCCCGGGCAGAACGAAATCGTAGCTTGTCCAGATATCGACGCGATCATGCTCAGCCGCCTTGCTGAGCGGAGGCACAGGCGGCGTATTGCTGATCCAGCGCGAAGAACGCACGCCTTCGGGAATCACCTCAACCTTGGGCCGGCTTTGCGCCCAGGCAGGTCCCGCCCCAAAGCTGTTGGCGTGGACATAGGCAAGGTGCGTCAAGTCAAGCAGGTTGTCGTTGATCAGTTCGTAGTGCGCTTCGTAGTGTAGTTCGCCGGTCTTGAGCACCCAAGCGGGATCGTCGAGCGCTTTTGACTTGGCAATTCGCGAGGGATCCGCCTTGGCCGGATCACCCATCCACACCCAGATCCAGTTGTTGCGTTCGACTACTGGATAGGTACGCACGCAGGCGTTGGACGGGATCATGTCCTGGCCCGGAATCTCCTTGCAGCGACCCGCGCTGTCGAACAGGAGACCATGGTACATGCAGCGCAGATGATCGCCCTCGATGCGGCCGAGTGACAGGGGTGCCAACCGGTGAACACAGCGGTCCTCCATCGCGACCATGGTGCCGTCAGACTTGCGCCAAAGCACGACCGGATCGCCCAGCAACTGCCGCTGCACCGGCGCATCGGCCGCAAAGTCATGGCTCCAGCCAGCAACGTACCAGCAGTTCCGGATCAGCATACTCCATCATCCTTGCACTTGCCTTGCTGCAAACTAGTGCCCGGGTGCCCAAGGGAGGCGGGCACCCGGGCGAGGCAATGGCAGATCGCTTTCCTGCCACCACCCCTCTTCTGATCTGGCCAGATCAGAACTTGACGCCGACCTTGGCGTACCACTCGGCCGGGCGGCTCCACGTGCCATAGATCTGACCACCGGCGATCTGTGCCTGGCCGGTCACGATGTAGCGCGTGTTGGTAATGTTGGTGGCGCCGGCGGTCAGATCCCAGTTCCCCGAAGGAGACTCGTAGGTGACGCTGGCATTCAGAATGTCTAGGCCCGGGCGACGGATGAGATAGGTGCGCTCGGTATCGTTCCACAACGAGGACGTGCGGGTGTAGTCAGCCAGCAGAATGATTGAACCCTTGCCGCCGAGATCGAGCTTGTAGCGCGGCGTCAGGTTGAACTTCCATTTCGGCGTTTTGGGCAGATAGCCGCCAACCACGGTACCGGCCTGGAACGGATTGGCTGCAACGACCGCTTGCGGCAGCAGGCTGGTGTAGTGCGCATCGGTATAGCCCACCGACGCATTGATCGTCAGACCCCGCATCGGCGCGATCACGGCCTCGGCTTCGAAGCCCTTGATCCGCGCATCGCCGGCGTTCTGCACAGTCGGGCTGACGCCCTGCTGGAAGTTCAGCTGGATACCGTCGTACTTCGTGGTGAAGGCAGCAAGATTAAGCTGCAGGCGGCGGTCAAGCAGCGTCGACTTGACGCCCACTTCGAAGCTCTCGGCCTTTTCCTCGTCGAAGTCCGGCGCAAAAGGCAGCGGGTTGGACAGGCGGGTCGTCCACCCTCCGGTCTTGTAACCGCGCGACCAGGAACCGTAGACCATCACGTCGTTGGTGGGATGGAGCTGGATGCCCACCTTGGGCGCGAAGTTGTTGAACTTCTTCTTTTGCGTTCCGCCGACATAGTAGCGCAGCGGTTCGCCCGGGACCGGGAACCCGAGAATGGATTGGCAGGGATCGCCATAGACGGGGCAGTTGAACAGCTTGTAGTTGAAGCCGTTGGCATCGGTCTGACGGCCGATGAAATCCTTGTCCTCGTGGGTATAGCGGCCACCGACGGTAATGCCGATCAGGTCATTGATCCGCCAGTCGACCTGGCCGAACGCGGCGTAGTTCTTTGTCTTGAGGTCGTTCGGACCGATGATCTGCAGCAGGCCTTCGGAGAAGGTCACGAAGTCGCGCATCTTGCCTTCTTCGTGGAAGAAATAGCCGCCGAGGACGAAGTTGAGCTTCTTGTCGAGCGCACTGCCAATGATCTGGATTTCCTGGCTGAACTGGTTCTGCGTCAGCGAGAACGACGGCTCGAGGATCGCCAGCGGCGAGTTGTCGAGGTCAAGGCCCGACGCCCAGGTGATGTTGCGGTAGCCGGTGATCGACTTGATCGCGACCGTGTCGGTCAGGTCGTAATCGATCACGCCGTTGAAGCCATAGACCTTCATGTTGGAGAAGCTGTTGCCCGTGGCGTAGCTTGTGTCCTTGTCGGCCGAGATCCAGCGGTTGTCGTAAGGCAGGCGGTTGTTGTTCGGATCACCGTCCACGTTCACGCTCGCAAGCGGCGGGAGGTTGGCTGCCGCGTTCAGCGGCGTTCCGCGAACACCGCAAAGAGCGCCGGCGTTGCGCGCGGCAATCTGGTCGGGCGTGGCCCTGATGCAGAAATTGTAGAGGCCCGCGAACAGGAAGCCGGACGAACCCGTCACAACGTCAAGCGCGGTGCCGGGAATGTTGTTCGCCGCAAGACCGGCGAACGGACCGGGTACGCCTGAGGTAACCGCGAGAACGGAGTTGGCCATCGAAGACTGGTCGATCTTCATGTAGTCGCCGCCGAGCGTGACCTTGAGCCGGTCGCTCGCTTCCCACAGCAGCTTGCCGCGGATGGTCCACTCGTGCTGGCCGCCTTCACGATCGGAGGTCTTGTAGCCGCTCGCCGGAAGCGAACCGAACCGATCGGTCACGTAAGGCGTGGCCGATGGATAGGGAATGCGCTTCTGGTAGCCGTCGCGGTTCTTGAACGAGAAGGTCACCGAGCTCTTGAGCGTGTCCGAGATGGGCAGGTCCATGTAGCCCTTGGCGTCGAAGCGATTGTAGCGCCCCGCGGTGATGTTGCCTTCGAACGCGGGCTTGTCGCCAGGCTTGCGGGTCACAACGCTGATCGCGCCGCCGATCGTGTTGCGCCCGAAAAGGGTGCCTTGCGGCCCCTTGAGGACTTCGATGCGCTCGACATCGGGCAGGTCGAGGTTCGCGCCCACTGTGCGGGCAAGATAGACGCCGTCCAGATAGATGCCGACACCCGGATCGATGTTCATCGCAAAATCGTTGGCACCGATGCCGCGAATGAAGGCCGAGAGCACTGAAGTGGAGCCGGAAAATGGCGTACCGGCATCGAGCGTGACGTTTGGTGCCGCGTTGGACAGCTGCGCAACATCGCCGACTGCGCGCTCCTTCAGCGTGTTGGCGCTGAAGGCCGAAATAGCGATCGGCACGTTCTGCACGTTCTCCGCGCGCTTCTGTGCCGTGACCACGATTTCCTGGATGGCACCGTTATCGGCGCTCGCCTCTGCCACCTGAGCCCCGGCTGCTTGAGCCTGCGCCATTGCCGGAACCGCAAGCGCAATGATACTGACCGCTGTCGCGAGACGCATGAACCTTCTCCCTCACCGCATCCTTGATGGATGTCAGCCTTGCAATAATGCTAAGGCAGGCTCAGGCATGCTCGACACGTGCCGGAGTGCACAAACACCATGGTGAAACGTGCACAAAGGCGTTCTTCACACTTGTTGCGATCGTGCTAGGCATTGTGAAAGAGAAGCATCTCTGAGGGGGGATCACTCATGCAGGAACTGCTGCGGATCACCACAACGGACGCACCGATCGGCCAGCGTCACCGCTACTGGACAAGCCAGGTCGTAGCGCACCTTTCCACCATGGAAATCGACGTCAAACGCAAGATCGACTTCAGCGCCAGCATCGCGATCCGCTCGCTTGGCCCGGCACGCATCGCTCTCGTGGACGCCGAATACCAATCGGTCCACCACCGCGCGGACGGTCACGATGACCGTCTGCAACTCAGCCTTGTCACCCATGGCAGCATAGAAGTTCGCCGTTTCGGCCAGATGGTCACGCTCGGCGAAGGAGACTGGTGCCTGCTCGATGAGCGGGAGAACTATTCATTCGAAACGTCCGCGCGCTGCTCGTGCATTGTCCTCCAGATGCCCGGCCAATGGGCGCGGCGGCTCATTCCGGATCCGGGCGGCCCGCTGATCGCCAGCAAGGACTGCGATCCCCAGTGGCAGGGAGCGCTGGCCATGGGTCTCAGAGCCGTCGGCGGACAGACCATGCGCCAGATGCCCGCAGACGACACGTTCGTTGCCGAGCAACTCGGCAATCTCATGGCACTTGCGATCGGCTCGCAAACCTTCACCATGGAAGGGCGGCACCGCGGTGCGCTGATGCGTTCGATCCGGCAGTCCATCCTCCAGCGGCACAGCGAAAGCGGACTTTCGGCGCACGACATCGCGGCGCAGAACCGCATTTCATTGCGTTATCTGCACAAGCTTTTTGCCGAGAATGACACGACGTTCAGTCATGAATTGTCCGGCGTTCGCCTCGCGAGCGCCAAGCGCATGCTGGGGGACCCCCGCTATGCCCGTGTCCAACTGGCTGAAATCGCGGCGATGACGGGATTTGCGACGCCAGAAGTGTTTACGCGGCACTTCAAGTCCCGGGAAGGCGTCACGCCAAGAACCTACCGGGCTATGCGCAACTGAACATTGGGTGAAACTGGCCATTTTTGCAGACGAAAGCCGCCGTCGGACGCTTCCCCGTTTTTGCGTAATGTTCAAATTGCCAACGTGTAAGATTGATGTGTAACGGTGCGCCTGCGTAAGGAGTACCGCATTTGGTTGACCTGAGGTCCGACAAGGCACACCGGCTCGAACAGGGCCGTCAGCGGAGAGCGAAGACACGCGCCAAGGTAATCGCGGCGGCATTCGAACTGTTCGGCGAGGAAGACGGGCTCTACACGCGCATCGAGGATGTTGCGGCGCGTGCCGGGATCACCCGGGCCACGTTCTACGACCACTTCTCCGGCATGGCGGAATTGCGCGAGGCCGTGACCTACGAAGTGACGCATGACTTCCTGACGGCGGTGACCCGGACCGTTTCGCAGCTGAACGATCCGCGCGAACGCGCCTCGGCCGCGATCCGCTTCTATCTGCACCGGGTGCGCGATGTGCCAGGCTGGGGGCGTTCGATGCTCAGTCTCAGCGCTGATGGGATCATCTTCGGTGCGGAGACCTTCCGGCAAGCTGAAGTGACGGTGCAGGAAGCCATGGCGGCCGGACAACTTGCCATTACCGAGAGCACACTTGGACGCGATGCCATTCTGGGAACAACCATAGCGGCAGTTTCGACCATGCTGCGCGAGCGTAAGAGCGCGGACTACCCGGAGGAAATCGTCGCCATGATCCTGCGCGGGCTTGGGGTCAGCCCTGCAGACGCTGCTGAGATTGCGCGCCGCCCGCTTCCCTCGCTCCTTCTGGCGGAACCACCAAATCAAACTTGACGTTTCGCAAGATTGAATTTAGCCCTCACTCAATCAGACGCTATGTCCGATTCAATCGACATGGTTGCCCCGGTCACAGAAACCGGAGGATAGGGAGAGGCTGGATGAGATCCACGAAGTCGTTGCGGCAACTCTGCCGTGTTGCGCCCGTCATGCTGGGGCTTTGTGTGATACCTGCAGGAGGGGCCTTCGCTGGTGTGGCCAGCCCGCCCCGCCCGCCCGAGGCGATCTACGCCAAGACCTGCGGCTATTGCCACGGCGCGCGCGTCGGCCCGATCATTCGCGGCCGCAAGCTTCCGGTGGAGGTGATCACCACCTACGTCCGCAGCGGCCCGCGCGCGATGCCGGCGTTCCGCCCCACCGAAATCAGCAATGCCGAACTCGCCGCGCTGGCGAAGTGGATCAATGCCACGAAGGCGGACCCGAAGGAGATCGGCGAATGACCGGTATCAGCCGCCGCGATCTGATCCGCACCGGCGCGGTGGGCGCCGCGCTCGCCGGTGCCCGCGCCTTCGCCTCGCCGCTCGACGGCCCGCGCCAGCTGCCCGCTCACCTCGATGCCGGGGCCTTTGCCGCCGCGGTCAAGGAACTGCGCGCGGTGGTGGGCGATGACTGGGTCTTTGCCGACCCCGAGAGCACCCTGCCCTATGCCAAGAGCTTCACCCCCGATCCGCGCCACGAACACATGCCCTCGGGCGCGGTAGCCCCGGCCTCGGTGGAGGAAGTGCAGGCCATCCTGAAGATCGCCAACCGCTACAAGCTGCCGCTGTGGACCGTCTCCACCGGCAAGAACATGGGTTATGGCTGCGCCACGCCGGCGAGCAGCGGGCAGATGATCCTCGACATGAAGCGGATGAACCGCATCATCGCGATCGACCCCGAGCTTGGC
Source organism: Novosphingobium sp. FKTRR1 (assembly GCF_020404405.1). Classification (GTDB taxonomy): domain Bacteria; phylum Pseudomonadota; class Alphaproteobacteria; order Sphingomonadales; family Sphingomonadaceae; genus Novosphingobium. The sequence continues at coordinate 72,358 of NZ_JAIZDA010000019.1, read as the reverse complement.
ACCGCGCTGGTCGAGCCCGGCGTGACCTATCAGGACCTCCACGACTACCTGACGACAAACAACTTGCCCTACTGGATCGACGTGCCGACCGTGGGCCCGATCGTCTCGCCGCTGGGCAACACGCTGGAGCGCGGGGTCGGCTATACCCCCTATGGCGACCACTTCTTCATGCAATGCGGCATGGAAGTGGTGCTGGCGGATGGCACTCTGGTGCGCACCGGCATGGGCAGTGTGAAGAACTCCACGACCTGGCAGGCGTTCAAGTGGGGTTACGGGCCCTATCTCGACGGCATCTTCACGCAGTCCAACTTCGGCGTCGTGACCAAGCTCGGCTTCTGGCTGATGCCGAAACCGCCTGCGTTCAAGCCGTTCATGGTGCGCCACAATGAAATGTCGGACGTCGCCAAGATCGTCGACGCGATGCGGCCCTTCCGCATGAATAACCTCATCCCCAATGTCGTGCTGATGATGGGCGCGGCCTACCAGATCGCGATGTTCCACCGCCGCGAGGAGCTGTGGGACAAGCCCGAGAGCATTCCGGAGGAAGTCGTCCGCGACTTTGCGAAGCAGCACGGCCTCGGCATGTGGAACACCTACTTCGCGCTCTACGGCACGGACGAGATCATTGCCGCGATCGAGCCGATCATACGCCGCGCGTTCGAGGCTTCGGGCGGCGAAGTGCTGACCGAGGCCGAGATGGGCGGCAACAAGTGGTTCCATCATCACAAGAACCTGATGAGCGGGCAGCTCACGCTCGAGGAAAAGGGCATCATGCGCTGGCGGGGCGGCGGCATGGTGTGCTTCGCCCCGGTGGCGCCGGCCAAGGGCGTGGAGACCCAGCAGCAGACCGAACTCGCGAAGGAAATCCTCGGGCGTTACGGGTTCGACTACTCCGTCGCCTACGCCATCGGCGGGCGCGAGCTGCACCACCTGATCTTCATCCAGTACGACAAGGACAATCCGGTCGAGGAGAAGAAGGCCGACGACTGCATCCGCGAGATGATCACCCGCTTCGGCGCGCGCGGCTGGGCGAGCTACCGCACCGGCGTCAACACGATGGACCTCGTCGCGCAGCAATATGGCGAGGCGAACCGCGCGCTCAATGCGCGGATCAAGCAGGCGCTCGATCCCAACCACATCCTCTCGCCCGGCAAGCAGGGCATCGCCTGAAATGGCCCAGCCTTCCAGCCGGATCGATCTGTTCGGCGATGCCGTGCTGGCCGATCCCTGGCCCACTTACCGCGCGCTGAGGGACATGGGTTCAGCCGTCTGGCTGGAGCAGGCCGGCGTCTGTTTCATCGGCCGCTACGCCGACGTGCGGCGCGCGCTGAATGACTGGCAGGTCTTCTCCTCGGCGCAAGGGATCGGCTTCAACCCGATGATCAATGCCGCCTGGGAGGAAGCGCTGATCTGTCAGGACCCGCCGGTCCACACCGCGCGGCGCAAGCTCATGATGGAGGCGCTGGGGCCGGCGGCACTGAGACCCGTCGCCGAAACCATCGAACAGCGCGCGGATGCGCTGGCCGAGCGGGTCGCTGCGATGGGCACGTTCGATGGCGTGGCCAACTTTGCGCATGACCTGCCCATCGGCGTGGTGATGGACCTGATCGGCTGGCCACACGATGTGCGCCCTCGCCTGCTCGATCTCGCATCGGGTTCGTGGAACGCGGCAGGCCCCGCCAACGCGCGGATGGAGCAGGGGCTGACCGGCCTGCAGGACATGATGGGCCTGCTCACCACGCTCTACGACGAGGAGCGCGTGCTCCCCGGCGGTTTTGCGGCAGGCTTGATCGCGGCCTCGCACCGCGGCGAGATCACCCGCGAGACGGCCATCGGCATGCTGGCGGGCTATGTCGTTGCCGCGTTCGAGACGACGATCAGCGCCATGGCGGCCGGTCTCTACCTGTTTGCAACGAACCCAGACCAATGGGCCCTGCTGCGCACCGATCCGGGCCTTGCGACAGCTGCCGCCAACGAGATCGTGCGGATGGAAACACCGCTCCAGAACTTCGCGCGGGTGACGACCCGCGATGCCGAGCTATCCGATGGCAGCATTGTGCCTGCGGGCACGCGCGTTGTCGTCTCCTACGCCAGCGCCAATCGCGACGAGCGCCAGTTCGACGCGCCTGATACCTTCCGCATCGACCGGCGCGAGAAGCAAAACCTCGGCTTCGGGCACGGGCCGCACGGCTGCGCCGGGCAGGCGCTGGCGCGGATGGAACTGACAGCGGTGTTTGTCGCGCTGGCCCGGCGGATCGAGCGGTTGGAGCTGGCTGGTACACCACAGCGCATGCTCAACAACATTTCGCGGGCGTTCTCACACGTGCCGCTGCGGGCCATTTGCGACTAACCTGCGCCAACGGCACGCGGCAAAGCAGTGGGTAGCCCCCAAGCGGCCACAGTAAGCCATTTATGGTCGGAGGAGGGATCTAAAAATCATCGCTATATAGCTGATTTTAATATCATTTATTCTGCGCGAGGTGCAGATACCCCCCACAATACCCCCCCGATTTCCGATCTGCGACAGCCTGTTTCGACAATCGGACCAACTGAGATTGGGCAGCCGAACTGGAATGCAGTCATGACTGGATCTCTGCAGAGGTAGAGGTTGTTGATTGCCACTGAGAAGTGACCCGGGATTTCCATCGAGAATTGACCCGGGTGGATATGTATCCCCCTGTGCGGGGGTGGGGTCAAGCGGGTGATTTGGCCTTTCGTGTTTTGGGTGCAGCGGCACTGCTGGCCCTGAAGCGGAAGCTGTCATTTCCGGTTTCCAGGATGTGGCAGTGGTGGGTGAGGCGATCGAGCAGCGCGGTGGTCATCTTGGCATCGCCGAACACGCCGGCCCACTCGGAGAAGCTCAGGTTGGTGGTGATGATGACGCTGGTGCGCTCGTAGAGCTTGCTGAGCAGGTGGAAGAGCAGGGCACCGCCCGATGAGCTGAACGGCAGGTAGCCCAGCTCGTCGAGGATCACGAGGTCAAGGCGGAGTAGACGGTCGGCCAACTGCCCGGCCCGGTTCAGCACCTTCTCCTGCTCGAGGGCATTGACCAGATCGACGGTGGCGAAGAAGCGCACCTTCTTGCGATGATGCTCGACGGCCTGGATGCCGAGAGCCGTGGCGATATGGGTTTTGCCTGTGCCGGGCCCGCCGATCAGCACCACGTTGTTGGCACCATCGATGAACTCGCCGCGGTGGAGCTGCTGGACCATCGCCTCATTCACCTCGCTGTAGGCAAAATCGAAGCCGGTGAGGTCTTTGTAGGCCGGGAAGCGGGCTGCCTTGGTCTGGTAGGTAATCGAGCGCACCTCGCGTTCGGCCACCTCGGCCTTGAGTAACTGGGACAGGATCGGCGTGGCAGCATCCAAGGCTGGGGCACCCTGCTCGATGAGGTCGCTGACGGCCTGGGCCATGCCGTACATCTTGAGGCCGCGCAGCATGACCACAACGGCATCGCTGGCGGGATCATGACGCACGGGCGGCCTCCCTGCTGCGCAGCGCATCATAGCGCTCGACGTTGGCCTTGGGTTCACGCCGCAGGGTCAGGGCCTGGGGAGCACCGATCTTCGGTGGCGTGCCAACCTTGCCGTCGGTCAGCCGGTGGAGGATGTTGAGCACGTGGGTCTTGGTCGGCACGCCAGCTTCCAGCGCGAGCTCGACCGCGCAGAGGACGGCCTGTTCATCCTACTGGAGGACGAGGGCGAGGATCTCGACCATCTCCCGGTTACCTCCCGGGCGCTTGAGCAGGGATACCTGCAACTGCCGGAAGGCATCGGGCATCTCCAGGAAAGGTGCTCCGTTGCGCAGGGCTCCGGGCTTGCGCTGGATCACCGCCAGGTAGTGACGCCAGTCATAGACCGTCCGTCCGGGCAGATTATGGGACCGCTCGATGATCCGCTCATGCTCGCACAGAATCTGGCCCTCGGCCGCCACGATGCTCCGGTCCGGATAGACCCGCAGGCTGAACGGGCGGTTGGCGAAGGAGGCCGGCACGCTGTACCGGTTGTGCTCGAAGTGTACGAAGCAGGTCGGCGAGACCCGCTTAGCATGCTCGACGAACCCGTCGAAGGTGCGTCCCAGCGGCATCAGGCTGGCGACCTCGTCCGCTCAGGTATCGGCGATCGTGCCGGGCATGACGCCATGCTGGATCTCGTGCCATTGCTCGATGCAGCGCTGCTCGAGCTAGGCATTGAGTGCGGCAAGGTCGGGGAAGCACGGGAGTGGTTGCCACAGCCGGCGCCGCGCATCCTGGACGTTTTTCTCGACTTGGCCCTTCTCCCATCCGGCGGCGGGATTACAGAACTCCGGCTCGAACAGGTAATGGCTGGCCATCGCCGAGAACCGGGCATTGACCTGACGCACCTTGCCGGCACCGATCCGGTCGACCGCGGTCCTCATATTGTCGAAAATCCCCCGGCGCGGGACTCCGCCGAGCACCCGGAACGCCGGGGTCAGCGCATCGAACAGCATTTCGTGGGTCTGGAGCAGGTAGGCCCGGACGATGAAGGCGCGGCTGTGTGACAGCTTGCTGTGCGCGACCAGCAGCTTGGTTCTCTCCCCGGCGATGATGGCCCAGTCCTCGCTCCAATCGAACTGGAAGGCCTCTCCCGGCATGAACACCAGCGGAACAAATGTGCCCCGGCCAATGGTCTGGGCATCGCGCTGGCGGTCCGCCTTCCACTCCCGCGCGAAAGCGGCGACCCGGTTGTACGAGCCGTCATAGCCGAGCGTCACCAGATCGGCGTGCATCTGGTTCACAGTGCGGCGCTGCTTGCGGGATCGGCCAGCCTCGACCCTGAGCCAGCCTGACAGCTTCTCGGCAAACGGGTCCAGCTTGCTGGGCCGCTCGGCCACCTTGAACTGCGGCTCGACCGTCCCGGCTCGCAGGTACTTGCGGATCGTGTTGCGGGACAAGCCGGTGCGCCGTTCGATCTCCCGGATCGGCATCCCTTCCCGGAAATGCCAGCGGCGGATCACATTCAATAACGCCATGTCGATCACTCCATGATCCCCCGACTGCCAGCCAGGGGAACGATCAGAACATGGGTCAAATCTCAGTGGAAATTACAGCCCCTCCCGGGTCACTTCTCAGTGGCAATCAACAAGCACGTCCAACATCGGCTTCACTTATGCCCCATCGGTCAGCATCGCCGACGCGTATCGAGGCGAGCGCGGGTCGCAAAATGCCGGATGCGATCTGCGAAGCAAAACCCGAACTCGGGCGGGCCTCGACAACACCGCGCAAGATGGCCTCAGGCATCAACTTGGTGACTTCCGGAGCGATGCTGCTGTGTGAGACGCGCACCGCACGCGGCGCCCGTGACACATCCGTGTCCGCCGCTAGACGCGGCATAAGGTGACCTTCGACAAGCTCCACATCGGCTAGGAGAATAAAGGCTAAGTCGCGGAACCGCACGTCCAATGACCCCAGCCTGACCATCGTCTCTCGCGACCAAAGCGAGCCGAGCACGCTGCCGTTCCGCATGTGGTCCCTCGGTCTTGCGAGTATGATCCAGTTCGGTGAGGAGGACCTGAACCAGCCTGCCGACGGCGCGATTGATTGCAGTTTCGTAAAGGCTGTTCTCGAAGTCGATCTCGCGATCTGAGAGCCGCACTGAAGCCCAGAGCTTGTCGCACCAGCCCTCAAGATTGGCAAACGACCGTCGCGGCCCGAACATCAGCAGATCAACGACGGTCGCAGCGATAGGCTGAACGGCTTCCATCAGCCGCTGCGCGGCCAAGCCGATCATCTCCCTCAGGAAATCGCCGTCAGCCGTGTTCTAAACCAGCGCGTGCAGGTCCATCTTCTCATTGGTCATCGGTGTCTCCGTAAGTTGAGATCGCGACCCAAACTTACCCAAAGTTCACCGATGACCACACCCGGAACCTACGCCACCGCCGAGGACACGACTAGTCCTTCGACAGCCCTTGCGGCAGTCACCCTCTCAGGTGACAGCGGCTCACACACTCGGCGGCTAGTAATGTCATAGCCAACCCTGAGAGAGGGGCGCGTAGGGGAGAGACTGTTAATGAACCATCGACTCCATATGTCAGCAGCGATCATTGGCTTGACTGCCTCGTCGATGTTCGCCAGCTCACAAGCGAACGCGCAGGCCAATGCTGCGCCTACTCAAGCTCAACAGCTGGCACCGGAAGACTCAGGCCTTGGTGAGATCATCGTCACCGCGCAGAAGCGTGAGCAGAGGCTCAACGACGTCGGCGTCAGTGTCGCGGTTGCATCAAGCGCGCAGCTACAAAGTGCGGGTGTGATCGACGCCACCGGCCTTGGAGCAATCGTTCCCGGGTTTACGGCTTCCACCAGCGTCTTTGGACCACCGGTATTTTCTTTACGCGGGGTGAACTTCAACTCCTTCCAGGCATCGGCGCCGCCGACAGTAAGTTCCTACGTCGATGAAGCTGCCATACCCTATCCCGTTATGGGCCAGGCCTTGTTCCTCGACGTCGAGCGCGTTGAAGTCCTCAAGGGCCCTCAAGGCACACTCTTCGGCCAAAATGCGACGGGCGGTTCCATCAACGTTATTGCTGCCAAGCCGACGTCACATCTCTCCGCTGGTTTCCGTGTCGACGTGAACCACTGGGGTGAGACCAACGCGGAAGGGTTTGTAAGCGGCCCGCTATCTGATACCCTTCGCGCCCGAGTCGCTGTTCAAACCACGCAGTTCGGTGGATGGCAGCGCGGCTATTATCTTAATGATCAGAAAAACGGCGATCAGAACAAGATTGCAGGCCGGCTACTGCTGGACTGGACTCCCACCGACCGCCTCAAAATATTGGTCAACCTGAATGCATCCAAAGACCGCAGTCAGCAGCAACAGGCGCAGGGATTCCTTTTCCAACCGGTCAACCCGGCCGCGCCATCAGCGCAGCCGTTTTTGCAGTATCGCAACCATCCGCCGACCAACGCCCGCGATGCTGACTTTGACACGGGGTTTGATACTAGGGCTGACAGTTACACGTACCAGGGTGTCCTCCGGGCAGATTACGAAGTCACTGATCAACTGACATTCACCTCGATCACTAACTATCTCAAAACAAGGTTCCGCTCGCCGCATGATCAGGACGGCACGGCCGTACCGATGCAGCCCGCGACCTCGAAAGCTGATATCAGGTCGATCAATCAGGAAGTTCGCCTCGCTGGCAACTACAAGGATATTGGCCTCAACTTTGTGCTTGGTGCAAGCTACGGCAAGGACAACATTACCGAGGGCGTTGCAAATGCCTACACCGGCTATACCGGGTTCCCGCCGAACTCTCCGGCCGAGTGGAAATACGATCTGACACAGCGCGCCGCCGCTGTGTTCGGCAGCGTCGATTATGAGGTGATCAAGGACGTCACGCTCACCGCCGGTGCCCGCTACACAGAGACGAAGCAGACAATCGGCGGCTGCACTTTCGATCGGGGAGGAACGCCGGGTATCCGAGGCATCTCGCAGTTCATCGTGAGCGGCATAAATCCTGCGCTGGCGGCAGCCTATGTGTCTGGCGGATGCATCACGATCGACGATGGCGGCCCGGCCCCCACTTTCTTGCCCATATTCGCTAATGGCGAACAGAAAGAACACAATCTCGCCTGGCGGGGCGCGATCAACTACAAGGTGGACCACGACATTCTGCTCTATGCCTCGGTCAGTCGAGGTTTCAAGGCAGGGACGTTCCCGGTAATCGTGAACCTGTTCAATTCCGTAATCCAGCCGGTGAAGCAGGAAAAGCTCACCTCCTATGAGGCGGGCGCAAAGCTGACGCTGTTCGACAACCATGTCCAGCTCAACGCCTCGGCCTTCCACTATGACTATGTGAACAAGCAGTTCTTCTCTTTCTTGCCGGTGCTGCAGGGTGCGCTCGTTACCGCAACCCTCGTCAATATCCCCAAGTCGACGGTTGACGGCGCGGACATCGATGTCACCGTCCAGTTTGGGGGCCTGCGTCTGAACGGCGGCGCTACCTACATCAAAACCAAGGTAAAGAATTATGTTGGTTTCGATTTTGCCGGTCGCCCACTCGACTTTTCGGGCAAGGAGTTCAATTACGCGCCGCCCTGGTCGGCCAACCTCGATGCGGAATATAAGTTCGAGACGGGCGGTGATTTGACACCTTTCGTCGGAGGTACGGTCACACACCGCGACAAGACCTATGCGGATCTCGGCGAGAATCCTGACTTCGTCATGCCAGCTTACACCTTGCTGGATGCAAGGCTGGGCCTCGAATCCATCCACGGATGGCGGGTGAGCATCTATGGTCGCAACTTGACCAACAAATATTATTGGAATTCTGTCGCTTCTGCCGGCGATGGCGCCGTCCGCTTTACTGGCCAGCCGCGGACGTTCGGCGCGAATTTCAGCTATCGGTTTTAACCTGAGATGAGGGAGGTCGATGCGAGATCGGCCTCCCCGGCAGAGGATATCGCATGAACGCCGATACATTTCGCGGCGATGTCGCGATCGTAACCGGCGCGGCGAGTGGCATTGGAGCTGCTACGGCCAAAATGTTCGCTGCGCTCGGCGCCAAAGTGATGCTGACCGATATCGATCAGGCGCGAGGCGCGCAGGTCGCGACGGAGATTGGCGAGGCCGCCCGCTTCATTGCGCACGATGTCAGTAACGGTTGCGACTGGAAAGCTGTCATCGCCGTCGCGGAAGACAATTTTGGACCCGTTTCCATACTTGTGAATAATGCGGGGATCGCTCCTGCTCCCACGCCTTTGCAGGAGTTGAGCGAAGCCGATTATCGTCGCGTGATCGAAATCAATCAATTGTCGTGTTTCCTGGGCATGAAGGCGGCAACGCCTTCCATGATGACCCGAGGGGGTGGTGCGATCGTCAATGTATCGTCAGTAGCCGGCCTAAAGGCCGAGCGCGGCGCGATCGCCTATACGGCAAGCAAATTTGCTGTGACGGGGATGACCAAGGTCGCAGCTCTCGATCTTGCTCGCGAAAAAATCAGGGTGAACTCGGTGCATCCGGGTCTTGTGGATACGCCTATGGTTCGGCCGGAGGGTGGAGATGCCGCATTTGCTCCCATCCTCCAATTCGCGGCTGGCCTGCCGATTCCCCGTCCAGGAACGCCTGACGAGATTGCCAATGTCATCGTGTTTCTGGCGTCGGAATCCGCAAGTTTTCTGACCGGTGGAAGCTATGCTGCGGACGGCGGGTGGACTTTGTGAAAAGCGAGTTGCCGTCAATCTCGTCGAGGCTAACGGGTAAGGTCGCCATGGTGACCGGCTGCGCGCAAGGAATTGGTGCCGCCACCGTCCGACGCCTCGTCTCCGAAGGTGCTCTCGTCGCATGCATCGACCTCGATGACAGGGTCAGGAGCGTCACCCAGATGAGCGGAGGCGACACTTTAGCCTTCGTGGGTGATGTCAGCGATGAGGCGATGCTCCGCGAGGCGATCTTGGAAGTAGAGCAGCGTTGGGGCCGACTCGATATTTTGGTCAACAACGCCGGAATAGACGGCACGCCGGCTTTACTCGCGGAAGGCGAGAGGCGCGACTTCGACCGCGTGATCGCCGTCAATTTGCGCGCATCCTGGCACGCGATGAAGGTCGTGCTGCCGGGGATGATCGCTCGCGGTGGAGGATCCATCGTGAATATCGCTTCTGCCGCAGCGTTAGTCGGGTTTGAAACCCTATCGATATATGCGGCGTCCAAGGCCGCCGTCGTCGGTATGACCCGCTCAGCGGCGCTCGAATATGGCCGCCACAATGTCCGCGTGAACGCACTTTGCCCAGGCGGCGTTCTCACTCCGTTGGCTCTATCGTTCATGGACGAGGGAACGACCGCGGCATGGGCCGACAAGCACGCGCTAAAGAGGTTTGCCGAGCCCGATGAAATCGCGGCCGCCGTGGCATTCCTCGCCAGCGATGACGCCTCCTTCATTACTGGAGCCGCCATACCGGTCGATGGCGGAATGACCGCTCATTAAAAGCCGACCTTCGAGAGGATAGGAGCAATGCCAACGGTTCGCGCACGTCGGATCATAAATGCACCCGTTGCCGAACTTTGGCAGGCGATCCGTGACTTCGGCGCGCACTCCCGATGGATTGAGCATCACCCCGAAATAGCGCTCGAAGGCGGCGACGGACTGACGATCGGTGTAAAGCGGCGCGTTACTTATAGTGACGGCTCTTTTTTCGATGAAGTTCTTACCAGTATGGACGACCGGAACTGGGTACAGGAATATGACGTCATCGGGGATCTGCCTCTACCCGTCTATAATGTCGTCGGGGCCACGCAACTCTATCCCATCGACATCACGGGGCCGACTCTGGTCGAGCGCAGGCTGACATACGATACGCCGCTGCCACAAGCGGAGGCCTATGCCTTCGAAGCCAGCCGCTTCACGCTGCTATCCGGAAGCCTTGATATTCTCGCTGCGCTTTTCGAACAGCCCTGAGGAGTCCGTGATGCAGATCCCGCCATCTCCCTATGATCTTAGCCCCGCTCTTTTGACGGATATTGTCGGCCAGGTGGTGCCCGGAGCCGCGGTCGATTCCGTTACGATCATAAAATCCCATGAATATGGCGACGGCGATGTCTCAACCTCCGCGCGCGCAACCGCGAGGCTCGACTATTCCGCGCAAGCTCCCGCGGACTTACCCAGGGATGTCATTCTGAAGCTGTCGTTCGATCCGCGCAAGAAAGGGACCGATGCCTGGTATTGCCAGCTGGACGGACTCTTCGCGAACGAGGTCAACTTCTACAACCGGATACGGCCGAGTCTTGCCATCGAGGCGCCCGCTTCGCTCGGCGGACATTTCGACCCGGAATCCAAACGCTACCTGCTGATCATGGAGGACGTGACGAGCCGCGGCGCCACCTTCCCAAGCAATCTCGACGAAGTGGGCGTCGAGAATGTGAAGCATATCCTTGATGCCATTGCCAAGGTTCATGCGCTCTACTGGAAAAGCGACCGCTTCGCGGGAGACTTGGCCTGGGTGGAAACCCATCTGAGCGGCGGCGTCGAGAACCACATGCGCAGTGTCATCCCCCAGGAGGGGATACGCAGCCAACTCGAACTTCACAAATTCAAGCGGGAACTCCTGGAACGCTTGGGCACCACCGAGCGGGAGCTGTTCGCAGGCATGTGTGCCAACAAGCGGCACCAGGCAGCGTTGCCACAGACCCTCCTGCACGGCGACCTGCACATCGGAAATACCTACCGCATGCCCGATTTGAGCGTGGGGCTGCACGATTGGCAGCTCTGCGTGAGAGGTTTCGCGCTCCACGATGTGACATACATCATCAATACGGCCCTATCGATCGCTGAGCGACGCGAGCATGAGCGGGCATTGCTCGACTACTACCGTGACAAGCTGATCGAGTTTGGTGTCGGTTCGCCGCCCACTTCCGACGTGCTCTGGACCGAACATCGCCGGGCGGCGCTCTGGACATTATATATCGGTTGGCTGACCTGCCCGCCCGAAAGCTACGGCTGGGAGACGATGGCACTCGCTCTGCTCAGGGTCTCCACCGCGGTCGAAGATCACCGCACGCTCTCTCTCGTTCGAGAAACGCTGTGACGCCCGAGACAGCCAGGGGCATTCCGCGATGACCGAGCTTACTGCTCTCGTGATCGGCGGCAATGGAGGCATGGGCCTTTCCGTCACCCGGGCGCTGCTCACCTCGGGATATAAGGTTGGCGCCACGGTTTCGAGCGCCGACACCCTCTTTGCCTTCACGAAAGCATGTCCCGACTGTGCAGCGGTCGAAGTTGCCGATCTGGCCCGGTCCGAGGACCTCAAAACGCCCGTTGAACGGCTTATCCATAATCTGGGATCGCTGAACGCGGTCATCATATGCGCGGCCGTGGCCCCTTTCGCTCCGGCCGAAACAACATCGCTCGACGTCTTTCGCCGTACGATGGAAATCAATTGTCTCTCCAACCTCGCCGTCTACCAGGCGTGCCTCCCGGCCCTTCGGCGGACCAAGGGCCGGATCATATTGACAGGGTCGTGGTCGGGCGTAGTCGCCACGCCCATGATGGCGAGCTATGTCGCTTCAAAATTCGCGCTTGAGGGTATGGTCGACGTCATGCGCCAGGAGGCCGGCGCGTGGGGCGTCGAGGTCGTTCTTGTGCAGCCCGGCGCGCTCGACACGCAGATGATGCGACGCAGCCAGGCATCGCTCGCAAAGGTGATCGCCGAACTGCCTGGGGACGAGGCTGCGTTGTACGGTCGGCTTTACCGGCAGATGAAATACAGAGCGGACGAAGGGCTGGCAGCCCAGAAATATACTTCGCCCGACATCGTCGCTTCCATCGTCGTTCACGCCTTGAAGGCGGAAAAGCCGGAGACACGCTATCCGGTAGGCAGCGATGCGGAATTTATGTGTGATATGGCCGGTTCCCGAACGGACAGGGAAATCGACGCTTTCATACTCGACATGTATCGGACAGCGCCGCCCGAGATAGATGAGCAATCAGCGGATGCGGGCGCAATGGCGCCGAGCGAGGAAGGCTCATGATTTCACAGCCATGCCTCGCCGTTTCCGAGATCGATCGCATCATGGAAGCAGCGCGCATCGTCGCGCTAGCGGATGGGTTCGCGGTAACGATCTGCATCGTCGATGACGGCGGCCATCTTTTGCGCTTGGATCGGCTTGAGGGAGCGCCTCTCGTTTCGCTGCGCGTGGCTGAGGGCAAAGCGCGCACGGCCGTCGAGTTGAATATGTCCACCGCGTCACTTGAGCAGGCCGTCAGCGCTATGCCGTCCATGATCGCGATCGCCGGCTTGCATCCTTTTCGTGGCGGCATACCACTTTACCATGACGGATACTGTGTCGGCGCGATCGGCGTATCCGGCGCACTGCCAGACCAGGATGAGCATATCGCACTGAGCGGCGCGCATGTGCTTACGGCCTGATCGCCACCGCTGTCCCGGTGCTCGGTGACAGGCCACGGGCGGCTCGTCTGCTAGCACGAATCCAGCAAACTTTTGAATGCCGCCTTGGGCGACTTCGCAAGAGAGTCGGAGCCGGGGGCAGTGGAGCGGGAATATGGAAATCACGGAAGACGACCTGGGAACCTACGCCTCGGGCGAAGTGCAGCGCTGCCCTTTCCCGTTCCTTAATCGGCTGCTTGAAGAAGCCCCCGTCTATCGTGATCCCGGCACCGGGATGTACATTGTCAGCCGGTACGACGACATTCACTACGTCAACAGCCATCCGGAAATCTTTTCCAGCAAAACGCCTATCATGATTAACCGGCAGACGTCGGTGTCGGAGGAGGTTGCGAAGCGCTACCGTGAACGCGGTTGGCCCGAGGAGCATGTGCTCGCATTTGCCGATCCGCCGGAACATGGTTTGCACCGCGCGCTGGTCGATAAGGTCTTTACGCCCAGCTATGTCAAAAAGCTGGAGCCTTACGCGCTAAAGCTGGTGGATGAGCTGATCGACGGCTTCATCGAGCACGGCGAAACCGATCTCGGATCAGGGTTCGCCGTCCACCTGCCAATGTACATCATTTCCGATCAGCTCGGCGTGGCGCGCGAAGATTATGAGCAGTTCAAGGTCTGGTCGACGGCCTGGGTCGATCGCAATGATCCGAATTGCCCTCCTGATCGCGAGCTCATGCTGACCGATCGGATGATCGATATGCAGAACTATCTCGCCGCCCGAGCGCGCGAGTATGAAGCCGCGCCCAACGACAATATGTTGAGCCGGCTCGTCCATGCGGAGGTCAATGGCGAAAAGCTGACGATGGGTCAGCTTTTGATGATCGCGCAGCTCATCCTTGTCGCGGGCAACGAGACCACGACGACCGGCATTACAAGTGCTATGTACATGATCCTGAGCGATCCGGTGTTGAAGGCGCGCCTGCTCGGCGATCCCACAATGATCCCGGCAGTGATCGAGGAAATGCTGCGCGCACATGCGCCCGTCCCGCATCAATATCGCTACACGACGCAGGACACCGAACTGCAGGGCGTAGCGATCCCGAAGGAATCCGTGGTTCAGGTCAGCTACCTCGCCGGGAATTACGATAAGGCCAAATGGGAGTGCCCGGAAAAGATCGACATCGATCGCAAGGGCGTTCGCAACCACCTCGCGTTCGGCCGGGGCATCCACTTCTGTGTCGGCAATCAGCTTGCGCGCATGGAAATGCGCGTCGCGATAACCCGGCTGCTGGAACGACTGCAGAACATCCAAATCTCGGATAAGCATCCGGCGCCAAAGTTCATGGAGCACTTTCAGATCCATGCTCTGGAAAGCCTCAACGTGACTTTCACACCCGGATTGCGGATTGCCGGTTAATGCCCGCAACAAGCACACCGCTCGGCGTCGGCATTGTCGGATTGAGCGCCAAGGGGGGCTGGGCCGCTACATCTCATCTCGAGGCGCTCCGTGCCATGCCGGATCGGTTTGTTATCAAAGGGCTGTCCGCATCGACGCCGGACAGCGCCAGGGCGGCCCGGGAGGCTTATGGCATCGGCTTTGCCACCGCCGACCCTGCCGAACTCGTCGCCAGAGCGGAAGTGGACCTGGTGGTTGTTACCGTCAAGGTGCCGCACCATGCGGAGTTGGTCGCCCACGCTCTCGGGCGTGGCAAAGCCGTCTATTGCGAATGGCCACTCGGGAAGGGCGTGGATGAGGCCTGCGCGATGTCGGCCGGCGCGCAGGCGCGGGGCGTTTCGGCATTCGCCGGCTTGCAGGGAAGGAGCGCACCGGCCCTTCGATATCTGCGCGATCTGATCCGGCAAGGCTATGTCGGCGAGGTGATTTCGTCCAATGTCATCGGCTCGGGCGGCTTCCCTTGGGGCGGTGCCAGCATGGCAAACATGGCTTATGTGCTCGACTATACCACGGGCGCCACGATGCTGAGCATCCCCTTCGGTCATATGATCGATGTGTTTACCTGGGTTCTCGGCGACTTCTCCCGTCTGCATGCGAGTTTGGCGACGGGCCATCGCTCGGTCGAACTCATTGATGGCGACGGTACAGTCGAGGCGACCGCTCCGGATCAGGTTGTCGTTGGCGGTACCCTTGATGGTGGCGCGATCGTCGCGCTTCAGTATCGTGGAGGAGATGCCCCAACATGCGGTTTCCGCTGGGAGATCAACGGTCGTGGAGGTGATCTGATCGTTGAAGGCGACTCCGGTCACCTTCAATATGGCCATGTGCGGATTCAGGGGCGCCGGGGCGGCGAACCTCTAGGCCCCCTGTCCGTTCCGGCAGAATTCCGCCTCGTTGGGACCGACCCGTCGGGATATTCCGATGCGGTCGCGCATGCCTACCGCGCAGTCCACGAGGATCTCGCCACGGGCTCCTCGACCGCTCCCACCTTTGCCGACGCCGTCCAAACACACCGTCTGCTCGATCGCATCGAACGTGCGGCAGACTGGAACCGGAGAAGCAGCCAATGATGACGCTTGAAGAGATGCAGGAGAAGCTGACCTATCTTATGGATCGGCAGGAGATCCTGGATGTCGTGAACCGCTACTGCCGAGGCGTCGACCGCCTCGATAAGGAGATGGTGCTGTCGGCCTATCATGAGGATGCGATCGACGATCACAGTATGTTTGTGGGATCGCCGGATGAGTTCTGGACCTGGGTTAGCAAGATGCACTCGGAAAACCATAGTGCGACCCAGCATATGATCGGTAATCACCTCGCCTGGATCGACGGCGACGTCGCTCATTGCGAGACCTACCTGTCCTATTCCGGAATGAACAAGACTGGCGCCCCGTTCAGCGCCATTGGCGGTCGTTACATTGATCGCATGGAAAAACGGGATGGCAAATGGGGCATCGTTGCCCGCGAATATATCGTTGACTGGGTTGCGCCCTCTATCAACACGATCGAAGGCTCGAAAACGGCTGAGGGCGGTCCGAATTACGACTGCCTGCAACCGTTCGAGTTCAAGGTGGCTGAAACTGCCCCGCAGCCTAGCCGCAACGAACTCGACCCCTCTTATCGGCGGCCCCTCAACGTCGATCCGGCGCGGGTGAGCAACTACAAGCAGTTGAGCGGCGCCGCGAAAGACGTGGTGGACGCATGAGTTATGAGCAGGAGGGCGCGGGTGGCGTGCTGTCGGGCATCCGAGTGCTGGAAATCGGCCATTTCGTAGCCGCGCCTTTCTGTACGCGCTTGCTTGGGGATCTGGGCGCCGAAATCATCAAGATCGAGCCGCCTCAAGGTGATCCCGTGCGGCAATGGGGCGCCCAGGTGGACGGACGTTCCTTATGGTGGTCGGTTCACGGACGCAACAAACGCAGCGTCGCGCTCGACCTCAAAGCGCCGGCGGGCCGGGATGTCCTGCTCGACCTCGTCGAGCATTGCGACGTCGTGGTGGAGAATTTTCGTCCGGGCCAGCTCGCCAAGATGGGACTGGCGCCAGAAGTGCTGCGACAGCGACAGCCGAACCTGATCGTCGCCCATATCTCGGGCTATGGCCAAAGTGGACCGGGACGTAATCAGGCCGCCTTTGGTGTGATCGGTGAGGCGATTGGAGGCATCCGGCACCTGACCAACCATCCGCCGGGGACCTACGATCTTCCTCCTGTCCGCGTAGGCGTCAGTGTCGGAGATTCGTTGGCGGGATTGTACGCCGCCTTCGGCATCGTCTCGGCCCTTTGGCGCAGGGAGAGATTTGGCTCCAATCTGCGCTTCCAGACTGTCGACGTCGCTCTGACAGAGAGTGTGCTCAGCCTGATGGAAGGCATGCTTCCCGAGTTCGGTGCGTTGGGCAAAGTCAAGCAGCCGACGGGAGGAGCAATTGCCACTGCCGCCCCGTCAAATGCCTATCCGACCTCCGATGGGCAGTGGATTCTTATAGCCGCCAACTCTGAGCCGCTTTTCGTCAAATTGCTCGGTCTCATGGCCCGAACTGACCTGCTTGACGATCCGCGCTTCCAAGGGAACGCCCAGCGCGTTCAATACGCGCGCGAGCTTGATGCGTTGATAGAGCATTGGAGCCGTTGTCATCCCGCGGAGGCTCTCTCGAAGATGCTTGCCGATGCGGATATCCCCGCTTCGAAAGTATACACGGCCGAGGATATTGCGCGCGACCCTCAATATCGTGCACGCGGTATGGTACGCGAAGTCAACGATCCCCTGCTCGGCACCGTCCTTCATCCGGGTATCGTGCCCCATTTCCCGGACGGTGCCGGCCAGGTGCGCAACACCGGGCCCGACATCGGCGCCGATAGCCGTTCCATTGCAAGGGAATTGCTCGGCTATGATGAGTCCCGCCTTCTCGAACTCGAGCGTGCTGGAGTGTTGAAATGAGCGCCGCGTCTGTATCGATCGTAGAGGTCGGACCCAGGGATGGCTTCCAGCCGATCAACCAGTTCATTCCGACCGAGCAGAAGGCGGGCTTGATCGACCTGCTTTACGATGCCGGGATTCGGCGAATGGAAGCGACGGCGTTTGTCAGCCCACGGGCGGTCCCACAAATGGCGGATGCGCCTGAATTGCTGGCCTATTGTGCGACCAAGCCTGGGCTGGACGTACAAGTCCTCGTACCAAGTCAGCGCCAGGCCGAACGCGCGCTTGCGGCGGACGCACGGCATCTTGCCTTTGTTCTTTCTGTCTCCCCCAAGCATAATCGAAGCAACGTGCTAAGGACGCCGCGAGAGTCGGTAGAGGATTTTCGCGCCATCGTGGCACTGCTTCCTGAAGGCACGCGAATTCGTCTGAACCTCGCGACATCGTTCGATTGCCCATTCGACGGTCCCGTCAATCCGGTAGCGACCCTGGATCTTATCGAGGCTCTCGCTGCGGTGTCAGCCGGGGCCGAATTCTGCCTGTGCGATACTACCGGTCGCATCACCCCCGACAAGGTCGGCGATCTGTTTCAGGTGGCAAGGCAACACTTCCCACAAATCCGTCAATGGGCTTTTCATGGTCATGATACCTATGGCCTCGGCGTCGCAAACGCGCTCGCCGCCTTTAATGCCGGTGTGGCTGTGATCGACTCATCCTTTGGCGGCCTTGGCGGTTGTCCGTTCGCCCCGGGCGCTACGGGAAATGTCGCGACCGAGGATTTGGTCTGGACCTTCGGCAAGATGGGCATCTCTACAGGGATCGATCTTTCCCGGCTGCTGGAGGCAGCAGGCAGCGCCGCAACGCTGCCTGGCGCGTGTGTGGGAGGGCGGGTTCGAGATGCGTTGACCGCGCAAGCGCGGCGGGAGGAGACGGCATGACGGGCAAGCCACGCACGCTGTTCGAGAAGATTTGGGATGCTCACGCGATCCTCGAACTCGATGATGGGTCATGGCTTCTTCAGATCGACCGTCATCTGGTGAATGAGGTCACCAGTCCGCAGGCGTTCGAAGGGTTGCGCATTGCGCGCAGACGGCTACCGCACCCCGAGCTGACGATCGCGGTCGCAGATCATAATGTTCCGACGGAAGATCGTGATCGGCCGATCAGCGATGCCGACAGCAGAATCCAGGTCGAGACCCTCGAACGCAACGTGGCTGAATTCGGGGTTCCCTATGTTCCTCTGCGCAGCGAGGCGCAGGGCATCGTGCATGTCATTGGCCCGGAACTCGGCCTGACGCTTCCCGGAATGACGATCGTCTGCGGGGATAGTCACACCTCAACCCATGGCGCCTTTGGCGCCTTGGCCTTCGGCATCGGGACGTCGGAGGTAGAGCATGTCCTTGCAACCCAGACCTTGCGGCAAAAGCCGGCACGCACGCTACGCGTGCAGGTCGAGAAGACTCTTCCGACCGGTGTAACAGCGAAGGATCTGATCCTTCATATCATCGGGAAGCTGGGGACCGCCGGTGGAAACGGTCATGTCATCGAATATGCCGGCGAGGCGATCACGGATCTCGACATGGCGGGAAGGATGACGGTCTGCAACATGTCGATCGAGGCCGGCGCGCGTGCGGGTCTGATTGCCCCAGACAGCAAGACTTTTGCTTATCTGAAAGACAGGCCCGGTGGTCCGACGGGGGCGGCTTACGAGCGGGCGATCGATCGCTGGCGCTGCCTATGTTCTGATCCTGGGGCGAAATTTGACCGCGAGATCGTCGTGGATGCCAGGGAGGTCGTTCCGATGGTGACATGGGGAACCAGTCCGGAAGCGGTGATCCGCGTCGACGAGACGATACCCCTGGTGGAGGCCTTGCCTTCTCAGCGTCAGGATCAGGCGCGCGCCATGCTGGATTATATGGGCCTGCGGCAGGGGCAAGCGATCATGGGTGTGCCGATTGATGTCGTCTTCATCGGCAGCTGCACGAATGGCCGGATCGAGGACTTACGTAGTGCCGCAGCGATTGCTGCGGGTCGTCATGTTGCTAACGGTGTACGTGCGCTCGTTGTGCCCGGTTCAGGCAGTGTGAAGCGTCAAGCAGAAGAGGAAGGTCTTGCCGACATATTCCGCAATGCCGGATTTGAATGGCGGGAAGCGGGCTGTTCGATGTGCCTGGGCATGAACCCGGATCGCTTGTCGCCCGGACAACGCTGCGCCTCGACTTCCAATCGCAATTTCGAGGGACGTCAGGGGCCTGGCGGTAGGACTCACCTTATGTCGCCGGCTATGGCGGCAGCGGCGGCGGTCGCCGGCGCGATTGTCGATGTCAGGACCTATTCGTGATGCGGAAATTCACTGATCTCGAGGCAATCGCCGCGCCCCTGCCGCTGGACAACATCGATACCGACAAGATTCTGCCGGGCGAATTTCTCAAGACGGTCAGCCGAGCCGGCCTTGGAGGCGCACTGTTCGCGCGGATGCGGTATCGTGGCGATGGTGCTGAAAATCCGGCATTTATTCTCAATCAGGATCCTTGGCGAAAGGCCGGCATTTTGGTTGCAGGTAGCAATTTCGGCTGCGGCTCAAGTCGAGAGCATGCGCCTTGGGCACTAATCGATTTCGGCATCAGCGCGATCATCGCAAAAAGCTTTGCGGACATCTTTTACAATAACTGCTTCAAGAACGGTATCCTGCCGATCGTCCTTGATCCCGAGGACCATGAATTCCTTCAGGTTTTGGTCGGTAGCTCCACCACCGCCTTCGTAAAGATCGACCTGGTTCGCCAGCGGATAGAGTGCGCGTTGGGCCATGCTTTCACCTTCGATATCGACGAAGGCCGTAAGGCGGCGCTTCTGAAGGGGAGAGATGAGATAGGCGAAACGCTGCACCACTGGGATCAGATTGAAGAGTGGAGGCTGCGGAACAGCTCAGGCGAGTCGATACCTGCGATCGTTCTCAACGGGGGGCTCGCGTGTTAGTCCCGCAAATTGGGGACAGCGGCTAGCGGAGCAGTTTGGTACTAAGGGGCTATTCCCATTCAGAGAGGATTTCGCATGGTTATGACTGCCGATACGGTGGTTGCGGACTCGATGGTACGGCTCACTCCGCTCATGCTTAACCATGCAGCCTGGGTGACCCATGATGTCGAGGCAACGGCCAACTTCTACATGAACGTGATGGGCATGGAACTGGCCAGCACCGTAATTGACGACACGATTCCCTCGACCGGCGATCCTTTCCCGTATTTTCACATTTTCTTCCGGATGAAGGATGGATCGACGATCGCCTTCTTCGAGGCGCCCGGTCTTCCGCCGCGTCCTGACGTATCTCACCCCGCCTATGACATATTCGATCATATTGCCCTGCAGGCGGAGACGCGGGATGAGGTCGATCAGTGGCATCAATGGCTCACGGACAAGGGGATAGACGTCGTCGGCCCTACTGACCACGGCGGATTGATCTACAGCATCTATTTCCGCGATCCCAACGGCATCCGTCTGGAGATCACCTACCCGACCGATCCTGAGTGGAATCGTCATTCGGCCAAGGGCCATGCCGATCTGACGATGTGGAACGAAGGCAAGAAGCGTGCTGTCGCGACGGGACGCGACGTCAGCGAAGCGATGACGGAACTTATCGCCGCCCGTCGTCACAAGCGCTGATTTCGACGCTCACACCCCACAAGCCGCAGTTATGCCGGCGCCCCACCATAGGGCGCCGGCATTTTGCTATCGAGCAGATGTTATCTTCTCCGGCTTCCAAGGCAGTTGGGCGGGCTCGCGGGTGGCGCGATCCTGCCAATGGCTCCAAAGGTCCAGATACCAGAGCAGCAATTCGCGCTGTGTGGCGATATCGAGCCGATGATAGGTGCGTTTCCGGTAGGTCATCACTGTTTCTTCGCTGATACTGAGCTCGAGCGAAATTCCGACGGAAGACATCCCATAAATGATCCTGCTGCAGACCTCTGCCTCCCGCCGCGGCAGTGACGAAGCACACGCTGCTATGCACGACTCGATTTCCTCGAGCGACGTGAGGGCCACTGAAACATTGGGGCCGTCCCATGTGATACTGATGTGCTTGGCCAGAAGGGCGAAGATCGTTCCCGCGATCGACTGGACACCGTTGATGTCGGAGGTGGTGAACGGCCCTGCATGCGAGGACCGCAACACACTCAGCCCCACGATATCATCGCCCCAGCGGGAGCAAATCAGGAGCCGATCGCTGATATCCGACTGACCATACACGATGTCGCGCAACACGTCGTCGGTGAGGTGCGCGATGTCGGTACGGACGAATGCCTCATCCTCGGAGGTCAGCCGGAGCTTGGCTTCCGTAAGCGTAGGATCCCGGCGCCAGAGGCCTTCCTTGAGATAGACGCCGACCTGACGATGGGCGGTATCCGAACCGTCCATGCTTGCCGCCGTCACTTCGATGAGGTTGTCGGCCGTCAGGTGGAAAACCGTGGCATGCTCGGCCCCGCACGTATCATTGAGCAGCGTCAGCAACCGCACGCCGAACTGCTTCTGTCCGATCGACATGATCAGCGCTGGAAAATTGGCAGCGAGCTTGTGAAGCGCCGATTCCGGCAAGGCGGTCCAAAAAGGCATGGTCTCTCCATGGAGCCAAGCCGATTTTTGCCAATTCGTCCCGCGCAACAGGGACACGAGCGCGCGTGGCATCCTGCTACAGTCTAGCAATCGACGCACGGAATCACAAGGGCGAAGGGTCGCCAAAGCGGGGAGGCACGGTTTTTGCATGTCGGATGACATAACGTTTGAATGGGTTCACATTCATTACGATGAGACGCAGAGCTTCACGGAGACCTATGGTTTCGCGGGCAACCAAGGCGCCGTAAACCTTGAGGGCGTCCTCATCCGCCCCGCCAGGGTTCCAAGCGAAACCCTTCAAATCTACATGCACCCGGCTTCGACCCTGCAGCTTCTGCCCGTGCCACGGGAGGCCGCCCGTCGCGGCGCGCACGTCCTATGCGCCGGCAGCCGCTACGCGCGCAACGACACCGCCTGCATCCTGGAGAACGTCCTCCTCGATCTGGGCGCCTATATTCGCCACGCCAAATCCGTGTGGGGTTATAAGCATGTGGTTCTGGTGGGCTGGAGCGGCGGAGGATCGCTGTCGCTGTTCTACCAGTCGCAGGCCGAGGGGCCAACGATCACCCACACACCCGCCGGCGACCCCCTCGATCTGACAAGAGCTGGCCTTATTCCCGCTGACGCGGTCGTATTTCAGGCTGCGCACAGCTCGCGGGCCAAACTCCTGCTCGACATCATCGATCCGTCGGTCATCGACGAGCGCGATCCTGATGTGCGGGACCTGGCGCTTGATATCTATGCGGGGCCCGCGCAGCCGCCCTATTCTACGGCATTCATCGATCACTATCGTGCTGCACAATTGGCGCGCGTGCGCCGAATTACGAGCTGGGTGAAGGACACGCTCGAACGGCTGCGGGCAGTGGGCGGCGCGGAAAAGGAGCGAGGATTCGTAACGCATCGCACGCTTGCTGATCCCCGTTTCCTCGATGCGGCCCTCGATCCAAATGATCGCCCGATCGGCCGGTGCTATCTTGGGGTCCCAGAGACTGTGAACAGCGGCCCGGTGGGCCTAGCGCGCTTCTCTACCTTGCGTGCCTGGCTGTCTCAATGGTCGATCGATGACACCAACGCGGAAGGTGCCGCAACCGCTGCCCGGATTTCCGCGCCCCTTCTCTTTATCGAGAACACCGCTGATGACGCCGTACCCCAATATCATTGCAGGTCAGTCTACGAGGCCGCCGCCACGAGCGACAAGCAGCATGTCGTGATCGACGGAGCGACTCATTATTACGTCGGGCAGCCCGAACATCTAGAGCGCGCAACTTCAATCACCGAAGATTGGCTCGCCGAGCGAAAGCTTCTGGGGCGCTGATACGTGCGAATTTTGTCAATTTCATTTGGAGTGCCAATGTGACTGCGTCGATCATAGGCTGGGGCCATACCCCGTTCGGGAAGCAACCTGAAGAAACCGTCGAAACGTTGGTCGTTGCGGCGGCAAACGAAGCGTTGGCCCATGCCGGCGTCAGCGCCGAAGATGTGGATTCAATCGTTCTTGGCCATTTCAACGCCGGATTCTCAAAGCAAAATCTAACTTCCGCGCTGGTGCTCCAGGCCAATCCGCAGCTACGATTCAAGCCGGCCGTGCGAACGGAGAATGCGTGTGCCTCCGGGTCGGCCGCAGTTTTCCAAGGCGTCAATGCCATCGAAGCCCGGCGTGCCAGCATAGTGCTCGTGGTTGGCGTCGAAAAAATGACCGACTCCGCATCTCCCCAGATCGCCGAGAATTTGCTTCGCGCATCCTACCTTGCCGAGGAAGGCGAAACCGAAGGTGGGTTCGCCGGTATCTTCGGCAAGATCGCGCAATCTTATTTTCAGAAATATGGCGACCAGAGCGACGCCTTGGCGAGGATTGCGGCGAAGAACCACAGAAATGGTGTGAGTAATCCCTGGGCGCAGATGCGCAAGGATCTTGGCTATGAATTCTGTCGTACCGAGAGCGAACGCAATCCCTTCGTCGCCGGACCACTTAAGCGAACCGACTGTTCCCTTGTCTCAGATGGTGCTGCTGCAATCGTCTTGGCCGCACCGGATATAGTTGCCGAGGCACAGAGGGCCGTCCGCTTTCGTGGCCGGGGGCATGTGCAGGATTTCCTGCCTATGTCGCGCCGCGACATCACCCGTTTCGAAGGTTGCACGCAAGCCTGGCAGCGGGCCTTTGCGGAGGCGAACATCGCGCTCCATGATCTCTCGCTTGTCGAGACCCATGATTGTTTCACCATCGCCGAGCTAATCGAATATGAGGCCATGGGCCTGGTTCCCAGCGGCGAAGGCGCGCGGGCCGCTTTGGAAGGCTGGACGGAGATCGGCGGACGTTTGCCGGTCAACGCCTCGGGAGGCCTTAAGGCCAAGGGGCACCCGATTGGGGCCACTGGCGTGTCCATGCATGCCCTATGCGCGATGCAATTGTGCGGCGAAGCCCCCGGAGAGATGCAGGTTCCTGGTGCTGAGCTCGCGGGAGTCTTCAACATGGGCGGGGCGGCGGTTGCCAATTACGCCAGCGTGCTCGAGCGCGTGCGCTGACCGCCCGATTTTGCCCCTCAACATAACAAGATTCAGGAGAGACGAGATGACGGCGCGGTTTGATGGCAAGACGGTGCTCATTACGGGCGCGGGAAGCGGCATCGGTCAGGAGAGCGCTCTGGCGTTTGCCGAGGCTGGGGCCGTAGTGGTCGGCATCGATCGCTCGCCAGATGGCTTGGCCCGAACCGCGGACATTCTCCGCGCCATCGGCGCTCGTTTCGAGGCAATAGAGGCCGACGTTGCAAACGAGGACTCGGTGTCGGCTGCCATCGAGACGGCAAAGATCGTCACCGGTCGGATCGATTGTGCCTTCAATAATGCGGGCATTACCCAATCGTCGACGCTCGCGGCCGATCTCACACTTGAGGAATGGGACCGGGTGATGCGAATCAACGTCACCGGCGTCTGGCTTTGCATGCGTGCCGAAATCAAACTCATGCAGGCTCAAGGCGGAGGAACGATCACGAACACGGCGTCGTTCCTCAGCCATCACAGTATGCCGATGCAGACCGCCTATGCTGCAAGCAAGGCTGCTGTCGTGGGCCTCACGAAGAATGCCGCGATCGAGTACGCGACCGCTGGCATTCGGATCAACGCGGTCGCACCTGGCGGCATTCCCACAGGTATGATGGCACAGAGCTTGTCGGGCCTCGAACGTGAACAGGCGGACGCCGCGCGGCATGCCATTGCCGAGATGCATCCCATGAAGCGGCTCGGCCAGCCCCGCGAAATCGCGCAGGCCGTGATGTTCTTGAGTTCCAACGAAGCAGAATTTGTGACCGGAGTGTGCCTCCCGATCGATGGTGGCTGGTCCGCACTATAGCGGGATCGGATGCCGTCTCCGATTAGTCCCCAGCATCGGTGACATACACGGCGGCGCGCTCGCCCTAGTTTCCTCCATGAAAGTTTCAAGCGGTGGATGCGTCGGCCAAGAGCCCCGCGCTTGCCCAATGGGAGAGTATGAAAATGGACACCGCGCCACAGGCACCGCAGTCCAAGTGTCCGGTTTCGCGTGTGACGATCGACACGCTTGATACCATGCAGACAGTCCTTCGCTCCAAGGCGGTCGAGGAAAATGCCGACGTGTCGGCCGACAATTATATTTGCCCGAGCGCCCTTGCCGAAATCAACGTCCGCGAATTTCAGCAAGGCAACCTCGCCATGAGCAATGGCGACGTCCATCGTCAAAGAAGGCGCCTGCTCAATTCGTTGGTACGGCCCGAACAACTCGTGCGCTTTCGCGAGGATATAATTCTTCCGTCGGTCGATCGGTGGATGGGTCGCGCGGTCAAGCGCAACGAGGAAGGAGCGTTCGGGTGCGACCTGGCTGGGGTGGTCGAGCTCATTTTCCTGGAGTTCGCGGCAAAGATCATCGGCATAGAAGGGGTCGAGTCTGAAGAAGGGATGGCCCGCCTTCGCGGGTGCGCCCTGCCGATTTTCGGCGGCCTTAGCGCGGCGCATTTCGAAGATCGTGAAGCTGTCACGACCGCCGGGATCGAAGCCAAGAAGGTCTTCGTCGAGGAGTTTTATCGACCGTCACTGGAGCACACGCGTCGACAGCTGCAAAGACTGGCGGCGGGCGAACTGACAGAAGACGACGTGCCGCTCAATCTTCTGCAGATGATCGCGACACAGGCCCATGAAACCTACGCTGATGAGGATGTCGGCATCAAGGAGGCTATCCTCTTCTTCGTCGCAACAACTGGGACCAGTGTTCAGGCGGTGCTCTCTACCGTCGAGTATCTGCTCGACTGGTTCGAAAAATATCCGGCCGATCGGGCCTGCATCGAAGACATGGAATTCGTCAGCAACGCGCTACAGGAGGCCTTGCGCCTGCGTGCCCCTTTCGTTCCGTTCCTCACCCGCTTGGCGGTCGACGACCTCGATGCCGGTGATGTCCAGCTGAAGGCTGGTGACGAAGTCCAAGCATGGGTAGCGCGAGCCGGCCGAGATCGCGCTATCTTTGGCGAGGATGCCAATGAATTCAATCCGCGGCGCGAGATCCCCGAAGGTATCAGCAGGTATGGCCTCGCCTTTGCAACCGGCGCCCATCAATGCCTCGGCTTGCGTGCAGTGCTCGGCAACGACGGCAAGAGCGGCAGCCATCTGAAGCTCGTCCAGGGTTTGTTCCGTGCAGGGATCAGGCGCGATCCCAAGCTTCAGGCACAGACCTTGCCGCTCAAGGCCTCCGACGACCCAAGGGACCAGATCCCCACGTACATCTCCTTCCCCGTCATTCTCGACAACTGGAGCGCGCGCGCATGAACAAGGTGGAAATCCTCAAAGTCAGTGACCTTCCGTCCGGCGAGATGCGCAAGGTTGAAGTCGGCCATCGCACGCTCTGCGTCGCGCACATCGAGAATCACGGATTCCGGGCGATCGATGATCGATGCACGCATGAGGATGAGTCTCTGAGCGAGGGCTGGATCTGCGGAGACAGCGTCGAGTGTCCCGCGCACAGTTCCCGTTTCAGCTTCCTGACGGGCGAGGTGACCGGCGTGCCGGCATGGATCCCCGTCAAGGTCTATGACGTCGAGGTCGAGAACGACACGATTTATGTGACGTTCGACGATGTCGAGGCGGCGTCCGCGTGATCCGCAGGGGCGACCTTTCAGTAGGAGGGCACCCGAGGTGACGCTCAGCGAAAGCACTTTCGAGCCGCAGCGAGGTCAAGGCGACACTCTTGGGGAGTCCCATGTTGCGTATGCCAATGGCGGGCAGAGCAGCGTTGGCAATGTGCCCTCGGGCCATGTGACGATATTGTTCGCGACTGAGACCGGGGCCAGCGAGGAGGTCGCGAATGCTCTCGGCAAGGCCATCGACCAGAACGGGCTGACGTCGCGCGTCATGGATATGGCCGACGCGGACATCTCCGAGCTGGGGGAGACGGAAATCGCCCTGTTCGTCGCCAGCACGACAGGTGATGGTGATGCGCCTTACGCCGCGGAAAGTTTCTTTGCTGCGCTCGGCGCCGCTGAAGCCGGATCACTCGGACATCTGCGCTATGCCGTGCTGGCTCTCGGCGATTCGACTTATGAGCACTTCTGCGCAGCGGGGCGTCGTCTGGACACTTCCCTCGCGGCGCTGGGCGCAAAACGGATTTTGGACCGGATAGATTGCGACATCGACTATGAGGAACCGGCTGCCGAGTGGCGCGCGGCGATTCTCCAAGCGATCTTGCAGAAGCCTGTGGCGTTGCAGGATGCTCTCGGCCCCAGCGGGCCGGCGGCAGCGCGACGCGAAAAATATCGGCTGATCGAAGGCGTCGTGGTCGACAGCCGCGTTCTGACGGGTCCAGGCTCCAGCAAGGCGACGCGGCACCTGGCTCTGGAGCTGCCTGAGCTGGCGGACGCGGCTTATGAACCCGGCGATGCCCTTGGCGTCATCGTCGAGAACGATCCGGCGCTGGTCGATGCGGTCCTTGAAGCGGGCGGGCTCGATGCCAAAGCAATCGTTACGCTCAAGGGGGAGTCCCTTCCACTTGATGAAGCGCTTCGCCTCTATCTGGACATCGCCGCAGTGACACCCCGCTTTCTGGAGGCCTGGGGCGCAGCATCGCACAATGACATGCTCGCCGGCGTCGCGCTCGCTCCCGACGCGGGCGAACGAACCGCGCTAATGCGCAACCATCATATTGTCGATATCATGCGGAGATATCCTGCCGCTCCTCTCGACGCTCAGATCTTTGTCGAAATGCTTCGGCCTTTGCAGCCCCGGCTCTATTCGATTGCGTCCAGCCTCAAGGCGTCGCCTCGGCAAGTGCATTTGACGATAGCGCCTGTATCCTATTCCCTTTGGGGTGAGCAGCGCCGTGGCGTCGCAACCGGGCAGCTTTGCGAACGGACCCCGATCGGCTCTCGGCTTCAGGTCTATGTGCATTCCAACGCGCATTTCCGGCTGCCGGCGGCGGGCGTTCCCATCATCATGATCGGAGCTGGCACCGGTGTCGCCCCCTATCTTGGCTTTCTACAGGAACGCGCCGCGCAGGGTGACGGTGGCCGGGCCTGGCTTTTCTTTGGCGAGCGCAATCGCTCCACGGATTTCCTGTACGAGGAAGAGCTGAATGCGTTTCTTCGATCGGGCGTCCTGACGCGGCTCGATACGGCTTTCTCCCGCGACGAGACGAACAAGGTCTACGTTCAGCACCGGCTGCTGGAGCAAACCGGCGAACTCTGCCGGTGGATCGCCGAAGGGGCTCACATCTTTGTCTGCGGCGATGCCGCGAACATGGCGCCGGACGTTCATCGTGCCCTGCTCTCCGTCATACAAACCGGCATGGGGCTTACCGGGTCAGCGGCCGAGACATTCCTTGGAACATTGCAGAGTGAGGGTCGGTACCAGCGGGATGTGTACTGAACTGTAACGAGGAGGCGGACGATCAAGTCCGCCGGCGGATGCTTTAGTATTTGGAGGTTGTGATGTCTGTTCAATCGACAACAAGGATTACAAAGATTCAACCGTTCGGCGTCGAGGTGGATCTCGACCTTCGGGACGAGAAGAACGACGACGAGGTCGCTCGCCTGTTTAAGGAATATGGCTATCTCGTCTTCCGCGAGCAGGAGCTGACGCAGGAACAGCAGAAACGGGTTATGTCCAAGCTGGGACCCGTCTTGGAAGATTTTACCACCGTCGGCTATGTCTCGAACACGCGCAAGGATGGTCTTCTGGGTGACTCCGAAGTGTCGTTCCACCTGGATTTCCTGTACACGCCGGTACCGCTTCTGGGCATTTCCCTCCACGGCATCGAAGTGCCGTATGAGGAAACCTGGACGCGATTTGCAAGCGGCCGACTGGCGCTCGAGGCGCTTTCGCCGGCGACCAGAGAACGCCTGCGCGGTCTCAAGGGCCTTAACCTCTTTTCGGCCAGCGAAGAAGGGTTGACCGGCCGTCAGCGTATTGAGGGCTATCCCGAAAATGCTCCCCGAGCCGAACACCCCCTCATTCATCTTGATCCGATCACGGGCCAGGAGGTGCTCTACGCGACCCAGCAGAACACGGCCCTCGTCCTCGGTCTGAGCGAAGCCGAGAGCGAAGACTTGCTCGCCGAACTGCATGCGCACCTCTACGCGGACTCGAACATCTACGAGCATCGCTGGCGCAACGGAGACATCGTGATCTGGGCGAATCAGGCCTATCATCATGCTCGCGGTGGGCTGATCCCGGGCAAAACCCGTACCCTCCAGCGTGTTTGCATCACCGACGGTGTGGCGGAAGACTATCGGCCGCCCATCCCTGACGATCGCCTGCCCGCGCACATGCGCAAGTGAGGCGTCTCTGGCGTCGGTGATGAGGAGCACACACGTGAATGTTATAAATTGGATCGGCCGGGTTGCCCTCATTACCGGAGCCGGCAGCGGGATTGGTCGGTCTACCGCACAGGAATTTGCGGCGCTGGGAGCGAAGGTGGCTATCCTCGACCGTGATGAGGGTGCCGGGAGCGAAACCCTGGAGGCCATTGTCAGAGCTGGCGGCGAGGCGATCTTCTTGCCAACCGACGTTACCAGCGAGGATTCGGTTGCTGCTTCGGTGGCCGAAACTGTCGGCCGGTTCGGTCGCTTGGACGCGGCTTACAACAACGCCGGAATATCGCCGGACACCGGGGCTACCGCGGACTGCTCGCGAGAGCTTTGGGATCAGATATTCGCTGTGAACGTGACCGGCGTGTGGCTTTGCATGAAGCATGAAATCGAAGCCATGCTCAAAACCGGCGGTGGCGCGATCATGAACACGGGTTCCGTGTCATCGCTTCGCGCAGCGCCGCAACTGCCTGCATATGTGGCAAGTAAGCATGCCTTGATCGGCCTGACCAAGGTTACGGCACTCGAATATGCCAGGCAAAACATCCGGGTGAACAT
This sequence comes from Novosphingobium sp. FKTRR1, assembly GCF_020404405.1. GTDB lineage: Bacteria > Pseudomonadota > Alphaproteobacteria > Sphingomonadales > Sphingomonadaceae > Novosphingobium. Next base: position 42,153 of record NZ_JAIZDA010000019.1, on the reverse strand, counting down.
CATATGTCCCGGTGTCATAGAAACACCGATGCTCGCAAAGAAAGCCGCCGAGGGCTTCTTCAGTATCGATCAATATGTCCAGTCGTCTGTGCCGATGAACAGGCCAGGCCGTCCTGACGAAATCGCATCGGCCGTCATATGGGCATGTTCCGAAGCAGCCTCTTACCTGACTGGAGCGACACTTTCAGTCGATGGCGGAATGGTTATCGCCTGAAAAATTCGATCAGAAATTTCAATTTTATGGAGAAGATGTGATGAGCAAGCGTCCCGAATATTTCGACAAGTACAAGACTCTCAAGTTCGATCGGTCTGACGATGGTGTTCTTGTCGTACGGTGGCATAGCAATGATGGACCGGTGCTCTACGGCGCGGAACATCACTCCGAATGGGCTCCGGCTTTCACCGACATCGGTGGGGATCGCGGCAACCGCGTCGTCGTATTCACCGGCACGGGCGACGTCTTTATCGACCGCCATGGCGAGTGGGGCGTGCCCATCAAGACTCCCAGCAATTTCGACGTGCCCGCTTGGGGCGAGAAGATGATGTTCCGCCGGCTGTTCGAAATCGAAGCGCCCGTGATTTGCGCCTGCAACGGCCCGGCGCTGATCCACGGCGAACTGATGGTATTGGGTGACATCAATCTCGCATCGACGACCGCCGTCTATGCCGACGAGGGTCATTTCACCGCTGGCGAGGTTCCGGGCGATGGTGTCCATATCCTGTGGCAGGAACTCCTCGGGACCAATCGTGGTAAATATTTCCTACTGACAGGCCAACATATCGATGCCCATGAAGCGCTGCGTCTTGGCGTGGTCAACGAGGTTCTGAACCCGGAAGATCTTATGCCCCGCGCCCTGGAGCTTGCCCACCAGATGGCGACCTATGATGATCTCACTCTCCGCTACACGCGGCAGTGTTTCGTGGACCGCTGGAAGCAACTGTTCAACGATCAGGTTGGCGTCGGCTACGGCATGGCATTGCAGGCCCTGTCGCACATGGATCGCGGATGGATGGTCTGGGACAAGAGCAATGAGGGTCAGGAAACCTACTCCAAGCTCCAGCGCCTCTATCCCAAAGACCAGGCGGACGCGGGCGCCGGACGCAAGCGCGACGCCGCCTGACTGATGTCAGAGGCGCTTGAGAAAGGGGGGCAAGCGCCTCGGGCACTGAACCTCCAAAAAGAAAATGATGCGGAAGAGGGCTGCTTCGATGAGCGATAGCCGAGCAAAAGTGTTTGAAACGATACTCGTCGACAAAGTGTCGCCCGAGGTCGTACGGATCGCGCTCAATCGGCCGGATAGCCGCAACGCCCAGAATGCGGCCATGCTTTATGAGCTCAATACGGCTTTCAATGAGGCAGCCCGAGACGACGCGGTCAAGGTGATCATACTTTCCGCACAAGGAAAGCACTTCTCCTCAGGACATGATCTTCGCGTCCCGGATTTCGTCGCGGAAATGGCCCCTTGGGATCCGGTCGGAACTTGGTGCGGCTTCAGCTGCGCGGGAGCAGAAGGGCGCATGGGGATCGAGAAGGAAATGTTCCTGGGGCTCTCAGAGCGCTGGCGCAACATTCCCAAGGTCACGATCGCCCAGGTGCAGGGAAAAGCTATTTCCGGTGGACTGATGCTGATCTGGCCCTGCGATATTATCATTGCGGCCGAAGATGCGGAGTTCGCCGACAATACTGGCGAAATCGGTGTCGCAGGGGCTGAGTTTTTCAATCACCCCTGGGAACTTGGAGTCCGCAAAGCCAAGGAGATGCTGTTTACCAGCGATTTCATCGGTGCGCATGAGGCCCATCGTCTGGGAATGGTAAACCATGTGGTTCCCAACGAGGAACTGCAGAGCTTTACCGAGGCGATGGCGCAAAAGATTGCCAGAAAGCCATCCTTCACGCTGAAGCTGCTCAAGGAAGCGGTCAACGCCGCGCAAGATGCGCAAGGACGCGTGAATGCGATGGGCACGAGTTTCGCGCTGCATCAACTGAGCCATTCGCACAATGAGCAGGTTTTTGGCTTGCCGATCGATCCGACGGGACTGCCGGCAAGCTTGAAGGGCAAAGCGGCCTGGAAGGGCAAGCCCGCATCGGAATGAGCGGGCCACGGATTTTGGAGGATTTTGTCGATGGCCGTCTTTCCACTGGCTGAGATACCGGCACGCGGTGCGGCTCTTCACGGGCATGATGCGTGGGCGATCCGGCACGGCGATGATGTGATAAGCTGGGGGGACTTGGCTGATCGCGCAACGCGGCGAGCCCATGCGCTACGCGCTGCCGGCGTTAAACAGGGCGACCTCGTTACACTGGCGTTGCCGAACGGATCGGCATTTTACGAACTGATGTTCGCGCTATGGACGATCGGGGCCACGCCGCACGTCGTTTCCTATCGACTGCCGCTGGCGGAGCTTCAGGCGATCGTGGCCGTGGCCGCCCCGAAGATGGTGATCGCATCCGATGCTGTGTTGCAGGATGCTTTCGGCGCCAAACCGGCCAATTTCGGTCGGAATCACGCCGAAACCACCCCATTGGAAGCTGTTATCGCCCCTCGATGGAAGGCTATGTCTTCCGGTGGCTCTACAGGACGCCCAAAGATCATCGTGGCCCCCGGGCCCAATACCTTCGATACCGACCGCAGGCCGCCCCTTCGGTTTCCGGATGATGGTCCTATCCTCGCCACCGGCCCGGTCTACCATAACATGCCCGTGACGACGAATATCCAGGCGTTGTCGGAAGGCCATGCCGTCGTCGGGATGACGAAATTCGATCCGGAAGAGGCGCTACGCCTCATCGACACGTTCGGCATCAAATGGACGAGTTTCGTCCCAACGATGATGATGCGGATTTCGCGGCTTCCGAAGGAAGTACGCGGCAAATATGACGTCTCGTCACTGGAGACGGTCTGGCATTGGGCCGCGCCCATGCCGCCAGAACTTAAGCAGGAATGGATCGACTGGCTTGGGCCGGAAAAGATCTGGGAACTCTACGGCGGGACGGAAGGAATCGTCACCACCATCCTGAACGGGGTTGAATGGCTAGCGCATCGCGGCTCGGTCGGACGTCCCCATCTCGACAAGATCAAGGTCGTCGATGAAGCCGGTAGAGAATTGCCGCGCGGTGAAGTGGGAGAGATCTTCGCACTTCCGGCCGGGGGCCGGGGTTCGACATACAGTTACATCGGTGCTGACGCGCGGACGACGGAAGATGGCTTCGAGACCCTTGGCGACTTCGGCTGGATGGACGCAGACGGCTATCTCTACATCGCCGATCGTCGCACCGACATGATCGTGTCGGGAGGCGCCAACATCTTCCCGGCCGAGGTCGAGGGCGCCCTGATGGCGCATCCTGAAGTGGAAGGAGCCGTGGTCATCGGGCTACCGGATGATGACTTCGGCGCCACCACCCACGCCATCGTTCAGCCGATTGTAGAGGCGCAGGGGTCCCTGACCGCCGACGAGCTCCTCGCCTTCCTGCGCGAAAGGCTGGTGGCCTACAAGCTGCCTCGAAGCTTTGAGTTCGTGACCAAGATGCTGCGCGACGACGCGGGCAAGGTTCGGCGACAGCAACTTCGCGAGGAGCGCATCGCTGCTGTGCAGGAAACGAAAACAAACCAGCGGTCCGCGGTAGGCTGAAGGCTGTCTGCCGATAATTGGAATGACCTGGGCGCGCCGGAGAGAAAGCATATGAAAGACGACTTCATAGTCGCTGATTACATCATCGTAGGCGGTGGAAGCGCTGGTGCGGTCCTCGCCAACCGGCTCAGCGAAGACGGGCGGTCCAAAGTACTTCTTCTCGAAGCAGGAGGGAGCGGCCGGTCGTTGATGGTGGAGGTGCCGGCCGGCGTGGTCCAGTTGATCGGCAACACCAAATATGACTGGGTCTACCCGCAGGATCCCGACCCCACGATCGACAACCGGGCATTCGCCTGGTCCGGCGGCAAGGCACTGGGTGGGGGTAGTTCCATCAACGGCATGGTCTATGTTCGTGGCACGCGGCGGGATTATGATCGCTGGGCGGAGGCGGGCGCTACAGGCTGGGGGTTCAAGGACGTCTTCCCCTATTTCCTCAAGTCGGAGAGCTGGTCGGGCGAGCCGAGCCAGGCCCATGGATCCCATGGGCCGATGGCCGTCGCGCCCATGCGCCCCGGATTCCATCCGCTGACGCACAGCTTCCTGAAGGCGTGCAACGAACTCGGAATCCCGACGCTTGCCGAATATCAGGACGGTCAAATGGAAGGCGTGTTTCTGACTCATGGCTCGCAACGTGACGGCTGGCGATGCAGCACGGAAAAGGCCTATCTGCGCCCGGCGACCTCTCGGCCCAATCTTGAAATCATCGTCGATGCCGAAGTGGAGCATGTGAATTTCGATGGCGCGCGCGCGACGGGCGTCACTTTTCGGCACCATGGCGTAGAGCGCACGGCCACGGCCCAGGCGGAGGTCATTCTCTCGGCCGGCAGCATGGCGACGCCCGCTGTGTTAATGCGCTCCGGCATCGGACCGGCCGACATCCTGCAAGAGCATGGTATCGCTGTTCGCCATGACGCGGTTCAGGTCGGCGCCAATCTTCAGGAACATCCGGGCGTTGGACAGAATAAATATGTGAACCAGCCAACGATGAACAGCCGGATGCGGCCCATAGACATTATTGGCTACATGATTCGTTATGCCTGGAACCGCAGCGGGCCGCTCGCCGCACCGGCCGTGCCCGCGATGGGGCTGGTGAGAACCCGTGAAGATCTCGATGAACCCAACGTGCAGATCCATTTCATGCCGCTCGGCTACGACATGGACCCCAATGCCACCTCCTGGGATTCAAAGGGTCTTCCGAAGGAACAGATAATCACGCTCTACGCATCGGTCTGTCATCCCAAGAGCCGCGGTCGCGTTCTGCTAGGCGCTGATCGCCGTCCTCGTATCGTCCATCGGCTGTTTGACGACGAGCGCGATCTCGCGACGATGATCGAAGGCTGCAAGCTGATCAACCAGCTCTATCAGATGCCTTCCATGCAGCGGCTTGTAACCGCCGATCGCAATCCGAATCCAATCCCCGCCAGTAATGAGGAGTGGGCGGCGTTCATCCGGGCCAAGGTGGCGCTGGGATATCATGCCGTTGGCACCTGCCGCATGGGGAGCGATGCTCAATCGGTCGTCGATCCGCAGTTGCGAGTCCGAGGCGTTGAAGGTTTACGCGTCGCGGATGCATCCATCATGCCGACGCTGCCGAGCACCAATACCAATGCCACTGCCATCATGATCGGCGAGAAAGCGGCCGACATCATTGCGGAGAGAACGATCGCAGCACAACGGGCGGTCGGTTAGATGGATAGCGGCGACGGTAGCAATCCCCTGGTGCGCATCGAGAGGGGAAACGGGATCGCGGTGATAACCCTCTCCGATCCTGAAAAGGGAAATGCGCTAAGTGTCGGCATGGCCGAAGCGCTTCTCCGGAGGGTGGATGACGCGGCAAACGATAGCGCGATCCGATCCGTCTTGCTGACTGCCGAGGGGCGCTTCTTCTGCGTCGGGGGGGATGTCAGGAGCATTGGCGTCGCCGGCGAAGACGTCGGCGCGCTGCTGGATCGGATCACCGCTCCGCTGCATTCGGCGATCGAGATGCTGCTGTATATGGACAAGCCGCTGGTGGTAGCGGTCAACGGTCCCGTGGCGGGCGGAGGGCTTGGACTGGCCGCGGCCGGCGACATCGTCCTGGCGTCCGATACTGCCCACTTCTCCATGGCCTATGCGGGAATAGGGTTCTCGCCCGACGGTGCGGCGACATGGCTGTTACCGCGCCTGATTGGACTGCGCAGAACCCAGGAACTCGCCTACACTAACCGGCGTCTCACGAGCGTCGAGGCAGCAACGCTCGGTCTTGTGACGCGGTCGGTTCTGGATGCGGATCTTCGCTGCGAGGCGCGCGAGATGGCCGAACAACTTGCTCGCGGTCCTCTGGGCGCGTTTGCTGCAACACGGCGTCTTTTGCTTTCTTCGGATTGCGCGTCACCGCACGCTCAGATGGAGCTGGAATCGCGCAGCGTTCGCGCTCAAGCGACAGGGATGGAAGGCCTCGAAGGCGTATCGGCGTTCCTCGAAAGGCGACAACCAAAATTTCGCGTCGCTGCGATGCCTGACGAACCGGCGGATGGGCCGATCGGTAATTGATGTCGCTAGGGGAGAATGAGTGTGCAAATTGAGGGCTTGACAGCAATTGTGACTGGCGGAGCCTCGGGCCTTGGTGCCGCGGCCGCCTCGATGCTTTCGGCTGAAGGTGCCAAGGTAATAATCCTTGACCGGGATCATGAGGCGGGCGACGCCCACGCCCGTACGATCGGCGGTCGATGTGTCACCACTGACGTCACGGACGAAGAGGCTGTCGCGAAGGCCCTCGTCCAAGCCGAATCTGCCTTCGGGATCGCCCGGATACTTGTCAATTGCGCAGGCGTCGCCCCGTCGATCAAGACCGTTGGCCGCGACGGGAGCCCGCATAAACTTCCTGATTTCCGCCGCGCGATCGAGATCAACCTCGTGGGCACGTTCAACGTCCTCAGCCAGTTTGCCGCACGGCTGATCACGGCAGAGCCTCTCGGCGAGGAGCGCGGGATCATCGTCAACACCGCCTCGATCGCCGCCTTCGATGGGCAAATCGGTCAGGCAGCCTATGCAGCGTCAAAGAGCGGGATTGTTGGGCTAACACTACCAGTCGCGCGTGACCTTGCGCGGGAGAAGATACGGGTAATGACGATCGCTCCGGGCATCTTCCTGACCCCGATGATGCTGGGCTTTTCACAGGCCGCCCAGGACAGCCTTGGGCAGCAGGTTCCGCATCCGAGCCGGCTGGGGCAGCCTGAAGAATATGCCGATCTCGTCCGATCGATCATCGTCAACCCTATGCTAAACGGGGAGGTGATCCGCCTCGACGGCGCAATCCGTATGGGACCGCGATAATGGTGCAGAGAACGCAAACCCGGACAACCGGACCCCGCATTGACTTGGGCGGCAAGATTGCGTTCGTGACGGGAGCTGGCAGTGGGATCGGCCGTCAGACGGCAAGGGATTTGGCCGAGGCCGGGGCGATGGTCTTCGCCGTCGACAGAGCGAGTAGCGGTTGCCTGGAAACCTGCGCAGAAATCCCTGACAGGATGTCTTGCCTGCCCTGCGATGTCACAAAGCTTTCGAGCGTTCGAGCGGCACTCGACGCGGTCTGGCAGGAGCACGGCGCTTTCGACATATTGGTAAACTGCGCTGGCGTTTATTCGATGCAGCGGATGATGGATGTTACCGAGGAAGAATATGACCGTGTCCTGTCAATTAACCTGAAAGGTCTTTTCTTTGTCAGTCAGATCACCGCACGCTACATGGTCAAGGCGGGTCGAGGCGGAGCAATCGTCAATATCGCTTCGGCAGCCGCACGCAAACCTTCGATCGGCTCTATGGTCTATGCGGTGAGCAAGGCGGGCGTCATCAGTTTGACGCAGGGGATGGCCCAGGAGCTGGCTACACACGAAATACGCGTGAATGCGATTGCGCCTGGCGCTGTCGAAACACCCATGTGGGACACGGTCAAAAGTGCTTATGAAGAGGTCGAGACTGGCAACGGACCAACGATCGAAGCGACCATGCTTAGCGTAACACCTCTCGGGCGCCTCTGCCGTCCGGAAGACTGTGCGCATGCAATTCTTTATCTCTGCACTGAGCAGAGCGCCTTCGTGACGGGTCAGACGCTGAACGTCGATGGCGGGATGTTTTTCAACTAACGGTCAGGCGTTAGACCGCAAAGGATTGGGTATGGGTCAGCTTGAAGGACGCCGCGCGCTCGTCACGGGTGCCGCTGACGGAATTGGCAAAGCTATCACCGAAGCGTTTGCGCGCGAGGGAGCACAAGTGCTGGCCATCGATGTGTCGGGCGACAAGCTGAATGAAGCCTTCGCACGCGATGCCGCGATAATTCCCATTGTTCAGGACATCACCGCAGCAGATGCAGCAGAGGCTCTCACTGCCAAATTGGACGAATTTCTGTGCGGCCTTGATATTCTCGTGAACAATGCCGGCATCCCAGGCGAGTTGGCGTTGCTTCAGGAGACCACCGACGCAAATTGGCATCGAGTATTCGCTGTTAACGTCGATGCCGTTTTTCGTCTCACCCGCGCGTGCATTCCGTTGCTACAATCGAGCAAATGCGGCCGCATCATAACGACTGCGTCTGTTTGCGCCGAGTACGGGCTTCGGCTCCAAGGTGCCTATGTCGCATCAAAGCATGCCGTTTCGGGCTTGATGAAAGGTTTTGCAATCGAACTCGGGCAATATGGCATCACCGCGAACTGCATTAATCCAGCGAACACCGTCACCGGCATCACACGTGACTGGTTCTCCCCAGTGCAGTCCTCCGAAGGTCGAGCCTATCTCGACGTCGCTTCCGTACTGGGCCGTTACAGCAATCCCGAGGACATAGCCGCAGCTGCTCTATATCTGGCGTCTGATGGCGGCGGTTATGTAACAGGTCAATCCATTACGGTCGACGGCGGAATGACATGCCGGTTGCCGTCCTTGTCCCACGCCACACACGACCCAACGGATTGAGCGAGCGACCTCCGTCTAAAGGTGTCGCGCGCGATGATGAACCGCCCAGAATTCGGCGGTTAAGCATACTTTTGACTCAATCGATCGTGAATGCCGCCTCCGTCTTCGCCCTGAGTTCTTCAAGCATGATACCCGGAGCAAGCTCGATCAGTTTGAAGGGTGATGATCCCCGTTCCTTGCGCTCGAATACGGCCAGATCGGTGATGATCATGTCAACCACGTTCGCTCCCGTGAGTGGCAGGCTACAACTCTTGCGGAACTTGGGTTCTCCCCCTTTGGACACATGGTCCATCAGGACAACGATGCGGGCGACGCCAGCCACGAGATCCATGGCCCCACCCATTCCTTTCACCATTTTCCCTGGAATGGTCCAATTGGCGAGATCGCCATTCTCGGCGACCTCAAGCGCGCCTAAAATCGAAAGATCGACATGGCCGCCGCGGATCATAGCGAAGCTCTCGGCTGAGTTGACGAAGGATGCGCCTGGAAGTGCTGTGACCGTCTGCTTGCCTGCGTTGATAAGATCTGCGTCAACCTCACTTTCGAGCGGAAACGGGCCCACCCCCAGCATGCCGTTCTCAGATTGAAAGGTCACGTCTATGCCTTCGGAGAGGAAGTTCGGAACGAGCGTCGGGACGCCGATCCCCAAATTTACATAGTCCCCGTCCTTGAGTTCGCGCGAGGCGCGCGCGGCGATTTCGTTTCGAGTCCAGGACATCAGACCGCCTCCGCTCGAACTGTGCGCTGCTCGATCGGCTTCACATAGTCCGCGCCGACCAGAATCCGATCGACATAGATCCCCGGCGTATGGACGTGGTCCGGATCGATGGCGCCGACGGGTACTAACTCCTCCACTTCGACCAAGGTCATCTTTGCTGCTGTCGCGGCGATCGGATTGAAGTTACGGGCAGTCTTTCGGAATACGAGATTGCCCTTCGTATCGGCCTTCCACGCCTTGACGAGTGCGACATCGGCAAAGAGGCTCGTCTCCATGATATATCGCTCCCCGGCGAAAATTCGCTCTTCCTTACCGTCCGCAACGATGGTTCCGACACCGGTCTTGGTGAAAAAGGCCGGTATCCCCGCTCCACCTGCTCGAATGCGCTCTGCCAACGTGCCCTGAGGGTTGAATTCAAGCTCAAGCTCACCAGAGAGATATTGCCGCGCGAACTCCTTGTTCTCACCCACATAAGAACTGATCATCTTCCTGATCTGACGGGATTGCAGGAGCAGCCCAAGGCCGAAATCGTCGACGCCAGCGTTGTTGGAGATAACCGTCAAGCGGCTGACCCCCGAATCACGGACCCCCAGAATGAGCTTCTCCGGGATGCCGCAAAGACCAAATCCTCCGGCAACGATGGTCATTCCATCCGACAAGACGCCATCAAGGGCAGCTTGAGCGCTTTCAACGATCCTAGGCAACAGCAAGTCCTTGCTCTGAGGTACGGTCTGTTGGCCGGGGCATCGATGCTCCCAGCCTGCCGTCCCAATAAGTCTTGCCTAACGCCCGCTGGCTCGCGTCGCAGTCCCTGCTGGGCGGGACGATGTTGACCGGCCTCCCCGGTCCCCCGCCAAGGGGATAGAGCGATTATCTTCGAAAAGTTAGAACGACGGTGGAGATAGGACGAGGAAGCCCGCAATGACCCTGGAAACCCCCGAGCGTATTCAATCGATGTGGGAAGCGGCGAGTACGCAAATGCGCGAGCGCCGTCACCCTGACGGTTTTCCGGCGCTTCCGGATATGCCGGCGGCCCGCTACACCAGCGAGGTCTTTTATGAGTTGGAGAAGCGGCATCTCTGGTCCAAGACTTGGCTGTTCGTAGGATTGGCGCACGAGTTCGATGGGCCGGGAAGCTATCGAACCTACACGCTCAACGACACGCCCGTTGTCGTCATTCGTGGCCGAGACAACGAACTGAGAGCGTTTCACAATGTGTGTCAGCATCGCGGCTCACTGCTGATGAAAGACGAGGCTGGCGTCTCGCGAAACATGCGCTGCCTCTACCATTGCTGGACGTACGATCTCGAAGGTAAATTGATCTTCGTACCGGACGAGCATTATTTTTCCGGCCTCAACAAGGCTGAACGGAGCCTCAAGCCGATTCGCTGCGAGCAATTCGGGAGCTTGGTCTTTGTGAACTTCGACAATGAGGCGGTGCCGCTGTTGGAATATTTGACCGACATACCGGCGTTGTGGTCCGACATCCCGTTGAACGATCTGCGGTTGTTCAAACGATTCAATTTCGAGGTCGACTGTAACTGGAAATGTCTGCAAGACAATTTCGCTGAAAATTATCATGCTAAATATGTGCATGAAAACACGATCGACAAAGTCATCGATTCGAAGACGTCAGCGTTACAAATGATTCGAGGGGGGCATAACGCCATCGTCATCAAATCGCGTGAAACTCTGACGAGCGGAATGGGCGCCGCATTCTTCAAATCGGACCACGACACCGCCGAGCAGCAGGCGAGCAAGCTCGCGGAGATTTCCCGGAGTGGCCAGCGCAGCTATAATATCTTCCCCAACGCGACTTTTCCGATCGCAGAGTATCTGTTTCCAATTGTGATGGTATGGCCGATCGATCCCGGCCGATGCCGGGTAGAGGTTTCGTTCGTCAAGACGGGCAGCGGACCAGACAATGAGAAACTGGATCAGGATACCCTGACCTTCTTCCGGAGCTTCATCGGCGAAGATCTTGATGCGCTCTCGGGTATGCACAAGGCCCTTGCTCACGGCGGTATCGATTCCATCCCGCTCTGCTGGTCAGAGCAGTTCATCTACAACCACGAACAGCATATCGATGCTGTTATCGGACCCGAGAACATTCCTGAGGGATTGGCGGTAGTAAAAGTCGATCTTCCCTATGCTACTGGATAGACCCTGAGGCAAAGATGTGTATCGACGTCGCCTACAGAACTCGTCATCGCGACGACGAGCGTTTTTTCGACCCCGATCGGCCGGAAGACGAATATCCGCTTCGAGCCGAGGATATGGTAACTGTCCGTCGTCAGAACATTTGGCGCAGGTCGCGGCGTAGATTAGCGGAGTGCGGGCCTCGTCTGTGGGTTGATGTTAAGCGGCGAGCTTGCGGTGTTGCAAGCGCCGATGTTCGATGGTCTGTCGCTTGATCCTTTCGCGCTGCTTGATGATGGCTTCCGCCCTGCCGAAGTAGGCGTCGGCGGGCGTCACGTTGTTCAGGCTCTCGTGGTACCGCTGGTGATTGTAGTGCTCGACGAAGGCCTAGATCTGGGCCTCAAGGTCGCCGGGCAGGAAGTAGTTCTCCAGCAGGATGCGGTTCTTCAGGGTCTGGTGCCAGCGCTCGATCTTGCCCTGGGTTTGCGGGTGCATCGGGGCTCCGCGCACGTGGCTCATCTTCCTGGCCTCGATGTATTCTGCCAGTTCGTCGGCAATGTAGCTGGGGCCGTTGTCGCTGAGCAGCCGAGGTTTGTGCAGCACCGTAGTGCTGTCGCAGCCCGAGGCAACAAGGGCGAGGTCCAGCGTGTCTGTCACGTCATCGGCCCGCATTTTGGTACACAGCTTCCAGGCGATGATGTAGCGCGAGAAGTCGTCGAGCACGGTCGACAGGTACATCCAGCCCCACCCGATGATCTTGAAGTAGGTGAAGTCGGTTTGCCACATCTCGTTCGGCCGGGTGGTCTTGGTGTGGAACACATCGGCGGCCTTGATCACGACGTAGGCCGGGCTGGTGATCAGGTCGTGGGCCTTCAGCAGGCGGTAAACCGTGGCTTCCGACACAAAGTACTGGCGTTCATCGGTAAATCGCACAGCCAGTTCGCGCGGTGATAGCTCGGACTGTTCAAGCGCCATTTCGACGATCTGGTCCTGCACCTCGGGCGCAATGCGATTCCACACCCGGCTCGGTGTCGATGGCCGATCCTCCAGCGCCTCTGGGCCGCCTTCGAGGAAGCGGTCGTACCAGCGGTAGAAGGTCCGGCGGGCGATGCCGAGCTGGTCCAGCGTTCGCTTGGCGGGCAGGTGCGACTGCTCGACGATCCTGATGATCTCGAGCTTCTCGGATGCGGTATACCTCATTCGTCGTCGCCCCCATCCGCGACGATGCTTTTTTTCAGCAAACGGTTCTCGAGCGTCAGGTCGGCCACGCATTCCTTCAGAGCACGTGTTTCGCGGCGCAGGTCCTGCACTTCGCCGGTGGTCGCAGCGCGGGCGGTGTCGCCGGCCAGGCGGCGCTTGCCGGCTTCCATGAACTCCTTCGACCAGGTGTAATACAGGCTCTGAGCGATGCCTTCCTTGCGGCACAGCTCGGCAATGCTGTCCTCGCCGCGCAGGCCATCCAGCACAATGCGGATCTTGTCTTCGGCCGAGAAATGCCGCCGCGTCTGTCGCCGGATCTCCTTCACCACCCGCTCAGCAGGGGCCTTGGCTGGCGATTTTTTCAAGGAGGGTTGGGGCTTCATCTTCGTTCCTTCGTCACTACGACGAAGCCCCAACCCTCCTTAATTCACAACCTCAAATCTGTGCCATGGGCGCTGACGGGGGACAGTCGCCGAAAACGGCGACATCGCCAACTGGATGGTGCCCGGCAAGATGATCAAGGGCATGGGCGGTGCGATGGACCTCGTCGCTGGCGTCAAGAAGATCATCGTCGTCATGGAGCACTGCGCCAAGGACGGCAGCCCCAAGTTCATCCCGGCCTGCACCCTGCCGCTGACGGGCAAGGGCGTGGTCGACATGGTGATCACCGATCTTGCCGTCTTCGCGCGGGCCGATCATGCCTCGCCGTTCCGGCTCGTCGAACTGGCGCCGGGCGTGAGCGCCGAGGACGTGCGCGCGAAGACCACCGCGCATTACGTGGAGTAGCGTAGAGGCCTTGCGATAGTGGTGGTGGCCGAGTGATCATCACCCCTAGTCGGTACCACGCGACGCCTAGCAGATTACCCATCAGAGCCGATGACCGAGTTTATCCAAGCGTCGATTTCGGACTCAACCCAGACAGTGGACTTGGGCCCTAGCGAGCGTGCCCTCGGAAAGCGACCTTCAGACATGCGTTGATAGATCGTCGAACGTTTGATCCCAACTCGCGCAATGACTTCCGGCAAGCGCATCAAGCGCATTTGGGGCGGCGTCATAGCCTGTTGATCGATTGCTTCCATGTTGGCGTGATCGACGGTCACCATATTGGGATTAGCCATCTCATTGTCTCCTTGCTTCGTCATGCCACCCCAAGCCCCCTCACCTCCCGAGCACGAGCGACATGTCGCGCTCGGCAAAGTCGTCGATGTGTTTGGCCAGCAGCCTCGCAACCAGGCGTGAGGTGCCGACGGCCCAGCGCGGGCGCAGATCAGCAATCCGGTGACCCAGCGTTTCGTTCATGGTCACCGGCAGAGCGGTGAGGAACTGATCGAGGAACGCGCCCACGTCCTCACCCAGCCATTCCACTGCGAGGTCCTCGTGCCCGAGGATCGCAAGAAGCAATGCGCTGCTCGACGCCATCCCGGTCGCTTCGAGAACACGCATCGCGTCATCGAGCGAAATCGCCTTCTCGCCGCGCAGGATCCTGAGGAACGTGTCCTTGTTCATGTCCGCGCTGCGCGCGATTTCCCGACGCGACTTGCCCGAACGATCGGCAGCTGCGGTCAGCAGGCGTGCAAGCCGCGCATTGATTGCGGATATCTGATCGGTGCTGGTCATGGCGGGTTCCGGTCCTCACTGGTTCGACTCGGATATCTAGCGCGAGATCGCGCTCCTAGGAACAAAAAAGAACATAGTTAGAACATATCGTTTATCCTAGAATGAACCGATTCGGGGTGCCGTCTCGGAATCTGGCGCAACAAAGCGCAGATTTTCGGCCGTTTTGTCGACATTTTGCGTGATGAGCGGCCAGAACGACGCCCAGGTCTCGCGACGATTAGTCCAAGATCGTCCGCGACTGCATCCTCGATCTGATCGAACTTTTCCTAGAAGCATTCTTCCGTTCATGACGATGAGGCAGCGGCGATCGGTCGCTGCACTCACCCAGCTCGGAGACCCTCCATGAATGCCCTTGCACTCCCCTTCTCCGGCCGCCTCAAGGCCAGTCTTGCCAAGTCCGCCGCTCTTGCATTGCCCGTCGCGGTCCTCGCGCTCGCCGCCGGCACGGCATACGCCGGCACCGACGCCACCTTCACCACCGCGCTGACCAAATTCACAGGCTTTCTGCAGGGTTCGGGCGGCAAGATCATCACCGTCCTCAGCCTCGCTGCCGGCCTTATCAGCCTTGCCTCGGGCCGCTTCACGCTCGGCCAGATCGCCGTGCCGGTCGGCGTCGGCGTCGGTGTCGGCACGGGCGTTCCGATCGTCACCTCGGTGATCACCGCCGTCATCTGATCACCGATCCGTGAAGCCTTGGGAGGGCACGTTACCATGACCGACCGCCATGCGATCCCCCGCCACCTCGACGATCCCGAACTGATCGGCTTCTGGACCATCGACGAGTTTGCCGGAATCATCGTCCCCTTCACCTGGGGGATCCTCGCGCAGCATATCCTGATCGGCATCGGGCTTGCAGTCGGAGCCTGGTTCGCTCTGCGAAAAGCCAAGGCCGGGCGCTCCGCCTCTTGGGTTCGCCATGCCGCTTACTGGTATCTGCCGCCGGGACTGACCGGTCTCAAGGCAACGCCGCCCTCCCATTGCCGCGTGCTGGCAGGCTGAGGAGCGCATCCCATGCTTTCCGATGTCGCCCACGAGCGCACGCAGAAGCTGCTGCGCCAACGCAACATGTTTGCGATGACCAGCGCCGCTCTCGCGGTCCTCTTCGCAGGGGCTGCCAGCCTCGTTGCCACCCGCGAGCGTGAAGTTTTGCTGGTCCCGACTACCCGCACGCCGCTGGTGATTTCGAGCGCGGGGGTTTCTGCCGAGTACCTCGAGTTCGTGACCCGCGATGTTGCGCTCGTCCTGCTCAACCGCAGCCCCGAAGGGCTCGACTATTGGATGGGGCAGATCCTGGCGCTTGCCGATCCAGCGCAGCGCGGCCGGCTTAAGGCCGAGCTCGTGCGCATTGTCGAGGAGCAGCGCGGATCCGAAGTCACCCAGGCTTTCGTGATCAGCAAGCTCGAGGTCGATCCCCGTGCGCTGACCTCGGAGGTCAGCGGCACGCTCAAGACGTTCGTGGGCGAACAGGTGATCTCGAGCGAGGAGCGCCGCTTCCGCTTCGACTGGACCTACCGCGGTCTGCGCCTCGCGCTGTCCGGCTTCGCGGTGGTTCCCCCGGCCCATCCGGCTGACGCCCCCACCCCATCTTCAACGGAGTCCCACTGATGCGCGGATATCTTCCCGCGAGGCCAAGGCGCCTCGCCATTCTCGCGGCGCTCGCGGCAACTGGCCTCGCCGACCCGGCCCTTGCCGACCAGTTCAAGCAGACCGCCGATGGCGGCACGATCGGATGCGAGGTTTCGGCGCACGAGCTCACCCGCTTTGCCCTTGTTGGCGACGCCTTCGCTAGTGTCTCGAAGATCGGGACCGGCACGCCCTACAACGACTTTGCCGTCTCGAACGAGCCGGTGCGCGGCGACATCTATGTGTCGGTGCCCGAAGTCTATGCGGGTTCGCGGATCAGCTTCTTCGCCACGACCAAGAAGGGCTACGTCTACAAGTTCGCCTGTCCGATCCGCCCGGTCGAAGCGCAGCAGGTCTTCGTGACCAACCCGGCGATCGCCAAGGACGATGCGAGCAATTGGGAGAAGGCGACGCCGATCGAGACGAGCGCCGTGCGCCTCGTCCAGGCCATGGCCGCCGAGACGCAAGTGCCGGGTTTCGCGGTGCGGCAACCCAGCAGCCTTCCCGCTCGCGCCGGGGACATCGAGGTCCAGCTGATCGCCGAATACCGCGGCGCCAGCCTTGCCGGCAAAGTCGTCCGCCTAGCGAACCAGGGCAACACGCCCGCCACGCTCGCCACCCGCGATCTCGCGCCGCTCGGCACGATTGCGGTCGCGATTGCCAGCCCGGTGCTCGCGCCAGGTGCTTCCACCACCGCCTGGATCGTTGGGCCTAACGGGGACAATGGCCATGACTGAGAACAAGCGCGATGAGCAGCCGCCTCAGCGCCAGAAGGCGAAGGACGAGGACGGTAGCGCCGAACTTCTGTCGACGCTGAACGCCAGCACCCGGCGGCGGCAGAACCTGTTGCTTGGCGGTGTCGCCGCAGTGCTCCTCGCCGGTGCGGCGTGGTTCCTTCTCGGAACTGATGGTGCTGGCAAGACCGAGACCGACAAGACCAGCGTCGACACCTCCGGCCTCGTCAACCGCGACCTCTCCGAGCGCGAGTTCGTTGCCATGTTCGGCAACCGGCTTGACGCCATGGCCCGCGCGCAGAAGGAGCTGAAAGACGCCGCCGTCCCGCGCAGCGAAGTCGGCGAGCAGATGGCGGCGCTCAAGGCCGAGAACGAGGCCATGCGCACCAATGGCCAGGCCGCGATCGATGCGGTGTCCGCTGAGAATGCGCAGCTGAAGAGCCAGTTGGCCAGTCCGCAGGTTCCTGCCGCTGTGCCGCCGGTCCCGGCCTACGGCCCGCGCGGTGGCAGTTACGATGCACGGGGGCTTCCCGCTCCAGGCAGCAATGCCGACGGTCTGGGCGGCGCGCCGGGCGAAGGCCCCGCCGCCCCCAGCGCCGAAGTCAAGCTGATGAGCTTCACCGGCGACAAGGGCAGTGCGGGCCTCAAGGTTGCGCGCGCCGAGACGCCGCCGCTCGTGGTCGAGGACTCGCCTGAGTATCTGCCACCCAACTCCTATGCGCCGGCGCGCGTGATCGTCGGGGTCGATGCCTCGGCAGGCGTTGCGAGCCAGACCGATCCGCTCCCGGTTGTCCTGCGCATCACCGGCCCTGCCCGCTCGGTCCTGCAGAACGGCAAAGTCCTGACGACGCGGATCGAAGGCTGCGTGGTCAACGGCGCAGCGCGCGGCGATCTCTCCTCGGAGAAAGTCTACGTGAAGCTCGCCCGCATGACGTGCGACCAGCCTGGTGGGCGCGTCGCGGTAAGCGAGGTCAAAGGCTTCATCAGCTTTGCTGGCAAGTCCGGCGTGCGCGGCCGCGTTGTCAGCCGCGAGGGCAACCTCGTCACGCAGGCGCTGCTTGCCGGGATCATCGGCGGGTTCGGGCGCGGGTTCTCGGCCAACGCCAACAGCGTGTTCGCGAACCAGCGCACCACCGCGAACGGCACCCCGGCCAAGCTCTCCGCTGGCGACATTCTCGGCGGCGGGCTCGGGCAAGGCGCAGGCGAGGCGGCCGACACGGTCAGCAAATACCTGATCGAACGCGCCGAACAGTACCAGCCCGTCGTCGAGATGCCGACCGGCATCGATGTCGAGATCGTGTTTCTCGACGGCGTCTTCGTGAGGAACAGCCAATGACCCCGATCCCATCACCGCGCCCCCGTCCGTTTACCCGGGCGGCAGGCCTTGCCAGCCTCATCGCGCTCTCGGCTGCGACCGGATGGGCTGCGGCCTACATGGCCTCGCCGGCCCATGCCGCAGCCGACACCGCCAAAGTACGCGCCGCGCTCCAATTGCGCCTGCCCAAAACGCCGATCGATGCGATCGACTGCAAGGGCCTCGGCGGTCTTTGCGAGGTCGCCTCGAAGACAACGCTGTTCTATGTCGACGCGCAGGCCAAGTACCTTGTGATCGGCCGCGTCTACGACATGGAAGCGCGCCAGGATCTGACTGCGGCGCGGCTGCTCCAGCTCAATCCCGATCTGCTCGCCGCCGGCGCCGCGCACCGCGACGATGCGGACGATCAAACACCTGGCCGATCTCGAGCGACACCCGCGCCGCAGAAGGTCACGCTTGCGGGCCTTCCCGAGAACGGCGCGATCCGCTGGGGTCCGTTAGATGGTCCCAAAGTCGTGGTCTTCTCCGACTTCCACTGCGGCTACTGCAGGAAGCTCTCGGGCGAGCTCAAAGCCATCGGCGCACGCGTCGAGGAGCGGCCGATTTCGATCTTCGGCCCCGAATCCCGCAAGGACGCAGAGCGCGTGCTTTGCTCGCCCTTCCCCGAGACCTC
This sequence comes from Novosphingobium sp. FKTRR1, assembly GCF_020404405.1. Taxonomy (GTDB): domain Bacteria; phylum Pseudomonadota; class Alphaproteobacteria; order Sphingomonadales; family Sphingomonadaceae; genus Novosphingobium. The sequence continues at coordinate 23,560 of NZ_JAIZDA010000019.1, read as the reverse complement.
GCTCCATGCCGCTTACTCTGGGACAGCGCTCGCCAATCCCAGGCCCTGCGACACGCGCGGGCTGGACGCCAACGAGGCTTTTGCCAAGGCGCATGGCTTCTCCGGAACGCCTGTGATCGTGCGGCCCTCCGATGGCGCGGTGCTCGAAGGCTACCGCCCGGCCGCCGCGCTGCGCGCTTTCCTGACAGCGTCCACTTCGCAACCTCCTGCATCGAACAAAAGGTGAATCTGATGTCGCACCACCTGCGCCTCGCCGCCGCCCTCACCCCGCTTTGCCTGTCGCTCGCCGGCTGCGTCGGCCTCGGCACCAACGTCAAAGGCCAGTTCTCCTGCCGCGCACCGAGCGGGACCTGCGCGCCCTCGCGCACGATCGACGAGCGCGCGACGAAGGAGATTGCCTCGCCCGATCCGGACAGCGGCTTCAGCGCGGCGCGCCAGCGCGCTGGGATCGCGACGCCAGTGGGCAGCGACGATCGCGCCCGCACGGCGGAACGCCGCCTGCGCGTCGTCTTCCCCGCGCATGTCGACGAGAGCGGGATACTGCACGACGAGGCAGTCGCCTGGACCGTGATCGAGGCACCGCACTGGGCCGCTGAGCTTGGGGCCAACAGCCAGCCCTCGACCGCACCGCTCGCTCGCCAGATCGGCCGGCAACTCAAGGCAGCGCAGGCTGCCGCCAAGTCTGCCCCCGATGCTGAGGCCGCTCCCGTCACTGCGGATATCGGCATCGCAACGAACCCCAACGACACACCACCCTTCGAGCTTGCCTCGCCTTCGGCCCTCCCCTCCACGGTAGGCGAGGCAATACCCGGCGTCCCCCCGCCGGTGGCCGAGGGGTCCGACATGCCCGCCACCCCGCATGATCGGACCTCTCGGCCTTCCTTCGATCGGCCGCACTACCCCTCGGCCGCCGCGATCGACGCCGCGCACCGCGCTGCCGCAGCCAAGACCGCCTCGCCAAAGGAGCTGCGCCCGTGAGCCTCTCTTTTCGCACACTTCGTGACGCCATGCTCGGCGTTCTCACCGGCGATGCCGAGCAGACCGAAGCCGCCCGCCCCCGCCTTATGCTCGACATGCTCTCGGACTGGCTGCCCTACCGCGTCTGGGATCCGCGTCACCGGCTCTATCTCAATGCCCGCTCAAAGGGCTTCGTGCTGGGCGTCACGCCGCTGATCGGGGCCGACGAGCGCACCGCCGAGATCCTCGGGGCGTTCTTTTCCGAAGGGCTGCCCGGCGGTGCCTGCCTGCAGATCCTCCACCTCGCCTCGCCGCGCATCAGCCGGATCGTCGGCCCATGGTTTGCGCCGCGCTACCTCCAGGGCGGGATCTACGAGGCCATCGCCCGGCACCGCGCCCGCCAGCTCTACAAGATGGTCTGGCGCTCAGGCTCGGACGAAGCGCCCTTCCACGCCCGGCACCATCAGGTCTTCGTTTCGGTCGGTGTGCCCGAGCACAAGTCTGTCTCTGCGCAGGAACTGGTCCAGGTCCGCGAAGGGCTCGTCGCCATGCTGAAGTCGCTCGGCCTCGGTGTTATCGAAGTGGAGCCCGAGGGTCTGATTGCGCTCATCGACGACCTCACCTCGCCGACCACCGCGCCGCAGGAAGACGCCGTTCCCTACAATCCCGAAGACCCGATTGCAGCGCAGGCCATCCGCCGCGACATCGAGCTTGTCGTGCGCGAGGACCGCCTGGTGCTCGCCACCGAGCGCTTTCGCCCGACCGGCGAGATGGCGGACGGCTCGCCGGTCATCGGCGAAGTCTATCCCGACCGCTTCGACCTCCGCCACTTTGCCGTGCGCGCCTATCCGCCGCGCTGGGCACCGCACGAATGCGCGCGGCTGATCGGCGATCTCTTCACCGACAAGCTGCGCTTTCCGTGTCCGGCGGCGACGATGCTCTGCCTCGTCTACCCTGATCAGGAAGCAGCCGCCGCGCGTGCGGGCTACAAGTTCATGCGCACGACGAGCCTTGCGGACACCCGCAGCGCGCGGTTCCTGCCGCGCATCGGTGAGCAATCGGCAGAATGGGCGCGGGTTCAGGCCGAACTTCAGGAAGGTCGCCGCCTCGTGCGCGTCTTCTACGGGGTCACGACCTATTCGCCGCTCGGGCTTGGCGACACCCACGAGCGAGCGGTCAAGTCGATCTACAAGGCAGCAGGCTGGGACCTCGCCGACGAGCGCTATCTCCAGATTCAGGGTCTGCTCGCGGCCATGCCGCTCACCCTCGCTGATGGGCTTGCCACCGACATGGAGCGGCTGCGCCGTTTCCGGACGCTGCTCTCGACCACCGCCGCCAATATTGCACCGGTCCAGGGCGAGTTTCTCGGCGGGCCGGTCCCGCACCTCCTGTTTGTCGGGCGGCGCGGCCAGCCCTTCTACTGGTCCCCCTTCGAAAACGGCGCGGGCAACCACAATGTCGCGATCTGCGGCAAGTCGGGCTCGGGCAAGTCGGTGCTGCTCCAGGAGATGTGCGCGGCGCTGCGCGGGGCCGGCGCGCAAGTTGTCGTGATCGACGACGGCCGCAGCTTCGAGCACTCCGCGCGCCTCCAGGGCGGGCGCTTCGTCGAGTTCACGCTCGCCTCAGGCTTTTGCCTCAATCCCTTCTCGATGATCGATGCAGCGCGCGCCGCCGAAGACGAGGACTACCGCCTCGATTGCTTCGGCATGGTCAAGGCGATCATCGGCCAGATGGCGCGGCATAGCACGGCGCTCAGCGATACCGAGCGCGGGCTCATCGACCGCGCGGTCAACGAGGTCTGGACCGCGCAGGGCTCCGCCGCCAGCGTGACACAGGTCGGCGCCGCGCTTGAGGGGCTCGACCACCCGCTGGCCCGCGATCTTGCGACGGCGCTCGCGCCCTACATGGCGGGCGGGACCTACGGCGCTTTCTTCGAGGGTGCGGCGACGCTCGACCTGTCGAGCGATTTCACGGTGTTCGAGATGTCGGACCTCGCCGCCCGCGAAGACCTCAGGAGTGTGGTCCTCAGCGCCATCATGTTCATGACCAGCCAGGCCATGACGCGGAGCCCGCGCTCGGTGAGGAAGCTGCTGCTGATCGACGAGGCCTGGGCGCTGCTCAAGGGCGGCTCGATGGGCACCTTCGTCGAGACGTATGCCCGCACCTGTCGCAAGTATGGCGGCGCGCTGGCGACCGCGACCCAGTCGCTTAACGACTACTACAAGTCGGACGGTGCGACCGCTGCGCTCGAAAACAGCGACTGGATGCTGATCCTCCAGCAAAAGCCCGAGACGATTGCCGATTTCCGCAATTCCAAGCGGCTCGACATGGACGACCGCACCGAGACGCTGATCCGCAGCCTCAAGCGCGAGGGCTCGGCCTATTCCGAGGTCTTCATCAAGGGCCCCGAAGTCGAGGCGATCGGCCGGCTCGTGCTCGATCCCTACTCCGCGACACTGTTCTCGAGTTCGCCCCAGACCGTGGCCGATATCGATGCCGAGATCGCGCGGGGTCACCAACTCGCGGACGCCATCGCGCGCATTGCCTTTCCGGACCAGCCCTAGGCCGGCCGCATCCCATCACTTCCCAAAGCAAGGACACACCCATGCCTCTCTACCTCGTCACGCCCTTCGACCATCTCGCAACCCCGGTAGCCGCTGACATGGCGCCGCCTGGCCTTCCGGTTCCCGCAACTTCGGCGGGCGATAACCCGCCGCCCGCGCGGCGGTACTTGGCCGACCTCTGGTACATCCTCGTCAAGGCCGGTGCCTTTCTCGGCGCGATCTATCTGATGGTGCTCGGGCTGCCTTTGCTCGCCTTCCTGATGCTGGCGGGCGGCGATCCCGAGCGGCTGTTCCTCCACCTCGACAACCTCGCCGCGCACTATCTCGCCGCTGACCACAACGCGCGCGCCGCGTTCGACCAGGGCACTGCGCTCGGGCTCTTCGGCCTCGCCACCCTGATTGCGATCTGGCGGCTGCCCTCCTTCCTCGATGCCGTGCAGGCAGGCCTTTCGGAGAGTGAAAAGTGAGGAACATTATGGCAACATTGTCGGCGCCATCCCTGTCCTGGCGCAGGACGCTCGGCACGGCAGCACTCGGGGTGAGCCTCACGCTCTCCACGCTCTGGGGTATTTGGGCGACCCGCAGCCTGCTGGCGCTTGAGAAGCGCCAGGTCGTCACGGTCCAGCTCTCGCGGATCATGGGCGACTTTGTCGAAGCCGAGGCCCGCTCGGGCCGGCCGCCCGAACAGACCCGCGGCGAGGTCGAGGCCTATCTGCAGGCTGTGCAAGCCTCGGTCGAGCGGCTCGGCCGCGACGGCCGCACGGTGCTCGTCGCCGAAGCCGTCGTCGCTGGCGGTGTGCCCGACATGACCGACACGGTCCGCGCCGATGTCGCGCGGCGTATGGGGGACCTGGCCCGTGCTGCGCGCTGACTTGCTCCACCTCAAGAGCGGGCACTGGCGCAACCTGCTGCTGACCGGCGGTGCCACCCTCGCACTCCTCGGTGCTGCCGGGCTGAGCGACTTTGCGCGCGCCCACGCCTTGCTCGTCAACGCCAGTCCCTCGCTTCCATGCTGGGCAATCTGGCTGACGCGCGGGGCCGAGCCCGGCAAAGGCGACCTCGTGCTCTTCGTGCCCCCGCGCTCGGACCTGCTCCAGCGGCATTTCGGCAAGGAACCGGGGCTCTTCGGCAAGCGGGTGCTGGGGATACCCGGGCAGCACGTTACACGCGAGGGGCGGCAGTTCTTCGTCGACGGCGTGCCCGTCGCGCTCGCCAAGCCGATGACGCGCACCGGCGAGCCGCTCGCACTCGGCCCCACCGGCACGATCCCAAAGGGCTGCTACTTTGTAGGCAGCCCGCACAAGGACGGTTTCGACAGCCGCTATGCCGCGATCGGGTGGATCTGCCGTCCGCGTATCCTCGGGACCGGGAGGGCAATCCTGTGAGGCAGCACCCTATCCACCGCCTTGCCCCGGTGCTGGCATTCGCGCTGTGCGCAAGCACCGTCCCGACCGCTGCCCGCGACTACGGTCAGCACGGCACAGTCTGGGCGATCGCCGAGCCCGATCTCCTCGAACAGATCCATGCCCGCCTGACCCATCTTGAAGCGAGCGGGGAGACCGCGCGGCTCAATGCCGCACTTCAACGCCGAACCGTCGCCAAAGTCGAACGCCCCGATCCGGTCCCCGGACTTGCCCCTGCCGCAACCACGCGGAGCTGGACTTTCGATCCCACCATCACGGTGAGCGCCGATATCCGGGACGCGAAGGGCCAGGTGATCATCGCGCGCGGCACCCGGGTCAATCCACTCGACACCGTTCCGCTGCGCAGCCCTCTCGTATTCCTCGATGGCGACGACCCGGCCGCGCTCGACTGGGCGGCCACTACTTTCGGCAAGCGCCGGCCCAAGGTGATCCTCGTCTCCGGTGCGCCGCTGGCGCTCATGAAAGCGCGGCAGATGCGCTTCTACTTCGACCAAGGCGGCACGCTGGTCCGGCATTTCGGGATCCGCGCGGTGCCTGCTGTCGTCGAGCAGAAAGGCCGCGTCCTTCAGATCACCGAACAGGCGCTCAAGCCAGCGCCAGGGAGGGCGTCATGACGCGGCTCGGCTCGCTTGTCCGTCACGCGTTCGCGGCCGCCGCAGGCCTAGCGCTTGCCGTCACCGCCGCGCCTTCGCCCGCAGCAGCCGCATCGGGTCCGGGGCGCTGCACCGGGCATTTCGTGAACCCGATCACCGATATCTGCTGGTCCTGCCTGTTTCCGATTTCGATCGGCGGGCTCAAGATCTGGCCATCGGGCCGGCCTGACACCAGCAACCCTGCGCTCCCGGTGTGTCTCTGCGGCCTGCGCCCCGGCATCGCCATGGGCTTCTGGGAACCGGTGCGGCTCGCCGACGTCAGCATGAAGCCATGGTGCTTCGTCAACCTGGGCGGGCTCAAGCTCGATCCGGGCTTCGACATCGGCTTCAAGACCATGGCCGGACCTTCGGCGGTAGGCGGCGCGGCCCAGTATGCCTCGCAGTGGCATATCCACTGGTACGCCTACCCGCTGATCTACTGGATGGAACTGGTGGCCGACTTCCTCTGCCTTGAGCAGGGCTCGGTCGACATTCTCTACATCACCGAGCTCGATCCGCTGTGGCAAGACAGCGAGCTCACAGCGATCATCAACCCCGAGGCAGTGCTCTTCGCCAATCCGCTCGCGCTTGCTGCCTGCGCAGCCGATTGCGTTGCGGCCACCACCAAACTTCCCAGCGACGACCTGTTCTGGTGCGCGGGCTGCCAGGGGACGATGTACCCGCTGAACGGCAACGTCTCGGCGACGATCGGCCATGTCCAGGCCTCGCGCCTCACGCTCGCGCGCTTTGCCTACAAGCTCCACCGCGAGCTCGTCGCCTGGGGCACGATGGGCGGCAAGGGTCTCTGCGGCAAATACCTCATGCCGGTCATGCGCAAGCAGCAGTATCGCTTCCAGGCGACCAACCCCAATCCCCAGACCAGCGGCCGCTATGCCTGCGCGCCGATTGGCGCCTCGACGACCTTCATGTCGGCAGGACAGGTCTATCCCGCGATCGGCGAGGACATGGGCTACCTCGTCTGGCGCAAACGCAATTGCTGCGCCCTATGAGCCGCCGGCCCTCCCTCTCCCTTCGCACCTGGGCGCTCACGGGTCTTGTCATGACATCCGCCCTCGGCGGCGCGCTCGCGCAGAGCGTACCGGCGGATATCGATGTCGCGGCTATTCGCGCGCGTGCAGGCGAACAGGCTAGCGAAGCCGAGGCTCTCGCTACGACCGCGCGGGCCCGCGCCAAAGCGGTCAGCGCCTCGGCCACCGGCACTGCGGAGCAAGGCCAGGCCAATGGTGCGCGTTTGGCGGCAAGTCCGCGACTTCAGACCGGCAAGACCGGCGATGTGTTCGATTTCGACGGCATGGTCGCCGATGCGGGAACCATGGCAAAGGCGGATCTCGGCGAGGCGCCGCGCTTTATTGCCTTTGCCAGTACCTCAATGCCGCCGGCCGCGCTCAAGGCGATGATGGTCGATGTCCCGCGCGCGGGCGGCGTGGTGGTGTTTCGCGGGCTGACGCGCGGCAGCGCCCAGGCCATGACTGCCGCGCTGTCGCGCGTGCTTGCGCCCGGCGAGCGCCGTGACGGGGTCGGGATCGATCCGCGCCTGTTCCGCGCCTTCGGGATCGAGACGGTGCCGACCTATGTGGTCGCCAGCAGCGACTTCGATCTCTGCGACGGCTTCGATTGCACGACCAATGTCCCGCCGTTCGACCAGATCAGCGGCAATGTCACCGCGGCCTATGCGCTCGACACGATAGCGGGTGGTGGTGGTCCCGGCGCAAAACTCGCGGCCCAATATCGCGCGCGGCTCGAGGAGCGAGCGCGATGATCCGCCGCCTATCCACCCTCCTGCTGCTCATGACCGCACTGCCGGTACTGGCCCAGAGCAGCCCCGACGCGGCTCGCGCCGATGGCAAGGCCTTCGGCGCCGCCAAGGCCGCTGCTGCCAAGACCGCTGCGACCACTGCGCCCGATGCGACACGCATTCCGGGGTACAACGGGACGCCTGCGCAATCGGGCTACTTTGCCGATCCCGATCGCATGGCGCACGAAGCTGCAAGGCAGAGCAATAATCATGCGGGTTACCGGACAGTGCGCGATTCCCTGCAACACCGCGCAAGGTTCACGCCGGTGGATCTCGATGCCACAATCGCCCGCAGCCGCACGATCAGCGGCGATCCGATGACGTATGCGAGCGGCATGGGCGGAAACGGCACTGCCGGGCGCTGCGTCCCGCTCCCCCCATCCACCAGCGCGGCGGCACGCTACAACGCGACCTGCAACACCGGTTTCACGGCCACTGCCGAGAACCGCAGCTGCACGGTTCGCCTGACCCCGCAGCTGCGCGATGCATCCACCTACCTCTACTTCTGCTCGACCGGTGGTGACTGCTCGGCTTTCATCGGCCCAAAATGCCGCAAGACCGGCACGCATCCCGGCCCGTGTCTGCAACGTGACAAGACATTTGCCGGCGGGGGCTGCACCGAGCCCGGTGATCCGGTCGATGAGTTCACCTGCACCGAGCAGGTGGCGGGTTTCACTCCAGTGGCTGTCAGGCCGGGTACAACGGTTGACACCGTGCGCGACGAGAGCGCCTGCGCAGGCCTTGCCGCTGACAGCGACTGCACGCAGGACAGCGAGACCTGCACCGACAGCGATCCCGTCACCCGCACGGTCGGCGGCTTGTCCATAACCCGGCCCTGCTGGGGCTGGGAGCGCAGTTATACTTGTGCAGCATACGCGGCGAAGCAGGACTGCTCGGCACTGGACGCCAATCCCGGCTGCCATTTTGTCCGCGCCGATTGCCTGACCGATGAGCCCTGCCGGACCTGGGAGCGGGTCTACGATTGCCCCGTTCCGGATGAGCCAACCGATCCCGACCAGTTCATCTGCGACGGCGATGTCTACTGCATCGACGGCTCCTGCGAGACCATCGACCGTCAGCCCAACACCGAGTTCAAGGATGCCGCCGTCGCGCTTGGCGCCATGAACCAGGCGCGCCGCGAGTTCGATCAAGCCAACCTCAAGCTCTTCGAAGGCGAGCGCGCGAGCTGCGCGTCCAAAGTCTTCGGCATATTGAACTGCTGCAAGGGCAAGGGTTTCCCGCTGATCCCGGGCATCCAGCTTCTTGTAGCGCTTGGCTGCAGCCGCGAGGAACGGCTCCTCCACGAGCGCGACGCCAAGGGCCTGTGCAGCTATGTCGGGACCTACTGCGCTTCGAGTTTCCTCGGCGTCTGCTTCACCAAGCGCAAGGTCTACTGCTGCTTTGAATCGAAGCTCTCGCGCGTGCTTCAGGAGCAAGGCCGGGTGCAGCTGAACAAGCCTTGGGCCCCGCCCAAGGAAGAAAGCTGCTCGGGGTTCACCGTCGAGGAGTTCGCGAAGCTCGACCTCTCGAAGATGGATTTCAGCGAAGTCTACGCCGACTTCACCAACGCTGCGCGCCTGCCCGACGAACTCCAGGCCGCGAGCGACCTCCAGCAGAAAATCGAGGCCTACTATGCCCAAGCTTCGCATTGACCGCGCGGCCCGCGCCGCCGTGCTCGCCGCCACCCTGCTGGCCGAACTTGCCGCCCCGGTCTGCGCCGCTGATCAGCCGCCGGCTACAGCGCAGGCGGCCGATGATCCCTTCTACTGCACCGAACGCCAGCTCGGATACTGGTTCTACTGCACGAAGCCGAAGCCAGCAGAACTGGCCCAGGCCATCCCTGCACCCGCGGCATCCGCAACCCAGCAACTCGATACGATCACCGCCGAGCTGCGCGAGCTGAAGGCCCGCGCGATCCTAGAGCCCACCCCTGCCAATGTGACCGCCTATATCCGCTTTCAGCGCGCGCAGCTCGACCGCGCTTCGCTCTTCAGCGATGTCTGGCAGCGTTCGATCTGGCAAGATCCGGACCTCGACTACACGCTGCAGCGCCCCGTCTCGACGCTCGGAAAACGGCAATGGCAGGACGCGCGCAAGGCGGAGCGCGATTCTGTCATGGCGCACCTCTCCGAGCGCTACGGTCTCTTCTACTTCTTCGCGCAAAGCTGCAGTGCCTGTTCGGTGATGTCGCCAATCGTGCGCTCAGTCGCGGCAACCTGGGCGATCGAGGTACGCGCGATCTCCACCGACGGCGGGCCCTCGCCCGATTTCCCGCGCTACACCGCCGAGACCAACCAGCGCGCCCGCATGGGCCTCGAACCCGGGATCACGCCCGCCGTCGTCCTCTGGGATGCCGCCGCGCACCGCGCGATCCCGATCGGCTACGGCGTGATGTCGGCCGACGAGCTCCAGGACCGCATCTACCTCCTCACCTCCAAGGAAGCCGGCCATGACTACTAGCTCCCAGCGCCTGACCGCCGCGATCATGGCGCTCGCCCTCCCCCTCGTCTCGATCCCGGCGCCAGCCGGCGCCAATGTCGGCAGCTCGATGGATGCGTTCCTTAACGATGTGGGCGGCGCGGCCAACGTCAACGGCCCGACCGCGTTTCAGGGCCAGTCGGCGGGCTACTACAGCCTCGGCAATGTCTGGACGCGCTTCCCGCAGAAGACGACCACGATCGCCAACCTGCAATTGCCCAAGGCCCGCGCCGGCTGCGGCGGGATCGACCTGTTTGCGGGCTCGTTCAGCTTCATCAATGCCAGCGAGATCGTCGCGATGCTCAAAGCCGTCGCCAACAACGCGGTCGGCTTTGCCTTTAGCCTCGCCATCGACACCGTCTGCCCTGAATGCTCGAAAATCATGCAGGAGTTTGCGCAGAAGGCGCAGCTCATGAACAACTTGAGCATCAATTCTTGCGAGATGGCGCAGGGTCTCGTCGGCGGTGTCTGGCCCAAGGGCGACCTGGCCGACAAGGCGGTCTGCGAGGCTATTGGTAACAGCCAAGGCATCTTCACCGACTACGCCGCCGCCAAGCACGGCTGCGGCACCCGCGGCGAACGGGCCAGCACGACGGCGAGTGCAGATGCGAGCTTCAAGGACGTCAATCCGGGGATCCCTCGCAACTACACCTGGACCGTGCTCAAGAAGTCCGCCTTCTTCTCGCCCGGCGGCACGTTCGACCAGGAACTCGCCGAGTACGCGATGACCCTGGTCGGCACCGTGATCTACCAGCCGCCCAAGGACGACACGCCGGGCAAGTTTGTTCCCGTAGCTGGTGATGCCTCGTCGACCCTAGTCTCAGCACTCCTCGACGGCAGTTCGGGCGGGTCGGTCAAGATCTTCCACTGCGACGAACCCGACCAGTGCCTCAACCCCGGCCTCGCAGCGCTCTCGGTGCCAACGTCCAAGGCGCTGCGCCCGCGGATCGCTGCGCTGATCGACGGCATGGTCCAGGCGATCCGCGACGACACCGCGATCACGGCGGCGCAGAAGGAACTGCTGCAGGTTTCTTCGATCCCGCTCTACAAGATCCTGACCGTCCAGGCCGCTTATGGACGCGGCATGCCAACCGATGACCGCCAGACCCTCGCCGAGATTGCCAGCGTCGACCTGCTCTTTGCGGTGCTCGACCGAATCGTCAGCGAATCCAGCCGCTCGATGGCAAGCTTCATCGGTGCCGACGAGGCCAAGATCGCGCTGTGGCAGGGCCAGGTGAACGTGGTCCGTCAGGCGCTCGCCGACCGGCAGGCCAATACCCAGGCCAAAGTCGGGGCGATCATGCAGATCATCGAGAAGACCGCCTTCATCGAGAACCTGCTCGCCAGCCAGATGTCGCCCGGCATGGCGGCCGCACTCGACTGGTCGCGTGCCGTCGAAACCCGCGCACTCACCCACTGACACGTCAGTTCATAAAGCCAGCAAGGGACCAGCGAGATGGTCGAAGTCTTCACGATTGGTGGCGGTGATTACCTCGTCGCGGTGTTCCGGGCGGTCGCTGCCTGGACCGGCAACGGCGGCTACAAGGGTTTGCTGCAGGTCGTGATGGTCATGGGTCTCGGGCTCTCGGCGCTGACGCTGGCGTTCGGCCAGGACTGGCGTGCGTGGATCAACTGGTTCCTTGGCGCGACGCTCATGTACTCGTGCCTTATGGTGCCCCGGCTCGACGTCCACGTCACCGACCGCATCAATCCCAGCCTTGCGCCCGCCAATGTGAGCAATGTGCCGCTCGGCCTTGCGCTCATGGCGAGTTTCACGAGCCAGGTGGGCGACTATCTGACTGGCTCGGCTGAGGTGGTTTTCGCGCTGCCGCCGCAGCTCAACTATTCGAAGAACGGCATGGTCTACGGCGCGCGCCTGTTTGAGGCGACGCGGGGCCTGCGCATCTCCGATCCCGAATTCGCTGCCAATCTCGACGAGCATTTTCGGCAATGCGTGTTCTACGATGTGCTGCTGGGCCGGGTATCGATGCAGACCCTCGCGAACAGCACCGACATCTGGACCACGATCGGCCCCGGCAGCCCGGCGCGCGCGCAGCGGTTCCTCACCCGCGACGCAGCCAGCGGCAAAGTCACAGCGACCATTCTCACCTGCCGCGAGGCCTACACCGCGCTGAACGGTCAGTGGGCCGGCCTTTTCACAGCCATGACGACGGCGTTTGGGCGGCAGCTCTATCCGAACCAGACCGCTGCGCTCGCCAGGGCCAAGCTGCTGGCTGATCTTCCGGTCGCCTTCCAGTACTTGTCGGGCGTCTCGGCCAATGCCTCGCAGATCTTCAAGCAGACGCTGACAATCAACGCCATGGCGCAGGCGATGCACGGCTTTGCAGGCAGCAGCGGGGCTGCGAGCATCGATGTCTATGCCCAGACCCGCGCCGATATCCAGACCGAGCGCACCTACGGCTCGATTGCGAGCAACGCGATGAAGTGGGTGCCGCTCCTCAATATCGTCCTGACCGTGCTGTTCTACGCGCTGTTCCCGGTGCTTTTTCCGCTGTTTCTGCTGCCCCGCACCGGCCCCACGGCACTCAAAGGCTATCTGACCGGCTTCTTCTATCTCGCAGCTTGGGGTCCGCTCTTCGTCATCCTCCATATGATCCTGATGACCAAGGGCGCTTCCGATATGGCCGCTGTCGCGAATGGGTCCGGGCTCAGCCTCGCGACACTCACCGGCATGGCCGACGTCAATGCCGATATCAGCTTGCTGGCAGGCTATCTGATCGCCTCGGTGCCGTTTCTGGCTGGCGGTGTCGCCAAAGGCGCGATGGCAATCTCATCGCAGGCGACATCCTACCTCAACCCCAGCCAGAACGCCGCGGAGGAAGCCGCACGCGAGGCCAGCACCGGCAATGTGTCGCTCGGCAACTCCAGTATCGACAACTCGAACGTGTTCACGCGCCAGTTCGCGCAAGGGACCGTGGCGCCGAGCTTTGCCTATGGCGCCCCGCAAACCCGCACGATCAGTGACAGCGGTACGGTCACATCTTCGTTCCCCGACGCGGCCTACGACCAGGTGCCCAGTTCGAGCTACCCTTTCACACCGACATTGGGTGCCGAGTTCTCCTCGCGCCTTGCGACGATGGCATCCGAAGCTAAGAGCCGCAGCGAGACCCTTGCCAATGTCGCAAGTCAGTCGACCTCCAATGCCATCAGTCGGTTCAGGGAGCTGCGCAGCCAGTTCAACTCGTCTCGTGGCAGCGAGACCGCGCAGGGCAACACGACATCGGACAGCATTCAGACCGCCTACAGCGAGGTGGATCAGGCCTCAGCCAGTCTGCAGCGGCAGTTCGGGCTGTCGCGGCGGGCGGCTGATGACATGTCGATTGCCTGGTTTTTGAACGGCGAAGCATCTGCTGGCCTCGGCGGTAACTTCGGAACCGCGAAAGTAGGGGTCGGAGCGCGGGGTGGCCGAAATCAGTCCTGGACGACCAGCGACACCGCGATTGCATCCGAAGATCGCTCTCGCATCCTCGGTAGCCTCAAGCAGATGTCCGACAGCAAGAACTGGTCTAGCACCCGCGATGGCTTCCTCCGCACTATCAGCACATCCGGAAACTCGTCGGTCTCTTCGAGTGCCAGTGGACTGAATTCCAGTATCACGGAAAGCCGTGCCAACTCCCGAGAGGCTCGGCGGGCAGAAGAGACAGCGCACCGGCTAGAGCGCCAGGCTTCGTACTTCGCCGGCCATAGTGCCGCGGGCAGTCTGAACCTGAGCCAGGCATATCGCGAGTGGGGCATTGCAGAGCTGGATCGCAATCGCGACTTTTATGGCAATGCCCGCTTCGACGACACGGCCTTTCAGCTCAGCCCAGCGGGGCAGGCATTGCAGTCGAAGTTCATCGAGAACTATGCCGATAAGCTGCGCGACGATATATCCGGCGACCTAGCCCTCCCTTCAGCTTCGCCACTGGCACAGCCGGACACACTTGGCGTCCGTCAGGTCTCGGCGAGCAAGGTCAGCGGCAAGCAATCGCGTCTACCAAATGTCGAGGGGATCCATTCGAGCGTGGAACAGGCGCAGATGCGGGGTCGACGCACAATTGCGACTCAACGCAGTTCGCTCCAAGCCCTGACCAAAGATGCTACAGGAGTAAGTGCGGACCGAGCCAAGCACGTGAAGGAATGGCCCGAATAAGGCCTTCAAAGAATGAAGTCTGCAAGCATCACGTACCCGACGTAGACAGCCAGGATCAGGCAAACCGCAATGGTCACAATCCGATTGATCGGATCAGCCCAAGCCTTCTTGATCCGGTACTCGGTCAACCGGTTTTCGGCCAGCGCCTCGTCAAGCTCTCGTAGGCCAGCCCAATCCTGGCTTGGCTGCGTAGACTTTTTCGGATCATATACTTCAGCCACGATGCACCTATCGCCTTCCCAATCGGAACATAACATAAACAAACTCGAGCTGATAGCCAAAATTTTCCATCAAAATTTCTGGATAGACAGCATATTCAAGCGACACGAAGACTGCGTCCGTTTGCTGTACAAACAGCCCTCAGGTCAGGTGACGACAGACTAGTACCGTTATCTAAAGGCACGGCTCGAAGCCCCAACCAACTGGAGTCCTAATCCGCGAACAAGGCCATCTTTCACGGCACCAAATCGGAGCGTCCCAACCGGTAGTCAAATCACTTTGTTCACAGCAAACCGGAATGGCGTAGTCTGTGAAGGGTTTCGGGCGCTTGCGTACGAAAGCCTCCAGTGCAGGAACCCGCGGGCCCCACGCGCTGGTCTATGGGTAAAGCTGCATTGGGATGGTTCTGGAGGGTAAGCGCTGCCGCTGCGGAAGTGCACCCGCCGGCCGGATCAGCGTGATTTCGTGCAGCGTCAGACCGCGAGCGACGGCTGTTATGAAGTTCGCTGTGCCCTGGGCCCGACGTAATTCCGGGATGGGTACGCGCTGGGTCATCGGCCAATGCGCCATGAGCGTGACCGTCATGCAGGATGGGCCATGCCAGATCATGGCGCGTGTCTCTGGGCTGGGAATGCTGCCGTTGGTGGTGCGCGTGGTTGGCACCAGCGAGCGAAGGTTTCGATAATGGTCATGTGCCCGCCGCAACATGGGCATGGCGGGCGATGATCGGGCTGCTCGCCGGGTTCGGGCTCCTCGGCAGGTGCAGCGACGCCCAGCAGCCTGCGTGCAAGCGCCATGGTGTCCTTGTGCGCTGAACTGGCAAGCAGGCCATAATGCCGGATGCGGTGGAAGCCGCGCGGCAGGACGTGGATCAGGAAGCGACGGATGAACTCGTCGGTCGCCAGCGTCATGACCTGCTGGCGCTCGGCGCCATCGCGGCGATAGTCCTTGTAGCGGAACGTCACGCCGGTCTCGTCGAAGCCGATGAGCCGCCGGTTCGAGATGGCGACGCGGTGGGTGTAGCGCGAGAGATAGGCCAGCACCGCCTGCGGCCCGGCGAAGGGCGGCTTGGCATAGACCACCCAGCGCTTCTTCCGGATCGGGGACAGATGCCGCAGGAAGGCCTTGCGTATCGCTAGGCCCGCCAAGGTGCTGAAGAAGACGAGCTTGCCGGCATCGAACAATGCCAACAGGCGAGTGAGGAACAGGCGGCGGAATAACGCGCCCAGCACGCGCACCGGTAACAGGAAGGCGGGGCGTGACGAGATCCACCGCGTGCCGTCGAGCGCGATGCCGCCGCCAGGTACGATCATGTGCACATGCGGGTGGTGGGTCAGCGCCGATCCCCACGTGTGCAAGACAGCAGTGATCCCAACCCGCGCGCCGAGGTGCTTGGGATCGGCCGCGATGGTCAGCATCGTGTCCGCAGCGGCGCGGAACAGCAGGTCATAGACCACCGCCTTGTTCTGCCAGGCGATCTCGGCGATCTCGGCAGGCACCGTGAAGACGACGTGGAAGTAGCCGACCGGCAACAGATCGGCCTCACGCGCGGCCAGCCAGGTGCGCGCGGCAGCGCCCTGGCACTTGGGACAATGCCGGTTGCGGCAGGAGTTGTAGGCGATCCGCCAGTGCCCGCAATCATCGCAGGCTTCAACGTGACCGCCCAGTGCGGCGGTGCGGCAGTTCTCGATCGCCGTCATGACCTTGAGCTGGCCGAGGCTGAGATGCCCGGCATGGGCTGCACGATAGGCGGGCCCGGCGCTGTGGAAGATGTCGGCGACCTCGAGTGAGGCGCGCACGGTTCAACCGGGAGGTGCCCTGCCTTCCATCACGGCAACGATCTGGTCGAGCGGGCTGGCCACCGCCCGCATGGTCTTGCTGGAAACCTGAGTATAGATCCCAGTCGTGTTGATGTTCACGTGTCCGAGCAAGACTTGGATTACGCGGATATCGACACCCTGCTCGAGCAGGTGAGTAGCGAACGAGTGGCGCAATGTGTGCGGGCTTACCCGCTTGTGGATCTCTGCGCGCTCGGCCGATTCCTGCACGACCCGGTGCAACTGGCGAGCCGAGACTGGATCCGTGCCGCTACGGCCAGGGAATAACCAACCATGCGGCAACATAACCCCGCGCCGCTTGCCTTCGCGCCACCACTGTCGAAGCAAGTCCAGCAGGTGCGTTGAGAGCATGGCGTTACGATCCTTGCGCCCCTTGCCCTGCTCGACGCGGATCAACATCCGTGCGCTGTCGATGTCATCGACCTTGAGGTGGGCGACCTCCGAGACCCGCAGGCCCGCGCCATAGGCAACGCTGAGGGCTGCCTTGTACTTTATGCCTGGCGCTGCCTCGAGCAGCCGCGCTGTCTCCTCGACGCTCAAAACCACCCGCAGCTTGGGTGTGAAGCGAACGACGACCAGCCCTAGCGCCATCTCCGGCCGCCTGAGGGTTATCCCGAAGAGGAACCGCAGTGCCGACACGGCCCCATTGATCGTGGCCGGCCCCACGGCGCGCTCGTGCTGGTCGACCTGATAACGCCGGAGGTCTTCCACCGTAGCCGTGTCCGGGGGGCGGCCGAGAAACGCGGCGAAGTTACGGACATGTCGGATATAGTCATTCTGCGTGTGCGCCCCGAAGCCACGCATCGTCATGTCCTGCAACATCCGCTCTCGCAGCGAATGAGTTGGGATTGCGGTCGTGATAGTATCCATGGTGAGTCCCTTTCCGTTGAAGGAACTCCACGCTCGCCAGGCCACATCGCCGCTCGCAAAGCCTGAACAATACTACGCTACATTACCCCAAGCGACTCTCCCGCGCAGCGGGTTCGTGCTCTGGGACGATGCAGTAGTTCCCCTCGGCGTCGCCGAATGTCGGCTTCCGCCAAGAGCCGACATTTACCGTCTGGCCGCATCGGCTTCGTTAGACGAGCGAGGCTCCGCTTCGAACCCGCACAAATCACTTCGCGATCAGATTTAGGTTGAGCGCCCCGCACTGGCACCGGACGCCTCCTCTGGGACCTCGCTCGGGCGTGACCGAATACATCTGCTCGCAAGTTGGGCACTCGAAGGAGGAGACGAGCGCACGGAAGGACGTGACGACCGGAGCGAAGTCGCCTTTCCCAAGGTCCGCCCAGGCGTTGTAATGCACGCCGGCATTCACCTGCCACTGACCGACGTTCGTCGCCTGCTTGGCCGCCGTGAAATCTGCCTCGCGCGCGACGATGGCCGCGACGACGTCGCTTTGCCCCCACGAGTTTGCGACGTCCTTTGCCTTCCTGAGCAGCTTCCCGAACTCGCCGATCGCCGCGGGCATCGTGTCGCCGAGCATGAACTGGGCGTCACCCCTGAACTCAACCGGCGCGCGCAGCCGATGGCAGACCTCCGCCGCGTAGTATTCTAGGAAACGCCGCAACATACCAGCGGCCTTGCTGACCTCGTTCAGGGTGAGATGGGCGTCGATCTCCTCCCATACCGACGCGTTCGTCCATTCCGTGGGTCCAGTCTCGACTGTCCAGGTCCGGAAGTGTGCCAGCCCCCTCGACTTGATGATGCCTTCGGCCCGCATGTGGCGCAGCCACACGTCGTCGTGCGTCGTGAAGATGAACTGTGTGTCCGGGAACCGGTCCTTAAGCAGCGTGCAGACCTCTCGCCGGTGGCCCTTGTCGACCGACATGAGCACATCGTCGAGCACCGCGAACGTGAATCCGGTACCCAGCAGGTGCTTCATCAACGACAAGTACAGGCACAGCCCCATCCCATCCTGATGACCCTCGCTATGGTAGGCGCCGGGCGGGAACTTGCCCCGTCCGTAGAAGTCGACGTCGAACGCCAACTTACCGATGGAGGGGAGCAGGGCGGCGGTGAACCCGGACTCGTCGTCTCTGTTGATGACGCGGTAGCACTCTGCGAACTCTTCCTGAACCTCCTCGTAGATTCTCTCCAGCGCCTTCGTAGTCGTGTCGCCGAAAATCTCGAACGCCTTGGCGGAGCGCTCCGCCCTCGCCCTGCCGACTGCGAGCGCCTGACGGGCCCTGCGGAACTGATCGAGCCGCTCCTGCCCGACCGTAAGGAAGTCGCGCGCCGCATCCTGCACGCTCGGTTCCGGCAGGGCCGCCACCGCCGCGGACACCGTCCCGATCACCGCTTCCAGATCAGGCATGGTGCCTGCGACGGCCAGCACCGCCACTGTGTCCTCGATCGGGAGGAACGCCTCCAACTGCCGGTAGCGACCCAGTAGCACCTGCTTGCAGTCGCCCAGCGCCTTCACGTCCAATGGCGGCGTGAGCCCCTGTGAGTCCGTGATCGTGGCGGCGATCGCCGTCCCGGCCTCCCGGATCAGGTCCAGGATGGGCGTCATGCGCTCTTGGATCGCGCGCTTCCGCGCGGAGATGTCCGCGAGATGGGACAGCTTGCCCCGAAGGTGGGCGACGAAGCCCTCCTCGTCAAACGCCTTGTCGCACACCGGGCAGTGCTCGCCGTCATAGAGGTCGAGCGCCGTCGTGAGCAGACCCTCCTCTTTCACGCCGCTCACCGAGGACGGATTGGCGGCCAACTCCGTCAGCGATGCCGCGATCGCCGCGCACTCCGCGGCAACTGTCGAGGCGGTCAGGGCCGCGAGCGCCGCCTGCAGCGCGGCAATGTTCTCGACGGCGTGGGCCTTGATTACGCGCGACCGCACGCCAACCGACCCGGTGGTCGCGAGCCCGTCGACGAGCGACATGGTGGCGAGCAGGTCGTTGAGCGGACCGAGCCCCAGTATCGCCCGCCTGGGGTTGACCGCATCGAGTATCGCGGCCTTACCGACCTGGGTCAGCCCGAGCGCGGTTCTGAGAAGCCGGGTCGCCTCAGCCTCCGACCGTTCGAGCGGCTTCAGCTCCCTTTCATAGGCATTCGCGATCTTCTGCAGCACCACGCGCAGCTTCTCGACGTCGCCGAGCTGGAGAAGGGCCTGGACCTCCTTGGCGCGGTCGCCCGGCTCGGATAGCACGAACCGTATGAGTTCGCGCCTCGACAGCACGAACTCGGGATGCGTTCTCACCTGCTCGAAGACCGCGAGCACGTCCGGATCAGCCGGCGTGATCGTCGGTGCATTGAGGCCCTTCACCGATCGGTGGATCGATGCCTTCTTGCCGTTGAGCGAAGGGATGGTGACGTCGATCGTGACCGTCGCGAGGTCGGGCTTGTTCTGCGAATCGACGTGCGGACCGTGCTGCTTGACCGAGAGATTGCCGGTGCCACGACCCGATAGACGGGAAATATTCCCGGTGAGTCCGAACTCTATCGCATCGACGATCCCGCTCTTGCCTGTCCCATTCGGCCCGCAGGCGGCGAAGTTGTCGCCGTTGAGCGTCAGCGTCAGGTCGCGGATACCGCGGAACTCGCGGATTGAGATCTGCTGGATGCGGATCATTGCGAGTCCGGGAAGAGGGCGTTTCGCACAGCCGGCTCGGCGAACACGCCATCGACCAGCACGAGCATTCTGAGCTGCTCCGCACACTCGCTGAAATCTTCGACCTTCGCGAGTTCGTCGAAGAAGGTAGACAAGACCGCGCCGGCGACCGTCGTCACGCGAATCTGCTCGCCCCCAAGTTCAAGCTGATCAGAAGGTTTCATCCTGCTTCAATCTCCCCATCGCCAGCCCCGCTGGAGTAGTCCGCAAGATCAGCCTCCAAAGAATGTAACTTAGAAGCGCCTGATCGGCCAAGCGAGTACAGATTCAAGCCCACCGACAATGTGAGCTTAGTCAGGACTCCGCCTCTTCGAGTGCCGGCTCCGACGTAAAGCGACATTCCTGCTGCCCTATCGGAACGACATATGTTGGTCGCCTTCTACCTTTAGCGACACGCCGCCTCGTGGGACAAAGCGGCCGGGCACCGTCGCTTGCAGTAAGGTCCGGCTACGCCGAAACCCGTCATAAGTGGAGCCGAGTTAGCTATCTCTGAGCGCCAGGAACGCTCGCCTCCTGGACAATGCGAAGCTTCTCCTCGTCGCTCCACCGCCGGCGGCGGCCGGTCTCGACCACCTCCATCCGACTTAGCGACACTATCTCACTGTGAGTATGGCCGGCCATACGACTGATAGTCGACGCTCAGACCATTCCTCGCAAGGCGGCCGCTACCGGAGGCGTCCCTATCTCTCCAATACTCGGGGTTTCGGACAATCCGGAACAGACCCTTTGGGACGAGATTGGAGCGAAGGTAGGTTTGACTTCAGGTTATCCGGACGTTCCTGAACGTCGCCGTGGCGGGTAGACGCGCCGGTTCAACTTGTCCCGCGAGTTCCCGAGAGCGAGGCGCCCACAGATTGAAGTGAAGCTTCATTGGAAGGTGGGGAATTGGAGTCGGGTCCCAACTGCCGCGCCTGTGTATCACGCGTCCATCCACCGCCCACGTGATGCTGTCGGGCCTCCACTCGATCGAATATCGGTGAAAATCGCTGGAAGCGTCGAATCCCAGAGGGATGCGGCAAGGCGAACCCCGGTAGCCGTAAGCCGCGCTGGTTCCCGTATCACCAGGATTGAAGTAGACATTAAGTAGGATACTCATGGGGTCGTCCCCCGTGATCTCGAAGTCAATTTCCTGTCTGGGATCGGCTCGGTGCAGAAAGAATCCGGTCACGAGCCCGCCCCCCGACGCTGCCTTGATGTCCGCTTCGAAACGGCCGTGTTGATAACTGGCGCAGCTCGCGAGCGCACCGGAACGGTAGGGCCTGGCGAGCTTCGGTTCGGGTGCGACTCGTAGGATTAGGGTGGATGCCTCCCGGTCATGTACGATGCTCTGGCGCTCGAACGAGGCGAGGTTTCCGGGGAAAGTTTCCTCCAAAGGTTCGAAGTCCGCCGGATCATGCCCAGGGGGGGAAAAGAGCAGGATACCGGTCTCGGTCAGGGCGCTCGATTCGGGATCGGGTTCAGCTGGCCATCCGGATGCTGGTGTCAAGGCCCACGCGGAATCATCCGAGCGTGGTACGAGCGGTCCCGCTCCTTCTCGCGAACGGTTCGCGTTCTTGCGATCGTCGCGGAAAAGTCTCCATTCCGACGGTGTCCCAACCGGATAAGGGTCGACTGGCTTGGCGAGGCCGAGAAAATCGCACAGGACGGCCCAACGCTCAGGATCCGTATTACAACTAGAGAAGGTGGCGACGGTCGTTTGGGGTACGCTGCTGAGATCGAGCGGACATCGTTCGCTCCTGTCGAGCAGAAATTTGAGTTTTGTATCAGTGGCGAGCTTCACCAGGACATTCGCCTCGATCTGGGGCTCGACGAGTGCGTCGAAGTCCGAGAGTAAAGTCGGAATATTTTCGGCACCGATCATCGATTCATACGTATCGAATACCCTGACGCGCAGCCCCAGCATCGAGAGTGCCATCGCCACGCTTTCCTTCGCGACTTCATCACACCAAACGAACAGCGGGCCGACTGCGACCTTGGATGGCGGGGCGACCGCATCTGCGTCGATCACGCCGGCTCGTGCGAGATACGGCAAAACGGAGTAGCTGTTGTCTGATCCGCCGTCGCGTCGTTGCAAGATGGCGGGCGTGGACAATGCCAAGGTCCGGAGTTCACCGAAGCGTCGGTTCATCCACATGTCGACTGGCCCCTTCACCGGCATCGCCAGGAGGAGCTTACGCGCCGCGCTTTGCGAAAGGACGTATCCCGAAAGGAACCAAAGACCGCGCGCCGGTCGGAAGAGGTCTCGACAGACAGCTCTGCGGTCGGCTGTTCCCTCGGCATCCAGATAGGATAGATACAGAAGATCTGGCCCCTCGGCACCCGGAAACCTGTTCCTTGCGGCCATCCAGCCCCGGTCGATCGCTGAGCGCGCACCCGGCCTGAACCATATATCGTCTTCGAGGATTAGAGTGTATTCCTCGTTTCCGGCCGCGACCGCCTTCCAAGCCTCTATATGAGACCTAGCTACTGCTACCTCCTGTCGTGTCATTGCTATGGGCTGATGGACGCCGAAGCACTGCTCCAGACGTTCATCGGGCTGGACGTAGAGCTGATCGCCGAGGACATACGCGGGATCGACGTCCGCAGTCGAAGCGACGCCGCGTCCGTCTCGCGCATCGACCGCGGCCAGCCTAGTCGTGATCGAGGTCAGTGGTGCTCCTGATGCCGTCCTGAACCGGTTCAATTCGCGCAGCGTTCGACGCAACCTAGAGGGCTGTCGTTCTAGGTTTATGACCATGATCGCCCCGATCTGTCCCGGATTGGGGCCGAAGGCCTTGATGCTTCCACCGGGAATGTGGCTCGAGGCCGCATTCAAAACTCGGAAGACACCAGCTCGAAGCCAGTCAAATGTGCCCTGCAGGTTCACGGAGCCTCCTGCGAGTACGACGTGTTCAGCATCCGTAGACGTTCCGCCAGTTCCGTTCGTCTCCCCTATAAGAGAGGTGCCATCGCATCTCGGCGATAGAGCCCCAATCCTTGAGGAACTCGAAGTCTAATGGCAGGCCGCGCGACTGCAGTTGCTTAGTGTGAGCGACGAGCGCGATGGTTAGGTTTCCCGGTCCGGTAGTCGCCTGGATCTCGGGAAAGGGATCGTCATCGAGTAACTTTTCGGTGGCGCGAGCCAGTGCCTGTATGAGCACCGGGTGCCGGGCCGGAGCGATAAGAGGATCGTTGTTCACGTAGAAGTTGTGGCCTTCGCTGGCCATGTCCGGGTTCCAGATGTCTGAAGCACGCATCATCCCGCCTGCGGTGATGTCGTAGCACAGGGGCTGCAGTTTCAGTCGGTCTCCGTTGAATAGGCTGGGCCAATCCTCGCCGACCAAAACGTCGTCGGCGTCGACGTAGAGACCTCCTTCTGCAACGATGAAACACAGTCGCAAATAATCGCTTCTCATTGCGGGATGTGCACAGCGGGCGAACGCGGTTTGCTCCCTCTGACCATACCTTTCTGCTATGTATTCAGCGGCACTGGCGTCATCATGGAGGAAGACCTCGAACCCTTCGGCTGCTAGCTTTTCCCAGCTCGCCATGCATTCGCGCACGTCATCGGGCAGATCGGACGGGTCGTGCCAGTATTGGAGGATCTTCCTTGGGATCGCATTGTTGCCTCGGTCGTCACGCGAATCTCCGTCTCCGACCTCTTGCCCCAACTGATTTAGGATTAGCATGTGAACGAAAGCCGACCTCGAAGACTCCGATTCCTCGGGCGCTATTGGTTTGATCGTCACGTTATCACCTGCCACTTAGAGCCCGATTCAAAAGTCTGTCATGCGGCTGAAAGTCGCGCAATTCTGCGGGTTAGCATCCGGATAGAAGCGATATTCGCCCACGCGGTCGAGCTCTCGATGGAGCGTTCCCAGTCTTTGGCGAGG
>NZ_JAIZDA010000018.1:12500-90850 GCF_020404405.1 Novosphingobium sp. FKTRR1 | reverse complement strand
CCAGCAAGGCGCAGGCGGCCGCCGACTGGATGCACGCCCAGCAGCCCCAGCCTGAGGAGATCGCCGCATGATCCGCGCCCCGAAAATTTGCGGTGGAAGTCACATTAGGGCTGGACTGTCAGGATATATTGCGAAATCGGCGCGGCTTTCGTCGGCGCGCGCCTCGGCATCGTCGACGAACACATCGACAACCACGCCGCCTATCTCGCCAGCTGGCTCGCCGCGCTCAAGAACGACAAGCGGATGATCTTCAAAGCCGCCACGCTCGCCCAGGCCGCCGCAGACATGGTGCTGGCCAACGCCGAAGTCCTCGCCGCACCCGAAGTCGCCAGCGAAGCGGAAGATGCACCGCAGCCCGCCTCGCTGCCTGTCATGGCCCCCCGCGCACCGGCTCCGCAGCCCGCTGTCCAGCTGGCCCTGTTCTGACCGCCCATCGTGCCGCCGGGTCCGGGAACGGGTCCGGCGGCCAGATGGGCGGCCATCCTGCCACCCTCAACCGGAGTCCGAACCATGATGACCGAACCCGATGCCGCAATGCTTGCCGCCTTGCAGTCATTTGCCGATCGCAACGGCCGCCGCTGGAAGGAAACGCTTTCGACCTTGTGGGGCAATGGCCGCGATTACTACGAGCCCGAGGGCAACCAGCTGCACCAGGTGCGCAACAATCTCGGTCCGCAATGGCTCTACAGCAAGGCCTGCACAATCAAGCCCGCGCCGAAGGCCCCTCGCACGCAAAAGCCCTGTCCGATCCGCGCGGCCGTCATTCCGGCCGCCCTGGCCGAGCGTGATCGCCAGATCCTGCAGCTGCGCCTCGCCAGCCCGAACCGCAAAGCCACTGGCCAGCACGACGTGGACGGCCTCACCCTGTTTGACATCGCTCGCCAGCCCAAGCTGCTCTAGCGTGCGCCGCAGCCGCAGAAACAGGCCCCGCGCGCACCTGCGCCGGGGCCGTTTTCATGGCGCCAGTGCATCAGACGCGCACCGCGACTGCAACTTGGCGCAGCCCTTCATTGAGTTTTGCCCCGGCACCGCTGAGCAAAAGCGTGCCGAATACTTCCTCGCCAGCCTCGGTCAACACATAGGCATTGGCATTGGCCAGCTTCCTGAACAGGCCGCGCCTTTGCAGCCACAAGAGCGGCGTTGAGTATCCGAACAGAACAAGCTCATCATCGTCGACGCCATACTTAAGCATGGCGGTGCGGTAGCCGCGCCCTTGCACAACGATCTTGTCGGGATAGGACCCGGCAAGCCAGATATACTCTCTCTGTCGCTGGCTTAAATTCATGCTCGCATCTCCAGCACCGCGCCCCACTGATCCGCACACGCCGCCGCTAGCCCCTCAAAGGTCCGCGAGCGCAGGCGCGCCCGCTCCAGATCGGCCCAGCGCGCTTCGTGGCGGCCACAGGCACGCCTGCCGCCGATGTAAAGCCAGCGCACACCAGAATTGCACAGGATGGTGCAGGGCGGATGCATCACGCACAGCAAGTCCCACCCGTCATTCAGGTGCGCCAGCAAGTCGCCGCGAATGTGCCGGTTGCTGGCATCGTCCGCCGCCTCGATGTCGCAAGACCAGGCGTCAAATCCCCGCGCCAGAAACGCCCGCCGCATCACGCCCGATCGCTCGCAGCCAATCAGCACGCGTGGCCTATCCGCCATCACCCCGCGCTGCCATCGCGCGCCGCTTCAGCCAGCACCACCGCCGCCTGCGCCTCTAGCAGCGCGTTAGGATAGCGATCGGGCGCAGCATAAGAGAACGAGGCACATCGCCCATTAGCATCATGGATGGTAAAGCACACCCCGATCATGTCCGGCCCGCCATAGGCGGCAAGCTGGTCCTGGAAGAAGTCGAGCGCCTCGCGCTGCACGTCGGCCACCAGCTCAAGCCCGTCCCGTATGGCCAAGACCGTCGCGCTCACTTGTCCTTGTCCTTGCGCCGTGCCCTCGCTGCCGCCACCGCCGCTTGGTGACCCATCAGGGCGGCATCGCGCGCGATTGCCACTTGCTCCGACAGGTCGACCAGATCGAGGAACGCCGCGAGCGGAATCAGCGTGCACGCGCCTTGCCACCCGCCGATCTTGGGTATCTTGCCCTTGATTGCGGGCATCTGACCCGCCTCGTGGCCCTCCTTGTCGCGCACCACATGCACCAGGCGTGAAAGCGCGTCCGGCCAGCGGCCCTGATTGAATTCGGTCGCCTTGTAGATTTTTGCCATCCCCTCGTGCGTCGGCCCCGCAATGCAAAGATAGCCTGTGCCAAGATCGGTCATTTCGATCACGCCCGCTTTGCTCGCCGCATGGTCCGGCTTCAGGTTGCACAGTCGCATGCCGTGGGCAGCCAACTGGGTGCGGGCCTGCGCCCATCCGCTCTCATCATCGACACCCAGCGCAATGATCCCGCGCTCGATCCACTGTCCCACAGTTTGCTGCACCATCCCGCCGGTCGATGGCAGATGGCTGGACAGCAGCGCCGCCATGGCCCGTTCAGGATGGTCGATGTTCTCGGTGCGCAACGTGCCGATCAGCGGCACAATCGCCGCCACCAGTTCGCCCACCCGCGCCGGGGTCAGCGAGCTGGTCCCCGCCTCGCTCGCCGCATCCGGCTCCCGGTCAAACAGCGCCAGATCCGCGCAGGCCAGCGCAGTGGCATAACAGTCGCGCTCGCGCCCGCTGCTACCCCGCCGCGCCATCTCGTTTTCATAGGCTTTCAGCGTCGCGGCATAACGCGGCCATTGCTCGGCAAGCCGCCTGTGCAGCTTCGGTCCGATCGCACCAAACCATTCCGGGCATTCATAAGCGCGCGAAGGGTCAAGCCGAACACCGATTTCCGCGATGATGATGCGGTTCCGCTCCTGTGGTCGCATTTTCGGCGGCAAGACGCTCGAACCCTGAAAGCTTGAATACAACTCGGTCTTCACCGCTTTTTGGTCGGCGCTGGATCGCAGCTTGCCGCCACCGTCAAAGCTGCGCAGCATCAGGTTGTACATCCGCTTGATGTAACCGGGATCGTCTTCCTTGCCTTCCAGCTCGTCCAGCAGCACCGCGATGCGCGCTTTGCCCATCTCAGCCGTGATGCCCGCTTCGCTCGGATCTTCGGGGGAGATAAACCAGCCTTCGCCGATCAGGTCTTTCAGCCGTGCCAGCAGCGTTGATTTGCCCTGCTGCGTCGGCCCGGTCACCAGCAGCGCCGGACGGCGAAACAGCGCGCCGCACAATTTGGCGCTCATCGCCCAGCCAAATATCAGCCAGGCATAAATATCCACCCGTTCTGTCGGATCGTCCGGATCGCCGCCCAGCGTAACATGCGTCGGCCCTTTCCAGTTCCACCCACCCCGGTTGATATGGTCCAGGCAGTCCCACACTTCCGCCAGCGTGGCCGCCTCGTTCGCCGGTCGCTCGATCTCGTTGTCGAGCGGGAAGATAAGCCGCTCATAAAGCCCCGGTCGCCGGGTATAGACCGGGCGAGGGACAGCAGCTTGCCCCGATGGCTGGCCCGATCGCGCAGCCTCGCCTGCGATCACCAGCGCATCACCGCAATGCAGCACCAGCGCACCCTTGCGGCTCGCATGGCTGCCACGCTGGCGCTCGGCATCGTCGATGCTGATCCGCCCCTTGGCCTTACACGCGTGGATCACTGCCCGCTGCGCCCGGTCCTGGTTGAACTTGTTGCGCACCGGCTCGCCGTTGGCGTTGAGCATGGGAAAGCGCTCATCGAGCCATCCCGCACTGAACAGCGAATAAAGCATCGACTTGTCCAGCTTCGGCGCCACCTTGCGCAACTGGCACAGATCGTCGAGCAGATAGAGCGTTTCGCCGTTCACTCCCAAAGGAACCGCCGGGCAATCCGGCCCCAATCCACCGCCGCCCTTATCTCCCATGTCGTCAGGATCGGGTGACGATGCAGCATTGTTCGCGTCTTTCCGCGCTCCGCCACGGCGCGCCGCCACCTTCTCGCGCAGATCGGGCAGGGTCTGCGGGCCTTCGGTTCCCTCCGCTTGATCGCTCATGCTTCACGTGCCCGCGCCATCGCTTCATCGCTGAAGTCCTTGAACCCCGGCGACGGCCACACCGCGCGCACGAAATCGGGGTCATCACGTCGCATCTGATGCGCCGCCACCGCCGCTTCAAAGCTGGCTATCGCCGCCTCATTGGCGCTGTCGTCGCGATCGGCAAGAAAACAGATGCCACCGGCCTGCGGCGGCAGCCACACATTGGCCAAGTTTGCCAGGCTGACCGCCGCGCCGATCCACGCGTCAGGATGCCGCACCGCGTAATTCAGCGCGTCCTCGATGCCTTCTGCAAAGTGCGGCACTGTGCCCGCCGGAACGTCTTTCAGCCTTGCACCGCTTGCCCCTTTGCGCAGCGGAATATAGCCGCCCACATCGTGATACTTGCCCAACGTCGCCTTGTGGCTCTTGATCTTGCCCCGCAGGCCAAGGTTGGAAGCCCCGCAAATCTCGGGCGCGCC
This sequence comes from Novosphingobium sp. FKTRR1, assembly GCF_020404405.1. Taxonomy (GTDB): domain Bacteria; phylum Pseudomonadota; class Alphaproteobacteria; order Sphingomonadales; family Sphingomonadaceae; genus Novosphingobium. The sequence goes on along the minus strand of NZ_JAIZDA010000018.1, from coordinate 86,386 downwards.
GTGCGTCACATGGATCTCGCCGTCTTCGTCAACGTCCTCCACCTCGGGCCGCAGCACCTTCGCCTGCACCACGCGCCCGCTCTTGCTCGCATGGTCCCATCGCGAAATGTCCAGATAGGTCCGATGGCACGCCACGATCGCCCCGTCCGGGCCAAACACCGCCGCCAGCATCGCCGGATAGCCTTTCCAATCGGGATAATGGGATCGGATCGGGCAGCCCACGTCGGGCCGGTATCGCAGCGCCCCCGGCCATGCGCCCAGCGCGCGCCACCCCGGCACCCGGTATTGCAGATACGCTTCCGCTGGCGTGCCATGCACCGAAACCGCCCCATGCCACAGCGCCTGCGCCCGGCTACGCTTCTTGGCCTCCGCCGCCGTGGTTTCGGCCTGCGCCCTGGCCGCGCGCGCCTCGGCCTCGCGGGCAAAGCGCGCGGCTTCCTCCGGCGTCACGCCTACCAGCCCCTCGCTGGCCCGCAGCGCCTTGATCGCCTCGCCAAAGTTGCCCGCGTGTTTCTTGGCAATGACCAGGTCCAGCATCTGCCCGCTGCGCCCCGGCTCGCCTTCCTGCAATTTGAATGCGGTCCAGAACCCGCGCATCGGCCCGTCACGGTTGATTTTCATCGATTGGCCGGACTCGCCGTTCAGACTGCCCACTTCCCAGAACCGCCCGGCACGCCTCGCGCCGGGCAGCAGCGCCGGGACCAGACTGTCCACCCGCTCGTTCAGCCGACGCCGCAGCTCGGCCAACTCGGCCGCGCGCGCCGCCTTCTGCTCCGGCGTCGGCTCGTATGCCATCACGCGGCGCTCTTGATTTCGGGATAGAACGCATCAGCGCCGATCGCGCCGTCGGTAAATTCGCGCACGCGCGGCATGTAGCGCGAATGCGGGCGGCGCTTGCCGGTCTCCCACGCGTGCCACACCTGCCGCGTGGTGCCCACGCCTTTCGCGCAATCCGCCAGTGTCAGTCCCCGCGCCATGCGCCAGGCCCGCAGCGGGTGAACAGCTTTGCCATTTTCAAGGCAGTGTGATGGGGTTTCCGGTCTCATACCGAGACATGTAATCGGAACGATAACACGTTGACAAGGCCCTGCCATCGATTACCCATCTATCCATGCGCAGCGCTGTTATCCATCTTGTGCCCATGGATCAGGCACCCAACCGCATTCGGCAAATCCGCATGGCCAAAAAGATGTCGCAGCAAGCGCTGGCCGATAAAGTGGGCGTGTCCAAGGTGACGATCAGCTCGCTCGAAGTCGGGCGGATGCAGTTGTCCCTGGATTACATGCGCCGCATTGCCCGCGTGTTTGAGCTGACTCCCGTGGATTTGCTGCTCGAAGACGATCAGAACGCCTTCTTGCGTGAAGAGGAGATGGAGCTGATCCGCGCCTATCGCGCCGCCGGCGCTTTGCAGCGCGAAATCATCCAGCGCGTCGCCGAACAACGCCCGACTGTTGACCTGCGGCAGGATGATAGCGAAGGGCAATCGGGCGACCCGCAGGCAAGGGTAGCTTAGGTCATTATCGAAACGATAACATTATGACTTGACGGTGTAATCGTTTCGATTACATATTGCCCCCGTTCACCGAACGGAGGTTATCATGCCCCAAACATATTCCGCCGAAATCGTGCCGCTCCGGCGGCGCGCGGCCGCTTCACCCGCCCAGCCTGATCATGCCGAACAAGCACCGCCAAATGCCCCCTTGGCCCTTGAACTCGGCCAGCGCGGCCAGTTCTGCGGCGTGATGTATGTCGCGCGTCAGATGCGGCTCCAAGCGGTTGATTTGCGCACCGTGGTCACTCACATCCGCGCGCACATCACCGCATCGGGCTTCCCGCAGCCGGTCACGTCGCGGCTGCGGCACGGCCTGCCTGCCACTGGTGCTGCCGCCGTCACACCCAAAAGCGAATGGCTTCGCGCTGCCGTCGACGCATGGGTAGCCCAGCGCGCCAGCGGCTCGATCGGCGGCTACCTTGGCAGTAACCCTGATCGTGTGGCCCATATCGAAGCCACGCTGCAAGCGCGCTTCCGTGGTCAACGCGCATGAACGCGCGCCGATCATATCCGCCCGCCACACCGTGGACCGTCGGTGACCTGATCGGCGCATCCTTGGCCGCGAGCTTCATGCTGGCCGCCGCCACGCTGCTGTGCTGGCTCACCGCGCCGAAGATCGCGCCAGAGATCGCCGATGCAGCCATGCCGCCCGCGCGCGCCGGTGAACCGCACTATTGCTTCCGCGCCGATCCGCCGCCGTGCCTCACAACGGTAAAGCCGGAAGCGGCGCGATGAGCGCGCCGCTCCTGTCCGATTTGCGCTCACCACCCGTGGTTGGCCGTTTCTACATGGTGCCTGTTATCCGTGATTTTTACTGGCATGGCATCAAACACGATTGGCCTGTGCTGGGGCCGATGCACACTGACGTTGATCATTTCAACTTCCCGTATCCGCATTACCACGTGGACATTCGCTTTTTGACCAAGGCCCTGATGCGCCGCGTCGCGAGTAAGTGGGGGTATGCTTCTGTTGCCGACGATCTGGTGGCAAGGGCCGCTTCGGTCGCGACCTGCTATCCCTTGATGAAAGTTATGTTTCCTTTGCCTGCGCACGCGCCACTGCCACTGGGGCGTCCACCGCTGGCCCGGAAATTTTGCAGCACATCGGTGGTCCCGTTCACTTTGCAGGACCGTAAACCGTTTCCGGCCTTGCGCGCGGCCTATCCCGATCCGGCCCCGGCGATCCGGCGCATGGATGGCCGCCTGCTCTGCCCGCACCGCAAGGTCGATTTGTCCACGTTCGCGCCCGATGCCGCTGGCGTCGTCACATGCCCGGTGCATGGCCTGCGCGTTCAATGCGGGATCGCGGTGGCATGAATGTAGCCCCCCCCATCGTGGCTGCCGAACTGGCCTGCACTTGCCCCGGCTGTGGCGCAGCCTTCGCGCCCGGCGGGCGCGGGCTGGGCAAGACATTCTGCTCGCCCCCCTGCCGCAAGCGCTTCCATGCTGCCTCGCAGATGGACGGCGCGGTGCTGGCTCCGCTGGTCAAGGCCTGGATCAGGACGCGCCATGCCAAGCCTGACACCCGCGCTGCCGAAATCTGCCGCTTCGCCCGCCAGCAACTTACCGAAATCGCGGGAGTGCAGTTTGGGCGCGATGCCGATGCCGGTCGCGATCCCGTCACCTTCGTCGGCACCCTGATGGACAGTGGCACCCGCTATATTGATCGGACCCGCAAGTGATTGATGGCGCACCCACGCGCGATCAGGCCCGCGCATGGATGGCCCACGCGTTGGCTGGTGCACAGTTGCGCATCGAGCGCCTACTTAATGAGCGCAAGTACCTGATGCGTCACTTGCGAGGCGCCAGACGCACTGCCGACATTGCCGCGCTGCGTGCAAACGAACTGGCGGCAGAGGTTGCCACGATCGAGGCGCGGCTTCGGACAGTCGACGCCGAACTCATCGCCCTTAGTCCGGCCCCGGCAAGGATCAGGTCATGAACACCCAGCTTCCGCACCCCGGATCGTCCAACCACTGGGATGGCGTCGGTTCTACGCCAATAAGTGGGCCAACGGTCGAGGACGCGGAAAGTACGGGGGCAGAGAGCGCATGCTCTGCCCCCGTACCAGCCACCTACGCACTGGTCCGCGCGATGGAAGATGTGATGGCCAAGCGCCACGAACAGATCTTCAAGTTCGGCCACACCCCCGTCGCTGACCTCGCCAAACCGCTGCGCGCCTTCGCGCTCGACCTCGAAGGCGAAGCGCGCGGCGTGCTCGACGATGTCCAGTTTCGCAAACCGGTCGACCGCATCCGCCGCCGCCTGGTCAAACTCGCCGCGCTGGCGCTGGCCACCATCGACCGCATCGACAATGAAGGGAACTAAGGATGCCATCCGAACACAATCACTATACCATCCACATAGCTCCCGGCGTCGAAACCCGCGAATTGTACTTGCGGCTTGCCGCGCAGGATGAAGCCGAATGCGGCGATAGCCTTTACCCCAATGGTATCCCGGCTGATCGCCCTCGCACTTGGGCCGACCGCGCCACGGTGCGCGCCTGCGCCCTGCTACTGCTGGTCGAAGTCCTCGCCATCGGCGCCTTCATCCTGATCCAGTTGGCCAACCTCAATGGCTGACACTCTTTCCCACAAGCCAACCAAGGAGATTTTCATGGCTGATACTACCGCGACCGATCCATGGATCGGAAAATATGTCGTTGTTCGCACCCGTGACGCAGGCGTGCATGCTGGCATTCTAAAGTCCCGCAACGCACGCGAATGCGAACTGACCGAAAGCCGCCGCCTCTGGTATTGGAAGGTCGCGGAAAACGGTGCCTTTCTTTCCGGCGTGGCAACCAATGGCCTGGACTACAAGGCCAGCAAGATCGGCGCGCCGATCGACGTGCTGCTTACGGAAAACTGCGAAATCATCGCCTGCTCGGAAAAGGCTGCGCAATCGATCGCGCAGGCACCTACCCATGAGCCGCGCTAATGCTTCCGGCGACGGCGACGGCGACGGCTCCGGCTACGGCTCCGGCGACGGCTACGGCTCCGGCTACGGCGACGGCGACGGCTACGGCTCCGGCTCCGGCTACGGCTCCGGCTACGGCTCCGGCGACGGCGACGGCGACGGCTACGGCTCCGGCTACGGCGACGGCGACGGCTACGGCTCCGGCTCCGGCTACGGCTCCGGCTACGGCTACGGCGACGGCTCCGGCTACGGCTACGGCTCCGGCTACGGCTACGGCGACGGCTCCGGCTCCGGCTGAGCCGTCTCGGATCGAGGGGGCTTCGGCCCCCTCGATCAACCCTTCGCGCACCATGGTAATGAAGCGCATTCAACGATCACGGCGTAAAGGATGGCAGTCGCCGCCAGGCGTAATTTATGTCGGCCGTCCGACGATGTGGGGCAATCCATTTCAGGCGATGCGCTGGGGCCACGCCAAAAGCGTGATCGTGCACGATCAATGGTTGCAGGGTCGCGTCGGCGCGATGACGCTCGAAGGCATGGGCTTCTGCCCGGCAGAGATCGAGGCCATCGAGCGTCTGCGCATCCGCGTACTCACCAATCTGCACCGGCTTGCCGATCATGATCTTGCCTGCTGGTGCCCCTGCACCAGCGCGTGGTGCCATGCCGAAACGCTACTGCGGCTCGCACCGGCCTATGCCGAGTACGAACAATGCGCAGCGTGAAAGATCCATCATGGAAGCCCACCACCTGCGCCGACTGTGGCGAAGCATGGCCCAGCTACTCGCTGACCGGCCCTACCGGCCCTTGGCGCTGCCTGTCGTGCAACACCGCCGCCGCTGCCAACGCGCCACCTGCCGCTCGTTCTGAACCTGTTGAAGGAGCCCGTTTGCTATGAGTACATGGTTCATAGACTTGCGCATTGATGCGGCGGCGCAGGCAGATGAATATCGCCGTCGCCGCGCCGCCACGCCGGAACTCTTTGGCAACGGCGCCGACGGTGCGATGGACGGCACCAACCCGATAACTGGCCCCGTGCCGCTGATCGTTTTCTCGCCCGATCAACGGCAGGGCTGGCTTTTGTGGTGCATCCACAAATGGCCATGGCCGCTGCAGTACTGGTACTGCTTTGGCAAGGCGTGGGACAGCCGGGGCGAACGCACCGACGAACTGCTGATGATCGACGTGCGAGATATCCCGGCCCGCTATCACGGCCGATTGAAGCTCGACACCAAGACCACCTGGCACAAGAACGCCCGCAAGATCATCGGGTGCGCTCTTGCCGATGGCTACGATCTGGCCGCCCATGCCGCCAATGCACAGGCCGTCACCATCGCCAAAGCCGAACAGCAGCGGGCAACGTACATCCAGCGCGCCGAAACCGGCCTGTGCACACATTGCGGCAAGCTTCCCGCCACCATCGATGGCGAATGCGAACCCTGCTCTGAAATTCCCTTTTGATCGGAAGGAACCCGTTGTGAGTTTCACTCATATCGAAGCCAAAATCTTAGCCGAAATCGGCGATGAACGCCTGCGCCAGATTTTGGACGAAGGCTACGATCGCGCGCACGATGATGCGCATGTGTACGGCGAATTGGCCCGCCACGCCGCCGTGCTGGCGATCTACGCTACACTGCCCGAACTGGATCGCACGCACGCCGCCACCTTCGGCCCGATGCACTATGGCGCGCAGATGCTGTGGCCGTGGGCCGATTATCAATTCCGGTTGAGCACGCGCCGCCGCGATCTGGTCAAGGCCGCCGCGCTGATCTTCGCCGAAATCGAACGGCTTGATCGCGCCGAACTGGCGAGGGACGCGGCATGACCAGCACTCCACCTGTGATGGTCGATGCCGACCACTACACGATGCCAGCCCACGGATGGACCTGCTTCCATTGCGGCGAGACGTTCAAGACTCCCGGCGGTGCGCGCGACCACTTCGGGTTCGATCCTGCCAGCGATCCTGCCTGCCAGATCAAGCTGGGCGCAGAGCGTTCACTTTTGCGTGCCCTTCGCAGCCTTGAGCATGAACACCAGCTCCTCGTGGTTCAGTTGCATAACGAGGGGTCCGACGCTCTTCGCGCATGGGCCGCAGCAATGGCGCGCCATAGTCAGCAGATCAGGCTCGCAGAAGAACACGGTTACGAACGAGGGCTGGCTGATGGCCGAAAGAAGACCGGCCAATGACCGCCCCCAACCGCTCCACCGCTGTCATGCAGCGCCGCGCCACCACCGCGCCCGATGAACTGGACTATTTCCCCACGCCGCCATGGGCCACGCGCGCGCTCTGCCGCTTCCTGTCCGATGAAGGCGGTGAACCGGTGGAAGTGCAGCGCGCGTGGGAACCGGCCTGCGGCGAAGGCCACATGGTCCGCCCGCTGCGCGAATATTTCGCCGACGTCCACGCGTCCGATGTGCATCCCTACACACCCGGACAGGCGCACTGCGACTTCCTGATCGACCTGCCCGGCCTGCCCGTGGCCGATTGGATCATCACCAACCCGCCGTTCAATATTGGTGACCAGTTCGCGCAAACCGCCATGGCACGCGCCCGGCGCGGCGTGGCGCTGTTTGTGCGCAGCGCCTTCGCCGAAGGGGCAGAGCGCTATCGCAGCCTGTTCACCGAAGCCGCCCGGCCAACGTGGGAACTGGCGTTCTGCGAACGCGTGGTGCTGCTCAAAGGTCGCCTGATCCGCTCCGGCGCGCCCGATCCGTTCAACCTGGACGAACACGGCAAGCCCAAGAAAGCCAGCAGCGCCACCAGCTACAGTTGGCTGATCTGGCAAATCGGTCGCCACGATACCCGCAAACGCTGGATCGCCCCGGCTCACGCACCGCGCTCGAACGCCCCGGCGATTATCCCGACTACAGCCACCTGTTTGGCACCACCGAAGGATCACTGCTGTGAACCACCCCGCCACCCGCGCCATGCTTGATAGTGGTGCGCTCTCCGAACGCGATCTGGCCATCGCTGCCGCCGAAAGCCTGTCACTCGCCACCGCCGATCTGCTGCGCTTCGCGCGCGAAGGCGAGGCAGAGGATGGTCAGGCGTTCTCGGCCGACATTGTGGCAAGCATGGCCGACGCGCTCGCCACCATGTGCATTCTCGAACAGACCCGCGCCTGCGAGGTTGATGACGGCGATGCCGACGCGCTCGCTCAACTCGCCGCTGCCCTCCACAAATTCAGTCAGGACTTCGGGCAATGAGCAAGGAAATACATACCGATCCACGCGATACCATGCGCGCCGCTCTGCTGGCTGCCATGCCCGCGCTGGAAGCCATGCCGGGCAAATCCGTTGACCATCTCGTGGCAGCCGCATGCGCTGCTTACGGACGCCACCAGACGGGCGAAGCCTACGGCCTGCCGCCTTATGAACCAGCCACTTGCGGCACAGCCCACCTTCTGGCCGAGCGCACCTTGCGCTTGCTGGACAAGGGCACTCCTTTCGATGCGCTGCCGAACGGCGACGCAATCACAACCCTGTCGGAATTGGTCGAACAGGCCGGTGTCCAGTTTGCCCGCGAGTGGCTGGCGCGCGATGCCAAGGCATATCCCGATAATGGCGATCCTGCCAGCGATCTACCCTTCTGATGCTGGGCACCCTCAACTTTGGCGCGGTGATCGGCCAGGCCAATCGGCGACGCATCCTCGAATGGTTCCTCGCGCACCCCGGCGGCACCAACCGCGAATGCAGCAAGGCGCTTGGCATCAGTGAGACGGCGGTCGGCCGCCACGTGAAGAAAATCCGGCTGCTTTGGCCGGTCGACTCTGCGCCGGGCGGCACCCGGCCCAATCCTGAAAGGTCAACCATGAACGAAGTTTCCAGCACGTCCGATCAGCGCACAGTCAACAACGTGATGCGCCACGGCTATCGCGTGCTTTCCGATGAGGAAAAGGCGTCGATGCAGCAGATCAAGGACAACGGCCTGGTCCTGCACGAGATCTTCACCGCCCTTGGTGGCAGCCGCGAACTCTCGATTGCCAAGACCAAGCTTGAAGAAGCCGTCATGTGGGCGGTCAAGCACATCACCGCTTAAGCAGCCGATCAGGAGATTATCTCATGCCTGTAATGTCGATAAAGTTTGCCGGACGCGGTGATGATACCCTTTGGCCCGATCTTGATCGGACTACCGTCATCCACACGAAAGATGCGATTTCACTCGGCGTGCTCGATGGCGGCATGACCAGCGGTTCACCCAGCGTGGCGTTGCGCATCGATCTTCCCGATGGCCGCACAGTCATCGCCGAAACCAGCGCCAAGCTGTTTGTCGGCCATGGTCGCCTGATTGCTGGTCGCTACCCAAACCTTCTTGATTGAATAAACCCCGCCCAAGCGGGTCGCACGGGGCGGATCAACACTTGGTCCGCCCCACCCCACTGTCAAACTGAAAAGGACTGCCCCATGGCCGATGCTGCCGACGACCGCCTGCGCCTGCGCAAAATGAAGCCCGACGATCGCCGCGAAATGGAAGCGGTGCTGGAAACCTACAAGAACGCGCTGGGGCTAGAGTAGGGGACATGGGAGAGATTTGCACAAAACCCATCGAACTCGCCAGCGGCGAAACATGGTCGAACGAAACCGATGATGATGCCATCATCTTCACGGCTGCCCACAGCCACAATGATATACTGCGCTACGTCGTCAAAGATATCGGGGCGGACGCACTGGTTCTTGTGCGCGAACTTGTTGGGGATGCCGGTTGATAACCCCGCGCAAGCCCAGCTGCGGGCGCGATCCCGCAGATGGGCCGGGCACCTGCTGGTTCTGGTGGGAGCTATGACCGGCCAAGGTCAAGGATTGCTACGCGCGCCATCACGCGGCGGGCGGATCACATGAAACTTGGCAAGGCCCATCACCACCGCCCATGAAACCATCCGCACAGCTTGATATGTTCCCAAATCTTTGAGCACGAAATGCAGCACACTCGCCCAGGCCATGCCTCCAATGTGTGAATTGATCACCCACCAAGCCATAGCCACAATGACCCATAGCCGCATCACACCGAACGAAGTCAGCGCACCGCCACGTCCATTCTGTGGCTCCATGACCTCGCACCAGCCCTTGATCATTCCCGCCAAGGCGAAGAAGATAAGATCGTTGTCAGGGTTGAACGGCTCGTCATCCATTACCTTCACCCTGCATTGACGCGTCCCAGCTCGGCCAGCATACCACGCGCCTCTGCTTTGTCTCCCTGATCGTTGAAACAGGAGAACAGCCCCATGCCTAAACCCACCCCCGAGCTGCGCCGCGCCCGCCTCGCCGCCAGCGCCATCAAGGGCCTCACAGTCAAGCCCGGAGCGCAAGGCAAGCTGCTCTGGTATTGGGAGCCGAACCGCGCCGAAAAGGCCGCAGGCTGGAAACCCCTGGCCTTCGGGGCAGACAAGCGCGCTGCCCAGTCCGGGGCCGAAACCCGCAATGCCGAAGTCGCCGCATGGCGCCGGGGTGAAGACCCGGTTCCTGCCCGCTCTTCGACTGGCTCGGAAGGGGCAGGGCACTCTTCGGACGCAAATACGCCTAAGCTCGCGCCACCCCCGGCGAAACACCGCGCCTTCGAAACCATCGGCGAACACGCCGCGCGCTATCGCACGCAGTATCTCGTCCACATGTCTGCCGGTCACCAGCGCACCGCTGGCAGCAATCTCAAGCTCATTTGCGACGTGTTCGGTGATCTGTTGCCGTCGGACATTCAGCCCCACCACATCACCAATTGGACCGATTCGCTGCGCGGCCGTGGGGACTTCACGGCAAAGGGTCGGCAGGTCAGCGATACCACGGCGCACAACCGGCTGCGCACCTTCCGCGCGCTGCTCGCATGGATCAAGAACCCGCACGAGAAGTTCGGCCAGCCCAAGGGCCGCAACCAGATTTGGGAGGCTGATGATCGCGCGGCCTTCATCGCTGCCGCCAACGATCTCGGCTATCCCAATATGGCGCTTGCCATGCGCCTCGCGTTCTACACCGGCCAGCGCACGCAAAGCCTGCTCGCCTTCACCGAGGCGCAGTTGACCGAGATGAAGCATATCCTTGATCCGCAGGACCGTGCGTTCTTTGCAGAGCCAGACGCCAAGGGCATTGGCAGGGTCTGGGGCTGGGAATTCATTCAGGCCAAAAGCGAACGCGCTGACAGCCCGGTCCACATGCACATCCCGTTCGAGCCGGACCTCTTGGCCGATGTACGCGCCGCGATCGCGCGCAACCGCGCCATCGATCGAGCACCAAAGGCCGATGGCGCAAGCCCCCGCCTGCTCACCCACGTGCTGGTCAACGAGACACCGGGAAAGCCCGGCGGCGAACCATGGCTCTATCGCCACTTCAACCGGCGCTGGAACGAGATCAAGGATCACGCCATCAAATGCACCGGGCGAGTCGGCATGGACCAGCTCGTGTGGCACGACTTCCGCCGCAGCCGCGTGGTGGAACTGAAGCGGCAGGGCTTCAGCCATGATCGAATCGCCACGCTTACGGGCCACCAGCCCGACAGCGTGAACGCCATCATGAAGATCTACGGTCCGGTCGACAGCAACATGACGGTATCCCTCCTCGCCGCCAGCGCCGAACAAGCGCGCCAGCGCAAGAAGGCCTGAACCGCAGAGTCAGAATTCTGACTCTGCCAGAGTCAGAACAACCGTCCGAATACGTCATTAAGTATCTGAAAACATTGGAGCGGGTGAAGGGAATCGAACCCTCGTATTCAGCTTGGGAAGCTGCTGCTCTACCATTGAGCTACACCCGCAAACCCGCAGAAAACCTTGGTTTCAAAGCAGGATGCCTTGGACGGCGGCGGACTGGATGTCCATCATCGCGCCAACGCCTGACGCGATTGGCATAGGTTCGGGCGGTTGGTCAACAACGGTTCGCGAATTTTCGTGCCCGTCGCGCAGCGTGGCCGGTTGGCCGGGGCTGCGACCCGCGCGGCCGCGATGGGTTTCACGGCCAAGACCTGAAAATCCGGGCGCCGAACCATGCTGGCAGCACAGATCCCGTCAAGAATCCGCCACATGTCATTATTGTGATCTGCATCACATATATCGATATTTAAAATAAAAGAATCGCTTGATGATTCGAATGGATAACATAGAGTAAGAGATACATAGAAAATCTAAATCTCGGTCGCGCCGATTTGCCAGACATGGTTCGTCATGTTCTGGTCACCAAGGGATGCGCGGCTTGTTGGTCAATTTCAGCCTTCTTATTCTGGTAGTTGTATTCGGTCTGCCCCAATTGTGTGCGGGCAGGTGGCCGGTTTGACCGCACAATCGGCCTATCCTGCATCGTATATACGGTCATGCGCCGTTGTGGCTTGTGCCATCGTGGCAGGACTTGGCGTACCAGTGCAGGCGCAAGTGCAGCCACCGCTGCCGTCCCAGCCACCTGCGCCGATCACGGTGACACCGCGCGATCTCCTGCCCAGGACGCAGCAACCGCAAGGTTCGGTCGATCTGCCAAGCGGCGGCGCTGTCCGCGCGCCTGCGGGTGCGGAACGGTTGCACGTGATTGTCGGCGGGTTTGATCTGATCGGCGGATTTCCTGCCATGGCGCGAGCGAGCACCGCGATCGTTGCGCCGCTGGTCGGCCGCGATGCGACTTTGGCCGATATCTATGCCGCAGCTTCGGCGATCGAAGCCGCCTATGCGCGGCGCGGGTACGTGCTGGCGCGGGTATCGGTACCACCTCAGGACATAACGTCCGGCGGCAAAGTGCGGCTGGTTATCACCGATGGCTTTGTCGAGGATATCGATCTGGCGGGCGTACCCGCGCCGGTGCGTGGGGCGGTGGCGGCAAGCCTCAACCGATTGCGGGGGCAGCGCCAACTCCGCCTTGCACAGATCGAGCGCGCCTTGCTGCTGGCGGGCGACGCGCCGGGGCTGGCATTGCGCTCGACGCTGGCCACCGGCGCGCAGGCAGGCGGCACGCGACTGATCGTCGAAGGGCAGTTCCGCCGTGCCGGACTGATGGTCTCGGCCCGAAATGATTTCGCGCCGTCGCTGGGCACATGGGGCCATTCCGAACAGTTCGTGCTCAACGCGCCGTTGCAGATGGGTGAGGCGTTCTACGCCTTCGTGTCCGGTGATCGCGATGTGGCGCATCTGTTCGGGCGGTCGGCGCGGGTGCGGGTGGCGGGCGGCGGAGTGCTGTGGCGGCTGGCGGGCGGCGCGATGACGCTCAACCCCGAGGTGACGTTCTCGCGCACGCGGCCCGATCCGGTGCCCGGCGCCCCCAAGACCGTCGGTGTGCTCAAGCGCTACAGTCTGCGCACCGGCTATGTGCTGACGCGGCGGCGCCTGCGGGCTGCGACGGCGAGCCTTGCGGTCGAGGCGAGCGATGTGGCCAACCGCGCGCCCGACTTTGACGTAGTGCTCAGCCGCGACCACTATCTGACGCTGCGGGCAGGCGTGCAGGGCAGTTGGAACCGGCCGGACGGGCGGACGATCGCACTGTCTTTGCAGGCGAGCCGGGGGCTGGCGCCGCTTGGCCATCGACCGATGGGCGGTGCCGGTACGAATGCCGTACCAGTGTCGCGCGAGGCGGCAACCTTTGGCTTTACCCGGATCGAAGGCAGCGCCTCGGCAACGCTGCCGTTGGGGCAGCGCGGACGGCTGAATGTGCGCGCGCGCGGCCAGTCAACGTTGGGTGAGCCGGTGTTCCGCACCGAACAGTTCGCGCTGGAAGGCGAAGGCGCCATCACCGCCTTCGTCGGGGGGGTCAGCGCGGTGGATGAAGGGGCAGTGGCGCGGGCCGAACTGGGCACGGCGCGGGCACTGGGGCCGCTGACCGTGGCGCCCTATCTGTTTCTTGCAGGGGGCCTTGGCCGCATCGACCGGCCGAGCGCGGCGGAACCGGCGCACCTGCGCGTGGCCGCGATCGGCGGGGGCGCAAGGGCGCAACTGGGGCGCACAGGCCCGACGCTTTCTGCCGAATTTGCCGAAGCTTTTTCCGATTTTTCGCCGCTCGATCGGGTGCGGCGGGTCAGCATTTCGCTGGGGTTTTCCATCTGATTAGCATTTGAACCGGGGGATTTATCATGGGTTCGGTCCGTCTTGATCGTCGTTTGCGTCTTGCGTTGCTGGCCACCAGTGTGCTGGGCGGGGTTGTGGGTGCCACTGGTGCGCAGGCGCAGGCGCTGCCCACGGGGGGCAGTGTCAGCGCGGGCAGCGCCAGCATTTCGGCGCCCTCTGCAGGCACGCTGACCGTCACCCAGACCAGCGCGCGCGCGGTGGTTGACTGGAGCAGCTTTTCGGTCGGCGGCGGCGGCAAGGTCAGCTTTGTCCAGCCCGGCGTCACCAGTGCCACGCTCAACCGTGTCACCGGGCTGACGACCTCGACCATCGCCGGGTCGATCGTGGCCAATGGCGCGGTCTATCTGGTCAACCCCAACGGCATCGCGATCACCTCGACCGGCTCGGTCCAGACCGGCGGCGGCTTCGTCGCCTCGACGCTCGACATCGCCAACGCCGATTTCGTGGCGGGCAAGGCGAAGTTCACCGGCAAGGGCGCCTCGGCGTCGGTCAGCAATGCCGGGGCGATCACGACCGGCTCGGGCGGCTATGTCGCGCTGCTGGGCGGCAGCGTCGGCAATGCCGGGACGATCGTGGCGCCGCTGGGCAAAGTCGGGCTGGGTTCGGGCGAGAGCATCGCGCTCGACCTCAACGGCGGGGCGTTCCTGCAGGTGGCGGTGCCTTCGAGCGTGGCCGGATCGGGCGCGCTGGTGGCGAGCAGCGGCAGCATCAGCGCCAGCGGCGGGCAGGTGATCCTGTCGGCGGCGACGGCCAAGGATCTGGTGCGCAATGTCGTCAACCTGACCGGCGCGATCAACGCCGACAGCGCGAGCGGCAACGGTGGCAGCATCCGGCTGCTGGGCGGGGCGGGCGGCACGGTAACCGCCAGCGGCGCCATCAGCGCGCGCGCGACGGGCACCAGCGGCGACGGCGGCTTTGTCGAAACCTCGGGCGCGCACGTGGCGGCCACGGGCCTGAGCGTGAACACCGGTTCGGCCAAAGGCAAGACCGGCACCTGGCTGATCGACCCGACCGACTATGTGATCGCGGCGAGCGGCGGGGACATCACCGGCGCGGCGCTGGGCACCAATCTGGCGACGACGTCGGTGACGATCACCTCGGGCGGGGCGACCGGCACCAATGGCGATGTGCTGGTCAACGATGCGGTGAGCTGGGCGAGCGGCAACACGCTGACGCTCTCGGCGTTCCGCACCGTGGCGGTGAACAAGGCGATTTCGGCGACCGGGGCCAATGCGGGTCTGGTGCTGCGCGCCGACAACACCGGCACCGGCACCGGCACGGTCACGTTCGGCAGCGGCATCACCGCCAAGCTGACCGGCGCGGGCTCGACGGCCAAGATCTATTACAACCCGACAACCTTCGGCACGGCGGTGGCGTTCCCGGCCGTCACAGCAGCGGGCAAAGTGACCGCCTACGAACTGGTCAACACCGCCGCCAAGCTGCAGGCGATCAACACCAACCTCACCGACAACTACGCCCTCTCCAAGAACATCGACGCCTCCACCATCGCCAACTTCGTCCCGCTGGGGACCGATGCCGCGGGCAATGTGCTGAACAGCAATGTCGGCTTTGCCGGTAACTTCGACGGGCAAGGCTTCACCATCGACAAGCTGAAGATCAGCCGGTCGAGCGTCAATGCGGTCGGCCTGTTCGGACAGGTCGGGGGCGATGGCAAGAACACGATCGCCAACCTGAACCTGACCAACGTGAACATTCTGGGCGGAACGTCCTATGTTGGCGGACTGATCGGCTACAACTCGGACTACAACACCGGCAATGGCGCGCAAATGAGCAACGTCAGCGTCACCGGGACGGTCACCTCCTCGGGCATCAGCAATTCGGTGGGCGGACTGGTCGGCTATTCGGTCAGTTCAAAGATCAGCAACGCCACCACCGCCGTGACGCTGAGCGCAGGGCCGGGTAACTACATCGGCGGGCTTGTCGGGCGCCTGCAGACCGGAGCGGTGCTGAACTCCACGGCGTCAGGTTCGGTGACCACCAGCGCGGTGGCGGGCTATACCGCAGCGCAAGTCGGCGGTCTGGTCGGCTATAGCGTGGATTCGGCGATCACCGGATCGAAGGCGACCGGCGCGGTGTCGACCAGCCTGTTGACCGGCAACTATGTCGGCGGTCTGGTCGGGCAATTCACCTGCTCCAGCAACCCTTGTGCAGCCGGCACGACGATCAGCGGATCTTCGGCCACCGGCACCGTCACGGTCGGCAACGGCAGCGTCTATATAGGTGGGCTCGTTGGTCTGGACGATGCCATCGGCACCTCCATCACCGGCTCGACCGCCAGCGGCAACGTGCTGGTCGGCACGGCGGCGGCACCTTTGCAGGCGAGCTTCGTCGGCGGACTGGTGGGCTCGAGCAATGGTGCCAGCATCGCATCGAGCAGCGCGATCGGCTCGGTCACGACGGGGGACAACAGCAGCTATATCGGCGGGCTGGTCGGGGGCGTCGATCTGAACGGCGTGACGCCAACCATCACCAACAGCTTTGCCACCGGCGCGGTCATGGTCGGCGCCAGCGCCAACTACATTGGCGGATTGGTGGGTAATAGCGCGGCCGCGCTGAACACCACGTATGCCACCGGCACCGTCACCGCCGGAGCCAACAGCCTTCGCGTCGGCGGTCTGGTGGGCGCAGGATCCGGCTCGATCGCAACCAGCTATGCCACCGGCGCGGTGACGACGGGGGCTAATGCGGCCAGCGTCGGCGGGCTGGTCGGCAACTTCGACGGGACCGGCGGGGCGACGCTGACCGGCCTCTATGCCAAGGGCGCGGTCACCACGGGCAACGATTCCTACGATGTCGGCGGGCTGATCGGCTATGACTACGGGGCCAGCCTCAACAACCTCTATGCCACGGGCAACGTTACGACTGGCAGTACCGGCAGCGGATATTACAATATTGGTGGTCTGGTCGGCCGTCTGTACTTGTACAACGCCAACCTGACCGTAAGCGGCAGCACGGCGTCGGGCAGTGTCACGGCGGGTGACAACTATGGTTCGGTCGGCGGGTTGATCGGCAACATCAGCAGCAACGGCTTTACCGTGGCGGTCACCGGATCGAGCGCGACCGGCGCGGTCAAGGCGGGCAACAACGCCAATTCGATCGGCGGCCTGATCGGGACGGGCAACGACACGTCGCTGACCAATTCGTTCGCCAAGGGAACGGTCACCGTCGGCAACAACGCGTACTACGTCGGTGGACTGGCCGGACAGACCAACCTGAACATCGCCAGCAGCTATGCCAACGGTGCCGTCGTCGGCGGCAACAGCGTAGCCTATGTCGGCGGTCTGGTAGGCTGGTACGGGCCGGGCTCGATCTCGCTCTCCAACACCATCGCCAGTGTCACCGTGGGTGCCAACAGCAGCTATGTCGGCGGGCTGGTCGGCAACTTTACGGGGAACAGCGCGGGCGGCAGCACCTTGACCGGATCGAACGCCATCGGCGCGGTTTCGGGCGGCAATGGCACGCAGCATATCGGCGGTCTGGTTGGCTATGCCAGCGATGTCTCGATCGACCAATCGTTTGCCAAGGGCGCGGTCACCGCAGGCAACGATGCCAACAACGTGGGCGGGCTGGTCGGCTACTTCGACAACGCCAACCTGACCAACAGCTATGCCACTGGGCTGGTGACGACGGGCACGAACGCGACCTCGGTGGGTGGTCTGGCCGGCTATGTCAGCGGCAGTCTGGTCAGCGGCAGCTATGCGCAGGGCAATGTCGTGAGCGGGCTGGAAAGCGGCGTCAATGGCGGCATCGGCGGGTTGATCGGCAAGCTGGACAACACCGATGTCGACAATGCCAGCGCCATCGGCGCGGTGACCGGCAGCGGCAACGTGGGCGGGCTGATCGGCAGCGCCACGGGTGGCAGCCTGACCAACAGCAAGGCCAGCGGCGCGGCAACCCAGATCGGGCAGGCGGGCAACACCTATTCCAACATCGGCGGGCTGATCGGCGCGAACGGCATGTCGGTCCTGAACGGATCGGCCACCGGCGCGGTTACCACTTCAACCACCCCGACAGCGGTCAACTCTGTCGGCGGGCTGATCGGCTACAACAGCGGGATCATCCAGAACAGCTTTGCCACCGGCAAAGTCACCGGCGGCGCCAATACCACCAATGTTGGCGGGCTGATCGGTTACAACACCGGCACCGGCCTGTTCCAGTCGTCGGCTGCGGGCGCGGTCAGCGGCGGCAGCTATGTTGGCGGGCTGGTCGGTCAGCTGGCAGGCGGCACGATCAACCAGTCGAGCGCAGCCGGTGCGGTAACGGGCGCCGGCAACAATATCGGCGGTCTGGCAGGTTCTACCTCGGACGGCACCACCGGATCGTCGGCCAGCGGCGCGGTGACGGCGGCCAATGGCGCGCAGTACGTGGGCGGGCTGATCGGCTATTCGGGTGGTTGGGTCACCCAGTCCAGCGCAACCGGCGCGGTGACATCGGGCTCCGGCAGCAACTTCGTTGGCGGGTTGATCGGCAGCCAGGTGGCCGGAACCAGCAGCCAGTTGCGCGCCACCGGCAATGTCACCGTCGGCACCGGCAGCACCAACGTCGGCGGGCTCGCCGGTGGCAGCGGCGTGGCAATCGTGCAGGCGCGCGCCAGCGGCAACGTGCTGGTCGGCACGGCGGCGGTGGGCGGAACCGGTTCGTACATCGGCGGGCTGATCGGTTCGCAGAACGGCTCGCTGACCCAGGCCTATGCCACCGGTTCGGTGACGGCGACCGGATCGGGCAGCCAATATGTCGGCGGCCTGTCCGGCTATGCCAACAATTCGATCACCACGGCCTATGCCGCGGGCACGGTGAAGGCCGGGGCGCAAGCGTTGTATGTCGGCGGACTGGTGGGCGAAATCGACTACAATTCGGTCTATCAGGCGTATGCGCTGGGCAACGTCAGCGCGAGCGATGCCTCCAACGGGATCGGCGGGCTGGTCGGGCGCAGCTATGGCACACGCTTCAACCAGACTTATTCGGTCGGGCTGGTCACCGGCGGCGTGGGCACCCTCGCGGTCGGCGGGCTGATCGGCTCGGCCGAAGCGGGGACAACGATCACCCGGTCGGTGTGGAACAAGACCACCTCGGGCCAGAGCGCGATGTGCGGGGTGGCGGTTGCCAGTTGTGTCGCCACTGCCGGGCTGACCACCGCGCAGATGACCGACTTCAACAGTTATGCCACCACGTATGCGGGCTGGAACTTCACCAGCACCTGGTCGCCGCCGTCGCAAGTCGGGCAGGCCGGACAGACCGCCGCGTTCTACCCGCAGCTTTACGCGCTGACCCCCGTGGTCGTCGCCAACCCGACCAGCGCCACGCGGACCTATGGCGCGGCCAACCCGGCCTTTGGCGGAACCATCGTGGCAGGCGGGCCAACACCTTTCGTGTTCGACACGCCGGGCGATACCTTGCCGGTGGCCAACCTGTTCAGCACCACGGCGGTCGGCACTTCGGGCGTGGGCAGCTATGCCATCGGTCGCAACACCGCCGCCATCTCGACGTTGGGCGTCGGTTACCGGGTGATCGTGCCCACCGCCGCCACGCTGACGATCACGCCGGCGCCGGTCACGGTGACGTATGCCGCCAACACCGCAAGCCGGACCTATGGCTCGGCCGATCCGGTCTATACCGGCACGGTCACCGCCACCGGGTTGCAGAACAGCGATACGCTGGCGACGATCACCAGCGGCACGGCCAGCTTCACCACCAGCGCGCTCATCACATCGGGCGTGGGGCAGTACGCGATCAACGGTGCGGGGTTGAGCGCCAACAGCGCCAACTACAGTTTCACCTTCGCACAGGCAGCGGGCAACGCCACGGCGCTTAGCGTGACGGCGCGTCCGCTGGCGATCGTCTATGTCGCCGATGCGGCCACGCGCCTGTATGGTTCGGCCAACCCGACGCTGACCGGCTCGGTCACGGCGGTTGGTCTTGCCAACGGCGATAGCCTTGGCGCTGTCGCCACGGGCACCGCGGTGTTCGCCAGCGCCGCCAGTGGCGCCAGCAACGTCGGCAAGTATGCGGTTACCGGCAGCGGCCTGACCGGGGCGAGCGCGAACTACACCATCAGCTTTGCGCAAAGCGTCAGCAACGCCACGGCGCTGTCGGTCACTCCGGCCCCGTTGACGGTGACGTACTCCGCCACGGCGGCCAGCCGGGCCTATGGCGCGGCGAACCCGGCGCTGTCCGGCACGATTGCCGCAACCGGTCTGGTCAACGGCCAGACGCTGGCCAGCGTCAGCACCGGCACTGCCGCCTTCACCACCACCGCCGACACCACCTCGAACGTGGGCAAGTACGCGGTGAGCGGCGCGGGGCTTGCCGGTAACAGCAGCAACTACGCCTTCAGCTTCGTGCAGGCGGCGGGCAACGCCACGGCGCTGACGATCAATCCTGCGGCGGTCACCGTCACGTATGCGGCCACCGCCGCCAGCCGGAACTATGGTGCGGCAAACCCGGCATTGACGGGGACGGTCAGCGCTGCGGGTCTGGTCAACGGGGCGACGCTGGCGACGATCACCAGCGGCACGGCGGCCTTCACCACCACCGCCGACACGACCTCGAACGTGGGCAAATACGCCATTACCGGAGCGGGCCTGACCACGATCAGCAATGCCAACTACACTGTCACGTATGCTCAGGCAGCGGGCAACACGACGGCGCTCTCGGTCACGGCGGCGCCGGTCACGGTGACCTATACCGCCACCGCCGCCACTCGCCTTTACGGTGCAGCCAACCCGGCATTGACGGGGACGGTCAGCGCTGCGGGTCTGGTCAACGGCGCTACGCTGGCAACCGTGACCACCGGCACGGCGGCATGGAGCACCCCTGCCACCGCGACGTCGGTGGTGGGCAAGTATGCCATCAACGGTAGCGGGCTTGCGGGCAACAGCACCAACTACACCTTCAGCTTCGTGCAGGCGGCAGGCAATGCCACGGCGCTGACGGTGAACCCCGCTGCGGTAACGGTGACTTATACCGCCACCGCCGCCAGCCGCGTCTATGGTGCGGCCAACCCGGCGCTGACCGGCGCGGTCGCGGCCACTGGCTTGGTCAATGGCGATACTTTGGCGACCGTCACCTCGGGCACGGCGGCTTTCACCACCGCAGCCACCGTGACCTCGAACGTGGCCAAATACGGCATTACCGGCGCAGGGCTGAGCACCATCAGCAATGCCAACTACACCGTCACCTATGCGCAGGCGGCCACCAACGCCACGGCGCTCAGCGTCATCGCCCGGCCGTTGACGCTGACACCGAACCAGTTGGTCCGCGCGCTCGGTGCGGCCAACCCTGTTACCGGGACCGCCACCGCGACGGCGGCGACGGCCACCACCGGTCTGGTCAATGGCGATACGGTCACCAGCATCGCGGTCAGCTCGCCCGCCACGGCGGCCTCGCCGGTCGGCACATATGCGCTCAATGGTGCGAACGCGGTGTTCGGAACCGGCCTTGCCACCAACTACGCGATCACCTTCGTCTCGAACCCGACCGGGCTGAAGGTGCAATAAGTCGGCTGTCCAGGCCCCTTTGACGCGGTGGCGTCAGAGGGGCTTGGGCGGTGTCGCCGGATCGGCAAACAGCAGATCGGCGACCAGATGCGCGGCCAGTGCGCCTGCCAGTTGCGCCGCGATGAAGCCGGGGGCGCTGGCTGGTGCGATACCAGCGAAGGTATCGCTCAGCGCGCGGGCCACGGTGATCGCCGGGTTGGCAAAGCTGGTCGACGAGGTGAACCAGTAGGCGGCCGTGATGTAGAGCGCGACGCTTGTCGGCACCGCCTCGGCGCGCATCCGCACCGTGCCAAGGATCGTCAGCAACAGCCCGAAAGTGGCGACGCCTTCGCCCAGCCACTGGCCCGGACCGGTGCGGACGTGCTGCGATATCTGCCACACCGGCAGGTCGAACATCGCATGGGCCGTCCACACACCCAGAATGCCGCCCACCAGTTGGGCAACGACGTGGCCCAACGCGGCGGCGGTCGAAATCTGACCGCGCAACCGCATCACCAGAGTCACAGCCGGGTTGAAGTGCGCCCCCGAAATGGCGCCGAACATCGTGATCAGCACGAACAGCATGGCGCCGGTGGCGATCGTGTTGCCCAGCAAGGCCACCGCCACGTTGCCGCCGCTCAGCCTGTCGGCCATCACGCCCGAGCCGATCACGGTCGCAAACAGCAGGAAGCTGCCCAGCGCTTCGGCCAGAGGGCTTGCCAGACGGTTCACGCGGCGCCTTCCATCTGGCCGATTGCGGCCAATGCCTCGGTCAGTTCGTGCCGGTCCATCGTCTCGAACGGCAGGGCGAGCAGCGCGTCGACGCGCAAGGTCAGCCAGCGCCAGGTGTCCTCGAATGCGGCATCCTCGGCCGCTTCGTCGCCGGTGACATCGGCCGGATCGGGCAGACCCCAGTGGGCGCGCAACGGGTGGGGGTGTGCCGGTGTTCCGCGAAATACCGGGCATGCCTCGCCCGCCGCATTGCCGCACACGGTGATCGCCAGGTCGATCGGCGGGGCCTCGGGCGCGGAAAACTCAAGCCAGCTTTTCGAGCGGAACCCTGTGGTCGCGATCCCGCGCCGCGCCAGCAATCGCAAGGCACCGGGATGCGGCACGCCTTTGGGTTTGCTGCCGGCGCTGAAGGCCCGAATCCGGCCATTGCTCAGGTGTTCGAGTATCGCCTCGCCCAGGATCGAGCGTGCAGAGTTGCCGGTGCACAGCACCAGAATGGAAAACGGGCGGGAGTCCACCGTCGCGGTCATGATCGTTTGTCCTTCAGTTCTGCGCGATGCGGTGCCCGGCGGCGTCGACCACTTGCTCGCCGTCTTCCTTGGCAAAGGCCCCCCGCTGCGCGCTTGGCAGCAGATCAAGCACCAGCTCTGACGGGCGACACAGCCGCACGCCCAGCGCAGACACCACCAGCGGACGGTTGATCAGGATGGGGTGGGCGATCATCGCATCGATCAGCGCCGCATCGGGCAGCGCCGGGTCGCCAAGACCAAGCTCGGCAAAAGGCGTCCCCTTTTCACGCAGCAGCGCGCGCGGGGTGATCCCAGCCCGCGCGATCAGGCTTTCCAGCATGGCGCGCGATGGCGGGGTCTTGAGGTATTCGACGACATGCGGCTCGATCCCGGCGTTGCGGATCATCGCCAGCGTGTTGCGCGATGTCCCGCATTCGGGGTTGTGGTAGATGATGATGTCGACAGCCATCGTGCGGTCCCCGGTTCAGCAGCAGCTTTGCGCGCGGGGCGCGGCGCTGATCGTGGCAGCCTTGGGCGTGCAGCAGCTGGTCGCGCCGGCATTGGCCGAGGCCAGTTGATCGAGCGCGGGGCTGGTCCCGTACGTCGTGCTCTCGCCCGTGGTCAGGAACGTCTCCCATGCAACGCCGTCGGGGTCGGCAACCCAGCTCTTTTCCGACTGCGCATAGCAGCAGGTCGTGGCCCCTTCGGTCAACGTGGGGGCTGCGATCGTTGCCAGCCGGGCATAGACTTCCGCCAGCTCGTCCGCGTCTTCCACTTGCAGGCCAACATGCTCGATGCCTTTGACCGCACCATCCTTTTGCGAAATGGCGAAGTTGACCCGCGGGTCTTCAAGCATCCACTTCGCATAATCAGGGCGCACGACGGTGGGCGCGGCTGCGAACAGGCTGGAATAGAATGCGATAGAGGCTTCGATGTTGGTCACACCGACGTGGACGTGGAAACGCTTCATGCAACTTTCCCTTCGTGAATGGGTGTGGGGTCGACGATCAAATCAGAGGGGCAGCAGGCATCGGCGCCGACCACTTGGTCGCCGCATGATGCCCCGCCGCAGCAGTTTTCGGTGAGGTAGCCCATCAGATCGCCCATCGCGGCATAGTCGGCGCGGTGGATGACAAGGCGGCTTTGGCGTTGTTGCGTGACAAGGCCGGCCTGGACCAGCGCGGCAAGATGGAAGTTGAGCGATGACGGGGCCAGACCCAGCCGCTCGGCGATCACGCCAGCGGGCAATCCTGCCGGCCCGGCCTGCACCAGCAGGCGGAACGCCGCCAGCCGATGATCATGGGCGAGCGCGCCAAGCGCACGGACGGCAAGCGCTGAATCCATCGCAAACCCCATATTTCGATAAATATCAAAATATGGATATACACCTCGCAGTCAACCCTTCATTGTGCAGTGCGACAAGATCGTTTGTCAGGGCGCCACAGGTGTGTAGGCTCTGCGCGAAAGGTTCGATCCGCCAAATTTTGCAGCAAAGGGCACATTTTCCGGTGGGAACCCATGCCAAAGTCGTCGGTTTCTTGCCCAAAGACCCTCATTTCGAACCCGCAATGCGGGCATTTCCTCGAACGAAAGCTTCCCGCCCATGCTGATCCGCGCAGGTTATGACATCGGTTTCGCTAGCGACCAGGCGGTGCCGATGCTGGCCAACCTCAGTGTCCATGCCTCGCGCAACAAGGATCTGCGCACCCCGCAGCGGATCTTCACCACCCCCGATGTGCCGTTGTATGACTATGTCGACAGCTTCGGCAACATCTGTACCCGGTTGACGATGCCACCGGGCGGCATCGTCATTTCCTGCGGGTTCGTGATCGACGATCCGTTCCTGCCCGATGAAGTGGTGCCCGAGGCGCGGCAGGTGCCGCTGGCCGAACTGCCCGACGACGTGCTGCTGTATCTGCTGGCCAGCCGCTATTGCGAGACCGACCGGCTGACCGAAATCGCGTGGAACCTGTTCGGCCATATCCCGCAAGGGTGGGGACTGGTGCAGGCGATCGTCGGCTGGGTCCACCAGCATATCCGCTTCGACTACATGGCGGCGCGCCCGACCAAGACCGCGTGGGACGTCTATCACGAACAAGTCGGCGTGTGCCGCGACTTCGCTCATCTGGCGGTCACCTTGTGCCGCTGCATGAACATTCCGGCGCGCTATTGCACCGGCTACATGGGCGACATGGATCTGCCGGCGGTCGTCGGCGACATGGACTTTTCGGCGTGGTTCGAGGTGTTTCTGGAGGGGCGCTGGTTCGTGTTCGACGCGCGCCACAACCGTCCGCGCCGGGGGCGCATCCTGATGGCGCGCGGGCGCGATGCGGCCGATGCGGCGCTTACCACCACCTTTGGTCCGGTCACACTGACCCGGTTCGATATCTACACCGATGAGGACCGGCTCGGCTGAGCCACGCGTAACCTTGCGAATTGATGCAGGCAGTCCTGCGATGTGTGGTAGGCTCGGCCAGCGCAGGACTTTGCTGGCGATCCTTCCGGGCACGTGGGACTGATCTCGCCCCTGCCGGTTGGCGGGACGAGCCTTTTCGTCTGCCTGCCGCGATTGTCGCTGCACCGCTCCCCAGCGCGCCTGCCCAACGTCCGTTCGCCCGCAACCGGCGCGGCGCATTGGAACTTCCACGTGGCTCGGACATTTCGACCACAAGCAACCGGGAAACATCTGACATGGCCAAATCGCAAAAGCGCAGCAACCGTGAAGTGCGCAAGCCCAAGACCGAAAAGCCCAAGGCATCGGTCGCGATCAGCCCGGCCGAAAGTTCGCCGGTGATGGCCGCCATGCGCAAGCCCAAAGGCAAGCTCTGAGGCGATGCGATGAACAAGGGCCTCAAGGTCGCCTTCATCGGCAATGCCCTGCCGCGACGCTGCGGTATCGCGACCTTCACCACCGACCTTGAACTGGCGGTCAGCCACCTTGACGACGTGGCCCAGACCGCGATCATCGCGATGTGCGATCCGGGCGGCCAATACGATTTTCCGCCGCATGTCCGCTGGTCGATCGCGCAGGAGGATGCGGGGGGCTACCTTGCCGCTGCCGACTTCATCAACGGGCAGGGCTTCGACATTGCCTGCCTGCAGCATGAATTCGGCATCTTCGGCGGCGCTGCGGGCGACTATGTCCTTGGCCTGATCGCGGCGCTGAAAGTGCCGCTCGTCACGACCTTGCACACCGTGCTCGACCGGCCCGATGCGGCGCAGCGCACCGTCATCGACGCCATTCTCAAGGCTTCGGCCCGGGTGGTGGTCATGGCGCAGAAGGGGCGCGATGTCCTGATCGATACCTATGGGGCCGATCCCGCGCGGGTACTCGTGATCCCCCACGGCATCCCCGATGTACCGCTGGAAGCGCCCGGGGAGGCCAAGGCCGCACTCGGCTTTGCCGGCCGCCGGGTGATCCTGACGTTCGGGCTGATCAGTCCGAACAAGGGCATCGAAACGATGATCGAGGCGATGCCCGTCGTACTCGAACAGGCACCCGATGCGGTCTATGTGGTGATGGGCGCAACGCATCCCTCGCTGTTGCGCGATGCCGGCGAAAGCTATCGCGAAAGCCTGATTGCGCGGGTCCATGCGCTCGGCCTCGATGATCACGTGGTGTTCCTCAACCGCTTTTTCGACCGGCCCGAACTGCTTGAACATATCGCGATGTGCGATGTCTATGTGACGCCCTATCTGCTTGAAACGCAGATGACATCGGGAACGCTCGCCTATTCGCACGGGCTTGGGCGACCGGTGGTGTCCACCCCGTTCTGGCATGCGGCGGAACTGCTGGTCGATGGTTCGGGCGTGCTGGTGCCGTTCAACGATCCGGTCAGCCTTGGCGCCGCGGTGGCCGACTTGCTGATCGATGAAGCCGCGCGGCTGGCGATGGGGAAAAAGGCCTACAATGCCAGCCGGGCGATGACCTGGGCCAATACCGCGCTGCGCTATCGCGATGCATTCCGCGCCAGCCTGAACAGGGCGCGCGCACGGGCGAACAGTACCGCGCTGCCGCCGGCGTCGGTCAGCCACTTTGCGGCAATGTGTGACGATACCGGGCTGTTCCAGCACGCCGTTCTTGGCGTGCCAGACCGCCACCATGGCTATTGCATCGACGACAATGCGCGCGCCCTGCTAGCCTGTTGCGGCACGGGCGAGGGGGTGGATGCCGTCTTTGCCAAGGCCATGGCTCCGCGCTTTGCCGCCTTCATCCAACACGCATGGAACCCCGATACCCGCCGCTTCCGCAACTTCATGGGCTATGACCGCCGCTGGCTTGAGCCGACCGGATCGGAAGACAGCCACGGCCGTACGCTATGGGCGCTCGGGGTTTGCGCCGCGAC
Organism: Novosphingobium sp. FKTRR1; assembly: GCF_020404405.1. Lineage (GTDB taxonomy): Bacteria > Pseudomonadota > Alphaproteobacteria > Sphingomonadales > Sphingomonadaceae > Novosphingobium. The sequence continues at coordinate 59,819 of NZ_JAIZDA010000018.1, read as the reverse complement.
GATTTCCGATCCGCAGCTGGCACGCTGGGCAGGACGTCTGTTCGCGCTGGCGCTGATCGACGTCGGCCATTTCACCTCGCCGCGCGCGTGGGCCTTCACCCTGCTCGGACTGGCGGCCTATTGCCCCGCCTATCCCTACGATCACGCGGCCCGGCATCTGCAGGCCTTGCTGGCGGACCGACTGCTCGCACGGTTGACCCAATGCGAAAGCCCCGACTGGGTGTGGTTCGAAGACCGGCTGAGCTATGACAACGCGCGGCTGTGCGAGGCACTGATCAAGACCGGCAGTGCCACCAACACCCCTGCCCTGATCGCGGCGGGCCTGCGCAGCCTGCGCTGGCTGATGGCGATCCAGACCGCGCCCGACGGGCATTTCCGGCCGGTCGGCTCGGAAGGGTTCCTGCTGGTTTCGCGTGATAGCCCCCACGCCTTCGACCAGCAGCCGGTGGAGGCTTGCGCCACGGTTGCGGCCTGTCTCGCCGCCCAAAGGGTGGACCCGACCGGGGAATGGGAACGCGACGCGCAACAGGCCTTTGCCTGGTTTCTCGGGCGAAACGATCTGCGCCTTGCGGTTGTGGATGTGGCGACGGGCAGTTGCCGCGACGGGCTCCACCCCGACCGCGCCAACGAGAATCGTGGCGCGGAATCGCTGCTCGCGTGGTTGCTGGCGCTGGCGGACATGCACCACTTCGCCACGGTGCCACGTCAGCGGGTGGGCGGTGAAAGTCCCGCTGTGACCATGCCGAAGCAGCCCCGCGTTACCGCCTAGGCCGTTTGGGGACAGGGCAGGGTGCGGCATCTGCCCTCCACCCTGCCTGCCAAACGTCAGGCGATCTTGTTCACCCAGCCGTGGGTGTCGGCGGCATCGCCGCGCTGGATCGAGACCAGCCGGTTGCGCAGCTTTTGCGTCAACTGGCCGGGGCCGCCGCTGCCGATCAGGAATTCGCCGTCGGCATCGGCAACCTTGCCAACCGGCGTCACCACGGCAGCGGTGCCGCAGGCGAAGGTTTCGACAAGTTTGCCCGAAGCCGCGTCGGCGCGCCACTGGTCAAGGCTGTAGCGTTCCTCGCGCAGGGTCAGGCCTTCTTCGCGCGCCAGCGTGATCAGGCTTTCGCGGGTGATGCCCGGCAGGATGGTCCCCCCCAGCGGCGGTGTCAGCAGCGTGCCATCGGCAAACACGAAGAACAGGTTCATCCCGCCCAGTTCCTCGATCCAGCGGTGTTCGGCCGCGTCAAGGAACAGCACCTGATCATGGCCGCGCGCAAAGGCCTCGGCGGTGGGCACCAGACTGGCGGCGTAGTTGCCGCCGCACTTGGCCGCGCCGGTGCCACCGGGCGCTGCACGGGTGTAGTCGCTGACCCAGATCGAGACGGCAGGCGCCCCCGACTTGAAGTAGTTGCCCGCCGGGCTGGCGATCACCAGAAAGCGATACTTGCGCGAAGGGCGCACGCCAAGGAACGCCTCGGACGCGAACATGAACGGGCGCAGGTAAAGCGAGCCGCCCTCGACCGTGGGAAACCAGTCGCGATCGGCCAGCACCAGTTCGCGCACCGCCGCGATGAACAGGTCTTCGGGCAGTTCGGGCATCGCCAGCCGCCGGGCCGAGGCGTTGAAGCGTGCGGCGTTGGCATCGGGCCGGAACAGCGCGATGCCTTCGTCGCCATGGCGATAGGCCTTCAGCCCTTCGAAGATTTCCTGCGCATAGTGCAGCACCGCCGCCGCCGGATCGAGCGCGATCGGGCCGTAAGGCAGAATCTGTGCATCGTGCCAGCCCAGGTCGGCGTCATAGTCGATGGACACCATGTGGTCGGTGAAGCGCGTGCCGAAGCCGGGGTTCGCCAGCACCTGCGCGCGCACGTCCGCAGGCACGAGGCCGGGGTGGGGGGCGCGGGTGAAAGCGTGCGGTTCGGCGAGCGTCGCCATGGTCATCGACTCCTTGGAACGGACTTGTGGAACGAGGTTCCGCGCTGTTGAACTATAATTACGAAAATGGCAAGGAATATGAAATTAAAGTCCAAAAGAGACTGATCTCATCCCGAGCGGTCTTTGGCGTGAGGTAGTGGAACCTGCCGCCCGGCACAATGCCGAACGCAATGCAGGGCCGAACGCAATGCAGGGCCGATCGCGATTGAGGGCCGATCGCCTCGGGTCGATCCGGGCGGCGTGGGCTGATGAAGCCCCGGTATGTCGAGAAATCCGGGAATGCCCAAAAATGTGAAGGGCCGCCTTCCCGCAGGAAAGCAGCCCTTCGCATGGTCAGCGGCCGGAAGTGCCGCCCACGATGCCTTTATCGCTTATCTGGAAATCAGCGATAATGCCTCGCGTTGCGGAATGCCGACCTCTGTGCTGAACCATGAGACATCGGATCACCTCCTTTCGCGCTGTTGAGCCAAGTTCGCCGCCCTTGCGAACGGCTGGACCGGGAGTGCAAGGCCCTGCACCGGCCTTGACAGGAAGATGATTCATTGCGGGCAGAACAACAAGTCTTGATCGAAATTATTTTGCCGTCAGAATGCTTGCTTCGCCCGACAAGGCGGTGGAAAACTTTCCCGCAAGCCATTCGTCGCGGTGAAGTGGCATTGCCTCAGCGGCAATCCTCGACCACCCGCGCCACTTCCGACCAGGCAGGCACCACCAGCATCGTCGTGCCATAGATGTCGACCGCAAAGCGGCCGCGGCTGAAGGCCAGCGCATCCAGTAGCGAATCCTGCGCAGGCAGCGTGATGACCAATGCGGGTGCGCGATAGCTGGCGGTCAGCCGCCGCTGTTGCGTCGACGCACTGATCGACGCCGGAACGGCCGTTGCCACGGCGCCAGTGGACGATTGGGCAGGGTCTTGCTGGGCCGGTGCCGCGATACCCGACCGGCTGATCGCAACGGTGCGTTCGGCCCGATTGCAGCGCAAGCTCAGCACGGTCTGCCCGGCAGGCGTGACAAAGGCAGCAAGACTGCCGCCCGGCTCGGCACGATAGCGCCAGATGCCATCGGCCAGCGGGGCGTCATGCCAGTCGACCGGCGCGGCGTTGCCCGATGGCAAGGGCGCTGCAGGGCGGATCTGCTGAACAGGTGGCGGTGCAGGCAGCGGAGCAGGACGCTGTTGCGGGGCAGGTGCCGGACGCGGGAGCGGGCGCGGGGCCGGACGGGGCGGCTCTGGCGCCGGCGCAACGCAACTGGCAAGCTGGGATAGCGCCACGCAGCCTCCGCCGAGCATGAGCAGGCGGACAGCAAAAGCGCGCGAGGAGCCGACCAGGCGGTTGATCATCATGCCCTGTCTATGGAAGAGACTGCCCGTGACCACAAGCCAGACCCCCCGTCCGCAAGCCGCTGCAAAGAAACAGCGTGTCGATCAGTTGCTGGTCGAGCGCGGTCTGGTCGAAAGCCGCGCGCGCGCGCAGGCGCTGATCCTGGCGGGGCTGGTGTTTGTCGGCGAGATGAAGGTGGCCAAGGCGGGGCAGACGGTTCCCGGCGATGCGCCGCTGGACGTGCGCGGCCGCGATCACCCGTGGGTCAGCCGCGGCGGGATCAAGCTGGCGCATGCCATTGCGCACTTCGGGCTCGACCCCACGGGCGTCGTGGCGATGGATATCGGCAGTTCGACCGGCGGCTTTACCGACGTTCTGCTCCAGAACGGAGCAGCTCATGTGTTCGCGGTTGATTCGGGCACGAACCAGTTGGCGTGGAAATTGCGGCAGGATCCGCGCGTTACCGTGCTCGAACAGACCAGTGCGCGCGTGCTCACCCCGGCGCAGATCGACAAGGCGGCTACCTGGGTGGTGTGCGACGCCAGCTTCATCGCCTTGCGCAAGGTGCTCGAAGTGCCGCTGGCGCTGGCTTCCCGGCCGACGCGGTTGGTCGCGCTGATCAAGCCGCAGTTCGAGGTTGGGCGGGGCGAAGTGGGCAAGGGTGGCGTGGTCCGCGACCCCGCGCTCCATGCCCGCGTCTGCGCCGAAGTGCAGGCCTGGCTGGTGGCCGAAGGCTTTGATGTGCAAGGCATTGTCGAAAGTCCGATCACCGGCCCCGAAGGCAATGTCGAGTTCCTGATCGTAGCTGCACGGTAACGGAGCTTAACCAAGATTGCCGTTTGGCGATCTGCCGTCCAATATCACTCGCGAATCGGCATGCTCGCCGGTCCCTGCCGGGCCGGTCAAGCGGGTCGGCAACAGTTTTTTGCGGGTACCATGCAACAGATTGCTTCTCCTGCCCAATTGAGGGCCAGCATCATTCGCTGGTCATTGTTCACCGTACCTTCGTGTCTGGGGCTTGGTTTCCTCTCGGGCCGGGCGGCCGGAAGCGTGCCCGACAATCCGTGGTTCGCCGCGCTGGTCAAGCCCGCGCTGTACCCGCCCCCATTGGCATTCCCGATCGTCTGGTCCATCCTTTACGTGATGATGGGGCTGGCGCTGGCGCTGGTCTGTTCGGCGCGCGGTGCGCGGGGACAGGGGCTGGCGGTCACCGCCTTCGTCGTGCAACTGCTGGTCAATCTGGCGTGGAGCCCGGCATTCTTCATGATGCACCAGATTTCGCTGGCGCTTGGGCTGATCGTGGCGCTGGCGGTTGCGCTGCTCGTCACCACGGTGCTGTTCTGGCGGGTGCGGCGCGTGGCCGGGATGCTGCTGCTGCCCTATCTGGCGTGGGTCTGCTTTGCTTCCTCGCTCAACCTGCAGATCCTGCAACTCAATCCGCAAGCCGACGGCGCCAGCGGTTCGGGGGCAACCGTGCGGGTCGAACTGTGACGGCTTGCGTGCGTCGTGCGTCGCTGTGCTGAATTGTCCCTTGCGATGCGGGCGCTGCGGCACCATGTAGCCGCCACCGTCACTTCCTGGGATCATGCGTGCCATGCAAAGCGAAAACCCGCTCCTCGCCGACTTCGTCAAGCTGCTCAACAGCGCCGCCGGAACGCTGGCCGGCGTGGGCCGTGAAGCGGGCGAAACCGCGCGGGAAAAAGCCAAGGAACTGTTCGGCGGGCTGGACTTCGTGACCCGTGACGAATTCGACGCGGTCAAGGATCTCGCCGCCACCGCGCGCGAGGAGGTTGAGGCGCTCAAGCTGCGGATCGCCGCGCTCGAAGCGGATGCGGCGGCGCGCGCAGGCGGTGGGGCCGAAGGGGCGCTTTCGGACTGATTTTTTTATTCCCGCCTGAAACCTTGTTGAGTTTCAGGCGTTTGCCGGCTCATCGCGCATGATGTTCATGCCTTGGAGCCGGCCATGTTCACCCAACTCGATCCCGTTGTCCGCCTGCATGTCGTGGACAAGGGCAGTGCCCATGCGATCGGGGTGATCGAGCGTGGCCAGGGCCAGGATCTGATCTGGGTTGCCGCGATCGAGGCCACGGGCGAAATCGTCAGCGTGCCCAGTCCGCACGTGCGGCTGTTGCTGAGCGAGGCGGCGGAGGAGACGGCCGCGCCGCTCCCCCGCACCTACGAACAGGTCGATCGGGTCGCCTGAACCGGGATCAAAGTCCTACGCGGCGCAACGCCTGATCCAGATCCTCGATCACGTCGTCGGGGTCTTCCAGCCCGACGTTCAGCCGCAGCATCCCTTCGCCCACGCCCATGTCGGCACGGGTTTCGGCACCCACGCCGTGGTGGGTGGACGAGGCCGGATGGCACATCAGCGAGCGCGAATCGCCAATGTTGTTGGAGATGTCGATCAGTTCGAGCGCGTCGAGCAGCCCGTGCGCCTGTTCGCGCCCGCCATCGAGCACGATCGACAGGATCGATCCGCCCGCCTTCATCTGCTTGAGCGCCAGCGCGTGCTGCGGATGGCCGGGCAGGAACGGATAGAGCGTGCGCGGCACGCGCGGTTCAAGGAACTGCGCGACCTTGAGCGCGCTCTCGCTTTGGCGCTGGATGCGCAAGTCGAGCGTTTCCAGCCCCTTGAGCACGACCCACGCATTGAAGGGCGCGCAGTTGGGGCCGGTGTTGCGCTGGAACGGCAACAGCACGTTGTTGATGAAATCGTTCGAACCGCAGACCGCGCCCGCCAGCACCCGGCCCTGTCCATCCATCATCTTGGTGGCCGAATAGGCAACGACGTCGGCGCCGAAATCGAGCGGACGCTGCAAGGCGCTCGTGGCAAAGGCATTGTCCACCACCGTGACGATGCCGTGTTTGCGCGCCAGCGTGCAGACGAACTCCAGATCGACCAGATCCATCGTCGGGTTGGCCGGGCTTTCGAAGAAGAACACTTTGGTGTTCGGCCTGATCGCGGCTTCCCACGCGGCGTTGTCGCCTGCATCGATCGTGGTGCCGCTGATACCGAAGCGGGGCAGCAGATTGTCGACCAGCCAGCGGCATGAGCCGAACGCCGCCTTGGCCGCGACCACGTGATCGCCCGCCGAAAGCTGGCACAACAGCGCGGTGGTCATCGCCGCCATCCCGCTCGCCTGCGCGCGGCAAGCCTCAGCCCCTTCGAGCAAGGCGATGCGTTCTTCAAGCATCTGCACGGTGGGGTTCTGCAGACGCGAATACGTCATGCCATCCTGCTCACCGGCAAAGCGCGCGGCGACGGTGGCGGCATCGTCATACGTGTAGCCCGAGGTGAGGAACAGGGCCTCGCTCGTCTCACCCATTTCGGAACGCCAGGTGCCGCCGCGGACGGCCTGGGTTGCGGGGCGCCACTGGCGCGTGATCGAACGGTCCTGACCGGTTGTGCGCTTCATGACGCAGCGCCTTAAGAGCGAGCGCGGGCGCGTGCAAGCCGGACCATTGCGCGCGCGCGTCGTATTGGCGTATCAGCCGCGCCTCATGCTGCGCCACCGCCTTGCTGCCGCCCTCGGTCGGCCCGATCCGCTGCTGGCGATCTGGTTGATCGTGCTTGCCTTCTTTCTGCTCGGCCTGATCCGGCTGGGCATCCCTTCGCGGCCGATGTTCGACGAGATCCACTACCTGCCTGCGGCGCGGCGGCTGATCGATCTGACCCGGCGGTTGAACCCCGAGCATCCGTTGCTGGGCAAGGAGTTCATTGCGCTCGGCATGAAGCTGGTCGGTGATACACCGTTCGGCTGGCGGCTGCCCAATCTGGTGGCCGGAACGCTGGGCCTGTTCGGCGCAACCCGCGCGGTGTGGTGGGCCAGCCGTTCGCGGGTGACGACGCTGCTGTTCGGGGTGTTCCTTGCCACCAACTTCCAGTGGTTCATCCTCAGCCGGATCGCGATGCTCGACATGGCGATGCTCTCGATGATGGCGCTGGCGTTCTGGCAATGGTCGCTGGCCTGGGCCAGGTGCCGCCGCTGGCACCTGCTGCTGGCCGGGGTGTTCATGGGGCTGTCGCTGGGGGGCAAGTGGAACGTCATTCCGCTGATGGTCACGCCCGGCCTGCTGTTTGCCTGGGATCGCGCGCGCGCGGTCGGGCTGGTCCACCACACGCCGGGGCGCAAGGTCACCGGTGCCACGCTGGCCGAATGGCTGTTCGGCACGCGCTATGCGCCGGTTCGGGGCGTCTCGCTGATCGAAGCGGTGGTATGGCTCGGTCTGGTGCCGGTGCTGACTTATTTCGCCACGTTTGCGCCCGCCTTCTTCTATCAGGTGCAGCCGATGACGCTGCGCGGGCTGATCCCATGGCAGACTTACATGCTGCACCTGCAGGACAGCGTGGTGAAGCCGCACCGCTACATGAGCCGGTGGTGGCAGTGGATGTTCAACTTGCGGCCGATCTGGTTCCTCTATGCCCCGGTCGACGGCGCGCAGCGTGGCATCCTGATGGTCGGCCACCCGTTCACCATGCTTGCCGGTTTGCCCGCGCTGCTGCTGTGCGCGTGGGAGGGTTGGCGCGGGGATGGAGCGCGGCCACGGCTCAAGCAAGGCGTGGCGCTGCTCTATGTGTTGTCGCTGGTGTTCTGGGCGATCAACGGCAAGCCGGTGCAGTTCTATTACCACTATGCGCTGGCCGCCGTATTCGTGATGGCGGCGCTGGCGCTGGTTCTGGGCGAATGGTGGGAACAGGGCTTGCGCTGGCCGCTGCGCGCTTCGCTGGCGCTGACGCTGGCGATCTTTGTCGGGTTCTACCCGATCATCTCGGCCGCGCCCTTACCGACGATGAAGGCGGCCTACCGCACGTGGATGTGGCTGCACAGCTGGCAATAGCGGGGCACGCCACGCCAGGCGCATTCCGCTCAGCCGTATTTGCCCCACACGAACTTGCTCGACAGCGCGAAGTTCCACACCGAAGCAAGGATGATACCTGCGATCGCGGCAGGATAAGTGTGCACGCCGATGCGGATGAGCGCGGTCGAAACGCCGATGTTGGCGAGCATGCCGAAAGCGCAAGTCGCGGCAAACTTCAGCCAGCCGCGCAAATAGGGGCCGAACCCGCGCAACCGCTTGTCCGAATAGGTCAGCTCGTTGTTGAGCACGAAGTTGAAGGTCATCGCGGTGAGCGAGGCCAGCGTCTGGCCAACGATGAACGCCGCTTCCTTGGGATAGTGGCTCACCTGAAACTGCGCGCCGAACAAGTGCAGCACCGCTGACAGCACGGTCAGATGGACGATCGCACCCAGCGCACCGACGGTGCCGAACAGTGCAAAGCGGGTGGGAATTATCCGGCCGAGCCACTTGTCATAGAGGCCCACCAGAAATTCGAAAACGACGGTCCGGTCCAGTTTCGATTCGCCTTCCATACGCGCCGCAAAATTGAGAGGAAATTCCTTGACCCGCAGCGGCCGGTCAACGGTTGCCAGAATATCGAGCAAAATCTTGAAGCCGACGCCCGACAGACGGTGCGCATCGGCGCGCAGGGTCTCGGCGCGCAGCATGAAGAAGCCGCTCATCGGATCGGTCAGATCGACGCCGGTCACCCGGCGCGCGATGGCGTTGGCAAAGCCCGAAGCCTTGACCCGGTCGGGGCGGCCCCATGCCTCGGTGCTGGCGCCCTCGGCAAAGCGCGAGGCGTAGGCCACATCGTATTCGCCGCTGGTGACCGCCGCATACATCTGGGGCAGCAGGGTTTCGTCATGCTGGCCGTCGGCATCCATGACCGCGACGACCGGGGCGGCGCTGGCGCACATGCCCTCGATCGCGGCAGAGGCAAGCCCGCGCCGACCGATCCGCTCGATCACCCGGATGCGCGGATCGTCGCGAGCGATGCGGCGCGCCTCGTCGGCGGTGCCGTCGGGGCTGTTGTCGTCGACGAAAATGGCTTCCCAGCGCAAGCCGGCAAGCGCGGCATCAAGGCGCTCGACCATCAGCGCGATGTTCTTGCGTTCGTTGAACGTGGGCAGGATGACGGCAAGTTGCAGCATGATGCGGGCGCTTACAGCCTTGCGAGCACGGCGTCACCAATTTCCGTGGTGCCCGCGCTGCCGCCAAGATCCCGTCCAAGGACACCTGCTTCAAGCGTTGCGGCCACGGCGGCCTCGATGCGGTCGGCGGCGTCGGCCAGGCCAAGCGAGTGGCGCAGCAGCATGGCGGCCGACAGGATCGTCGCCATGGGATTGGCCAGGCCCTTGCCCGCGATGTCGGGGGCCGAGCCGTGGATCGGCTCATACAGACCATAGGTTCCGTAAGCGGTCTGGCGCTCGCCCAGCGAGGCGCTGGCGAGCATGCCGATCGAGCCGACGCACATGCTGGCCTGATCGGACAGGATGTCGCCGAACAGGTTGCCGGTGACGACCACGTCGAACTGGCCGGGGTTGCGCACCAGTTGCATCGCCGCGTTGTCGACATACATGTGTTCGAGCGCGACATCGGGATAGTCGCGGGCCACGTCGATCACCACGTCGCGCCACAACTGGCTGGTTTCGAGCACGTTGGCCTTGTCCACGCTGCACAGCTTGCCCCGGCGGCCTTGCGCGGCGCGGAAGCCGACATGCGCGATGCGGCGCACCTCGCCCTCGTTGTAGGACATCACGTCATAGCCTTCGCGGCTGCCATCGACGGCGGTGCGGAAGCCCTTTTCGCCGAAGTAGACGTCGCCGTTCAGCTCGCGCACGATCAGCAGGTCGATGGCCGAGGCCACTTCGGGACGCAGTGCCGAATGGTCCTCAAGCCCCTTGAACACCCGCGCCGGGCGCAAGTTGGCAAACAGCGTCAGCGCCTTGCGCAAGCCGAGGATCGCCTGTTCGGGGCGCAGATGGCGATCAAGCCGGTCGCAGTCGGGATCGCCCACCGCGCCGAACAGGATGGCGTCCGATTCCTCGGCCACAGCCAGCGCGGCGGGCGGGAGCGGATGGCCTTGCGCCTTGTAGGCGGCGCCACCGACCGGCGCCTCTGCCAGCGCGATGCCGAGATCGAGCGCCTCGATCACGCGTATGGCCTCGCGGGTCACTTCGGGGCCGATGCCGTCGCCGGGCAGAACTGCAATCTTCATGGCGCTCATCCTGTTTGTGTCGTTCCGGTCAATCCGCCCCGATCCGGCGCAACCGGTCGAGCAGTATCGTGCGCGCGCCCATAACATCACGGCGCCGATCGGCAAGCAGTCGGTTGCCGATGGCCTGCCCCAGGCGTTCCAGCCGGACGATCAGTTCGGGCCATGGCTCGTCGGGTGGGGGAGCCACGGCGCCGCCATAACCGACCTCGCGCAGCAGCAAGGCTTCGAACCCGGCCAGCACGCGCGCCCAGCCGCGAGCCGAGGGCGCATGGCAGATGGCGTCGAGCAGCGCGTCGAGCGCGGCGTGCAGCGCGGGATAGGGATGCCCCTCAGGCAAACTTGCGGCGGCCAGCGCGGTGGCCCAGCCGATCCCCGCTCCGGCGAGCGGTTCGGTCATCCATGGGGCGCGGCTGACCAGCAGTTCGACGCGGGCGGAAGGCAGACGGGTGGCAGCCCGCGCACGCACTTCCACCGCCAGCGTGTTGCCGGGAATCAGCAAGGGCCGCAGATCGCGCCCGCGCGCGCCCGCCACATAAGCGCCGACAAGGCCGTGCGCTGCGGTAAGCAGGCGCACGACCGCGCCGTGTTCGCCATGCGGGATCACGGCGCACAGGATCGCGGGGGCGTTGACCTGCATCATCGCGGCATCAGCGCATCCACGCCGCGATCGTCCGGGCACCAGCCATGGCCGCTTGGCACCTTGCGCCACTTGCGCGGCGAGCCGAGCAAGATCGTCGTTGGAAGCGCGGACGAATCGGGCTAGTCTCTTTTCCCATGAAAGCCCTTTTTCAGCATGCCACGACCACGGACGGAGTGACGGTGCGTGTAGCCGTCAATTTCCTGCCCGAACAGTCGCGCGTGGATGCCGGTAAGTGGTTCTGGGTCTATCACATCCGGATCGAGAACGAGGCAAATCAGCCGGTGCAATTGCTGACCCGCCACTGGCGGATCACCGACGGGCGCGGGCTGGTCAATTTCGTCGACGGCGAAGGCGTGGTCGGCGAACAGCCCTTGTTGCGCCCCGGCCAGTCGCACGACTATGTTTCGGGCTGTCCGCTTGGCACCGCACAGGGCAGCATGGAAGGGCACTACACGATGCGCCGCGGCGATGGCTCGCTGTTCGAGGTGGCGATCCCCTATTTTCCGCTGGCGGCCCCTGCTCCGGCCGACTGAGCATCACGTCCGGTGGGCGGCGTGGCATTGGCCGGGCGGTCCGCGCGTGCGGGCGGGTGATTGACAAATGGCCACAGGCGTCGTGAAGGGAACCCATGAAGCGGACGCATCTGCCCCTCAATGGTCTGCGCGTGCTCGATGCGGCAGCGCGGCACCTGTCGTTCACCCGCGCGGCCGACGAACTTGCGGTCACGCCCGCCGCGGTGGGGCAACAGATTCGCGCGCTTGAGGATTTGCTCGGCGTCGTGCTGTTCCGCCGGACCTCCAAGGGTCTGGAACTGACCGATGAGGCGGTGTCCGGGCTCGATGCCATCCGCGAAGGGTTCCTGCGCTTCGAAGAAGGCGTGCAGGCGATGCAGGCCGGACAATCGAGCCATGTCTACACGATCGCCTGCCCGCGCGATTTCTTTGCCGCCTGGCTCAGCCCCCGGCTCGCCGCCTTCCGCCTGACCAGCCCGCAATTGCGGTTTGCCCTGATCGGCAGCGATGGCGAAACCGACTTCACCGAAGCCAACCTCGATCTGGCGGTGCGCTGGGCCGAAGGTCCGGGCGATCTGGAAGGCGTGGCGCTGGGCGAGACCGGTACGCTGGTGGTGGCTGCACCCAACGCCAGCTCCGAAGCGCCATGGATCGGCTGGCCGGGCGATCATGCGCCCGATGGCGATTCGCGTGAGGCGCAGTTTTCGGTCGGCGATGCAGGCACCGCGATCAGCGCCGCCGCCGCCGGTCTGGGCAAGGCGCGGGTGCCGTTGTTGCTGGGCGAGGCCGCCGTGGCGGCCGGCCGGGTCCGCGCATTGGGCCCGGTCGAGAATTGCCGCCGTGGTTACTGGCTGGTCGCACCGATGCCGCAATGGCGACAGAAAAAGGTCAAGGCCTTGGTCGCCGCGCTGACCGCTGCCGAACCGGACGGGTTCCCGCAAGTCTCGGGCAACCTTTGATCTCGGTGGTTCCAGCCCCTTTCGAGCATCTGTAAACAGCTCGTTAACCTGCCGGAACGTAAACTCTGATGATGGCCCCGGGATCGACGCCCAACCCTGCGAATGCGGCCGGACTCGAGGCCGACAACGGTGGTGACACGCGGTCCGACTGGCATGCCTCCGACCGATCCGGGTTGACCGAGGCCTATGCCGCAGGCTTGTCGCAGCGCCTTCCGCTGCTTTATTGCGTCGTCATGTTCAATGCCACCCTGCTGGCGCTGAACTTTCGCCATGTCGCACCGTGGTGGCTGCTCGTGGTCCATCCGCTTGGCATCGTGGTAGCTTTGAACCGCGCTTTGTACTGGCGCCCCAGCCAGATTGCCCGGCGCCCGGCAGAGACCGTGCGCCGCGACGTCGCCCGCGTTCCCGCGTTGGGCGGGGCCCTCTCGCTGGCGTTCGAGATATGGTGCCTTGCGCTTTATCCCTATGGCACGGCCGAACAGCATACGGTTCTGCTGCTGACACTGACGGTCACCATGATCAGCGGCATTCTCGGGCTGATCCATGCACCGCGCACGGCGCTGTGGATCGCGGCGACGTGCATGGTGCCCGGCCCGCTGTTCTTCTTTGTCGAGGGCGATCCGAACGCGGTGTGGATTGCGCTGATCCAGATGGTGGTCTCGGCGATTCTTGTCGTCGTCACCTATGGCCAGCACGACTCGTTCGCGCGGGCAGAGAAATCGCGGCTGCAACTGGCCCGGCGCGAGCGGCAGGCGGCACGGCTGGCGCAGAAGCATTACCGACACGCCACCATCGACGCCCTGACCGGAGCGCTCAACCGGCGCTCGATCCTTTCCCGGCTCGATCGGCATCTGGATGACCACGCCGAAACGGCACCATGGCTTGCCTTGCTCGACCTCGACGGCTTCAAGCTGATCAATGACACGTACGGCCATGCCGCGGGCGATGATGTGTTGCGCACGGTCAGCAACCGGATCGCAACAGGGCCCGGGGTGCTGGCACATGGCCGTTTGGGCGGTGATGAGTTCGCGATCCTGCTCGACGGGCTGTTGGGTGCGCAGGGGGTTCAGGCCGCGTGTCGCGACCTGATCGCCGCGATCAGCGAGCCGATCACGTCGGGGCCTTCAACGTTGCGGCTTTGCGCCTCGATCGGACTGCACCGCGCCAGCGGTGAGGATGTGCGGACCTGCCTCGAGCGGGCGGACCGGGCGCTGTACAAGGCCAAAGAGCAGCGCGACGGCGCGGTCGTGCTGTTCGGTCCCGAGGACGAGGCCGCGTTGCAGGAACGTCTGGCGGTCACGCGGCAGTTCAACGACTGTGTGCTCGAGGACAGCATCGGGCTGTTGTATCAACCGATCGTCGATGATCGCGATGGCAAGATCATCCGGCTCGGCACGTATGCGCGCTGGTCGCCCGATGGGCAGAACTGGTTCACGCCGTCGCGCTTCATGGCCATCGCCGATGCCACCGGGCGGACCGGCGAACTGACCCGGATGATCCTCACACGGGCGCTGGAAGAGTGCAATCCGGCGCAGACCGGCATCGGCATCGCGATCAAGCTGGCCCCGCGCGACGTGATCCGCCAAGGCGCGGTTGAGGCGTTGACCGCCATCGTGGCGCGCGCGGGCACCGTTCCTGCGATGGTGACGCTTGAAGTGACCGAGCGCGCGCTGCAGATCGACCAGCGACGGGCAGCCGAACAGTTGCGCGCCTTTGCCCAGGCGGGCTTCCGCATCGCGCTCGATGAGTTCGGTGCGGGCTGGTCGAACCTTGCCGCGTTGCGCGCTTTGGCGATCGACCAGTTCACCATCGACCGCAAGCTGTCGGCGGCACTGGTCGACGAAGCCGGTGCGCGGGCGATGGCGGCGATGATTGTCACGCTGGCCTGGCAACTGGGGATCGACTGCACGGTTGCCGGGATCGAGACGACCGCGCAACGCGATGTCGCCCGGTCACTGGGCGTCTCCACCATGCAGGGTTTTCTGTTCGGCCGTCCCGAACCCGCTGCGGTCATCCTGCCGAAAGTGTTGCGGGCGGTGGCCTGACTCCCTGCGCCCTGACTCCCTGCTCCCTGCCGTAACGCCCTCCCTGCCTTGACGCCCCCGAAGTCAGTGCCCCTCGGCCAGCGCGCTCAGCGGCTCGCCCGGTTGGGGTGGCGCGAACAACCGCCCGCGCTCGCTGAACAGCACCAGCACCAGCGCGGTCAGGCCGCAGGCCAGATAAGCGTGCGCCAGCGGCAGGGCGGTGCCATCGAACCCTTGGCCGATCATGATCCCAAGCGTCGCCCCGATCAGCATCCGCAGAAACGCCTGCACCGAACTGGCCGCCCCGGCGATCTCGGCAAAGGGCTGCAGCGCGATCGAGCCGAAGTTGGCGCCGATGAAGCCGACCATGCACATGTTGAGCGCCATCACCGGCATGAATTGCCACAGCGTTTCGCCCGCGCGCATCGCCAGCACGACTTGCAGCGTGCTGAGCACGATATAGGTGAACAGGGCGGCATGGCTGACCCGTCGTGCGCCGAACCGCTCGACGATCCGCGAATTGCCGAAGCTGGCACAGGCCATCGCCAGCGCGGTGGCGCCGAACAGCAACGGGAACCAGTGTCCTGCCCCGAAATGCTCGCTCACCAGTTGCTGCGACGAGTTCACGTAACCCAGCAGCGCGCCGAACGTCAGCGCTCCGCCCAGCACGTAGCCGACCGATTCGCGGTTCACTGCCGCCATCGCCATGTTGCCGAAAATCACCCCCGGCCTGATCGGCTGGCGGTATTCGGGATGCAGCGTTTCGGGCAGGCGCACATAGACCCAGACCGCGACCAAGGTCGAGAGCACGGCCAGCATCACGAAAATCCAGCGCCAGCCCGCCACCAGCAGCACGCTTTGCCCCAGCGTCGGCGCGATCATCGGCACCAGCATGAACACCATCGAGATCGTCGAAAGCTGACGGGCCATGCTGTCGCCGCCATGGCGGTCGCGGATGATGGCGCCGGGCAACACCGACAGCCCGGCGCTGCCCACCGCCTGCGCCGCGCGCAAGCCCAGCAGCATGTCGAAGCTGGGGGTCAGCGCGCAGCCGAGCGACAGGGCGATGAATACGGCAAAGCTGCCCAGCAGCACCGGTTTGCGGCCATAGCGGTCGGCAAGGGCCCCTGGCACCAGCGCCCCGAAGCCTGCTGCGACCAGAAAGATGCCCACGACAAGCTGGCGCCGATTGGGATCGGCCACATGCAGATCCTGCGCGATCTGGCCCAATGCGGGCAGCATCGAATCGATTGCCAGAGCCTGCAGCGCCATCAGCATGGCCATCAGCGCGATGAATTCGGCCCGGCCCGGATCGGGCTGGCGCTTGGCTGCGGTTGTTGCAAGCATGACCGGCCCTTAGCCAGAACCACCATGCCTGCCCAGTGCTTTGTCTGTTGCCGCGCGCTGGGCTAAGACGGGCAGATGGACGAGGACGTGCACGGCATGGCGGAGGCCGACGACGATGGCGGCGGCCCGGCGCTGCGCAAGATCATCCATGTCGACATGGATGCCTTCTTTGCCAGTGTCGAACAGCGCGACGAGCCTTCGCTGCGCGGTTTGCCGGTAGCGGTCGGCGGGTCGGCGGAACGGGGCGTGGTCGCGGCGGCAAGCTATGAGGCGCGGCGGTTCGGCGTGCGCTCGGCGATGCCTTCGGTCCGCGCCTTGCGGCTGTGCCCCGATCTGGTCTTTCGCCGCCCCCGTTTCGAGGTCTACAAGCAAGTCAGCCAGCAGATCCGCGCGATCTTCCTCGACTACACGCCCCACGTCGAACCGCTTTCGCTCGACGAGGCCTATCTCGATGTTACCGCCGATCGCCATGGTATCGGCTCGGCCACGCGCATTGCCGAGCGTATCCGCCAGCGCATCCGTGCCGAAACCGACTTGACCGCCAGCGCCGGGGTTTCCTACAACAAGTTCCTGGCCAAGCTGGCCAGCGACCAGAACAAGCCCGATGGACTGTGCGTGATCCGCCCCGGCGAAGGCGCTGCGTTCGTGGCGGGTTTGCCGGTCAGCCGGTTCCACGGGGTCGGCCCGCGCGGTGCAGAGCGGATGGCGGCGCTGGGCATCCGCACCGGCGCCGACTTGCGCTTGCACGACATCGCCTTTTTGCGCGCGCATTTCGGGGCGCAGGCCGATTACCTGTTCCGCGCCGCGCGGGGGATCGACTTGCGGCGGGTACGTGCCGACCGGCCTCGCAAGTCGGTGGGCGGCGAGCGGACGTTCGACACCGACATATCGTCGGGCACGGCGCTGCGCGAGGCGCTGGAGCGGATCATCGCGATCGTGTGGGAGCGGATCGAACGCAGCGGCGCTGCGGGCCGGACCGTTACGCTCAAGCTGAAATCGGCTGATTTCACCACGATCACCCGCGCGCGCTCGCTTGCCCGGCCGGTCAGCGATGCCGACGAGTTTGCCGGTATGGCGCGAGGGTTGCTCGATGCCTTGCTGCCATTGCCGCAGCCGGTGCGCCTGATGGGGCTGACCTTGTCGGCGCTGACCGGCGAGGCAGAGGACAAGGACGAGCCGACCCGCGCGCCCGCGCAGTCGTCACTGCCGTTCTGAAGCCATCCGCTGTTGCCACAAGGCGATGACGTCATGGGTGGTCGCCGCCGTCGCATCGGGCAGAGCATCGAGCGCGAAGAAGGCGGCTTCCAGCAGCTCGCGGCCGTCGGCGCGGGGGGCATCGGCGGTGGTGCCCCAGACCAGTTCCAGTCGGTTGGTCCAGCCATGGGGCATCGGTCGGCGCAAGGTGGCGAACCAGAGCGGGTCCGCCACGCGGCACGCGGTTTCTTCAAGCACTTCGCGCGCGGCGGCAATGGCAGGGGCCTCGGCGCGCGCCATGCCGCCGCCGGGCAGCAGCCAGCGGTCGGGGTGGTGGTAGGAATGGCGCACCAGCAGCAGGCGCCCTGCCGGGTCGAACACCAGTGCATTCGTGCCGCATTGCTCCAGCCGCCGCAGTCCCCACCAGCGCAGGCGCACACGCTGCGCCAGCCGCAGCAGCGCGCGGTGCAGTGGGGCAGGAATAGCCCGCGAGACAAGACGCATCGCCATCCGATCGCTTGTCGCCCGATTCATCTTCGGCAGCAAGCCTGTCCCGCCCCGGCACGATGCGCAAACGGTCTGTCCGACCCGCTCGACAAGCGCCCTTTGCTGGCGATCATGGTTCCATCGACCGCCGCCGGGCGGGTGCCGAAAGGGTCCGGAATGCCGCTTCCTGCCGTCGCTGCCATCGCTGCCATCGCAGCCATCGTCACCGGACCGGGTTTCGCCCCTGTGGCGGCGCAAGCAGGCGACGCGCGCCACGGCAGCCGAACGGCCTCCATCGATCGCAACGCCTATGCCCGCGCATTGGTGTGCGCGTCTACCGATGCGGTTTTGGCGGGCATCCTCGAAGGGGGCACGCCGACGCAGGTCGATTTGGCCGATGCCGCCGTGTTCCGGGCGAGGGCCAAGGACTGGCTGGCCCGTGCGGTGGCGGCAAGCCCGTCCGGACAGGATGCAACGCTGGCCGAATTCGATCGCGAGGCATTGCGGCTGGGGCAGAGCGTCAACGGTGCGAAGGACGCCGATTCTGCGCAAGTCTTGCTCGATTCGCGCCTGTTGGGTTGCGATGTTGCAGGGGCACCACCGGGAGATAGCCCGCCAGCCGCATCCATTTCGGGTGCGTCCCCGGTCTGAACCGGCGTCGCTGGCGTGATAGCAGCGATGCCGGTCGGCGCGGACCCGTTGGTTCGGCGCGGATGGAGGGCATCGGGGCTTGGCGCGGGCAGCAGGGTATTTCAGACGATGGCGGGATAATGGCAGGCGGGCCAGCGGCGCCGATCCGGTCGGCTCGGCTGCGCGACTGATCGTGCAGGCCTCGCTGTGGTGGCTTCTTGCCGGAATCGCGATGCTGCTTGGGGCAGCCACTTTATGGGTGCTGGCCGCGCCCATCCGGCAACCCGACCCCGCGCCTTTGGCTCAGGTGCGGCTGCTGCCACCGGGTGAGCGGGCGCGTCTGTTCGCCACGGCCGATCCGTTTCGCCCCGGTCTTGCTCAACCGGAACAAGCCGGCACCGCCATGGTCACGGCGCTGGCGCTCAGGTTGTTCGCCACCCGCACGACGGTCGACGGCACAGTCGAGGGCACAGTTGACGGCAAGGTCGACGGCAAGGGCAGCGCGATCATCGCTGCGGCTGACGGGGTGCAACAGCTCTATCGTCCGGGGGAAGAAGTGGCACCGGGGGTCCAGCTTGCCGCCGTGGCGTTCGACCATGTCGAACTGGCGCGGAGCGGCTTGCGTGAATTGCTGTACCTTGATCAGTCGGCAGATGGGGCCGTTTCCCCGCAAGCTGATGGCACACAGGCGCCATGATCCGCCGGTTGGCAGTCCTGATCGCGGCACTGACGCTGGCACTGGCACTGATGCTGCCCGGCGTCGCGCTTGCGCAGTACAAGCTCAACGTCCGCGATGCCGATGTCCGCGCCTTCGTGGCCGACGTGGCCGAAGTCACCGGCCGGACTTTCATCGTCGATGCGCGGGTGCAGGGCAAAGTCAGCGTGGTCAGCGACCGGGCACTCAACCGTTCGGAATACTTCGAGGTGTTCCTGTCGACATTGCGCGCCAACGGGCTGGTCGCGGTGCCCACCGGCAACGGCGCCTTTCGCATCCAGCCCGCCGATGGCGCCGCCAGCCAGCCTGGCCAGATCGGCAGCAAGGGTGCGGCGCGCAACCAGATGATCACCGAAGTCATGAGGTTGCGTACGATCGGCGCAGCGCAAGCGGTTGAAACCCTGCGCCCGCTGGTCAGCAAGGAAGGCTCGATCACCGCCAATCAGGCCGCCGGTTCGCTGGTCATTGTCGATTATGCCGACAATCTGCGCCGGATTCGCGATCTTGTCAGCCGTATCGACCGCGATCAGTCGGATAGCGCGGCACTGGTGCTGGAACATGCCGGGGCGCGCGAAGTGGCAGGCGCGCTGACGCAATTGTCGGCCAGCGGCCCCGATGGCGCGCGAAGCAACGCCAGCGTGGTCGCGGTCGACAGCGCCAATACCGTGCTGGTTCGCGGCGATGCGTCGACCGTTGCCCGGTTGACCGACCTTGCCCGACGGATCGATGCCGAAGCCGCGCGCGGCGGTCAGATCCGCGTGGTCTGGCTCGATTATGCCGATGCGGCCGTGTTGGTGCCGGTGCTGGAACGTCTTGCCGGTGCGCAAGGCGGGGCCGAGGTCACGTCGGGATCGCAGGCTCCGGTCTCGCTGGGCGGGGTTGGTGGCAGTGCTGCGGGAATGGCCGGGCAAGGGCAGGGCTCCTTGAACAACGCGAACGCGGTCGGCAGCAATCAAGGCACTGCAAACCCCACCGGCGCGACCAGCGGCGGCCTCGGTTCCGGGCCGATCAGGCAGGATGGCGGCCGCGCGGCGATTACCGTCACCCGCTATCCCGGTGCCAATGCGGTCATCATCGGCGGCGCGCTCGACGATCAGAAGCGGCTCGCCGACCTCGTCCGCCAGCTTGACGTGCCGCAGGCGCAAGTGCTGGTCGAGGCGATCATCGTCGAAGTGTCGGACACGGTGGCGCAAAAGCTGGGTGTGCAGATGCTGCTGGGGGGCAAGGATATTCCCTTTGCGGTCAGCAACTTCAGCAATGCGGCGCCGAACATCCTGAGCGTTGCCGGGGGGCTTTATGCCGACCGGCTCGATCAATCGACGACCGTGGTCAACGGCAGCACGGTGACCACCACCTACAATTCACCGACGGGCGATTACTTGCGCAATCAGGCGGCGCAAGCCGTGCTGGGGGCAAGCGGCGGCTTCGGCGGATATGCCACGGACCTTGGCCATGGTCGGTTCTTCGGGGCACTGATCAACGCGATCCGGTCCGACACCAATTCGAACATCCTTTCCACCCCGCATATCACCACCAACAACAACGTTCCCGCCTCGATCCTGTTCGGTCAGGAAATCCCCGTCGCTACGGGCGAGGCGGTCAGTCAGGCCAATTTCGGCAACACCTTCCGCACCATCCAGCGACAGAACGTGGGGATCGAACTGGACGTCACGCCGCAGATCAACGCCGGGTCGCAAGTGCGGCTGGATCTGCGTCAACAGGTCAGTTCGATTGCCGGACCGGTGTCGAGCAGCAACAGCGAACTGATCGTCAACAAGCGCGAGATCAGGACGACGGTGACCGTGGGGGATCAGGAAATCGTCGTGCTGGGTGGGCTGCTTGACGACAATGAGCGTCGCACCATCGAGAAAGTGCCCTTGCTGTCGAGCGTGCCCGTGCTGGGGGAACTGTTCAAATCGCGCGGGAAAAGCAGGGTCAAGACCAACCTGATGGTGTTCATCCGCCCCACGATCTTGCGCAATGGTGCCGACCGGGCGGCGCTGACCGGACGGCGCTATGGTGCGGTCCGGCAGGCAGAGACCGGGTTTGATCCGACGCGCGAGCCGGGCATCGATGACCTGATTGCCGACTATCTGGGCGCTGCCTTGCCGGTCGCCCCGCCCCTGCAACCGGACACGTCCCCGCCGTCGGGCACGCCCCCTGCTGCGGCGATGCCGGGCGATGCGGTGATCGCTCCGGCACGGCCCCAAGGCTGACGTGATGGTTGCCCTGCCCTATCCACTGGCGCGCGATGCCGGGATGCTGGTCGAAGGTGTCAGCGCGGATGGCGTGGTGGCCGTGGCAAGGCGCGAAGGCGGCGATCCGTTGGTGCTGCTTGACTTGCGGCGGCTGGTCCGGGCTCCGCTGGCGGTGCGGGACGTTCCTGCGGCTTCCTTCGAACGGCTGCTGGCTGAAACCTATGCCGTCGATGGCGCGGCTGCGGCGATGGCCGGCGACTTTGCCGAAGGTCTCGATGGCGAGGATGGTTTGGGCCTGCCGAGCGCCGAGGACGTGCTCGATGGGGCCGACGATGCCCCCGCCATCCGTCTGATCAACGGGTTGATCGCCGAGGGACTACGGCAGGGCGTTTCGGACATCCATCTCGAACCCTACGAACAGGCGCTGGTCGTGCGGATGCGCAGCGATGGGGTGCTGTCGGAAAAGCTGCGCATGCCGCCCCATGTCGCGCCGGTGCTGGTCAGCCGGATCAAGGTCATGGCCCGGCTCGACATCGCCGAACGCCGGGTGCCGCAAGACGGTCGCATCGCGCTGAGCCTTGGCGGCAAGCTGGTCGATGTGCGCGTCTCGACCCTGCCAAGCCGTGCGGGCGAACGCGTCGTCTTGCGCCTGCTCGACAAGGACAACGCCGGGCTCGACTTTGCGGCGCTGGGGTTGTCGGAGCACGCCGCAGCGGTGCTTGGCCGTGGCTTGGCCGAGCCCAACGGTGTGGTGCTGGTCACCGGGCCGACCGGGTCGGGCAAGACGACCACGCTCTATGCCGCCCTTCGCGCGCTCAACGATGGAAAACGCAATATCCTGACGGTCGAAGACCCCGTCGAGTACGCGGTCGACGGGGTCGGGCAGACGCAGGTGAACCCGCGCATCGGTCTGACGTTTGCCGCAGGGCTGCGGGCGATCCTGCGACAGGATCCCGATGTGGTCATGGTTGGCGAAATCCGCGACCGTGAAACCGCTGAAATTGCGGTGCAGGCTGCGCTGACCGGCCATCTGGTGCTCTCGACCGTCCACACCAATGACGCGGTCGGCGCGATCACCCGGTTGCGCGACATGGGGGTGGAGCCGTTCCTGCTGGCGTCCACATTGCGCGCGGTGGTGGCGCAACGACTGGTACGGCGGCTGTGCACCCATTGCCGGGCGCAAGCGCCGCTGGAGCCGGGATTGGCAGGCGTGCTGGGCATGAAGACCGGTCGACCCGTCTGGACGGCCGCCGGTTGTGCGCATTGCCGCAATACCGGCTACAGCGGCCGTGTCGGTGTGTTCGAGGCGTTGCGGGTTGACGATGCGCTGCGCCGATTGATCCACGATGGAGCGGCCGAGACGGCCATCGCGGCGATCGGTTTTGCCGAGGCTCCGCGTCTGGCAAAGGCGGCACGGCGGCTGGTGCGCGAGGGGCTGACGAGCGCCGAAGAAGCGGCGCGGATCCTGCGGCAGGAGGACGGCTGATGGCGCGCTATGCCTATCAGGCGGTCGATCCGAAGGGGCGCGAACGGCGCGGCGCGATCGAGGCGCCGGGCGAGGCAGAGGCCGCGCGCCGTCTGGCTGAGCGACGGTGGCATGTCCTCCGGCTGCACCGCGATCTCACGATCGCTGCGGACGCGGCGACCTTTCCGATCAGTCTTGCCGATCGCGTCAGGCAGCGCCTTACCGCGCGCACGCTGTCGGCCCGGCAACTGGCGCTGTTCACGCGGCAATTGGCATCGTTGATCACCGTGTGCCCGATTGAAGAGGCGCTGCGCACGATTGCCCGCCAGACCGAGCGACCGGCCGCGCGCTCCATTCTGCTGGCGGTACACGCCGGCGTTGTCGAAGGCATGCCATTGGCCGAAGCAATGCGGCTGTACCGGGCGAGTTTCCCGCCGATCTATTGCGCGATGATCGCGGCGGGCGAGCATTCGGGCAGCCTTCCGGCCATCGCCGAACGCATGGCCGAACTGCTCGAACGGCAAGCACAAATACGCGGGCGGGTGTTGGCCGCGCTGGCCTATCCGGTGGCGTTGGCGCTGGTCGCGCTGGCGGTGGTCGTGGCGCTGATGATCTGGGTGGTGCCGCGCGTCGTCGAACAGTTCGACGAATCGGGTCGCCAGTTGCCCTGGCTGACGCGCGCCGTGATCGGGTTGTCGCGCTTCGTTGGGGCATGGGGTTGGCTGCTGGCGCTGGGCGCCGTGTTGGCAGGCGCGGCGTTTGCTCGCGGCCTGCGCAAGCCGGCCTTTCGACAGCGCGTCGATGCGGTTGTGCTGCGCCTGCCGTTGGCCGGTCGGTTGATCCGCGATGTCCATGCTGCCGGGCTTGCGCGCACGCTGGCGGCGATGATCGAAGCACGATTGCCGCTGGTCGATGGCCTTCGCCTGGCGGCCCGCACTGTCAACAACCGGGTGCAGGCGGCGCGGCTTGAGGCGATCACCCGGCACGTCCGCGCGGGCGCTGCGCTGTCGACGGCCATGCGAGAAGTGTCGGGTTTCCCGCCGTTGCTGGTCTATCTTGCCGCAAGTGGTGAGGCGGTGGGCCAGCTCGGCCCCATGCTCGAACGCGCGGCCGACTACCTCGACCGTGAATTCGAAGCGTTCTCCAGCACCGCGCTGGCGCTGCTCGAACCGGCGATCATCATCGTCATGGGGGCGCTGGTCGCGCTCATCATCCTGTCGATCCTCCTGCCCATCCTGCAATTGCAGACCCTGACCGGACTTTAGCGCCCATGCCCGCACACCCGTCATCCGCCCGCACACGGTCGTCCGACGCAGGCTTCAGCCTGATCGAACTGATGGTGGTGATCTTCATCATCGGCCTGCTGGCCACGGTGGTGCTGATCAATGTGCTGCCCAGTCAGGACAAAGCGATGGTGGTAAAGGCGCGCAGCGATCTCGCCACACTGGCGCAGGCGCTCGAGATGTACCGGCTGGATCAGGGCAGCTATCCCGATCAGGCGCAAGGGTTGGGCGCGCTCAAGGTTGCACCGGCCAATCTGCCGATGCCGCAAGGCTATCGCCCCGGCGGCTATGTCAAGGCGTTGCCGACCGACCCTTGGGGCCACGCCTACCAGTATCAGGTGCCCGGACCCGATGGCCATGCGTACGACCTGTTTTCGCTCGGCGCCGATGGCAGGCCGGGCGGCGCTGACCTCAAGGCCGACATTCATGACGATGGCGGCTGAACGGATGCGGGGCTCGGGCTACCTGCTGCTGTTGCCCGAACGGGCCGATGCCGACCTGCATTGGTGGCGGATCGACAGCGCCCGCGGTGCCGTGATCGGGCCCAATGCCGTGGCAAGGCTGCCGTTGGAAGTCGCCGGGGCGCCGGTCGTCGTGCTGGTCCCGGCGGCGCTGGCTCCGGTGCGTGAGCTGCCGCTGCCTCCGGGCTTGTCATGCGCCCAGGCCTTGGCCAGCGCGCGGCTGGAAGCGCCGGTGATCGGCGATGGACCGCTCCACGGCGCGGTCGCGGCAACCGACGGCGACCGCCTGCTCGTCGCGCATCCGGGCATGAACGACATGGAGCACTGGCTGGCGGCTTGCGCCGGGCTGGGCATCGATCCTGCTGCGCTGGTTCCGGCTGCACTGGTGCTGCCAAGACCGGATGCGGGGCTGGTCGTGGCACGGCTTGGCGATCAATGCATTGCACGTTCGCTCGATGCGGCGTTTGTCGGCGAACCGGCGCTGGTCGAGACGTTGGGACAGATGTTGCCGCCGACACCCATCGTCGACCGCGAACTGGAACACGCGCTGCTGGCGACATTCCTGACGCCGCCGCTCGATTTGCGGCAGGGATCGTTTGCGCCGCGCCGCGCTGCGCTCTTGTCCGGACTGGATTGGCCGCCGCTGGCGCGGATGACCGGCTTGTGCCTTTTGCTTGGCTTGGCGGTGATGCTGGCGAGCATCGGCCGCTGGAACCGCGCGGCGGGCGACGCCGAAGCGGCGGTTGTGGCCGAAGCGCAGCGTCACGGCATCCGCGCGACCGATCTTGCCTCGGCGGAAGAACTGGTGCGTGAGGCGCAGACCCGGCGCGGGACTGGTGCGGCTGGTTTCGCAGCACCTCTGGCGGCGGTGTTGCTCGCGATTCGGGCGACCCCCTCGTCGACCCTGCGCGACCTGGCCTGGACCGGGGACGGAACGCTGCACCTCACCATCGCCGCGCCACGGGTGGAGGATGTCAACGGCTTGCTGATCGCCTTGCAACGCGACGGTTGGGCCGTCACCGTGCCACCCGCCCCGGTGCCCGACGCAACCGGCGCAATCGTGGCGGCGATCACGGTGCGGGCGCCATGATCGGGCGGCTGAAGGACTGGCTGCAGGCGTTGACGGCGCGCGAGCGGTTCCTGGTGCTCACCGCGCTCGGGCTCGGTTTGGCGGTCGTGCTTGTCGATGGCCTGATATGGCCGGTCGGGCGGGCATTCGACGCCGCTCGTGCGCGGCAAGCCGACAGCGCCAGACGCAGCGCACAAGTGCTGGCGGCAATCCGGACACTTGGCCCTGATCGTCCCTCCCGCAACGCTCCGCGCGTCACGCCGGTCGATCAGGTGCCGATAGATCAGGCGCCGATAGATCAGGAGGTGGCCAGTCTGGCGCAGACGGCGGGACTTGTGTTGCAGACGCACCAGCCCGGCGGCGGTGGGCGAACGACATTGATCATCATTCGCGACGCCAGCGCCACAAGCGCGCTGTCCTGGCTCGATTCGCTCGCTGACAAGGGGCTGGTCGTCGAAACGCTCACCATGACCCCGCAGCCCGACGGATCGGTGGCGGTTCGCGCCACGATCCGTCGGGCCGGGGAGTGAGTTTCATGTTCAGCCGAGGATCTGGCTCAGGAACCACACCCGCTTTTCAGCCTGATCGGTCCAGTCGTCCGACAGGCCTTCGGTCGCGTTGTCGCCCGCGGCACCGGCTGCGGCCTTTGCTTCGCGGATACGCGCGACCAGCTTGGCGTTGTCGTCGCGCAGCGTCTTGACCATGTCGAGTGCGTCCACCTTCTCGCGATCATCGTCCTTGATGACGCTATGCGCGCCGACCGACTTGATCGAGGTGAGCGTGCGGCCGCCATTCTTGCGCACGCGTTCGGCGACCACGTCGGTCAGCGCGAAAAGCTCGGCCGACTGTTCGTCGAACAGCAGGTGGAGATCGTGGAAGTTCAGCCCGGCGACGTGCCAGTGATAGTTCTTGGTCTTGACATAAAGCGCGAAGTAATCGGCCAGCAGCCCGTTCAGGCTGTCGATCAGGGCTTTGTTGGCGTTGTCACCGGGCATGCTGGTTCCCCTTGAATGGAGCTTGGTTGCGTCCTTTTACGCGTCTGGGCGCCAAAGGTTTCATGCAAATTTCTGGCGCCAGTGATCGAACCGCTATGTCACCGCTGTGTCACTGCGTTTCGGCGGGTTGCTGCCGGGCCGCCAGACGCAGCAGCGCCCCGCCCAACAAGGCCGCCACGATCGACCCGCCCAGGATGCCCAGCTTGGCTTCCTCGACCAGCAATGGCGCGGTTGGAAAGGCAAGGCCTGCCAGAAACAGGCTCATGGTGAAGCCGATCCCGCACAGCAGGGCCATGCCGATCAGGTGCAGCGTCCTTGCGCCTGCGGGCCGTTGGGCGATGCCGGACCATTCGCAGCCGAACACGGCCAGCAGGATGCCCACCGGCTTGCCCAGCAACAGCCCCAGCGCGACGCCGATCGGCAAGGGAGCGAACATGGCGTCGTGCCCGATGTCGCCCAGTTCGACCCCGGCGTTGGCCAATCCGAACAGCGGGACGATGAGGAACCCGTTGAACGGAACCATGGCGTGTTCCATCCGCAGCAGCGCGCTATCGCCGCGCCGGTCGAGCGCCAGCGGCACGGTCAAGGCCGCAAGCACGCCCGCCACGGTGGCGTGAACGCCCGATTGCAGCGTGGCATACCACAGCAATGCCGATGGGATCGGCCAGACCCACCATTCTCGCACACCGAATCGGTTTATCGCCACCAGCACCGCCAGGATCGCCGCAGCGGCGCCCAGCCAGCCAAGATCGATGTCGTGCGTGTAGAAAAAGGCGATGATCGCGATCGCGCCAAGGTCATCGACGATCGCGACGGTCAGCAGGAACAGTCGGATCGAGGGAGGCAATCCGCGCCCGAACAAGGCCAGTACGCCAAGTGCAAAGGCAATGTCGGTGGCGGCCGGAATGGCCCAGCCTTGGTGCAGTGCGGCATCATTGTGGACAACGCCCAGGAACACCGCTGCAGGCACCGCCATCGCCACGACGGCAGCGATCACAGGCAGGCGCCGCCGGCTTGCGTCGGCCAGTTCCCCGGAAAGGATTTCACGCTTTATTTCAAGCCCGATGACAAAGAAGAACAGCGCCATCAGCGCGTCGTTGATCCATTCGTGCAGCGATGCCAGCCGGGTCACCGGCGTCCACGGCAATGGATCGTGCAGCAATGCATGCCAGCCATGTGCTGTTGGCGAGTTCGCAAGTGCAAGCGCTACTATGGCGGCGACGATCAGCACGATGCCCGGTGCCGCCTCGTCATGCAGCAACTGCCCGAGAGCTGCAGAAATACGTCGGAATACCGCCATTTTCGAATCATTCCCCATCCGGCCCGGCGTTGTCAGTAGCCGGACCCGCGCATAGTCTCGTTGATGGGGTGATGGCCGTCAATCGGCGGGGTAACAATGGAAACGATGCCATTGGCTGCGCATTTCGCGTGGCTTTGGGGGCTAGAACACGAGCTGCTTCTGTTTGCGTCCTTCTGGTTCGCGATCGGGGTCATCGATGAAACCGGCATCGACTTGCTGTGGCTGGTCTTGCGGGTGACCGGTCGCGTCAAGACCAGCCGGGTCAGCGAGCCTGCGGACTCCCCCTTGCGCGGCGCGCTTGCCGTGCTGGTGCCTGCGTGGAACGAATCGGCGGTGATCGGCGCCATGCTCGACCACGCCTTGCGGGTCTGGCCGCAGCGCGACTTGCGCATCTATGTCGGCTGCTACAGCAACGATGCGGCAACGCTGGCGGCCTTGATCGGCGTTTCGGAGGATGCGCGGCTGCGGATCGTGGTGCTTGACCGGGTGGGGCCGACGACCAAGGCCGATTGCCTGAACCGCCTTTACGCCGCGCTCTGTCAGGATGAAACGCGACGCGGTTTTCACGCGCGCGGCATCATCCTGCACGATGCCGAGGACATGGTGCATCCCGCTGGCCTCGTGCTGCTCGATCGCGGGCTCGACAGCGCCGACTTCGTGCAACTGCCGGTCCGGCCTGAGCCGCAGGCCGCAAGCCGCTGGGTCGGTGGGCACTATTGCGATGAATTTGCCGAAAGCCACGCCAAGGCGATGGTGGTGCGTGACTGGCTGGGGGTCAGCCTGCCTGCTGCGGGAGTGGGCTGCGCGTTTTCGCGCGCGGCGATCGAGGCCATCGCGGCGCGGCGCGGCAGTCCCGACCCGTTTGCCGCCGAATGCCTGACCGAGGACTATGAATTCGGCCTGCTGGTGAGCGAGGCGGGCGGGCGCGGCCGCTTTCTGCGGGTCCGCGATGAAAACGGGCAACTTGTCGCCACGCGCGAATTCTTTCCGGCAGAACTGGTTGCGGCGGTCCGGCAAAAGACGCGCTGGCTGCACGGTATCGCCTTTCAGGGCTGGGAACGGCTGGGCTGGTCGGCTTCGTTGCCGGAATTGTGGATGCGGTTGCGCGATCGGCGCGGCCCGTTGACCGCTGTGGTGCTGGCTGTGGCCTACTCGCTGATACTGCTTGCGCCGATGTTGGCGGCAGCGGGTTGGGTGGGAGTGCCCAAGCCCGGACTTGCCGCCGACAACGAGCAGGCGTTGCATTGGCTGCTGGCGCTGAATTTCGTGGCGCTGTTGTGGCGGATCGTGGCGCGATGTGCCTTCACCGCGCGCGAATACGGCTTGCGCGAAGGGGTCTGGGCGGTGTTGCGGATGCCGGTGGGCAATGTCATCGCCATTATGGCTGCGCGCCGCGCATTGACGGCCTATCTGGCTTCGCTGCGGTCCGGACAGGTCATCTGGGACCACACTGTTCACGCGCGGTTGCCGCAACTGGCCGTGGCGACCTGATAACGGGGAACGATCTTGATCCGCCCGAGCACGATCGGGCGCTTGGTGAGCGGGTCGCGTCGGGAATCGCGCGGCGTCGTGGGCAGCCCTTGGTGGCGCTGGTGGGCGTGCTGGTTGCATGGGTCGGGCTGCGGATCGCGCTGCTGTGGTTCGATCATGATCCTGTGACCAACGTGCCGGACAGGTTGGCCCTATCCGCCATAGCGCAACCCCGCGCGCTGGCTGGCTGGCACGATCACCGGCCCGATCACTGGCCCGATGGCCGCTGGCGTGTCCCTGCCCTGTTGAGCCTGCGGGTCGAGCACAGGCGCCGCGACCCTCCCCAGCCTTTCCCCGCGACACAGTATGGCAGGGCAGGACCGAAGGGCGATGCGGATGGGCGAGAGCCGGGGTCGGCGCCTGCGCGCGGCGGGCGCCTCTGGTTTGGCGCAGATGCGCTTATGCGAACCGGGCGGCCGCCGTCGCGTGCAGGACCATTGCCGCCAACCGCGCCCGGACTTCCAGCAGACAACGCATACTTGCCCGCAAACACACCGGCCGAAGCGGCGTCGCCAGCCGGGATGGCGGTATCTCACGGCGATGGATCGCGCCCTTCGCGCTGGTCGGGCGATGGATCGCGCCCTTCGCGCTGGTCGGGCGATGGTTGGGTCTTGCTGCGTGGCCAGGCGGACAGGGCCAGTCTGGCAGCGGGCAGCGGGGCCTATGGCGGCAGCCAGGCCGGTGCGGTCCTGCGCTTTGCGCTTGCGCCGGGCAGTCGCCTCAAGCCCGCCGCCTATGCCCGGTTGACCAGCGCCGTGGGCGGACTCACCGACCGTCAGTTGGCGCTTGGCCTTTCGGTTCGACCGATGCGGCGCCAGCCGGTCGCGCTGCTGGCAGAGGTGCGGGTCCAGCAAGGCAGCGCAGCGACGCAGGTTCGCCCCGCGCTGGCGCTGGTGGGCGGGTTGGGGCCGCGTCCCGTGGGCGCACCGGGGCTCGGGCTTGAACTGGAGGGGTTCGGCCAGGCGGGCTGGGTGGGCGGCAGGGACGCGACGGCCTTTTTCGACCTGCAGGGCACCGTGCTGCACCGGCTGGTGCGGCTGAACGAGCGCAGCGACCTGTCGCTGGGGGCCGGGGCGTGGAGCGGCGGGCAACAAGGCGCGGTCCGGCTCGATGTGGGGCCGCGCGTGCAATGGCGGATCGCGCCGGGCGGCCTGCGGATGCGCGCGATGCTCGACTGGCGTTTCCGGGTGGCGGGCAGCGCCTTGCCGGGTTCCGGTCCGGTGCTTACCCTTGCAGGCGGTTTCTAGGGCGTCGCCGCTATGGTGGAGCACGGCGTTTGCAAGCGGGGGCGCATGGGCTACCAGTCGCTATCAGGATGAACGTCTACCTTCCCATCGCCAACCTTGCGGTCAACGCCTGGGTCATCATCGCGCTGGGCGGGCTGACCGGCTTGTTGTCGGGCATGTTCGGCGTCGGCGGGGGATTTCTGACGACACCGCTGCTGATCTTCTATGGCGTGCCGCCGACGGTTGCTGCGGCTTCTGCGGCCAGTCAGGTGACCGGCGCCAGCGTTTCGGGCGCATTCGCCCATGCCCGGCGCGGCGGCATCGATTACCAGATGGGCGCGGTGCTGGTTGTCGGCGGCGTACTCGGCACCGGCATCGGCGCCTTGCTGTTCCGGCTGCTGCAGGCGCTGGGCCAGATGGATACGGTGATCAGCGTGCTCTATGTGCTGATGCTGGGTGGCATCGGCTCGCTGATGGCGTGGGAGGCGATCGTGTCGCTGCGGATCGCGCGCGGTGGAGCGGCGCGACCGGCGCGGCGGCGGCGGCACCATCCGCTGGTCGCCAGCCTGCCGCTGCGCTGGCGGTTCTATCGCTCGGGCCTGTACATTTCGCCATTGGCCCCGCTGCTGCTCGGCATGATCACCGGTATCATGACGATGCTGATGGGGATCGGCGGCGGGTTCATTCTGGTGCCCGCGATGCTCTACATTCTGGGCATGGGGGCAAGCGTGGTGGTGGGCACTTCGCTGTTCCAGATCCTGTTCGTGACGATGGCGACCACGATGATGCACGCGCTGACCACGCATGCCGTCGATGTGGTACTGGCCGGGCTGTTGCTGATCGGTTCGGTTTCGGGCGCGCAAGTGGGCGCGCAGTTCGCCCAGAAGGCGCGGCCCGAGGTGCTGCGGTTGATCCTTGCGGTGATCGTGCTGGCGGTTGCGCTGCGAATGGCGCTGGGGCTGGGCTATCAGCCGGACGAGGTGTTCACGGTGGTCGGCCTGTGAGCCGCATTGCTGTGAGCCGTGTTGCTGTGAGCCGCGTTGCCGTGAGCCGCATTGCTGTGAGCTGCTGGGCCGGCTGGCTTCGCCCGGTCGCAGCGCTGCTGCTGGCGCTGTTGGCCTTGGCGATGCTGTGCGGCGCCCGCGATCCGATCCTTGTCCCCGAAATCTCGCAGCACGACGTGCAGGTCCGGCAGGGCTTCAATGGCGCCGACTTGTTGCTGTTCGGCGCTTTGTTGACACCCGAAGGCACCCGCGCGGCGCACGATTACGACATCGTGGTCGTGCTGGAAGGGCCGGTCCGCTCGGTCGTGGTCCGCGAAAAGCGCAAGGTGGCGGGCATGTGGATCAACGCCGCCAGCGCCGCTTTCGGCTCGGCGCCGGGGTTCTATGCGGTAGCGGCCAGCCGTCCTGTGCGCACCATCGTCGACGATCGGACAGCGGCGATCTACGAGCTTGGCCTCGATGCCCTGCAGCTTTCGCCCACCGGGACGATCGATCCGACGCGCCAGCAGCGCTTTGCCGCGGGACTGGTGGCGCACATGCGCCGCCAGGGCCTGTACCAGCAGGATGACGGCGGCGTGCAGATCAGTGGTCAGGTGCTGTATCAGGCGCGCATCGCGCTACCCTCCAGTGTCCCGGTCGGCGATTATACCGCCGAAACATTTGCCATCCGCGACGGCCGGGTGGTGGCATCGAAAGTGACGCGGGTGGTCGTGCACAAGGCCGGCTTCGAGCGGTTCGTGGCGTGGAATGCCCAGCACAACGGACTGCTTTACGGCATTTTCGTGGTGCTGGTGTCGGTCGGCATGGGCTGGCTGGCCGGGCGGCTGTTCGCCCTGATCTGAGCCCGCACCGCCATTCTCGAACCATCGTTCCATGGCCATTATCAGGCTTTTAACCATCGCTTGATAGCCCTGATTGCCGGGGCCGCCGGGTGCGGGTCGCGCAGGCGGGTACACGATGGACATGAGCAGCCAGGATTTCTCAAGGCCACTGAGCCCACTTGGCGGCGAGGACGGGTTCGCCTCGCCCGATGATGCTCCGGCCTTGCAGCGGGCGGCTCCCCCGCGCCCAGCCGCCGACAACGCCCTGCGTCCGCTGGGCCGGGTGATGGATGTGGCCGGTGGCGGCAGTTCGATCGCGCTCGACTTGCGCAGGCTTGAGGAATGCATGGCCGACACCGATCCATCGGTGGCGATTTCCGGGCAGGTCGGCAGCCAGATCAAGATCCGGGTCGGCAGGTCGTGGTTGCTCGCCAGCGTGCGGACGCAGCGTCATGCCCAGCAGGCCGACGGGCAGGGCGGCGTCATCGCGCAAGTCGATTTCCTTGGCGAAGGCGATGAGGAGCGCCTGACCGGAAACATCACCGGATTTCGGCGCGGCGTCACCCGTTACCCGATCCCCGGATCGCCGATCTATCCTGCCACCAGCCTTGATTTGCGGCAGATCTATGCCAGCGACGGGCGCCCCAATGTCCGCATCGGCACGGTCCACCCCACGCGCGACATCGCGGCGGGGCTTTATGTCGATCCCTTTCTGGGCAAGCATTTCGCGCTGCTCGGCTCGACCGGCACCGGCAAGTCGACCGCAGCCGCGCTGATCCTCCACCGCATCTGCAATGCGGCGCCCGAAAGCCATGTGGTCATGGTCGATCCGCACGGCGAATATCTGTCGGCGTTCCGCGACATCGGCAACCTGATCGATGTCACCAACTTGCAGATGCCGTACTGGCTGATGAACTTCGAGGAGCACTGCGAGGTGTTCCTGACGGTGCAGGGCCCCGAACGCACGATCGACGCGTCAATTCTGGCGCGTTGCCTGCTGATGGCGCGGCAGAAAAGCCGTCTGGCCGAATCGCTGGGCAAGATCACCATCGATTCGCCCGTGCCCTACATGCTGTCGGACCTCGTCACGATCCTGCAGAACGAGATGGGCAAACTCGACAAGGGCACCAATTCGATCCCCTATCAGCGCATCCGTACCAAGATCGATGAGGTCAAGAGCGACCCGCGCTATCAGTTCATGTTCTCGGGGCTGCTGGTTGGCGACACGATGGCCGAATTCATCGGCCGCATCTTCCGGCTGCCCGCGCACGGCAAGCCGATCTCGATCATCGACGTGTCGGGCGTGCCGTCCGAGATCACCTCGACCGTGGTCGCGGTGCTGTCGCGGCTGGTGTTCGATTACGCCATCTGGTCGCGCGATGAGCAGACCCGGCCGATCCTGCTCGTGTGCGAGGAAGCCCACCGCTATGTGCCCAACGAGCGCAATGCCGATGGCTCGTCGGTCGGGCGCATTCTGGGCCGCATCGCCAAGGAAGGGCGCAAATACGGCGTCTCGCTCGGCCTGATCACGCAGCGTCCGTCCGACCTTGCCGAAGGCGTGCTCAGTCAGGTCGGCACGATCATCGCGATGCGGCTGAACAACGAGCGCGATCAGGCGTTCGTCAAGGCGGCGATGCCCGAAGGCGCGCGCGGGTTCATCGATTCGATCCCGGCGCTGCGAAACCGCGAAGGGATCATCTGCGGCGAAGGCGTGGCGATCCCGATCCGGGTGACGTTCGATGACCTTGAACTGCGGCTGCGTCCGGCTTCGGCCGACCCGCTGTTTTCCGAACTGTGGACGCAGCGTGGCGGCGAAGAGCAATCGGTGCAGCGCACGGTGCAGCGCTGGCGGATGCAGAGCCGACTGGGCAGTTAGGCTGCCGTGGCGGGGGCAAGCGCGGCTTCGCGCGGGACCAGCGAAACCGCCAGCGCCTTTTCCCGCCAGCCCTTGCGGCTGTAGGCAAAGGTCGCCAGCGTCACCGCCGCCACCGAGCCGACCGGGAACGACAGCCACAGCGCGTCCGCCCCGATGTGCGGGAACAGCAGCGCGTAGAACCCAAGCCTTACCGGGTAGAGCGCGATCGCCAGCACCACCAGCGGCGCCAGCACCACGCCGCCTGCGCGCATCGTGCCGAACAGCACGATGGTGATGCCGAACAGCACGAAGCTCCAGCTTGCCAGGAACTGGATGTGCCGCGCCAGATCGACCGCCGGGCTTTGCGGGCCAAGGAAGAGTTGCAGCACCGGCCGGTCGAACAGCAGCAGCAGCACCGTCATCAGCCCGGTGATCGAAAGGTTCAGGATCAGCCCGGCGCGGGTGATCCGTCCCAGCCGTTCGGGCAGGCGCGCGCCGATCGCTTGCGCGGCCATGGCGCTGAGCGCGGCGGAGATCGCCATCGCGGGCATCTGCAGATAGCTCCACACTTGCAGGCTGGCGCCATAGGCGGCGCTGGCAGTGGCGCCCTGCCGGTTGGCAAGGCCGACCATGATGATCCCGGCCATCGAGATGATCAGCATCTGCGCTCCCATGGGCAGGCCCTTGGTGAAGATGTAACGCAGTTCGGACCGCGCCGGGATCAGGTACGACACTTCCGCACCGCGCAGCCGCAGCGGCAGGTTGCGCGCGTAGACATAGACCAGCAGCCCGGCCATCGACAGGTACGAGGCGATCGCGCTGGCCAGCGCCGATCCGGCGATGCCCATTCGCGGAAACGGCCCGATCCCGGCGATGAACAGCGGGTTGAGCGCAACGTCGAGCAGCACCGAGACGATCATGAAGCGCAGCGAGGTCTGCGCATCGCCCGCGCCGCGCAGGCCCATGCCGATCATCACCGTCAGCATCGAGGCGGGCATGGCGATGAAGATCACCCGCAGATAGGCCAGCGCCAGATCGAACACTTCGCCCGGCGTCGACATCGCGTGCAGCAGGCGTGGCGCGGACACCCAGCCAGCGCCTGCGACCAGCGCCGAAAGGCCGATGCAGAAGCCCACGGCGGTGCCGAACGTGCGCCGCGCGGCATCGACATTGCCCGCACCGAAGGCCTGTCCCACTTTGACGGTGGCGGCCATGCCGAAGCCGAACACGGCCGCAAACACCAGAAACATCACCACGTTGGCGTTGGCGGTGGCGGCCAGCGCGCTGGGCCCGAGCAAGCGCCCGACCCACACCGCATTGACCGAGCCGTTGAGCGACTGGAGAATGTTCGATGCCAGCGTCGGCGCCGAAAAGAACAGCAATGTGCGCAAGATCGGACCCTTGGTCAGATCGCGCCCGCGTGAACGGTCGTGCGGCGGCGCTGGCCGGGCGGGCTGGTCGGGCACGGTTGCCATAATGCGGGTCAATCTTTCGTCTTGAGCGCGGCAAGCGCGGCAAAGGCACCGCCGCCACCGCTTCCGTCCAGCCCGTATTCGCGGCGCGCGCGGTCGGCTTCGGGCCCTTCGGCAAACGGGTCGATCGCCAGCGCCAGCGTCTGCGCGATCGCTTCGCCCAGATCGAAGCCGGGGCCGGAATAGGGGATTTCGTCGCACGCGGTGGCGGTCAGTTCGATCTCTTCGTCGGGGGCAACCGGTGCCTCACCCGTATCGGGGACGAAGCGCAGCGCCACCGGCTCGTCGATCGCCACGGCAAAGTCCTCGCCCGAGATCGCGCAGGCCTGCACGATCGCCGCGGTCAGCCGACCGGTCACGGTCACCGCTTCGGG
The DNA here is from genome assembly GCF_020404405.1 of Novosphingobium sp. FKTRR1. Lineage (GTDB taxonomy): Bacteria > Pseudomonadota > Alphaproteobacteria > Sphingomonadales > Sphingomonadaceae > Novosphingobium. The sequence goes on along the minus strand of NZ_JAIZDA010000018.1, from coordinate 23,954 downwards.
CTCGCGCTCAAGCCGCAGTTCGGCGCGCATCGCATCGATGCCCGAGATGCCGAAGCGCCCGGCAAGTCGGCGTCGCTCGGTCTCGTCAGGCTCAAGCACCAGCGGCGCGGCGTTGATGTAGCGCACGTCGATGATCCGCGAAAACTCGCTGGCAGAGCCGGCTGGGGCAGAGCCGGCTGGGGCAGAACCGGCGGGGGAAGACCCGGCGGAGGAAGGCCCGGCTGGGGCAGACCCGGCGGGATGGCCCCCGGCAGGCAGATCGGCGCTCATTTGCCGATGTCCGCATCGAGCACGCGGAAGCCCGGCACCAGCGCCAGCCCGGCGGCAAAGGCCCGGGCGCGGCGCGCCACCAGCAGCGGGTCGGCGCCCTCGCGCAAGGTCACGTTGCGCGTTACCGCCTCGGCCATCGCCGCCTCGCCCGATTCGAGCGCGGTGCGATAGGCGCCCAGTCGCCCGCCAAGAGTGCTCATCAATTTGCCCATGTGCTTGCTCACCACCACGTCGCCCACACCGCTTTCGCGCAACTGGCCCTCCATGTCCTCGACGAACAGTTCGGTCAGCCGCACCGACGGCGCGATCAGCGTCTCCTCGCGCTCCATGCGCAGCAGCACGATGGCCAGAATCAGCGTGATCGCGTCGAAGCGCCCGGCCAGCGTATCGGCCACGCCGCAATCGCGATACCATTCCTTTTCGCGCGCGATCTCGACCACGCGATGCCACAGCGGGCGCGCGGCGGCGCGGTCATCGGGCTTTTGTCCGAACAGGCGGGACAGCAGCGACATCGCGTGAACCTTTCATGTGTGATCCGAACAGCCAGTGCAGCCGTTCACCACCGATTAAACCGCCGGTCGGCATCGAACGCACACCCCGCCATTGCGGACTTGAGCTTTCAACCCTAAGGCTGGGGCGATATAGGGTGCCCCGCCCGGAAGGCAAACGTCCGCGCGGGCATTGATGTACGCCGCCATCCGGCCGGCACAGGAATTCGGAGTCGTGAATGCGCAAGGGTCGGTTGCCGGTTGGAATGGTCGTCCGTGGTACCGCTGCGCTTGGCCTTGCGTTGTTGGCGGGCGGTTGCGCCAGCATTCGCGATCATCGCGGCTATCTCATTGATCCGGCACTGACCGATTCGGTGCAGCCGGGCGTCGACAACCGCGTCTCGGTTGAGCGCGCGCTCGGCCAGCCGACGATCAAGAGCCAGTTCGGCAGCCCGACCGCCTATTACGTGTCGATCGACACCAAGCAGCGGCCATTCACGACCCCGCGCACCAGCGCACAAACCGTACTGCGGGTGAATTTCAACGCTGCGGGCAATGTTTCGACCGTGCAGCGGTTCGGCGCTGAAAACGTCGTGCAACTGCGTCCCGATGGCCACGCCACGCCCACGCTTGGCCGTCATCGCGGCTTCTTCGAAGACCTGTTCGGCAACATCGGCACGGTTGGCGCAGTCCCCGGTGCGACTGGTCAGGCGCCGACCGGCGGTCGTGGCCCCAACGGCAGCTAAGGCGACTTTCGCCACCGCTTGAACCCGGTCCCGGGGTTCCCATATCCGGGGCATGAACGACAGCAAGGCGAGCCACGGCCTGATCCAGTGGCACGGCACCACCATCGTCGGGGTGCGCAAGAACGGCCGTACCGTCATCGCCGGTGACGGTCAGGTCTCCATGGGCAACACCGTGATGAAGCCCAATGCGCGCAAGGTCCGCCGCCTTGGGGATGGCAAGGTCATCGCCGGGTTCGCAGGCGCCACCGCCGACGCCTTCACCCTGTTCGAACGGCTTGAGCGCAAGCTTGAACAGCATCGCGGGCAACTGCTGCGCGCGGCAGTGGAACTGGCCAAGGACTGGCGCACCGACAAGTATCTGCGCAACCTCGAAGCGCTGATGATCGTGGCCGACGCCGAAGCTTTGCTGGTGCTGACCGGCAATGGCGATGTGCTCGAACCCGAAGCTGCCGGCGAAGCGGTGATCACCGCGATCGGCTCGGGCGGGAACTATGCGCTCGCCGCTGCCCGCGCCATTTCCGACTACGAAGCCGATGCCGAAGTCATCGCCCGCAAGGCCATGGCCGTCGCCGCCGATATCTGCGTTTACACCAATGACCGCGTGACGGTCGAAAGTCTCTGAAACCATGAAAGATTCCCTGACCCCCAAGGCAATCGTCGCCGCGCTGGACGCGCACATCATCGGACAGGGCGACGCCAAGCGCGCGGTAGCCGTGGCCTTGCGCAACCGCTGGCGCCGCCAGAAGCTCAGCCCCGCCCTGCGCGACGAGGTTTCGCCGAAGAATATCCTGATGATCGGGCCGACGGGTTGCGGCAAGACCGAGATCAGCCGCCGTCTGGCCAAGCTGGCCGACGCTCCCTTCGTCAAGGTGGAAGCGACCAAGTTCACCGAGGTCGGCTATGTCGGCCGCGATGTCGAACAGATCGCCCGCGATCTGGCCGAAGAGGCGATCCGGCTGGAAAAGGACCGCCGCCGCGAGGCCGTGCGCGAAGCCGCCAGCAAGGCGGCGATGGACCGCCTGCTCAAGGCGCTGGTCGGTGACGGGGCGAGCGAGGCCACCCGCGAAAGCTTCCGCCAGCGTCTGACCGAAGGCGCGATGAACGAAGTCGAGGTCGAGATCGAGGTGGAGGATGCGCCCGCATCGCCGTCGATGGAGATCCCCGGCATGGGCGGGGGGATCGGCATGATCAACCTGTCGGACATGATGGGCAAGGCCTTTGGCCAGCGCCCGTTGAAGCGGCGCAAGCTGCGCGTGGCCGACGCCTGGGACAAGCTGGTCGACGAAGAGTCCGAAAAGCGGATGGATCAGGACGATGTCGCGCGCGTGGCGCTGCAGAACGCCGAATCCAACGGCATCGTGTTCATCGACGAGATCGACAAGATCGCGGTCAGCGACGTGCGCGGTGGATCGGTCAGCCGCGAAGGCGTGCAGCGCGACCTGCTGCCCCTGATCGAGGGGACGACCGTCGCCACCAAGTACGGGCCGATGAAGACCGACCATGTGCTGTTCATCGCCAGCGGCGCCTTCCACGTGGCCAAGCCCAGCGACATGCTGCCCGAATTGCAGGGCCGCCTGCCGATCCGGGTGGAACTGCAGGCGCTGACCGAAGAGGACTTCGTGCGCATCCTTTCGGAAACGCGCGCCAATCTGGTCGAACAGTACCGCGCCCTGCTCGGCACCGAAGGCGTCACGCTCGACTTCACGCCCGAGGCCGTGCGCGCCATCGCCCGCACCGCCGCGCAAGTGAACGAGACGGTCGAGAACATCGGCGCGCGCCGCTTGCAGACGGTCATGGAAAAGCTGCTCGAGGAAATCAGCTTCGAAGCCGAAGACCGTGTCGGCAGCACGGTGACGGTCGATGCCGCCTATGTCTCGGACAAGCTCTCGGGCCTTGCCGCGAACGCGGATCTGTCGAAGTATATCCTGTAATCCGCGCAAGGCAGCGCCGAACCCCCACCCCCAAACCCCTCCCCACCGGGGAGGGGAGCATAGCAAAAAAGCCCTTCCCCGTTCGGGGGAGGGTTGGGTGGGGGTAACCGCCCCCTCCGGACGCAAAAAAACCCGCACGCGAAAACCGCGCACGGGCCAGCACCGGCTGGCGAAACCGGGTAACGCCGGGTGTGGAGAAAAAGCGCGGACGGGTGCGGTCGGCGCAGGGGGTGTGGTTCTCGACGCGGGTGTTTGCGAATGGCGACGATGGCGCAATCGAGGAACCATCGCTGCTCGACCCTGACGGGCATGGAGGTACCGGGGCGGGCTCGCACTCTTGCCGGTTGCCTTCGGGCCAGAGGGCCCGATCCCACGACAGAAGTAAACGGTTCTGTCGTCCATGCCGCGAATGGTGGACGCCTCCGTCCGGGGAGGAACGCCGACCGCGCGCCGGGAGGCAAGGGCGAAGCGCTTACGCCCCGACTGCCCGTCACGGCGGCTATTTAACCGATATGGTTCGTTTTGTCAAGGGGGACGCCAAACTTCGCTTTTGCGCGGTGCCAGAGCGCCGCCGCCGGTGCAATCCACGCTGGATTTCGCGCGCAATCGATGCCTAAATATGCGTCGATGACCCAATGGATACCGCACGATTCCGCCTTCCGTGAGCACCATGCCGCCGATCGCGACGCCGTTGCCGTTGCCATCGCGTTGTGCTGGTTCATGCTGCTTGCGGGCTTCATCCCCGACATGTTGGGCAACTGGGTGGAAGGGCACAGCTATGTCCCGGCCGCACATGTCCACGCGGCTTCGGCCGTGGGCTGGATGACCTTGCTCAGTTGGCAGGCCTTGAAAGTGCGCGGCGGCCAATTGGCCGAGCACCGGCGCGACGGGCGCCGGATCGGGGCCGTGCTGGCGGTGCTGGTGATCGCCAGCGCGTTCGCCACGGTGTGGACCGCCGACCATGCGCGACTCGCCCGGCCCACTTTCAATCCGGCGTTCATGGCGTTTCAGCTTGGTCACCTGATCCCGTTCACGGTCCTTACCGCGATCGCGCTGGTGCGCACGGATCGGCCATCCTTGCACAAGCGGTTGCTGTTGCTGGCGGTGTTCGCGGTTCTCGACACCGGTTGGTCGCGCTGGCTGGGGCCGGACACGGTCAAGCTGGTGGGGCCGGGCTGGGCCGGCCAGATGCTGCTGCGCTATCCGGGATGCTGGGCGATGCTGGTGGCCATGGCGGCCTATGACATCGGCACCCGCCGCCGCCTTCACCCCGCCTTCGCCCCCGCCGCCGGGCTGATCGTGGCCACGCAGATCGGTTCGGCCGCGCTCTATTTCACGCCCGGCTGGGCCGTGCTTGCGCGGCACCTGCTGGCCGGCTGATCCCGCGTTCGTCTGGCGCTTGGCCGACCTGACATTGCGCTGACGGCGCTGGATCGCGGCGCGCCTTGCCGATAGACAGGCCCCATGACCCACCAGACCCCCGATGACCGCCCGATCTATCGCCTGCTCACCGGCAAGGACGACCGCGCCTTTTGCGACCGCGTGTCAGAGGCGCTGGCGCAAGGCTGGCGGCTCTACGGTTCGCCTTCGATCACGTATGACGGCGGCATGGACTGCATCAAGGTGGCGCAGGCCGTGGTGTGGCACGCGGCGGATGTGGTGAAGTAGAACGCTACTCCGCCGCCTCGCTCAATTCCTCCCCTTCCGCCGCCTGACGCGCCCACATTTCGGCGTAGAGGCCGTCGCGGCGCAGCAGGTCGGTGTGGGTGCCCTGTTCGACCAGACGGCCCTGATCGATCACCAGGATCATGTCCGAATCCGCGATGGTCGACAGGCGGTGCGCGATCGACAGCGTGGTGCGCTGGCTGGCGACGGCGCGCATCGTGTTCAGGATATCCTGTTCGGTGCGGGTGTCCAGCGCGCTGGTGGCTTCGTCGAACAGCACGATCGGCGGGTTCTTGACCAGCGTGCGGGCGATCGCCACGCGCTGCTTTTCGCCGCCCGACAGCTTGAGCCCGCGCTCGCCCACTTCGGTGTCGAGCCCGTGGGGCAGGCGTTCAAGGAACTCGGCGATGGCGGCGCCCTTGGCGGCAGCGGCGACGTCCTGCGCCGTTGCGCCTTCGCGGCCATAGGCGATGTTGTAGCCGATGGTGTCGTTGAACAGCACCGAATCCTGCGGCACGATGCCCAAGGCCGCGCGCAGGCTGGCCTGCGTCACTTTGGCGATGTCCTGTCCATCGATCAGGATGCGGCCCGCCGTGGGATCATAGAAGCGGAACAACAGCCGCGCGATGGTGCTTTTGCCCGCGCCGCTGGGTCCGACGATGGCGACGCGGCTACCGGCGGGCACTTCGAACGACAGTCCGTGCAGGATCGTGCGGTCGGGGTCGTAACCGAACACCACGTTGTCGAACGTCACCGAGGGATTGCGGACGACAAGCGCGGGTGCGCCCGGCACGTCGGCCACTTCGACCGGGGTGTCGATCAGGCGGAACATCTCGGCCATGTCGATCAGGCCCTGCCGGATGGTGCGATAGACCATGCCCAGCATGTCGAGCGGACGGAACAACTGGGTCAGATAGGTCTGCACGAACACCAGTTGCCCGGCGGTGTATTGCCCCTTCCACCAGCCCCAGACGGTATAGGCGAGGGCACCGGCCATCAGCAGATTGACCACCAGCGCCTGCGCGATGTTGAGCAGGCCGAGGCTGTTCTCGCTCTTGACCGCGGCATCGGCATAGGCGCGGGTGGCCTGTGCATAGCGCGCTTCCTCGCGCGCTTCGGCGCCGAAGTACTTGACCGTTTCGTAGTTGAGCAGCGAGTCCACCGCGCGCGACAGCGCCTGCCCATCGAGCCGGTTCATCTTTTCGCGCAAGGCGGTGCGCCATTCGGTGATCGTGCGCGTCACCCAGATATAGGCGACGACGGCCAGCCCGGTGGCCGCAACAAGTCCCCAGCCGAACGTGATCTGGAAGATGATCGCCACCACCACCAGTTGCAGCAGCGTGGGCGCGATGTTGAACAGCATGAAGTAGAGCATCGTGTCGATGCTCTTGGTTCCGCGCTCGATCACCTTGGTCACTTCGCCCGTACGGCGGGCAAGGTGGAAGCGCATGCTCAGGCGGTGCAGCCGGGCGAACACGTTTTCCGCCAGCGCGCGGGTCGCGTCCTGCCCGACGCGCTCGAACACGATGTTGCGCAAGTTGTCGAACATCACCCCGCCAAACCGGCCGAGCGTATAGGCCAGCACCGTCAGCAGCACGAACTGCAGCGCGCGCGGGCCGCTGACGTTCATCGCGTCGACCGCCCACTTCAGCGGGTAGGGCAGGGCAAGCTGCACGCCGGTCGACAACAGGATCAGCAGGCTGGCGACAACGATGCGCCAGCGCAGCGCGGGATTGTCGCGCGGCCAAAGATACGGGAGGAAGCGTTGCAGCGTGCGCCAGCCATCATGGCGGGCGCCGCGCGTGTCGGTGGCGGTGTCGGGCGGCATAGGCTGTGGAGATAGGCGTTTTACGGGCCCATACCAGCCCCCTAATCAGGCCATTTTGCGGGTTTGGGTGGCCTAGAGCACCACATCGGCGGGAAGGTCGAACAGGACACGCCGCGCGGCAAAGTCGATGGCCACGCGCTGGAACAACCGCAACTGCGTCATCCCAAGCAGCAAAGCCGGCCGTTTGACCAGCCCGAGCCGTTCGAACGGAGGAGCGTCGGCAAAGGCCAGCGCGGTGTTGTTGACCGTCAGCTGACCCAGCTTCAATTCGCGCGCCATGCCGATATCGGCGGTGATCGTCTGTCCGGTGACCGACAGCAGTTGCGTGGTTTCGACCTTGTGCCTGCGGCTCAACGCCCTTTGCAGCGCGCGATTGCCGATCGAGGTGTCGGACCCGGTATCGATGATGATGTCGGTGTGTACGCCGTCGATCAGCGCGTCGGTCATGATCAACTGGCCAGACCGGCGCCGCGCCTGCACCACGATTTCAAAGCCGCGGGTGCCGCCAAGCTCCGCCACATTGCCGATGGCCATGCGCCCGGCCTTGAAATCGAGCAAGACCCGCTGCCCCTGCAAGCTGTCGAGACCGATGATCCCGTCGGCACCAAGCCATTCTTCTTCCAGCAGCGGCGCGGTCAGGCTGTAGAAGCTGCGCTTGCCCAGATTGATCTCGTCGACCTCGACCAGATCGACTGCCTGCGTGCCCGCCACACCGATCAGCGTCCCGCGCGATGTCGGCGACAGGCCAAGCTTCACCGCCACGCTGCGCGCCAGCACGGTGCGCTCGGCTCCGGTGTCGATCAGGAAGTCGAACGGGCCCAGCTTGCCGATCCGCACCGGCACGGTCATCCGGTTGTGCATGTCGCGGTCGATACCCACGACATCGACATTGCTGGCAGGCGCTGTTTCAGCCGTTGCGGCATGTGGGGTCGCGACGACGGGCATGCTGCTGGCAAGCAGCGCGGCGGTTGCAAGTGCGGTCAGCACCATGGCATTCTCTCCCTGCCGAACAGTCTACGCCTGAATCGACGGGGCAGCCAACGGATTGTGCAGCGGCTTCAGTCGCCGCCCGAACGGGCCAGCCCCGTGCGGGCAAAGGCGGCGGCCAGCGCTTCGTCGCGCACGAAGCGGGCGGCTTCCTGGACCGGATGCGGTGCGCGGTCTTCCTTCCAGCTATCGGAAATCGGTTTCATGTGGCGGAAGGTGAATTCGCTGCTGACGGTGCGGTTGTGCGGCGCGTTGAACACGTTGTGGACCGACCAGCTATGGCGCCGGGCGTGGCGCAGCGATGGCACGATGCACCACTTGGGCGGGCAGGCCGCGCTCACCGTCCGGTCGCTCAGGACGAAGTCGGCATGGCGGCAGGTGGCGGCATCGCGCGGAGCCGTCGTCGCCGCGCTGATCCATCGGCCGGGGAACTTGATGAACCCGGCGCGGCTCGTCTCGGTCGCGGCAAAGATCGAGCGCCCCTGATCGGACAATACCAGTTCGTCGACATCGACGTTGAGCACGCTGCGCGCCTTCAGCAGGAACCGAAAGCGTGCGTGCTGCAGCGTCCCGGTCTGGCAGAAGTCCGAATCCCACGGCGCTTCCACTCCATCGACCGCTCCCGCCGCGCCGCCTTGCGGGCCATAGGGGAACGGCCATGGCACCACGATGATGGGCATGGCCGGAAAGGCCGCCCGTAGCTGCGCCTGCAGATCCTGGGCGCTATAGACGTCGGAGGCATTGTCATAGAGCAGCACCGCATCGGCGCCGTGCTCTGCGGCATAGAAGCGGATCCAGTCCTCGATCCAGCGCGGGGCATTGTTGCGCGACAGCGTCAGCAGCACCCGGCGCCCGGCAAATGCGTCCGACAGGTTGGGCTGCACGGTCAGCGTGAAAGTGCCGAGCGGGCCGTCGATGGGCAGTTGCTCGGCATTGCTGCGCAGCCAGATCTCGCCGCGCTTGTTGCGACTGACATGGCGCGCGCGGGGAAACACCGGTCGGAAAGAGCCGCGCAAGAGTGTGCTGGCGCGCAAGGGTTCGAACAAGTTGAGCAGCGGCGGCCCCTGCATCACCACGTGCCGGTCGACGCGATAGACGTCGTAGAACAAGGTCAGCCAGTCGAATCGGGCGTCATAGGTGGCGTTGCGCAGTGCTGCGGGGCGCGGCGATTCGCGCCGCCAAACGCCAGCGGGGTCAAGCGATACGCTGGACAGGACAGGTTCGGGCAAGGCCATCGCGCGAACGCTCATGCGGCGCCCAGTGGCAGGAACCGCGCAAACGGCAGCGCCCGTGCGAGCGCCAGAAGCTCATCCAGCACCGGATGGCGCACCACTGCCAGCGTCCCGAGCCAAGCCACTCCGCCCGCCACGACGCATGCTCCCAAAGCGGGCAGCCCGATCGTGGCCGGACCGGCCCAGAACGCGTACGTCAGCGCCAATGGTGCCAGCGCCGCGCCCGCGGCCAGCGCGCTGCGCAGATAGATCGCCATCAGGCTGGCAACGTCAAAGCCGACGATCCTTTGCATGAAGCGGAAATAGAGCAAGTACCAGGCCACGCCATAGATCAGGCGTGAGGCGGCAGCTCCTTCGACGCCCCAGTGGCAGCCGATGGCCAGCAGCACGATCGACAGCACCGTGTCGATGACATTGCGCACCAGCAACTGGTTCAGCTTGCCCGCGATGATCGGAAGGTCGCTGACCAGCGGCAAGGCGACCAGCATCACCTCCATCGTCGCGATCATCGACAGCAGCGGCGCCGTTTGCGCCCAGGCAGGGCCATAAAGCAACCGCACCAGTGGTTCGGCCGCCAGCGCAAGCCCGGCCATGCCCGGCCACACCACTCCCGAATACCCTGCGCAGACCCGCAGATAGGCCGGGCCCATCGGCTCGCCCCGGTCGCGGATGCGGGCAAAGGCCGGAAAGAACACGCTGCCGATCGCGCCCGAGATGAGCATGCGAAACTGGTCCGACAGGCTGACCGCACGACTGTAGAGCCCGACCGCGCCCGTGCCGAGCGCCTTGCCGACGACAAGGTCGGGGGTGCGGGTGCCCAGCGCGCCGGTCAGGTAAAGCACGCTGGTGCGCGCGCCAAAGCCCAGCAAGGTGCGCAAGCCGTCGAGCCGCAGCCGCCGGGGCAGGCTGGGGCGGAGCACTTGTGCAATGATTCCGCGCGTCGCGGCCGCGGCAACGGTGGCCCACGCCAGCGCGAGCGAGGACGAGCCCGCTGCGGCAAGGCCGACCGCGACCCCGGCCTGCGCCAGCGCGCCTCCCACGTTGACCGCAAAGTGGCCATGAAAGCGCATGGCGCGCGCCATCAGCGCCATCGGCACAACCGACAGCGGCACAAACAGATAGCTGCCGGCAATGACCAGCAGGATCGGGATCAGCCGCGGCTCGTGATAGGTCAGGGCCATCGGCACGCTGCTCGCCGCGACGATGACCGCGATCACCAGCGAAAACAGCAGCCCGACCGATCCTGCGCGCGCGATCTCGTCGGCATCGAGCCTTGGCAGCCCTGACAGATAGCGCGACAGGCCAAAGTCCTGCAGCACGGCCACGATCAGCGCCGCGGCCAGCGCGATCGAGAACAACCCCACTTCGCTGGGGCCGAGGTAAAAGCGACTGATGACGACCGACGCGGCAAACTGGATCGCGAACGAAAGGTATTGCCCGGCCATCGCCCACACCGCGGCACCGCGCACACTCATCGCGGCAGGCTCGCGGGCTTCGGATGGTTCGGTGTCGGGATGCAGCGGTGCCGCCATGATGCGTCCGTTCAGTTCGCGATGCGTGTTGCGGCAAGTGTGGCGGCAAGTCTCAGGGCCCGCGTCGGCTCTCCGAACAGGAACAGCCGGCCCACGGTTCGCCACAGCCCATCGCGGGGGCCGCCATCGCGGATATAGGCGCACAGGATATCGAACCCGTCGTCACGCAGCGCCGCTTTCGAATAAAGCAGGCCCGGCGCCACACGCGCCCGCACGGCGCGGGCCATGCCTTCACGGCCGAACAGGGCATCGAGCTGGTCGATCGGCGGCAGTGCCTCGAGCGCGGCGGTCGGATCGGGCCGTCCGGCGCGGCGTTCGGCATAGGCAAGCCGGGCAACCGCTGCGCCCACTTGCTGCAGCGTGGCGTGGCGGCTCGATACCTGCTCGCCATAATGGCGATAGCGCAGGAGACGATCGGGGATATTGGCGATTCGGGTTACCGTCGCCAGACGAAGCCAGAGGTCCAGATCCTCGCAATGGCGGAAAGCCGCACGATAACCGCCAACGCCCAGCACAAGGTCGCGCCGGAACATCACGGCCGGATGACAAAGCAGCGGCAGGGCATCCTCGATCGCCTGCAGGAACTGCTCGTGGGAAACCGGATGGTCGGGGGCGGTGACACGGTAGGGGCCGCCGTTTTCGTCGATGTCGTCGGTCCATGTGCCCACCACGCCGATGTCCTCATGCGCCAGCAGCAGCGCATGCTGGCGCGCGAATCGTTCGGGCAGGCAGATGTCGTCGGCATCCATCCGCGCCACCAGCGGCGCCCGCGCGT
>NZ_JAIZDA010000018.1:0-2500 GCF_020404405.1 Novosphingobium sp. FKTRR1 | reverse complement strand
GTTTAGGGGTGAAAGGCCAATCAAACCGGGAAATAGCTGGTTCTCCGCGAAATCTATTGAGGTAGAGCGTCGGACGTATACCGTTGGGGGTAGAGCACTGGATGGTTGCGGGGGTCGCGAGATCTACCAACACTAACCAAACTCCGAATACCAACGAGATTTATCCGGCAGACAGACGGCGGGTGCTAAGGTCCGTCGTCAAAAGGGAAACAGCCCTAACCTACAGCTAAGGTCCCCAAGTCACGTCTAAGTGGGAAAGCATGTGGGAGTCCCAAAACAACCAGGATGTTGGCTTAGAAGCAGCCATCATTTAAAGAAAGCGTAACAGCTCACTGGTCTAAATAAGGGTTCCTGCGGCGAAGATGTAACGGGGCTCAAGACGTGCACCGAAGCTTAGGGTGTGATCGTTTACGATCACGCGGTAGCGGAGCGTTCCGTAGGCCTGAGAAGCGATCTGGTAATGGGTCGTGGAGGTATCGGAAGTGCGAATGCTGACATGAGTAGCGATAAACAGTGTGAGATGCACTGTCGCCGAAAGACCAAGGGTTCCTGCTTAAAGCTAATCTGAGCAGGGTGAGCCGGCCCCTAAGACGAGCCCGAAGGGGGTAGTCGATGGGAACCACGTTAATATTCGTGGGCCTGGTGGTGTGTGACGGATCATGTGTGTTGTCATTCCTTATTGGATTGGAGTGGCTTCGAAATGGTTCCAGGAAATAGCCCCACCGTATAGACCGTACCCGAAACCGACACAGGTGGTCAGGTAGAGTATACCAAGGCGCTTGAGAGAAGTATCCTGAAGGAACTCGGCAAATTGCCTCCGTACCTTCGGAAGAAGGAGGCCCCATATATGCGCAAGCACTTGTGGGGGGCACAGGCCAGGGGGTAGCGACTGTTTAGCAAAAACACAGGACTCTGCTAAGTCGGCTTCAAGACGACGTATAGGGTCTGACGCCTGCCCGGTGCCGGAAGGTTAAGAGGAGGAGTGAGAGCTCCGAATTGAAGCCCCGGTAAACGGCGGCCGTAACTATAACGGTCCTAAGGTAGCGAAATTCCTTGTCGGGTAAGTTCCGACCTGCACGAATGGCGTAACGACTTCCCCACTGTCTCCAGGATATGCTCAGCGAAATTGAATTCTCCGTGAAGATGCGGAGTACCCGCGGTTAGACGGAAAGACCCCGTGCACCTTTACTGCAGCTTCAGAGTGGCATTAGGAAAGAATTGTGTAGCATAGGTGGGAGGCTTTGAAGCATTGGCGCCAGCTGATGTGGAGCCATAGGTGAAATACCACCCTGTTGTTTTCTGATGTCTAACCCAGGACCGTTAGCCGGTTCGGGGACCCTCTGTGGCGGGTAGTTTGACTGGGGCGGTCGCCTCCTAAAGAGTAACGGAGGCGCGCGATGGTAGGCTCAGGACGGTTGGAAACCGTCTGTTAGAGTGCAATGGCATAAGCCTGCCTGACTGCGAGACTGACGAGTCGAGCAGAGACGAAAGTCGGTCATAGTGATCCGGTGGTCCCTCGTGGAAGGGCCATCGCTCAACGGATAAAAGGTACGCCGGGGATAACAGGCTGATGATTCCCAAGAGCTCATATCGACGGAATCGTTTGGCACCTCGATGTCGGCTCATCACATCCTGGGGCTGGAGCAGGTCCCAAGGGTTTGGCTGTTCGCCAATTAAAGTGGTACGTGAGCTGGGTTCAGAACGTCGCGAGACAGTTTGGTCCCTATCTGCCGTGGGCGTCGATACTTGAGAGGAGTTGCCCCTAGTACGAGAGGACCGGGGTGAACATGCCTCTGGTGTACCTGTCGTTCCGCCAGGAGCGCAGCAGGGTAGCTATGCATGGACGGGATAACCGCTGAAAGCATCTAAGCGGGAAGCCTCCCTCAAGATAAGGTATCATCGAGTCGTGGTAGACCACCACGTTGATAGGCCGGGTGTGGAAGTGCGGTAACGCATGAAGCTAACCGGTCCTAATAACTCTGTTCATGCTTGAGAATTCCACCATCAATATCAGTCCTGCGCAGCAACCGCTGCCTTGGGCATGATGGACGGACGATTGTCGTCAAGACACTCAGCCAGACACAACATACCTTCTCCATCGATCTGAACCGCCCTTGCAACCAGCTCCCTGACCGGAGTGGGCTCCCTGACAGGAGCGAGAGGTGCAAGCGTGTGGTCCAGGTTCGACCATCGATCTAAATCTGCAGCGCCGGCTCCATTGCCTGGTGACCATAGCGTCCGTGCCCCACCCGATCCCATCTCGAACTCGGCCGTGAAACCGGACTGCGCCAATGGTACTAACGCTCAAGCGTTGGAAGAGTAGGGCGTCGCCAGGCATTGAAGCCGACGCTGCAGAAACAAACCCATTCACAAACTCCGCACGCCGATCTCTTCGGCGTGCGGCAGACGACCAGGCGCACAACGCCATTCGGTCGACCCCGGCGCGGGGTGGAGCAGTCCGGTAGCTCGTCAGGCTCATAACCTGAAGGTCGCAGGTTCA
>NZ_JAIZDA010000017.1 GCF_020404405.1 Novosphingobium sp. FKTRR1 | reverse complement strand
CCTCGCCAAAGACTGGGAACGCTCCATCGAGAGCTCGACCGCGTGGGCGAATATCGCTTCTATCCGGATGCTAACCCGCAGAATTGCGCGACTTTCAGCCGCATGACAGACTTTTGAATCGGGCTCTAAGACCCTTGTTCGCCTTTTTCGCAACGATGTCGAAGGCCCAGTCATTCGACTGCGCAGCAAGGCGCGATGAAGGCCATTTGTAATCCAGATGGAGCCGTCCGATAGCGGCAACAGTGATGACCGGCTCCATCCAGAGGGTAAAGGATCGCTGCTCGGAATGCTTTGCACCGCTCCAGAAGAATTGCTCGCGAACAACCGCTTCACCGACGAGGTACTGCCCGCGCCCCTGATGTGCGCAAAGGCCAGTTTTCCAAGCCCTGAGAAAATCCTCAGCATCCGCTTCAGTGACGCGATTGGATGTCGCGACCAAGCCAGAGAGCTGCATCCGCCGAGACTCATCTGAGCAAAAGTCTGGGGCTAGCCGATTTAGAATCAATGCGTTGAATTCATCCAAAGAGGACATGGCTCGATAACCTCCTACCCTCTTAGCATGCCTTTCATCGCGGGTTGATGCTCCCTGCACTTACTCCTAGGACGCGCTCAGCCGCATCGCCATCGCGCAGCACGAAGCGGCGGTCGCAATAGCCGCAATCGACATAGCCCTTCTCGTCGATCTCGAGATAGACGCGGGGATGGCCGAGTGCCGACGGCTGGAACGTGCCGTTCGAACGGATCGCGCTGGCGCCATCGCACCAGACACGGGCGGAATCGGTAACGACGGTTTCGGGTGCCTTGCTCATGGCCTCGGCGCCTAGCAAATGGTGCTGCAAGCGACAAGCGGGGGCAAGTACCCTACTTGGTCGGAAACCCTGTTTGCTTCGAACAAGACCCTTTACCTCGCCCCATTCCGGTTGCAGGGACGCAAGCCATGGACACGACCCCAGCGATCCGCATCCGCGACCTCGTCAAGCGCTATGCCCCATCCGGCAAGACCGAGGGCAAGCTGGCCCTTTCAGGAGTCAGCTTCGATGTGCCGCAAGGGCAGATCTTCGGCTTGCTCGGGCCCAATGGCGCTGGCAAGTCCACGCTGATCAATACGCTGGCCGGAATGGTGCTCAAGACATCGGGCACGGTCGAGATCTGGGGCCACGACATCGACCGCGATCGGCGCAATGCGCGCGGTTCGATCGGAATCGTGCCGCAAGAAGTGGTGTTCGACCCCTTTTTCACCCCATTCGAGGTGCTGGAAATCCAGGCCGGGCTTTATGGTGTGTCAAAGTCGGCCCGGCGCTCGCTCGAACTGCTGCGCGCGGTTCACCTTGAAGACAAGGCGCAGGCCTATGCCCGCTCGCTGTCGGGCGGGATGCGGCGGCGGCTGCTGATCGCCAAGGCGCTGGTCCACACCCCGCCGGTGCTCGTGCTGGACGAGCCGACCGCCGGGGTCGACGTCGAACTGCGCCGCCAGTTGTGGGAACTGGTCAGCGAACTGAACGCGGGCGGGATGACCGTCGTGCTGACCACCCACTACCTCGAAGAAGCCGAGCAATTGTGCGACCGGATCGCCATCATCAACCACGGCACGGTCATCGCCAACAAGCCGACGCGCGAACTGCTGGCGATGGCGCAGGAAAAGATCGTGGTGCTGGTGCTCGACCGGCCGATCGAGGCGGCACCATTGCATCCGGTGTTCCTGAAAAGCACGGTCACCGCCGAGCGCGAGATCGAGATCACCTACGACAAGGGCAAGACCACCGCGGGCGAAGTGCTTTCGCTGGTCCAGGCGCAAGGCTACGCTGTCGTCGACTTCTCGACCCGCGAGGCAGACCTCGAGGATGTTTTCGTCGCCCTGACCAGCGCCTGACTGCCAGAGCGGTATATCAACGACGCGAACCGCGCGTCAGCTATCTACCTGTCCGCGGCTCACTTCGGGCATGGGTGGGCTCTTAGCTCTCGCTTTCGGACTGACGCAGCAGGCTCCAGCGCCCCTTGCTGATACGGCGGATGCGCTGGTGGCAAACCTTGCAATCGGCCACATAGTTCAATCCGGTCCATCGCACCCGGTCACGATCAGGACGATGCCGGTTAAACATGCACAGCACTCTGTAGAAAACCATCTCGAAGTGCGCCCCATGAATTGATTCTTATGGCGAATCATTACCATGCTGCACCTGCACAGTCTCGGGAAATCCGTAACCGTCAGAATTAATAAGCGTTAACGTGGCCCTCACCAAAGTGCGTGCGGCTTGCCCGATGCGGGTAGAGAGGGCTACGAGACGGGCCGCCCCATCAGCGGGCCCAATGCGGAGCCAAATGCGTTGTCCAGCCAAGACATTCTGATCATCGGGTCCGGCGCCGCCGGGCTGACTGCTGCGCTGGTACTGGCCGAAAAGGCCAAAGTGCTGGTGCTGGCCAAGGGCTCTCTCGATGGCGGATCGACCGCATGGGCACAGGGAGGCATCGCGGCCGTGCTCGACGAAGGCGATACCTTCGAGGACCACGTGCGTGACACCATGGTGGCCGGCGCCGGGCTGAACCGCCGCGAAACCGTCGAATTCGTGGTCGAACATGCGCCGCAGGCGATTGCCCGGCTGGCGCAACTGGGCGTGCCGTTCAACCATGATGCGGGCGCCTTGCATCTGACCCGCGAAGGCGGCCATTCGCATCGGCGGATCGTCCACGTCGACGATGCCACCGGCTGGGCCGTGCAGCAGGCCCTGATCGATGCCGCAAAGGCGCACCCCAACATCACCCTGCGCCCGGACATGGTCGCGGTCGATCTGGTCACCGACCGGCACAGCAGCAAGCCCACCGGCGAACGCCGCGTGTGGGGCGCCTATGCGCTCGATACGCGCACCGGGAAGGTCGAATGCTTTGCCGCGCGCGCGACGATTCTGGCGAGCGGCGGGGCGGGGAGGACATATCTGTTCAGCACCGCGCCGCGCGGGGCAACCGGCGACGGCATCGCCATGGCCTGGCGCGCGGGGTGCCGCGTGTCGAACATGGAATTCATGCAGTTCCACCCGACCTGTCTTTACAACCTCGAGGTCAAGAACTTCCTGATCACCGAAGCCGTGCGCGGTGAAGGTGGCCATCTCAAGATCCCGCCCGGCCACCCCGGCGGTGGCACCCGCTTCATGCCCCGGTTCGACGAACGCGCCGAACTTGCCCCGCGCGACATCGTGGCACGCGCCATCGACCACGAGATCAAGCGGCTGGGGCTCGATTACGTCCACCTCGACATCAGTCACATGGACCCGGACTTCGTGCGCGGTCATTTCCCCAACATCTACGAGCGGCTGCTGGGGCTTGGCATCGACATGACCAAGGAGCCCATTCCGGTCGTCCCGGCCCAGCACTATACTTGCGGCGGGGTGCTGATCGACCTGGCTGGGCGGACTGATCTGGCCGGGCTTTATGCCGTCGGGGAATGCTCGGAAAGCGGCCTGCACGGGGCCAATCGGCTGGCGTCCAACTCCTTGCTCGAATGTTTCGTGTTCGGCGATGCGGCCGCGCGCGACATCCTGGCGCGCTGGGACGAATTTTCCGAGCCTCCGGCCCTGCGCCAGTGGGATTCAAGCCGCGTCGCCGATTCCGACGAGGAAGTGGTGATCAAGCAAAACTGGACCGAGTTGCGCCGGTTCATGTGGAACTATGTCGGCATCGTGCGCACCGACAAGCGGCTTGAGCGCGCGGCGCACCGGATCAAGCTGCTCAAGTCCGAGGTCAACGACTACTACGGCAACTTCCGCGTCACCGCCGACCTGATCGAGTTGCGCAACCTGCTGCAGACCGCCGAACTGATCGTGAAGTCGGCGCGGGCGCGGCGCGAAAGCCGTGGGCTGCACTTCAATCAGGACTACCCGCAGACCCAACCGGCCGCGCGCGACACCATTCTGGTCCGGGGAACCGATCGCGGCTGACGCGACCGCCCGGCTCGGTCAGCCTCTGCCCGGATCTTCCTCGTCGGCTCAAAAGTGGCGGCCGAGGAAGATCAGCACCATCGCGCCGACGACCGAAGCAATGCACCCGGCGCGGTTGACCCCGTCAGCGAAGCTCTGGCGATTGCCAAGGCTGGCAGCGACCCCGGCGACCAGCGAGCCGGCGATCCCCAGCAGGATCGTGCGGCCAAGCCCCATATCGACCGCTCCGGGGTAAAGAAAACGCGCAGCCAGACCGATAACGAGGCCGGTCAACAGGATTGACAGCAGGTTGAGCACTTTGGGGCACCTTCGTTCAAACGGTGGTGGATATCGCATCCATCGCTCTGGACATCGCGTTTGTCCACAGGATCGAAAGCACAGTTAAAAAAATCCTGCGGGGTCTTAACGAGGACTTGAAATGCCCCGGCTTCGGCGCGTCGCTGCACTGCAGCAAAGCTGTCATAGCGATGAAACGAATCGCACGTGCGACGAACCGAATCGGAGGTGCGGGTATACCCCCCTTGTGTCTGCGCGGCGTTGCGGCACTATAGGTAGTGGTCGGACGTTACGGGAACCTCTAAACCTAGTCTGGAGTTGGACATGCCGCGGGTGCGGAACGGATGCAGCACGGCTGCGGCCGCCAGACCCGCCTGTCTTTACGCCCAGGGGCCGTGGTTCTGCGTGAGTGCAGCTTTCGCAACCGGACGTGATGGAATGATGTTCCATTTATGTTCCGTCAGCGGTAAGCTGAGGCAAGCGCTCCGATTCGATCCGGATTGAACCGTCCCCTGACCGGGCGGCGGACCAATCCCGAAGTTTGTGTGTTTATGCCCCTTCAGCCGCAATCGGTGAACGGGGCGCAACTCGGAACAAGGTTTGCGGCTCCTTCAACCGGAGCGGCGGACCGCCAGGAACAGGGGCGACGGCGTGGATTTCAGGACTGGGGACGGCTCGGTGGCGTCAGGTGATGCAGTGCAGGACGAACTCGGGTTCGAAGGTGCCACGACGGTCGCCCCCCGTGATGACAGGAAGGCTTTGGAGATGAGTGCCAAGGATCATGGCAGCGAGGCGTTGATCGCCACTGCCGCCGCGACGGCGCTGTCCGGTGCGCTGGCGAGTGCCGCCGCGCACGTGCCCGAGGATTCGAAGGCGGTCCACGCCCGTCGCTTCAAGATCGTCACCGATGCTTCGCGCGATGCGCTGCTGACCGCGTTCGGCAAGGATACGCTCGACGACCGCTATCTGCTGCCCGGCGAAACCTATCAGGATCTGTTCGCCCGCGTCGCCGATGCCTATGCCGACGATCAGGACCATGCCCAGCGGCTGTACGATTACATCTCCAAGCTGTGGTTCATGCCCGCCACGCCGGTGCTGTCGAACGGCGGCACCGGACGGGGCCTGCCGATCTCGTGCTACCTCAACTCGGTCGACGACAGTCTTGAAGGCATCGTCAACACCTGGAACGAGAACGTGTGGCTGGCCAGCCGCGGCGGCGGCATCGGCACGTATTGGGGCAAAGTGCGCGGCATCGGCGAAAGCGTCGGGCTGAACGGCAAGACCAGCGGCATCATTCCGTTCGTGCGGGTGATGGATTCGCTGACGCTCGCCATCAGCCAGGGTTCGCTGCGCCGTGGTTCGGCAGCCTGCTACCTCGATGTCTCGCACCCCGAGATCGAAGAGTTCCTCGAAATCCGCAAGCCGAGCGGCGACTTCAACCGCAAGGCGCTCAACCTGCACCACGGCGTGCTGCTGACCGACGAGTTCATGGAAGCCGTGCGCGATGGCGCCGAGTTCCATTTGCGCAGCCCCAAGGACGGTTCTGTCCGCAGCACCATCGACGCGCGCTCGCTGTTCCAGAAGCTGGTCGAAACCCGGCTGGCCACGGGCGAGCCCTACATCGTGTTCTCCGACACCGTGAACCGCATGATGCCCAAGCATCACCGCGACCTCGGGCTCAAGGTCTCGACCTCGAACTTGTGCTCGGAAATCACCCTGCCGACCGGCCGCGACCACCTGGGCAACGACCGCACGGCGGTCTGCTGCCTGTCCTCGCTCAACCTGGAAACCTGGGAACAGTGGGAAGGCGACAAGCGCTTCATCGAGGACGTGCTGCGCTTCCTCGACAACGTGCTGCAGGACTATATCGACCGCGCCGCGCCCGAAATGGCACGCGCCAAGTATTCGGCGATGCGCGAACGCAGCGTCGGCATGGGCGTGATGGGCTTCCACTCGTTCCTGCAGAAAAAGGGCATCGCCTTCGAAAGCGCGATGGCCAAGGCGTGGAACCTCAAGATGTTCCGCCACGTAGCCTCGAAGGCGGACGAAGCCAGCCTGCTGCTGGCGCAAGAGCGCGGGCCCTGCCCCGATGCCGCCGACATGGGCGTGATGCAGCGCTTTTCGTGCAAGATGGCGATCGCGCCGACCGCCTCGATCAGCATCATCTGCGGTGGCACGTCGGCCTGCATCGAGCCGATCCCGGCCAATATCTACACCCACAAGACGCTGTCGGGCTCGTTCGTGGTCAAGAACGAATACCTTGAGCGGCTGCTGCAGGCGAAATCGAAGGATTCCACCAATGTGTGGAATTCGATCCTTGAACGCGGCGGTTCGGTCCAGCACCTTGATTTCCTCAGCCCCGAGGAAAAGGCGGTGTACAAGACCAGCTTCGAGATCGACCAGCGCTGGCTGCTCGAATTCGCTGCGGACCGCACACCCTACATCGATCAGGCGCAGTCGCTGAACCTCTACATCCCCGCCGACGTCGACAAGTGGGACTTGCTGATGCTCCACTTCCAGGCATGGGAAAAGGGCATCAAGAGCCTGTATTATCTGCGCTCGAAGTCGGTGCAGCGCGCCGGGTTCGCCGGTGGGGTTGAGGCCGACAACACCGCCGAACTGGCCAAGATCGAACTGAGCGCGGGCGATCAGACCGACTACGAGGAATGCCTCGCCTGCCAGTGATGGCAGAGACTTTGCAAGGTGTCAGAAGTTGGCAGGACTAATGGACCAGAAGCAGGGCTGCGGATTGATCGGCGTCTTGGCCGCAGCCTTGCTGCTGGTCGCGGCATTGGTCGTCTATCCGCAGTATCGCGTCTATTCGCAGCGTCTTGCTGGAGAGGCCGCACTTGCAGAGGCGCAATCGTCACGCCAAGTTGCCATCCTCGAAGCCCGAGCCAAGAAGGAAAGCGCAATCTCGCTTGCCGAAGCCGAAGTGATACGTGCCGAAGGTGCGGCCAAGGCCAATCGGATATTGCAGGATTCGCTGGGCGGTCCGGAAGGCTATCTGCGGTATCTGCAAATACAGGCGCTCGAAGATACAAAGGCCAGCCTGATCTACGTGCCGACCGAAGCAGGTTTGCCCGTGACAGAGTCGCGTCGACTGGCAGCGCAATGAGCGACACGTCGGATTTCGTTGTGCGCGAGCATCCGCACCGCGCAGGCGTTACAATCCGCGACAAGGTGCCTGCTTGCGCGATCCCCGCAAGCGCTGCTACAGTTGCGACTAATTCGCAATACCAAAGGGGATCGTTTCGTGCGCAAGTGGCATCGCTGGCTTTCGGTGTTTTTCAGTGTGTTTCTGTTGTGGATCGCCGTCACCGGGACGATCAGCCAGATCCTGCCGTTGATCGGCGGAGAGGGCGGCCCGCCCAGGACCGAGCAGGCAGCCGCTGGATCGCAGGCCAAGCCAGCCTTCGTCTGCCCGCCCGACTATTTCTGCCGACCCAAGCCCAAGCAGGGCGGAGCCCGCGCGCTGGTGGGCTTCTTCCATCACCTGCATTCGGGCGAGACATTCGGTCCGGTCGGCGTGGCAATCGGCACGCTGTCGGGCTTCGCCATGATCTTCTTCAGCTTTTCGGGCCTGTGGCTGTATGTCCAGATGTGGCGCAACCGTGCGCAACGCAGCCTGAAGCCGGGCTGGTTCTGGAAGTAACGCCCGTTCAGGCGCAGGCAGCTGCGCCCGAACAGCGCTTTTTCGTAACGGCCGGTGGCGCAAGCGCGCTGCCGGCCTTTGCGCATCCCCGATCCTCCTGCCCCAGTGGGCAGGCGTTTTCCCCAGCCTCGCTCCCTGCGCGCCCTTCGCGCCGGGCCCTTGCGCGCCTATCTTGACCGTATTGCCCAGGAGTTCACGCCCATGTCCCTTCTCGAAGCCCGCAAGACCTACAAGCCCTTCGAATATCCGTGGGCCTATGACTTCTGGAAGCGCCAGCAGCAGATCCACTGGATGCCCGAGGAAGTGCCGCTGGGCGAAGATTGCCGCGACTGGGCACAGAAGATCAGCGAGCACGAGCGCAACCTGCTGACGCAGATCTTCCGCTTCTTCACGCAGGCCGACGTCGAGGTGCAGGATTGCTACCACGAAAAGTACGGTCGCGTGTTCAAGCCGACCGAGGTCAAGATGATGCTGGCGGCGTTTTCCAACATGGAAACGGTTCATATCGCAGCTTATTCGCACTTGCTCGACACCATCGGCATGCCCGAAAGCGAATACGGCATGTTCCTCGAATACGAGGAGATGCGCGCCAAGCACGATTACCTGCAGCAGTTCGGCGTCGACAATGACGAGGATATCGCCCGCACGCTGGCGATGTTCGGCGGTTTCACCGAAGGGCTGCAACTGTTCGCCAGCTTTGCCATGCTGATGAACTTCCCGCGCTTCAACAAGATGAAGGGCATGGGCCAGATCGTGACCTGGTCGGTGCGCGACGAATCGCTGCACTGCGAAGGCATCACCAAGCTGTTCCACGCCTTTGTGCAGGAACGCGGCTGCCTGACCAAGGCGGTCAAGGAAGACATCATCGACTGCTGCCAGAAGACCGTGCGGCTGGAAGACGCGTTCATCGATCTGGCCTTCGAACAGGGCCCGGTTCCGGGCATGAGCGCCAAGGAAATCAAGAAGTACATCCGCTACATCGCCGATTGGCGGCTGGGTCAGCTGGGCTTCCAGCCGATCTACATGATCGAGGATCACCCCCTGCCTTGGCTCGCCCCGCTGCTCAACGGGGTGGAGCATGCCAACTTCTTCGAAACCCGCGCGACCGAGTATTCCAAGGCGGCCACCCGTGGGGACTGGAATGCCGTGTGGTCGAGCTTCGACAGCCGCCGCAAGGCCAAGAGCGCCGCGAACGTGGACATCGGCGTCGAAGTCGAGATCGACATGTTCGGTTCGGCGGGTATCGCGGCGGAGTGATCTTGGCGGGACGGCTCAGGGGGCATTCCCTCAGCCGTCCCTGTTCTTACGCGGTCGGCAACGCCGCCTACCGCCTCACTCAACCGACAGCGCATCCATGAACGCGCTCGACGTCTCCATCAGGCGGCGGGCGCGGTCATCGAGATCGGGCCAACCATCGCGCAGCGCTTTCGAGCGCTCCTCGATCGCGATCGGCAGGCCGTCGGGCAGCGCTTCGATGATTGCGCGCAACGGCAATTGGCCATGACCGAGCGGCAGACGGCCATCGATCGCTTCGGTGATGATGGCTTGTGGATCATCGAGATGGGCGAAGTCGAGCGGCGCATCGCAAAGCTGGGCGTAACTGAGCCAGGCTGGCGGAATGGCGGCGATGTCGGCAATGGTGCCCCCCGAACGTTGCCAGTGCAGACTGTCGACCAGCAAGCCGATGGCGGGCGATGCGATCTGGCGCAAGATTGCGCTGGCCGCGTGGATAGTGCGGACTTCGGTGAACAGCCCGAACTCCAGATTGATGCGGATACCGGCACGCTCCCCGACCTCGGCCAGCGCGGCCAGCTTGTCGCGCGTGGCGCCCGCATCGGGATCGCTGCTGACGCACAGCACATTGCGCGCGCCCAGTTCGGCACCGACCTCGACCAGACGGACGTGATCGGGATCGAGCGGGCCGGGCTTGATCCACACCACCTCGATATCGAGCAATTGCAACCCGGTAGCGGCGAGCGCGCGGCCCACGGCGCGGGTGGTCGCATCGGTCCATGTCGCGGGTTCAAACCACATGCCGCCCAGCGCAAAGCCCGCCGCCGCCGCTGCCTCGACCAGTTGCACCGGCGTCGCTTCGGGCATGATTCCCGAAGCCATGGCCAATGGATGGTGTCTGCCCATATCCGTGCCCCTCTGTTTTATCACCGGGGAACCTACACGCCCGCCCTTGGAAAACCGCCTCAAAGAAGAGCTAGGCGGCGTGGATTAACGGGCGACCGCTATTGAGGGGCGCGGACAGCGGACTGGATGGCGGGAAAGTCGTGGTTAGCTGCTGCTCGTGTGATGCTTGGCGAGGCTAACCTCGCGGCAGATTGCAAGAAGGTCGGCACCATACGAGGGTACGATGACAACCAAGGAAGCCTCGCCAGTTGCAATCCGAGAGGCTTGTCGCGCAACGACGCCTGCATGCGCTTGGTGGTATTGCTCGGCCGCTGCCGGGTGAGGCGGCACAAATAGCCGCTCAAATCCTGAGTGAAGATATGGCAACTGGCCACTTACAACTTCAATCATCAAGATGATGTTGCCCTGCCTGAAATCTTCCATTTGGAGGACTTCAAGGCCGGAAAGCATCAACGTGTAGTCCTCACCGGTTGACTTGCGCAAAAAGATTGTGGCCGCTTGCTCACCGAGAACGATGCCTGTGAGCAGTCCGTCATGAAAGTGGGAGAGTTCGGGCACCATAAGTCAACCTATCGGCGTTGGACCTAACGTCCGCAATGTTGTCGTATCCGGAACGGCAGGTTTTTGCCCCGAGTGCGCGAAAGCAGAATGCCGCGCCCGGCACTTCAACACCATCCCTCCCCACCGTCACCCCGGGCTTGACCCGGGGTCCCGCTTTCTCTTTTCTCGCACCAAAGGATCGGCGGCTGGGTCCACATCATGGCAGACCGCTATCGCGGCGCGATGTATGTCGGTGTCACGTCCGATCTCGCGGCCCGTATCCACCAGCATCGGCTGGGAACCGGTTCCGACTTCTGCGCTCGTTACGGATTGAAGCTGCTTGTCTGGGCAGAACGCGGCGACAGCATCGAAGCGTGCATCCAGCATGAAAAGCGCCTCAAACGATGGCGTCGAGATTTCAAGTTCGATCTGATCGAGCAGGGCAATCCGGACTGGCTCGACCTTTACGATGGCCTCGTCTGACAGGTCGCTGGAAGAAGCAGCGGGACCCCGGGTCAAGCCCGGGGTGACGGTTGGGAGCGTGCGGTTGCGATTGTGGATGTCAGCAACGGTGTCGTGTCCGGAAAGTCCGGTTTCAAGGGAAAGTGGCGCATTGCGGGCGTTCCCGACAACGGAGCTCTTCCACGCCCTCCAGCGCCCTCAGTCCGAAGCCGTCCACTGCGCGATGTCGGGGGCCTGGCCGATCAGGGCGAGGCCGTGGGCGATCGAGGTCAGTTCGTTGCCGCTGTCGATGCGGCTGTCGCCAAACCGCGCCTCGAACAACCGTCGCACCGCCGGGATCAGCGAGGAGCCGCCGGTCAGGAACACGTGGTCGATCTGGTCTGCGGTAAGACCCGCGCTGGCCAGTGCGGCATCGACGGTCTCGGCGATCTGGGCAAGGTCGGGCGCGATCCAGCTTTCGAACTCTGCGCGGGTGACTTCGGCCGCGATCGTCAGGTCATCGCTGTCAAAGTGGAACGCCGCGTGGGTCTGGGTCGAGAGCGCGCGCTTGAGCTGGCCGACCGCATCGTAGAGCGGATAACCCAGTTCGTTTTCGACCACCGCGATCATCCGGGCGATGGCCGCCTTGTCGGTCGCGCTGTGTTGCAGCCGCGCCAGTTCGGCCAGTGTGCGGCGGTTGCGCATCAGCGCAAGGCGCGACCAGTCGCCGAAATCGGTGAAGTGCCCGTCGGGGATCTCCAGCACTTTGTCGAACGAGCGGTATGTGCCGCCCTTTCCCAGCAGCGGCAGCACCAGCCGATCCATGATGCGGTAATCGAAACGATCGCCCGCGATGCCTATCCCTGCCGACCCCAGCGGGATGCAGCGCTGTGCCGCGCCCGGTTCCTGCACCCGCACGATCGAGAAGTCGCTGGTGCCCCCGCCGAAATCGGCCACCAGCAGGGTTGCGGCATGGTCGAGCCGCGCAGCAAAGCCATAGGCGGCGCCCAACGGTTCGTGGACATAGTGCACCTCGCGCCCCAGCAGTGCGAACATCGCGTCATAGCGGGTGCGGGCCAGCGCCGGATCGGGCCGCGCGCCAACATAGCGCACCGGACGCCCGACCACGATGCGTTCGGGCAAGGGCTGCAACGCTGCACCCGCCCGTTCGAGCAAGTGATCGATGAAGATGCGGCCAAGGTCTTCAAAACGCAGCCGCTTTTCAAACACGCTGGCGGTATCGAATGCCGAGTTGGCGGCCACCGACTTGAACGATTGCAGAAAGCGGCATTCCTGCGGGAAATCGAGGAACTCGGCGATGGCCCAAGGCCCGGCCTCATGCGCCAGCCCGGATGGCGCCAGCCGGGTGCGGATCGCCGCATCCTGCCAGAAACACAGTGCAGTGCGGAACACGGCGGCCACGCTGTTGCCGGGGGCGGCAAAGTCGACAAGGCTGGCTTCACCGGGACCAACGGACTTGGCGATGACCGAATTGGTCGTGCCGAAATCGATGCCAAGCGCCTCGCCGCTCATGTTCGCGGTGCTCCGATGTCCGAAACTTCGGCCTGACAGACCGCGCATTCCTGATAGGCAACAATCGCGCCGCCACAATCGCGGCAGAGCGTGCTCTCGCCCTCGACCAGCCCGTGGCCGATCGCCACCCTTTCGTCGAACACGAAGCATTCGCCCTGCCACAGGCTCTGTTCGGGCGGAACGTGTTCGAGGTAGGCGAGGATGCCGCCTTTCAGGTGGTAGACCTCGTCCACGCCCTCGGCCTTGAGGAAGGCTGTCGACTTCTCGCAGCGGATGCCGCCGGTGCAGAACATCGCGACCTTGGGAGGAGTCCCTTCTCCCAGCAGGCGACTGCGTTCGCGGCGAAACCAGTCGGGAAACTCGCGGAAACTGCTCGTTTTGGGGTCGATTGCGCCCGAAAAGGTGCCGATCGCGACCTCATAGCTGTTGCGCGTGTCGATCACGATGGTGGCCGGATCGGCAATCAGCGCGTTCCAGTGGTGCGGCGCGACATAGGTACCGACGCTGGCGCGCGGATCGATATCGGGCTGGCCCATCGTCACGATCTCGCGCTTGATCCGCACTTTCATCCGGCCGAACGGCATGGCCTGAGCGGTCGAGAACTTGACGTCGAGGTCGGCACAATCGGGCAGCGTGCGGATATGGTCGAGCACGCGCGCGATGCCATCGGCTGGCCCTGCGATGGTGCCGTTGATGCCCTCGGGCGCCAGCAACAGGGTGCCGCGCACACTTTCGTCCTCGCACAAATCGAGCAGCGGCCCGCGCAGGGCGTGGCAGTCGGCAAAGGAAGCGAACTTGTACAGCGCAGCCACGCACACCGGAGGCGCAAGCTCAGGCACATCGCCTTGCTGATCGCTTGTCACGCCCACGCCTTCCTTTCGCCAACCGGCCTTGCCGCCGCCCCATAGCGAGGGCGGCCACCCGTGCAAAGGTAGGCGATGGGCGAAAGTTCCGGGGGCGAAAGTTCCGGTTCAGGCAGGTGGCTCGGCGCCTATGGTGCGCCGCGCGGCCCTTCGTCCTCCTCGCCCGCCTCGCCGAGCGCCCAGTCGGCGTCATCGTCGTTCCGCTCACCGCGAAAGGCGTCCATGTCGATGCGGCCCGAGGTGACCATCTGGTTCATGTGATCGACCAGATCGGGGGTTCCCCCGTCGTCGTCGTCGTCGTCGATGCCGCCGGGGACGCGCTCGCTGTCGGTGACCGGATCGTGGACCAACCCGCCATAGCGCGCCTCCTCGGCAAGAGTTTGCGCCTGCTCGCCCTCATCATCCTGTACGCTGTTGTCAAGACCAGGATCGTCGGGATCAGTCGGTGGAGCAACCGCCTCGGGTACGTCCGGCGCTATGGCACGGGGCGCTTCGGTTTCGGACGGCACTTCCGGGCTGATCGGTGCGGGCACGATCGGTTCGGGTCCGGTTGGTTCGTCGTGTGGGAGCGGCGGCGGATCGTTCGGCTCGATGGGACGGTCGTCCATGCGGTGTCTCCTCGTCGAATGGGCGTGTTGCATCTAGACGCATGAGGCCGCCAACAGGTTCCATCGGGCACGCTGAACGCTGGTCGGCCTGTATGGGCGTTCTAGCGATGCCGCGCTTGCCCGATGGCGCAATCATCGGTTAGCCTGCCGATCAAACAGGTCTTTCGGGGGGAACATCGATGCGTGGGTTCATGATCGGCATGGCCAGTGCCTTGCTCGCGGGGATTTCTCCGGCTGGACTGGCGCAGGCACAGGCCGCTGCACCGGCAACACAGCCCGCGGCCGAGCCGAACGGCGCATCCGCTCCGCTGCTGTTGCAGCACCCCACATTGTCGGCCACGCGGATCGCGTTCGTCTATGGCGGCGAAATCTGGGTGGTCCCGCGCAGTGGGGGGCAGGCGGTGCGGTTGGTGGCCGGACAGGGCCAGTTGTCCGGGCCGATCTTTTCACCCGATGGCAGCCAGATCGCCTTTACCGGCCGTTATGACGGCAACACCGATGTCTACGTCGTTCCGGCGGCCGGGGGTGAGCCACGGCGGCTGACCTGGCACCCCGGCCGCGACGTGGCTGTCGGCTGGTCCGCCGATGGCCGGTCGGTGCTGCTGCGCAGCCCGCGCTACGCGGTGCGCGATCAGAACCAGCTCTACACTGTACCGGCCAGCGGCGGTGCCCCCGCAGCGGTGCCGCTGCCAACCGGTGAGGCCGGCGCCTTCTCGCCCGATGGTGCGCGGATCGCCTATAGCCCGATCCAGCAGTGGCAACCGGCGTGGAAACAATATCGCGGCGGGCAGACCGCGCGAATCTGGGTGGCAAGGCTCGCCGATGGCAGCGTGACGCCGATCCCGCGCCCCAACAGCAACGACACCAACCCACTGTGGATCGGCGACAAAGTCTATTTCCTGTCGGACCGCGACGGGCCGGTCACGCTCTACAGCTTTGACCCCGCCAACGGCGCGATCGTCAAACTGATCGACAACGCGCGCGGGTTCGACATCGCTTCGGCGGGTGCGGGGCCGGGCGGCGTGGTGCTCGACCACTTCGGCAAGCTCGAAATCTATGACATTGCCAGCGGCACGGTCACGCCGGTGCCGGTCACGATCGCCGCCGACCTGCCGCAACGCCGTGCCCGCTATGTCGAGGTGAAGCCCGACGCGATCGCCAATGCGCGGCTGTCCGCCAGCGGCAAGCGCGTGCTGATCGAAACGCGCGGCGAGATCCTTTCCGCCCCCGCCGACAAGGGCGACGTCCGCAACCTGACCCAATCGCCCGGTGCCGCCGATCGCTTTCCCGCGCCTTCGCCCGATGGCAGCAAAGTGGCCTGGCTGAGCGATGAAAGCGGCGAATATGCGCTGCATATCGGCGCGGCGGATGGCCTTGGCCCAGTGCGCAAGATCGCGCTGGGCGCGCCGCCCTCGTTCTTCTACCAGCCGCACTGGTCGCCCGATGCGAAGAAGATCGTGCTGGCCGACAAGCGCATGAACCTGTGGCTGGTCGATCTGGCCAAGGGCGTGCCGCAGAAGATCGATGCCGACTTGTTCGACAGCCCGGCTCAGGATTTCAACCCCGGCTGGTCGCCCGACAGCCAGTGGGTCGCCTATACCAAGCAGTTGCCCAGCCATCTGCACGCCGCGTTCGTCTATTCGCTGGCCAGCGGCAAGGCCACGCAGATCACTGACGGGTTGAGCGATGTAACCGGTCCGCGCTTTGACCGCAGTGGCAAATACCTGTTCTTTGCCGCAACCACCGCCACCGGCCTTGGCGCTGGCTGGCTCGACATGTCGAGCATGGGCCGCGCTGTAGATCGCGCGGTTTACGTGATGGTGCTGGGCAA
This sequence comes from Novosphingobium sp. FKTRR1, assembly GCF_020404405.1. Taxonomy (GTDB): domain Bacteria; phylum Pseudomonadota; class Alphaproteobacteria; order Sphingomonadales; family Sphingomonadaceae; genus Novosphingobium. Next base: position 79,466 of record NZ_JAIZDA010000017.1, on the reverse strand, counting down.
GGACACCGTCAGCCCGATCGCCCCGCAAAGCGACGAGGAAGCCAAGGCCGACGACACTGCGCCCGGCAGCGCAGCGAAGAAGCCGCGCGCGGGCAAGCCCGACAAGGCCGATGGCACAGCGGAGGGCGCGGACAAGCCCGCCGCGAAGGATGGCGACAAACCCAAGCCCCCCGCTCCGGTGGCGATCGATTTCGCCGGGCTCGACCAGCGCATTCTGGCGCTGCCGATCCCGCGCGCCAACATTGTCTCGCTGGAAACCGGCAAGGATGGCGCGGTCTATGTCGAAACGATCCCACCCGCCACGACCGATGCCGACTACCTCGAAAGCGAAGGCCCCGGCCCTGCGCGCACGCTGCTGCGCTTCGACCTGAAGGAACGCAAGACCAAGACGCTGGCCGAAGGCGTTATGCCAGGCACGTTCTCGCTCTCGGCCGATGGATCGAAGCTGCTGCTGGCACGCAAGGGCGCATGGATCGTCGCCGATGCCGACAAGGAAGTGAAGGACGGCGACGGTGCGCTGAAGCTGGATGACGTGCGCGTCTGGGTCGACCCGCAAGCCGAATGGAAGCAGATCTACAACGAGGCGTGGCGGATCGAGCGGGACTTCTTCTATGACCCCAAGCTGCATGGCCTCGATCTCGACAGGGCGCGCAAACTCTATGCCCGCTTCCTGCCCGGTCTGGCCGCGCGGCAGGATCTGAACGTGCTGCTTGAAGAAATGACCGGCCACATCGGCGTGGGCCACACCTTCATCAACGGCGGCGACATGCCCGAACAGCAAAGTGCCAAAGTCGGCCTGCTGGGGGCTGATTATGCCTTGGCAGGCGGGCACTGGCAGATCGCCAACATCCTGACCGGCGAGAACTGGAACCCCAAGCTGGTCGCCCCGCTCAGCCAGCCGGGCGTGGCGGTGAAGCAGGGTGATTTCCTGCTTGCGGTCAATGGCCGTCCGGTCAGCGGCGATGCCGACGTGTCGCGCGCGCTCGATGGCACGGCGGGCAAGCAGACCGTGCTGACCGTTGGTCCCAGCGCCGATGGCACGGGATCGCGGCAGGTTACCGTGGTGCCCATCGCCAGCGAGGGTGCCTTGCGCCTGCATGGCTGGATGGAGGCCAACCGGCGCAAGGTCGATGCGCTGTCGGGCGGCAAGCTGGCCTATGTCTATCTGCCCGATACGTTCAGCGGCGGCTTTGCCAACTTCAACCGCTATTACTTCGCGCAAGTGGGCAAGAAGGGCGCGGTGCTCGACGAGCGTTTCAACCACGGCGGATCGATTGCGGACTATATCATCGACGTGCTCAAGCGCACGCCGCAGATGATCAACCAAAGCCGCGAAGGTGCCGACCAGATGGAACCGGCGATGGCGATCTATGGCCCCAAAGTGATGATCATCAACGAAATGTCGGGATCGGGCGGCGATGCCATGCCGTGGCTGTTCAAGAAGAACGCCGTTGGCCCGCTGATCGGCACGCGCACCTGGGGCGGACTGGTCGGTATCGGCGGCTATCCCGATCTGGTCGATGGCGGCAGCATTACCGCACCGCGCTGGGCGCTCTATGGCACCAAGGGCGAATGGGAGGTCGAGAACATCGGCATCGCCCCGGATATCGAAGTGGTGCAGGAACCCGCACTGCTAAGGCAAGGCCACGACCCGCAGCTCGAACGCGCCGTTGCCGAAGCGCTGCGCCTGCTCGAAGCCAACCCGCAACCGACATTCGCCAAACCAGCCACGCCAGACAAGAAGCCGGTGCTGCCGGACTGAGGGGCTACGGCTGGACCGTCACCGCCGGACTCGATCCGGCATGACGTGCACAGGAGGGCGGGCGGCAGGTTTGGATGCGCGGAAACAGGCCGGGATAATCCATGCCTGACCAGATCAAACCCTTAAGCAGCCAGCGCGCGCTTGCCCCGGCGCCGCCATGCCAGAGCGGCAAGGCCGAGTGCCATCAGACCCGCAACACCCGGTTCGGGCACGCTGGTGCCGCCGCTGGTGCTGCTGGTCGAAGTGGTGCTGGAACTGCCCGGATCGGCAGGCGGGACATAGCTGCCGCCATACGTGCCGATGTGGAATTCACCGTCCTGGATCAGGCTGCCGAATACCGCCGAACCTTCAACGTAGTTGTAGGTATGCGCCGCCGCTTTGGGCGCGAGGATCGAGCCGTGCCATGCGGTGGTCAACGTGAGCGCGGTGGCATCGGTGAAGTTCCAGATGACATTCTTGCCCAGTTGCGATGCATTGCCGAGGAAGTTGTCGTTCAGATTGATCGTGCTGCCCGAAACGTTGACGATCACCGTGTCCGCACCGTTCAGCTTGAAATCGATCTGGCCGACCGAATCCAGTTGCGCGGCGGTCAGGTTGAATACGGCCGTGCCCCCGGCATTGGGCTGCGCATTGAACGTGGCGGTGTTGTTGGCGATCGAGACGGTGCTGTTCGCCGCTTGCTGGCCCAGCGTGTACGACAGGCCGGTCATGCTGGTGCCCATGGCGCTGCCATACTGCTGCAGCCCCTGCACGAAGCCCGGATTGGCCACGCCGACTTGCGTGTTAACCGTGCTGCCGTTGACATTCACCGGGGTGTAGGTGCCGCCGACATTGAGCGTCTGCGTGCCGTTGAGGTTGACCATGCCGCTGATGTTGCCGCCAACCGAAGCCCCTGCCGCGTTGTTGAGGTTGATCGAGCTGCTGGTCACGCTGCCGACCACGGTCAGCCCCGGCGTGGTGAAGTTGCTGGCCGGAACCGACGAAGAAATAAGGTAATTCGACGCCGAACCACCAAGGTTGCCACCCACGAACGTGCGCCCTTCGACTTCCGACGTGGAGGTCAGGTCGCCCAGAACGACAAGGTTGTAGGTCTTGAGGGCATCGAGCCCGAGCGGTTCGGACGCACCGAGCGCAGGCGCGGCCAGCGCCATCACGGCAACAGTGGCTACAGCAATTGCATGGCGATAACGGCGGACCATCTCGGCAAACCCTTCAGCAGCGGACCCGACAATACGAGCAGCGTTAACCCAATCACGTAACGTGACGGCAATGCAAGCCTTGAGTCAGGACCGCCCTGATTCGGCACAGTTTTGGCGCGCGCCTTTCGGTGCAAAACGCTGATCGTTCAACGCATTCAGTTGGTTTCGCGCTGCAGCCGTTCGGTCAGCACGGCAATTTCGTCGGGTTCGAGAATCCAGGTCCGGGTACGGCGCCCGGCGCGGTGGACCGGCACCGTCAGCAGCACGCGGGCGTTGTCACGCGCATGCGGCTTGTAGAGCGCGAAATGCATCGCGCAGTCACGGATGGTGCCGATGATCGGCGCGCGCCCTTCCAGGTCGATCATCGTCGCCGCCTGGTCCCAGGGAATGGTATCGACCGTACCGCTCACGTCAGACGTCCAGATTGGCCACGTTGAGGGCGTTGTCCTGAATGAACTCGCGGCGCGGCTCGACCACGTCGCCCATCAGTCGGGTCAGGATCTCGTCAGTCACGTCGGCGTCCTCGATCTTGACCTGCAACAGCGAGCGGTTGTCGGGATCGAGCGTGGTTTCCCACAATTGGTCGGCGTTCATCTCGCCCAGGCCCTTGTAGCGCTGGATCGACAGACCCTTGCGTCCACCGGCAAAGATCGCCTCGACCAGTTGCGAGGGCCGGGTGATATCGCCTTCGCGCGCCTCGGCACGGGTGCGGGGGGGCGCCTCGGCCTCCTCCTCTTCCGCTTGCGGCACATCATCGGCCTCGACTTGCGCAGCGACGGCACCGATCCGCACCAGACGCGCAGGCCCTGCATAGACTTCGGCGGTTTCGCCCGCGACACGGGTCAGCTTGCGCGCCTCGGCGCTGGTCAGGAAGCCCGGTTCGATCACATGATGGTCGGTGACCCCGCGCCACCAGCGCTCGACGATATAGCCGCCTTCGTCGCCCGCCATCGCGGACCAACGCGCCTCGGGATCGCCGCGGTCGAGCCAGGCTGTCGCGCGGGCCAGCGCCTCACCGCGCGCCTGCTCCGATAGCTCTGCTTCAAGCGCGCCGGCCATGGCCAGCGCCTCGATGATGTCGGTGTTGTAGCGCCGGGGAACGAACGCCATCAGGTTGCGCAAGCGCAGCGCATGCTCGACCAGTTCTTCGAGTTCCCTGCCCCCGCGCGCGCCACCCACGGTTTCGAGCACGCGCCCGGCAAGGCCTGCGGCAACCAGATAGCGATCGAGCGCGGCGTTGTCCTTGAGATAGACTTCGCTGCGCCCCTTGCTGACTTTGTACAACGGCGGTTGCGCGATGAAGAGGTGGCCCTGCTTGATGATCTCGGGCAACTGGCGATGGAAGAACGTGAGCAACAAGGTGCGGATGTGCGCGCCGTCGACGTCGGCGTCGGTCATGATCACGATCTTGTGATAGCGCAGCTTCTCGATGTTGAAATCGTCGCGAATGCCGGTGCCCATCGCCTGAATCAGCGTGCCGACTTCCTTCGAGCCGATGATCCGGTCAAAACGCGCGCGCTCGACGTTCAGGATCTTGCCCTTGAGCGGCAGGATCGCCTGATAGTGACGGTCGCGCCCCTGCTTGGCCGAGCCCCCTGCCGAATCGCCTTCGACCAGGAACAGTTCGCACTTGGAAGGATCGCGCTCCTGACAATCGGCCAGCTTGCCGGGCAGGCTGGCGATATCCATCGCGCCCTTGCGCCGGGTGAGTTCGCGGGCGCGCTTGGCCGCTTCACGCGCGGCGGCGGCGTCGATCACCTTCTGGATCACCGACTTGGCGTGGGCGGGATTTTCCTCAAGCCATTCGCTCATCTTGTCCGCCATCAGGCTTTCGAGCGGCTGGCGCACTTCGGAGCTGACCAGTTTGTCCTTGGTCTGGCTGGAGAACTTGGGGTCGGGCAGCTTGACCGAGACGATCGCGGTCAACCCTTCGCGCATGTCCTCGCCCGAGAGCGAGACCTTTTCCTTCTTCAGCAGCCCAGAGCGCTCGGCATAGCCGTTGAGCGTGCGGGTCAGCGCAGCGCGAAACGCGGCAAGGTGGGTGCCGCCATCGCGCTGCGGGATGTTGTTGGTGAAGGTCAGGACGTTTTCGTAATAGCTGTCGTTCCACTGCAACGCCACGTCGATGCCGATGCCATCGCGGTTGGCGTTGATCGTGATCGGCTCAGGCACCAGCGGCTGCTTGTTGCGATCAAGGTACTTGACGAAGGCACCGATGCCGCCCTGATAGAACAGGTCGTGTTCCTTAACCTCGGCATGGCGCTTGTCGCGCAGCAGAATGCGCACGCCCGAATTGAGGAAGGCCAGTTCGCGGTAGCGGTGCTCCAGCTTGTCGAAGTCGAACTCGGTCACGTTCTTGAACGTGTCGGTCGAGGCAAGGAAGGTAACGCGCGTGCCCTTCTTGCCCGGAGGCGAGGGACCGCGCAGCACCAGCGGCGCCACCGCATCGCCATGCGCGAACTTCATCCAGTGTTCCTGACCATCACGCCAGATGGTCAGTTCCAGCCATTCGGACAGGGCGTTGACCACCGACACGCCGACGCCGTGGAGGCCGCCGGACACCTTGTAGGCGTTGTCATCGCTGGTGTTCTCGAATTTGCCGCCGGCGTGAAGCTGGGTCATGATGACCTCGGCCGCCGAAACGCCTTCCTCGGCATGAATGCCGGTGGGAATGCCGCGGCCGTTGTCCTCGACACTAACCGAGCCATCGGGGTTGAGTTCGATCAGCACCAGATCGCAATGACCCGCCAACGCTTCGTCGATGGCGTTGTCCGACACCTCGAACACCATGTGGTGCAGGCCCGATCCGTCATCGGTATCGCCGATGTACATGCCGGGTCGCTTGCGCACGGCATCAAGCCCTTTGAGGACTTTAATCGAATCCGCGCCGTAGGAATTGGTGTTGGGGATGTTTTCGTTCGTTCCGCTCATACCAAGCCTATAGGGTGTGCCATCGGCTTTCCCAAGCACAACCGGCTTCATAAGGGGCATTTTCCACAGCCCGATCGGCGGAATTGCCTGCGATTGCGCCACAACGAGGCCCCGACGGAGCGCAAGCGGCTCTGGCTGCGAAAAAGTTGCAGACGACACTTTCCAACGCCGCGCTTCGATGCTCTGTTCGCGCAATAAAGTCGCCACGCCATCGCGCACCTGTCGGAGCCTGTCCATGCCCGTGCCAATTGCCGCAACCAAACTGCTTCGTTCGCTGATCCTTGCGGGTGTGGCGCTCACTGCCCTGCCCGCCGTGGCCCAGCAGGCGCCCGCCGCCTCTTCCGCAGCCCTACGCCCGGATCAGGCCGCGTTCCGCGATCTGTATCGCGAACTGGTGGAGACCGACACCTCGATCACCACCGGCAGTTGCACCGCGCTGGCCGACAAAGTCGAAGTGCGGCTGCGCAAGGCCGGGTTCGGCGATGGCGACATCACCCGCTTTGCCGTTGCCGGGCACGAGAAGGAAGGCGGCCTTGTCGTCGTCCTGCCGGGCACGTCAAAGACGCTCAAGCCCTTGCTCCTGCTGGGACATCTCGACGTGGTGGTGGCCAAGCGCGAGGACTGGACCCGCGATCCCTACACCCTGATCGAGGAAAACGGTTATTTCTTCGGGCGCGGCACCAGCGACATGAAACCGTTGGATGCGATCTGGATCGACATGCTCGGCACCTTCAAGCGCGACAAGGTCAAGCTGGGGCGGACGATCAAACTGGCGCTGACCTGCGGTGAGGAAACCAGTTGGGCGTTCAACGGCGTCCGCTGGCTGGCCGAGAACAAACCCGACCTGATCGCCGCCGAATTCGCACTGAACGAAGGCGGTGGCGGACGCACCGATGGCAAGGGCACGGTCGTCCAGCAGAACTTCCACGTCGGCGAAAAGGTCGTCGCCAACTACCGCATCGAAGCAACCAACCCCGGCGGGCACAGCTCGGTGCCGATCCGCGACAACGCGATCTATGAACTGTCCGACGCGCTGGGCCGCCTGCGCGACTACGACTTCCCGTTGATGCTCAACGACACCACGCGCGCCTATTTCGGCAGGCTGGGCGCAAGCCGCAAGGACGAGATCGGCCAGGCGATGCGCACGATCGTGACCGCGCCTGCCGGCAGCGCCGAGGCGAAAGCCGCCGAGGTGACGCTCAACACCGACCGCTCGTTCCACTCGATGCTGCGCACCACTTGCGTCGCCACCCTGCTCGACGGCGGGCACGCCAACAATGCGCTGCCGCAGCGCGCCGGTGCCAACGTCAACTGCCGCATCTTCCCCGGCGTCTCGTTCGAGACGGTGCAAAAGACACTGCAGGACGTGATCGCCGACCCGAAGCTGACCGTGACCAAGGTCGATGACCGTGGCCCGCTGCCGATCCCGCCCAAGCTGACCCCGCAGATCCTTGGGCCCGCCGAAAAGCTGGTGGCCAAGTACTATCCCGGCGTGCCGCTGGTGCCGATGATGTCGACCGGGGCGACCGACGGCATCTACCTCGAGGCCATCGGCATCCCCTCATACGGCCCACCCGGCCTCTACGGCGACCCGGACGGCAATGGCGCGCACGGGTTGAACGAGCGGGCGATCGTCAAGGCGGTCTATACCGGCCGCGACTTTCTGACCGAACTGGTCAAGGCTTACGCCCAATAACGCTCTGTGCACCAAGGAAACTACCCATGAAGATGCTGCTTGCCGCGCTGGTCGGCACCACGCTGTTGTCCGGAGCCGCCCATGCTGCCACCGCGCCGATCCGGCCCGACCAGCAGGCGTTCCGGGCGCTGTACAAGGAACTGATCGAGACCAACACGACCCTGTCAGCGGGCAGTTGTACAGCGGCGGCGGCCAAGATGGCCGTGCGGTTGAAGGCGGCAGGCTTTCCCGACGACCGGCTGATCACGTATGCCACGCCCGAGCACCCCAAGGACGGCGGCCTTGTCGCGATCCTGCCCGGCACCTCCAAGGCGCTCAAGCCGCTACTGCTGCTCGCCCACATCGACGTGGTCGAGGCGCATCGCGAGGACTGGGTGCGCGATCCGTTCACGCTGATCGAGGAGGACGGCTATTTCTATGGCCGCGGCACCGTTGACGACAAGGCGCAGGCCGCGATCTGGACCGACATCATGGTCCGCTTTGCGCAGGACAAGTACCGCCCCAAGCGCACGATCAAGCTGGCGCTGACCTGCGGCGAGGAAACCTCGGGTGCGTTCAACGGCGCTGAATGGCTGGCCGCCAACAAGCGCGACCTGATCGATGCTGCCTATGCCCTGAACGAAGGCGGCGGCGGGCGCAGCAACGGCACGCCGATCGCCAAGGGCGGCAAGCTGGAAGTGCAGACGCTGCAAGTGGGCGAAAAGGCCTATCAGGACTTCACCCTGACCGCGACCAACCCCGGCGGCCACAGTTCGCAGCCGGTGCGCGAAAACGCCATTTACGACTTGTCCGAAGCGCTGTTGAAGATCCGCGACTTTACCTTCCCGGTGGAGTTCAACGAAACCACCCGCATATTCTTCACCAAGGTCGGCACCGCGCGGGGCGACGCGGTGGGCAAGGCGATGCTGGCATTGGTCGCCAACCCGCAGGACAAGGCGGCGCTGGGCGTGGTGTCGCAAGACAAGATGCTCAACTCGATGCTGCACACCAGTTGCGTCGGCACGATGGTCAACGCCGGACACGCGCTCAATGCGCTGCCCCAGCGCGCCACCGCCAACGTGAATTGCCGGATGTTCCCGGGGCGCACGTCCGAGGAAACGCAGGCCCTGCTCGCCGCAGCCATCGGCAACCCGGCGATCACCATCGAAGCGCGGATCAAGGACAAGCCCATAGCCAAGGCGCCCCCGCTCGATCCGGCGATCACCGGGCCGGTCGAAAAACTGGTGGCAAAGCACTTCCCCGGCGTACCCTTTTTGCCGACCATGCTGACCGGCGCCACCGACGGGGTCTACCTCGAAGCGGTCGGCATCCCGACCTATGGCGTGCCGGGCTACTGGCTCGATCCCGATGGCAACGGCTTGCACGGATTGAACGAGCGGATCGAGGTCGCCTCGCTGTATCAGGGGCGCGACTATCTGACCGATCTGGTCAAGGCGCTGGCGAACTGAGCATGATCAAGGGGGTTGTGGACAAGCTGTGCACAACCCCCTTGACGGGCAACTCGGTCTTATGGTGCAAGATGCGCATGCGTCATGAAGTGGTCACGCACGTCGCCCATTGCTCCTCCAGCAGGAGCCATGGATTGATGTTGAGGATTGGCCGGACCGGAGCATGCTTCACAAGGCGCTGATAGATCGGGCGGCGCAAGCCAAGCCCCATGGCGCAGACGCTGCGCTGCAATACGTTGCCGACGCTGGTTTTGCGAACCTTGCCACCAGCCGCCACTTGTCGAACTGTCCGGCCTTGGTGCTGAATGCGGATTACACGCCGCTCAGCTACTACCCGCTCAGCCTATGGCCCTGGCAGACCGCGATCAAGGCGGTGTTCCTCGAACGCGTCGATATCATCGCCACCTATGAGCGCGAGGTCCACTCGGTCTCGCTCGACATGAAGATCCCCTCGGTCATCGCGCTGCGCCAATATGTGCGACCGAGCGAGTTTCCGGCCTTCACCCGCTTCAACCTGTTCCTGCGCGACAAGTTCGCCTGCCAGTATTGCGGCAGCCCCGATCATCTGACGTTCGACCATGTTGTGCCGCGCCGCCTCGGCGGGCGCACGACGTGGGAAAACGTCGCCGCCGCGTGTGCGCCGTGCAACATGAAGAAGGGCGGCCGTACCCCCGAACAGGCCCACATGCGCCTTATTGAGGAGCCGATCCGCCCGACCACCTGGCAATTGCAGGAAAAGGGTCGCGCGTTTCCGCCCAACCACCTGCACGAAAGCTGGCGCGACTGGCTTTATTGGGACGTGGAACTGGAAGGGTAAGCGGAGGCCGGTGCGTGTCAGCTACGCTCCAGCTTGCTCGCCCCCTTCAGGAACAGGGCCAGCGTCACCAGCCCGAAACAACCCGACAGCAGCAGCGGCATCGCCGGGAAGTTGAAGATCGCGTGCGGTCCGCTGAACGCGGCCAGCGTTTCGGCGTACATTGGCGGTCCGATGATCGCCGCAAGCGAACCGATCGACTGGACCGCACCTTGCAGTTCACCCTGACTGCGCGCATCGACAGCGCGGCTGTTGAGCCCCGAAATCGACGGTTGGACGAAGCCTTGCAGCGCGCCAATCATGATGACCGCATAGACCTGCCAGGTATTGCCAGCCAGCGCATAGCCGATCGCGGCGAGCACCAGCCCGGACACGCCAAGCGTCACCGCGCGCCGCTCACCCAGCAGCGGCAGGAACCGCCGCAAGGCAAAACCCTGAACCAGCGCGCTGGAAAACCCGACCATCGCCAGCGCCAGCCCCACTTGCCGCGTGGTGAAGCCATAGGCGGCAATGGCGAAATAGGACCATACCGACGGATAGACGATGTGCGACAACTGCCACATGCCCAGCGCTGCCACGAACCACAGCACCGTGCTGTCCTGTCCCCGCAAGGCTTTCAACGCGGCCAGCGCATTGGCGCGGCGCCAATCGAACGGACGGCGGTTTTCGGGGGTAAGAGATTCCTTCAGGAACACAGCGCCGAACACGAAGTTGGTCAGCGCAAGCGCGGCGGCGGCATAGAATGGCAGGCGCGGACCGATCGATCCGAGCAGCCCGCCGATGGCCGGTCCCGCGACGAACCCGAAACCGAAGGCGAGGCCCATCAGCCCGAAGCTGGCGGAGCGCTTTTCAGGCGGTGTCACGTCGGCGATATAGGCATAGGCGGCCGAGAAGCTGGCCCCGGTCACCCCGGCAATCAGCCGCCCTGCCACCAGCCAGCCGAAAGCTGGCGCGACCGCTTGCAACAGGTAGTCGAGCCCGAGTGCAAAGACAGAAGCAAGCAACACCGGCCGGCGGCCGAACCGGTCGGACAAGTTGCCGATGATCGGCGAAAACACGAACTGCATCGCGGCATAGCCCGCGCCCAGCCAGCCGGCATATTGCGCCGCCTCGCCGATGGTGACGTGGGTCAATTGCATAATCAGGCCCGGCAACACCGGGATGACGATCCCGAAACCCAGCATGTCGATCAGCACGATGGCAAAAACGAAACCGATCGAGGCGCGATGCTGTTCAGCCATGCTTGTGCACTCCCCTTTGCCGCCCGATCGCGGGCCTGCAGCTTGCGGTCGGCGGCTGGCCGGTCAGCGACGCGTGAGCGCCGCTTCGCTTTCGGCCAGCAACTGCGCGAAGATTTCGGCCACCGGTTCTTCGCGGGTGACCATGCCGACGGACTGGCCTGCCATCACCGAGCCGCGCTCGACATCGCCCTCGATCACCGCACGACGCAGGGCGCCAGCCCAGAAATGCTCGATCTCAAGCTGCGCGGCGGCCATGTCGAGCTCGCCTGCATCAAGCCGCTTGGCAACCTCGATCTGCTTGGCGGTGAACGCCTCGGTGCCCTTGTTCTTCAGCGCGCGGACCGGGATCACCGGCAAGCGCGGATCGACTTGCACACTCGCGGTGGCGTCGCGCGCATTGCCGCGAAAAAAGGCCTGCTTGAACGCGGGGTGTGCGATCGATTCACTGGCGCAGGCAAAGCGGGTACCGAGTTGAACGCCCGCTGCGCCCATCTCCAGGTAGCCCGCGATGGCCTCGCCCCGGCCAATGCCACCCGCCACGAACACAAGGTGTTCGGCCGCCAGCGCGGGCAGGAATTCCTGCGCCAGAACGCTCGTCGAGACCGGGCCGATATGGCCGCCGGCCTCGCTGCCTTCGATCACCAGTGCATCGGCGCCCGAGCGGAACAGCTTCTTTGCCAGCGCGATGGTCGGCGCGAACACGATGACCTTGGCACCGAACGCCTTGATCGCCTCGACGCTGCCCTTGGGCGGAATGCCGCCTGCCAGCACGACGTGGCTGACGCCGTGCCGCGCGCAGACTGCGATCAGGTCGAACAAGGCCGGGTGCATCGTGATGAGGTTGACGCCGAACGGCTTGGCGGTGAGCGCCTTGGTCGCGGCGATCTCGGTATCGAGCAGGTCGGGCGTCATCGCCCCGCAGGCGATCACACCGAAACCCCCGGCGTTGCTGATGGCGGACACCAGATTGCGTTCCGACACCCAACTCATCGCCCCGCACAACACAGCATGTTCGGTGCCAAGGAATTCGGCCCCGCGCGCCATCAAGGCCGAGGTCTTCGGATATGCGCTCATCATTGCCCCAATCGTGCCGCAGGATCGCCGGTGCGGCCTTAAAGCCGGTACCGCCACGGGGCAAGGCTTGGCTGTGCAAAGGCTGGAGTTGATCGATAGGGACGATCACTATGAAGTTTTAATATGGTTTTCTCAATCAGGTTAGCAAGAGTACACCGCGCCTGACGCCAACCAGCTTCAAACGACCGAGGGAAAACGCCATGAACGAGCAAGCAAAATGCCCTTTCCACGCCAAGGCCAGCCGGACTGCCTTGGTCACCAGCCTGACCAACCAGATGTGGTGGCCCAACCGGCTTGATCTGTCGGTGCTGGCGCAGCATTCGGCCAAGGTGACCCCGGTCGCGCCGGACTTCGACTATGCCGCCGCGTTTGCCGCGCTGGACCTTGCGGCGGTGAAGGCCGATATCTTCGCGTTGATGCGCAACTCGCAGGACTGGTGGCCTGCCGACTATGGTCACTATGGCCCGCTGTTCATCCGCATGGCGTGGCACTCGGCGGGAACCTACCGCACCTTTGATGGACGCGGTGGCGCCGGAACCGGCAACCAGCGCTTCGCTCCGCTCAATTCCTGGCCTGACAACGTCAACCTCGACAAGGCGCGCCTGCTGCTGTGGCCGATCAAGCAGAAGTATGGCCGTTCGCTGAGCTGGGCCGACCTGATGGTGCTGGCCGGGAACTGCGCCATTGAATCAATGGGCCTGCCGACAGTTGGCTTCGGCGGCGGTCGCGAGGATGTGTGGCAGCCCGAAGATGACGTCAACTGGGGCCCCGAAGCCGAATGGCTGGCCGACGAGCGCTATACCGGCGATCGCGATCTCGCAGACCCGCTGGCGGCCGTCCAGATGGGGCTGATCTACGTCAATCCCGAAGGGCCCAACGGCGTTCCCGATCCGCTCGGCTCGGCGCGCGATATCCGTGAAACCTTCGCCCGGATGGCCATGAACGACGAGGAAACCGTCGCCCTGATCGCTGGCGGCCACACTTTCGGCAAAGTCCACGGCGCAGGCGATGCGGCGCTGGTCGGCGCGGCTCCGGAAGGCGCGGATATCACCCAGTTGGGCCTTGGCTGGGCCAGCAGCTTTGGCACCGGCAAAGGCGCGGACACCATCTCCAGTGGGCTTGAAGGCGCGTGGACACCCAACCCGATCGCATGGGACAACGGCTATTTCGACACCCTGTTCGGTCATGAATGGGAACTGACGACCAGCCCGGCCGGTGCGCACCAGTGGAAGCCGGTGGGCGATGCCGGGGCTGGAACCGTTCCCGACGCCCACCGCGCGGGCGTGTCGCACCAGCCGATGATGCTGACCAGCGACCTCGCGCTGATCAGGGATCCGGCCTATCGCGCGATCAGCGAACGCTACCACCGCGATCCGGCCGCCTTCGCGCACGCCTTTGCCGAAGCGTGGTTCAAACTGACCCACCGCGACATGGGCCCGATCGGGCGCTATGTCGGCAGCGAAGTGCCCCATGCGCCGCGCATCTGGATGGACCCGGTGCCTGCGGTCGATCATCCGCTGATCGATGCCGACGACATCGCCGCGTTGAAAGCCATCGTGCTCGGATCGGGCCTGTCGATCGGACGGCTGGTCGCCACCGCTTGGGCCTCTGCGTCAACCTATCGCCATTCCGACCGGCGTGGCGGAGCCAACGGCGGGCGCATTCGGCTGGCTCCCCAGAACGGCTGGGCGGTAAACGATCCGGCAGGACTGGCCGAAGTGCTTGGCGTGCTGGAAACGATCCGCGCGGACTTCAACGCCGGCGCCAGCGGTGGCAAGCAGGTGAGCCTCGCCGACCTGATCGTGCTGGCCGGTGCCGCAGCGGTGGAAGCTGCGGCAAAGGCGGCGGGTAACGATGTGACCGTACCTTTCACCCCCGGCCGTACCGATGCCACACCAGAGCAGACCGACGTGGCCAGCTTCGCCGTGCTGGAACCCAAAGTGGACGGGTTCCGCAACTTCCGCAGCGGCACGTTGCGCCGGTCGGAAGAGGAACTGCTGGTCGACCGCGCGCAATTGCTCGGCCTGACCGCGCCCGAGATGACCGTGCTGGTCGGCGGCCTGCGCGTGCTGGGTGCGAACAGCGGCGGATCAAGCCTGGGCGTGTTCACCGATCGGGTGGGAACGCTCGACAACGCGTTCTTCCGCAACCTGCTGGCCAGCACCACCGCGCTGACCTGGAGCGAAACCGGCGATGGCGTATTCACCGGTCATGATCGCATCAGCGGCGAGGCAAAGCTGCAGGGCAGCCGCGTTGACCTGATCTTCGCGTCGAATTCGCAACTGCGCGCTCTGAGTGAATTCTACGCCGAAGATGATGCGCAAGGGCGCTTCGCAGCCGACTTCGTCAAGGCCTGGGTCAAGGTGATGGACGCCGACCGCATCGACATCAAGGCAAAGTGACGGCCTGAGCACATGGCCACCTGCCCCGCTTCCGGCAATTCCCCTTGTGCCGGAAGCGGGGTTTTTCGTGATCGTCAGGCGGCGTCGAGGCCGTAGGCGGTGTGCAACAGACGGACGGCCAGTTCGGTCTCGTCCGAATCGATCAAGACCGACACCTTGATCTCGCTGGTGCTGATCGCCTGAATGTTGATCCCGCGATCGGCCAGCGCCTTGAACATGGTGGCGGCCACACCGGCATGGCTGCGCATGCCCACGCCGACGACCGAGATCTTCGAGATCTTCGGGTCGGTCGACAACTTTTCATAGCCGATTGAGGGGCGGTTCTCGTCCAGCACCGCCTTCGTGCGCTCCAGATCGGCTTGCGGCACGGTGAACGTCACGTCGGTATCGGTATCGGCACGACCGACGTTCTGGATGATCATGTCGACGTTGATGTTGGCTGCGGCAAGCGGGCCAAAGATCGTGGCCACCGCACCCGGACGGTCGGGCACCGCCGTCAGGATGACCTTGGCGTCGTTCTTGTCGGCGGCGATGCCGGTGATCAGCTGGCGTTCCATATCCAGTCCCTCTTGAATCTTCGCGAGTTCTTCGTCCGAAACGATCATCGTACCGGGCAGCGTATCGGCGGCGGGCGCATCCTCGTCGATGAACGACGACAGCACTTGCACCCGCACCTTTTCCTTCATGGCGAGGCTGACCGAACGGGTCTGCAACACTTTCGAGCCGACCGAGGCCAGTTCGAGCATTTCCTCGTACGTCACGTTCTTGAGCTTGCGCGCCTTGGCCACGATGCGCGGGTCGGTGGTATAGACCCCGTCGACATCGGTATAGATGTCGCAGCGATCGGCCTTGACCGCAGCCGCCACCGCCACCGCCGAGGTATCCGAACCACCGCGCCCCAGCGTAGTGATCCGCCCTTGCGGGCTGATACCCTGAAAGCCAGGAATGACCGCGATCTCACCAGCTTGCATCGAGGCGATCACCGCGTCCGAATCGATCGCCTCGATCCGCGCGCTGCCGTGGGCATCGTCGGTGCGCACCGGCAATTGCCAGCCCAGCCAGGACCGCGCCTTGCTGCCCAGCGCCTGCAGATGCATCGCCAGCAGGCCGGATGTGACCTGTTCGCCGCTGGCGACGACAACGTCATACTCAGCCGGATCATAAAGCGCGCTGGCTTCGCGGCTGAAGTTGACGAGACGGTCGGTCTCTCCAGCCATGGCCGAGACGACCACCGCCACTTCATGCCCGGCCGCCTGCTGGCGCTGGACGATTTTCGCCACACGCCGGATGCGCTCGGTCCCGGCCATCGACGTGCCGCCGAATTTCATCACGATGCGAGCCACGCGCTGCTCCCTGACCTGTTTGCCAACCAGAGGTTGTGAAAGAATCTTGCCCTACGCCCCATGGACCATGCGGACGCGGCGCTTTAAGAACCTCGCATGAGCAATGCAACAACGATCCGCCCCGATGAGGCTGCCCATTTCGGCAAGCTGGCCGCCGACTGGTGGGATCCCAAGGGCAGTTCGGCGATGCTCCACCGCCTGAACCCGGTGCGGCTGCGCTTCATCCGCAGCGCCATCGACACCCACTTCGCCGCCAATCCCGCCTCGCTCAAGCCGCTGGCCGGGCTTCGCGCGCTTGACGTCGGGTGCGGCGCAGGGTTGCTGGCCGAACCACTGGCGCGGATGGGCGCAAGCGTGACCGGAGTCGACGCCGCGCACGAAAACATCGCCGCCGCGCGGACGCATGCGCAAGCGGGCGGGCTGAACATTGACTACAAGCACGGCGATATCGGCGCGCTCGGCCTGTCGGGCTACAACCTGGTCACCGCGCTGGAGGTGATCGAGCACGTCGCCGACAAACCGGCGTTCATCGCCGCGCTGGCCGATGCGCTGGGCGACGATGGACTGATGATCGTTTCGACCCCCAATCGCACGGTGCAATCGCGATTGCTGATGGTCGAAGGCGCCGAGCGATTCGGCCTGATCCCGCGTGGCACGCACCATTGGGACGATTTCCTGACCCCGGTGGAACTGCACGATCTGCTGGCCGACGCCGGACTGAAACTGGGCAACCCGACCGGCATCGCGTGGAGCGTGGCCAAGGGCCTGCACCTGTCGGACGACGTGTCGCTCAACTACATCGCCACCGCGACACACGTTTAAGGGGACACCAATTCCATGGCCGAACAACGCTTTGAACGGCACAAGCAGCCGTGGACCCCCGACGAAATCCAGAAGCTGCACACGCTGGCCAAGAAGGGCATGGCGCTGAAAGCCATCGCCAAGGCGCTGACGCGCAGCGAGGAATCGGTCAAGATCCGCGCCAAGAGCGACCAGTTGGCGATCGCGAAACTGCGCTAGCAGCGGGCGAGTCCGGCTCGCCAGCCGTGACGAAACAGCGAGTTCGCGTTATTCCGCAGGCGGCGGCAGGAATTTCTCGACCAGTTCGCGCGCGAGTCGCGCCGGACGCAAGGTCGAGGCATCGAGGCAGCACCAGCTTGACTTGACCTCGGCCAGCACTTCCTCGCCACGCTTGATCACGGTTTCGTAGAAAGCGCGCGCGCCCTGCACTTTTTCAAGGATCACGTGGGCGATCACCGCGTCATCGAGGAACGTCGGACGGCGGTAGGTAATGCTGTGAGTAGTGGCGACCCACAAGTACTGCTTCACCGCCTCAACCGGGGCGAAGGCCTGCCAGTGGCCGACCACCGCATCCTGCACCCACTTGAGGTACGAGGCATTGTTGACATGCCCCATGAAGTCGATGTCGGCGGGATCAACCGCGATCGGAAAGAGATAAGGGATGGGTCTATTCACAGGGCTGTAGATAGCATCGAAGGGGCGCGCTGAACAGGGCCGGTACTGCCCTATTATGCAAAAGCGGCGCCGAATTCCGTTTCCTTGAAGCCGACCAGCAAGCCGCCGGGGTATTCCACGATCGGCCGCTTGATCAGCGAGGGTTGCTCGACCATCAGCGCAATCGCCTTGGCCGCATCAAGCCCCGCCTTCTGCTCATCGCTCAGCTTGCGGAACGTGGTTCCGGCCCGGTTGAGCACTTTATCGAGCCCCGCCTGATCGACCCACGCCGCCAGCCGTACCGGGTCCGCACCCAGCTTTTTGTAGTCATGGAAAATGTAGCCAACGCCCCGCCCGTCAAGCCAGACACGCGCCTTCTTCACCGTATCGCAATTGGGAATGCCGTAAAGTGTGATGGTCATGGCTGCTCCCCTGTGTCGCGGGGCGTCGCCCCCTGTTCCTTCTCGCGCGCGTTCAGCTTGGCCCACAGATCCTCGGTGCCCGCCTCGACCGCACTGTTCATGTATTGCGAGGCGACCAGCAGACCCTTGAACGGGCGCAGCGAGGCGAGGCACCCGAACGCCAGAATCGGCACCGAAGTGAGCACGTGGACCCACCATGGCGGGCTGTAGGTCACTTCCAGCCACACCGCGATGAAGGTCAGCGGAAAGGCGGTGATGCAAAGTGCAAAAAACGCCGGGCCATCGTCGGCATTGGCATAGCTGTAGTCCAGCCCGCACGATGGGCAGTTCTTTTGCAGCTTCAGCCAGCTTTGGAACATCGACGCCTTGCCGCAGCGCGGGCAGGTGCCGTGCCAGCCCGACTTGATGATCGCGTGCAACTTCGGATTGTTCAACACGCCCATGCCGGTATCCTTCTTGCGCTTCGCCCCGCGCGATAGGGCGGTGGCGGGCGCAGGGCAAGCATCGCGCCATTCCCGCATTCGCCCCCTGCATTCGACAGCGCGTGCAAACCTCGCTAGGTCTGTGGACGGGGGAGAGTAGACGATGACGACGAATGGCGGCCTGAGCGACCGTAGGCCGAGCCTTGCCTCAAGACTGGTGAAGCGCGCGCTGCTGGCGTTTTACCGCTTCAACGGGTGGAAAGCGGTTGGATCGCCGCCGCCCGACGGGCGTTATGTGCTGATCGCCGCGCCGCATACTTCGAACTGGGACTTCGTGTATTTTCTTGGCCTTGCCAACGAACTTGGCATCCAGCCGCGCTTCATCGCCAAGGACAGCCTGTTCCGCTGGCCGATGGGCCGTTTCATGCACGACATGGGCGGGGTGCCGGTCGACCGTTCCGCGCGCAGCGATATGGTCAAGGCGATGGTCGCCGAATTCGCGAAGGGCGAACCGTTCATCCTGACCATCGCGCCCGAAGGCACGCGCGGCCGGGTCGGGCAATGGCGCACCGGCTTCTATCACATAGCACGCCAAGCCGGGGTGCCGATGGTCGTGGGCTTCATGGACTATGCCACCCGCACCGGCGGGCTGGGCCCGGCGTTGATGCCCAGCGGCGATTATCGCGCCGACATGCAGGTGCTGGCCGAAGTCTATCGCAGCGTGACGCCACGGCATCCCGAGCGGGGGATTGCCGATTTCGACGCGATGATCGAACAAAGCGCGTCGAAGTCCTGAACTGAGGGAGTCTCGCCGCATGACCCGCGCCACCTCCATCCTGCCCAACCGGGTCGAACGCGCGCTGGGCCTGCTCGTGCTGATCCTGCTGGCCGCGGTTGTCGCCGCCGTGCTGCGCGGGCGGCCACAATGGGCGCAAGTGCCCCTGGTCGTGTGGCTGCATCTGGCCACCGTGGTGGTGGCGCTGGGAGTTACACCCGTGCTGCTGTGGCAAAGGCGCGGCACCCGCCGCCACCGCGTGCTGGGCTATGTCTGGGCGGGCGCGATGCTGGCATCGGCCATGGACAGTCTGGCCGTGCGGCAGATCGGCAACGGTGCGTTCAGCCCGATCCACCTGCTATCGGCCTTTGTCATCGTCACCGTGCCCTTGCTGGTGCTGGCGGCCCGGCGACATGACGTCAGCCGCCACCGCCGCACTGCGCGCGGATTGGTCATCGGAGCCCTGCTGATCGCCGGGTTCTTCACCTTTCCGTTCGAGCGCCTGCTGGGGCACTGGCTGCTGGGCTAGGCGCTGCCTGTGAGGGCGTCGCCTTATGGCTGGCCCACCGCCGTTGCGCGGACTTCAACCGGGGCTTCGCGCTTGTCGGCGCCCTTGAACCAGGCTTCCAGCGCATCAAGATCGGTCGGGCCGGTCACGGCCTCGGGCTTTCCTGCAAACACCGTGAAAGTATCGCCCCCTTGCGCCAGGAAGTTGTTGATCGTGACCCGATAGCGCGCCGCAGGGTCAAGCGGCTTGCCATCAAGCGTCATGCCCGTGATCCGGCTGCCGACCGGCTTGCTGCGGTCAAAAGCATAGCGAAAGGCGGAAGAAGGGGTCAGCACTTCCTCGGGGCCCCTGTCGTCGAAGCCTTGTTCCAGCACGGCTTTTATCTCGGCCCCAGTCAGCGTTTCGGTGATCAGCACGTTGTTGAACGGCTGCACCGCATAGATATCACCAAACGTGATCGTGCCATCGGCAGCGGGGACCAGCGCGGTGCGCACGCCGAACGGGTTCATGAACGCGATCTGCGCGCCTGCATTGCGGGTCGCCGCCAGTTGCGAATCGGCGATCATGTTGCCGAGCGGACCACCCGTGCTGGTGTTTGCCCCCTCACCCTTGGTCGCGGGCGCTGCCAGCTTGCCGATGGCGCGCGCGGTGAACGCCTTGCTGGCATCGACATAGCGCTTCACATAGTCGGCCACATCGGCGCGCGGCTGGAACTGCGGCACCAGATTGGTATTGGACACCGGCCCGCGCGCCGAAGTGTAGGGCAGCGATTGCACGATCAGGTTGTGCGCCCGCTTGGTCACGACGCGGTGGGCCACCGGATCGATCATCAGCGTGATGTCGGTCACTTCCTTGCCATAGACGCCAGCGCTGGTCAGCAGGAAGGGTTTGGCCGGGTTGATCTTGCCGTAATCGCACACGTATTCCCAGTGCGTGTGGCCCGACACGACCACGTCGACGCGCGGATCGACGCGGTCGAGGATGCCTTTGATGTCACCGGTCAGGTCGGCACAGCCGTTGGGGTCAAGCTGGTCGGTCTTGCCCCCCTGATGGATCAGAACGACGATGGCATCGGCTCCTTGCGCCTTGAGCTTGGGCACTTCAGCGTTGATCGTGTCGGCTTCGTCGCGGAAGGTCAGCCCCTTGATCCCGTCGGGTGCGACCAGATCGGGCGTGCCCTTCAGCGTCAGCCCGATCAGGCCGACCTTCACCGTATGGCGCCCATCTGTGAACGGGTGGATTGCGCTGGCGGGAAACAGCATACCACCCTTTTCATCGACGGTACTGGCGGCAAGGTACTTGAACAGCGCCCCTTCGAAGTCCTCAAGCTGGCAGGGCTGGCGCGTGGTGAAACGGGCGCATCCGCCGACCTGCATGCGGAACAGTTCCTTGCGCCCGCGGTCGAACTCGTGGTTTCCGACCGCCGCATAATCGAGGCCCAACCGGTTGAGTACGCCGATCGCAGGCTCATCGAGATAGAGCGACGAGGCGAGTTGCGAGGCGCTGATCAGGTCGCCCGCTGCCACGGTCAGATGGTTGCGGTGCTTGGCCCGCACCGAATCGAGCGCCGAGGCGAGCCATGCCGCGCCGCCTGCGGGCACCTGCAGCGGGCCGTTGACAGCCGCGTTGGGGACATCGGTCGTGATGACCGACTGATGCGGCGGCTCCAGCGCGCCGTGAAAATCGTTGATCGCCACGATCCCGACTTCGATCGGCGCTACGGCTTGCTCCGCCGTCGGCTTGGCGCCTTTGTGTGATTGGGCGGCATGATGACGGGCTTTGTGCGGTGCGGCATCGAGCGGCTGCGCCGCCATCGCAAGCAGGCCAGCGACGGAAACCATCACGGGAATACGGCACAGGGTACTAATCATGACAAGCGACCTCGGACATTGGCGATGCTGTGCGGAGCCCTTTAGTCGATCGACGTTGCCGGTTGAAGGCAGGCTTGGTTGAAACTGGGCGGCATAGTACCTAGAATTGATGTGACTGAACCGGGGTTTGAATAATGGCGCGTCCGCGAAACGATGTTGAGGACGAACGGGAACGACTGGTCGAACTGGCCTGTTCGCTGATCGTCGAACGGGGCAGCCGCGTGCTGACCATTCAGGATCTGGCGGCTCATGCCCGGCAGTCGCCAGCAGCCGTGTCGCGTCATTTCGAAAGCAGGGACGCATTGTTCGAAGCGGTGGCCGAGTACTGGTTCCGCCCCAAGGTGGCGGTGATGGACGAAGTCGTCGCCAGCGAACTGCCCGCCCGCCGCAAGATGTACGAATTCTTTGCGCGCCGCTTCGTGATGATCCGCGACGCCTGGCGCGCCGATCCGACGGCACACCAGACCTACATGGAACTGGGCGATGAATATTTCGAACAAGTGCGCAGCTATGTCGATCTGGCCGACCACTACCTTGGCGTGATCATCGGTGAAGCGATGGGCGAGGGCTTCTTCGTCGGGCTCGACGTCGACGAAACGATCAGCCTCGTCAACCAGATGGTCGCGCCTTACTGTTCGCTGACGACGATGAGCCAGCTGATGGAGCGGCTGACCGAGGACAAGCTCGCCCGCATCATCGACGCCGTGTTCGACGGGCTGTCGGCGCAGGATCGTGGCGCCAAGGGCATGACCGGACTGCGCGCGGCCTGACCACGGCGCCTAACCCGCGCCGCACCAGTTGCGGCGGTGGCCGGTCCACGCCTCGGCCAGTCCCGCATCCACCAATGCCCGCCCCAGACTTTGTCGACCGCGCATGACCACGCGCAAGGCCCGGCCATAGCGATCCGTCGCGCGGCCCTCGGTGGTGAGGGTAAAAGCTCCGGCGTTGAGCAGTTCGGTAAGGCGGCGGGTGGCCTGCGCTCCCAGTTGCGCCTCGTACGGGCAGGACGGATGGCTGGTTTCAGGAGCGTTGATGTCGGCGATGCGGATCTTGGTGCCATCGAGCCAGAAGGTATCGCCGTCGACCACGCAGGTGACGCGATGATTGCCGATGCAGTCGGCAAAGCGCGGGGTGTCCGCTGCTCCGGCATCGACGGACAGGGGCGCTGCGGCCAGCACGGCCAAGGACAGGATGCGGATGATCGGGTTTTTCATGACCTGACCATGCGCCTTGATCGGGCATGGGCCTGATACGGCCCGCTACGCTCCGCACCCTTGCGCAGCGATGACCCTGAGGGGACTTCCGGCTTCGCGTCGCCGCCTAGCGCCCAATGAAAAGGAAGCCGACCGCCGCCATGATGCAGGCAAAAGCGGCCAGATGGCGCCAGCTCAAGGGTTCGCCCAGCACGAACACCATGAACAGACCGAACACCACCAGTGCGATCGCTTCCTGCGTGACCTTGAGCTGCCCCGCGCTCCATCCTGCGGCAAAGCCGATGCGGTTGGCCGGAACCGCCAGACAATATTCAAACAGCGCCAGCCCCCAGCTTATGGCGATCACCATGGCGATCGGGCGGGCCTCGGCAACTTGTGGGCCACCGCGCAAGTGCCAGTACCATGCGGCCGTCATGAACACGTTGGACAACGCCAGCAACAGAATGGTCGGCAAAGGGCACTCTCCTTACTTCGGGAGCTGTACCCAATGTGCCGCCGGGCAGGGCGGCACAAGCCGCATCATCGTGACCTGTGAGAAGGATGCGCCGTATCGACGCCTGCTGGCCGGGCGTGGCCAGATGAAGGGTCGGTCAGATCACGATGGAGCCCCGCGCGCCGCGTCAGCGACGGGCAATTGGGGTGCGCAGGAGGCTGCGCGCGAGGCCTGTTCTTTGTCCTCCCGCGCAGGTTAATGGGCAATTCCGCATTGCTACGTAACGTAGTTACCTCAGCGGGTGGGTACCGGCACGTCGCCTGCGTAATCGTAGAATCCGCGCCCGCTCTTGCGGCCAAGCCAACCGGCCTCGACATACTTCACCAGCAGTGGCGCCGGGCGGTACTTGCTGTCGCCAGTCGTGGCCAAGATCACGCGGATGATCTCAAGACAGGTGTCCAGCCCGATGAAGTCGGCCAGTTCGAACGGGCCCATCGGGTGGTTGAGCCCCAACTTCACGCCCTTGTCGATATCGGCGATGCTGGCGGTGCCGCTACCCAGCACGAAGGCTGCTTCGTTCAGCATCGGCACCAGAATGCGGTTGACGATGAAGCCCGGCTCGTCCTGCGACAGCACAACTTCCTTCCCCAGCCGCTCTGCCAGCGTACGCACGGCAGCGATCGTGGCCGGTGCGGTGGCCAGGCCCGGGATCAGTTCGACCAGCTTCATCAGCGGCACCGGGTTGAAAAAGTGGACGCCGATGAACCGCGCCGGATCGGGCACGACCGCCGCCATCCGCGTGATCGGGATCGAACTGGTGTTCGACGCCAGAATCGCATGGGGTGCCAGCACTTCGCCCGCTGCGGCAAAGATGCGCTGCTTGATCTCTTCGCGCTCGGTCGCGGCCTCGATGATCAGATCGGCCTCGGCCAGCGGGGCGTAATCACCGACCGGCGTGATCCGTGCGACCGTAGCGGCAGCATCATCGGCAGTGATCTTTTCCTTCTGCACCAGCCGGGCAAGGCCCTTGGCGATGCGATCGCGGGCGTTGGTGGCAAGGGCGATGCTGACATCGGACAGCAAGACGGGAATGCCCGCCTGCGCCACGACTTGCGCTATGCCGGAGCCCATCTGCCCCGCCCCGATGACCGCAACCTTGTTCATGGACCACCTCGTCAGCCTGTTATGCTGCGGCGGTTAGTCTGCTGCGTTTGCGAAGTCTACCGGGCATCAACCGGACATTTACCGGGCAGGCACAGTTGCGCCACTTGTCAGGCGCGCGATGCCCCCGGTACCCACAACGGGTCGGCCCCGGCGTTGAGCGCGCGAGCCAGCACGAACAGATAGTCGGACAAGCGATTGAGATAGGCCAGCGCCGCCGGGTTGACCGGCTCGACCTCGGCCAGCGCCACCGCAGCACGTTCGGCCCGGCGCGAGATCGCGCGCGCCAGATGCACCCTGCCCGCCCCTTCGCTACCGCCGGGCAGGATGAAGCTGGTCAGCGGGGGCAATGCCTCGTTCAGCGCGTCGATCGCGGTTTCCAGCCAGTCGACTTGCGCCGGGATCACCCGCAGCACCATGTCCGACGGCGTAAAGTCCTCGCCGCCTATGTCGCCAAGCGGGGTGGCCAGATCGGCGCCAAGGTCGAACAGGTCGTTCTGGATGCGCGTCAGATCGGCAGCAGTAGCCGGAGGGACGGCAAGCGCGGCGAGACCGATGCTGCTGTTGGCCTCATCCACCTCACCGATCGCGACCATGCGCGGATCAGACTTGGCGCGGCGTGAGCCGTCGACCAGCCCGGTCGTGCCCTGATCGCCCGTACGGGTGTAGATCTTGTTGAGTTTTACCATCGAATTGCGCCTTCCGGCGGTCAAAGCCAGCGTAAGCTGCCCGCGCCCGGTTACTTGGTGTGCGAGGCCGCCAGCATCACGACCACCACCACGATGGCAAGACCCTGAAACTTGATGCGGTTGAACATCATCTTGTTCTGCAGCAACTGCATGTCCTTGATGCCAGCATCGCCGCGCTCCAGCCCCTCACGCGTGGTGCGCAGAAACACGATTATACCGCGCAAGAGCGACCATACGGCCAAGCCCATGAGCACGATCAGCAGCGGGATCAGGATGTACATCATGCTTCGCGGTCTACGGTTTCGGCCAGCGAAATACCAGTGTCAAATAGGGCGGCGCGCAACTCGGCCACGACCGCGCGACCATCCTCGCCCGCACGCCGCCGGTCAGCCAGCGCCGGAGCGCCGCGCCGCTTGGCCAGCTTGCGTCCATCGGCTTCGACCAGTACGCGGTGGTGGTGCCAGACCGGCACCGGCAGCCCGAGCAGCGCTTGCAGCAACCGATGGACGTGGCTCGCCGCGAACAGATCGGCACCGCGCGTCACCACGCTGACGCCGTCGGCGGCATCGTCGAGCGTTGCGGCCAGATGGTAGCTGGCCGGCGCATCGCGCCGCCACAACACCACATCGCCGAATATCTCGGGCCTTGCCTGCTGCACGCCGCGTCGTTCGTCGGTCCAGTCGAGCGGACCTGCAAGGTCGGTCGCCTGCTCCATGTCCAGCCGCCAGACAACGCCGGGTTCTGGCACGATCGGGCGGTTGAGGCAGGTGCCGGGATAGATCGGTCCGTCCGGCCCCGTTCGCGTTGCGGCGGCGGCGATCTGGCTGCGGGTGCAGCGGCAGGGATAGATCAACCCCATTGCGCGCAAATTGTCGGCCGCATCGCGATAGCTGGCAAGGCGCTGCGATTGCGGCGTGACCTCGCGATAGGGCAGGCGCAACCAGTCAAGGTCGGCGCGGAATTCATCGGCCAGCTCGGGCTTGCTGCGGGTGCCATCGATATCTTCGATCCGCAGCAGGAATTCGCCCGAATCGCTGGCGGCACGGTCATGTGCGATCATCGCCGAATAGGCATGGCCCAGATGCAGCGGACCGTTGGGGCTGGGAGCGAAGCGGGAGGTCGTCACCCGAACGCGTGTAGCGCGCCCGCCAGACAAAGCAAAACGGCTGCCTTCATGGGTAAAGGCAGCCGCTTTTGCTGAATTGGCTGTTCCCGTACCGCTCAGGAGAGCGTGGCGGTGAACATCAGGCCGCTGAGGCCGGCAGCCAAGATCATCGGAAAGATGATCGCGGTTATGCTGCGCATGGGAAGTTCCTCCTTGCTGTGAGGCACTTCCAGGCTATCTCCCAGTTCGGTGCGCCGGCAGGGTGTGGATTGCAGGAGCGACTGAACGAGGCCGCAGATACGCCGAACAGCGTATATGACAAATGCTAATACCTCGCGGATAATTGCAGTTTTTGCAATTAAAGCCATACGCAATTGCATGGATCGACACCGCTCGCTGCGCCGCTCCATCTGGACAGCACGGATCACTATGCTTATCGGCCGGTCATGACCAGCCAGACGCCCTTGAGCCCCCATGGCTTTGCCCATCCGGGCGAGTCGATCCTGATCGTCGATTTCGGCAGCCAGGTAACCCAGTTGATCGCCCGCCGCGTGCGCGAAGCCGGTGTGTACTCCGAAATCGCCCCGTTCAATCAGGCCGAAGCGGCATTTAACCGCATGAAGCCAAAGGGTATCATCCTGTCGGGTTCGCCCGCCAGTGTGCCCGCCGAAGGCAGCCCGCGCGCGCCGCAGGTGCTGTTTGACAGCGGCTTGCCGATCCTCGGCATCTGCTACGGCCAGCAAGTCATGAGCCACCAGCAGGGCGGCACGGTCGAACCTGGCGATTCGGGCGAGTTCGGCCGGGCGTTCCTGACGGTCACCGAACCGTGCGTGCTGTTCGACGGACTTTGGGCGGTCGGCGAGCGGCATCAGGTGTGGATGAGCCACGGCGACAAGGTAACGCAGTTTGCCCCCGGTTTCCGCATCGTCGCGGTCAGCGATGGCGCGCCGTTTGCCGTCATCGCCAATGACGAGAAGAAATATTACGGCACCCAGTTCCACCCCGAAGTCGTCCACACGCCGGACGGGGGCCGCCTGATCGCCAACTTCGTGCGCCACGTCTGCGGCTGCACCGGCGATTGGACGATGGCCGAATTCCGCAAGACCAAGATCGCCGAAATCCGCGAACAGGTCGGCACCTCACGCGTTATCTGCGGGCTTTCGGGCGGCGTCGATTCGGCGGTGGCGGCGGTGCTGATCCACGAGGCGATCGGCGACCAATTGACTTGCGTGTTCGTCGATCACGGGCTGATGCGGCTGGGTGAGGCCGAGCAGGTCGTCAGCCTGTTCCGCAACCACTACAACATTCCGCTCGTCCACAAGGACGTCTCTGCGCTGTTCCTCAACGGCCTGGCGGGCGTCACCGACCCCGAAGCCAAGCGCAAGTTCATCGGCAAGACCTTCATCGACGTGTTCGAAGAAGAGGCAAAGCAGGTCGGCGGAGCCGATTTCCTGGCGCAAGGCACGCTCTATCCCGACGTGATCGAAAGCGTCTCGTTCACCGGCGGGCCTTCGGTCACGATCAAGAGCCACCACAACGTCGGCGGCCTTCCCGAGCGCATGAACATGAAGCTCGTCGAGCCCTTGCGCGAACTGTTCAAGGACGAAGTGCGCGCGCTGGGCCGCGAACTGGGCCTGCCCGACATCTTCGTCGGCCGCCATCCCTTCCCCGGCCCCGGCCTTGCCATCCGCATCCCCGGCGAAGTGACGCGCGAAAAGTGCGACATCCTGCGCAAGGCTGACGCCGTCTACCTCGAAGAGATCCGCAACGCCGGACTGTATGATGCGATCTGGCAGGCGTTCGCCGTGCTGTTGCCGGTCCGCACCGTCGGCGTGATGGGCGACTTCCGCACCTATGACGCGGTCTGCGCACTGCGCGCGGTGACCAGCACCGATGGCATGACCGCCGACATCTACCCGTTCGACGCCGGTTTCCTCAGCCGCGTAGCCACCCGCATCGTCAACGAGGTGAAGGGCATCAACCGCGTGGTCTACGACTACACCAGCAAGCCCCCCGGCACCATCGAGTGGGAATGAGCGGCCGTGGCAGCGTCGATCCGGCAAGCCACCGCTGCGGATGAAGCCGCCGTCATCGCGCTGTGGCAGGCGGCGGGGCTGACGCGGCCCTGGAATGACCCGGAGACCGACTTCCGGTTGGCGCTGGCCAATCCGACCTCGTGCGTGTTGGTAGCGCAAGAGGCTGCCGCGCTTGACGGTGCGGTGATGGTCGGGTTCGACGGCCATCGCGGCTGGGTCTATTATCTGAGCGTCACCCCCGGCCATCAACGCTGCGGCATCGGTCGCGCGCTGATGGCGGCGGCAGAGGACTGGCTGCGCGCCCGCCAGTGCCCCAAGATCATGTTCATGGTCCGCACCGACAATCTGGCGACCAAGGCGTTCTACGCCGCGCTGGGCTATGAAACGCAGTCCGTCGAAACGCTGGGCAGGCGGCTCGACGGGCGTTGAGCGGGGTCGCTCAGGCGGCAACCTCGCGCGCGCCGATCTTGTCGAACCCGGTCGGCGTGGTCTCCGTGCCGAAACGATAGGATGAGGCGGAGATGCCACCGCGCATCGCATATTCGGAGTAGCAGCAGATCGCCGGATCATCTCCCGCCGCACCGGCCGCGACCATCAGCGGGATCAGGTGATCTTCACGCGGATGGGCCAAACGTGCTGCTGGCGCTTCATCCCAGCGCAACAAAGCAGCCTCACGATCGGCCGGGCCAAGGTCGAGCAAAGTGTGCCGCAACCAGCCGTCGAACGCCGCCGAGGGGGCAAAGGCACGTTCATCGAACATCCTCAGGTTGTGATAGCTGAAGCCCGAACCGATGATCAGCACCCCTTCGTCGCGCAACGGCGCCAGGGCACGCCCCAGCGCGATATGGGCGTCAGGGTCGTAGTCGGCCCGCATCGACAGGCTGACCACCGGCACATCAGCTTGCGGCCAGATCGGCTGAAGCATCGAGAAAGTGCCGTGATCGAACCCGCGCTCAGGATCGGTCGCGATGGCAACGCCGGCAGCCTGCGCCACTTCAACGACCCGCCCGGCAAGCTCCGGCGATCCCGGCGCGGGATAACGGATGTGATAAGTGTGCTCGGGAAAACCGTAATAGTCATAGACCATGCCCGGCGCGGCTGCCGACGAAACGGTAAAGTCAGGCTCCTCCCAATGGCCCGAAACCGCCAGAACGGCCTTCGGCGGCTCGGGCAACTGGGCAGGAAGCGCTACCAGCGAGGCTTCCAGCCAGTCGAACGAGCGGCGAAAATCGCCTTCCAGCCAAGGCCAGGGGCCGCCGCCGTGGCTCAGAAAGAATACCGGCTGTCGCATGGTTGCGTCCTTCGCTTGTCAAACCTTGGTGATTGCCAGCCGAATATAGGCATGGCGGCCGCCGCCAACACCCGGCTTCTCCTGCGTATTGCGTTCGATAAATCCGAAAGGACGCAAAGCAGGGCGGCGGAACGGGCGGTCATCGCCCGGCATGGCCAATCGGTAATGATTTGCTCATCCCGCAGGCGAGCATTGCGCGATAGTGCCGGAACCGGCGATGGATGGTTGCACGGAGGCGTGACGAGACGGTCCCCTGTTCCGATTCCGTTCCAATCATCCATCGCCACCCGGCAAACATGTGGTAAAGCGCACCCGCTGAATCGGGATTTGCAGGGAGTTGTTGTTGTCACGTCCGGTTTTCTTTGATCCGACCGGCCGCCGTCGGCGCAGAACGCGCGTGATAGCCATGATCGCGATCGGCCTGATCCTGACCATAGCGGTCGTGTTCGCGACCACGGTCGCCAGCGTTCCCGCTGGCCAACCGCTTCGCCTCGGTTTTGAACGCAACGCCCCGCTGCCGCTGCGCACGCAGGTCAGCCGTCTGTCGCATCGCCTGTCGGCACTGTTTGGCCGCCGCCCCACGCAAGGCGCGCGTGCTGGCGGCAATGCGGTGACGCTCGGCTTCTATGTACCCGATGCCGACAGCAGTGCCGCCACGCTGGCGCGTCATATCAACCAGCTCGACTGGGTGGCGCCGACATTGTTCTCGCTCACCCCATCGGGGCGGCTGGCGGCCAACGATGATCTGCCGATGCGGCGTGTGCTTGCCAGCGCGATCCATCGTCCGCTGGTCATTCCGGTTCTGCAAAATGCCACGGAAACGGGATGGGATGGAGCAGGTACCGCCCGCCTGCTGGCCAACCCTGCCCGCCGACATGCATTGATCACGGCCATTTCCGCCGCACTCGATGCCAGCGGCGACGCGGGCGTGATGGTCGATTTCGAAAGCCTGGAACCGCCCGCCATCGCCCAGTTGCACCAGTTTCTTGGCGAACTTCACGCACAACTGGCACCGCGCCACCGTCTGGTCGCGGTCACTATGCCGGTCGATTCGGCCGATTGGTCGGCGCGCAGTCTGGCGCAAGTGGCCGACAAGGTCGTGCTCATGGCCTATGACGAACACTGGCAGGGCGGTGAATCCGGGCCGATCGCCTCGAACGGCTGGTTCGTGACCCATCTGTCGCAGCAAGTGCGCGGCGTGCCGGCCGACAAACTGATCGTCGCGCTGGGCAGCTATGCCTATGACTGGCATCAGGGCAAGGCCGACAGCCTCACCGTCGAAGAAGCCTGGCTCTCGGCACATGACAGCGGCGCGGTTCCTTTGTGGGACAAGCCCAGCGGCAATGCCGGATTTGCATTTAACGAGGACAACGACGCCGACCCCGGCACCCCGGGCGTGCGCCATGATGTCTGGCTGGTCGATGCGGCGGCCAGTTGGAACCAGATGCAGGTGCTGTCGCGCCTTGGCGTCGGCTCGGTTGCGCTCTGGCGGCTCGGCTCTGAAGATCCCGGCTTCTGGACGGCATTGAAAGCGTGGAAGACACGCGCCAAGGCACCCCCGAACCTCGCGATCATCGCCCAGACGACGAATGTCGATGTCGAAGGCAATGGCGAGATCTTGCGTATCGATGCCACGCCGACAGCCGGCAGCCGCACGATCGGCTGGGACCGGACTTCAGCGATCATCACCAGCGAGCGCTATGACACGCTGCCGACCCCTTATGTCGTCCGCCGCACGGGCGACAAGCCGAAGCAGATCGCGCTGACCTTCGACGACGGTCCAGACCCGAAATGGACGCCGCAAATTCTGACGGTTCTCGAGAAGTACCGAGTACCGGCGACGTTCTTCGTCATCGGTGAAAACGGCGTATCCAATCATGCCTTGCTCGAACGGATGGCCGCTGACGGGAACGAGATCGGCAATCACAGCTACACGCATCCCAACATGGCCGACACGTCAGCCACCGGCATCAGGCTGGAGCTGAACGCCACTCAGCGGCTTATCGAAGCCTATACCGGGCGATCAACCAGGCTGTTCCGCGCACCCTATTTCGGTGACGCCGAGCCGACCACCGCCGACGAACTGGTGCCAGCGGTCATCGCACAGGAACGCGGTTATACGGTGGTCGGACTCCACGTCGATCCGGGCGACTGGACCACCCCGGGCGTCGATGCCATCGTCAACCGCACCGTTGCCCAGGTCGAAGGCGCTACGCCCGACCGCAGCGCCAATGTGGTGCTGCTGCACGATGGCGGCGGCGACCGCAGCCAGACCGTTGCCGCCCTGCCCCGGATCATCGAGCGATTGCGCGCTGACGGCTATACCTTCGTCCCCACATCGACCCTTGCGGGATTGAGCCATGATGAAGTCATGCCCCGCGTCGGCGGATGGGATCTGGTCGCCGTGCGCGCCGATGTCGGGATCTTCGCGGCGCTGGCAGTGCTGCTCGTGGCGCTGAACTGGACGTTCTTCTTCGCCATTGCGCTCGGCGTGGTGCGTGCGGTCGGGCTGACGGTGCTGGCGCTGTTCCCCGAACGCCGCGTCGGCCTGCCGGCCGATTCCGGAAAACCCGAATCCGAATACCGTCCACTCGTTTCGGTGATCATTCCGGCCTACAATGAGGAGCGGGTCATCGAATCCTCGGTGCATCGCATCCTTGCCACCAGTTATGGCACGATCGAGGTGATCGTCGCCGATGACGGATCGAAAGACCGCACCAGCGAGATCGTCAGCGCGGCTTTCGGCAACGAACCGCGGGTGCGGCTGATGACCATGGTCAACGGCGGCAAGGCCAAGGCGCTCAACCGCGCGCTGGAACAAGCCAGCGGCGATATCATCGTCGCGCTCGATGCCGACACGCAGTTCGAACCGGACACCATCGGCAAACTGGTGCGCTGGTTCGAAATGCCCGAAATCGGCGCGGTCGCGGGCAATGCCAAAGTCGGTAACCGCGTCAACATCGTCACCCGCTGGCAGGCGGTCGAATATGTCACCGCGCAGAACATTGAACGTCGCGCGCTCACCCGCTTCGATGCGATCATGGTCGTGCCGGGCGCGGTCGGGGCTTGGCGGCGTGAGGCGTTGGAGGACGTCGGCGGCTATCCCGAAGACACCCTGGCAGAAGATCAGGATCTGACCATCGCCATCCAGCGCAAGGGCTGGCGCGTGGCGTATGACGAGGACGCCGTGGCCTGGACCGAAGCCCCCGAAACGCTGCGCGCGCTGGGCAAGCAGCGGTTCCGTTGGGCTTTCGGCACGCTGCAATGCTTGTGGAAGCACGCCTCGATCCTGCGCGAGCGCCAGCCGCAAGGGCTTGCCTTTGTCGGCATGCCCCAGGCCTGGCTGTTCCAGATCCTGTTTGCGCTGATCTCTCCGCTGATCGACCTTGCATTGGCGGTATCGATCATCGGCACGATCGTGCGCGTGGCGCAGCATGGCTGGGCGCAGACCCAGACCGACGTGCTGCGGATGGGGTTGTACTGGATCGCGTTCACCACCGTTGACCTGATCTGCGGCTATGTCGCATTCCGGCTCGACGTGCGCGAAAAGCGGTTCCCGGCACTGCTGCTGCTGACCCAGCGGTTCGTCTATCGCCAGTTGATGTACGGCGTGGTGATCCGCGCGGTTGGCTCGGCGCTGGCGGGACTCGGCATCGGCTGGGGCAAGCTGGAGCGCACCGGCCGGGTCAGCACGCCGCAGGGATAGTTGCCCGTTTTCAATGGGGGCTTGCGGCCAGTCGGCAGTGGCGATTCAATCAGGGGACAATTTGGTCGGTGAAACCATCAGGCGGGCAAGCGTAACGTGGCCACCAGCCCTTCGTCACCGCCAAGTACCAGTTCGCCGCCATGCAGCCTTGCCACGGCAGCGACCATTGCCAGCCCCAGCCCGCCACCGGGCAAGGTCCGCGCATTGTCGAGCCGGACGAAACGCTCGACAACGCGGGCACGATCGGCCGGAGGGATTCCCGGACCATCGTCGGCCACACTGATCTCGGCTCCGGCGCCCCGCATGATGGTGCTGACCCGCACATTGCGCCCGCCATACTTCATCGCGTTGTCGATGAGGTTGGCCAGCGCGCGCGACACCAGTTCGCGGTCGCACGGGACGATCGCCGGATCGCCTTGCGCGACCAGCGTGATCCCGGCCTGCTCGGCAAGCGGCTCGTAAAGCTCGACAAGGTCTTGTGCGATGGCACAGAGATCGAGCGGCACCCGCCGGTCCTGAATTGCTCCGCCTTCCAGCCGGGTGATTTCCAGCGCGGTTTCAAGCATCCGGCGCAAGCCTTCGGCATCGGCCCGCGCTGCCTGAAGGGCTTCGAGCGCGCGCGTGGTACCGCCTGCGCCCTGCCCATCGACCACAACCAGCGCCGTGTCGATCGCTGCGGTCAATCGCGCCACCGGCGAGCGCAAATCGTGCGCCAAGGCTCCCGACACCGAACTGAGTTGTGAGACCAGACTGTCGATCCGTTCGGCCATGCTGTTGATCTGGATGCGCAAATGGTCAAACCCGTCGCCCGCTTCCGCCTCTGGCACGCGCGCGCCGAAATTGCCTTGCGCCAATTCCGCCGCGGTTTGGGCAATCTGGTGGGTCCGGCGGCCTATCACCAACCACAGCAACAGCGCGCTGAGCATCGCCAGCGCCACCGCCACCGAAATTGTCAATCCGATCGCGGTGGCAAATGCCAGATTGAAGCGCCGCTCACCCAGCCCCATCACGCCGACGGTCAGGCGTTCGCCATCGGGCAGAGAGCCGGTCAGCGTCAGTCCTTCAAGGCTGGGCAAGTCCGCTCCGCGATGCACCGTCACCGGCCTTGCCGACGATGAAATCGGCAAAGCGGGCACTTGCGAGAGGTTCCGCAGAACCGGTGGCCGGGCGGGGGATTGACCCGTCGCACCGTACCCTGACAAGGCGATGAAAACACCCGGATCGGCCGCGCTGCCCCGGCGATTGGCGATCATCGCCTCCAACGCGGGTCGGCCGCCTTCATAGTAGGTGGCCAACAGATCATCGCGCACATCGGCCAACTGGCGCAGCCGGTCTGCGCGTACGACTTCGTTCATCTGGCCGCGCAGAAAGAAGATCGCGGCCGCACTCGATGCAAGTTGCAGGGCAAAGATCGCCAGTACCAGCCGCAGCATCGTCGGCGATATGCGGCGACGCATGGCGGCAACGGGCAACCGCCACCAGCGTGGCCGGACCACAATCACGCGTTGGCCAAGCGGTATCCCGCACCGCGCACGGTGTGGAACAACGGCTGCGGCTCACCATCATCGATCTTGCGGCGCAGACGGCTGATATGCACATCGATCACGTTGGTGCCGGGGTCGAAATGATAATCCCAGACCGCTTCGAGCAACATCGTGCGGGTAACCACCTCGTCCTGATGAAGCAGCAGGTATTCCAGCAGGCGGAACTCGCGCGGTTGCAGGGCGATCTTGCGGGCACCCCGGCGCACTTGCCGGGTCAGCCGATCCAGTTCCAGATCGGCACAGCGCAGCACGGTTTCCTGCGCCTTGGCCGCGCCAGCCCCGCTGCCACGCCGCATCAACGCATGGATGCGTGCCAGCAGTTCGGCGAACGAGAACGGCTTGGCGAGGTAGTCGTCAGCCCCGGCAGTCAAGCCGGAAACCCGGTCATCGGTGCTGCCCAGCGCCGACAGCATCAGCACCGGCGTTGTCACGTCGGCCGCGCGCAAGGCCTTGAGCACCGCGATCCCGTCCATTCCCGGCAACATGCGGTCAAGCACCACGACATCGAACTGGCTGTCGGTGGCAAGGAACAGGCCGTCGCGTCCGTTGATCGCACGGTCGACGATAAAGCCATGCTCGTTCAATCCCCGCGCGACATAATCGGCGATCTGGGCATCATCTTCGACCAGCAAGATTCGTCCGGCCACGTCAACTCCGTCCATGACAACAAGTTAATGTTGCCCCCACCGCCTTGATAGCGACAAAGGTGTATCGTCATTCCCATGCCCCCGCGCAATCGTCGTCGCAAGTTATTAGGCTGGCTGGCCGTTGTTCCTGTCCTCGCTTTTGCGACGATGGCAGTGGGCGGCTATTTCGACCGGGTGGCACTGCATTACGAAGAGCCGGCAAACCCCCGCCGTGACGGCGTGGTTGCCGTCTATTTCTCAAGCGACATGGGCCTGTCCGTGGGTGCCGGGGAAGGCGCGATCGACGCCTTGCGTGCACGCGGCGTGCCGGTGATGGCCGTCAATTCGTCGGCGCTGTTCCTGCGCGGACGCGACCGCACCTTCGTTGACGGACTGGTTGCCGATTCGTTGCGTCAAGCTCTGGCGCGGAGCGGCGCGAGCAAGGCCGCGCTGATCGGATCGTCGTTTGGCGCGGACATTCTGGACACCGGCATCGGCGTGTTGCCGCCGGACTTGCGCCAGCGCATTTCCTCGGTCGTGCTGATCGTGCCGGGAACCGAGGTGTTCTTTCACGCCAATCCCAGCGGGGTATTCTATACCGGCACCCCCGACAGCAACCCGCGCAGCACGGCCCGGTTGCTCAAAGGGCTGCCCGTCACCTGTATCTATGGCACGCAGGAAGATGACAGCTTGTGCACGACCCCCGAACTGTCACACGCCAGCCAGATCAGCCTGTCAGACGGACACATGATGCTGGGCCACTACCACGCACTGGCCGAAGCCGCTGCCAATGCCGCCTTGTTCCCGCCCGCCCCGATGCAATGACCCGCTGCCAAAGCATGTTGCCGTTTACCCGACCATTCCAGATCGATCGAGCCTGACCAGACCGTGTTTCATTTTTCTTCCCTGCTTCTGACCCTTGCTACAGCCACCGCGCTGGCTGCCGAACCGCTCGACCCCTTGCGCGGCGCCTGGCACAACGATGACAGCACCGTGGCGATCCATATCGATCAGTGTGGCACCGGGCTGTGCGGCAAGGTGATCTCTGCCAGCGCGCAGGCCGTGGCCGACGCGCGCAGCGGCGGGACGGAACACCTGATCGGAACCACGTTGTTCAAGGGGTATCATCGCGACGGCCCGAATTACTGGAGCGGCACGGTATTCGTGCCCGATCTGGGGCACAGCTTTTCCTCGCACATCGTGATGATCGACCACGATCACGCGCGCATTGCCGGGTGCCTGCTGGGTCGCTTCCTGTGCCAAAGCGAAATCTGGCAGCGCCAATGAACCTTGCTTTGCCATCAACTGTCAGACCTGCGTTACGGCGGTCATTGCTGAGCGCGCTGGGGCTGGCCGTGCTGGCGCTTGCCATCGGCGAGATCATCCATGTCGGCAAGGACATCCACCTTTCGGCTGCCATGGCGGCACTCGGCGGACTGCGCCCGGTGTCGCTGGCCCTGGCGCTCGGCCTGACGGTGACAAGCTATCTGCTGCTGACTTTCTATGACCTGCTCGCGCAGCGACTGGTCGGCGTTTCCGTTCCGCTGGCGGTCACCATGCGCGCCTCGTTCACCAGCTATGCGCTGTCGCACACGCTGGGGTTTGGCGCACTGACCGGGGGATCGGCACGGCTGCGCATTTATGGCGCTGCGGGCGTGCCGACGGCAACGGTGGCGCGCATCGTGGTGATTGCCGGGGTTGCGTTCTGGCTCGGCGTGGGGATGGCCTCGGGCATCGCCATGTTCGGTATGCGGACGCCGTTGACGCTGGCGGGCCTGACGATAACCCCGGCAACCGCGCATGTGGCGGGCGCAGCGGTGCTGGCGGCGGTGATAAGTCTGGCCGTGATCGCGGCGTACAGGCCGGGGCGGATGACCGCGCTGGTCGATGCGGCAGTGCTGCCGCGTGCCGAAACCATTCTGGCGCTGGCCATCGTCTCGACGGTCGACCTCGCCTGCGCCAGCCTTGCGCTGTACTTGCTGCTGCCGCACGAAGGCTGGCACTTCGCCCGCTTCATGCTCGCCTATGCGCTGGGCATCACGCTGGGGCTGGTCACCCATGTACCCGGCGGCGTTGGTGTGTTCGAGGCGGTGATCATCGCCACCCTGCCCGACGGCGGGACTGGAATGGTGGATGCCGCGCTGGCGGGGCTGCTGGCCTATCGGATCATCTACTACCTGCTACCCTTCGCGCTGGCCGTCCTGCTCAACGGCGCGATCGAGACCTCGCGCTTCGTTCCGCCGATGGCGCGGCTGGCGCAAGGCCTGATCGAGCCTGGCAGACGCGTGGCGCTGGCGATCAGCCCGCCCCTGTTCGGCCTGATGACCTTTGCCGGGGGACTGGTGCTGCTGCTGTCAGGCGCGGCGCCCGCCGAGCATGCGCGCCTGCACGACCTGATCCGCCTGTTGCCGCTGCCGTTCATCGAAACCTCGCATCTGGCGGCAAGTCTGGTCGGAACCGGGCTGTTGTTGGTGGCGCCAGCTCTTGCCGCGCGACTGGCCAGCGGCATGCGCGTAGCGCGCGGGTTGTTCTTTCTGGGAGCGATGTTCTCGCTGGCCAAGGGGCTCGACTTCGAAGAGGCGCTGGTCATGCTGACGATGGCGGGGCTGCTGCAACTGGCTGCACCTGCCTTCTATCGCGGCCGAACCGGTGCCTTTTCGACGCACAACCTGCCATGGCTGATCGCGGCGGTGATGGCGGTGGTCGTGGCCGGAGGGATCGGCGCGCTATTCTACAATACCGCACACTTCCGGTCAGACTTGTGGTGGCACTTCGCGCTTTATGGTGATGGTCCGCGCGCCTTGCGCGCAGGCTTTGCCGCAAGCGTGCTGGTCTGCGCCTTTGCCGTGCGCGAATGGATGACCCGACCGCGCGCGATCGGCGGCGAACAGGCGCTGCCGCCAGCGGTAGCGCAAGCCGCGATGGCCAGCCACCCCCGCAGCGACGCCGCGCTGGCCTTTACCGGCGACAAACGCTTTCTGGTCGGCAGCCACGGGGATTGCTTTGTGATGTTCCGCCCGCAGGGGCGCACCTGGGTGGTGATGGGTGATCCCGTGGGCCCGCGCGAACGCTGGGGCGAACTGGTGTGGGACTTGCGCCGCCTCGCCGACCTGAGCAACGCGCTGCTGTGCTTCTATCAGGCGAGCGAGGCGATGCTGCCGCTGTTGGTCGAACTGGGCCTGCTGACGATGAAATATGGCGAGGAGGCGATCGTCGATCCGACCGCCTTCACCTTGCAGGGACCGCGCATGAAAGGGCTGCGTAACAGCCGCGCCCGCGCCATGCGCGACGGGGTAACGCTGCAGATCGTGCCACAGACCGAAGTACCGCGCTGGTTGCCCCGGCTGCAGCCGATTTCCGACGGCTGGCTGGCCCGGCACAAGGCGCAGGAAAAGGGCTTCAGCCTTGGCGGGTTCGACGCGCAGTACATGACCCGTTTCGATCTGGCAGTCGTACTGCGCGATCAGGAGCCGGTCGCCTTTGCCAACTTGTGGCTATCGGGCGACGGTGCGGAGATGTCGGTCGATCTGATGCGCCAGACGACCGATGCACCGCCCGGCACGATGGACTTCCTGTTCACCAGCCTGATCGAGCTGGCGCGCGCGCGCGGGTGCCACCGCTTCAATCTGGGGCTCGCCCCACTCTCGGGCGTGCCCGGTGGCCGGCTGGCCCCGTTCTGGGCGCAACTGGCCCGCGCGGTGTACCGCGTCGGCGGCTGGATGGGCGGAGCGGCCTACAACTTTGCCGGTCTGCGATTCTACAAGCAGAAGTTCGCGCCGCAATGGCAAAGCCGCTATCTGGCCTGCCCGCACGGCCCTGCAGGCTTTGTGGCGGTAGGCGCGGTGATCGCACTGGTTTCAGGCGGGCGCGGATGACACCGGAAGGCCGCGCGTCAGTGCGGCCCGCCGGGCCCAGGCCCCGGTCCCGGTCCCGGGCCTCCGGACATCCGCACCGGAGCGTTGCCGGGAATCTCGGGGAGACCGCCACCGCCACTGTAGCCATAGCCCTGCGGCAGAACCGGCCCCATCACGCCGCGCGTGCCGAGCGGCGTCAGGCCCGGTGCTGCCGATCCATCGTCGGGCGCGCCTTGGACCGGCCCTGCGGCCAGTTGGGCTGGCGCAGGCAATGAGGCGGCCGGGGCATGTGCCGGGTCGGCAGCCGGCGCGGTTGCGCTTCCAGCAACGGGCAGGCCTGTTGGCGGCGCCGCCGCAGCCACGGCCTCGGGCGCATGCGGGGCCTTGCCCACCTGCCCGGCGCCAGTGTCGCGGCCAAGTGCGACCTGTGCGGCTGGTGCTGCACCGGCAGGAACACTGACCGGAGCACCGGGCGCGGTGATGGCGGCAATCGGCATATCCTCGCTGCGGGCGACCGGATCGGCCTCACGCACGCTCAATCCCAGCGCAATCACGGCAACCAGCGCGGCGGCCATGGCGCCGAGCCCCGATGCCGTGAGCAAGAACCGCTGCCGATCCGACCGGCCTTGCGGCACGGCCTGCAAGACCTGAGCGGAATCGCCATTGCCGGGCGCCGCAACGGGTCGCCGAGGACGCAATTCCCGAGGCAGCGCGATGATCTTCGGGCCAAGATGATCGGACACGACGACCGGCGCCTGCGCCTGATCGTCCGACGGCAATTGCGCCAGCAGCGGCACATCGCGGACGATCCGTGCGACAAGACCGGGCGGGACTTTGGGCATCGCAACCTGCGCCAGTGCCCGATCCACCGCCGCATCGTGGCGGCCATCGTCGCGGCCAACTTCCGGCCGTTCGGGCAATTGTGGTGTGCGGTCGGTCATGCCAGCAATCCGGCATGCGTGGTGACATCGCGTAAAGCGACATCATGCGCCTCAAGGCGATCGCGCAACTGCCGTCGCGCCCGGAACAAGAGCGATTCCATTGCCTTTATGTTAAGCCCCATGACATCAGCGGCAAGGGCATTCGTGAACCCCTCATAATAGCACAGGACCAGCGCCGCACGGTACCGCTCGGGCAGGTCATCAAGCGCGGCGCGAACCGCACGGTGCGCCTGATCGGCTTCCATCACGCTATCCGCCAACGGCGCATCATCGGCTGAATCCGGCAAATCGGGGGTCGTGATCACGCGAAAGCGGCGTTTGCGGTCAAAACACAGGTTCATGGCCACGCGATGCAGCCAGCCGACCAGTCCGGCACCCGAAGGCTTCCACCGGGGCGCGTGCTGCCACATCCGCACAAAGCAATCCTGCACCACGTCCTCGGCCTCGTGCGTATCGTTGAGCATACGCATGGCCACGCGATAGAGCGACGCGGTATGACGCTCGACCAGCACGGCGAAGGCATCGACCCCGCCATGCGCCACTGCCGCCATGAGCGCGGTATCGTCGAGCGAGCCGCAATCGATGGCGGCGACGGGCGACTGCATCCCGCTTGCCGCCGCGCGGGAACCGGCGTGAGCCGGGGCCAGAGCAAGGGAATGATGCCGGGAGTCGAAGGGCTGGTCGGACAACCAGCCAGTCTCGTCCGCAAGCACGGGTTCATCGCGCACAAGCGCGGCCTCACCGGCAAGTTCACCGTAGAAGGTCATGCAATCTGTCCGTCGCACACGGGCATAGCTCCGTCGAATGCACCCCGATTGAAGTTCCACCAACCCGGCCTTGTGCTGGCGTTTGCCAGATGAACGCCATGTTTACGGCGCTGCCAGCATTCAGCAATTTTTCTGCATGCCGGCGAAGGGAACGGCACAACCGCGCGTTTGGGGTGTAGTAGACTTGTGTCGCCGCCCAGCCGGGCTGGTGGCACCGGCCTCACCAAGCCCGACGAACGGTGCTCGGCAGACCAGTCCTGCCGCAGTGCCGTTTTCGCAAACCCCGGAACCTTGCGCTTTTCCGCGCAACGTTCCCATGCCGGATGACCAGACGCCCATGCAGCGCAAATCCAATCGTTTCCTCAGCACCGTCGGCCGTCGCGCCCTGGTCGGCGCGGCCCTTCTGCTTCCTGCGGCGCAGGCTTTCGCGGATACGTCGGTCGGCTCTGCCACCACGACACCGCTGCTCACTTCAAGCGCGGGCAATGTCACCATCGCCAGCGGCGGCACGATCAAGGTTGCCAGCGGGAATGCCATCACGATCGATGCGGCCAAGACCGCGACCGTCAACTCGGGTGGCGTTCTGGATGTCGGCAGCGCCGATGGGGCAAGCGGTATCGTGGCCAACTCCGGCCTGTCCAGCACGATCACCAATCAGGGCACCATCAAGGTGACCGAAGATTTCACCGCCAAAGTGCTCGACAGCAGCACGATCGCAGCCGGACCGATCGCCAGCGCCAGCAACCGCTATGGCATCCATGTGCTGTCGGGCGGCACATATACCGGCGCGATCCAGAATGGCGACACCGGCGTCATCACCGTCGAAGGGCTCAATTCGGCGGGCATAGCGGTCGACGGCACGCTGGCCGGGACGCTGACCAACACCGGCACGATCACCGTCAAGGGCGACAACAGCGTCGGCATCCGCACCGCTGCCGTGACCGGCGACGTGCTGGCTGGTGGCACGATCAGCACGGTCGGCCAGGGTAGCCAAGCGGTCGTCGTGGGCGGTGACGTCGGCGGGATCGTCAAGCTGAACGGCGGCATCTCGCAATCGTACACCTACACCGCCGATGACAGCACGACTCAGACACTGTCGCGCACCGCGCTGCAAACCGGCAAGGCGCTGGTCGAGGTCGATGGCAACGTGGCAGGCGGCGTGGTCGTCTACGCTCCGCTCACCACGTCCTCGACCGATACCTCGCGCGGGGTGCTGCAGGCATATGGCAACGGCCCGGCGCTGCAGATCGGCGGAACCCGCGACATCACCATCGGCGGTGGCACCACGGTTGCGGGCACGTATTCGCTCGGCATCGACGGCAGCGTCTCGTCCAACGCCTATTACAGCTCGACCGATGCCTATGGCGTGGTCATCGGCGGCAAGGGCGGCAACGTCACTTTGTCGAAGGGCATTGCCGTTTCAGGAACGGTAAGCACGACCACGGTCGATTCCGGGTCAGCGGCCGTGACGATCAATGCGGGTTCGAACGTCGCGACGCTGTACAACAGCGGCACGATCCAGGCGACCGCGAGCCAATCCGCGTTCGGCAACCTTTATGGCGTCAAGGATGCCTCGGGCACGCTGACGACGCTCAACAACACCGGCTACATCACCGTATCGGGCACGACCACGGGCCGCTCGGCCGCGATCGACCTGTCGAGCAACACCTCGGGCACCACGATCAAGCAGTACCTGAATTCGACCAACGCCACTTCGCAGACCAGCGACAAGGCGGCTTCGGGTTATGACCCGGACACCGCCACGGTCTACACCGCGATCACCGGCAACATCTATACCGGCAGCGGCAACGACACGGTCGACATCGAATCGGGCAAGGTCACCGGCAACGCTTTCCTTGGCACCGGCAACAACACCGTCATTCTGGCCGATGACGCCAAGTGGATCGGCAACATCAATTTCGGCACCGCGGGCACCGCGACGATGACGATGGCCGGCAATTCGCGCTTCACCGGCAACCTTGAGCTGAACAGCCAGGTCGGGACGCTGACCTTGTCCGACAGCAGCCGCTGGCTGGGCACGGTCACCGGCGGATCGCAACTGACGGTCAACGTCAACAGCGGCACGTTCGGCGCCAATGCTACCGGCACTTCGACGATCAAGGCGCTCAACGTCGGCGCTTCGGGCACGCTGCGGGTCTACATCGACGGCGCCAAGGGCACGAGTTCGACGCTGGTTGCCGATACCGCAACCTTTGCCAGCGGTTCGAAGGTCGCGGCGACGATTTCGTCGCTGCAACAGGGCAATGCCACCTATACCGTGCTCAGCGCAGGCACGCTGACCGGCGGCAGCAACCTGACCAGCACGGCGCTGGCGATGCCGGTGCTCTACAACGGTTCGGTCACCCTTAGCGGCAACAACCTGCTGCTGACGGTATCGCGCAAATCAGCGACCGAACTGGGCCTGACGACCGCGGAATCCGCCGCCTATGACGCGATTGTCGGCAACGCGTTGAGCTATACCTACCTTGAAAAGAGCCTGCTGCAGGTCGCCGATTCGGCTGCGCTGAAAACCCAGTTCAACGAGTTCCTGCCCGACTATGCCGGTGGCACGTTCGACTTTGTGACGCGCGGTTCGCGGCTTGCCGCGCGCCACATCGACGACGATTCCTCGATCTTCACGATCAGCGACGTCGGCGGCTGGTTCGAACCGATCTATTTCAACAACAAGCAGCACGCCAGCTCGAC
This sequence comes from Novosphingobium sp. FKTRR1, assembly GCF_020404405.1. GTDB lineage: Bacteria > Pseudomonadota > Alphaproteobacteria > Sphingomonadales > Sphingomonadaceae > Novosphingobium. The sequence continues at coordinate 36,030 of NZ_JAIZDA010000017.1, read as the reverse complement.
CACGAACCGCTACACCGTCAGCGGTTTCGGCGTCACTGCCGGTCTGGAAAAGACCACCTCGCTGGGCAATGTCGGCGGCACGTTCGCCTATGTCACCGGCAACGTGAAGAACAGCGCCTACAACGAAGTGAAAGCCCACGATCTCGAGATCGGCGCGTTCTGGCGCAAGGCTGCCGGGCCGCTCTATGCCTATGCCCGCGTCGGCTATGGCAAGGGCACCTTCACCTCTGCCCGCACGTTCAATGGCGTGGCCGATTCCGCCGCGTTCACCTACAGCGCGGCAGGCAAGTGGAAGGGCACTTTCCTCGATGCGACGGCAGGCCTGTCCTATGCCGTACCGCTGGGTGAAAGCCTGAAGCTCAAGCCCAAGGCGGTGTTCGAATACTATCGCCTCAAGGAAAAGGGCTACACCGAAAGCGGCGACACCGCGATCGCGCTGGTCGTCGATCCGCGCACCAGCAAGGCGCTGAACGCCACGACCACGCTGGCAGCAAGCTGGAGTTCGGGCGAAAGCAGCTATGAAGGCCGCGCTTTCACCGTCGAACTGGAAGGCGGACGGCGCAACCACCTGTCGGGCGCGCTGGGCAACACCACCGCCGCGTTTGGCAGCGGCAGCAGCTTCACGCTGACCCCGGGCAAGACCGAATCGGCGTGGGTCGGCAACCTCAGCGTGCTGCAGGGCGGACTGGACTACACCTGGAAGCTCAGCGCCGGGGCAGAGCGCCCGCAAAGCGGCGGCCTTGCCTACTCGATGCGCGCATCGCTCAGCTTCGCGATGTAACGATCGGCATCCGGCCGCGCCCGTTGTGGGTGCGGCCGGAGCACTGTTTCAGGCGTGTGAGCGTCGCGGCTGTGCCGCGAACCATGGCCGCAGCCGTTCGATCGCCTCTTCGATCAGCGCGGTCGAAACGGCAAAGCTGAACCGGATGAAGCGGTGCCCCTCGACCGGGTCGAAATCGACCCCCGGTGCGCTCGCCACCCCGGTTTCCTCGACCATCTTGAGACAGAAGGCCAGGCTGTCGTCGGTCAGATGGCCGATGTCGGCATAGATGTAGAACGCGCCGTCGGGCGGTGCGATCCCGCCCAGACCCCAGCGCGGCAATTCGGCCAGCAGCAGTTCGCGGTTGCGCGCATAGGTCGCCACGTGGCTCTCAAGCTCATCGGTGCAATCGAACGCGACCAGCGCGGCATGTTGCGCCAGCACCGGCGGGGTCAGGAACAAGTTGCCCATCCGCGCTCGCGCCTGCTCAGCAAGTTCGGGGGGTACGACCAGCCAGCCGAGCCGCCAGCCGGGCATGCTGAAGTACTTGGAAAAGCTGTTCACCACGATCGCCTGCGGATCCATGCCCAGCACTGTGCGAGCCTCTGCCCCGAAAGTGATGCCGTGATAAATCTCGTCGGCGATCAGATGGATGCCGCGTGCGCGGCACACCTCCACGATGGCGGCCAGTTCGTCGGGTGGAATGACCGTGCCGGTGGGGTTGGCCGGGCTGGCCAGAATCACCCCCGCTGGCGCCGGATCTAGCGCGGCCAGCGCCGCGGCAGACAGTTGATAGCGCTCCGCCGGACCGCACGGCAGTTCCACCGGCTCCATGAACAGGGCGCGCAGATTGTTGCGATAGGCGACATAACCCGGCCGCGCGATCGCCACGCGGTCGCCCGGCCCGAACCGCAACGACAGCGCCATGACCAGTGCCGGCGAAGCTCCGCAGGTCAGCGTGATGCAGGCCGGATCGACCGTGACGCCCGCCGTTTCCAGATAATGCCGGGCGATGCGCTCCTTCAGCGCGGGGCTTTCCCAATAGCCCATCGCGCCATTGTCGAGCACGCGGTGCGCCGCCGCGATGGCTGGCGCCGGAGCGCCGGTCGAAGGCTGGCCGAACTCCATGTGGATGATCGCGCGGCCTTGTGCGGCAAGGGCGTGGGCACGGGCCGAAACGGCAATGGCGTGAAAAGGATCGAGAACAGCAACCATGCGTCACCGCCTACAGGCGCGCGCGCGCGGTGGAAACCGTAAACCACTGATCCCGAGCAAAGCAGGCTTGCCCGGCCTAACAAGCCTGATAGCCTGTCATCCGCAACAGACTCGACCGGGTGGCAGCGATCATCCGGCGACCATGGAGAGGATCACCACCGATGCAACAGCACACCGCTGCGGCCGATGCCGCGTCGCCATCACCTCCGTCCGCTGCGACGGCCCTTGCGCTAACGCTGGGCATCGTGGTCCTGATCGGCGGCTTCCTCGCGGTCGGATCGGCATTGAAGCTGGAGCCGCTTTACGCTGCGTTCCTGCTGCTGTGGTTCTGGACCTCGGTCGACGGCACGCGCTTCAACGCCCTGCCCGCCACGGTCATCGGTGCGTTCGGAGGCCTTGCCAACAGCTATCTGCTGCAATCGGGCACGCATGGCGGCAACAGCGCTTTGGCGGTGCTGGCGCTGCTGCTGATGGTATTTGCGCTGTTCATGCTGATCGCGCAGCGCCTGCCGATCCTGTTCAACCCCAGCTACATGCTGTTCCTGACCGTGCTCAACGCGCCATTGATCCAGCAGGGCGAATCCTTTGCCAAGGTCATGGCGGCAACCGCATTCGGCATCGTGTGGTTCGGGGCGAGCGCCTGGCTGGCCCAGCAGGTCATCGCCCGGCGGCAAGGATCGGCCCTTACCCCCGCTGCCTGAACCGAACGGTTCGAGTCGGCCTTGCCCGTGCGAGGTCAGGCATGGCGGGCGTTGCGGGCCATGGCGGTCAACGCGCCAAGCGTCGCCTCGAACCGCCCTTCGGCTTCGGCAAAGCGCAGGAACTTGACGTTTTCGACCAATACTTCGGCCGGGGTCGGTTGTTGCGCCAGCAATGCCATGACTTCGTCGGCAAAGGCGTCAAGCGGCATGTAGGCTGCGCGATCGGACTGGCCCGGGGTCAATTCGGTGCGGACGGCGGGCGGCGCGATCTCGATGACCTCGACCTTGCCCGCCAGCACTTCGCGCAGCGAGATGGTGTAGGAATGCAGCGCAGCCTTGGTCGCGTTGTATGTCGGCGTGTCGATCAATGGCACGAACGCCAGACCCGAGGTCATGTTGATCACCGCGCCATCGCCCCGCGCGACCAGATGATCGACCAGCGCGTTGATCAGGCGGATGGGACCGAGCAGATTGGTGGTGATGGTCGCTTCGGCACCCGCCAGATCGCGACGCGTTTCAAGCGTCTCGAACTGCATGATGCCGGCGTTGTTGACCAGCACGTTGAGCGCGGGAAACCGCGAGACGACCTCATCCGCGAAAGCGTCGATCGCGGCGGCATCGGTCGCGTCGAGTGCGATGGCATGCATGTCCGCACGGCCCTCGCACGCGGCGGCCAGTGCCTCAAGCCGCCGTCCGGCGACGATGACCGTGTTGCCCGCATCGTGCCAGCGCTGCGCCAACGCCGCACCGATGCCCGAGCCGCCGCCTGTCACAAGAATGGTGTTGCCACTGGTCTGCATGGTGATCGCTCCTGTCGGGGGCTTCGGCTGGCGGTATCGCGGCGCACCCGTGATCCGGCCACCAGTCGCACAAGCGATTGCGACCTTCGCCAAGGTCCGCATATAGGACGCAGCCAACGCGAAACAAGAACCGCGCGATTGCGAAACATGTCCCCAACCCCGCCGCATAGCCCGCGCTTACTTGCGCGCGCCAATCCAGTCCGCAATGTCATCCAGCCGCGCCGGGGTGGCCGCAACGAAGTTTGCGGCATCGTCGATCGATCCTGAGCCGGTGTAGCGCGCGACGGCGGGGTAAGCATAGACCGGGCGGCTGCGCGGGGGTAGTTGCAGGCGCGGCGGGCCCATCATCATCGGCGGAAGGCCCTTGGGTTCGTCCTGAGGCGGCCCTTCAGGCGCACCGCGCCGGTCATGTTTGTGCAGCGCCGCGCGCTTCGCGATCAGCACTTGCGGCGCGCTATCGCTCTCGACCCACGCCATCAGCGCGCCGAGCAGCCCGAAGTCGTTGGGACCGCTGCCGCCATCGCAGTGGCCCATGCCCGGAAAGAGGAACAGCCGCACCGCCTTGTCGCGCGCAGCCTCACTCATAGTGCGGCCGACCCGCGCGAAGTAGTCGATCGTGTTGATCGGCGAGATATGCGGATCGGCCCAGCCATGCCACAAGATCAGCTTGCCGCCATGCCCGGCAAAGCGGGCCAGGTCGGCATCCTCGGCGTTGTAAAGCGCCCGCGCCGCGTCCTGCCGTGCATGCATCGCCGCATCGAAGGGGAAGTTGGCGACGGTATAGGGCGGCTGCGGATTGGGCGTGAACAGCAGGTGGTTGATCGTGTCGCCTGCAAAGATCGCGCTCATCAGCGGAGCCTTGGCGCTGACTGGCACGAACACGCCGATCCATTCCATCTCGCTGCCGGGCTGGAGCGGTCCGACCTCCAGCCTTTCGTCGTTCGGCCCGGTCGCGCCCGCATAGATCGCCCGCACCGCGGCGATTTGCGCGGCGCTGAGGCACTGACCGGCCACTGGGTGCCCCTTGCACAGCAGCGTGCCGGGATCGACGTGGCAGGCACGCGGATCGGTGATCTGTCCATCGACCAGACCGTCGAGCGCATCGCATTGCGCCAGAACCGCGTTGTGCAGCAGCGGCATGTCGATAGCGGTCAGCAGCGGTGTGCCATCCGGCCCGGTGTTGGCCTTGGCCAGCCAGCCGTGGTGAAAGCTGTTCTGCACGGAGAAGTTGAGCGCGGGCGCGCCCGCCGCGATGCCGTCGAAATCATCCGGGTAGCGCTGCGCCTCGATCAAAGCCTCACGCCCGCCGTCCGAGCATCCCGAGAAGTAGGCAAAGCGCGGGCCTTGCCCATAGAACGCCTTGATCAACGCCTTGGCCGCCAGCGCGGTGACATGGACGCTGCGATGCGCGAAATCGATGCGCTTTTGCGGATCGTCGCCCCAGCCGGTGTCCATGCCCTGATGGCCCATGTCCGTAGAGGCGAGCACGATGCTGCCATCGGTGACGGGGGCGCAGCCTGAGGCCTTGTTGGCCTCGATGCGCAAACTGCCACACAGGCCGCCGCACCCGGTCTGAAGAAAGCGCTGGGTCCAGCCTTTCAGCGGCAGGCGCACCTCGAAGCGGATTGCGGGCGCGATCGTGCCGGTGACGGCGCAATAGGGTTGCTGGCCCGACACCTCCTTGGCTACCAGCGTCGTAGCCGCGCCCGTGACCGCCGCAAGATCGACTTGCGCAAGGCTCGCGCAGGCGACGACCGGCGCAGCAGCCGGTAGCGGGGCCAGCACAAAGGGCTGGGCTTGTGCCGGTCCGGCCAGCGAGGTGCAGGCGACCAGCAAGGCCATCGCCTGCAGCACCATCCCGATTGCGCGCATCATCCTGTCGCCCTCCTTCCGTTTCAATAGCGCGCGTTGCCAAGGTCGTTCTGTACCGCAAGCGCAGCCAGCGCATTGACGACCAGTGGCACGCAAAAGATCGCGAAAACCGCAAACAGCGAAAGTCCCCGGCCCATTGCGACACCCGCGATGAGCGGGCCGGACAACGCGCCGATGCGCCCGACACCCATCGCCCAGCCGAGCCCGGTGGCGCGCATGTTGGCGGGGTAGGCGGCGGACACCAGCGCATAGTTGCCGTTGACCCCACCCTGCATGGCTACCCCGATGAAGAAGCTGGTGACGAGAATGCCGCCAAGGCTCATCCTGACGCCGCCGAACACCAGAAACAGGCCCGCCGAAACCAGCAGCATCCCGCATATCAGGCGTCGGATATCGATCCGTGTGGCGATCATGCTGATGGCAACGGTGCCGACCACCGCGCCGCCGCTGTAGATCGCGCTGGCGATGATGGCGTCACCCGGTGCAAGCCCCGCCTCGATGGCAAGCTTGGTGATCCAGCTGGCGATGAAATAGAGCGCCATGAAACCACCGGTGGTCGAGGCCCAGAGCAGCGCGGTGTTGCGCCTGCGTGCCCCGCCCAGTGCGATGCCAAGGCGCGGTGCCTCGCTGTGCCCGTGCTCGGGCGCCTCGGGCAGGATCAGGTAGCAAACCGGCAGCAGCAGCAAGGTGGCAAGGCCCGCTCCGGCAAAGATGCTCGGCCAGCCATAAACGGGTAGCGCCCAGGCGGTGACGAAACCGGTGATCGTCGCCCCCACCGGATAGCCCGCCTGCGGAATGCCTGCCGCCATGTGGCGATAGCGCGGCGGGGCGAAACCGACCGACAGCGCGGTGATGCTGGCAAGCACGGTGCCGATCCCGATGCCCACGATCAGGCGGCACAGCCCCAGCGTCGCGATCGAGGTGGCGCCGGCGCTGGCGATCATGGCCGCAGCCATCAGCCCCAGCGCCAGCAGGATCAACGGTCTGCGTCCCCAGCGGTCGGCCAGCGGGGCCAACAGGATGCCACCGATCGCCATGCCGATCAGCCCGATGCTGAACACGATCGAAAACGCCTCTGGCCCCGCTCCGAACTCCTTTTGCAGCGCAGGTGCGACGTACGTCAGCGCAAAGACATTCACCCCGTCGACGAGGTTGAGCACGAAACACAGCGCGGTCACCGCCCGGCCGCGCCGCGACCAGAGGGAACCGTCCGGCCCGCTTGCGTGGAGCGGCTGTTGCATCGCAAGGCCAGGCGAATTCGTATCGGGGGCGGTCAGAACTTCGCTCCCAGCCGGATGCCGTAGAAGCGCGGCGTGTTGACGCCGAACTCAAGCGAGTTGGGGATCGCTTCCGCGCTTGGCACGAAATTGCCGTTCGTACCGCCATAAGCACCGGCGTAATTGCTGGTAACTGCGGTCTTTTGCAGCTTGTCCTCGATATTTTCGACAAAGGCCTGAACGGTGAAGCGATCACCGGCCGCCGCGTACGTGATGCTGGCATCGCTGCGGGTGTAGGACTTCTGCCGGAATTGGACCACATTCGACAAGTCGGTCAGCAGGTAGCTGGCGCTGTATTTGATGAGGCCGCGCAGCTTGATCCTTGCGCCTCCGCCCAGCTCGAAACTGTGGTTGATGACACCGGTTGCCGTGAACTTCGGGTTTCGATCAAGCGGCTGGCCGGCATATTGGAACTGGTTGGTGCTGACCCGGCCCGTCGACAGGTCGTCGACCCTGGAATGGCTGAGTGTCAGATTGCCGCTGATCGTCGTGTCGCGGCCAACCTGATAGCTGAACTCGTTCTCCCAGCCATAGCTGTGCGACCTGCCAATGGCCGTATAGAGCACGCCCGGCGGTGTGCCGCCCGGACCGAAGAAGACGAGCGAATTGAACTGCTGCTTCGAATAATCGTAGTAGTAGAAGTCGCTGGTCAGGGTCAGGCCCTGGATCAGCTTGCCCTTGTAGCCTACTTCATACGCGGCCAGCATTTCAGGACCATACGGCGCGGTAGTGCCGGTGCTGGGATCAAAATCGTTGAACCCGCCGGCCTTGAAGCCCGTCGAGACCGAAGCGAACAGCAGATCCTTCGGCGTGATCTGGTAGTTCAGGCCAAGCCGCCAGGTGACCTTGCTGTCAGACTGATTGCCGTTGTTCGGGTTTCCGACGCAATCATTGGGATAGTGGCAAGGCTGGCCATCGGGATCGAGCCAGGCCGAACCCGGAGAAAAGGGCGAGCCCAGCGCGGGATTGAAGAAGGGTACCGCAAACGTGCCGACCCGCACGGTCTCGTCATGCGTATAGCGGACACCGGCGACGACGCCGAGTTGCGGGGTGACATGATAGGTTCCCTGCGCAAAGAAACCGTACGACTTGTGGGTGGTGGTGTTGAGCGGATCGATCCCGTTCTGATAGGTCATGGTATCGAGCGGCGTTCCCACCGGAGCACTCCAGTTGTGATCGCTCTCGTTGGTCTTTTCATAGTAGTAGTTCGCCCCGGCAACATAATCGAGCGTACCGGGATCGGCGTTCGAAATCCGCGCTTCCAGCTGGGTGGTGTTGAACACGCCCTGATAGTCGGCCAGCGTGAATGCCGAACTGCCCGGGAACACCGGGCTTGGCCCCGCACCCGTCGTGTTCGCCAGCGGATTGTTGGTGCTGGTGACCTGGGTATGGTCCTTGAAATGCTGATGACTGGCCAGCAGGTCCAGTTGCGCGGCACCGAACCTGACGTTGAGCATGCCGACGAAGTTCTGGAAATTGGTATCCTGGAAGGCGGGAACCGGGTTTGCGAGGATGTCGAACTGACGCGAGCCGCCCGCATCCAGCGAGTCCAGCAGCGCGAGGCCGGGGCCGACGCCACCCTGATGGCCAATCGTGGCGATCCCGGTGAACGTCACATCGTCGGACGGCTTGATCACGATCGACACGCGGCCGGTCCGGTCGGACTGATCGTTCTTGGCCTTCTGGCTACCCGGCGCGAACGTGTAGCTGTTCGTGGGCGGAACAGCATTCGTGTCGACGATGCTGAAGCCTTGCGGCTTCAGATAACCATCGCGCGCGTTGAAGTTGCCGGCCAGACGAATGGCGATCCTGTCGTTGACGGGCAGGTTGATCGCCGCTTCGCCACGAAAGGTGTTGTAGTTGCCGTACTCGAACTTGCCGTAGCCTTCGAAGGCCCCGATCACGGGCTTCTTGGTGATTACGTTGATCGCACCGCCCGTGGAAGATCGGCCGTAAAGCGTGCCCTGCGGTCCGCGCAGAACTTCGACCCGCTCGATGTCGAAATAGGGAAGACCCTGTTCCTGGCCCCGGCCGACGAAGGCGCCGTCGACATTGTAGGCAATGCCCAGCTCGCCCTTGCTGGTCTGGTCGGTCGAGGTGATGCCGCGAATGCTGATGTTGACGCCGAACCCTCCGGTGCCGATGTTCAGGCCGGGCACGAGATTCTGCAGATCGGTCACGGTGTTCACACCAGCCGTCTTCAGGTCTCCACCACCGACGACAGAAATGGCGGCCGGCACCTTGAGCACGCTTTCGGCGCGCTTGAGTGCGGTCACGATGATTTCGCCGGTGTCGGCTGACGGCGCCGCGGCTAGCGCGGTCGCATCTTGCGCCAGCGCCGGGTTCGCCCAAGCCAGCGCCGCCAATGCAGCGCTGCCGGAAAACAGCGCCTTGCGGCCTGCGAAGTGAAGCGAAACGGCGTCAAGGCGCGCGGCGCGCCGAGCCTGTTGCCCGATGAGCATGAAAGTCTCTCCCTGATTTTTTGGCCCGCGCCTCGAACCCCGCACGGGTGACAACCAGTTACATCGCCACCCCGGCGAAAGCGCCTATACGTTCGTCTAAACGGCCAGCCTTGCGCGCTTCTGCGATTTGGCGGATCAACTCCGACCAAGCCCCGCCCTTCTTTCCAGAGGCCGCCTGCGACCAATGCGCGTTCTGCTCATCGACGATCACCCGCTGTTCCGGCAGGCGCTGGCCGCGACGATCGGCCAGATCGCGGCAGACCTTGCGATCGGCCAGTGCGACACATTGGCCGAGGCGAAAGCAACGCTTGTCTCGGGCAGTGCGGTATCGCTGATCCTGCTCGATCTCAAACTGCCCGACAGTCAGGGCATGGGTGGCCTGCTCTCGCTCAAGGCAGAGCACCCGGCCATTCCGGTGGCGATCGTCTCGGCCAGCGACGATGGCGATACCGTGCAGACCGCGATGGCCTGCGGAGCGGCCGGCTTCGTGTCGAAAGCCGCCGGCGTGGAAGAACTCTCGGCGGCGATCGAGGCGTTGCTGGCGGGTGAGGCGTGGTTCCCCGAGCCGCAAGCCGAAGCTCGGCGCACCCCGCTGACGCCCACCCAGATGCGCGTGCTCAACGGGGTGCATCGTGGGTTGATGAACAAGCAGATCGCTTTCGAAACGGGGCTCAGTGAAGCCACGGTCAAGTATCACCTGACCGGATTGTTCCGCAAATTCGGCGTCCTGACCCGGGCTCAGTTGCTGGCGCTGGCGCGTGAGCGTTCATCCTCGACCTGAATCGACTGCAAGGCGCCAACCAGCCGCGCCTGCAGTTCGAGCGGCGCGAGCGGTTTGGTCAGACAGGCGATCCCCTCATCCCCGAGATTAGCGATCCAGCCTGCTTCGGGTGTCGCGGTGACCAACAAGCGCAGCCTCGCGCGTTCGCGCAGTTTGCGCAACAGTGAAAGGCCATCGCCGTCACCAAGGTGATAGTCGGCAAGCACGACATCCCATTGGCCCGGCAGTTGCAGGGCCTCGCCGCACGATGCCGCCGCCGCGACCGACGCCCCCCACCGCTCGATCAGCGCGCTGGTTCCGGCAAGCACATCGTGCTCGTCATCGACGCACAACACACGCAGGCCGGCAAGGTTGGCAACCGAACGAGCGGGCGCTGCAGCCCGCACGACCGGCGCGCTGACCGGCGCTCTGATCGAGAACACGCTGCCGCGACCGGGCGCCGAGCGGACCGCGATCCGATGTCCCAGCACATCGGCAATCCGCGCCACGATCGACAGTCCGAGCCCCGCGCCCGAAGCGAGCGACTGACCTTCATCAAGGCGGCTGAATTCGGCAAAGGCGCGCGGCAGCTTGTCGGATGCGATCCCGACCCCGGTATCGCGCACCTCGATGCGCACGCTGCCCCCGGCCGCATCCCCAGCTTCGTCAGCGCCAGCGCAAGCGAGCCTCGCACACACCACCACCCGCCCCTGCGGCGTATAGCGAAGCGCATTGAGCATGAGGTTCTGCAGCATCGCGCGCAGCAGATCGCGGTCGGAGCGGACCCAGCGGGACGTCGGCAGCACCACGAGTTCGAGCCCGCGGGTGCACGCCTGCTGTGCGAACTCCTCAGCCAGCGATTGCAACAGGCCGCCCAGATCGACCGCCTCGAGCTTGGGCTCAAGCGCGCCGAGCTCGAGCCGCGAGAGATTGAGCAGCGCATGAAGCAGACGGTGCGCGCCCTCGACCGACTGGTCGGCCTTGCGCAGCAGCGGTGTCGCCCGGTCGGCATCGTCCGCGCCGACAAGGGCATTGCCGATGAACAGCCGCGCCGCGTGGAGCGGCTGGACCAGATCGTGGCTGGCCGAAGCGACGAAACGGCGCTGCGAACGGGTCGCCTGTTCGGCCAATCGCGTGGCTTCAGCCAGCGCGAGGTTGGCAGAAACCAGCGCGGCGGTCCGCTCCTCGACCAATGCCTCAAGCTCGGCCTTGCTGCGCGTGAGCACGTGTTCGGCGGCGCGCAGGTCGCTGACATCGGTCAGCGTCAGCAGGAAATCACCGCCCGCCAGCCCGCGCCCCGCGATCTGCACGACAAGACCTTCGCCCACGTCATGCTCGGTGACGACCGGCGCGCCCGCGCGCACCGCGGCGGCGCATTCCAGCAGCCGCTCGCGCGTTTCCTGCGCAGCGGCTGATCGACCGCCCGCCCGCACCAATGCCGGCAGCGACTTGCCGACATGCACGTCGTCCACCGCAATCGACAGGAAGCGCAGGAAGGCCGCATTCCACGCCACCAGCGCGAGTTGCGCGTCCAGCACGCTGACCGCCTGCGGCAAGCTGTCGAGCGTGGTCTGGAGCAGTTCGCGATTGAAATGGACCGCGTGCCCCGCCTCGTCGAGAATGCTGCTGATCTCATTTGCGTCTTGCGAATCGACCGCCAGCGCGATGGCCACGACGTTGCGCGCAGACGGCGCACCGATGACCCCGGCAAGCAGCCGTTCGGCCGCGCGGGCGAGCGCCGGGGTGATCGATTGCTGATCGCCCAGCGCGCCGTGCCGGGCATCAGCATTGAACTCGCGCAGTGCCTTGTCGGCCTCTTGCCGCCCGAGAAACTGCACCAACAGCGCGCGCAAGTGCGCCACGGTCGCCTTGATCTGCCGCCCATCGCCAAGCGGCGCGCGACCGCTTTCCTCGACAAAGCTGTTGGCCTGGATCGTATCGATCAGACGCGGCACCGTCCGCAGCGACACCACAATATACAGCGAGCCGTTGAGGGCCAGGCTGAACCATACCGCCAGTTCGGTCGGCCAGCCCGGGCTTGGCCACAGGCTGCCCAGCGCAAGGCTGGCGAACTGGCCGTCGTTCGCGACGAACGCGGGCGCGGCGATGGCCAGTGCCCATACCGCCATGCCCGCCATGATCCCCGCGATGGCGCCATGGGCATGACCGCGCCGCCAGTAGATCCCGCCGATCAGCGCCGGCATGAGCTGGGCAAAGGCGGTAAGCGCGGTGAGGCCAAGCTCGGTCGGCCCCTCTACCGTACGGATGCCGAGGAAATAACACCACGCCAGTAACGCCATCGCGACGATCGTCCAGCGTCGCACCCGCACGACCGCGCGTCCGGCATCGGCCTCGCCCGGACGCGATCCCAGCGTGCCCGACAACAATGGCAGCACGATCTCGTTCGACACCATGGCCGAGACTGCGGTCAGTTCGACCACGACCATGGCCGCCCCTGCAGAGAGCCCGCCGAGCAGCGCAAGCAGGGCAATCAGCGGGTATCCGGCGTGGGCCGGAACGCCCAGCACCTGCAGTTGCGGCGTGACTCCCGGCTCACCATAACCTGCCCGGATCGCCACCGCGATGACCAGCGTGGCCGCTACCCACAGCGTGAAATAGACCGGCACGATCCATGCCGCAGAGCGACTGTCCTCGACATTCTCGATGGCTACGAAACTGAGATGGAATTGGCGCGGCAGCGTGAACGCGGTCACCGTGCAGAGCATGACAAGCGTCAGGAACGCGCCGCCCGACATGGGCCGCACCGGCATCGCCTCGGCAAAGGAATGCGCGATGCCCATGGGAGATCGCGAAAACAGGAGCAGCGCGAGCCCCGCCACGCCGAGCAGACCCGTCAGCTTGACCACCGATTCGAACGCCAGCATGCCGACAAGGCCGCGGTTGTGCTGGGTCAGGCTGGGTCGGCGCGCGCCGAAGAAGATGGCGATGGCGGCCAATACGGCGGTGAGCCCGGCCGTCTGCCAACCGGCCTGATCGGCACGACCGCCGACATAGTGCCAAGTGCTGGTCAGGACGGTCAATTGAAGCGCGATATAGGGCAATGCCCCCAGACCCGCGACCACGGCCGCCAGAATGCCGAGGCTGCGGCTCTTGCCATAGCGCGCGGCGAGAAAGTCGGCGAGCGATCCCACGTTCTCCCGCTTGGCAAGCCGGGCGATCCGCCGCCAGACAGAATAGCCGACAGTGATCGCCAGGATCGGCCCCAGCGCATTGGCGACGAACAGCCAGCTGCCCTTGCTCGCATCGCCGACCGCGCCGAAATAGGTCCACGCCGAGCACAGGGTGGCCAGCGACAGGCCATGCAGGACCGGACGAAGGCGCTCGCGCATCGGCGAGACCGCCAGCCGATCGGCACGCCAGCCGATCGCGATCAGCACGACGAGATAGGCGGCAATCGCCGCGATCACGATCCAGAGCGAAGGCATCCCCCTTGCAAATAGCAGTGTCATGGCCTGCGCGCCATCACCACAGACGGGCCGCGATTGGCTCGCTAACCGATGCGGGAAGGCCCGCCCGTTGCGACCCGCCCCGTCGCGTTGTGAAGCGCACTTTCGCAGTGAAACAGCGCGGTGATCGTCAAACGCGGATGTTCATCCTGCCAGGAATCACCGATTTCGCCCGCATGCAGGCAATTCGCCGGATAGATCACGAGCCGGTTGAACGTGAGCGGCGCGGCGCCGATCAGTTCAAAGGCCGGGCCTGCCCCGGAAGGATAGACGGGTGGAGGAAGGCCGATCGCGCGGGCGTCGGCCATCAGCGCCTGTCGCCAGGCGGGAACCCGTGAGCCATCGATCCGCTCGAACCCGGTCGCGCGGTGGCGATAGAATGCCGTGCCGCGATGCGGCGGCGAGCACAGATAATGAACCGCAGCAAAGATCGATGGATCGGCATCGTCAAAATGGGGAATGCGCTGGATCGGCACGAGCCGGTCGGGCGCGTCCCGAACGACGGCAAAGCGCGCATCGATCAGGCGCGTGCCGCCCATGTTTGCGGCAGCATTCAATGTCATGCTCAGCCATGCGCCATAATCTGGCGGAACAGGTGCGCGCAGCCCCGGATAGAGATCGTCGGGCGAGCGTGCGAAAGTCAGGCGCTCTGCCGCCGCGCACAAAGTTGCGGGTGCGGGGTGGGCATCGTCGATCCATCGCAGCGGCACCCCTTCGCGGCCGAGCGAAAGAGCCTGAACCGCGTGCACGCCGGTCAGGCCGGTTTGCCGAACCATTGCGCTTCAGCGGCAAGGCGGGTGTTCTTGCGTCGCACCAGACTGGCGATGTGATCCAGCGAAAACACCATTGCCGCAGGAGTCAGCACGTCGCCAAAGTCGGCCATTATCGCCGGATCGCGCGCCAGCGCTTGCTCATCAATGCCGTACAGACCGCTGAGTTTCGCTTTTGCGCCATTGGCAAAGGCCACATCGAGCGTCAATTCGACAACCAGCCGACGCGCCACCAGCGCGTCGACAAACCGGCGGGTTGCCTCCTGCTGGCCGGCAAGGTCGGACAGGATCGCCTGAATCGAGCGCAGATACGCACTGTCACTGCCGTCGGACTCGACGATCGCGCAAGGGCCATCCGGCGTGATCGCGGGACTGTCGGCATCGATGCAGATCGCACCATCGCCGATGAAGAACGGCAGGCGCAGCAGATTGAGCGGAACTTGCGCGGCGTCGAAGGTCTCGCCGGTCCAGAACAGATTTTCGTGCGGTTCCAGCCCCAGCAGCGCCGCCGGATAGAATTGCCCGGTTTCGCCATCCTTGGCCAGCACGATGGGGAAGTGCGGCGCCAGTTTGCGGATCTCACCAAGCACCAGCGGCACCATGTGCACGGTTGCCGCCGCAGCCGCTGCGCGTACCGGATCGATACGCAATCCGGCATGATCGTGCCGCGTGAGTTGCACCAGATTCATCAGCCGCCCGATCAGATTGGTTGAAAACGATATTCTGCCAGTTTGCCAAGCAATGCGCGATTGGTCGGCATCGTGGCCCCCAGCTTCTGCTTCATCCGCGCCGTCCGTTCAAACCCGTCACGCGCCGCGTCAGGCTGCCGAACGCGCCGGGCCAACGCGGCATCATCCATCCGAAAGCCCATCCCGTAAAGCACGTACTGGTAGCTCGCCGCGGGGAACATCTCGTGCGCACTGGTGAAATCATGTTCGCCGGGCGGAGCATGGCGCCACAACTCCAATTGATCGCGCAAGTCGTCGGGAATGGACGCCGGATCGCGGTTATCGCGCCAGAAGGCCGAATCCTGACGTTCGGACAGCACGTAATGCAGCTTCAGAAACTCGATCACGCGGTCCCACCGATACCGGGTCATCGTATTGAACCGCCGCGCAACGATATCCATCCCGGCGCGGGTCGCTGGCATCGCGGTGGCTATGTAATCCGCCGACAACTCGACCAGCACCAACGCCGAGGCTTCAAGCGGCTCGAGGAACCCCGCCGCGAGGCCGACCGCGACGCAATTGTTCTTCCAGAAGATTTCGCGATGGCCTGAATGGATCTTGATTTCGCGCGACTCAAGCCGGTCGAACCCCGCACCGACATAGCGGGCAAGTTCCTCTTCGACCCGGTCCGTCCCGACATGACGGCTCGAATAGACATAGCCAACACCGCGCCGGTGTTGCAGGCCGATGTCCCAGATCCAGCCATGGCGCTGCGCGGTTGAGACGGTATGCGACACGATCGGGCAGTCCGCATCAGGATAGGGCACTTGCACCGCAAGCGCGCGGTCGATGAACAGGATGTCGCTGCGATCGCAAAACGGCACCCCCAGCGTCTGCCCCAGCAACAGCGAGGAAAACCCGCTGCAATCGACGAACAAATCCGCCTCGATCGCACCGTTGCGCTGCCCGACAACCGCTCGAATGTCGCCATTTTCGGACCGTTCGACCGCGATGATGTCGTCGTCGATATGCTCCACGCCAAGTTTATCGACACAATGCGCATGAAGCAGCTCGCCCAGGCGAACGGCATCGAGATGGTAGGCGTAATTCGCGATACCGGCATATTCGGGCGAAGTGATCAATTTCGGCGCAAGGTTGTTTTCGCACAGAAACTCTTGAAAACACACGGCATCCGAAAACGACGGCGTGTTCGGTCCCTCGCCCGCCGCCTGCCAGTAGGGCGCGAGGTCAAGATCGGGGAACCCTTCGGGCAGAACCAGCGGGTGATAATAGAAATCGTCCGCTGCGCCGGTCTGCCAGCCGGCGAATTTGGCGCCCTGTTTGAATGAGGCGCTGCACGCGCGGATGAAGTCGGTCTCAGAAATACCGATCTTGTGCAAAGTATGCCGCATCGTCGGCCATGTCCCTTCGCCGACGCCGATGATCCCAAGGCGCACGCTTTCGACAAGCGTGATCTTGAGCCCACCGGGCCCGCCATGACGCGCGGCGATCAGCCCGGCGGTCAGCCAGCCCGCCGATCCCCCACCTACTATGCAGACCGAATTGATCTCGCGCGGCATGCCTGATCCCATTCTTACCCGGTTCGTGCTTGGCGAACTATGCCGGCAAGGTTACGCACAAAGAACCCTGACCGCGAGGGGGCAGGGCTCCTTGTCACGCCCGCGTAACCGCCAGAAACGTCAGAAGTTGATGCGCGCCCCCACCTTCAGGCGTCGCCCGCTGTCCTCGGCATAAAGGAACTGGTTGGTGAAATAAGCGTATTTCTCAGCCTTGTTGTCGAAGATGTTGGCACCTTCGGCAAAGACCGAGAAAGCCTTGTTGATGTGATAGGTCAGGCTCGCATCGACCTGCGAGTATGCCCTTACCTGGGTCACCGCTTGGCCCGCGCCATTCAGCGGCGGCGGAGCGAGGTACTGCAGGAAGTGATCGCGCCAGTTGAACGCCACACGCGCTTCGATGCCGTGCTTGTCATAGAACGCCACCGCGTTGGCCGAATTGGACAGGCCGGTCAGCGCGAACTTGTTGGTGAGATCCTGCAGATTGAGCTGGCGGTTCGAACCGACCAGCGTGCCGTTCAACTGGAAGCCGAAACCGGTATCGCCGATTGTCTGCTGCCAAGCCGCCTCAAGCCCGGTGACGGTCGCGTTCTGACCGTTGACCGGTGCGGTGACCGTGAACTGCGCCGGCGTGCCGCTGGCCGGATCGAGCAGGACGCCGCTGGCACCCGCGACCGGCCCCGTCGTCTGGTTCAACACAATGAAATTGCTGACATCCTTGACATAGGCGCCAAGCGAAACATAGCTCGACCGACCGTAATAGTATTCAAGGCTGACATCGAGATTGTTCGACCGGAAGGGCTTGAGTTCGGGATTGCCCCGGCTCGCGGCGAAGTTGCCGGGACGCAGCGTCACCAGCGTGGTGACCGGCGACAATTGCTCAAGCGTTGGCCGGGTGATCGTCTGCGATGCTGCGAAACGCACCGTGAAGTGATCGGAGACGAGCCATTTCAGCGCAATGTTCGGCAGGATGTCGAGGTAGTGGGTCCGTCCCGGGGTCCGCGTCGTACCCGATGAGGTCGATCCATACTGCGTCTGGTCGTTGGCCAGCTTGACCAGCGCGGTATAGGCGGTTGCCAGCCCGCTCAGGCTGGTGGTTGTGCTTTCCAGACGCACACCGGCGACAATCGACAACGGACGATCGGCCACACTGCCGGCAAATTCGGTTTCCAGATAGCCGCCGAGCACACGTTCCTTGACGATCGTGTCATTGACCAGTTGCGGGGCGAACGTGAAATTGGGGTTGGTCTTGCGTTGTGCCTGAGTGATGCCATCGAACAGCGCGGGGCCGTCAAACGTCAGCCATTGGGTGGGCAAACGGTCCGATCCGCTGACCCCCGACAGGAAGCCACTGCCGGCGTTGAAGGTCGAAATGACGGTACCCGCAGGCGGCGGCGCGTTGTAGCCACAAGTGGTGCAACCCGTCCCACCATCGTTCGAAAACAGTGAGGTTTCCTTGGTGTCGGACGACCAGTAAAGCCCCCAGTTGGCTTTGGTGAAGCCTTCGTCGCTGCTTCCCTTGTAGGCAAAATCGGCGCGCAACTGGCCCACTTCATCGCGCACGCCATAGCCGCGCAGCAGCATGACATGCTCGCAAACCGACTGGCCGGCACCGACCACCGGACCGCTGGCCGCAACCCCCGAATTGGTCGGCGTCGAACCGCACGGGCTTGCGGGATTGGCGTAAGTCGGCAGGGTTTCGGTGCCCCACGGCAGAACCGAACCGTCTGAGCGGTAACGCTCCGAACCGGTGAGATAGCCGAGCAGCGAAAGATAGGCTTCGCGGCCACCGTTGGGATCTTCCTTGGCCAGCGAATACGTGCCGTCGAGCGTCAGCGTGACCGAAGGGCTGATCGCCCAGTCGACGTTCAGGCCCAATTCGCGGGTATTGGTGCGCTTGTCGAACTTCTTGTCGTGAAAGTCGGTCGCAATGCCGGTCGCCTGTGTCAGGTCGGTTGCGGTGCCATGCGCGTCGGTCGTGACATTCGTCAGGTTGGAAGCGGTGAACCAGTGACCATAAGACCGTGTGTCGGTCGTATTCGTGAACTTCGTGTACAGGGCGTCTGCGGTCACCGTGACATCGTCATTCGGGCGATATTGCAGCACCAGCGTGCCGCCGATGCGTTCGCGGTCCTCGCGGGTGACCTTGCTGTCAAAGTTCTGCGGGATGAAAATGTTGCCGTTCGGATTGGACGCCGAAGTTGCGCCTGCACCGCCGTTGACTTGTGACGCGGGCACGCCGGGATTGACCAGCCAGCCATCGGTCTGCGCCTGCTTCAGCAACGTGTGGCGATGCTGGTAGCTACCCGACAGCAGCACGCCGAACCGGCCATCGTCGAACGTGTCGGAAAACAGGAATGAAGCGTCGGGAGCGGCCTTCTTTGCGTTGGTATCGTAGTTGCCGTCGACCGTGGCGGAAAACTTCAACCCCTTGTAATCGAATGGACGCGCCGTCTTGATGTTGACTGTCGAGCCCACGCCGCCCGACTGAAACCGCGCTGTCGACGACTTGTAGACAGAAACCCCCGAAACCAGCTCGGATGCAAGCGTGTCGAAGGAGAAGGCGCGGCCCGATGCCTGGCTGGGATCGGTGGGAGTGGCGATCTGGCGGCCATTGATCAGCACGGTGTTGAATTCGGGACCAAAGCCACGCACCGTGATGAAGGCGCCTTCGCCGCCCGAACGGTCGATCGACACACCGCTGATGCGTTGCAGCGATTCGGCCAGGTTGGCGTCGGGCAATTTGCCGATGTCCTTGGTCGCGATTGCATCGACAATGCCCGAGTCCGAACGCTTGATTCCACGCGAATTGTCGAGGCTGGCGCGCAGGCCGGTCACCACGATCGGCCCCGCATCGGGAACGCTGGGGACTTCAGCCTGACCGACGCCGGGCGCCTGCGCGTCTGCCGCAACGGGAGCATCCGCCAGCGCGACGACCCGGCTGATCGATCCGGCCGAGGCCGCGGCCGCGACCGCGACCTTGGCCGCAGCGGCGGGCTTTGCCACGATCACGAACGTCTGCGGACCGGTTTGCCGTCCGTCGAGACCCGTTCCGGCAAACAGGCGATTGAGCGCTGCCACGACGGTCAGTTCGCCATACACGGCGTTGGTGTGCACCGATCTGGTCAGCTTGCGCGGTGCCACGATCTGCACACTTGCCTGATGACCGAACAGGCCGATTGCGGTTTCGGCGGATTGCGCTTCGATTGCGAACTGCTTGAGCTCCACCGCTGCCTGGGCCGTGGCCGGAGCGGCAATCGAGCTGACGACACCAGTAGACACAAGTAGCGCCTGTCGTATCGTAGAATATGCCATAAATCCTCCCCCTATCGAAAATATCGAACTCAAAGGGAATTTATCCCCTTACACACCAAGAGGTGTTTGGGCGGATTTTCCTTCCTCTGTTTCAGATTTTTTCGACGCTTCCCCCGGAATATCGTATTTTTCTGCTTAATGATGGATGTGATATTTTTAACGTTACGGCGCGCGCTCGATCCTTATCCATCGCGGATCATCCATATTCACATTGGCATTGAGCGAGCCGCGCACCGCCAGCGCAAATCCTTCTGGGTCACCGATGCGGAACAGCCCATCAAACTGTTCGCCGACCATCGATGGGTCCGAGATCACGATCTTGCGGTCGTTGTAGCGGTTGAACTCTTCGGCCGCGTCGCCCAGCGTCGTGCCGTTGAGATCGATCATGCCCTCGCGCCAGGCCAGCGCGCGGTCCACAGAGGACGTGCGGGTTGCCTCGTAGCGGACGATCGACTGCTCGCCCATGAACGCGCGTTGCCCGGCTGTGACGCGCAATCGCGGCGCATCGGCATCGTCCGACCAAGTTTCCACGACCCCTTCGGTCACGAGCACTTCGACGCCGCTGTCGCGCTTACGCACCGAAAAGGCGGTTCCGATCGCCTTCGCCTTGGCCTTGCCTGCGGCCACGACGAACGGGCGACTGGCATCCTTGGCCACTTCAAACCAGGCTTCGCCTTGCGTGATTTCCACTTCCCGCACACGCTTGGCGATACGGACCTTGATTTCGCTGCCGGAATTTATCGTCATGACCGAACCATCGACCAGGGGCACCCGACGGATCTCGCCAAGCTTGGTCGCATAGGCGATGCTGCGATCGTACCACAGAACGGACCCGATCACGCCCGCAGTCGCGGCGGCAAGCCCACCCAGCACCGCCCGGCGCGGCAACCGCACCGCGCCTGGCGCAACCGGTTCGGTCACATCCGCGTTGTCGGCCTGCGCTTGCGGTGCCGTTTCGTCAGCCAACAGCCAAGCCGCATGGGTCGTCAGCAAAAGGCCATGCCGATGGGGCGCTTTGGAGAGCCACGCCCGCAGTTCGGCTTCATCGGCATCGCTCCAGATCCCGGTATCCATCCGCGCGACAAAACGCGCTGCTTCCAGCGCATCGTCTGGGGGAGTGCCGCTCATGGCTCACCCGCCTTGCGCTCGCGCGCCACGTTCGGGCTTTCGCCGGGCATGGCTGGCTTGGCAAACTGGCGCAACCAACCTTCACGTACGGCGCGAACGCCGACCCACACCTGCTTTTCCACGGCCTTCTCGGTCATGCCGAAATGCGCCGCGATCTCCTTTTGCGACCAGCCTTCGATCTTGCGCAACTCGACGATCCTGCCGCAGCGCTCGGGTAGATCCGCGATCAGGGCCCTGACTCGATCATACGCCTGACGATTGGCTGCCTGGTCCTCGGGCGAGGGGCTGCTTTGATCCCGATAGCTTTCGATCTCGGCGATCTCTTCGAACTGAACGATGCGTTGCCGTTTCAATTGGCGCAGCAACAGGTTTCGCGCCACGGAAAAGAAATAAGCGTGCCCGGAATCGATGTGATCGACGCCATCAAGCATCGCTATTCGGCAATAAGCTTCCTGCATCAGCTCATCAATATCCTCTGGGCTCAAGCGTTTGCGCGCAAACCACGCGCGCACGCGCCCCTCGTGTGGCACGATCTCGCGCGCAACCCACGCCGCAAGAGCACGGCGCCGCGCAAGGTGATGTTGCCCTTCCAACTGCGTAGCGCCCTCCCACAGGCCACTTGTGATTTTAATGCATTCGCTGACGGAGAGACATGAACCGAAAAAATCCTTCGCCAAAACGCCAAATTTTTGGCGCGGCGAGAAATTCGGACAGCAATTCCGACAGCCCATCTTCCGCGCAACGGCCCGCACGCCCGATGTTAGGCGGCCAGAACTGAAGCCCCACCACGAAGCCGCTCGCGGAGCAGAGGTCCCGGCGGTTTCGGTCAGCACAAATCTTTGGAAATAATGGAGGCCCGAGCCGGAATCGAACCGGCGTAAACGGATTTGCAGTCCGGCGCGTCACCACTCCGCCATCGGGCCTCGGCCATGCACTTGCTACAGTCGCTTGGCGAAACGCGCGGTTAGACGAGCGGCACGTCCACCGCAACCGGATTCTTGCGCCTAAGCATGCCGGGGTGCAACGTGCCCGCCTTGACCGGTCACGGATCGACGAATTGCGCGGCCCGCCGTTCCATCCCTGCGCGCACCGACTCGATCTGGTTGGGCGAATACATCAGCGGAATCTGCGTGACGCTTTCATCCAACAGAACCTCATCGGACGTTTGATCGGCCCAGCGGTTGGACAGGCCCTTGGCCGCCTGCACGGCATGCGGGCTCTTGCTGGCGATCACAGCGGCCAAGGCCTGCGCACGGGCCAGCGGATCGGCATCGACATGGGTAGCAAAACCGAAGCCCACGGCTTCCTCGCCGCTGAATTCGCGATGGGTATACGTCAGTTCGCGCAGCACATCGTCGCGCACATTGCCGCGCCAGAGCAGATAGCCGCCCATATCGGGCACCAGCCCCCACTTCACTTCCATCACCGCCAGCCGGGCATCGGGGGTGATGAACTTGATGTCCGCTCCACTGGCAATCTGCAAGCCACCGCCAAAGCACACACCGTGGATGGCCGCGATCACCGGAACGCGCAGCTTGCGCCAGATCACCGCCGCCTGCTGGGCGCGGTTGGCGTTGCCGTGGGTGCGATCGGCCAGAGCATTGCCCTGCCAGCGGTCGGCATTGCCCAGGCTCGACAGGTCCAGCCCCGCACAGAACGAACGCCCCGCGCCCGACAGCACCACCGCGCGCACGCCGGGCGCATCTTGCAGGTATTCGCCCGCCTCGATGATGCCGGCAAACATCGCGTCATCGAGCGCGTTCATCTTGTCGGCCCGGTCGAGCAGCACATGCGCGACATGATCGGCAATCGTCACGCTGACGCGATCCTGAAACTTCCTCGCCTCGGTTCCCACGGCCCTCGCTCCTGCTCCGGTTATATTCATCGCGCGATTAAATACCCGACACGCCGCTGCGGTCCAGTGTCTTTGCGGGATCGTTCGAGGCAGAAATGACGGCATATCGCCCGCGGCGGCCCGCAAGGGACGACCACGGGCGCACAGATCATGCCGCCGAGACGTTCACGCCCATGCTGACCAGATAGCGTTTGATGTTGCGTGCGGCCTGCCGCAGCCGTTGTTCGTTTTCGACCATGGCGATGCGGACATAGCCTTCGCCATCCTCGCCATAGCCCACGCCCGGAGCCACCGCGACTTCGGCCTGGGTGAGCAACTGCTTGGAAAACTCAAGGCTGCCCAAGTGCTTGAGCGCTGGCGGCAGGGGTGCCCAGGCGAACATCGAGGCTTTGGGGCTGGGAATGTCCCAACCGGCACGACCGAACGATTCGACCATCACGTCACGCCGCCGCTGGTAAAGCTGGCGGTTCTGCTCGACGATTTCCTGCGGCCCGTTGAGCGCCGCACAGGTTGCGGCCTGAATCGGGGTGAAAGCGCCATAGTCGAGGTACGACTTGACCCGGGTGAGCGCGGCGATCAGCCTGGGATTTCCCACCGCAAACCCGACGCGCCAGCCCGCCATCGAGAACGTCTTGGACATCGAGGTGAATTCGACCGCGACATCCTTTGCCCCCGGCACTTCGAGGATCGAGCGGGTCGGCTGACCGTCATAGTACAGTTCGGAATAGGCAAGGTCCGACAGCACCCACACCTTGTTCTCGCGCGCCCAAGCGACCAGCCGCTCGTAAAAGGCAAGGTCGACCGTTTCGGCCGTCGGATTCGACGGGTAGTTGACGATCAGCACCGACGGGCGCGGCACGCTGTAGCGCATCGCCCGGTCGAGCGAATCCCAATAGCGATCATCGGGCGTGGTCGGCACCGAACGGATCGTGGCCCCGGCGATGATGAAACCGAACGTGTGGATCGGGTAGCTGGGGTTGGGTGCCAACACGACATCGCCGGGCGCGGTGATCGCGGTGGCAAGGCTGGCCAGCCCTTCCTTCGACCCAAGCGTCATCACCACTTCGGTTTCAGGGTCGAGTTCGACGTTGAAGCGGCGCGCATAGTAGTTGGCCTGCGCCTTGCGCACGCCGGGAATGCCCTTGGACGCCGAATAGCCGTGGGCCGAAGGTTTCTGCGCCACCTCGCACAGCTTGTCGATCACATGCTGGGGCGGCGGCAGATCGGGATTGCCCATGCCGAGGTCGATGATGTCCCGCCCGGCGGCGCGTGCCGCTGCCCGCATGCCGTTGACTTCGGCGATGACATAGGGCGGCAGGCGCTTCATGCGGTAGAATTCTTCGTCCACGGTTCCGACTACTCGTAATAATGGCTGCGGCCCGATTGCCGCCGGGCGGCCTTACGCCAATCGTTCGTTCAAGGAAACCTCAGGGCTAACATCCCGTCAGATTGGCTCTATACAGGCCAGGTACGGACACGATGGAGGGACGCATGGACAAGCGACAGAACACCCCGACAGACGATTCCCCCGTATCGGACGAGGCCCAAGGTCGGGCCGTGGTCGAAGACCTGTTCCGCCAGCAAGGCGAAGCCTTGCGCGCGCTGTTCGCGCCGTTGATGCCCACAGCCGAAACCCCCGCGCCAGACCCTACCGACTTGCAGCACTGGGCGATGTCGGCGGCCAAGTTGCAGAAAATGTGGCTCGATTTCGGTGCAGAGCAAGCGGGGAAGGCCGAGCCGATGCTGGCCCGGCTGGCCGATCCGGCTCGCTGGACCACATGGACGCGCGACTGGCTGGCCGCGCTGCCGATCGTCAAGCCCGAAACCCAGCTCAAGCTTTGGGATGAGAGCCTGACGCTGTGGACGCAAGTGCTGACGCTTTACGGCAATTCGGGCGGGCGTCCGGTGCCCGGCGATGCCGCGCCCGAACTGCCGCGCAAGGATCGCCGCTTTGCCGATGCGCGCTGGCGCGAACAGCCCGTCTTTGCATTGCTGCATCAGACGTACCTGCTACTCGCCGACCGATTGAACGCGATGGCCGCCGATGTCGAGGGCCTGCCCGAGGAGCGCAAGACCCAACTCGTGTTCCTGACCAAGGTCATCACCGATGCGCTAAGCCCCGCCAACTTCCCGTTGACCAACCCGGTGGTGGTCGAACGCACGCTCGAAACCCACGGCGAAAATCTGGTGCGCGGGGTTGACCATCTGCTGGGTGACTTGCGCAAGGGGCAGCTGACCCACACCGACCCGGATGCGTTTGAACTGGGCCGCAACATCGCGGCAACGCCGGGCAAAGTGGTGCACGAAACGCCGCTGTACCAGTTGATCCAGTACACGCCCACCACCGAGAAGGTGCTTGAGACGCCACTGGTCATTTTCCCGCCGTGGATCAACCGGTTCTACATCCTCGACCTGAACCCCAAGAACAGCTTCATCCGCTGGGCGGTGGAACAGGGCATATCGGTGTTCGTTGTATCGTGGAAATCGGCCGATGCCACGATGGCCGATGTCCTATGGGACGACTACGTGCTGGCCCAGATCGACGCGATCGACGTGGTCCGGGCGCGGCTGAAGGTGCCTGCCGTCCACACCATCGGCTATTGTGTTGCTGGCACCACGCTGGCGGCGACGCTGGCCGTGCTGGCGCGACGCAATCAGGCAGACAAGGTCGCCAGCGCCACCTTCTTCACTGCGCAAGTCGATTTCGAGCTCGCCGGCGACCTCAAGGTGTTCATTGATGAAGGCCAATTGCGGCTGCTCGATAGCCTGGCAGCGGACGGCTACCTTGACGGTCGTTACATGGCCGTGACGTTCAATCTGCTGCGCGGGTCGGACCTGATCTGGAACTACGTGGTCAACAACTATTTGCTGGGCGAGGAGTACCCGGCGTTCGACTTGCTGCACTGGAATGGCGACACCACCAACCTTCCGGCCAAGTGGCATAAATCCTATCTTACCGACCTGTACCGCGACAACCGGCTGGTGGTGCCCGACGCGCTCAGCGTGGATGGCACGCCGATTGACCTGCACCGCATTGCAACACCGTGCTACATTCAAGCCGGTCGTCAGGACCACATCGCACCTGCGGAAAGCGTGTGGCGCTTGACGCGGCATCTGTCCGGACCGTTCCGCTTCGTGCTGGCCGGGTCGGGTCACATCGCGGGGGTGGTCAATCCGCCCTCATCGGGTAAGTATCAATACTGGCTCAACCCCGGTGAGCACGCCAGCTTTGCCGAATTTGTCGCAGGCGCCAGCGAAACCAAGGGAAGCTGGTGGCCAGACTGGCTGGACTGGCTAACGACCCAAAGCCCCGCCACGACCACGGCGAAGGGCAAGCGCGCGCCGGGCGGGCGCGGCGATCCCGTCATCGAGGATGCACCGGGGCGCTACGTAAAGTCCCGGTGATCGGGCCGAATTGGACGCAAAACCCATTGTGCAGCGCACAAAACTCACTTGACTTTTGCGGGCGCATTCCTATTTTGTGCAGTGCAGCATTGGTCGACGATCGAGTCCACTGACCGTCAGCGCGTTGCTGCATAGCAGGAGTCGCACCGACATGACCGAACAGGTTGATCTGCGTGAGGACGCCCCCACTGTGGCGGGCCCCGCGCCCGCCATTGACAGCGGGGGTTCCCTACCGCTTGAAACACCGCTGACGGAAGTTGTCGCCGAACCGGCTGAAACTGCGCCGACGCCAGAACCGATTGCGCAGAAGCGATCGGTTGGACGTCCTCGCAAGGGTGCGCGCCCTGCCGTCAGCGAAGCCGGCGAACCGGCAAAGGCGGACGTGGCGCCAGCGATCGCGGCACCTGCCAAGATCAAGGCACCTGCGAAGCTCAAAGCACCAACTGCCAAAGTGCTTTCTGCCAAGGCGCCCGCTCCGAAGACGCCCGTATCCCGGCCGGTAAAGGCAGTTGCAAAAACACCTGCCAAACCAGCCGCCGCCAATGCTCCCAAATCAACGCCAGCCGCCACACCCGTATCGGTGAAAGCGACGGCACCCCGCAAGGAACAGACCATCATGACCGCTACCACCACCGAACTCACCGACAAGTTCCAGTCCGCCATCAAGGACGCCACCGAGAAGGCCAAGGCCGCTTTCGAAAAGAGCCAGGCCAACCTCGGCGACGTGACCGCGTTTGCCAAGGGCAACGTTGAAGCCATCGTCGAGTCGAGCAAGATCCTCGCCACCGGTCTGCAGGAACTGGGCAAGGGCTACGTGACCGAAAGCAAGTCGGCCGTCGAAGCGCTGACCGTCGAGATCAAGGATCTGACCACGGTGAAGTCGCCGACCGAATTCCTCGAGAAGCAGAGCGCCCTGCTGCGCAAGCACTTTGACGCAGCGGTCGCCACCAGCTCGAAGAACAGCGAAGCGTTCCTCAAGCTCGCCAGCGAAGCGTTCCAGCCGATCTCGAACCGCGTCAGCCTCGCGGTCGAAAAGATCAAGCACGCGGCCTGATCGGACCGGCCGTACGCGGCCACCGCGACAGGATCACGCGAGCCGGACGGGATACCCCGTTCGGCTCGTTTGCGTTTCGGCAACCGGTATTGCCACACACTGCCCGCACGCCCCCTTGAACATGGGGGCCGGCGATGCGATATTTCCATGACCATGCAACTTTGTGCCCTCACTTCCGGTCCCCTGGCGGACGAGTCGCGACCCCTTTCAGTCCGTGCAGCGGGCGCGCAGCATTCCGTTCGCGGCGCTGGCAACGATGATGGCGAGCGCGGTCCGGGCGAGGACGACTCGGTCGGCATTGCCACCAAGACCCGCACTCGCCCCAAAAAACCCAGCATGTTCAAGGTTTTGCTGCTGAACGACGATTACACCCCGATGGAATTCGTGGTGATGGTGCTCAAGCGGTTCTTCCACATGGATCTGGAACAGGCGACGCGGGTGATGCTTCACGTTCACCAGAAGGGCGTCGGCGTCTGCGGTATTTTCCCGTATGAAATCGCCGAGACGAAGGTCAACCAGGTGATGGATTTCGCCAAGCAGAACCAGCACCCGTTGCAGTGCACGTTGGAAAAGGCCTGATCGCGCTGTCGGCCTGCACCTTCGGAACAGACCAGCTCTCACTTGCGCTCGACTGCCGTACATTGTTCGGCTCAACGTTTTTCGGCTTCCGCACACTGCGGAACCCGGCTAGGCCCCGGACTTCTCTTGTGACAAGCGCCACGATCAGCAGCCTGTGAAATTTCTCACTGCCACGGACAAATACATCGCCCGGCTGGTCCTTGTGCCCATGCTGGCGGTTTTCGTGATTGCCGCATCGCTGCTCGTGCTCGACAAGATGCTCAAACTGTTCGACTTCGTGGCGACGCAAGGCGGGCCGGTAGGCATCGTCTTCAAGATGCTCGCCAACCTGCTGCCCGAATATGCCAGTCTGGCGATCCCGCTCGGGCTGATGCTGGGCATCTTGTTCGCCTTCCGCAAGCTTGCGATGTCGTCCGAGCTCGACGTGATGCGCGCGGTCGGCCTGTCCTACACCCGGATGCTGCGCGTGCCCTACTTGTTCGCGCTGGTTCTGGCCGCGCTGAACCTGCTGATCGTCAGCTATGTCCAGCCGCTTTCGCGATACTATTACGAGCAGTTGCAATTCGAACTCCAATCGGGCGCGCTGGGTGCGTCGATCAA
Source organism: Novosphingobium sp. FKTRR1 (assembly GCF_020404405.1). Classification (GTDB taxonomy): domain Bacteria; phylum Pseudomonadota; class Alphaproteobacteria; order Sphingomonadales; family Sphingomonadaceae; genus Novosphingobium. The sequence goes on along the minus strand of NZ_JAIZDA010000017.1, from coordinate 7,765 downwards.
GGTCGGCGAGTTCAACTCGCTGCAGGATCGCACCGCACTGCGCGTCGATTCCAGCCGCGACGAAGGCCGTTCCTTGCAAGGGATCTTCGCCCGGATCGCGATGTCGACCGGCGAGGTTCTGGTGATCTCGGCGCGTGAGGGCCAATTCTTCGCCAACCGCGAAAATCCCGACACGGTGATCCTGCGGTTGACCGACGGCCAGATCGTGCAGGACGGGCCGCGGCTCAACAACCCGCGTGTGCTGACTTTCGCCAGCCACGATCTGCCGATCGATCTGCCCAAGATCGAGCAGTTCCGCAGGCGCGGCGACAAGGAACGCGAATACTTCCTGCCCGAACTGCTGCGCATCGGCTGGAGCGCCAATTCGACCCCGCAAATGCGCTACCAGAGCCTCGCCAGTCTCAACTATCGGCTTGCCGAAGTGGCGATGATGTTTCTGCTGCCATTGCTGGCGGTGTCGCTGGCGGTGCCGCCAAAGCGCTCATCCTCGGCGCTGGGCGTGTTCGTGTCGATCGTGATGGTTGTGGCCTATCACAAGGTCAACGAATACGGGCAGGACGTGTCGAGCCTTGGCCGCGTCGATCCGACGCTGGCGCTGTGGGGCCCGTTCACCATCTTTGCCGCGATCATCGTGTGGATGTATTGGCGTCTGGCCTATGTGCCCGGCGGCCAACCAATCGGTGGGCTGGAAACGATGTTTGCCAAGGGTGCGGGGCTGATCGTGCGCCTGTTCAAACGACGCCAGAACAAGCACGGGCTGACCCCGGCCGAGACTGCCGCGCCTTTGCCGAGCGACGAGGCTGCCCATGCTGGCTGAGTGGTTCCCGTCGCGTACGATGACGCAATACATCGGCCGGATGTTCGCGGTGCGGATTGTCGCGGTCATGCTGATGCTGGTGCTGATCCTGCAGATGCTCGACCTGTTGAGCGAGAGCGGCCACATTCTGGCCGCGCCGGGCAACGGGCAGGCCCAGTTGTGGACTTACGTGATGCTGCGGATACCGCAGTTGATCAGCCGTTTTCTGCCCTACTCGGTGTTGCTGGCAACCATCATAACGCTGATGCAGCTCAACCAGAACAGCGAAGTCATCGCGATGAAAGCCGGCGGGCTTTCGGCGCATCAGGTGCTTGCCCCGCTGTTCCTTGTCGCGGCCATCACCAGCGCGTGCACCTTTGCCTTCAACGAACGCGTAGTCGTGCGCTCTACCGCCACGTTGAAAGCGTGGCAGGCCGCCGACTATGGTCCGGTTCCAACAGATGGCAACGTCAAGGCCAACGTGTGGCTGCAGGATGGCCAGAACATCCTGTTTGCCCACACCATAACCGGCAGCGGCGCTGCGATGCGGATGACCGACGTCAGTTGGTACCGACGCGATCCCACCGGCATGGTGACCGAGATCGTCCGTGCGCCCGGCGCCACGTTCGCCCGCCCCGGCTGGCGGTTCGATCGCCCCGTCAGCTTCGATGTGCAGAGCACACGCCGAACCCCGCTCGATGGGCCACGCACGTTCGCGCCGGGTGTCGACCCCACGCAAGTCATCATTCGCAAGACCGATGCCGATGCCGAATCGTTGCCGCAACTGTCGAACTCGATCGCGGCGATCCAAGCCGCCGGTTTCCGCACCAGCGAGCTCGATGGCAAATGGTGGCACAAGCTGTCCGGCCCGCTGTCGGCGGTGCTGATGCCGCTGCTGGGAGCGGTTGCCGCCTTCGGCCTTGCCCGGTCGGGCAAATTGTTCGTCCGCGCGGTGATCGGCATGGCGCTGGGATTTGCCTATTTCGTCGTCGACAATGCGGCGCTGGCGATGGGCAACTTTGGCGGCTACCCACCGTTCCTTGCCGCATGGGCGCCCTTCGCGCTGTTCCTGCTGATCGGCGAGATGGTGCTCATCCGTACCGAGGAATAGAGCCCCGGCAGGTCTGCCGTTTAGAGCACTTTCAGGCCCTTCTGCTGCCTCAGTTGGTCTTTTTGGGAACGCTGAACGTGCCGGTGACGCGTCCGCTCGCCGTCGACGAAACACCGCCTGCCGCCGAACCGCCACCGCTGCGCCCATCCACACTGGATTGACCGGTGGTCAGATCGATCACCAGCCGCCCGCCGTTGAGCGTGTCCTTGCCCCGACGAAGCGCAACGTTGCCGGCCATGGTGATGATCCGCCGGTCGAAGTCATAGACCGCCACATCGCCGCTGGCGCGTTCGTTGGCCCGCGTCACGACCACGCCGCCAGCCGCATCGATGCGGTTGAGCGTCAGCTTGGCAGCATCGGTATAGGCCAGCGTGGTGCGTGCGGCGGTCAGATGCAGTTCGTCCTGCACGATGTCGACATTGCCCGTCAGAACCACACGCTTCTGCTTGTCCTGCAGTTCGATGTGGTCAGCACCGAAGTTCACCGGCGCATCCGAATTGTGGGCACCAATCGCCTGCGCGCCAAGCTGCTGCGCCCCGGCGATGACGGCGGCCGATATGGCAAAGCCCAGCGCGGCATTGCGCAACGCGCGCTGCAGGCTTGTTTTGTCGAGCAGTGCGGGGGCGCTTTGGGGTGTCATCACGGCTTTCCTGGCATCCTGAGCTTGCCTGGCTCCATCCGCAGTCGTGCCCGCCCATCGAGCGATACGGTGCGGTTGTCGAGGTCGGCAACTATCCTGTCGGCCGAGAAAGTGCCAGCGGGAATGCGGCCCTCCACTCGGCCCTTGCTGACCATGCGGCGGGTATTGAGGTCGATATCGGCACCCGTCGTGACCATGCGATAGCCATCGGCGCTCTGGAAATCGACCGGGCCGGGCACATCGATGGTCTGCCGGTCAAAGTCATAGGCACCCGCATCGGCAGCGAGGATCGCCGGGCCATCATCGAGCATCATCCGCGCAGTGACTTCCCGCATCTGCACCAGGCTTTCGTGCGCGGAGTGTTGCACCGCGCTGCCTGCGCTGACCGAAAAGGCTCGGCCCTTGCCATCCTGTCCGCGGTACATCGCGCTCGATACCCGCAAGCGATCCTGCAGCACCGCCACTTTGTTGCGATCGAGCAGGAAACTGATTTCGCCGCGCGGGCTGAGCGGGGTCAGCACCATCACCGCCAGCAGTGCCCCGACCAGCCCTGGCAGGCCGACCGAAAGGATCCGCACCATGCGGTCGTGCGAACCGCCGGGTGCCGCCAGCAGGTGGCGACGGGTGCGCATGGCATCGGCGCGGTTGGTCATCGCCGAAGCCCCATGCTCATTCGTGGCTGAAGATGTCCCGGTCGGCCCAGCCGGCAATATCCAGCAGCGCCCGGGTCGGCAGGAAGTCAAAACAGGCCTGAGCCGTGGCCGTGCGTCCTTCGCGCGCCAGCCGCTCGACCAGCACCGTGTGGCAGGCATGCAGATAACGCACGTCGGAGGCGGCATATTCGAGCTGCGCATCGCTCAGAACCGCCCCGCCCCAGTCGCTGGATTGCTGCTGCTTGGAGATTTCCTTGCCGGTCAGCTCGCGCACCAGATCCTTGAGCCCGTGGCGGTCGGTGTAAGTGCGCACCAGCTTGCTGGCAATCTTGGTGCAGAAGACCGGGGTCGCCATCACGCCAAGGTAGTGGTGGATCGCGGCCAGATCGAACCTGGCGAAGTGGAACAGCTTGATCCGCGAAGGATCCGCCAGCACGGCCTTCAGGTTCGGCGCATCGAACCGACTGCCGATGCCGAACCGGACAAGGTGTTCATCACCCCTGCCATCCGAAATCTGGACAAGGCACAGGCGGTCACGCGTGGTGATCAGACCCATCGTCTCGGTGTCGACGGCAACAACGCCCGGCGCCAACGCGCCTTCGGGCAGATCTTCTTCGTGCAAGTATACGGCCATTGGCGGATGCTTAGGCGCTCGGACGCCGCACCGCAAGCACACAAGGGCGCATCCCACGCCAAGGCGTTGCCGCATGGCCATCGCCCGCGCTACGCTGAGCGCGATGAACATCTCCACACGTCCGTTGCCACCTTCATGGGCGGCTGCGCTATCGCCCGTCCTTGCCAGCCCTGCCCTGCAAGCGCTGAATGCGCTCCTTGCGGCCGAGGAAGCGGCGGGCAAAGCCATCTTCCCTCCGCGTGACATGCGGCTGGCCGCGCTTGAACTGACCCCGCTCGATGCGGTCAAGGTGGTGATTCTGGGGCAGGATCCCTATCACGGCGCGGGGCAAGCGCATGGCCTCGCCTTTTCCGTGCCGAACGGCGTCAAGCCACCGCCCAGCCTGGTCAACATCGCCAAGGAACTGGCCAGCGATCTTGGCCTGCCGCGCCCGGCGCATGGCCACCTAGAAGGCTGGGCGCATCAAGGCGTGCTGCTGCTCAACACCATGCTGACGGTAGAGGCAGGCAAGGCCGGTTCGCATCAGGGGCGCGGCTGGGAGGAATTCACCGATGCCGTCCTGTCTGCCGTCGCCGCGCGGCCGCAGCCATGCGTGTTCGTGCTGTGGGGCGCCCATGCCCAGAAAAAGGCCGCCCGCATCCCGGCGCTGGCCGCGGCGGAGCAAGCCATCGGCAGCCCGCTGCTGGTGCTGCGCGCGCCCCATCCCAGCCCGCTGTCGGCCCGCACCGGCTTTTTCGGAAGCCGCCCTTTCAGTCAGACCAACGCCTTTCTGCAAGCGCACGGACAAGCGCCGATCGACTGGCGGTTAGAGCAGGACTGATGAAGGCCCAGACCTCAAGCGGCGTTGCGCGCGGCCAGATGCGGATGGCTTGTGCCATCGATCAATGCCGCAACCTCGCCGGCCGAGACCGGACGGCTGATGAGGTAGCCCTGGATCAGATCGCAGCCTTCCAGCCGCAGGATCTGCATGTGGCTGTCGGTTTCCACCCCTTCGGCCAGCGTTTCGATCCCCAGCGCGCGCGCCAGCGTGGTGATCGCGCGGATGATCGCCTGCCCGGCCGGGTCGTCGTCGAGCGTGCGCACGAAGCTCTGGTCGATCTTGAGCTTGTCGAACGGGAACGAGCGCAGATAGCTGAGCGAGGAATAGCCCGTGCCGAAGTCATCGAGCGCAAGACGCACACCTAGCGAGCGCAAGGCATGCAGCGAAGCCAGCGTGCGTTCGACATTGCCGATGAATATGCTTTCGGTGATTTCCAGTTCGAGCCGTGTCGCCTGCAAGCCCGACGCCGCCAGCGCCTGAACCACCGTCTGGGCAAAGGCCGGGTTGGCGAACTGGCGGGGTGAGACGTTGACCGCCACCGAAACCTGCTCAGGCCATTGCGCGGCCTGCCGGCAGGCTTCGCGGATAACCCAGTCGCCGATCGGCACGATCAGCCCGGTTTCCTCGGCAAGGGGAATGAATTGCACCGGACTGACCCGGCCGCGTTGCGGATGGTTCCAGCGCAACAACGCCTCGAATCCCTTGCAGCGGTTTTCCGACAGGCTGTAGAGCGGTTGGAAATACAGCTCGAAGCCGCCTTCGCGGATCGCCTGATGCAGATCGACTTCCATCTGGCGGCGCTGGCGGGCCAGTTCGTCGAGCGACGCCTCGAAGAACGTGTAAGTGCCCTTGCCCTCGGTCTTGGCCCGATACAGCGCCAGATCGGCGTTCTTGAGCAAGGTTTCGCTGTCGTGGCCATCATCCGGTCCGATCGCGATGCCGAAGCTGGCCGAAACAGGGATCGCATGCCCATCGAGAACCGTCGCGCGGTTGAGCGCCTCGTGCAGGCGCGCGGCGATCCGCGGGCAATCGGCATTCTGATCCAGCCCTGACAGGAACATGCCGAACTCGTCGCCACCGAAGCGCGCGACCATCGCGTCGGGGAAAATCGCTTGGATCTCCTTGCCGATATGGCAAAGCAGCGCGTCACCCAGCGGGTGGCCCAGCGAATCGTTGATCGCCTTGAAGTCATCGAGGTCGATGAACGCCAGCAGCGTGCGCGCGCGATCGGACTGGCGGGCGACCGCCCGATCGAGCTTTTCGATCATGAACAACCGGTTGGGAAGTCCGGTCAGGCCGTCGTGGAGCGAGGTGTGGACGATCTTGCGCTCGCGATCGTCGATCGCCTCGACCATCGCGTTGAAGCTGGATGCGAGCGTCGCGACCTCGTCGTGCCCGAACACCGGCACGCTGGTGACATGGCCAGCCGCCACGCGTTGCGTCGCCTCGACCAGACTGTTCAGTGGCCTGATGATGGAACGCGACAGCCGCAAGGCCACCCACAGCCCAAGTACGGCCCCGGCCAACGCGATCCCGATCAGGATGAACTCCAACGAACGATAGCTGGCCATGGCCTTGTCGAGCGAGTGGCGCAGCAGCAATTGCGGCGCCAGCCCTTGTTCAAGGCCCGGCAGGTCTGACACGCGGGTCAATTGCCGCCCGGTGGGGGTATCGAGCAGCAGGATCTGACCGGATCGGGCCGAAGCGAGCGCAGCGGGCCGTGCGGCGCGGTCGATCAGTCGCGCTTCGATCGGGACGGCTGCCAGGCTGGCAAGCGATGCCAGTTCGGCCTTGTCCATCGGCTGGAACAACAGCAGCCAGCCGACCAGATCGGGCATCTCGACCGGGGTGGCCACGGCCAGCGCATAGCGCCCGTCGAGCCGCACGATGCCGTCCATCCGCCCTTTTTCGAGCATGGGGAGCACCAGCTTGCCTTGCGGCAGCGGCATCGCCGGATCGGCAATGACCGATCCATCCAGCATGATCACGGCAGCGGATCTGGCGCTGGTGCGCGAGGCAAGGCTGTCAAGCGCCGACCCGATCGTCGGTTGATCGCCCAGCGCCAGCGCTTCGCGGAAGCCGAAATCGCGCGCGACCAGCGTAGCGGATTCGCGCAAATGCTGGGTCCGCAGCTTGATCACCTGATCGAACACGCGGGCATTGGCCGCCATGTCACGCGCAGCGGAATTGCGTGTGAACTGGGCGATCCCCGTGCCCGCAGCTATGACCGAGACCGCCATGATCGCGCACAGCAGGCCGATGAACAGGAAGAGGATGCGCGCCTGCAGCGATTCCTCCAGTCGCTGGCGCAACCGCCCGAACCGCTTGAGCAGCGGCCTGAATTGTGCGGTCATCACGTCAACTTGCCGTCACGCGAATTTGCGCCGCTGCCGCTCCGAGCGCGAGCGTCTGGCGCACTTCGCCATCGTTGGCCCTTATGCGCGGATGCCACACCGTGACCGCATACCGGCCAGCCCCGAGCCCGGCGATGTGCGCATAGCCGTTGGTGTCCGTCCGGGCGGCATAAGGCGTAGACACGACGCGGATATAGCCGCGCATCTGGTCATGGATATTGCACCCCAGCACGACCGTCCCGGCAATGGCGAACCGTTGGGAGCGGGTCTGGTCGCGGCTGTACAGGTCGATCTTGAAGCGCGCGGGGCGCGAAAAGCTGTAGATGCTGTGGCGCACCGTATCGAGGTTGGGGAAGGCGACATTGCTGCCAAGCGGAACGATCAGGGTGCCGGGAACGAAAGTCTGGTCGCGCTGCGCCATTGCATTGCGCCAGGGAAACGCGAGGGGGCGCGAATCTCCGACCGGAGGCGCGATCTCCACCACCGCATCGCGTACCGGCAAGCCACGCGCATCGATCACCTGCACGGCCACGTTTTGTGCATCGGTTGCAGAAATGGAAAGGACGGCGGCAGCAACTACGCCTGTCGCAGATGCATAGGCCGAGGTATTCTTCATGAGCCCAATAAAACGTAACTGCTCAGGTGGTTGGCAATGAGGCCGATCAAGCGACCGCGAAGCGTCCGTCGACGAGGTCTCGGATTGCGCTGAGTGCGGACTGGCCAGAGAGGCGTGCGGTGCCGGTGACGGAACGGTATC
>NZ_JAIZDA010000016.1 GCF_020404405.1 Novosphingobium sp. FKTRR1 | reverse complement strand
CCTCCCCACGCCCGATAGCTAGACGCGAGGCTGCGCCTCGCTCCCCCACCCCCGACCCCTCCCCGCTGGGGAGGGGAGCAGAAATGCAGGCAATGCTGGCCGGAAAAGAAGAGGCAGTGCTCATTAGACTTTGGGACCAAAGTGCTTCATACCGGCATCCACAAGCTGGTAAAACGCTTCCTTACTCAGCCGAATATTCTGACTTCTGGCGCCAATATGTACACGGTCTTTCGATCCGTAACTGTTTAGCTGGACGAACTTTTCACCGTCAAACTGTAACGGCACAATCCTCCCACCGATTGCCTCTGGCTGCTCGCTCTCTCGATCTTGATCGTGAACGTCGAACTTGCGAATGACAGCCATCAGTCGTCCTTCCGTTGCAACATCCCCACAAACTTCTCGAACAGGTAAAAGCTGTCCTGCGGTCCGGGGCTGGCCTCGGGGTGGTACTGCACCGAGAACGCCTTTTTGCCGGTCAGTTCGATGCCGCAATTGCTGCCGTCGAACAGGCTGACGTGGGTTTCCACCACGCCTTCGGGCAAAGTCGTCGCATCGACCGCGAAGCCGTGATTCATGCTGGTGATTTCGACGACGCCTTCAGCCACGCGCTTGACCGGGTGGTTGGCGCCGCGGTGGCCCTGGTGCATCTTGATGGTCTGTGCGCCCGCGGCCAGCCCCAGCATCTGGTGGCCAAGGCAGATGCCGAACAGTGGCACGTCGCGATCGAGCAGTTCGCGGATCACCGGCACGGCATACGTGCCCGTCGCCGCCGGATCGCCGGGTCCGTTCGACAGGAACACGCCCGCAGGCTTCAGCTCCAGAATGGTTTCCGCAGGCGTTTCGGCGGGCACGACCGTGACGTCCGCGCCTGCCTGCACCAGATTGCGGAAGATGTTGTCCTTGGCACCATAGTCGATGGCAACCACGTGCGGACGACCTGTGCCTTCGGGGCGGGTGAAGCCCTCGCCCAGCCGCCAGATCGCGCCTTCCCAGCCCTGATGCTCGGTGCGGGTGACGACCTTGGCCAGATCCATGCCCTTCAGGCCGGGCCAACCGCGCGCCTTTTCCAGCAGCGCCGGGATATCGAATTCGCCGGTAGGGCTGTGCGCGATGACCGCGTTGGGCGCGCCCGACAGGCGGATGCGGCGAGTCAGCGCGCGGGTGTCGATCCCGGCGATGCCGATCTTGCCCTTACTCGCCAGCCAGTGGCCGAACGTGTCTTCGGCGCGGAAGCTGGCGGGCGCGGTCACGTCCTCGCGCACAACGCAACCCACAGCGCCGGGCACGTCGTGGCTTTCGTCGTCCTCATGATTGGTGCCGACGTTGCCGATGTGCGGGAACGTGAAGGTGACGATCTGCCCGGCATAGCTGGGGTCGGTCATCACTTCCTGATATCCGGTCATCGCGGTGTTGAAGCAGACCTCGCCCACCGCATCGCCGATGGCGCCGAAGCCCTTGCCCCACGCCACCGCGCCATCCGACAGTACCAGGACTCCCGTTGCACCCTGCGGTTTGGGCGCGTGCGAAAGTGCGGGGTCGGCCATGATTGGGGGCGCTCCGTTGGCAGGGGTTTTGACGATGTTGCTAAGGTTCGGCCGCTAGACCTCGCCGGGCGCAGCGTCAACCTAGCGCAGCGAGAAAGTTTTCCCTAAGGCCCGGTTCACGAGGCCCGGAAAGGGTCGAACCACAGGAAAAAGTACATGATCCGCGATACGATCAAGGCCGCACAAGTGGCCGCCATGAAGGCCGGCGACAAAAGCCGCCTTGCCGCCGTCCGCCTGATTCTGGCCAAACTCAAGGACAAGGACATCGAACTGCGCACCGCAGCCACGGTTCCCGACGATGACACGCTGGTGGTCGACGTGCTGCAGAAAATGGTCAAGCAGCGCCGCGAGTCGATTACGCTCTACGAACAGGGTGGCCGTCAGGAACTGGCAGACATCGAACGCGCCGAAGTGGCCGTGATCGAGGAATTCCTGCCCGCCCAGCTTTCCGATGAAGACGTTTCGGCCGCCATCGCCGCGATCATCGCCGAAACCGGCGCTGCCGGCATGAAGGACATGGGCAAAGTGGTCGCCGCGCTGAAGGCGAAGCACGGCAGCCAGTTGGACATGGGTAAAGCCAGCGGACTGGTGAAAGCCGCGCTGGCGGGGTGAAGGTGTGCGTTCGACCGGCGCTCGACACGAACCGTGTGTGGGATAGAGTGGACCGCCCCGCCAACCCGTTCGTGTCGAGCGCAGTCGAGACTTCGCAAGCCACGCCAGAACCGCAAAGATCCTAAGACCGCATGGCTCTTACCCCGCAATGGCTGGATGAACTGCGCACCCGGATTTCGCTGTCCGGGCTGATCGGTCGCAGCGTGCGCGTGCAGAAGGCGGGGCGCGAGTTCAAGGCGTGCTGTCCGTTCCACAACGAGAAGTCGCCCAGCTTCACCATCAACGACGAAAAGGGCTTCTACCACTGCTTCGGCTGCGGCGCGCATGGCGATGCGATCCGCTGGATGACCGAGCATCAGGGCCTGCCGTTCATGGACGCGGTCAAGGAACTGGCGGCGATGGCGAGCATGGAAGTGCCCGCCCCCGATCCACGCGCGGCCAAGCGGGCCGAACAGCAAAAGTCGCTGCACGACGTGATGGCCGCCGCGCAGGCGTTCTTCGTATCAAGCTTGCAAGGGACCAGTGGAGAGGCCGCGCGCGCCTATCTCGCCACGCGCGGCTTCCCTGCCGCCATCGTGCGCGAATTCGGTTTCGGCTATGCCCCCGACAGCCGCACCGCGCTGAAAGAGGCGCTGTCCGATTTCCCCGAAGCCATGCTGATCGAGGCGGGCCTGCGCATCGTGGTCGAAGGGCGCGATCCCTATGACCGCTTCCGGGGGCGGCTGATGCTGCCGATCTGCGATCCGCGCGGGCGCCCGATCGCATTCGGGGGACGCATCCTGACTGCAGCCAAGACCGATGCTCCAAAATACCTCAATTCGCCCGACACGCCGTTGTTCGACAAAGGCCGCACGGTCTACAACCTGCATCGCGCGGCACCTGCGGCACGCTCGGCAGGGCGAATCGTGGTGGTTGAAGGCTACATGGACGTGGTCGCCCTCGCCGCCGCAGGAATTGCCGAGGCGGTTGCCCCGCTAGGCACTGCGCTGACCGAGGAGCAGATCGAGCGGCTATGGCGCGTCGACGAAATGCCGCTGCTTTGTTTTGACGGCGACTCTGCCGGACAGCGCGCGGCGATGCGCGCAATCACCCGCGCCCTGCCCCTACTGCGCCCCGGGCACAGTTTGCGGATCGTCACTCTTCCCCAAGGGCAGGATCCCGACGACGTGATCAAGCGCGAAGGGCCTGGCGCGATGCAGGAATTGCTGGCTTCCCCGCGCAGTCTGGTCGACGTCTTGTGGCAGGCCGAACGCGATGCCGCCCCGCTCGACACGCCTGAGGCCAAGGCCGGGTTGAAGCAGCGTTTGATGGACCACGTCGACACCATCGGCCATCCCGATATCAAGGCGCTGTACCGGCGCGAACTGAACGACCGGTTTGGCGAACTGGCCTATGCCCGCCGCGAACGGCCACCGTTCCAGCCGGGTGCGCGATCGGGCAACGGAGCGCCTTCGGGCGGAGGCTCGCGTCAACCGGGCAGGCGGGGCCAGCCATGGCTACCACCAGCCGCACCGATGACCGAAGATACCCGCAACCGGCTGCAACGACGCGAACCGCGCGACGGATTGCTGGCAGGCATTCTGGCCGGGCTGGTGCAGCATCCGACCGAAATCGCGCGCCATGCCGAAGCGCTCGGGCGCCTGTCCTCCGACGTCCTGTCTCCTGCCGAATCGGTGCTGGCGGAATTGCTCGATGCGCTGCTGGCGCTCGCTGATTCGCCGGCACCGCTTGAACCAGACGCGGTCCGCACCATATTGGCCGCAAGGCAGGTTCCCCTGCCCACGGCGGAAGACTTCGCCGGCATGCGATTCGGCTTTCTGACCGGCACCGGCGCCAACGCGACCGGCGAACTGGCCGAGGCCATCGACCTGCTGATCGATCTTCCGGCGGTGGAAGCGGCGCTTGCCCAAGCCACGCAACGGCACGAAACGGAGTTTTCCGATGAAAGCTTCGCCGAACAGCAACGATTGTTGCAACGAAGGCTGGCCTTGCTTGCCCGTTTAGGGCAGATGGGTCGTGTCAGGGCGGCGTTATAATATTACTCGCCAGCCATGAGGGTCTGGCCAGAACTGGTGGCACACGGGGTTCAATGGCTTCGAACGAAAAGACTGATGGCGGTGACGCACCGCTGATCGACCTCAATGACGCTTCGGTCAAGAAGCTGATCGCCCGCGCCAAGCGTCGCGGCATCATCACCTATGACGAACTGAACGAGGCCCTTCCCCAAGATCAGATGTCCTCCGAGCAGATCGAGGACATCATGGCCGCGATCAGCGAAATGGGCGTCAACATCGTCGAGAGCGACGAGGATGCGGTCGATCCCGAAGAGCGCGAGCCCGAGGAAGCCGAAGACGCCGACACCGGCATGGACGACCGTCCGGTCGTTGAAAAGCGCAAGGAAACCATTGAGCGTACCGATGACCCGGTGCGGATGTACTTGCGCGAAATGGGTGCGGTCGAACTGCTCAGCCGCGAGGGCGAAATCGCCATCGCCAAGCGGATCGAAGCCGGACGCGACACCATGATCATGGGTCTGTGCGAAAGCCCGATCACCTTTCACGCGATCATCCAGTGGTCAGAAGCGCTGAACGCTGGCGAAATGCAGCTGCGCGAGATCCTTGATCTCGATGCGATGCTTTCCAAGGAGCCGCAGCCCGAGAACCTGTCCGAGGATGGTGAGGACGAGGAAGCCGAGATCACCGAGGCGACCGCCGGCCCCACCTTCAAGGAAGAAGAGGACGTCGAGGAAGAAGAGACGGCCGAAGGCGACGAGGACGACGAACTGCGCGAACGCCGTGCCCAGCGTCCTGCCGAAGAGGAAGAAGAGGACAACACCCTCAGCCTCGCCCAGATGGAGGCCGCGCTCAAGCCGGCCGCGCTGGAACGCTTCGCCGAAATTACCAGCCTGTTCCGCACGTTCGAAAAGTTGCAGGCCGAGCGGCTCGATTCGCTTGGCCTTGGCATCGACTTCCCGCAAAGCAAGGAAGCGACGTATCACAAGCTGCGCGAGGAACTTACCGCGCAAGTCGAAAGCGTGCAGTTCCACGCGACCAAGATCGAGTATCTGGTCGACAACCTGTATGCCTTCAACCGCCGCCTGACCACGCTGGGCGGGCAGATGCTGCGCCTGGCCGAACGCCACAAGGTACCCCGCAAGGACTTCCTTGACCGCTATGTCGGCAACGAACTCGACGATGCCTGGCTGCAGAGTGTGGCAGGTCGCGACAAGAAGTGGGCCGCATTCGCCAGCAACGAAGCGGTCGCCGTCGAACGTATCCGCAGCGAGATTTCCGACATCGCGGCCGCTACCGGCATGTCGCTCGGCGAATTCCGCCGCATCGTCAACATGGTCCAGAAGGGTGAGCGCGAGGCGCGTATCGCCAAGAAGGAAATGGTTGAGGCGAACCTGCGGCTGGTGATCTCGATTGCCAAGAAGTACACCAATCGCGGCCTGCAATTCCTTGATCTCATTCAGGAAGGCAACATCGGGCTGATGAAGGCGGTCGACAAGTTCGAATACCGCCGTGGTTACAAGTTCAGCACGTATGCCACCTGGTGGATCAGGCAGGCAATCACCCGCTCGATCGCCGATCAGGCGCGCACCATCCGTATCCCGGTGCACATGATCGAAACGATCAACAAGCTGGTGCGGACCAGCCGCCAGTTCCTGCACGAACAGGGCCGCGAACCCACGCCCGAGGAAATGGCCGAACGCCTCTCCATGCCATTGGAGAAGGTGCGCAAGGTGATGAAGATCGCCAAGGAGCCGATCAGCCTTGAAACGCCGATCGGTGACGAGGAAGATTCGCATCTGGGCGATTTCATCGAGGACAAGAACGCGATCATCCCGGTAGATGCTGCGATCCAGTCCAACCTGAAGGAAACTGTCACCCGCGTGCTGGCCTCGCTCACCCCGCGTGAAGAACGCGTGCTGCGCATGCGCTTTGGCATCGGCATGAACACCGACCACACGCTGGAAGAAGTCGGCCAGCAGTTCTCGGTTACCCGCGAACGTATCCGTCAGATCGAAGCGAAGGCGCTGCGCAAGCTCAAGCACCCGAGCCGCAGCCGCAAGATGCGCAGCTTCCTCGACCAGTGAACGGTCGGCGCTTTACCGCGCTGGCGTTGCTTCTGTCGGCCATGGCGTGCACTCCGGTGCCGGCCATGGCCGCAGAACCTGCAACTGTGCCGGCCGCATCCGATCCGCCGGCGGCTCCCGATCCAGAGCGCCTTGCCATCGCGACCGAGGTGATCGATCAAGGCTTTCCGGCGGCGGACCGCGAACCGATGTTCTTTGGCGCCATCGACGGGCTTATCGCACAGTTGCGCACGGTCCACCTCGCCCAGATCCAGAACGATCCTGGCGCGGCGGCAATCCTCAACCGCAAGCTCGATCGCTATATCGCGCAAGCCAAAGACGTGCTGCGCACCCATATTCCCGCACTGATGGGCGCCATGGCCCGCGCCTATTCCCGCGAATTCACCAAGGACGAGTTGATCCAGTTGCGCGCCTTTGCCGCAACGTCGGCCGGTCGGCACTTTTTCCTGCGCAGCGCGTCGCTGCTGCGCGACCCGGATTTCGCTGCGGCCAACGTTGCCTATGCACGGGAACTGCAGCCCGGCCTTGTCAGGATGCGCGATGAACTGACGGCCGAACTGAAGGCCTATTTCATGCAGCACCCACCCAAGCCGAGTTCTGATTCCTGACCAAACCCTGACGTCGCGCGTTTGCTATCGGGCGATGCTATAGGTCGGAACCGTATCTGCCAATGCATCGAAGCGCACCCATAATGCGGTGCCGAGCGCAACGATCACGCCGAACGCGACAAGTCCGCGCGTTACACCCACCGGAAGCGTCCGCCACAGCGGCAATAGTGCCAGAACCGCCAAGGCCAGCGGCAGGGCGATCAGGCCCGGCATCACTGGCCCCACGCCCTGCAGCAACTGATGGGCCAGTGCTATCTGGTAACCGGCCACCATAGCGCCGATCAATACCGCAAGTACCCGCCCAGCCCCACCTTGCGGCAGCAGCGCCGCAAGGGTGGCAAATGCGACGGGCAGCACCGCGACATATGCCGCCGTTGGCGCGAACCATTGCAATGCCGCAGCCATCAACCACAGCGGTAGCGCCGCACCGGCAATTCCCGGCGCCGACGGCTTCCACCGCGCAAACACAACCAAAACCGCCGCAAGCGCCACAGCAGCAGTGATCAGTTCCAGGCGCGGGATCGCAGCCAACCGGTCGTAGTAATTGGCCTTTGCCGACGTAAGCGACAACCAATTGGCAAGCGTTGCCAATGCGATGGTCGCCACGATCAGCGCCAACATGCGGCCCGCACCGCCAAAAAACGGCTTGCCCAAAACCGGTTTGCCCAAAACCGGTTTGCCTAAAACCGATTTGAGCGCTGTCGTGCGCCGCACCAGCAGCGCCAGAGCCCCGAGCCCCACGGCCAGCAGCGGCCAACCGGACCATGCAGGCAGCACGATCAGCCGGGTACCGAACAAATCGAAGAACACAACGTCGTCATGGCGAACGGGCAGTTGCGGCGCCGTCAGCAATGCGCGAGCCAGATCGAGCGTCTGCGCACCCATGTCCTGCAGCGCGCCCTGATCAAGGCGTTCAGGCGTGGCCCGTGGCGAATGGTACAACTCGGGTCGCCCGATGAAGGCGAAGTTGAAGGCGGCAAAGTCGGGTCGGGGTGGCTTGGCCAGCGCCTCGGTCAGGTCGGTGTCGTTGGGCAGCACTTTGTACAGAAACACCGCCAACGAGGTGCCGGCAGGATGGCGCAGCGCTCGGGCGGCGAATGCAATGGCCGCACCGTTGGCAGGTGTCGTCTGGAAAAGCGTGGCGCGACCGCCCCCACCGCGCGCTTCAAGATTGATCAGCGCGCCGATGCGGCTGCGCTCCGGGTCCGTGCCGAAAAACCGCTCCGCTCCGAACAAGCCGGGCTCCTCGCCATCGGTCACGATCACCATCAGATCGCGACGTGACTGGCCGGTGACGCGAACCGCTCGCACCGTTTCAAGGATAGCGGCAACCCCAGCGGTATCGTCGGCCGCTCCGGGCGAGCCGCCCACGCTGTCATGGTGCGCCATCATTGCCAGCGCAGGCAATGACCGATCACGCCCCGGCAGAACCGCGACCAGATTGGACATTGTCGGCACTGCCTCACCCGGCTTCGCCCAACTGGCGTTGCGAGCATAGCGCGCGGCGTCGGGAACGAAGCGATCGAGCCGCACAGTCAGCCCCATGCTCCGCAACCGCTCGGCAATATAAGCCTGAACCCGCGCATCCGCAGCCGATCCCGCCGGGTGCGGCGTGGCGGCAATCGCGCGCACATCGCGCATCGCCCGCGCGGCGGAGAAGTTGTCGGTCGGCGCACGCTCAGTCTGCGGAGCGGGGGGCGTGGTGCCGACAATTGCCAGCAGTACTGCCAAAATCATCGCCGCCAGCAACGCAAGCGGCGGCGTCCTAGCCGACTTCATTGCCCCAACCGCCGCACGATTGCGCGTTTGCAAAGCGATTGCACCAAGCCGCACTCCCCCACCGACTCCGGCCATGACAGCAGGGCCTTGGCCCTCATCTTATGCCCGCAGGAACGCGTCGCAAGCCGCAGTTGCACGGAAATGCATCCATTTGCCCGTGGGTGAGCCTCGGGATTAGTCCAAATTATGTGGCCTAGCGCGCGCGATGGGCCTAAAGGCGCGGGGTATCGAATCCCGTTCTATTGCAATTTCAGGTCAGTCCCCTTGCGCATCGCCATCGCTTCAGATCATGCCGCGTTCGACCTAAAGGCCGAGTTGCGCGAATACCTCATCGGCCTTGGTCATGAGGTTGCCGACCTTGGCCCGGAAACCGCCGACCGCGTCGATTATCCCGACTATGGCTACAAGTTGGCCGAAGTCGTGGCTGAGGGCGTGGCCGAACGCGGCATTGCACTGTGCGGGTCGGGCATCGGCATCTCGATCGCGGTCAACCGGCACCCGGCGCTGCGCTGCGCGCTGGTGTCCGAGCCACTGTCGGCCGCACTCGCGCGCGAGCACAACGATGCCAATGCCATCGCCATGGGCGCTCGCCTGACCGGGCCGGACATGGCAAAGGCCTGTATTGACGCGTTTCTCGCCACCGAATTCGGCGGCGGCCGCCATGCCGGCCGCGTTGCCAAGCTTTCCGATCCCACCTTCTGACAAAGGAGCCTTCAAGATGACCGCAGCCACCACCCTTGCGCCGGACATCCGCAAAGCCGGCTTCTTCACCGCAGCGCTGGAAACCGCCGACGCTGAAGTCTTTGCCGCCGTGCGCGGCGAACTGCATCGCCAGCAGACCAAGATCGAACTGATCGCGTCGGAAAACATCACCAGCCTTGCCGTGTTGCAGGCGACCGGCTCGGTGTTCACCAACAAGTACGCCGAAGGTTATCCGGGCAAGCGCTACTACGGCGGCTGCGAATATGCCGACGTGGTCGAAAACCTCGCGATCGAGCGGGCCAAGGCGCTGTTCGGTTGCAATTTCGCCAACGTTCAGCCCAATTCGGGCAGCCAGATGAACCAGGCCGTGTTCCTGGCATTGCTGCAGCCGGGCGACAGCTTCATGGGGCTCGACCTCAATTCGGGCGGCCACCTCACCCACGGCTCGCCCGTGAACATGAGCGGCAAGTGGTTCCACCCGATCCCCTATGGCGTGCGCGCCGACGATCACCTGATCGACATGGACGAGGTTGCGCGCCTTGCCCGCGAGCACAAGCCCAAGCTGATCATCGCGGGCGGCACCGCCTATTCGCGTACGTGGGATTGGGGCGCCTTCCGCGCCATCGCCGACGAGATCGGCGCTTGGTTGCTGGTCGACATGTCGCACATCTCCGGCCTTGTTGCGGGTGGCGCGCACCCCTCGCCGTTCCCCCATGCGCATGTCGTGACGACCACCACGCACAAATCGCTGCGCGGTCCGCGTTCGGGCGTCATCCTCACCAACGATGAGGATCTGGCCAAGAAGTTCAATTCCGCCGTGTTCCCCGGCCTGCAGGGCGGCCCGCTGGTCCACGTGATCGCGGGCAAGGCGGTTGCCTTTGGCGAAGCGCTGCGTCCCGAATTCAAGGCCTATGCCCACCAGATCGTGGCCAACGCCAAGGCGCTGTCGGACAGCCTGCTCGAAGCGGGCTTGGGCATCGTGTCGGGCGGCACCGACAACCACCTGATGCTGGTCGATCTGACCGCCAAGGACGTGACCGGCAAGGCCGCTGAGAAGGGCCTCGACCGCGCCTGGCTCACCTGCAACAAGAACGGCGTGCCGTTCGACAAGCGCTCACCGTTCGTCACCTCGGGCATCCGTCTGGGTACGCCTGCGGGCACCACGCGCGGCTTCCGCGAGGACGAGTTCCGCCTGATCGGCCAGTTGATCGCCGAAGTGGTCGATGGCCTTGCCCGCAATGGCGATGCCGGTGACGGACAAGTGGAACAACGCGTGCGCGACCGCGTTGCCGACTTGTGCAGTGCGTTCCCGATCTATCCGGAGCTTTGACGATCATGGCCGACAACCTCAACGATCTCGCCACCCGTGCGCGTACCGAAATCACCGGCATGGCAAAGGAAGGCTTCGCCAACCCTTCGACCAAGCCGGTGCTGACGGCAGCAGCCATCGGAGCGGTTGCCGGCCTTGTCCTTCCGATCGTGTCGCTGCCGGTCGGCGCGCTGGCCGGAGCGGCATTCGGTCTGTGGCAACGCATCAAGAAATAACCGTATGCGTTGCCCGTTTTGCGCCCATGACAACAGCCAGGTGAAGGACAGCCGACCGAGCGAGGACAACACCTCGATCCGTCGGCGCCGTCAATGCGAGGGCTGTGGCGCACGTTTCACCACGTTCGAGCGCGTCCAATTGCGCGATGTGCTGGTGGTGAAGTCAGGTATCGACGGCACCGAATTGCGCCGCGAACCGTTCGACCGGTTGAAGATCGAACAATCGGTCGCACTCGCCTGTCGCAAGCGGCCCGTGGCGCAGGAACGGCTCGACCAGCTGGTATCGGGTATCCAGCGCCAGATCGAGACGATGGGCGACAGCGAAGTGCCGTCCAAGGCGATCGGCGAGATGGTGATGGAAGGGCTGCGCCAGCTCGACAGCGTGGCCTATATCCGCTTTGCCAGCGTTTATCGCGACTTCACCGAAGCGCGCGACTTCGAGGCTTTTGCCAGCACCGTGCGCGAAGTCGGCGGGCAATGACCTCGCCGCCGGTGCCAAGCGCAACGCCACACCCGATCATCGTCCTTGTCCGCCCGCAACTGGGCGAGAACATTGGCAAGGCTGCGCGTGCCATGCTCAATTTCGGGCTTGCGGAGTTGCGGCTTGTGTCGCCACGCGATGGCTGGCCCAACCCTTCCGCCGGACCCGCCGCCGCAGGGGCCGATATCGTGCTGGAACGCGCACAAGTGTTCGAGACGCTGGCCGATGCCGTGGCCGATTGCGCCCATGTCTATGCCACCACCGTGCGCAAGCGCGGCGTGACCAAGCCGGTGCTGACACCCGAACAGGCGGCTCAGGAGATCGTCGCGGCGCCAGCGCGCGGTGGCGGACACAGCGCGATCGTGTTCGGGCCGGAGCGCTCTGGCCTTGATACCGACGATGTGGCGCTGGCCCGCGCGATCATCACGGTGCCGATCAATCCGGAATTCGCGTCGCTCAATCTGGCGCAGGCGGTGATCCTGTGTGCCTATGAATGGTCGAAGCAGGCCGCTGCTGCCGGGGGTATCAGCGATCTGGCGCAGCCCACGGTCGAGGAATTGCTGCCCCCTGCCCCGCAGGAGGAGTTCGAAGGCATGTTCGGCCAATTGACCGCGATGCTCGACCCGCTCGGCTATTTCGAACCTGCGATTCGCGCGCCGGTAACGCTGCGGACCTTGCGCACGATGTTCACCAAGCCAGGCTGGAATCATCTGGAAGTGCGCACAATGCGCGGTATCCTGACCGCGCTGGCGCGCCATCGCAGGCTGAAACCCGAACTGGATGGACCGGCAAGTCCGGTTTCCGGCCCGGTTTCGTCCTCCGAGGCTTGACTCGCGCGCCATTCGCTGGTCTAGGCCCCGCTTCCACGTGAGCGGCGCCCCTTGGGGTGACCGGACTGCGTTTGCGCAGTTCTCGCTCGATTGGCCCTGCACACCCGGTGAAGCGGCGGCCGCATTGCGCAGATTTCGGCGCAATGGTGCGATTCCGGGTCCATGAACGCCTAGGCATGGTGCCGGGGCAAGCAAATTGAAAGGAGCCGCGCGTGTCGAAGCGTAAGGCATCGAAGCATAAGATTGACCGCCGTCTTGGCGAAAACATCTGGGGTCGTCCCAAGTCGTCGGTGAACCGTCGTTCGTACGGTCCCGGCCAGCACGGCCAGCGCCGCAAGAGCAAGGTATCGGACTTCGGCATCCAGCTGCGCGCCAAGCAGAAGCTCAAGGGCTACTACGGCGACGTCACCGAAAAGCAGTTCAAGGCAACCTATCAGGAAGCCTCGCGTCTGAAGGGCGATACCGGCCAGAACCTGATCGGTCTGCTCGAACGCCGCCTGGACATGATCGTGTACCGCGCCAAGTTCGCGCCGACGATCTTTGCCGCGCGCCAGATCGTCAGCCACGGCCACATCCGCGTCAACGGCGTGAAGTGCAACATCGCATCGCGCCGCGTGTCGGTTGGCGACGTGATCAGCCTGGGCAACAAGGCCAAGGAAATGGCCCTGATCGCCGAAGCACAGACCCTGCCCGAACGTGACGTGCCCGACTATGTCGTGGCCGACGGCGGCGACAAGGTCACCTTCTCGCGCATCCCGACGCTCGACGAAGTGCCCTATCCGGTGAAGATGGAACCGAACCTGGTCGTCGAATTCTATTCGCGCTGACAGGTCCGGCCTTCACGGCAGACAAACAAGAAGGCGGGGCTTTTGCCCCGCCTTTTTTGTTTCAGATCCGATGACGAGGGGGATCGCTGCTCAGGGTTGCAGGCCCATTGCCTTGCGCAGGAAGGCATCGCTCTCGACCAGCAGGCGGGTACGCGCGGCGCTGTCGGCCAACTGGTGATCAAGCCCCGGAAACTCGACGAACGTCACCTGCTTGCCCGCAGCCTTCAGGCGGTTGTTCATCATTCGCGATTCACCGATATCGACGTTGATATCGTGATCGCCGTGGAACAACAGCACCGGCGCCTTGATCGCAGCGGCATTCTGCGCAGGCGATCCTTCCTGCACATGCGGCCCGGTGCCGACGAAATCGCGCGCCATCTTGGTACCCTTTTCCAGCTTGTAGCTGGCAAGGTCGGTGACCGGAGCCACTGCCACGATGGCCTTGAACAGATCGGGATCGAGCACAGCGCTTTGCAGCGCGGCATAGCCGCCATAGGACCAGCCAACGATCGCCAGCTTGCCCGGCGCGGCAATACCCTGCGCGGCCAACCAGCGCCCGGCATCGTTCACGTCACCGATCGCGGTGTGCCACGATTTCCAGCCATTCTGCCTGTACCATTCGGCGCCGAAGCCGGTCGAACCGCGATAGTTGGGTTGCAGCACGGCATATCCCCGCGCCACGTAGAACTGCACCAGCCAGTCAAAACCCCATTCATCGCGCGAAGCAGGGCCGCCATGGGGCATGATGATCGCGGGCAAGCCTTTACCGGTGCTGCCAGGCGGCAGGGTCAGGTAGCCCGGAATCTGCGTGCCATCGGCCGCTGGAAACGTGATCGGCTTCATCGCGCCCAGTGTCATTCCGGCCAGTTCGGCGCGCACCGGCAGTAGCGGCGACAACTGCCGTGCGGCTTTGTCAAAGCGATAGAACGTACCCGGATCCACGTCGCTCGACGCCAGCAGCAGGATCTTGCTTTCATCGGCGCTGGCGCCGAACAGCGTGATGCTCGGCTGCCCCGGCAGCGCTTTGGTCAGTCCCGCCGCAAGCTTCTTGAGGTCTGGGTCGAAGAACTCGGAACGGCGGATGTCGGTGGCAAAGCTTGCCCCGACCACACGCCGGTCGCGCCCCAACCGCACCAGCTCATCCACATCGATGCCGTCCTTGGCCAGCACCAGTTGCCGGGTGTCGGTACCGTCGAGCGCAATCGAATAGAGCGCATCGAAGCCGTTCAGGCTGTCAAAGCCATAGACCACGTTCTTTGCGCCATCCACCGCCACTGGCTGGAAGCCGCTCGCCAGGCCCGACGCATCGATGGTGACCTTGGACAGCCGCTTCCATTCGCGCGAATTGGGCGCGCGATAGGAATAGTTGATCTCGTTGCCCATTTCATCGTCGCCGCGCATCGGACGCACGCCCATCACACGCACGGTGCCGTGGCCATCGGTGATGTAGCGATAGGCTTCGCTGAAGGGATGTTCGACATTGTGCCGCTGCAGGCTGTCGACATCGACCTCTTCAACGCCCAGCCCTTGCTGTTCGTGCGTTACATTGCTGCCGACCGACACCTTGGGCACATAGTAGCGCGTCATCAGCACGTGGTTGGGTTTGCCCGGCAGATCCC
This sequence comes from Novosphingobium sp. FKTRR1, assembly GCF_020404405.1. GTDB lineage: Bacteria > Pseudomonadota > Alphaproteobacteria > Sphingomonadales > Sphingomonadaceae > Novosphingobium. The sequence goes on along the minus strand of NZ_JAIZDA010000016.1, from coordinate 97,159 downwards.
AATCGATCACCCCTCCGCCGTAAAGCGCGAAGCCCAATGTATCGCTGCCGGTATCGGCGGACAGGCGCGCCACCTTGCTGCCGTCGGCGTTGAGCGCGAACAACCGCTCGATCGGCATCAGATAGCCGCTGTAATCATAGACCATGCTGTTGACGCAAATGAGCCGTTCATCGGTGGCCCAATCGCAACTTTCGAGCGTCTGCCCCTCGGTCCGCTGCGCCAGGATCGGCTTGGGCACGCCCACGTTGGCCGCCGCTGCGCCAAGGTCGACCACGCTCAACACCGCGCCACCGCCGTTGCGCGTGGCGATGTAGGCCACCTTCTGGCCATCGGGCGAGATGCTGATCTGGCGCACCGATTCGAGCGCACCGAACTTTGCCGCCAGCACGGCAGCATCCTCGGCCAGCGCCACACCTGAGCCACCGAACACACAGATGCCGGCCAGCGCAACGCCAGCCAGAAAACGAAAGGCACCATTCATCGCAGGCAGTCTCCAGTTGCAACACCGTAGACTTTGCCGATGCCGCACGCGCAAGACAATGACTTGGCGGAAGAATTATCCAGCCATTTTGGTGTCAGCGGGAAAGATAGTCCCGCCGGAAATCGCTGGCGAACGCGGCAAAGCGCTGCTCGGCGATCGCGGCGCGCATGCCCGCCATCAACTGCTGGTAAAAGCCGATGTTGTGCTCGGTCAGCAGCATCGCGCCAAGAATCTCGCCCGACTTGTGCAAGTGGTGCAAGTAGGCGCGGCTGTATTTCGCGCAGACCGGGCAGGTGCAGCGTTCATCCAGCGGGCCGGTGTCCTCGGCATGGCGGGCGTTGCGCAAGTTGAGCGGGCCATTCCAGGTGAAGGCCTGCCCGTTGCGGCCCGAGCGGGTCGGCAGCACGCAATCGAACATGTCGATGCCGCGCTCCACTGCGCCGACCAGATCGTCGGGCTTGCCCACGCCCATCAGATAGCGCGGGCGATCGGTGGGCAACTGGTCAGGCGCGAAGTCGAGCGTGGCGAACATCGCCTCCTGCCCCTCGCCCACTGCAAGCCCGCCGACGGCATAGCCATCGAAGCCGATCTGCGCGAGGGCATCGGCGCTTTCCTTGCGCAAGCCTTGGTCCAGTCCGCCCTGCTGGATGCCGAACAGCGCGGAGCGGGCAGCGTGCTCCCCGCCTGCATCGAAGCCATCGCGGCTGCGCTTGGCCCAGCGCATCGACATTTCCATGCTGCGTGCGATGACGTCGCGCGGCTGGTCGATCTTGGGGCATTCGTCAAAGGCCATCACGATGTCGCTGCCCAGCAGCCGCTGGATCTCCATCGACCGTTCGGGGCTGAGCATGTGGCGCGAGCCATCAAGGTGGCTGGCAAAGGTCACGCCGTCCTCGGTGATCTTGCGCAAATCGGACAGGCTCATCACCTGATAGCCGCCGCTGTCGGTCAGGATCGGGCGGTCCCAGCCCATGAACTTGTGCAGCCCGCCGAGCCGCGCCATGCGTTCCGCGCCGGGCCGCAGCATCAGGTGATAGGTATTGCCCAGAATGATGTCGGCGCCGCTGGCGCGCACGTCCTCTACCTTCAACGCCTTGACCGTGGCGGCGGTACCCACCGGCATGAAAGCCGGCGTCCGGATGTCGCCGCGCAGCATCTTGATCGTGCCGGTGCGGGCCTTGCCCTCGGTTGCATGGATGGTGAAGGAAAAGCGCGTCATCGGTTCTGGCCAATTGAGGGATTGCGGGCCTTAGGCGCAAACGCCATGGCGTGCAAATGCCCCTGCTCAACCTGCCTCCACTGGACACCCTCGCCGCCGCCCTGCCCTCGCTGAGCGCGCTTGACCCCGTGGCGCTGCCGTTGTGGCTCTATCCGGTGATGACCGCGATCGCGGTGATAACCGGCTGCGTCGATGCGGTGGCAGGAGGCGGCGGGCTGATCATGATGCCCGCGCTGATCACCACCGGACTGCCACCGCATCTGGTGCTGGGCACCAACAAGGTGCAGTCGATGTGCGGGACGACGATGGCGACATGGCGCTTCTGGCGCGCCGGACTGTTCAGCTTTGCGGCTAGCTGGCCGACCGCTGCGGTCACCTTCATCGGCGCCACGGCGGGATCGCTGCTGATCCAGCGAATCGACGCGCATGTGCTGCGGCTCATCGTGCCGTTGCTGCTGATGGGCGTGGCGCTGTACACGGTGCTGTCGCCGGGAATGAGCGACGAGGACCGCCACGGCCGCCTGTCGGAGCGCGGCTATTTGCCGGTGGCGGGCGGCGTCGGCTTCTACGACGGCTTTTTCGGCCCCGGCGCCGGGCAGTTCTACACGATCACGCTGGTCGCCATGCGCGGGCTTGGCCTGACACGGGCCACCGGCCTGACCAAGCTGCTCAACGTCACCAGCAACATCGCCAGCGTCGCCGTGTTCGCCGCAGGGGGGCAAGTGATGTGGCTGCTGGGCCTGTGCATGGGTGCAGGCGCGATGACCGGCGCCGTCGTCGGAAGCCACTTCGCCACCCGCCATGGCGCCCGCGTGATACGTCCGCTGCTGGTCGTGGTCAGCCTTGGCCTGACGCTGCGACTGGTATGGCAGTGGTTTGCGGGGTGATTCAGCCCGGCAACAACAGCCCCGCATCGCCGTAGCTGTAGAACCGATACCCTTCCGCAATCGCGTGGGCATAGGCGGCCTGCATACGCTCCAGCCCCATCAGGGCGCTGACCAGCATGAACAGCGTCGATTTGGGCAAGTGGAAGTTGGTCATCAGCCCGTCGATGGCGCGGAAGGTGTAACCCGGCGTGATGAAGATGCTGGTGTCGCCTGCGAACGCGCGGATCACGCGGTCCTCTCCCGTGGCGCTTTCGAGCAGGCGCAAGCTGGTGGTTCCGACCGCGATGACCCGGCCACCGGCCGCGCGGGCGGCGTTGAGGCGGTCGGCGGTAGCCTGCTCGATCCGCCCCCACTCGGCGTGCATCGCATGGTCGGCGGTATCATCGGCTTTCACCGGCAGGAACGTGCCTGCACCGACATGGAGCGTCAGCGTCTCGTGCCCGATCCCGGCGGTGGCCAGCGCCTCCATCAGCGCGGGCGTGAAGTGCAACGCTGCAGTCGGAGCGGCAACCGCCCCATCGCGCGCGGCGAACATCGTCTGGTAATCGCTGCGGTCGGCCTCGTCGGTACCGCGCTTGGCGGCGATGTATGGCGGCAGCGGCATCCGCCCCGCCCGTTCGAGCAGCACCTCGACCGGCTCGTCGCCCGGAAACATCAGCGTCCAGCTGCCATCGGCGTGGCGCTCCTCGGCGATTGCGGTAACGTCGGCAGGAAAGGCGATGGCGTCGCCGGTGCGGAGCCGCTTGCCGTTGCGCACGAAGGCCTGCCAGCGGCGCAGATCGATCCGCTTGTGCAGCGTCGCGCCGATCCGCGCCTCGCCTCGCTGGCCTTCCAATTGCGCGGGGATGACACGAGTGTCGTTGAACACCAGCACGTCGCCCGCGCGCAGCAGGCCGGGCAGATCGCGCACGGTGTGGTCGGTCAGCGGTCCCTGCCCTGAACCCGCAACCAGCAGCAGCCGCGCGGAGTCGCGTGGGCGAGCCGGGCGCAGGGCAATACGCTCGGGCGGAAGGTCGAAGTCGAACAGGTCTACACGCATGGCCTGCCGCTAGCGCTGCGGTGGTCCTTCGACAAGCGCGGGATGCGCGTGGTCGGGCTTACCGACGCGCTTCCCTGCTTGTCCTCACCCGGATCAGTGGGGTTGCGAGTTGCTCAGCACGTCGGCGGTGATGGCAGGAGCGGCAGCCGGCGCGGTCGGCGCAGGGCGCGGCTTGCCGTCAGCCGCGATCGAGGCCTGAACCACGCGGGTCGGGTTCTTGGGCGGCTCGCCACGCACGATGGCATCGACCGAATCCATCCCGCCGATCACGCGGGCAAAAACAGTGTACTTGTGATCAAGCGCCATGCGTGGATAGAACACGATGAAGAACTGGCTGTTGGCCGAGTTGGGATCGTCGGTCCGCGCCATCGACACCGTGCCACGCAGATGCGGCACGTCGTTGAATTCGGCCTGCAAGTCGGGCAGCTTGGAGCCACCCTGCCCGGTGCCCGTGGGGTCGCCGGTCTGCGCCATGAAGCCATCGATCACACGGTGGAAGATGATGTTGTTGTAGAACCCTTCGCGCACCAGCGTCTTGATCCGCTCGACATGGTGCGGCGCCCACACCGGCATCAGCCGGATCGCCACGCGTCCGCCGTTCGACAGGTCAAGCAGCAGCACGTTTTCGGGATCGTGGCTCTGGTCCGCATCGACCGCATAAGGGATCGTCGTCGACGCCACCACCCGATCGATCTTGATCGGCTTGACCGGGTCTTTTTCACGCTGCCGCTGGGCCATGGCAGGTGTTGCCAGCAGGGCGGCGCCCAGCGCCAGCGAAGTCAGGAAACGCACGACCATTTTAAGAACCACCTTGGAGCGCTTGGGTTTCCGCCGATAGGCGCGCCGCGCTGTCGCTGCAATGAACAAATGGGTAGCGCGCAATCCTTGCAACGCGGCCCGCTCAATATTCGCCCAGACGCCCCTGCTCCTGCACCCGCGCGACCACTTCGTCGCGAACGGTGGGCGAAACGAAGTGGGTGATATCCCCCCCGAACTGGGCGATTTCCTTGACCAGCTTCGATGCAATCGGCTGCAGGCTGACATCGGCCATCAGGAACACCGTCTCGATCCGGTTGTTCAACTGCTGGTTCATGCCGGCCATCTGGTATTCGTATTCGAAGTCGGCAACGGCGCGCAGGCCACGGATGATCACGCTGGCGCCCTGCTTTTCAGCAAACTTCATCAGCAAAGCGTTGAAACCGACGACACTGACGTTGCCGATGCCCTGCAGGGCCACTTCGCGGGTGACCATGGCCATCCGCTCTTCGGGCGTGAACATGGGGTTCTTCGATGGATTGGTGGTCACGCCGATGATCAGCTTGTCCACCAGCTTGGCCCCGCGCCGGATGATGTCGAGATGCCCGCGCGTGATCGGATCGAACGTGCCGGGATAGACCCCGATCCTCTCTCCCATGTCAACGATCCCTTTCGACAACAAAGCGCGCCAAGGCACGCAGCAGATCGGCTTCCTCTCCATAAGGAGCCAGATGTTCAATGGCCTGATCGACTAGGAACCGCGCCTGTTCGCGCGCCCGCACCACGCCCAGCAGCGAGACGAAGGTTTCCTTGCCCGCCCGCTCGTCCTTGCGTAGCGCCTTGCCCGCAGCGGCCTCGTCACCCTCAACGTCGAGCAGGTCGTCGACGATCTGGAACGCCAGGCCGACATCGCGGGCATAGCCGCGCAAATGGGTGCGCCCTTCGGGTGACAGCTTGCCCAGAATGGCGCCCATCTCGACCGCCGCAGCCAGCAACGCCCCGGTCTTGAGCTGCTGCAACCGGGTTACGGTGGGCAAGTCGAACGAGGACGTTTCGGCGACGATGTCCATCATCTGCCCGCCCGCCATGCCGCCCGAACCGCTGGCCAATGCCAGCGTGCGGACCAGCTCGATACGGGTGAACGGATCGCCGATCAGGCTTGGATCGGACAGCACCTCAAACGCGAAATCGTGCAGCGCATCGCCCGCCAGAACGGCCGTGGCTTCGTCAAAGGCAAGGTGCAGCGTCGGCTTGCCATGGCGCAAGGCATCATCGTCCATGCACGGCAGATCGTCGTGGATCAGCGAATAGACGTGGATCGCCTCGATCGCAGCGCCAACGCGCACCGCCACCGATCGGTCGACCCCGAACATGCCCGCCACCGCGGTGACCAGCAGCGGACGCAGCCGCTTGCCTCCGCCGATCGCGGCATAGCGCATGGCTGCGATCAGCCGCTCGCGCGCATCGCCGGGCAGCGGCAGCAACGCGTCGAACGCGTCATCGACATCGGCCTGAATGCGCGTGAGCGCGTCGGCCAGCAAAGGTGCAGGATTTGCTGCGTCTGCCATGGCCGTCACGCGGCGGTTTCGTCGAACGGACGGGTCGACGCCGCCCGGCCGTCGGGTCCGGCGACGATCGCCTCGATCCGGGCCTGCGCCGCATCGAGGCGCGCCTGACAATGGGCGCGCAAGGCGTCGCCCCTGGCGTAGAGGTCGATCGATTCGTCAAGCGGCGCCTCGCCGCTCTCCAACCTGCGTACAACGTCCTCAAGCGCCTTGAGCGCCTGTTCGAACGATAGCGCGGCAATATCCGGGTTTGTAGCCATCAAACGCAGCTTTGACCGCCCCACGCCCGCCGGTCAAGCGCGCGAAACAGCAACATAGCGCCGCAGCCGCAATTAGTCCGGTACGTCGAGCCTTGCCGCTGCATAGGCATGGTGAGTACGGCCAACGGGCAAAGTGCGACGGGGCTGGTCTTGACGCGTCGGGAAGGCTAAGGGCGCTGTCATGTCCGCTATCACCGCAGAAGTCGTCGCCGCCCATGGGCTGTCCGAGGAAGAATACGCGCGCGTGCTCAAGGCACTCGGCCGCGAACCGAACCTTGTCGAGCTCGGCATCTTTTCGGTCATGTGGTCCGAGCATTGCTCGTACAAATCCAGCCGCATTCACCTGAAGAAGCTGCCGACCGAGGCGCCGTGGGTCATCTGCGGCCCCGGCGAGAACGCGGGCGTGATCGACATCGGCGACGGGCAGGCTGCCATCTTCAAGATGGAGAGCCACAACCACCCCAGCTACATCGAACCCTATCAGGGCGCGGCGACCGGCGTCGGCGGCATCCTGCGCGACGTGTTCACCATGGGCGCAAGGCCGGTAGCCAACATGAACGCGCTGCGGTTCGGTCGCCCCGATCATCCCAAGATGAAGCATCTGGTGCAAGGCGTGGTCGCCGGCATCGGCGGCTATGGCAACTGCGTGGGCGTGCCGACCGTCGGCGGCGAGACCAACTTCCACAAGGCCTATGACGGCAACATTCTGGTCAACGCGATGACCGTGGGCGTGGCCGAGACCGACAAGATCTTCTATTCGGCGGCCACCGGCATCGGCAACCCGATCGTCTATGTCGGGTCGAAAACCGGGCGCGACGGCATCCACGGCGCGACCATGGCCAGCGCCGACTTCGATGAAAAGAGCGAGGAAAAGCGCCCGACCGTGCAGGTTGGCGACCCGTTCACCGAAAAGCTGCTGATCGAGGCCTGCCTTGAACTGATGGCGACCGATGCCATCGTCGCAATTCAGGACATGGGCGCGGCGGGGCTGACGTCCTCGTCGGTCGAGATGGCGAGCAAAGGCGGCGCGGGCATCCGCCTGAACATGAACGCCGTTCCCTGCCGCGAAGAAGCGATGACGCCTTACGAGATGATGCTGAGCGAGAGCCAGGAGCGCATGCTCATGGTGCTCAAGCCCGGCATGGAACCGATGGCCGAAGCGATCTTCAAGAAGTGGGAACTCGATTTCGCGGTGATCGGCGAAGTGACCGATACCGGTCATATGGTGCTGGAATTCGACGGCGAAGTGGTCTGCGACATCCCGCTTGACCCGCTCGCCGACGATGCTCCGCTCTATGATCGCCCACATCTGAGCTTGGCCGATTACAAGGCTTGGGCCAATGTCGCGCCGCTGGGCGACGTGCCCGCCAGCGCCGATCTGGGCGCCGATCTGGTCAAGCTGATCGGGAGCCCCGATCTGGCCAACCGCCGCTGGATCTTCGAACAGTATGACAGCCAGGTCGGCGCAGACACCTTGCAGAAGTCGGGTGGCGATGCGGCGGTGGTGCGCGTGCATGGCACCGACAAGGCGCTGGCGATCAGCACCGACTGCACCCCGCGCTATTGCTATGCCGACCCCTATGAAGGCGGCAAGCAGGCCGTGGTCGAGACATGGCGCAACATCTGCGCGGTGGGCGCGACCCCGCTGGCGATCACCAACTGCCTGAACTTCGCCAACCCGCAGCGGCCCGAGATCATGGCCCAGATCGTCGAAGCGCTGAACGGCATGGGCGATGCCTGCCGCGCGCTCGATTACCCGATCGTGTCGGGCAACGTGTCGCTCTACAACGAATCGAAGGCGACCGGCGGCGGCAGCGCGATCCTGCCCACGCCTGCCATCGGCGGCGTCGGCCTGATGCTCGACCACGAACAGATGGCGACCGTAGCGTTCAAGGCCGCAGGCGAAGCGATCTTCGTGATCGGCCAGTCGAACGGCCATCTGGGCCAGTCGCTGTGGCTGCGCGAACTGCATGGCCGCGAGGACGGTCCGCCCCCGCCGGTCGATCTGAGCGCCGAACGCCGCCATGGCGAATTCGTGCGCGAACTGATCGCCGACGGTAAAGTCACTGCGGTACACGACGTCTCTGACGGCGGCCTGCTGGTCGCTCTGGCCGAAATGGCGCTGGCCAGCGGCATCGGCTGCGAATTGCAGGAAATCGGCGATCACTTCACCGCGTTCGGCGAAGATCAGGCGCGCTATGTCGTGACGAGCGCGGTGGCCGACAGCATTCAGGCCGCCGGCATCCCGATGACCCGCATCGGCACGACCGGCGGATCGGCGGTCAAGGGGCCGGGCTTTGCGGTTGAAATCGCCACGCTGCGCGAAGCCAACGAGGCGTTCTTCCGCGACTGGATGGCAGCGTAAGTCTTTATCGGGTCTGGCGGTAACGCGACCTGCCCCGCCCGACCTGCCCTGCGGACACGAAATGGCGGACACAAAATGAACGGGGCGCGCAGCAATAAGCCGCGCGCCCCGTCTAAAAAGTAGTCAAGGAACGCTCAGGCCGCTGCGGCCAATTGCTCCACACCTGCCGCGGGCAGGTTCTTGCCCAGCAGGTCATAGGGGTCGACGCCCAAGGCTTTCCATTCCGCATGGCACTGCTTGTAATAGCGTGCGGGCGTGATGTTCAGGCGGCGGCGCACTTCGTCCAGCGGCAGAGGCAGCAGGTCGAACAGCGCCGTCTCGATGATGCGCGGGCACGCCTTGCCCAGCTTTTGACCCTCGCGAATCGCATGCAGTACCGGCGCCTTGCTCGGCACCGTCTTGCGCATGTTCAGACCGGCCATATAGCCGATGAACAAGTGCGCCGGGCTTGGCTGCTGGCCATAGGTAAACGCAAGCACGCAAGCCTCGCCCAGCGCATCGCGGCCATAGCCGGTCAGCACGTGGAGCATGTCGTGCGTGTCGCGGGCGCGGTTCATGTACCATTCGAACTGGTCGTGAAACTTGGGCTTGGTCGCCGCGAACAGCGCGAATTCATCGACCAGACCTTGCGCGCTCAGCCCTTCGCGTTCCATGAAGTCGCAATAGGCGTGCGCCAGTGACCCGGCCGGCATGCGGCGCAGCGCGGCATGATCGTCGAGCATCGGCGGCAGATAGGGTTCGGCCGACCGAATCGCCTGCCCCTTCGCGCTGGACAGGAACTTGACGCCAGCCGGGCGCATGCCCTTCCATGGCAGCGCCTCAAAGATGTGGAACACCTCCTCGGTCCGCTCCTTGTCCTTGAGCAACTGTCGGAAATGCCTGAGTGCCTTGCGCGGGCGCCAGTTCAGCACCGGGCGACGTTCATCGTAAAGCGGCAAGTCGGCTTGGATATTTCCATTCAACGCGTTCATGCGATTCGCCTTTTCATCTCTCCCAGAGATGAAGCACTACTAACATTGATGTCAGTTTAACGTCAACCTGTGGCCGTGTCCGTGCGCGGCAGCCTTGTCAGGCAATGACCCATCGTTCGCGCGCGATGCCCAGCAGCGCCAGCACGGCAGTCAGGTCGCCCCGGTCGATGCGGCCGTTGGCAGCATCGCGGGCGCGTGGCTTGGCGCGGAACGCCACGCCATATGTGGCCGCAGCGATCATCGGAATGTCGTTGGCACCGTCGCCCGTGGCAAGGCTGATGGCCCCTTCGCCAAGCCTTGCGGCCTCGTCCTGCAGTACCTGCAGCTTGACCGAGCCGTCGACGATGGGACCGTCAAGGCTGCCGGTCAAACGGCCTTCGGCGACTTCGAGCCGGTTGCCCACGACACGGGCGAATCCCAATTGTTCCGCCACCGGATCGGCAAAAGCATGGAAACCGCCGGTTACCAGCACGGTATGGCAGCCGTGCGCCTTCAGCGTGGCGACAAGCGTGCGCGCGCCGTCCATCGGGCGGATGCGCTCATCCAGGCACTGTGCGATCGTAGCCTCGGGCACGTCGGCGAGCAGCCCGACGCGCTCGCGCAAGGCGGCCTCGAAATCGAGTTCACCTTGCATCGCGCGTTCGGTGATCGCGGCAATCCGCGCCTTCAACCCAGCAAAGTCGGCCAGTTCATCGATGCATTCCTGCCCGATCATGGTCGAATCCATGTCGGAAACGAACAAATGCGGCACGGTAACGGGCTGGTCGGTCAGCAGCAGATCGGCATCGGGGAACAGTTCGTCCAGAATGGCGCGTACCAGTGCCGGATCGCCCTCGGTCAGTTCGAGTTCGAGCACATCGTCGTTGGTGTCGAGCATGCCCGCCCCGGCGACCTCGCCGCCCGCCTCCTCGATCCGCTCCATCGCAAGAGCAAGATTGTCTCCAAGCGTGTCGGGGTCTGCTATCAGCCGGGCAATGAGCACCGAGAACATCCTTGTCATGAAACCGAAGGTCGCGCTCATCGCAGGGCCGACCGCCAGCGGCAAGAGCGATCTTGCCGTGCGCCTTGCGCTGATGGTCCGCGCGCGCGGACAGGACGCTGTCGTGATCAATGCTGACAGCGCGCAAGTCTATGCCGATCTGGCGGTGCTATCGGCACGCCCAGACGCGGCCGAGATGCAGGGCGTGCCGCATCGGCTGTTCGGTACGTGGGACGGCGCGCAAGCCTGTTCGGCCGCGGATTGGGCTGCAGCGGCAAAGGCCGAGGTCGCCGCCGCCCATGCCACAGGTGCGCTGCCGATCCTCGTCGGCGGCACCGGGCTCTATATCCGCACACTGCTCGACGGCATCGCGCCCGTTCCGCCGATAGACCCTGCCATCCGCGCCGCCGTCCGCGCGCTGCCCGTGGACGAGGCCTATCGCGCGTTGCTGATCGAAGACCCCGCGCGCGGCGCCAGGCTTGCGTGGACCGATTCAGCGCGCATCGCCCGCGCGCTGGAGGTCGTGCGGTCGACGGGACAGCCGCTGGCGGCATGGCAGAGGCAGTTGAGTGGCGGGATCGGCGATGCGATCGATCTGCACGCGGCCATCCTGATGCCCGACCGTGACTGGCTTTATGAACGCTGCGACCGCCGCTTTGCGCTGATGTGGCAGAACGGCGCCTGCGCCGAAGTACGCGCGCTGCTGGACCGGGAACTTGACCCCGATTTGCCGGTGATGCGCGCCATCGGCGTCCCCGAAATCCGCGACTTTCTGCAAGGCCGGGCGAACGAGGCCGATTCGCAAGCGGCGGGCCAGCAGGCGACCCGGCGCTATGCCAAACGCCAATACACCTGGTTGCGGCACCAGCCGCCGGCCGCCTGGCCGCGCGTCACGTACGAAAATTCCATTGACAGCGAAAAGATAGCAATGTTATTTCAAGTTTAGCAAGTTGACATGAGCGATTATGTCACGTAGCAACGCCGTCAATTGTCGGTCATTCCGTTTCTTGCGGATTGCCCGATGCCCGGAAAGGGAGAGACGGCCCGGCGCAGCAACCACTGCGCCGGGCCGATAATTTTTTACCGGTCCAGCGGTCATTCCGCCGGAAATATTGATGGTTTTCGCCTTGTCGCCGCGTTCTGCGCGCTGCGAACGGGCTTTTTTTGTTTTTCTCGTGCACAGGCGGGGCTATCGGCGCTGCCAGCACAATCAAGGACGCTAGTCGTGAAAGCAGAGCGCAGCGGCGCCGAAATATTGGTCGAAAGCCTGATCGCCAAGGGCGTCGAATTCGTGTTCGGCTATCCCGGCGGCGCGGTACTGCCGATCTATGACGCTTTGTTCGGCGATGAGCGCATCCGCCACATCCTTGTCCGGCATGAAGCCGGCGCGGCCCATGCGGCCGAGGGCTATGCCCGCGCCACCGGCAAACCCGGCGTCGTGCTGGTCACCAGCGGTCCGGGCGCGACCAATGCGGTCACCGGCATCGCCGATGCGTGGATGGATTCGATCCCGCTGGTCGTCATCACCGGACAGGTTCCTACCGCGTTGATCGGATCGGACGCGTTCCAGGAATGCGACACCGTCGGCATCACGCGCCACTGCACCAAGCACAATTACCTGGTGAAGGACGCCGCCGACCTTGCCGCCACCATCGACGAGGCGTTCCGCATCGCCACCGAAGGCCGCCCCGGCCCGGTTGTCATCGACATTCCCAAGGACGTGCAGATCGCCCGCAGCGCGCCGCGTCCGCGCAAGGAAGGTCAGCGCAACCGCTATACCCCGCAGACCATCGGCGGGGCGAGCGAGATCGCGCAAGCCGTCGAACTGATCGCCAACGCCAAGGCGCCGGTGTTCTATACCGGTGGCGGCGTGATCAATTCGGGCCCAGAGGCGACGCGCCTGCTCAACGAGTTGCAGCGGCTGACCGGTGCGCCGGTCACATCGACGCTGATGGGTCTGGGCGCCTTCCCGGCGGATCATCCGGCGTGGCTGGGCATGCTGGGCATGCACGGCACTTATGAAGCCAACCTGACGATGAATCAGGCCGATCTGATCATCGCGGTCGGCGCGCGCTTTGACGACCGCGTCACCGGGCGGCTCGATGCCTTTGCGCCCAACGCCAAGAAGATCCACATCGACATCGACCGCGCCTCGATCAACAAGACCGTGCGCGTCGATCTGCCGATCATCGGCGATTGCGCCACGGTGCTGGGCCAGATCATCTCGGGCTGGTTGGAAGCGGGCCATGGCGCGCAGGATCTGACCGGCTGGTTCGCCCGGATCGACGGTTGGCGCGCGCGCAAGAGCCTGAGCTATCCGCGTCGCAGCAAGGACATCATGCCGCAGTACGCGATCGAGCGGCTGTATGAGCTGACCCGTGCGCGCGATCCGATCATCACCACCGAAGTCGGCCAGCACCAGATGTGGGCGGCGCAGTACTTTCACTTCATGAAGCCGAACAAGTGGCTGACCTCGGGCGGGCTTGGCACGATGGGCTATGGCCTGCCCGCCGCGATCGGTGCGCAAGCCGGGTTCCCCGATGCGCTGGTCATCGACATCGCGGGCGATGCCTCGATCCAGATGAACATTCAGGAACTGGGCACCGCCACGCAATACCGCCTGCCGGTCAAGGTGTTCGTGCTCAACAACGAATGGATGGGCATGGTCCGCCAGTGGCAGGAACTGACGTACGAAAGCCGCTATTCCAACTCGTACTCAGACAGCCTGCCCGACTTCGTCAAGCTGGCCGAAGCCTATGGCTGGAAGGGCATCCGCATCGAGGATGAAAGCCAGCTCGACGCCGGGATTCAAGCGATGATCGACCACCCCGGCCCGGTGTTCGTCGATTGTCTGGTGGCCAAGGAAGCCAACTGCTTCCCGATGATCCCCAGCGGCGCGGCGCATACCGACATGATCCTGTACGGCGACGAGGTCACCTCGATCGTCGACGACGAAGCGCGCGCGCTGGTCTGAGGAGGCACACGATGACCATCGACACCCTTGACGAGCTGCAGGAACGCCACGTCCTGACCATCACCGTCGACAACGAGGCCGGCATTCTGGCCAAGATCGCCGGGCTGTTCACCGCGCGCGGCTACAACATCGACAGCCTGACCGTGGCCGACATCACCGATGGCCACGATGTCAGCCGCATCACCATCGTGACGCACGGCCCGCCCTCGATCATCGACCAGATCCGCGCCCAGCTTGAACGGCTGGTGCCGGTGCACAAGGTCATCGACCTGACCGAAGTCGGCCCTTACGTGCAGCGCGAACTGGCGCTGGTGAAGGTGGCAGGAACCGGCGATGCGCGGGTCGAGGCGCTGCGCGTGGCCGAAATCTTTCGCGCCCGGCCGGTCGACACCACCACCGGCAGCTTCATCTTCGAACTGACCGGGGCGCCCGAAAAGATCGACACCTTCGTCGCGCTGATGAAGCAACTGGGGCTGGTCGAAGTCGGCCGCACCGGCATCGTCGGCATGATCCGGGGAGCCGAAGAGGCCTGACATCACGGAAATTCAAGACCAGACAGCAACCGAACCACCACACACCCCGTCACCCTGAACCTGGTTCAGGGTCCATGTTGCCACAAGCACGGCCCTCTTCCGGAGGCCAACGTGGGCGCGGCAAGATGGATGCCGAAACAGGTTCAGCATGACGCCCAGGACACGAGGAAGTCATACCATGAAGGTTTATTACGACGCAGATGCCGATCTGAACCTGATCACCGGCAAGAAGATCGCCATCCTTGGCTATGGCTCGCAAGGCCATGCCCATGCGCAGAACCTGCGCGATTCGGGCGTTTCCGAAGTCGCCATTGCGCTGCGTCCCGGTTCGGCCAGCGCCAAGAAGGCCGAAGCTGCCGGCTTCAAGGTGCTTGCGAATGCCGAAGCCGCCGCATGGGCCGACGTGCTCATGATCCTGGCGCCCGACGAACATCAGGCCGCGATCTATGCCGACGACCTGCACGCCAACCTCAAGCCCGGCGCGGCACTGGCCTTCGCCCACGGCCTGAACATCCATTTCGGCCTGATCGAGCCGCGCACCGACATCGACGTGATCATGATCGCGCCCAAGGGCCCCGGCCACACCGTGCGCAGCGAATACCAGCGTGGCGGCGGCGTGCCTTGCCTCGTCGCGATCCATCAGGACGTGACCGGCAACGCGCATGACGTGGCGCTGGCCTATGCCTCGGGCGTCGGCGGTGGCCGTTCGGGCATCATCGAAACCAACTTCCGCGAAGAGTGCGAAACCGATCTGTTCGGCGAACAGGCCGTGCTGTGCGGCGGCGCCACCCATCTTGTGCAGGCCGGGTTCGAAACGCTGGTCGAAGCCGGTTACGCACCGGAAATGGCCTATTTCGAATGCCTCCACGAACTGAAGCTGATCGTCGACCTGATGTATGAAGGCGGCATCGCCAACATGCGCTACTCGATCTCGAACACCGCCGAATACGGCGACATCAAGACCGGCCCGCGCATCATCACCGACGAAACGAAGAAGGAAATGAAGCGCGTGCTGGCTGACATCCAGTCGGGCCGCTTCGTCAAGGACTTCGTGCTCGACAACCGCGCCGGTCAGCCCGAGCTGAAGGCCAGCCGCATCGCCGCCAAGCGCCACCCGATCGAGGAAACCGGCGCCAAGCTGCGCGCCATGATGCCCTGGATCGGCGCCAACAAGCTGGTCGACCAGACCAAGAACTGAGCGCATCGGGCGGGCCAGCGCGACCCTGCCCTTCGCCCATGCAAAGGCCCGTCCGGTCAGGCGACCGGGCGGGCTTTTGCATGGGCGGCATGAACGGCGATCCTTCGTTCAAGTTTATCGAACAATATGTATCAGATGTTCCCGATTGGCACTCATCGCGCGCTCCGGTAGGCTCAAGCCGCACCAGGACAACAACGTCCCCAGGAGGCCTGATCCCATGACCCGATTCTCGCGCACGCTGAAGCTGTCGCTTGCCCTCGCCGCCGCTGCCACCCTGACGGCCGTGGCCACCGTTCCCACCATCGCAGGCTCGCCGGGTCAGCCGGGTCAGGCCGACAAGGCCGCCGTCGTTGCAGGCACTTATGCCGTCGATGCCGGCCACGCCCAGATCGGCTGGGGACTCAGCCACATGGGCTTCAACGACACGCTCGGCCTGATCGGTGGCGAAACCGGCACGCTGGTGATCGATCCGGCCAATCTGGCGGCGTCGAAGGTGTCCATCGTGATCCCGGTTTCCAAGATCTTTGCAGCCGATGCCGGCCTGACCGCGCACTTGCTCAAAGCGGCCCCTGCTGGCGGCAAGGCCGATTTCTTCGGCGCCGCCCCGGCTGACGCCACGTTCGAATCGACCGGCGTTGCGGTCAATGCCGATGGCGTCAGCGCCAAGATCACCGGCAACCTCACGCTCAACGGCGTGACCAAGCCGGTCACGGTCGACGCCACCTTTGTCGGTGCTGGCATCAACCCGATGAAGAAGGTTGCCACCGTGGGCTTCCACGGCACCGCCTCGATCAAGCGCAGCGAATTCAACCTTGGCACATATGTGCCGGTGGTGGCTGACGAGGTGCACCTGTCGATCTCGATTGCCTTTGAGAAGAAGGCCTGATGGTGCATGGCGGGCCGGACAGCGTTCCCGGCCCGCCACACTCCCGCGAATCAATCCATCGCGGCAAAAGTCTTGCGCAGTTCGTTCACGAACACCTCGGGCTGTTCCCACGCGGCGAAGTGACCGCCCTTGTCCAGCACGCCCCAATGCACCAACTTTGTGTAATGGCGCTCGGCCCACTTGCGCGGCGCGGGCAGGATTTCCTTGGGAAACACACTCGCCCCGACCGGCATCGTGATCTCGGCCGGAGCGAAGCTGGCAAAGCTTTCCCAATAGAGCCGGGCTGACGAGGCACCGGCAGCGGTCAGCCAATAGAGCATCAGGTTGTCACACATCGAATCGCGGCTGAGCGCGTCTTCCGCCCGCCCCTGATTGTCGGTCCACGCCCACATCTTTTCATAGATCCAGCCCGCCAGACCGACCGGCGAATCGACCAGCGAATAGCCGATGGTCTGCGGCCGCGTCTGTTGCTGCTTGGAATAGCCCGCGTCCCATTCCTGATAGTGCTGCAATGCCGCCAGTGCCTTCAGCTCATCGGGGCCCGGCGCGGCCAGATCCTCGGGCAAGGGCCGCGCGATCGGCATGTTGAGGTGGATGCCGGCGCATCCCGCCACGTTCTGGCGGCCGATCTGCGTGGTCACCGCCGCGCCCCAGTCGCCGCCTTGCGCGTACCACTTGGCATAGCCCAGCCGCGCCATCAGCACGCCCCAGGCTTGCGCGATCTTCTCGACCTTCCAGCCGTGACGGGTCGGCTTGCCCGACAGGCCATAGCCCGGCAGCGAGGGGATCACGACGTGGAAGGCATCGGCGGCGGTTCCGCCATGCGCTTCGGGATCGACCAGCCGGGGTATAGCCGCGCGAAATTCAAGGATCGAACCCGGCCAGCCATGGGTCAGCAGCAAGGGCCGTGCATTCTCGTGCGCCGAGCGGACATGGAGGAAGCGGATGTCCACTCCGTCGATGGTCGTGGTCGAAAGCCCCTGCGCGTTGATCCAGGCCTCGGTCGAACGCCAGTCGTAGTGGTTGCGCCAGTGGTCGACAAAATCGCGCAAGGCATCGAGCGGCACCCCTTGCGACCAGTCGTCGACTGTTTCGCGCTCGGGCCAGCGGGTGGCATCGATCCGGCGGTGCAGATCATCGATGGCGTCTTGCGCGACATGCCAGGTGAACGGTTCGACGGTCTCGGTCATCGCAACTCCCACGGATTTGAATGGCGCGCCTTGTTGCGGCAGCGCTTCGATCTTGCCATTCATTCTGGACAAGCCCGCCGCGATTGACCATAGGCAAAGTCATGAGCTTCGATCGTCTCCTTACCCTGCGACTTATCCGCCCCTGGGCGTAAGCTGACGCGTCGGTCCTGCGGCGCGCACGGCGCCCAGGGGAACAATCGCTTTCGTCCTAAAAATATCGAAGGCCGATCCGCAACTGTCCCTGTCACGCAGTCACAGCAACAGTCATGCCGACGCAACCTTCCGCAGCGAGAGACGCATTTACGATGTCGATGCTCAAGAATCCTTCGGTCAAATACCGCCCGTTTCCGCAAGTGCCGCTGGCCGACCGCCAGTGGCCCAACCGCACGATCACCAAGGCACCGCGCTGGTTGTCCACCGACATGCGCGATGGCAACCAGTCGCTGATCGACCCGATGGACGCCGAGAAAAAGGCGCGCTTCTTCGACCTGCTGGTCAAGGTCGGCTTGAAGGAAATCGAGGTCGGCTTCCCCAGTGCGGGCGCGACCGAGTACGACTTCATCCGCGGGTTGGTCGACAATGACCGCATCCCCGACGATGTGTTCGTGCAAGTGCTCACCCAGTCGCGCGAAGATCTGATCAAGACCTCGTTCGAAAGCCTCGCCGGGGCCAAGCAGGCGATCGTCCATGTCTACAACGCCGTCTCGCCGCTGTGGCGCACGGTGGTGTTCGGCATGGAGCAGGCCGAAATCCGCGAGATCGCGCGCAGCGGCGCCACGTTCCTGCGCGATCAGGCAGCCCGCTTTCCGCAGACCGACTGGCATTTCGAATATAGCCCGGAAACCTTCTCCACCGCCGAACTCGATTTCAGCATTTCGTGCTGCGAGGCGGTGATGGACGTGCTGCAGCCGACCGTGGAAAAGCCGATCATCCTCAACCTGCCCGCAACGGTTGAGGCGGCGACCGCCAACATCTATGCCGACCAGATCGAGTATTTCTGCCGCAACCTGCCGGGCCGCGACCGCGCGGTGATCTCGCTGCACACCCACAACGACCGGGGCACCGGCGTGGCGGCGGCCGAACTGGGGCTGATGGCCGGGGCCGACCGCGTCGAAGGCTGCCTGTTCGGCAATGGCGAGCGCACCGGCAATTGCTGCCTCGTCACCGTGGGGCTGAACCTCTACACGCAGGGCGTCGATCCCGAACTCGACTTTTCCGACATCGACGACGTGATCCAGACGGTTGAGTACTGCAACCAGTTGCCGGTCCACCCGCGCCATCCCTATGGCGGCGAGCTGGTCTTCACCGCCTTTTCCGGAAGCCATCAGGACGCGATCAAGAAGGGCTTTGCCGCGCAGGAAAAGCGCAACGACGAACTGTGGGCGGTGCCCTATCTGCCGATCGATCCGGCCGACCTTGGCCGTAGCTATGAAGCGGTGATCCGCGTGAACTCGCAAAGCGGCAAGGGCGGCTTTGCCTGGGTGCTCGAACAGGATCAGGGGCTGAAGCTGCCCAAGAAGATGCAGGCGCACTTTTCGCGCCACGTGCAGGAACTGGCCGACGAACTTGGCCGCGAACTGCAGGCTGCCGATATCTGGGCGGTGTTCCGCAAGGCCTATCGCCTTGATGTGCCGCAGACCTTCCAACTGGTCGATTATGAGGAAGTGCGCGCCGCAGATGGCAGCCGCGTGTTCGCCGGAAAGATCGCGGTCGATGGGCAAGTGCGCAGCGTCAGCGGGCGCGGCAACGGCCTGATCTCATCGGTTGTCGCCACGTTGAAGGACGGCTTCGGCATCGACATCGACGTGCGCGACTATTCCGAACACGCGCTGGGTGGCGGCAGCGATGCCCGCGCAGCCGCCTATGTCGAGTGCGTCACCGCAGATGGCCGCGTGGTCTGGGGCGTGGGCATTGACGAGGACGTGGCGACCGCCAGCGTCCGCGCGGTGCTCTCGGCCGCCAATACCGCCGGAATCTGACGCATTGGCCGGGGGCCTTCGCGCTCCCGGCCGAACGCCGCAGTCGGACAACTTCACCGCTCGGTTAAACTGCCCCTTGCAGGCCCGGCGCGTTCGGGCATAGTCGGTACTCGCGGCCCGTCAGAGGCCGGTCCGGAGTGGAGCCGACATGCCCGAAGCCATCCTCGATCCCGATCTGCCGATCATCGATCCGCACCACCACTTGTGGGACTTGCGCCCCCTGATCGCGGCGTTTCCCGAGCCGCGCCATCCGTTCATTCAGGCGCTTGAGCTGAACGCCTATTACACGTTCGACCAGCTGCGCACCGACACCACCAGCGGCCACAACATCGTCGGCACCGTCTACATGGAGTGCGGCGCGTTCTACCGCGCCGGGGCCGAGCCTGCGTTCAAGAGCGTGGGCGAGGTCGAATTTGTCAACGGCGTGGCGGCGCAAGGGGCCAGCGGCCTCTATGGCGATTACCGCCCGTGCGCCGCGATCGTCGGCCATGCCGACCTGACGCTGGGCGATGGCGTGCGACCGGTGCTCGATGCGCTGGGGCTTGCCAGCGAACGGTTCTGCGGCATCCGCCATCAGGGCGCATGGGATGCCGATCCCGAGGTGCTGGGCCCCCCGTTCCATGCGCCCGCCGGGCTTTATGGCAGCGACGCCTTCCGCGCGGGCTTCCGCCATCTGGGCGAACTGGGGCTTACCTTTGACGCATGGGTGCTCGAACCGCAGTTGCAGGACGTGATCGACCTCGCCCGCGCCTTCCCCGACCAACCCATCGTGCTCGACCACTGCGGCACCCCGCTGGGCGTCGCCAGCTACAAGGGCAAGCTGCACGATCGGTTCGATGGCTGGCGCACCGCGATCCGTACGCTGGCCGAACTGCCCAACGTGTCGGTCAAGCTGGGTGGTCTTGCCATGGCATTCTGCGCGATGCCCGAACAAGGTCCGGCAGCAGGCGTGCCTTCGGAGACGCTGGCAGGCATGTGGCGCCCCTACATCGAGACCTGCATCGACGCTTTCGGCGCCGATCGCGCCATGTTCGAGAGCAACTTCCCGGTCGACCGCTGGGGCGCGGACTATCGAACGCTGTGGAACGCGTTCAAGCGCCTGTCCGCCGGGGCTTCCGCCGCCGAAAAACGAGCGCTGTTCGCAGGCACCGCAGCGCGCTTCTATGGCATCGAGGATGTGCTGCCGGGCAGCGCTTGAGGGCAATTCCGGCAGGCCGTGCCGCCCAGCCTTTGACAGCGGCGGCGCGCTCGGCCAAAAGACCTTAACCAACCGCTTAAACGCGCCGCCACCACCGTGGCGGCGCACCCGTCGACAAGGAATGCTGCCAATGGCCCTGCCGCCGCTTTTTGCCAATCTGCGCCTGCCGGTGATCGGATCGCCGCTGTTCATCATCTCCGGTCCCGAACTGGTCATCGCGCAGTGCAAGGCAGGGATCGTCGGCAGCTTCCCCTCGCTCAATGCGCGCCCGATCAGCCAGTTGGACGAATGGTTGCACCAGATCACCGAGGAACTGGCCACGTACAACCGCGCCAATCCCGACCGACCGGCCGCGCCTTATGCGGTCAACCAGATCGTCCACAAGACCAACAACCGCCTGGAAGAAGACATCGCGCTGTGCGCCAAGTGGCAGGTGCCGTTGATGATCACCTCGCTCGGCGCGCGTGAGGATGTCTATCAGGCGGCGCATAGCTGGGGCGGCATCGTGCTGCACGACGTGATCAACGATTTCTTCGCGCGCAAGGCGATCGAAAAGGGCGCCGACGGTCTGATCCCCGTCGCTGCCGGAGCCGGTGGCCACGCCGGGGCGCAATCGCCCTTCGCGCTGATGCGTGAAATCCGCCAGTGGTTCGACGGGCTGGTGGCGCTGTCGGGCGCGATCTCGCACGGCGCCTCGATCCTGTCGGCGCAGGCGCTCGGCGCCGACTTCGCCTACATCGGATCGGCCTGGATCGCGACGACCGAGGCCCGCGCGGTCGAAGCCTACAAGCAGTCGATCGTCGATGGCCGCGCCGCCGACATCGTCTATTCCAACTTGTTCACCGGGGTCCACGGCAACTATCTGCGCCAGTCGATCGTTGCCGCCGGGCTCGATCCCGACAACCTGCCGGTCAGCGATCCGTCGGCGATGAACTTCGGCTCGGGCGGCAACACCGATGCCAAGGCGTGGAAGGACATCTGGGGTTCGGGCCAAGGCATCGGCACGATTGCCGCGGTCGAAAGCGTCGAACAGCGCGTCGCCACGTTCGAGGCACAGTACCGCGCGGCGGCAGCGGCACTGGCAACCGACAGCGCGCCGTTCCTGCGCTAGGACAGGCTTGCGGCGGGGGCGGCGTGGGCGGGCGTCAACCCGCCACCCCCTCGCCCACCGGGGCCTGCGTACCCTGCCACAGCATGTCGGCCATCGCATCGAGATGGCTGAAATCGAGTGCCGGATCGCGCGAATTGAGCGGCGATCCGGCCCAGCGCCGGGGATCGAGCAACCGTCGCCGCAGCGCCTTTTGCAACAGGTCGACCCGGAACAGCGCCTCGACGCAAGCCGCATCCTGACACCGCTTGCGACGGTGTTGCCACCCCGCCTCGATCTGGCCGACGCGGTCTTGCACCATCTCGTTGTAGCGACCGTGTGGCCCTCGGTGCAGCGGCAGTCCCAACCGCAAGACGCCTTGTTCGGTGGCTGGCAACAACAAACCGTTTCGGCGAAAATCGTGGTAGCCGACGCGCTCGGGCCCAATCGCGGCGAACATGCCCCCCAGCGATGCCTTGCCCAGCACCGCGCGCGGCAGGATATGGTGCCGCTGCAAGTCGGCCACATACCCCGGCTTGCCCTGCACATTCACGGCACGAAACGGAAGTTCCGTGCGCCGCACCGCCTCCATCCGACTACCTCTCGCAGCTCACTTGTCGCTACGGAAGGTTGTGTCGGTATGGTTAATTTGCGGTTGACCATGATTTGCCAGATATGACCATTTTGCAGCAATTGTTTGCCTGAGCGGCACGAAGGCTCAAGCGATCCGCGCCGCGATGCGATGCTGGCCGAGCGGTTCCAGCCGGACCGCGCCGACGCCTGCCAGTTCCACTTCGCGCGGGGCGACCAGCCGCCCATGCGCCACCAGCCAGTCGACCAGCCGCAGCACGATGCGGGTATCGCGCTCACCGACCATCCCATCGCGTGCGGTATAGGTGAACTCCTGCCCGGTCAGGAAGCCAAGGCCGGTCGAGGTGAACGTAGCGTCATCGCGGTTGATCGCCGCCAGCGCCAGAGCCGGAAACGGTCCGCCGTCAAGCCATGCGCGGATCGCCCGTGCGAACCAATCCGGTCCGCTCACCAGCTGCGCCGGCAGCCAGGCCACGCCGATCAGACCCGGCAGCTCCATCAGTTCGAGCAACAATGCGCCGATCACGCGGATCACCGGCAGCAGGTTGGCCGCCCCGGCCAGATGCGGCCCCGGCGCCAACGTGATGACCGCCGCATCGTGCAGCGCGACCGTCGGTGCAATGCCGGAGCGGTTGGCCAGCGCCGCTTCGGACACGCTGCGCCCCCCGGCAAACCCGGCGAGATCGAAAGTCAGCCCATCGCGCAGCAGTTCGACCCAGTCCGCGCCATCCGAGCCGTCGCCACAGGTGCCGCCCGCAGGGGTGCCGTCGATGGTTTCACCGCCCAGCGGCCGGAATACCGAGAACCGGCCGCTACGCTGCGCCAGCGCCTCGACGTCATCGATCGCGGGTGCGGTACCCGGATCAAATAACAGCGCGGCAACCGGGGCGCGATGATTGTACCCCTCCATTGCCACCTCATCGGATCGTTGCATTGCCGGTTTGCTTGGCACCAAGTCCGGTTCCGCGTCGAGTCCCGATTTCCCGGCTGGGGTGAAAACACACAGGCCAGCCAGCGACAGTGGCCGCAAATCCGCTCAAAACAGGCCGAGGTCCAGCCCGGTGGCAAAGGCCTGTCCCAATTCGTGACACTGGGCGAGATCGCCCGGCGGCACCGTCTTGCGCGCCGCGATCCGTTCGGGCGTCAGTGCGTCGAGGTTGACGATCATCGGCGGCGCAATGCGGCGCAAACGCCATCCGGTGACGATGCGATCAAGCTGCGCCTGCGCGCCCTGCCCCGCCGATCCCGCCGCAATCACGCTGGCATAGGAGCGCCCCTCGATCCGGCCCAGCAGCGGATAGTAGCAGCGATCCAGGAACTCCTTCATCGCGCCTGACAGCGTGCCGAGGTTTTCCGGCGCAGCAAAGACAAACCCGGCAGCGTCAAGCAGGTCGGCGGGGTCGGCCCGGTCGGCGGCAAGCAACCGCACCGCGACCGCCTCGCTGCTTCTGCTGCTGCTGCTGCGCTCGCTGGCGACGGCTTCAGCCGCCCCCGCCGCAACCGCTTCAGCCAGTGCCTGCGCGGCCCCGGTGCGGCTGTGCCAGACGATCAGCAGGGTCCGCTTCGGCATCCGTTTCTCCCGCGCTCAGCGTTGCCCCCGCCGCCCGCGCTGTCAACCGGCAGGGCGCCATTTGCGCCACTCTTGCGGCATCGGCCGGGTTATCGGTCGCGCTGGCCTTCCCGCCGATGCCGCGATGGTCTAGCGCTGGTCGCATGATCCCGGTGACAGCAATCGACCACTCGCTCTCCGGCCTCGCCTGGCGTTGGCGCGGCGGCAATATGGATATGGGCGAAATCGCCGACGGCGCGGCGGCGGCCGGCGGCCTGGGCGACGGCGGCGCGCGGCTGACCGACGGGCTGGTCGATCAATTGCTGCTGTCGCGCGGGATCGACCGGCTTGACCTTGACCGCCACCGCCGCCCGACCTTGCGCGATTTCCTGCCCGACCCTTCGCTGTTCCGTGACATGGACCGCGCCGCCGCCCGGCTGGCCGACGCGGTGCAAAGTGGCGAGGCCATCGCGGTCTATGGCGACTACGACGTCGATGGCGCGACCAGCGCGGCGCTGATGATCCGGCTGCTGCGCCTGCTGGGGCGCGATGCGCGGCCCTATATCCCCGACCGCCTGCTCGAAGGCTATGGCCCCTCGGGCGAGGCGCTGGTGCGGCTGGGGGCTGAGGGCGCGCGGCTGATCGTCACCGTCGATTGCGGCGCGATGGCGCATCAGGCGCTGGGCATGGCACGCGATGCCGGGGTCGACGTGATCGTGGTCGACCACCACAAATGCGCAGCCGAGCTGCCCCCGGCGCTGGCCATGGTCAATCCCAACCGGCTCGACGAAAGCGATGCTGCCGCCGCGCACGGCAATCTGGCGGCGGTGGGCGTTGCCTTTCTGCTGGCCATCGCCACCGTGCGCACCTTGCGCGAACGGGGCTTTTTCGCCAGCGGCCGCGCGCCCGACCTGATGGGCCTGCTCGATCTGGTCGCACTGGGCACCGTCGCCGACATGGCGCAGCTCAAGGGGCTCAACCGCGCGCTGGTGGCGCAAGGGCTGAAGATCATGGCCCGGCGCGAAAACGTCGGGCTGGCCGCGCTGATCGACGCCAGCCGCATCGCCCGCGCGCCCACCGCCAGCGACCTTGGCTTTGCGCTGGGACCGCGCATCAACGCCGCCGGACGCATCGGCGATTCATCGTTGGGCGTCGCGCTGCTGACCACCACCGACCCGCAAGAAGCGCGCACGATCGCCGAGCGGCTCTCAGCGCTCAACGAAGAGCGCCGCGCGGTCGAACAGGCGGTGCAGGAAGCCGCCGAGGCCCAATTGCCCGGTCAGGGCAACCGCGCGGTCGTGGTCCTGTCCGGTGGCGGCTGGCACCCCGGCGTGATCGGCATCGTCGCCGGGCGGATCAAGGAAAAGACCGGCAAGCCCACGCTGGTCATCGCCGAAGACGCTGACGAGGCGGGCAATGGCAAGGGATCTGGCCGCTCGATCTCCGGGGTCGATCTGGGCGCCGCGGTCATCGCCGCGCGTGAGGCTGGCCTGCTGCTTGCTGGCGGCGGCCACGCCATGGCCTGCGGGCTGACCATCGCGCCGGGCAAGGTCGGCGAACTGGCCGACTGGCTCGACGACCGGCTGGCGCGCGACGTGGCGGGTGCCCGCTCGGCCAAGGCGCTGCTGCTCGATCTGTCGCTGACGCCCGGCGGGCTTACCCCCGATCTGGTCGAACAGCTTGAGGCTGCCGGGCCTTATGGCATCGGCTGGCCCGGCCCGCGCGTGGCGGTTGGGCCGGTACGGCTGGTCAAGTGCGATCTGGTCGGCGCCGACCACGTCCGCATGGTTGCGGCGGGCAACGATGGCCGCTCGTTCAAGGCGATCGCTTTTCGCGCGGCGCAGAGCGAACTTGGCCAGACCTTGCTGCACGGCTCGCGCGGGCGGCAGCTATGGCTGGTCGGGCGCGCGCGGATCGATGACTGGGCCAGCCGACCGGCTGCGGAACTGCACCTTGAGGACGCCGCCTTCGCAGACTGAAAAAAGTCCGCATGCCGGGGTTGACGACCCGGGCAGATGCCAATAGAGGCGCCCTCCTGCACAGCGGCGCTAGCCCAGTGGCCCCTTCGTCTAGCGGTTAGGACGCGGCCCTTTCACGGCTGAAACACGGGTTCGATTCCCGTAGGGGTCACCATCTGCTACGTCGCCGCCTGCCCTTCGGGGCATGGCGACGGCGGGCACGCCCGGCCATACCGGCCCCTTCGTCTAGCGGTTAGGACGCGGCCCTCTCACGGCTGAAACACGGGTTCGATTCCCGTAGGGGTCACCATTCCAAAGCCAGCGCAACGAACCCGTGCCCCTTTGGGCAGACGGGCCGGCCAGGGCCGTCCCTTGGGGTTCGATTCCCGCAAGCGTCACCATTCCAAAGCCAGCGCAATGAACCCGTGCCCCTTTGGGCAGACGGGCCGGCCAGGGCCGTCCCTTGGGGGTTCGATTCCCGCAAGCGTCACCATTCCAAGGCCAGCGCAACGAACCCGTGCCCCTTTGGGCAGACGGGCAGACCAAGCTCCCGCTGATCGGTCGGCCATGGCCAGCACCCCATCCCGGCTCACCATCAATTCGTGATTCGCTCGCAGGACGGCGTGCAAGTTGGCGGTGGTCGCGTTTCCCCCTTGCGCCTACCCTGACGTGAACCTAAGGGCAGACGCCAGTCGGGGAGTAGCGCAGCCTGGTAGCGCATCTGCTTTGGGAGCAGAGGGTCGCAAGTTCGAATCTTGTCTCCCCGACCATTAAATCAAACACTTAGCGTCCATCAAAAATGGGAAGTTTACAGCCGGTTTACACTGGTCCTGGCGATCCGCTTGCCCAAGTCCACCACGACTCGCGCTTGGTCTACGTATCGGATACGAATGGCGGCTACGTCTTTGGTCCCCCATCCGACAATATCAGCAACCTGCTGATCGGTTAGTCCCGCCATGATGCAGCGCGTGACGAATGTGCCGCGCAGGTCATGGAGGTTTACCTCAATCTTGCTGTCCACCTTGGCGTCGTTGAACCGGCTGCCAAATCCCATGGGAGTCCAGGGCTGCCACCGGCTGTTAGACAGGATTGTCTTGGGCATCGGCTTGCGGCGGTGTGGCCGCTGCGCTTGCATTTCGGCGGCATGGCGCGCTTTGATTCGCTCAAGCAGCGCCAGAGTCTCGGGAATTAGCGGCACATATATGCGGTTCCTGCCCCGGCTCTTGCTGGTCTGCCAAAGGATCGCGTGATCGCCCACCGCATCCCAAGGCAGCCCGACCAGATCGCCTCGACGCAGGCCGGTGCAGGCTGCCAGTTCAACACCCTCTCGGACTTCGATCGCAGCCTTGGCAAAAAAGGCATCAAAGTGATGTTGCTCCCAAATGATGTCCGAGCGGTCGCTTTCGTACAGTTTGGCCATGCCGTCGCAGATGTTGACGCTGACCCGGCCGCGAGCCTGTGCCCATGACAGCAGGCGCGAAAGGTGGCTCACTGCCATGTCCGCCGTGCGGGGCTTGTCGGCCCATTGATCGCGCCAATCAAGAATGTCACCCTTCATGCGCCGGTCCTCGAACGCAGCGATAGGTGCTTGGCCAAATTTGTCCTTAATGCGCTGCAACCACATTTGCATCGTTGGCAATGTACTCTTGGCCAGCTTCTTGAACTCCGGGCTGGTCTGGTATGCGTCGATGAGTCCCGCGATCTTGGAAGTATCGCCACTCATGTGGCGCTCCCGGCGCGCTTCTGCGATCTTGTCGATCAGGGAAGGTGTGAGTGCAGGCTTAGTTCCGCCCACCACCGAATGCACCATCGGTCCACCTCGCCAGGCGTAAACATACCAGCGCACCGGTAGGCTGGGGTGCGTTTTCTTGACGATGTGCGGGCCGCTGCCCATCAGGAACCATTACCCTTCCATGAGTCATATGAGTTGGCTGGTGTAGCCGGTGCAGATGATGCAGTGAATACGCGGATGGTGCCA
Source organism: Novosphingobium sp. FKTRR1 (assembly GCF_020404405.1). Taxonomy (GTDB): domain Bacteria; phylum Pseudomonadota; class Alphaproteobacteria; order Sphingomonadales; family Sphingomonadaceae; genus Novosphingobium. The sequence continues at coordinate 69,516 of NZ_JAIZDA010000016.1, read as the reverse complement.
TCGTCGGTGATCTCGAACCCGCCGATGCGCTCACCGGTCGCCTGCATCGCCGCAATGGCGCGCTGCAACCGGCTCTCGGTGACGTGCGCTCTGCGAGCCTTGGTCATCACTCGCTCCTCAGGCTGGCGGGGTCGATAGCGCGGATGGCGCTCAGGCAGTCATAGCCAATCACTCGCATAGAATTGGTGTGGCTTGTTGCGTATCCAGCGGGTTTAGGGATGCAGTGTTCGACGGCACCTTCTCCCGCATCCCGCATAGCCAAAGCCCCGGCATTATAGCCCTCGTTCCAGGCGGCTTGGTCGCGGGTGTTCCATTGTTCGATTTGCATACCGTCATCGATCGGTACGATGATCTTCCGGTCATGCATCCAGCATCCGTCGGTATTGCATCGCCCGTATGGATTCACGCTGCGGCGAATGCCCAAGGCGCTCCCGCAAAACGGGCACGGCTTCAAGGTTGCCTCGGTATGTTCTTCAATGGTCATGACCAGAGCACTCTGATGACGGTCTGCACTTCCTCGACAGGCGTGTCGCAGGTCGGCGTTCCGTGGTTGAGCATGATGGCGATGGCGCGGGCGAGATCGGGCGTAGCCGCCTGGGCGACGTCCTGCTTGCCGCGCAGCACCTGCTTGCCGCATGTGCTGTAGCGAGGGCGGTCAGGCATTGGATGCCTCCGTCGCCGCCAGCGCTGCGACAGCAGCCCGTACCTCACCCATAGTTGCGTCGATGGGGACCAATGCATCATCGGCCACATTCGCATTGCTGGTGCAGAGGTTCGTCGGCACTAGGCCGCGCAGTGCCGCCGCCAGTTGTGCGGTCTGTGCATCGCGCGGGTCAGGCTGGCCGTGGCTGTCCCAATGCGCGTTGAGAATTTCGGCAACGCGCTGCGCGATCTTGTCCTGATCCTGCAGGTAGCCGGTCACCAGTAGCGTGGGCAGGATCAATGAGAACGTGGTGCTTCCGTTATCATTGCGCATTGGATGCCTCCGTATCGATGTTGCCGTTCCGCACGTCGAACGAGATGGCCACGACCCATGGGTTATCTTCCCACCGCGCACCGGGGTCGGTGTGCAGGGTGTTCCAGAGCAGCGAATAGCATTCGATCGCGGTCGCGCCGTGACGTGGCATTTGCGCGCCGGGCACATACCAAACGTCGAAACCATCCGCGCTATCCCAGACGCAGCCCTCAGCGACCGCATCCGCCTCGCTGATGTCCTGCAGCCGCTCGACGCGTACCTCGGTGACGGTCAGGGTCAGGCGGCTGGCCCAGCGGGGCATGTGGATCGAGGGGCGCAATCGAGTATGGCGCTTCTCCCATTCCGCCGACAGACCAGCCTTGTGGCGGAAATCCTTGATGGCCGTGATATGATCCTCGGCTCCATCTGCCGCATAGACGGCGCGCTCATTGTGGCCGTCATCGGTCAGGTAGTGCGCCTCACGCACGTAGAGCCGGTCGCCGGGGGCATAACGAGTATCGCTCACGGTCAACGCCCCCATGGCGGCATTGCACTCAGCCTGCGTCTGATGCGGACAATCTCCGGTCGGGCACCCAAAGTATTCCGGGTTCCGCAGAAGCCGTCGCGTCTGCGTCTTCCGGCCAGCCAGCAGGGCGCGCACCATCGGCGCGCTGAAAATGATTCCCCGATCACCCACGGCGCACCTCCGGCATCGCGTTGTGCTCGATGCCATCAAGCAAGCGGCCAGCGGCCTTCTTGCCGACGGGATCGACGTAGACGACGCGCTCGCCGTGGAAGCCGGTGCCGCCAGCAAGGTTGTGCCAGCGCCCCTTGGGCCGCTCGTGCTGCCACCGGCCGCAATCGCGCCAGTCAGGGTCTTCGACGTCGCGATCAAACACCGTGGCGTATGTGCCCCACTGCTTGAAATGGAACGGCACTCCGCCAGCTACGGCGCACTGGTCGCGCAGCGAGCGCGCCCAATCAGGGTGCATTGGGCGGGGGCCATTTTCGCCGCCGACGACGAGCCAGTCGAGGCTGGCCAAGTCGCACGGATCAAACGCCAGCGGACCGAGAAGCGGCTCGGCGCTGATCCAGCGAAAGGCTGCAGGCGTAGCCCGCAGGATGGGTGTACGCTCATCAAGGCGCTTCTGGTCCTCGACGCTCACGCCCATCCACACGTTAGGGAGCGGCCATGTGACGTGCTCGGGGTCTGATTCCTCGGCGCGGTTGGCGAGCGGTGCCAGAATGCGCTTACCGGGCAGGTCATGGTAGTCGTCGCAAATGATGCGCGCGATCCGCCGCGGCGTTTCGGGATCGGTCATGTAGCCCTGCATGATGTCGGCGCGCTTGGTCAGCACCTGGAAGGTGTGATGCGGCGAGAGCGCCATGACCGCGAAAATGCGATCCACCCATTCGCGCGACACAGCCACATGGAACAGGTCGGCATGGGCGCACACAAAGATCATGCGCGGCCTGCCCCATTCGATCGGCTGGCGAAGCCATGCCTCGTTGAACCGCACTTCGCCGGTCCACACGTCTTGGCCGTTGACCTGCTTGGTCAAGCCCTTGCGCGAAGGGTGATCGCGCAGCCGCGCGCCAGCCAGCTTCATCGCGTAGCAGTTCGTGCAACCGGGCGAGATAACCGAGCAACCGGTGATCGGGTTCCACGTCGCCTCGGTCCAGCTTATGTTGGTGCCATCAGCCATTGCCGTTCTCCCAGCCTATCGGCGCGCGCTCGCAGGCGAGGTACAGCGCGCGCCTCGCGCGCTCGCGCAGCACGTCGGGCAGGAGCGCGGCCTGATTGTCGATGCAGGTGATGGAGCCGGGACCGCGCCGGGAGCGATGCCCCGGCGCGATAGCGGTACTCTGGCACACGCGGGGACGACCAGCACCCTGATAGGTGCCGTTGCCCCAGCGGCGCGCGGTGACGGTCGCGATGCTCATTCGTCAACCTCGGCGTAGGCCGGATCGAACTCATCGAGCGGGTCGCTCGACCGGCGCTGGAAGGGGTTGGTTTCATCGTCGCCGTCGTCCCAGCCCGTCACCGTCAATTCGGCGGTGGACGGGGTGGGCTGCGGCGTTTCACCGGTATCGCTGGCCTGCTCGGCCTCGGGCGCGGCAACGGCTTCGATGAACACGACGCCAGCACGCATGTGGCGCAGGGCTTCGCCCGCATCGAGGCCAGCGGACACGCCGAACCGGTTGGCGATCAGCGCCGCCAGCGCGTTCTGCGGTCGGCCAGCCTCGACCATGGTTTCGACCCCGGTGATCCGGTCGGTTACGAGATAGATGGGCATGATGGTCATTTCCTTGGTTTGGGGGTCAGGCCGGGATCGGCCAGCCCTGCGACTTGCAGATGGTCGAAAGTTTGGAAGTGAGGGCATCAAGGCGCTTAGAGAGATCCTCGTGTTAGAGGGACGCCTCGGTGCGAACATCGGAGAGACCATTCCTGATCTCGGTCAGTTCCTGCGGCTCGTGCAGCTTGCCGAATGCGTTCTCGCGAAACTGCTTCACGTAGACTTCGCTGCACCCGGCCTCCTTCGCGATCGTCGCGTCGGTATGCCCGGCGCGGTAGGCCCCGGCCTTCTCATCGAAGTGTTCTTCAAGCGCAGTGCAGACCACCCGTTGTGCCTTGAACATGGTGGGAGACGGCTGCATCGGTGCCTGTGCGGATTTGGTGGATACTGCGGGCATAGGCCCCTCCTCCTTGGGTCTTCTGGTTTTGCTGCAGGCTGGGCAGGTGGGCTTGGAACCGACGGTCCATCCCATGGCCAGCATTCGCTTGACCACGGCATCGGGATTAACCCCCGGCTCCATCCGCACATCGACGGTGTGCTGACCTTTCTCGCACGGGACGTGAATAGTCAGCCCAACCCGCGTTGGCGTGAAGTCGATGGCGCCGGAAAGCCCGACCCTTCGAGCAACCGCAGCGGGCCACGTCGGTTTCATCGACCTGCTCCGTTACGCCTTGGGGCGCGAAAGGCGCTTGCGGGTGGCAAGCAGAACCTGTTCGATTTCAGCCTTGACGGCGTCGGGGAACGCAACGCCATGCCGCACAAATTCGGCATCGGCTGCCTTGAAGTCGCCAACGGTTGCAGCGTCGGCCGCCAGATCAAGGATTTCCCGGCGCTTCTCCGCCCAAGGCTGACCCCGGTGAGGATCAAGCGGTGCCGGATCGTCAGCCGGTTGGCGTTCGGATGCTCCCTGCGCCGACGTGTCGCCTGCATCGAGCCTGCGCGCCGTCTGTTCGTCGACATCGGTCATCCCGCGTGAATCGACCTGCAATGCTGCACCGCTTTCTGTGCCGCTCTGATCGGTCAATTCGCCGGTTGCAGGATCGTGCGACGGCAGAACGATCGGACCGTCGGCCTGCGCTGTCAGCAACGTGGCCGCACTTTCAGCAGCAGCTTCACGTTCCATGTCGCCCCGGAAGTCGCGCTCGATCGCATCGATCAAGTCGCCGCTCATCGGCAGCACCTTGGAATGCCGACGCAACGCCGACTTTTTCCACATTTCCGGTTCCCAATCGACCCATGGGCCGGAAGGTTTGCGCGGCTTGCCATACCGATCGACCGTCGATCCGGTCTGGCTCATGTTCCTGATCTTGAGCACTTCGGCGCGGCGCAGCACTTCGACGGACCAGAATGGCTCGCCTTCGCCATTCTTGATACGCGCGATCGAATAGGCGGCGACCAACTGGTCATCGGCCATTTCGACCTCGGTCATGTCCAACTTGGGACGGTGGCGGATCGGCGGATCGATGCCAATTTCATAGAGAAAGTGGCCGCTCTCGATCTCGGCCAGATAGACCACGCCGACCTGCAGCGAGAGGACTTCGCCGCTCTGCAGGATTTTCTTGCGCAGCCCGTAGGCCATGGGCATCGGTTGCACGAGCCACTTGTCGCGCCACTGCCCGCCTTCATCCTTGTAGCTGGACTTGAACGGCACCAGTGCGGCTTCGCGCCCATCCGGCAGCAACCCATCCTGCGCCAGCTTGATGGCCGACATGAGGAAGCTTTGCCGATCGCATTCGAGCAGCTTGGGATTCGACAAGGTCGCCGTCACCACGACGCGCTGAAACTGCTCGACCTTGATGTGCGATGGCAGAACGGCGCGAAAGTCATCGGTGCGCTTGGTTAGATTGGCCTTGAGCACGTCGACTGGTGTTGCCCGCCTCTCAGCAGGCAGATTATTGGGGGGAGCATTCATTGTGTTCTCCTGCGGTGAAAATTAGCGGAAGTTGGCTTTCTGGACCGGCCAGATGCGGACGCCCTCGATGGTGCGCTTGCCCGCGCGGACCAGACCAGCGACAGCCTTGTCGATGGCTTCACGGACCTTGGGATTGTCCTCGACCGCCATGAAGGCGAGCGTGTAGTCGGTGACTTGGCTCTCCCACGCCTGCTTGCCAGACACGACGGACCCGGCATCGGAGCGCACCGGCTCAATGCGTTCGCGGGCAACTGCCAGCGGCACGACCGGAGCAGACACGATCGCCTCGATGTCGTCGGCGGCAGCAGCGGCTTGGCGCTCGCGCTCGGCCGCTGCATATTCTTCCGCCTGGGCGCGCTCGATCGCCGCGATCCGCTCACGCTCGGCGCGCTGTTCGGCTTCGCGCTGCGCCACGAAGGTGTTGGCAATGCGCTCGACGCGCACCTTGGCATCATCAAGGCGGGCCAAAAGCGCCTTCTTTTCGGCATCAACGAGCCGCCCGCCCAGCAGGTATGGTGCCTTCACCGCCTCGTGCGTGGTGTTGATGTGCGAGGCGCACTTGCGGTAGGCGACGACAAGATCGCCACACCGGCCAAGCGTTTCCTCATCTTCCGCGCGCGCGCGTTTCGAAGCCGCAACCAGATCATCGAAGCGGGTGAGGAAGTCGGGTCGTTCGGCGAGCAACGCGGCACGAAACTCGACGGGGATCAGTTCTTCCAGCGGGGGCTTGTTCCCGCCCATCACTGCGCGCGGGTTCTGTTCAGGCCATGGGGCCACGTTATCGAAAATGGGTTTGGTCGCGGACATTACGGATTCTCCTCAGTCAAAAAGGCAGGGGTGTGCTGGTGGAAAGGGGGTCATGCTTGCGCCCGACCTTGGCGTAGGCGCTGTCAGGCGCGGCGCTCTGCGCCCACTCGTGGCGCGACACGTAGCGGTCGTATTCCGCCTCCGTGATCGGATCGTCCGCGCACTTGGGCCAGACGCGGTCGAAGTCGATGAAGCGGCCATTGGCTTCGGCCTGCCATCGCCAGGAGCGATCGAGCACCTCGCCGGTCACGGGATCGTGCGGCGGGCCATTCCAGAGGCGGATACCGACACGGATGGTGCCTTGCCCGAGCCGTGTCCGGTAAAAGCCGGCGCGCGGCGTGCTGACGTCGATCCCGCCTGTGGCAGTAGCCGGCCCGCCCTGGCCGTAGATGAGGCTGGCGCGGGTCACTTCCGGCGCTCCCGTTCCGCAAGCATGGCGTCGGCTATGTCGTAGGCCCAATAGGCGTCAACGAACTCGGCGTCCTCGGTAGGGCCGTTTTTGGCCATGATCCCAGCCAACGCCTGCCCAGCGAACCAATCGCGCAGGGTCATGCCGTCGCAATCTTGTGCGCCGGACGGATGCGGGAACGCCGCCGGGTTCTCGGGTTCGGCCATCACACGATCTTCCGGTACGCGCTGCGCATGGGCGCGGGCTGGTCGTGATCGAGGATGCGGCGCTGGCGCGGCGCGGCGCTGGGGCTACGGCGCGCCAGCGCGCCAAGCACGAAGCCCGCAGTGCCGCCCGACAGCAGAAAAATCAGGTTGATGAGCATGGTCACCCCTTGGTCAGAGCGAAGATGATGATGAGCAGGTGCAGCCCGGCCGACAGGGCCAGTGCGACCACGAACAGCCCGAGCCAGAAGCGGTAGACGCCTGTGGCGCGCACGAGCGCGACCGCGATGCGCAGTTCGCGGATCACGATGCGATCCCGTCGGCGCGCGCGAAGATGCGGCGGCAGGCCTCATGGCTGCGCAACCACTTGTCGATGTCGGCATCGACAATGGGGCCGGGGAAGCCGGAGATTGTGGGCGGGAAGCCCAACGCGACCAGCGCATTGAAGCGCGCCTGCGTCGGATTGAAGCGGAACCGGCTGTGATGGATGACCTGATCGCCATCGGCACCGCGCGCGAAATACAGCGCGGTCACGAACCCTTCGCCGTCGTCCTCGTCGGTCACCATCAAGGTGAAGCCGTTTACCGGATCGATACCGGATACTGGAATGCCGTCGAAGCGGTTGCCGCGCCCGCCCGCAACATCAGCGGGCGCGGTATTGAGAGCCGGATTGGGGGGCGTGGGTGTTGCGGCGGCTCGGGGAAACTGACGCATGGAATGAACTCTCCGCTAGTTCGAAGCGAAAAGTATCGTAATGAGTCGTTTTTGCAAGCCTAAAAATGTCGTAAAACGACACTCTAGGGGATCGGGTGGTCCTCGCCGTAACCGGGATCGCTGTCAGCGCCCGGCGCGAATCGCAGAAACTCGCCGGTCAGGATGGACCAGGCGAGTGTCAGAAGGATGATGATGGCAGCACCTGCGCCGAGCATCTTGCCCAGGCGCGGGTGCTGCTGAGTGCGGTGCGCCAGCCACCCGACCGCAGGCGCGGCCAGCAGGACAATGCCCATCTGCGCGAGCGCCGACACGGCTACAGCGGTTGCAATGCGTAGATTGCGCGGCCGATGGTCTGGAACGCCTCACGTCCGATCTCAATCGGCTTGTGCGAGGGGTTGTTCGATACCGGGATGAGCGAGGCCGGCGATGCGCGGTAACGCTTCATCGTCGTCTCGTGCGAACTGTTGCACACGACGTAGATGCGCCCGTCAATCAGGCTCAAATCGTCAGGATCAATAACCGCCAAACCGCCGTCGGGTACTACTCGGTCCATCGAGTCGCCATCTACCCGCAGGGCAAACAGATTAGGCCCGCGCAGCGAATCGGGGATGGTAATGGTCTCATCAGAGAACCCTATGGCCTCACGCCAATTACCTGCCGCCACTGCGCCAAGCACCGGAACCTTGCGGCCATTACTGCCCGCGCTGCCATCAATGATTTCGGCCGGGTGAGCGCCCAAGGCCTGCGCAATGCCGAGGATATAGTCGAGCGAGAGCGCCATCGCCCGGTTCTCCAGCTTGGCGATGGTGCCCTTGGTGGTTTCCCATCCGAGAGCATCAGCAACCTCCTGCTGGGTCATCCCGCGCGCCTTGCGAAGATCGCGGATGCGGTTCGGAGCATATATCCTGGACATGACGCCTTATACCGCAATCGGCCATTTCGGGGAATTTCGTCTGGCGACATTTTTGCGCCTTGCGATTTAATATCCTAATAGGATACACATGCGGGGCTATGGACCCGAGACGATACCGCAAGAGCCGCAACATGCGGCTGCAAGAGGTCGCCGATTTGATCGGCGTCCGCAGCAAATCGACGGTTTCCAAGCACGAACGCGGTCACATCTTCCCCAGCCCCGAACTGATCGATGCCTATCGCCGGTACTCCGGCGGGAAAATCCAGTTTGAGGATTTCGAGGAACTGCGGCGGCGCGCGGGCGCGGAGGCCACCATCCCCATCAGTGCGCAGGACCATGCCAATGTCCCAACCTGACGATACCGACCAGCCTTCCGGCCCGGTCGCTGCCGATGGCCGACGGCTTTACCCCACGGCCAATACCCTCGCCGACTTTGTCCGCATGATCGAGAACGGCCAGTTCGATGCCGATGTCTCGACGGCGCTGCGCGATCTGGCTGCCGACATGGAAGACCAGTTCGCCATGAACGGCACCAAGCTGAAAGCCGACGTCACCCTCAAGATCGGCATCGTGCGCGATCCGGACGGTTTCTACCGGATCAGCGGCGACTTCACGGTGAAGAAGCCGAAGCTGCCGCGCAAGTCGAGCCTCGCGTGGCTCACCCCCGACAACCTGTTCACGCCCAACATGCCGCGCCAGGGCGCGCTGTTCGGCACCGTGCGCGACGTGACCAGCGTGCCTCGCAACGTCCGCAACTGACCCCCAAGCTGAAAGGAGTACCGTCCTGTGACGGAAGAAACCATGCATGACTTGCAGGCCCAACAAGGCCTCTCCAGCGCAGCAGCGCGTGGTGCGCCCAACGAAAGCGAGACGTTCGCCGAGATTGGCCGGACCTTGGTCACCACCAGCGCATATCGCGCCACGGTGGCCGATCGCACGGCTGAACTGTTCGAGAAGACGACCGAATGGGCGCTCCTCAGAGGGCAAGCCTCCGTCGGAGATGTGACCGAGCCGGGGACCGGCGTGACCGCCCCCGTCATCGCCAAGCCCGGCGGCGGCATGGAGCCGTTCCCCGAAAAATGGTTCGACGCTTTCCGCGAGGCACCGAAGCGTCGCCAGGGCACCGCCATCCTGACGCGGGTCGACAGCCTGATCGACCACGTCAACCGCTTCCGCACCGCCGATACCGCGTTGTTCGCCGCCGACAGCAAGGATCGCCCGTCGCTGGTGGCGGTTATCGACTATCATCCGGCGCTCAACTGGGAGAGCGTCACGCCTGATGGCGACATCGGCACGATGAGCGTGCCGCAGGCCCGGCCCGGTTGGCAGGGGCACAAGGCCCGCTTTGACTTTCCGCTGTCCGAGGAATGGAAGGCGTGGGTCAAGTTCAACGGCAAGCTGTTGAACAACGTGGAATTTTCCGAGTTCCTCGAAGACCGGTTCATCGACGTGCTGCACGTCAACGATCCGGCCGAACTGAACGACGACATCCGCAAACTGCTCGGCACGGTCGGCTTCTCGGGCCTGGCCACGCCCACGTCGCTCTATGACCTGTCCGGTGGTCTGACGATTGCCGAAAACGTGGTCGTCGGTGGTCATCACAAGCTGCAGAACGGCGCGACTGAAATCCAGTTGCGCACCGAGCAATCGGGTGCAGTGAACGCGCGCGGTGAAAACATCACCGTGCCCAGCCTGTTCATCATCGAAATCCCGGTCTTCGCCAACAGCCAGGACGTTTACCGCATCGCCGTGCGCCTGCGCACGCGCACGGCCGGCGGCCTGCACTTCAAGTACGAACTGTGGGGGCTGGATCGCGTGCTGACGCACGCCTTCGAGGATGGCTGCAACACGGTGGCCGAGGCGACCAACTGCCCGCTGTTCTACGGCACCCCCGAATAACACCAGATAGTCCGCCAGGGCATCCGGCCTCCTGAGCAGCGGCAGGAGGTGTTAAGCATGGTAGATGCGGAGCCGCCCTTCGGGGCAGGCACGTCAACGCGGGGCCTGGCAGGGCTTAGTCATTACACCCCGCGAATCCACCAACCCGCTGCACCCTCATCCCCAACGAGAGGTGCAGAATGCACATTGGTTCGTGCTCGACCGGAGAGGTCGAAAGTTTCGTCAGAGCCGCCGTACCGGGGAACCGGCTGGTCTATTTCGTCTGCCGGTTCGGCCAGACGTTCTCGGCCGTGCTGGAGGATACCCACGGCGCGGGGTACACGCTGATGCAGCGCGTCACCAACCGCCTGCGCGCGCTGGCGAACGCTGGCCTTGTCGACCTTGTGCAGGATCGGCTGCACGACCAGCAGTTGATCGCCTACGAAGCTGTCTGGCGCGAGTACGAGGCCGAGCCGCTAACCGACTGGCTGGCGCTTCCCATGATCGAGAGCCGCAAGTGATGCGGGTGCCGATCTATCTGGCGCGCGTCCTCGCCTATGTTAAACTGTCGCCGCGCACGCGGGTGCAGCCCGAGGATGCGATGTGCGTGCGGTTCGCCAACGAACTGCGCGCGGCCACGCTGGATGGTCGCCTGCGCGGGGTCTGGTTCCACCCGGCCAACGAACTCTGCTACGGCCACCGCACCGGCGTGCGCGCGGCGATCTCGCGCGCCATGGGGATGCACATCGGCGTGGCCGACTTCGTGTTCCAGTGGGCCGATGGTTCCGCCGCGCTGGAGGCCAAGTACGGCAAGAACGGACTGACGGCCGGGCAGGATGATTTCCGTGCCTGGTGCGAACGCGAGGGCGTGCGGCACCGCGTATTCCGCTCGGTCGAGGAAGGCCTCGATGCCCTGCGTGAGTGGGGGGTGCTCGTATGAGCCACCCCTCACGCACCCTGCGCGACAGCCGCAATCTGCACAAGGCGATGGTGGAAGCCCTGCACCGAGGCGAGACCCGCGTCTCGGTGGCGCGGCGCTTCGGTGTGACCCCGGCTGCCGTGACCTACGCGGCCCGGCGTTTCGGCCTGCCGCCCGCGCTGCCCGGCCAGAAACCCAAGCACTGGCCCCGCTGCCCCGATCATTTGCGGTCTGACTACGCGACACTCTCAGCCTGTATCGGACCGACCGAGGCACGCGCGATGCTGGAGGTTCAGCCATGATCTCCACCGTCGTTCAAGCAGCCGGTGCGCTGGCCTGTACCGCCATCATCATCGTCCATGCCCACGACTGGCTCGTGTCGCGGGTCTGCGCGTGGATCGACACGCGCGAGGGCGAGTGATGTCCCGCACCATCGTCAATATCGGCCCGGCCAGACTCTACCTGGGCGATTCCTACGCGATCCGGCCCACGCTGGGCTGGATGGACGCCGACGTGATGGACCCGCCCTATGTATTCCGCGCTGCTGGCGGTGGGCACTACCGCAAAAGCCGCACGGGCATGGACGAGATCATGGAGCAGGGGCTCGATCAGGGATTTGACCACAGCATCATCAATCCGCTGATGTGCGGCGCGGTGGTGGTGTTCTGCCACAATGACCAATTGCCGAAGCTGCTCCCATACCTAGACGGCTCATTTAAACGGCAGGCAGTTTGCATCTGGCGTAAATTGAACCCGCAGCCTGTCGCCAACAAGCATTACCGACCGGTGATGGAATTCTATGTTCACGCGTGGAACGACGGCTTCCATCCACAAGGCGAATTGGCCGACCTCGATCGCCAGATCGTCGCGATGTCGCCGCGCGGTGCCGACAAGTTCGGCCACCCGACGGTGAAGCCAGATGCAGTGATGGACAAGATCGTGCGCAACGTGGCTGGCGAAACCGTGTGCGACCCCTTCATGGGGACCGGATCGACCGGGGTAGCCGCGGTGCGCGCGGGCAAGCGCTTCGTCGGCATCGAGCACAATCCCGCCCATTTCGAGACGGCTGTGCGCCGGATCACCGAGGCGGTGGAAGCGCTGGGATGAGCGATCCATTCCTCATCTCCGGTCCCGCGCTGATCTCGTTCAGCGGCGGCAGGACCAGCGCCTACATGCTGTTCCGCATCCTGCAGGCGCACGGCGGGGTTCTGCCCATCGACGTGCATGTGGCGTTCGCGAATACCGGCCGCGAGCGTGAGGAGACCCTCCGCTTTGTCCACGAGTGCAGCGTGCGATGGGCAGTGCAGGTGCAATGGTTGGAGTTCGTCACCGACCTTCGGAGCGTTGGCCCCGGTGGTCGCATCGACCTCGTTGGCTACAACAGTGCAGCCCGAAATGGCGAACCACTCGACCGCTTGATCAAGCGAAAGCAGTCGATCTTTTCAACGCTGCGTGGGCGCTGGTGTACCCAGCTATGCAAGGTCGAAGTGCTGTTCGATTACGCTGCGACATTGGGCTTCGGACCCGGCCAATACACAGAGGTAATCGGTTTTCGTGCCGATGAGCGAGACCGGGTCTATGAACTGCCGCGCAAGCCCCGAAACGTCGATCGCCGCTTTGCTTTCCCACTTGCCGATGCAGGTGTGCGGCGCAGCGACGTGGATTCATTTTGGTCGCATCAGGCGTTTGATTTGGAGTTGAGGCGCGGAACTGGCAACTGCGACCATTGCCCGTTTTTGTCTGACAAGGCGCGGATAGCGCGTGCGCGCATGAACCCTTCTGGTCTCGACTGGTGGGAGGCACATGAGGTCGAGCGCCAGTTTGCATTTGGCCGGATGAGCATTGCTGAAATTCGGCGTGCCATCGCATCAAGCCCGCTTTTGCAACTCGATGGTGTCGAGGAGGATGCTGCCGACAGCGAGTGTGGCGCATGGTGCTCAGGCGAGGCCGCATGACCCGCTGGCACCCCAACCTGGGCAACCCGCCCACACACGTCCCTGGCGAGCCTGAGGACGCGCCTGCGCTCACGCACGCCTACGTGCGCCTGCGCAACGGGATAGAGCCGCCCGCGCCATGGCCGATCACCGCCGCGCGCGCGGGCGCGCCAGCCACGCGCTGGGCGTTCGGGATGCATGACCACCCGTTCGACATCACCCATTGGAGGCCCGCATGAGCACGCCATTCGCCTTCGAGGTGCTGCGCGTGGCGGTTGATCCCGGCCTGCGCGACGGGTTCGTGTGGCAGATCATCGGCGATGATGGGCGCGTGATTGTCTACGACGCAGCACTACATTCGTCGGACTTCGAGGCGGCGGAAGCAGCAAAGATTGCGCGAGCAGAGATGCAACTCGCTGCGCAGATGGTGGATGGCCAATGAGCAGCAAGCCGGCCGCCATCCCGCTGTTCGCCGACGCCTACCTCGCGGACACCACACACCTGTCCACGGAGGAGCATGGCGCATACCTGCTTCTGCTGATGGCCGCGTGGCGGCAGGACGATTGCACGCTCCCGCTGGACGACAAAAAGCTGGCCCGGATCACCGGCCTGAGCCTGCGCAAATGGCTCATCATCAAGCCCACGATCCTCGAATTTTGGACCGTCGACAGCGGTCGGATTTCCCAGAAGCGTCTCCAAAAAGAAGCGACTTATGTGCGCAAAAAAAGTGAGACTAATCGCAAAAATATTGAAGCACGGTGGGGAGCGCAACGTACTGAAAACATTGAAGGCGACCCATACGACCGTACATTCGATGGTAATACCCCTCCACCTCCACCTCCACCTACATCAGAATCTAACGATTCTGATGCCCCCCTACCCCCCGCTGAATCCGACCCCGAAAACCCCCCCGTCGTATCCGCTGACGACGGGGTGAAGGTCGTTGTCGATGACGCTCCACCGCCACCGCCATCACCGCCAGCGCCGGTCGATCCTCCCGCGTTCGATCCGGCCAAGCTGATCTTCGACAAGGCCATGCCCAAGCTGGTCGAAGCCGGGCTGGATCAGCGCAAGGCCGGTGCGATCATCGGCAAGTGGCGCAAGCAGCACAGCGATGGCCGGATCATCGACGCGATCGCCGAATGGATCGACCTCAAGCGCCCGCCCGACAATCCGGTGGCCTGGATGCAGCAGAAACTCACCCACGGAAGGTATGACGATGCCCGAAAGTTCAACCGTGACGAACCTACCAATGCGCTCGCAAGAGCCGCCGCTGAGCGACAGGCTGCGCGCGGTGATCCTTAGCCGTGAGACGCCAGTCGTCGGCCCGAAGGCTGCCGCTGCGCTGCAGGCATTCCTCGACGCGCCAAGGCCTCCCCAGCAGATGCCTGACCAGACCAAGATCGAGACGATGATCGCCCGCCTGGCGATGGCAACCAAGGAACGCCAGACCACGCTCGAAGAAGCACACGAGCGGCTCGATCTCTACTGGCGCGTCCTGCGCAACGTCCCGCTCACGGACCTGCGCGCGGCATTCGATGACCTGCTGCGCACCTGCACGTTCATGCCGACGCCTGCCGAGGTGCTCAAGGCGTGCGAGGCCCGCACCGCTCGCCGCGAGTTCGTCGTCAGTCGCGCCAAGCACCTGCTTTGGAAGCACCACACAGAATGGCGGCCACCTGTCGATGCCGATCTGGTCACGCGTGACGAGCTGGAGCGGATCAAGGCCAAGGTGGCAGCGCAGTTGCGAGCCTGACGCAAAAGGCCCCACCGCATGAGCGCGGCGGGGCCTGTGGGGGTTAGTCTGCCAGATTGGTGTAGCGTCACCCAAACGCCTTGATGATCAACCGCTCGATCAGCTTGGATCGCGCCTCGGGTTGGGCATCGATCAACGCCAGAGTCTCTGGGCTAAGGGTGATGTTGACGCGGACGAACTTGGCATCACCTTTTGCAGGGCGGCCGCGCGTGAGGTGAATGATTTGTCCTTGGTGGCTTTCTGCGATGCGTGGCCAAGGGATCGGCATGGTGGCGTGCATGACCGGCATGATGACGCAGCGATCGTAGGCGGATATAGCCTCAACGTCGGTTACGTTATCCGGGATGTCGGTGATCTCGATAACCGGATTGCCTCCTGCATAACCACGCGGATTGCGGCGGTTAGTCGGGGCCGCATGGCCATTAGCGAGGATGGTGATCTTGAGATTGCGCATGATTATTACCTCATTCTCAGCTTACTTGGTCAGGACGCGGACGATCGCCAGCGGCCGGAGGTGTCAAGCGCAGCGAGCGACGTAACGCTCAGCAGCGGAGAGGCTGTCAAAAACCATATCGACCCGCCCGCCATCAGAAAACTGGACGCCCCACAGCCGCAGGTCGCGGCTACGGATTTCCGCCTGGCGACCTGCGGCAAGCCAGTCCTTGTCGCAAACCGCATCCGCGCGGGCCTGCAGGTCATCACCATCGACCAGATATTCGCAGTGGCCGTTGCCGCCGGTGTAAACTTGAGCGAGCGGGGCAGAGATGATCTTGGTCATGTGGGTCACTCCGTTGTGGCCGGCCCTGTGCCGGCCTGATATATTATCAATACACACCAAAAATCAGTCGGCAACTGTAATTATGATACACATCGAAATTTCCGCGATCATCGTCACGATCCGGTGACCGACACCTGACACCTCACCCACGATGGCATCGGCGACACCTCCGGCGCGCCGCGCGACCACACGTAAGGTCGCGGAGGTTGAGTCCTTTTAAGACTCAATACCGCCTCCCCCTAAGTCCATCTCTTGACGAAATATCTCATTACGGTATTTATCGGGCATCCGACGCCGGGTCGGAGTCTCAAACGGAGTGAGATGCAATGCCCGATAACACCACCTACACCTTCGCAGTCACCTTGCACTGCACCGCCACGATCGGTGGCGACATCGCCGACGAGTGCCGCGCCACCATCGCGCGCGACATGCGCGACTTGATGGGTGATACCGGCGAAACCGAGAACGGCGCGACGATGCGGTTTCTCTCGTTCGAGGTCGGCGCTGCCACTGCCCCCGCGCTCGATGATGCCAAAGTTCACCACCGCTGCCCCGAGTGCGGCGACCGCGATCACCTGTCCGGCCGGTCCGACAGCCGCTGGGACTTTGCCCGGCAGGAGTGGGTTGTGGGCGACATGGAGGACCAGGTCGAGTGCATGGAATGCGACTGGTCGGGCACGATGCAGCAGACGATCAGCACCAGCGAAGGGGAGGCCTGAACCATGGCCGACACCCAACGCGCCATCACCGGCCAGTCCAGCTTCATGCGCTACGCCACACCCGGCGAGCGCAGTGTCGCCCGCAGGCTGGTCAAGACACTGCTCGATCGCGGCTATGTCCTGAGCGTCAACGACGGCGAGGAATGGACCGTCAAGCGGTCGGCCAGCGCCCCGACCGTCTGCAACGCGCTCTGCACCACCGGCGAGGACGTGATCGCGTTCCGCACGCCGGGCGATGAGCGCCGCGCGGGCAGCTTCTGCCTCATCTGGGGCAACGATGAATCCGGCGAGGAACTGATCGCGGATCACACCGACAACGAGGTGGCCAACGAGGTCTATCGCGCCGTCATGGAGGACGGCGAACCCAGAAGACGCGGAGCCACGGTGGATGAGGACAGCGCGCCCAGAAGACGGGTGCAGCCAGACAGCGGGGAGGCGGTCTGATGCAGGTCGGCTTCTACGTCACCCTGTTGCGCGAGGGGCCGAAAGGCCCCCGCGTTTCCTACCTGCTCGGTCCCTACGCCACGCGCGACGAGGCCGAGAGCAACGTCAAGCGCGGCTGGGCCGAGGCCTGTGACATCGACCCGCGCTGCCATTGGGACGCGCACGGCGTCACCCGCGTCGAGACATACCCCAACCTCATGCCCAAGCCGGTGTTGGCCAACCGCATCGGCCTGCAGGCGCGCAAGTTCACCAGCGATGCCGTGATGATGGTCGCCACCGTGCTGACCATCATGGCCCCCGTCGTCATCCCCCACTTCATCGGAGCGTAACCACGATGAGCACTGCCCCATTCTCCCTGCCCAGCCTGTGCGAAACGCATGGGCTGGTGAGCGTTGTGCAGGTCTTCACCCCCCGCGATACCGCGACTGGCATCCCGCATGTCCAGCCATGGTTCATCAGCGCAAGTCGCGGCGGCGGCGTGCATGTCATCGCGACCGCCACGACCGAGATCGGCGCGCATGAGGCGCTGGCCAAGCAGTTGGACGCGCTCGATGCCGTGATCGCCAAGCACAAGGAGCGCTGACGCGATGCCCGCGCCCGCGCCATCCCCCCTGTGCGCCGAATGCGGCGATCCCGCGCACCCCGTCGGCGGCGAGCGCATCTACCCCCACCGGTCCGACCTGCACCACAAGCGGTTCTGGTTGTGCCGGTGTGGGGCGTACTGCGGCTGCCATCCCGGCACCGACAACGCGCTGGGCACGCCTGCCGGGCCTGACACGCGCCGCGCGCGCAGCGCCGCCCACGCCGCGTTCGACCCGCTCTGGCGCGATGGCGGCATGAGCCGGGCCGAAGCCTATGCGTGGCTGGCCAGCGAGTTGAGCATGGATCGCAAGCAATGCCACATCGGCATGATGACCGCCGACCAGGCGCGCGCCGTGGTCAACGCCGTGCGGCGCTACAAGCAATCCACCAAGCCCGCGCCGCAGCAGCCCGCCGCTGGCGACCTGTTCGATGCAGGCGCCAAGGTCGCGCACGTCCGCGAGGCGATCAAGCAGGGCGACCACCAGCAACACACCTGCCACTGGCCCGGCTGCACGTCGTATGTGCCGCCCGCCGCGTGGGGCTGCCGTCGCCATTGGTACGCGCTGCCGCAGGCCATCCGCGCCCGCATCTGGGCCGCGTTCCGGCCGGGCCAGGAGGACAGCAAGACACCGAGCCGCGCCTACGTGGAGGCTGCGCGCGCGGCGCAGGACTGGATCGCGGCACAGCAGCAAGGAGCCAACCATGGGTGACGAACTGAACAAGCAGATCGGCGCGGGCATCGTCGGCGTGATGCGCGACATGGCCACGATCAATCTGCCCGAGGGGCTGGAGGTCGAGGAGGGATCGCTGGAGTTCAACCTCAAGCCGGAGTGCGGGCTGCCGGGCCGCTGGCGCGTGACCGTGGAGCGGATCGATGCCTGACATCACCCCCACCGACGACGACATCATGCTCGCCATCCACGCGGCCGGGGCGTACTGGTCGCCAGACCCTGTGCGCGCGAATGTTGCCAGCGCCAAGCCAAGCGACATCGCCCGCTCGATCTACGCGCACGCCTGCACGATGGTGCGGCTGCGCGAGATCAGCAGCCTGACCCCGCCTGCGCCGGTCGCTATTGCCACCGTGCCCGGCGTGCTGCGCTGCCCCCGGTGCAGCTTCCGCCTCGTCAAGATGACGCTCACGCCCAGCGGCGCGTTCGCTAACCCCGAACCGGATGACTGCCCGAATTGCGCGTCACCGCTCTGGCGCGTGACGTGGGAGGATGAGGCCAAGGACGCCTACAAGGTGGCCGAGAGCCAGATGGATCGCGCGCTGGCGGCGGAGCGCCACGCCGAGACGCTGCACGGCCAGTTGCAGCGTATGATCGACCGTTGGGAGGCGCTGCAGGCGCAGCTTGCCGAGGCGCGCGCGACGTTGGTCAAGATCGGAGCGCCGGTGCGGTGGATGACCGCCGCATACATGGCATCGCTGGCGCGCCTATCCGTCGCAAAACTGGACGAGCACAATGGGTAAAAAGCGTGAGGGTCGCATCATGCCGACGCACCTCAAGGGAGGAGGTCTCGTGCGCTTCATGGCCTCTGCCGACGGGTACGTGATGGTGCGACGCCCGACATGCGCTCCGTTCATCGTCTCGAACAAGGATTGGCTGTCGTGGCCGTTGGATGAGGGACAGACCAATGGGTGACGTGCTCCCGTTCGACCGCGCGGCCAAGCTGGTGCGTGACACGCGGCCCAGCCCTTCAATCGATCTTGCGGAGGTGGACGACTTCGCCCCTGCCCCGCTGCTTGGCGATTGGGTCGCGCGCACGTTCATCGATCCCGCCGGGCCGCTGCACAACCCGCGCCACGATCATCTGGCCGAGGCGCGCATCGGCTGGCTGTGGACCACCGCCGAGCAGCGCAACCACAACGCGGTCGTGATGGGCGAGTGCAGGCTGATCCAGGCGCAGCAGCGCAAGTGGTCGAGCGCGCTCCAGCACTGGCTCTGGCGCGAGTTCTTCGCGGAGGTTCCCGACATCGTCATCACCATCGATGCGACATGGGCGGCGCAAGCCGACGACTGGTCGTTCTGCGCGCTGATCGAGCACGAGTTGTGCCACGCCGGGCAGGCGCGCGACGGTGACGGCGAGCCGCGCTTCGACGTCGAGGGCAAGCCGATCTTCACGATCCTCGCGCACGACGTCGAGCAGTTCGTGGACGTGGTCGCCCGCTACGGCCCGGCTGCCGCTGGGATCGAGGACATGGTCGCTGCGGCTAAATCCAAGCCGATCTTCGGGCAAGCGCAGATCACCGCTGCGTGTGGGACGTGCGGGAGGAAGATGGCATGACCTGGCACGTCGTCCCGCTCAATGACCTGCGCGAGCACACGTATTCCGAAGCGTGTTGGTGCAAGCCTGAGGTCCATGACGCCCCCGACTGGAGTAGACCGGTCTGCGTCCACAACAGCATGGACCGGCGCGAGTACACCGTCGAGCAAGGCAAGGTGCAATGACCCTGTTCGGCGTCCTCCTCGACAGCGGCTGCATCGTGCAACGCTTCACCAACCGCGCAGAAGCCCATGCGCTGGCCGTGGTCATCAACGAAGTCCGCGATCGCGATAAGCGCGGCGGTATCCTCGTTACATGGCGCAGGGCAATCGGCGTCGTCCGCATCACCAACAAGCCGTTCACCCCCTGCCAGCCCGGCGGGTCGCGTGGCGGGAAGCGCGGCAAACGCGCTCCCGCCACATCATCGAAGGCACACCCTCATGACTGACGAATTGAAGTTCCGCCGCGCCGCCGACCAAGCCGAGAAGTTGGAGGTTGCAGGCCTCCTCGAATCCATGCGGCTGGCTACGATGCAGTACCTGCTTGATGCGCCCGATCCGCGCGAGGCCGCGTCCAAGGTGATGACGGCGTGCTCGATCTTCGCTGGCGTGCAGTTCGCCAACCTACTGCTCGCTGGCGAGGTGGACCAGCGCGATACGGCGCGCACGGTCAAGGCGATGGCCAGCAACTTCCGCGAGGGCATCAAGGGCGGGCTGGCAATCGCCGAGCGCGCACACAAGGAGATGGCGTCGTGACCCTCAACGACAAGCAGAAGACGTGGCTCGTCATGCGGTACGCCTGCTATGGGCGGCTGGCCGAAGTCCTGCGCGAATTCAAGGAGGAGTTCGGCGTTGAAATCCCGTCGTACCAGGCGCGCGCTTACGACCTGTCGGTGATCCGCGACACGGACCACGCACGCAGCCGTGGCGTGGAAAAATGGATGCCGCTGTGGACGCGGACGCGCGAGGAGTTCGAGGCATCCGTCAAGAACATCGCCATCGCATCAGCGACGTACCGCATTGCCAAGCTGGACGAAATGTTCGCCATCGCGTTCGCCAAGCGCAACTACAAGAGCGCGGCCCAGCTTCTCGAACAGGCCGCGAAGGAAACTGGCGGCGCGTTCTCGGGCAAGCGCACGATCGAGGGCACCGTCGATCACAACCACAACCACGCCTATGACGACGTGCCCGACGACGTGAAGCGCGTGACCATGGCGGCGAGGGTCCGCGAAGCCGTGGCCGAAGCGCTCGCAGCGGCAAGCCCGACCGCCCACTGACCGGCCGACGGTGAAACCGCTCACCGACCTGGCGCAGGCCATCATCACCGCGCCGGGCTTTGATCCGGCGCGGTTTGATGCAGAGCAGTTCGCCAACGCGCTCGACGCAGGCCTGATCGATGAGTTGTACGCTACGACCGAGGGCGAAATTCTGGCGCGGCGGACCAACCGGCTCGAACTGTTCTTCCCCGATGAGACGATCCCCAGCCCAGCGCCGGGGATGCCGATCTTCTACGCGCGCCACCTCTACCCCCGCCACCTTGAGTTCTTCCGCGCTGGCGCAACGCACATCGAGCGGCTGTTCCAGGCAGGCAACCGCGTCGGCAAGACGGTGGCAGGTAGCTACGAGTGCGCCTGCCATGCAACCGGGCGATACCCACATTGGTGGGCAGGCCGACAATTCCCCTGGGCAAACCACGGCTGGGCTGCAGGCGACACCAACGAGACCACCCGCGACATCATCCAGAAGGAACTGTTCGGTGAGGTGACATGGGAAGCCGGGCGCAAGGCCTTCGATGGCACCGGCATGATACCCAAGGATGCGATCATCAGCGCGACATGGAAGCGCGGTGTCGACGGTCTGGCCGACGTGGTGAAGGTCAAGCATGTCAGCGGCGGCACCAGCACGATCGGCCTCAAGTCCTATGACCAAGGTCGGCGCGTGTTTCAGGGCACGGCCAAGCACTGGATATGGCTGGACGAAGAACCGCCTGCCGACGTTTATGGCGAGGCGCTGATCCGCCTCATGACGACCAAGGGTCTGATGCTCATCACCTTCACGCCACTGCTCGGTTTGTCCGACGTCGTGCTGTCGTTCCTTGAGGCAGAGAGCGCTGCCCGCGAGACTAATCGCTAAAACTGGTCAGTCTTGCGCAACTGATCGAAAATATCGTATTACGGAGCCTACCGCTTTGACCGCGTGCCTCAATGCGCGCCCGTCGCCAACAAGGTAGGCATCCGATGACCACACCGACGAAGCCCCGCAAGCACCGCCCGATCACCGTCAATCCGTCACCCATCGCCGAACAGGCATGGGTCGCACTGCGCAAGATCGCACCGGCCATCGTCATGTTCGCGCTGGCCAAGGGCTGGCTGTCCAACGACCTGTCCGTCTTGCTCGGGATCGTCGGCGGCGTCGTCTGGCCGATCGGCTACGGCCAACTCGCCACCTGGCAGAACCGCGCCGCGCTGACGTCCCTTGCCATCGACCCCACCGTTCCGCAGGTCACGTTCGCTTCGAAGACCGGCCAGACCAATTCGCTCATCAGCATGGCATTGCTCATGCCGCTGGCGCTGGCCGCCTTCACCGGCTCGGTCCACGCTCAGGCGGTTTCCGGCTTGGGCATCAAGGCCCCCAGCGGGTTCCTGCCATCGACCGCGATCTACTGCGATAATGGCACGACCGTCGCGGCGACCTGCGACTTCGCCACGACCAAGATTGATGGCGTGTCTGATGGCCTCACGACCACCGGCAGCGTGACCTCTGCCGCAGTTGTCGTCAGCGTGTCGAACGCCGGATATTCGGGCGGATCATTCCAGATCACCAGCATCGGCACCAGCAACAACGTCTCCTTCGAGCAGAGCAACGATGGGGTGACATGGACCACGCTGTACGTGAACTCTGCCACGACCAGTACAGGGGCTGCAACCACGAGCATGAACGCCGTGGGGATGTGGGTGTACAACTCGTCCGCTGCCTTCGTCCGTGCCCGTGTGTCGGCATACACGAGTGGAACCGTCTCGATCTCCATGACGCAGAAGCGCTCCGCACCCCAGGTTATTGGGCTGTCCCTGGCCACCAGCAGTGCAGCGAGCATCGGCATTGTGAACCCAAGTACCGGTTATACGGATAGCTCAACCGCGCTTGCCTCCAGCGCGACTTACACAGGTACTGGTCGGACAAACAGCGGCGCAGGCTGGGCATATTTCAATGCGACGGCTTTCGCGGACCAAGCTGGCACGCTCTACATTGACCAGTCGACGGATACAGGTGCGACCTATCGGCAAATTGCTTCGATTGCGATCACAGCAGGCGCAGGGCAAACACTTCGAGTCCCGCTCACCGGCGCAGTTACCACCGCGACGCTCTACCGCGTCCGGTACGTGAACGGCGCTACCGCGCAGGGCGCATTCAGCATCAGCAGCAGCTTCACCGCGTTCTAACCAACCAAAGGGGGAGCGGCGGCACCATGCCTGCGGTTTCTGACGCCAAATACGTCGTCAATGCTGGCTGGGATGATGTGCCGCACCTCGATGCGGACACGAAGTCGAAGATGCTCGCGGCCACGCCGCAACACCTGCGCAAGGCGCGCGCCAAGGGCGAGCCGAGCATGGGGGCTGGTGCGATCTACCCGATCGAACTGGAGTCGATCCAAGTCGATCCATTCCCGATCCCACCCCACTGGCGGCGCTGCTACGGCCTCGACGTGGGCTGGAACAAGACGGCCTGCATCTGGCTGGCGATCGATGACGATACCGGAATCATCTACGCCTACTCCGAGCACTACGAGGGCGAGAAGAAGCCGGTCGAGCACGCCTCTGCGATCAAGGCGCGCGGTGACTGGATTCCGGGCGTCATCGATCCTGCATCACGCGGCCGGTCTCAGGACGACGGCGAGCGGCTGATCGTCTCCTACCGCAACGAGAGTCTGGATATTGCTCCAGCCATCAACAGCGTTGAGGCTGGCATCTACGAACTGTGGACGCTGCTGTCGGTTGGCCGGTTCAAGGTGTTCTCGACCCTCACCGCATGGGCTGGGGAGTACCGCCTCTACCGTCGCGATGAGCACGGCAAGATCGTCAAAAAGCACGACCACCTCATGGATGCCTCCCGGTACGCCATCATGTCTGGCCTGCGCCGCGCCATCCGTCGCCCCATCGTTTCCATCGAACCGACCGTCGGCGTGATTGCCGATTCCTGCGCAGGATACTGACCATGTACGATCCGGCCATCCACGGCACCTTCGACAACGACAACATCAGCGATGAGGACCGGGCCAAGGATGCTGCGCTGGTCGAGTTCGAGCGGCTGCAGGGTGCGACCGCTGGCTTCATCGCTGAACTGGAAGCGGAACTGACCGATCGTATCCGCCGCCGCAACCATGTCGAATTGCGCTGGCTCGATGACCTGCGCCAATTCCATGGGTTCTACGACCACGACACCCTGCGCATTCTCAACGACGATCCCGACCGGTCCAAGATATTCGTCAACTACACGCGGCCCAAGACGACAGCCTGGGCGGCGCGCCTGGGCGACATGCTGTTCCCCAACGATGACCGGAACTGGGGCATCAAGGCCACTCCCGTTCCGCAACTTACCGATGACGCCAAGGCTGCCGTGCGCGAGGCGGAGGCGGCAGAGCAGCAGGCCGCACAGGCCATCGATGACCACAATGGCATGGTCGATCAGGGTGTGGAGCCGGAGCAATTGGTCGGCAAACGGCAGGAGGCGGCTGGCCATCTGGACCGGGCGCAGAAGCTGCGCGCGATCGAGCGTGAAGCCAAGAGCACCAAGATGGAGGCCGATCGCCGCTCGCAGCGGATGCAGACGGAGATCGATGACCAGTTGACCGAGAGCCGGTATCCGGCCGTCTGCCGCGATGTGATCGATGATGCCTGCAAACTGGGCATCGGCGTCCTCAAGGGGCCGCTCACCGCCAGCAAGCCGCGCCGCCGGTGGATGCCCAAGACCGCAGAGGATGGGACGACCATCGCCAACACGTTCGTCCTGGCCAACGACAACGACCCTCGCCCCCTCTACCGCCGCGTCAACCCGTGGCACTTCTTCCCCGATCCCGACGCGCTCGACATCACGGACAGCGACAGCACGTTTGAGCGGCACTTGCTCAACAAGAGCGCGTTCCGCCGTTGGGCGAGGCAGTTGGGCTGGCATCCCGAAACCGTGAAGCAGATTCTGTTCGATGGTCCGTCGCGCGGCGGCATGGGCGGCGAGTTCGCAAACCTCACCCAACTGCGCATGATGTCAGTCAAGAATGAAGACGGGGTCATCAATCGCTTTGTCGTGTACGAATATCACGGCCCCATGGAATGCGAACAGATTTGCACCATGCTGCGCACGCTTGGTAAAGTCGATGAAGCCGAGCAGTTTGAGAAGGAAGAAGACCCGCTCGATTCGCACATGGTCATTTGCTATTTCTGCCAAGGCCGACTGCTGAAACTGGAAGAATACTTCCCGCTTGATAGTGGAGAAACGCTTTACTCGCTGTTCCCATTCGAGAAGGATGAAGCCACCATCTTCGGCGCGGTGGGTATCCCACACCTGATGCGGCACCAGCAATCCATGCTGAACAGCGCGGTCCGCATGATGATGGACAACTCCGCGCTGTCCGTCGGTCCGCAGGTGGTCATCGATAAGACGCAGGTCGAGCCGGAAAATGGCCGATGGAAACTGACGCCCCGGAAAATCTGGAAGAAGAAGGGGCAGGACATCGGGAAGGATCAAGCACCCTTCGCGACGTACAATATCCCCATGAACCAAGCGCAGATCGCCGGGATCATCGAACTGGCAATCCGCTTCATTGATGACGTTGTCTCCATGCCAACCATCGCCCAGGGCGAACAGGGCGCGCATGTGACCCAGACGTCGAGCGGCATGTCGATGCTATTCAACTCGGCCAATGTCGTCTTCCGCCGCGTCGTCAAGAACTGGGATGATGACCTGACCACGCCGACAATCCGCCGCGCGTTCGACTGGAACATGCAGTTCAATCCCAACGACGGCATCAAGGGCGACATGCAGGCAGAAGCGCGCGGCACGTCCGTCCTGCTGGTCCGTGAAATTCAAAGCCAGCAACTGATGCTGATCGCGCAGAACTGGTCTGCCCACCCGGTGCTTGGCCCGGCGGTCGAGGTCTACAACGTGATGCGGCTCACGCTGCAGGCGTTGAACATCAACCCCGATGACGTGCTGTGCGACAAGGACACGTTCGAGCAGCGCATCAAGGCAGCCGCCGAAGCCAGCGCCGGGCAGGAATCGCCCGAAGCAATCCGCGCAAAAACCTCCCTCGATGTCGCCAAGATCACGGCGGAAAGCCGCCAAGCCGAAGCGCAGGTGCAGAAGGAGATCGCGGAACTCAACCAGAAGACCGAGATTCTCAAGCTGGTCCAGAAGGACGGCGTCGACATGGCGCAGGTCCAGGCAATGCTGGCCAGCCACAAGATCAACACGGACAGCAAAGAGCGCCTGTTCGCGGCAGAGGCTGCCATCGAGCGGCAGAACGCGGAAGATGCCCGCCGCAACGGCGAACAGCCGAAAGGCTCGGGCGGCTACATCTCCGAAGGGACGGTGGCAGCATGAGCACCATCAACCTCGCTTGGCCGGTCGTGAAGCGACACGCGCAAGGTCGCATCGAAGACCTGCGCGACATGCTCGAACGTTCCGATCCTGCCAGCATTCCCGCAATTCAGGCCAGCATCAAGACGTGGCGGGAGGTCATCGACCTGCCGACCACGATCATGGCTGACGACCTTGAACCTCCTGTGTCCGCGTACAACCCCTCCTGACCCCCACCGAAAGGACAAAGCCTTGCCTCCTGCACCTCAAAGCGATACAACCGCCATCAACGACGTATCCGGTAGCGATACCGGCGAAGTCGATGCCTTCGATCTTGCAGTCGATGAGCGTCTTGGTGCCAACGACAATGCCCCGGCAGATGCTGCTGCGGCAAACGACAACGGCAACACCGGCGCTGACGATGCAGGTGATGATGGGCAGGCCGGTCCCGCGAAGGGAACTGCCACCAACGACCAGGCTGCGGCACCAGCCCCGGCCCCCACGCAATCCGATGACATTTGGGCGAATGCCCCGCCAGCCCTCCGCGAGGCCTACGAGCGCGACCGTGCGCAGTGGAGCCATCGCCTGAGCAGCACGACGGGTCGCTTGTCCGCAGCGGATCGCGAATTGGCCAGGTTGCGCAAATCCAGCGAAGCCGGGCCGGGATCGACGCACAGCAATGACAACGGAGGGCAGCCCGCCGCATCGGCCGGCAATCCCTTCGAAAGCGAAGCGGTGAAGCGGTTCAAGGAGGAATACGGCGACATTGCCGATCCGATCCTTGGGCTGATCGAACACCAACAGCGCGAGATTGCTGGCCTCAAGGCCCCGGTCGCCGAAGTCACCCAACAACGGGCAGACGAAGCACGGCAGCGCGAGATCGACACGTTCGTGTCCGCACACCCGGATTGGGACAAGTACCTCTCTGACGAGCGGTATCCCCAATGGCTCGAAACGCAGCCAATGGCTGTGCAGCAAGCCGCAAGTCGCGCCGTCAATGTCGAGGATGGTCATGAAGCGGCGTGGCTGATGGGGCAGTTCAAGGCCAGCCTCGGTGTTCAGGCACCGGCGCCCAAGCCCGGCAACGACAATCATCGGTCAACGTCATCCATGGACCCGAAGCGGCAACGCCAGCTCAACGCTGGTCGCGATGGGGGGATCAGCGCTCAGCCCGCAATCTCGGCAGTTCCCGACGATTTCGATGCTGCGACCGATGCCCGCATCGCTGACTACGAACGCAAGCGCAGCCGCACGGGTCTCTAGCCGCTCGGGGGTGAACCCCCTGGGCTTGCTCAGGGGACTTCCCGATGTCAGCCAATACCTACGGCGATATTTCGCAGCGTACCGCAGCCTATGCCATGATCGACATGCTCGAATGCGTTCGGGCTGTCACCATCCTCGCCATGCTGGGCGCCACCAAGGCGATCCCGCGCAACAAGGCGGAAACGGTCAAGTTCCGCCGCCGCATCCCGTTCGATGCGGTCACCACTCCGCTGCAGGAAGGCGTGACGCCGACTGCGCGCACCATCCGGTTTGAAGATGTCACCGTCTCCCTCCTGCAGTGGGGCGAGGTCGTGGTCATCACCGACAAGATCGCCGACCTGTCGGAAGACCCGGTTCTTCGCGAAGCCGTTGACGAATGCGGCGAAAATGCTGGCCGTACCCTGGAGCAGATCATCTGGGGCGTCGTTCGCGGCGGCACTTCGGTGTTCTACTCGAACGGTGCTGCGCGCAACCAGGTGAACACGCCGATCACCCTGACCCGGCAGCGCGCAGTGACGCGCTACCTCAAGTCGATGAAGGCCAAGAAGTTTACCAAGATTCTGGCGCCGTCGCCCAATATCGCGACCCGCCCGATCGAAGCGGCCTACATCGCCGTGGGTCATACCGACCTCGAATCCGACATTCGCAACATGACCGGCTTCGTGCCGGTGGCGCAGTACGGCACGCGCCAGCCCATGAGCGAGTACGAGATCGGCTCGGTCGAAGACGTGCGCTATATCCTGTCGCCGGATTTGGGTTCGCTGCCCAATGCCGGTGGTGCGATCAACGGCATGGTCTCGACCGGTGGCGCCAATGCCAACGTCTACCCGATCGTGTTCTTCGGCATGGATGCCTTCGGCACCACGCCGTTGAAGACCAGCAAGGGGTCGGACGGCAAGGGCAACCAGCCCATCGTTCCCACGGTCATCAACCCCGACACCCGCGACAAGTCCGATGTGCTCGGCCAGCGCGGCTATGTCGGCTGGAAGACGTGGTTCAACGCCGTCCGCCTCAACGAGACGTGGATGGCGCGCGTCGAAGTCGCCGCTTCGGCCCTGTCCTGATGATGGGTTGGCGGCTGCCGTGAGGTAGCCGCCCCTCATGCATCCCTGATCGAAAGGTTCAATCCAAATGACCAGTCAAATCCGCAAGGGTTCCGTCGTCGGCGCGGGCGCTGCCATCAACGTCCCCGTCGGCTGGATTCCCGACTATGTGAAGGTGTTCAACATCACCGACGGCACCATCGTCTACGAATGGACGCCGGACTTCACCGACGGTTACGCCTCCCGTTCCCAGAACGTCGTGGACAACGGCGTGACCGGCAACGCCTCGCTTGGCATCATCAATGCCAACGGCATCTCGGCATTCGCTGGCTCCAGCACCCAGGCCAAGGGGTTCACCATCGGCAGCGCCATCGCTGTCAATGCCAAGAACCTCGTGTGGGTCGCCTTCCGCGACAAGCCCTAACGCCATGCACGGCGGGGGCTTGTCGCTCCCGCCGTTGCCATCTGAAAGGACAGTCCCATGCTCGTCATTGGCGAAGGTCAGTATCCCGAATCCAAGCGTCTCATTGTGCTGTGGCCTGCCAATGGCCGTGCAGAAACCCCGATCCGCATCAACCTCAACGGCACGGTCATCGCCGAACTGCCAGCCAATACCAATGCCATCGCTCCTGAACCGATCGTGGAGTTGCTGGTGAACAGCGGCTTTGACGTGCAGGTGCTCGGCGAATTTGTCGATGTGGTGGAACCGGCCCCGGCCACGGAAGGCGATGCCGCAACCGACGGTGATTGGGTTGCTGATGCTGCGCTGGCGCTCGTTCGCCAGCCCATCGCCAGCCTGATCGCAGCGATTGCCGCCGGTGTGCCTGTCGAAGTGCTCAATGCAGCGCTCGCCGCCGAACAGGGCGAAGGGCCGGGCAAGGCCCGTAAGGGCGCTGTCGACGCGCTGGTTGCTGCAATCGCCGCTGCTGCACCCAATGCAGACCAGCAGCCCCCTGCCCAGGATTCGTAGCGGACCTCTCCCCGCTGCGAATGTGCCGGTGTTGAGCCTCGGGGGTGGCTCCACCGGCACTAAACCTCCCGACCCCCAGCAAGAAGGTTACCCCCATGACGGACAAGATCACCGTTTCGATTGACGCTGCGACCTATCCGCAGTTGGCTTGGGCCGCGAGCAACCTGTTCAACCTCGACATTCCGCGCGGATCGAACGCCGTTGGTTTGCGTGCCAAAATTCGGCAGGCATTCCCCGACAAGGAAAGCCTTGAGGTTCCGGCCAAACTCAAGGGTGCTGCCGACGAACCCGAAAAGGCTCCTCCGATTGCCAAGCCGGGGCAGGCCAGCGGTCGCCGCACCATCTCGACTGGCGAAGTGCGCGATGTCGCTCCCGCTGCAGCATTGCCGACCGGCCATGCCGCGATGCACTTCCAGCATGACCCCAAGGTGGAAATCCAGATTCTGCCGTCGAGCGACCCGACGCGCGCCAAAGACGTGCAGGTGGCCTGTCAGGGGCAGGTCATCCTCATTCGTCGCGGCACCAAGGTCAAAATTCCCTACCGCTTCTATCGCGCCCTGGACGACGCCATCGAAACCGTGGCGCGCGATACCGACGAGATCAATCCGCAGACCGGCCTGCCGGTGAAGGAATGGGTCGAGCAGCACTCCTACCCGTTCTCGATTTTCTCCATGCCCAGCGATGACGAGATCGCCGCCTGGGACAAGCGCATGTCGCGGATGCAGTTGGCTTGAGGACTGCGCCATGAACTTCCTTCAACTCGTCAACATGCTCGAACGCGAGAGCGGCACGATCCAGCAAGGATCGCGGCTGACGACCGTCGTTGGCGCGCTGGGTCGCCAAGAGAAGATGGTGAACTGGATCGCCGAAGCATGGCGCATGGTCCAGACGGGCCGCAGCGACTGGCCATTTATGGCGGGCGAGTTCGAAGGAACTATCAATGCCGGGGCGGCGCGCATGACAGCCGCCGCCCTTGGCATTGCCAACTTCGCCGGATGGGGGCGCCGCAGCACTCTGTACCAGCCCTTCACGATCTACGACCCCGCGATCGGGCGTAGCAGCGAGCAAGAACTGCAGATGATCCCGTGGCAGCAGTATAAAATGCGCTGGGATCGCGCTGTGCATACCCCGCTTCGGCCTTGCGAGGTCAGCTTTGACCAGCAACAACGCATCTGCTTTGGGCCAACATCCGATGGCACCTACACCGTCCGTGGTGAATATCGCCGCGCTCCGCAAATCCTGAGCGTTGATACCGACGTACCGATCCTGCCGGAGCAGCACCACGAGATCATCGTCTGGCGTGCCGTCATGCTGATGGGTGACCACGATGAAGCCCCTGCCGTCGTGCAGACCGGCACGGCCAAGTACCAGCGCGCCCTGCGCGACCTGGTCGACGACATCATGGAAGAAGTGACGCTGTGAGTCAGCAACCTTCAACCTTCCCCCTGCTTGGCGGGATGGACGTCTCGACGTCGCCGCTGCTGATGCCGCCGGGCCGGTTGATGGCTGCGATGAACTATGAGCCGGTGCAGGAAGGGTATCGCCGCCTCGATGGCATCGAGCGGTATGATGGCAACAGCCCGCCATCGTCCGCGCGTTTTTGGACGCTGCCGTTCCGCAACGGCGTCATGGCACCGGCTGTCGGGCAGATTGTTACCGGCAACATGAGCCATGCGACTGGCACGATCATGGCGCTGGCCCATCTCGATGAAGGGTTGTGGAACAACAGCAGCGCAGCCGGTCACTTGGCGTTGCGCGATGTCGCTGGCTCCTTCACCGAAGGCGAATACCTCTACATCAACGGCGTGCTGATCGGCACTGTCGCTGGCGGAGAAGCGCAGGACTATGCCCCGACCGTCGCGCTCATCCTCGACTATACAGCGCTCGCCCAGGATGCGCGGCGCAATGATGTAGGGCGGGTTCCAGGCAGTGGACCGGTGCGCGGCGTCGTGATTTTCGACGGCGTTGCCTATGCCTTTCGCGATAATGCCGATGGCACGGCGGGCGCGATGTACCGGGCAACGCTGAACGGCTGGCAACTGGTCAACCCCGGCCGCTGGATACGCTTTACCGCAGGCCTTTCCGAAATTGCCGATGGAGATCGCATCTATGGCGCTACCAGCGGAGCGTCTGCCACGGCGGCGCGCGTGGTGCGCCAGAGCGGCAATTGGGGTTCGACTGCCGCTGGCTACATCGTGCTCACTGATTTGGATGGTGCATTTGGCGCCGAATCGCTCACGGCCAACGGCCATGCATCGGCCACTACGGCAGCGGACACGGCCATCACCCTGCCCGCCGGTGGCCGCTACGACTTCACGATCCACAACTTCTATGGGTCGCAGAACCGCGAGGCGCTCTACGGCGTATCAGGTGCAGGACGGGCGTTCGAATTTCACGCTGGCATCTACGTCCCGATCGAAACCGGGATGGGCGCAGCCGATAAGCCGCTTCGTGTCTTCGAGATCGCCAATCATCTGGGGCTGATTTACCCTGGCGGCTCCATCCAGCTATCAGCGCCGGGCGAGCCGATGATCTTCGATGCCATAGTCGGCGCGGCAGAGATCGGCTTCGGCACGGACATCACCGACGTCGTCCAGAGCAACGAAAGCGCCGTCGCCATCTTCGGCAAGCAGAAGATCGGCACACTGTCAGGCCGCGATGCCGCGTCATTCCAGCTTTCGGAACTGACGGAGGAAGCTGGATCGCTCGCATGGACAGCGCAGCGGCTTGGCCGCACCGTCTATATCGATGCGCGCGGCTTGCGAGACCTCGCTGCAACCAACGCCTACGGCAACTTCCGCGCCGGTTCGCTGCTCTCGGAAATGACCAGCTATTTTGCTGCCAAGGCCAAGGCCGGAGTTTCTCCGGTGTTCTCCTACGTGGTCAAGTCCAAGTCGCAATACCGAGTGCTGTATTCGGATGGGACTGGGCTGACGGTGTTCATGGGCCGCAAAGCGCCAGAGGCGTGCCTGTTCACAATCTCCCCGCTGTCGCTCACCTGCTGCGCGACTGGCGAATTCAGCGATGGAGAGGCGATCCTTGCCGGTGGGGCGGAGGGTTACGTCTACAGGCTGGACTCCGGCACCTCGCTTGATGGTGCTGGGGTACAGGCATTTGTCATGCCAGCCAGCAACCACTTGCGCAGCCCGATGATCGAAAAGCGGCTCCACAAAACGACTATCGAACTGGATGCAGGTGTGCAGGCATCGGTCGGCGTTACGGTGTTCTTCGACTATGGCGCTGACGGCCAGCCCATTTCAGGCAGCCGCGACTTCACCGCGCGTGGTTCGACCGGCAAGGACTTCCTCGTGCAAGCCGGTGGCGGGCTGTGGGATGCCGCGACGTGGGATGAGTTCTTCTGGTCAGCGCCATTGCGCGGCTATGTCGAGGCCTACACCGAAGGCATTGGGGTCAACTTCACCCCGATCTTCGCGTGCGATGCCCATCCGGCTGAACCTTCGCACACGCTGCAGGCGTACACCTTCCACTGGTCGGCGAGGAAGTTGCGGCGATGAGCATCTACAACCCCAGCAACATGCCTCGGCACAACCTCGCGCGCGCCGAGGACGTGAACCGAGAGTTGAGCAAGATCAGCGCTGCATTCGAGCAGTTGCAGGCCTATGTCGACAACCTGATCGCCAACCCGCCAGAGGTGATCCACCTCTACGCATGGCGTGCCTACTCGAATAGCGCGGACGGCCGGATCGACTTCACGACCGGGCAGCCGGGCACGCGCAGCTACATCGGACTGGCCTTCAACAAACTGGTCGAAACTGCAGGTAGCAACCCCGACGATTATGCATGGTCGCCCATTTCGGGGATCGTCGGCAATCTTGTCGCAGTCGACACGCTGGCTGTTGCTGGGCGACCGGCTCTCACGGTCCTGTCTGACCTTGATGGGCTGTCCAATTCATTGCTGGCCTACCAGTACGACCGGCAGACCATCCGTGACTATGTCGATGCCAAGCTGTTTGTGGATGGGGTCGCGGTCAACACGGTTATCGTCAGCGAGTCCAATCAGCGGCGCAGCGCCGATAGCGCGTTGGCGGAAACAATCGCCCTCATCGGCGCGAAGACCCCTGACGGCTCCGCATTCATCGTGGACCTCAACAAGACCTATGTCAGCCCGACTATCTCGCTTGGCGTGCGCTTGTCGCAGATCGTGGCGACCGCCAATGATGCGGTGACCGGCGCGCAGGCGGCACAGGCCAGCGTCCAGGCGTTGGCGCAGTCGATCGCGACCGGCGACTATGCACAGGCATCGACGCTTGCACTGCTTGGGTCCAAGACTGCCGACGGCACCGCGTTCCAGATGAACCTCGCCAACGTGAAGGTTTCGGCAGCGCAGTCGCTGAGCCAGTATATTGGGCAGGAAGTGGCGACGGCGGCTGGCAGCATCGCATCGGTCACGACGTTGGTGGAGGCAGTCGTAACCCCGCAGGGCACGGCCAGCGCCAAGGCTGTGCTGCAACTCGACGTCAACGGCCACGTCATCGGATATTCGGCCACGAACGATGGTCACACCGGCCAGATGACCTTCACCATCGACAAGTTCACCTTGCTCGATACGGGTGGCAATAGCCTGTTCATCGCAGATGCCGGTGGCGTGAAGATGCATAACGTCGAGGTCGATACGATCAAGGCGGGCGCGATCATTTCCGACAGCCTGGCGCCGAATGCGGCGGCGCTTCCCGTCACGATCAGCGCAGCATCGCGCCTCGGCGGTGCTGGGCAGGATGTGTTCATGGACTCGCTGACCATCAACATCACGACGCTCAAGCCCGCGATCATCTTCGCCACACTGACCGGCGCGCAGAGTTTCCCGAACGGGGACCGGTACTACGGCAACAAGCTGTATATCGGCGGGACCGAAGTCTTTGCCGTGGGTGGCCTTAAGACCCTCGATAGCGTGACGCTGTCAGGCACTCGCTACATGCCCGCAGGTACGCACGAGATCAAACACCGCTGGGCGGGTGACGGGACGGTCTCGCTCTATGGCCGCACTCTGTTTGTATTGGCGATCTACTGATGGACCGCACCATGATCGATGCCGTGTTCTATGAACCGGCCACGCCCGGCGCCACGAGTGGCCGGATCATCGCCACAATCAGCGCTACCCGCGACACCATCGCCGGGGATGGCCGACCCTTCGTGATCGTTGACCACTATAGCTGGGATTACGACGCGACCCATAAGGTCGTTGAGGGCGCTGTTGTACCCATGGAGGATGGCAATGCCTGACACCAGCACCACGCCATCCCAGGCGCTCGCCGCCGTCCGCCAATATTTCCTCAACCTCGATGCCGATCGGGCTGCCTTCCGCGACTGGTGTGGTGGCAACCCCACCGGTGGCCCCAATGGCGATGGCAACTATCCCCTGACGGACTTCACCGGCAACGTCCACATGACGCCCTGCCCGGCCAAGATCATCGTGCTGGGCGCGCCGAATGGATCGGGCGCTGCTTTGACGGCTGTAGCTGCCGAAGCAATTCCGCGCGGCTATCCGATCAACGTCTACTATGACGGTGCGACCGCGCGCGCGCGCAAGGCCGACGCTGACTATTCCGACCGGCGCTGCAACGGGTTCGCCCTGGCCGACATCACCTATGGCAGCATGGCCACCGTGGCGCAGTACGGCGTGACGGGGGCGCTCGCCTTCGTAGCCTTCGCCGCCGACGTGTTCCTTGCATCGGGCGGCGGCGTATCCGTGGTCGCGCCAGCATGGCCCAGCCAGATCATTCAGCGCCTCGGGGTCGGTATCCCCGGCCAAGGCCTGTCTTACGAGATCGGTGAGATCACCGTCATTTCCGACCCGAATGGATAGGAGACATCCATGAAGAACTGGCATCGCTTCGCGTGCCTCATTTTGAGCATCGCGCTTGCATCACCTGCGCTTGCTGACAGCCAAAAGCCCGTCGTTGTCATCAACGGCGTGCAGAAGCAGCTTCCGGCCGGAACCACTCTTGGCACGAGTGTGCCGACCACGGCTGGCGCCAGCGTCAATCTTCCGCATGGTGCAGCACCGACTGCACCTGCAAACGGCGACGTATGGACAACGACCGACGGCATCTTTGCGCGCGTCAACGGCGCAACGGAGGGGCCGCTGCGCACCAGCAAGTTCCGTGCTGACAAAATCCTGATCGGTCCGAACCCCAAGGACAGCAACGAACTGCTCAACATCGCAGGGTCCGTGACGACTCCGCGCACGGTGGCCGTTGGCGTTGGCGGTGGGTTCATCTCCGAAGGGATCATGCTGCGCACTGGCGCAGGCACCTTCACCAACACCGCAGCCACCCCGACCAGCACCGACAACATCTACAAGGGCGTGTTCGCGACCAACTCGATGAGTTCGATCACGTTGGCGGCTGACAATCCCATGGGCTATTTGGGCGCGGCAACGCTCTATATTCCATCACCGCCAGTCGCGGCGGTGGATATTCCCTCCTATACCGCGTCGAACAAGAACAACCTGTTCATTGCTCGCAACGGCGCTGGACGCCAGAACCTCTATTCGCTCTACGTGGCCAATGGTCGCGTCGGCATGTTCGCATCGATCGCCACGCCCGGCAGCCCGCAGAACGCAGGGGGCTTGCTCATCTCCACCACGCAGAGCATCCCGCAATGGGGCACGCAGGCACCGTACCTGCATGTGACCGGATCGCGCTTGCAGGACTATGGCGTTTACAACTCCACGACGGGTGCGATCGATGCCTACACAGGCGGCTCGACCATCACGGGTGACACGGCGACCACGGAGTTCGATGCTGCACAGCTTGACGCGAATTGCACGGGCGCATGTGTCGGAGGTGTGACCTTTGCGAAGGCTGCGACCTTGCGCATTGCTGGTCCACCAAAGGCCTATGATGCATCGAGCGCCAGTTTCGTGGGTTCGATCACCGGCAACGTGCTCACGGTTACTTCGGTCACGTCGGGCAAGATCATCGTCGGCCAAGGCCAGTATATCAGCGGCACTGGTGTTCCCGCCGGGACGACGGTCATGAACCTGCTGTCGGGCATCGGCTATGCTGGCACGTACCTGCTGAATGACACGCTCGATACGCCGGTCGCCAGCACGAACATGACGGCTACCGCTGGCTGTGGTTGCGTGACGATCACGAAGCCCTATGCATTCCAGGTGGCTACCGGCAACACGTATCTTGGCGGCACTCTCGAAGTAAAACAGGGAAGCACCCCCCTTACTGGCAATGGTTGGGGTGCAAATGGCCTGCGCTTTGCGACTGATGCCGCCTCTATTACTGATCTTAAATCCAGCGGCATAACTCCCATTCAAGCTATCTACGCAATTCAAAAAGATAGCTTTTATGGAAATGGCGCAACAATCACAAACCTTGCGCAGTTTTACGTTGAAGATGATCCATATGTTGGGACTGGTACTGTTGGAAGTAGCTGGGCTATCTACAATGGCGGCAGCATGTACGTTGGTCGCAACCAGACGGTCAACGGCAACCTGACAGTCGTCGGGAGCACTGGTGGAACCTCTGCAGCATTCAGCACGACTGCAACTGTTGGTGGCACCATCTTTGTGGGGTCCAACCGTGCAGCCAGTGCCTGGGGGACAAACGGTGCCAAGTTCGCATCGGTCAACTCCACCCTGACGGACACGTCGTCTTCGGGAACCGTGGGATCGGCCTTCTCCAATGGCTTTGCGTCGGACACCATTTCCGCCACGGCTGCGACAAACTACACCAATGCCGGAACCGTCTATATCGGCGGCGCACCGGCGGCTGGTTCGAGCGTGACGATCAGCAATGCGTGGGCGCTCTACGTTGCCGGTGGCGCTTCCTCGTTCAACGGTGGCGTCAAGATCGGTGCATCACGCTCGCTGGCGGCGTGGGGAACGTCTGGTCCTGAACTACAGATTCCAACCGGCGTGACGCTGACCGATACCACGTCGAGCGGCACGGTCGCGTCGGCGCACTCGAACACCATCGGCCAGGCGACCTTGGCCGCAAGCGCTGCGACGACTTACACCAACGCAGCCACCCTCTACATCCAGAACGCGCCTACCGCTGGCACCAATGTGACGATCACGCGGCCATGGGGCATCTACAACGCCAGCAACCAGTTCGTCAGCGGCTCGCTCAGCGTCGGCACCACGG
Source organism: Novosphingobium sp. FKTRR1 (assembly GCF_020404405.1). Lineage (GTDB taxonomy): Bacteria > Pseudomonadota > Alphaproteobacteria > Sphingomonadales > Sphingomonadaceae > Novosphingobium. Next base: position 32,066 of record NZ_JAIZDA010000016.1, on the reverse strand, counting down.
TTCAGTCTGGCGCGGGCACAGTCAATGCCTCTGGTGGCTATTACGCCAACGGCACGGCGGGCTTTACCGGAACCAAGGTGGCTGGCTCCTGCACCTTCACCATCAGCGGCGGCATCATCACCAACGTCACCGGCTGCTGACTCATCGCATTACAAAGGCCGGGGGGCAGACATGAGCACTTCGAATTTGGTTGAAAACATCGTGGCTGCTGTCCCGGCCATTACCCTGTGTGGCGGTGCGATTACGTGGATTTGGAACAAGGTCGAGAAGCGTTTCAAGCGGATCGAAGCTGAACTTGAGCACTGCCGCATGCGTGAAATTGACGCACTGGAGCGGCGAGGCACGCACCTGACCGTGATCGAACTGCTTTGGAATGAGATCAAGCGCTTCGCCCCAGATTCCGACGTGCTGGATCGTGCCCACTACCTCCTTGATAGGTTGAAGAAACAAGGGAAAAGCGAATGACCCCTATCACTCACCTCACGATCCATTGTGCTGCAACGCCGGAAGGGCGCGACAACAGCGCTGCAGAAGTTACGCGCTGGGACATTCAGCGGTTCGGGCAGGCCAGTTACCATTGGGTGGTTGAACTGGATGGCGATGCCATCCGTACATTGCGCGATGACCAGAAAGGCGCGCATGTTGCTGGCCACAATACCGGCAACATCGGCATCTGCTATGTCGGTGGGACCAGCACGCTGAATACCGGGGCCAAGCCCAAGGACACGCGCACCCCGAAACAGCGCGAGACACTCCGGCGGCTGGTAGCCGAGTACCGAGCCAAATATCCCGGTATCATCGTATTGGGACATCGAGATTGGCCGGGTGTATCGAAAGCATGCCCCATCTTTGATGTGAAAACAGCACTCTGATCCAATTTGCATCGCATGGCGGAGCAATCCTTCCGCCATGCGTCAATGATTGTCGTATTGCGATACGACTGCTATAACCCCCACCACTGCAAGCGGGGGTGGCCATGGGTTACGATAGCACCGGAAAATGGACTCCCGAGGACGCGAGCGTTTCAGCGCGCGTGGCAACGATGACCTCGCAGGATTCACCGATCATGCGGCAGGCGATCGGGGCGGGCATGGCCAGCGCCAACCGGCGCGGCCTCATCAATTCATCCATCGCAACCAGCGGCGCCATCGGCGCGGGCATCGGCACCGCCGCGACCATCGCCAGCCAGGATGCGCAGCAGGCGCACCAGATGAATTTGGCGACCATGGAGGACACGCGTCAGCGCGACTTGTCCAAGAACACGATCGCCTCAACCGATCGCAATGCATACGCGAGCACGATGGCCCAGCTTGGCAGCAACTACAGCCAGGGCATCTCCAACACGCTGCAGAATGACAAGATTCCATCGCAGACGCGCAACGCAGCACAGAATGACATTTCGGCACTGCTGCACTCACAGCAGCAGCAGCTTGGCGCGATTTACGGCGTCGGCCTGAACTGGGGCTGATACCATGCGCCCCGCCCGCATGACCGATACGATCCGGCTGACGGAAATGCTGGAGCACCAGCATCCACGTAGTCGGTTCGCCGACGCTGGTGATGTCGATGTACCGTACACCCGGCGCATGCTGGCGCAGGCCATCCAGCGCAACGGCAACAAGCATGACGGCGGCGCGCTCGTCATGGTCATCGAGAACGATCAGAACGTCATCGTAGCGTTCGTGGTGGGCGTGCTGTCGCGGGTCTACCATATCGGCACAGCCCTGTGCGCTCAGGATATGTTCTTGGTGGCCGAGGACAATGCCCCGCCGCTCAGCGCAATGCGGCTGCTGTCTGCATTCATCAGCTGGGCAGAGCGCAATCCGCGCGTGCTCGAAGTCCAACTCTCTCACTCCGACGCGCTGCCCGAAGGCGAGCGCATGGCGCCGGTTTACGAGCGCATGGGCTTTGCCCGCAGCGGTGCGGTCTTCCGGCGCGACAACCCAAACTTCAGGAAAAAGGCAGAGCAGCCATGAGCGGCGTTTTCAAGGCGATCGGCAAGGCGTTCAAGTCTGTCGTCAACGTGGCAAAGAAGATCGCATTGCCCGCGCTTGCCATTGGTGCGGCAGTGCTGACCGGCGGCGCGGCTCTTGGCGTGTTCGGACCGGGCGTCTTTGCGAGCCTTGGTCTGAGTCAAGGCATGACAGCGGTTCTGGCAACGGCTGGGAAATCCGCTTTGACCGGTGCTCTGTTGAGTACCGCGACAGGAGGCGATCCAATCAAGGGTGCCACGGCAGGCTTTGTCACAGGTGGCGTGCTTGGTGCGGCAGGCTCGGTGCTGGGCACCGCAGGCAAGGCAGCCTCGACGGCAGCACAGGCGGGCCAGACTGCGGCATCGACCACTGGCACGACGGCAGCAACCGGCGCGCTGGATGCCGTCGGTACGGCGATAGCAGCACCGGTATCCGCCGCTGCACCCGCAATCGCAGCCGCTGCCCCTACGGCCATCGGTTCAGGCATCCTGCCCGATTTTGCCAGCAAGGCGCTGGGTAGCGTGTTCTCCAACCCCGTTTCAGCCGGGATGGCGATTCAGGGCATCGGCAGCGGCATCATGTCGGCAACGCAGGCTGCCGAAGCGCGGCGGCAGGATGCGCAAATCCGCGAGAACTATGCCGGGTTTGGCGGCTCCAGCGGCAGCACGGGCGGCGGTTTCGCGACCATTGCGCCCAGCGGTGCCCCCTACTTTGCCATCGACCCCATGACGGGTCGCATCATCCAGAAGGCGAACTGAACCATGATCGGCATCGGTGCAGGCATCAAGCAGCGCATGGCGCAGGGTGAGCAGCAGATGGGTGGCGCAGGTGGGCCGCAAGACCCGCCCGAGCCTGCCAACGACAATGTCACCGCCCAAGGCGACCCCGACAGCGATGGCGACCAGCGCGCGGACAACGACAGCGACGGCGATGGCTCGCAGTCGCAGGCCAGTCCCGAGGAGCAAGCAGTCTACGACAAGTTCGTGAACAATGCGCTGGAGATTATCTATCCTGCCGACCAGCGCGGACAGATGTCCAAGTCCGTCGCAGCACACCTGCAGGGCCAGTACGAGCCGCAGATGCAAGACATGCTCAAGGCAATTGACCCGCCCATCGACCCGCATGACCCGGTCGATAACATCGGCGCGACCGCTGCGCTGATTGGCCTGTTCCTCGATGCCAGCGCCAATCAGGCAGGCAAGGACATTCCTGACGACGTCATTTTCCATGCTGGCCGCGAAGTGGTCGAGGTGCTGGGCAACGACGGCGAGAAGTTTGCCGGTCTCCATGTCGATGACAAGCAGTTGGAGCAGGCCTTTTATCGCGCTGGCGACATTTTCCGGCAGATCAGTCCGCGCGTCGATCAGCAGCAGTTGGCCAATGAATTTGGCCAGATCGTGCAGGCCGATAAGTCTGGTCAGTTGAACAATGCCATGCCCGGCATAAAGCAAGGGCGCGCAGCATGAGCGGCCTTGGCTATATCCTGGGCGGGTTTACCCAAGGCATTGGCGCTGGCCTGGTCAAACAGGGCGAGGCGCAGGCCGCAACGCAGGCCGAAGATGCCAAGTTCCGGCGTGAACTGGCGCTCAAGGGCGTCGATCACCAGAACCGCATGACCGAGGATGCAAACCAGAGCGACCTGACCGCCGGTCGTGACAAGGCTAGTTCCGGCTATCGCATCACGGAGCAGACCAACCAAGCCGACCTGACTGACCGCAATGATGCTCGCCACACTGCGCGCAGCACCGTTTCGCAGATCGCCGTGGACAAGGCCCGCACGACCAATGATGCCGCGCTTGCCCGGCTGAAAAGCGGCCTGCAGATCACTGAGGATCAGGCCAAGGCTGCATCCACGCTTTCCAACGAGTTGGCACTGGCTGGTCAAACGGTTGGTGACCTGCAGATCGCAGCCGATGGCTCCATCTGGGCCTACAGCAAAACCGGCGTAGCGCTTGGCCATTCCAAGCCCGGAAAGTTTGTCCCTCCGGCGGCGCCCGGCGGCGGTCTCGACGCCTCTGCCCTCCTTGGCGGCAGTGCCCCAGCCAAGCCTTCGGCAGCCGCACCCGGCTCGCCCGTCTCGACCTCCAACTGGTAAGGCCACGATGCCCCGCAACGTCACGGTCACGTTCAACGATGGCTCGCAGCATGTCTATGCAAACGCTCCCGACGACATAACGCCTCAGCAGATTGTTGACCGTGCAACGCAGGAATTTCGCAAGCCGGTCAAGGCACTGGACGGCGGGCGTGGGCCAGTAGAGCGGACGTTGCGCGGGATCGGTGCGGGCATCAAGAGCGCATACAATGCGGCCGACAACGCCATGCAGCCGCTACGCGATGCCGTAGGCATCGACCCCAATGCAGCCGAGGCAGAGCGCCGAGCCGTGTCGGATCGGATGATGACCGCACGTGCCAATGACATTGGGGAGCAGCACGGTACGATCGATCGTCTGGGCGACTTCTTCAAGCGCGGTGAAGCAACCCTTGATGCCGGTATGCACCGGTTGGCCGGTCAGAACGACGAAGCGCGCCGGGCCGAGGACGTGGCCAACGCGAAGATCGATGGCGAGGTTTCGTGGCAGGAGGCCAAGGGCAACCTTCTGAACATGCCGCAGTTCCTGCTAGAGCAGGGCGTATCCAGCCTTCCTTCCATGGCTGCCGCAGCAGCAACTCCGTTCGGAACCATCGCGGCAGGATTGAGCAACACCGGCCAGATTGCCCAGGCGCGCGCCGAAGGAGACGGACGGCAGGATGCCAGCACCACTGACAAGCTGATCGCTGCGCCATTCGGCGCTGTGTCTGCGCTGCTTGACCTCAAGGGCTTCGATAGCATCATCGAGGCCGAGGGTAAGAATGCCCTCATCCGCATCCTTAAAGCGGGCGGTGCAGAAGGTCTGACCGAGGCGGCGCAGGGCGCTATCGAATACGCCGGTGGTTCAGTCGGTACGAAGCAGGGCTTTAGCTGGACCGAAGCGCTGGATCAGGCCTTGCAGAGCGGCATCGTCGGCGCTGGCGTTGGCGGTGCAATCCGTACTGGCGAAGAAGGCCTGCACGGCGGGCTTCATGGCGCTGGCAAAGTCTTCCGGCTGGCAGGCCAAGGGATCACCTCGCGCCCCATTGCGCCCGGCAAGATGTTCGATGGCATCCGCAATGCCGCTGTCACGCCCGAGGACGAGGCCAGTCCGATCCCGACGGACATCATCGCCAAGGGCAAGGCCGAAATGGCGGCAGCCACGGGCAAAGATAGTGCCGACGCCATCCTCAAGGCGGCCGGGATGCCGACGGTAGGCAAGCGCGTCAGCATCGAAATGCCGGGCGGCGATGTGCGCGAAGGCACCGTCTCGGACGCCTTCGACACAGATGCGGGCGACATGGGCCGCGCGCATGGCCTGTCGGTACAGATGGACGATGGCTCCACCTTTGCCGAGCACTTCGACACGCTCAAGGATGCCGGGGTCAAGATCACCGAGGCGACTGGCAAGCCTGCGCCGCTGGCCGAAGCCGATGCGATCGATGCAGGGCTTCGCCAATCCGCCGATGCACCTCTGGACCTTGGTACTGCCGACCAGTCCGAACCCGCCACACCAGCCCATATTGCCCAGCGCGGAAACCCGGTAGCCAACGCCAAGGCCGTGGTGGAGGAAGTGTACCCCGGCGCCAAGGTGACGTCGTGGACCCGCCCTGTTGATGGCGTTGGCTCGCCCACGTCGTGGCACAAGCGCAGCAAAGCCGCCGTGGACGTTGCTCCGATCAAGGGCATGTCGTTCGACCAGTTCGTCGCCGGGTTCAAAGCCAAGGGCTATTCGATCCTCGAATCCATCGATGAGGTGAACCACCCATCGAAGTGGGCGACCGGCCCGCACTGGCACATCGTGCTGGGCGAAGGCGGCGCGCAAGCGGCTGCAGCGCCGGGCCAGTCCAGCGCGCAAGCCACCGCAGCGCCGAGTGAACCTCGCGCGCCGGGCAGTGCGATGCAGGACGATATGTTCGGCGGGCCGTCGATGACGGAATCGCAGGTCGCCGCGCGTGACGATGTGGCTGCCGTGCTCGACAGCGCCAATCAGGAAGCCGAAGCCGACGGCAAGCCGCTCGACCTTGGCCGCGCCGTGCAGGATTACCAGCGCGCGATCGACAATCATGCTGCCGACGGCAAGACCGCGCCCCTGACGCATTATCTCGAAACCGATGCTCCGCAGTCGCTGACCAATGCGGTGTTCAAGAACCCTGACCTGCTGCCCCTGCTGGCGCAGCGCGCGGGCATCGAGCAGGCCGCATCCACCGTCGCCGATCCGACCGACGCGCAGAAGGAGGCGGGCAACTACCGCAAGGGCCATGTGCGCGTGCATGGCATCGACATCACTGTCGAAACACCCAAGGGCCGCGAGCGCAGCGGCACCGATCCGAACGGCAAGCCTTGGGCCGTCACGATGCCCGACCACTATGGGTACGTGAAGCGCACCGAAGGCGCGGACGGCGAACAGGTCGACGTCTATGTCGGGCCGAACCCCGAGGCGCAGACGGTCTATGTCGTGGACCAGAACCACGCTGGCACCGGCAAGTTCGATGAGCACAAGGCGATGCTTGGCTACAATAGCCAGGCCGAGGCCGAGGCCGCTTATCATGCCGGGTTCAGCGATGGGCGCGGCGGCGAGCGCATGGCCAACGTCACCGCGATGCCGGTGGGCGCGTTCAAGGAATGGCTCAAGCAGCCGCGCACCAAGCCGATTGCCGAGGAGCAGGCGACCGGGACCGGGGCCGATGCACCGGCTGGTGTTCCCGATGTATCGAAGGATGACTACGCGCGCGCGGTCGATGAAGTGCGGCGCGCAGGCGTTGGCTCCGCATCGTTGATCCAGCGGAAGCTGGGTATCAAGCATCAGGCACAAGCGGCAGTCTTGCTTGCACGCATGGTGCGCGAAGGCATTGTTGGGCCGATCGACCAGAAGACTGGCCAGCATCCCGTATTGCAGCCGCAGGCCCCGGTGCAGCAGACCGGCAGCGCACCGCGCGTCGAATCCCTCACCGAGAAGTCGGTGATTGTGCGCGGCCTGGACAAGAGCGATGCCTCGCGTGCCAAGGTCGCGTCCGCGCTGCCGGAAAAGGGTAGCCCGCTCTGGAACGAGAAGGAAAAGGGCTGGGTCGTCTCGAAGAAGCACGAGGCGAAGCTGCGCGCCGTCATTGAGGGCACCGAGAGCAGCACCCAAAAACCGCAGAGTTCTGCGCCTGACAGCGCCAAAACTAAGGGTGAGAGCACCACCCCAAAATCCAAGCATGGGCCAGCCATTGTCGAAATGGACAATGAGATGTTCAGCCGCGTCTGGAAGAGTGCGCAATTTCGCAGCGGCACCAAGGGCATCAGTCTGCCTCATCCTGAAAGCCCAGCGGGCCATGAATTGGCGCAGGGCTGGTATGATGGTGGTGCCTTCGCCATCGAAAAACTGCGATCAATCGTTGCTGATCTTGAGGCCAACGCAAAGGCCCAAGGGATGCAGCCTTTTAGCTTCAACCCTGTCCAGTCGTACATTGAGGGGTTTTATGCCCGTGTAGTCGGTGAAGCAGCAGAGATCAGGCAAGTTCAGAGCGGCGATGTATTGGGTGCTAAGGAAGCGCTCAAGGTAATCGAAAGCCATGAAGATGGTGATGGTCCCGCCGCTCATTCGGCAGCGACCGAGGATGCGCCAGTAACTGACGATGCGCGTGCCGAATTTGACCGCAAGTATCCTGCTGACAAAGATCAGGGTTATGCGATCGCCAGCCCCGCTGGTGTCACGCGGGTAGGTATGCCTGGTAACCAGGCCGATCCGAAATCCGTCCGCCGCGCTATCATGGAAGCAGCCGTACGGAATGGCGTGTCCGAGCAATACTTCGACCAGATCATGGCGTGGGCAGGTGGTGAAGCAACCTTCGGGCCAATCCATGTTCTTTCCGGTCAGGCGCAGGAGATCAATGATCGCGCCAAAAAGATCGCGCGGGAATTGCAGGATCAGGCGATTAATGATGCCGCATCCACCACACCTGCTCAGCCCACAGCACCGCTGTCCACGCCAACGGCCAAGAAGGCCGCGACTGCCGATGCTGCGCGCCGCCTGAGTGAAGCCATGAGCACCGCCGCCGAAACAACCCCATCCAATGCTGTCGGCGTGGTCGCTGTCGATGCTATCGAAAAGGGCAAGCCAGCCAAGGCTGGGCGCTTCACCAACAACAAGATTTTCACCGAGGACAAGGTCGCAGCAGCACGTGCCCGCATCAAGGAAAAGCTGAACCGGCTCAATGCGGGGATCGACCCCGAGTTGCTCATGGACGGCGTCGTGCTGGCCGGTGCCCACATCGAGAGCGGCATCCGCAAATTTGCCGATGTTGCGCGCGCTCTGGCCGATGACCTGGGCACCAGCCTGACGGCTATCAAGCCGTACCTGCGCGCCTGGTACAATGGCGCGCGCGACATGATGGAGGACGCGGGCGAGGACGTGTCCGACATGGACGGTCCCGGTGCCGTCAAGGCCGCGCTGACCATGATTGAGGATATGGCGACAACTCCCGTTGCCAGTGCTAAGGAGGGCACGGAGAATGTCGATGCTGGGACTGCAGTACACCCGGATGGCGCTGGATCATTGGCGGGAGTTCCTGCCAATGATGTATCGCGACCTGCAGGAAAGCGGGACGCTGAACGAGATGGCGCAGAAGCGGAGTCGGCAGGCAGCCGAGCAGGTCGCGCATCTGATGCTGTCGGCGGGGATGCAAAAGCACGAGGCCGAGGAAATGGTTCTGCCCGACCTGATCCTTCTACCGCCGGAACCCGAGACGGAGATCGAGGCCGAGGAGGAGTAGAGCCTTCATCGGCTGGCGAGCAGTCCCTTACCGATCCCAATGAGGCGATCGAGAAGGCATCGCCCACCAACGTCCCTGCCTCCAATTTCACGATCACCGATGATGTGGCGCTTGGTCAGGGGACCGAGGGCGTCAAGTTCGCGGACAACATTGCCGCGATCGAGACGCTGAAAAAGATCGAGGCGGAGAACCGCCGCGCCAGCCCGGCCGAGCAACGCACGCTCGCCCGCTATGTCGGCTGGGGTGGGTTGAAGAATGCCTTCCGTGTCGCCGGTGCCAAGGATGGCGAGGGCGTGGCAAAGGGCTGGGAAAAGCGTGCCGCCCAATTGGAAGAACTGCTGACGCCGTCCGAGTTGAAGGCCGCGCGCAACTCCACCACCGCTGCCCACTACACCAGCCAGACCGTCGTAGATGCCATGTGGCAGGCTACTCGCCGCCTTGGCTTTGCTGGCGGCGCGATGATTGAGCCTTCCGTCGGCACCGGCAATTTCCTTGGCCTGATGCCCGAGGCGCTGCGCGGCGACACCAAGGTGTTCGCAGTCGAGTACGACAGCCTCACCGCGCGCATGGCGCAGAAACTGTATCCGCACGCTACCATCGTGCATTCCGGCTTGCAGGATTTGCCGCTGCCCAAGAACCAGTTCGCCCTGGCGATCGGCAATCCACCGTTCGGTCGGGAGAGCCTGTACTTCCCGCACAATGCCGCGCTCAACGGCAAGTCGATCCATAACCAGTTCTTCCTCGCCTCGCTCGATACCGTGGCACCGAATGGGCTGATGGCGATGGTCGTCTCCCACAACCTCATGGACTCGCTCGATCCGTCGGCGCGCTATGCGATGGCCGAGAAGGCCGAGTTCCTTGGCGGCATCCGCCTGCCCGATACGGCGTTCAAGGAGAATGCGCGCACCGAAGTCGTCACCGACATGCTGTTCTTCCGCAAGCGCACGGAATCGGAGATCGAAGCTGCCACTGCCGCGGTTGCTGAAATGCAGACCGGCAAACTGGCAGATAAGATGGTTCAAGGCCAGCTTGAGACCAAGGCCGACATCGCGCGCTGGGTGAAGTCGAGCAAGATCACCGACCCGGCTGGCTCTGGCGAGGAGATCAACGCCAATGACTACTTCATGAGCCGCCCTGACATGGTCGTCGGCAAGATCAATGCCACCGGCACCATGAATATGCGGTCCGACCTGAATGTGACGCTGGATGATCCCGCACAGTTCAAGCCCATGCTTGATCGCGCCGTGTCCCGCCTGCCCCAGCGCAGCCCGGCGACCAGCCTTGCTGCGCGCACCACCACCCACTTTGACGTGATGGCCAATGCCATGCGCCTGTCCGCGCGCAGAGCCGAAGTCGGCGCGGTGCAAATCGACCTTGATGGCAACCTCAAGATGGTTGTCGACATCGATGGCGGCGACATGGGCAAGGCGCTCAAGCGCGAGATCACGCTGACCGAGAATACCCCATTCGCCAGCGACTATACGCTCGATGTGAATGGCAAGTGGCAGAAGACCGTTGACCTTGTCGGACCTGACGGGAAGCCGAAGAAGATCGAGGATGCCAACGGCCGGGTCACGAACCGCAATGCCAAGGAGACGATCACCTACCAGAGCGAGTCCGATATTCCTGCCAAGGATCGTTGGGGCAAAGATCGCATCGCCGCATTGCGCGGGATGCTGCCGATCAAGGAGGCGATGAAGCGCCAACTCGTGCTCGAAACGCAGGGCGCTACCGATGGCATGATCGACCTGAACCGCAAGGCTTTGAACAAAGTCTATGACGCGTTCGTCAAAAAGCATGGCAACCTGAACGACGCGAAGAATGCCAAGGTCGCCATGCTCATGCCGGATGGCGCGCTGGCGCTGGCGGCTGAAACCAATGGCGGCACTGCCCGCGCGCCCAAGGTGCAGAAAGCTGACATCCTTTCTCGCCGCGTGGCCATGCCGCCGCAGATCGCAGAGCGCGCGGACAATGCTGCCGAGGCGGTCGGTATCAGCCTTTCCGAATTCGGGCATATCGACCTTGGCCGAGTGGCGAAGCTGCTTGGCACCGACGAGGCTGGCGCTGCCAAGGCGCTGGCGGCTGGCGATGAACCTTCTGCGTTCTATGATCCCGAGGCCGGGCGCTGGGAGGCGCGCGACCTTTACCTGTCAGGACTCGTCCGTCGCAAGCTGAACATGGCACGCGAGGCCGGGCTGGAATCCAACGTCAAAGCGCTTGAGGCGGTCATGCCCAAGGATTGGACGATGGAGCAGATCACGCCGATCATCGGCAGCGCATGGATTCCCGGCGACGTCTATGCCGACTTCTATCGCCACCTTGGCTTCTCGAAGGCGCACGTCAGCTATTCGCCCGTCACTAACACCTTCTCCGTCATCGTTGACGGCAAGCCTGCCGTGCAGTGGGCAACCAGCAACGGCGCGCACCCAACCGAAGCCGTCGTTTCGCGCTTGCTCAATACGCAGAGCATGAAGGTCCAGCGCAAAGATGCTGATGGGAAGACCTATACCGATGAGGAAGCGACTGCAGAAAGTGAGCAGAAGGCTTCGGAAATTCACAACGAGTTCCTGTCGTGGGCGTTCAGTGAGGAAAACCGTGCCCAGCGCCTGGTCGGCATCTTCAACGAGAAGTTCAACACCCGCCTGATCCGCCAGCGCGACGGCTCTCACCTGAAACTGTTCGGCAAGGTTCCCGACACGGTCATCAAGATGCGCCGCCACCAGATGAACGGCATTTGGCGCGGGATCACCGACCGGGCCGTACTCTACGATCACGTCGTCGGTGCGGGTAAGACCTTCACGGCCATCGCCCGGATTATGGAGCGGCGGCGCATGGGCATGTCGCAGAAGCCCATGATCGTGGTGCCGAACCATCTGGTCGAGCAGTGGGCCAAGGACGTGAAGGCGCTCTACCCCGGCGCCAATGTCATCGCCGCTGGCAAGGCCGACTTCGAGCGCAAAAATCGCCGTCGGCTGTTTGCCCGTATTGGGTCAAGCGACTTCGACATGGTCATCATCGGCCATAGTTCGTTCGGGTTCATCGACCTCGATCCGGCGACCGAGGACCGCTACCTTACCGAAGAACTGGCATCGGCAGTTGCCGCAGTCGGCGAAGCGCAGAAGGCTGCCGATGAATCGGGGATGCAGAGTTGGCGCAAGCCGATGGGCGTGGCCGAGGCCGAGCGGCTGGTGAAGAAACTGGAAGAACGGCTGGCCCGCCTGCGCACCGCCAAGCGTGACCGCCTGCTGACCTTCGAGGAAATGGGCATCGATGACCTGACGATCGATGAGGCCCACGAGTTCAAGAACCTCGCCTATTCGTCGCGGCTGCAGAACGTCTCGGGCATGGGCAACAAGGTCGGCTCGCAGAAGGCCGTGGACCTGCACCTGAAAGTGCGGTCGCTGGCCGAGCGGCAGGGAACGTCCACCGCGTTCCTGACCGGCACCCCTGTCAGCAACTCCGTTGCGGAAATGTACCTACTCCTGCGCAACCTCGTGCCGCAGGAGATGAAGGAAATGGGCATCGAGAACTTCGACGCCTGGCGCTCGATGTTCGTCAGCTACGGCACCGCATGGGAGCCGACGGAGTCCGGCGGGGTCAAGGAGGTCAACCGCCTGGGCCGCGAGTGGAACAACATGCGCACGCTCATGGACCTGTATTATTCGGTCGCGGACGCTGTGACGATGGACGACATCAAGTCGGCCTATGCCGAAGACAATCCCGGCAAGAAGTTCCCGATCCCCGAGGTTGCCTCGCGCAATGCTGGGAAGGGTGACCGCGAAGCTATCGTTGTGCAACCGGACGAGGTCACGGCGCGTATGCTTACCGAAGTGGTCAATGACTTCCGTGCGCTGCCTGGAATTAGCGACCCCAAGGAGCGCAATGCCGAGCGCCTGCGTTTGATGGACCGCGCGCGGAAGGTATCGCTCGACCCTCGCGCTGTGAACCCGCGCAACGAAGCGCCGCCGACCGGAGGGAAAATTCGCTCCGTCACTGACCGGGTGGCGCAGATTTACCGGAAATGGGATGCGGACAAGGGAACGCAGATCATCTTCCTCGACCGCTCGGTGCCCAAGGCCAAGGGTGACGAGAAGGTTGTCGAAGCCTACGATGCTCTCAAGGTAAAACTGGCAGAGGCAGTCCGCAGCGGCGATGACAAGGCCGAGGGCAAGCTGCTTGATGACCTTGAGAAGTACAACCCCGATGAAATGGAGTCGCTGCGCGTAGCCGTGCAGGGCGGCTGGAATGCCTATGATGAGATCAAGCGCCAGCTTATTGCCCATGGCATCCCTGAAAACGAAATCCGGTTCGTGCAGGAGGCCAATACCGACCAACAGAAGCTGGACCTGTTCGATTTGGTGAAGAAGGGCGATGTGCGGGTACTCATCGGTTCTACTCCGCGCATGGGGGCTGGCACCAACGTGCAGGACCGGCTGGTCGCGCTGCACCATGTCGACGTGACGTGGAAGCCGTCCGACATCGAGCAGCGCGAGGGGCGCATTGTCCGCCAGGGCAACAAGCTGCTGGAAAAGTACGGCGATGACTTCGCCGTAGACGTCATCGCCTATACGACCGCGCGCACAGTCGATGCGAAGATGTGGGATTTGAACGCCAGCAAGTTGAAGGCGATCAACGGTATCCGCAAATACGACGGCTGGTTCTCGATGGAGTTCGAGGACGAGGAAAGCGCGTCGATGGCGGAAATGGCGGCGCTGGCTACCGGCGATCCGATGATGATCGAGCGCGTGACACTCGATACCGCGATCAAGAAACTGGAACTGCAGCAGCGCTCATTCAACAATCGCCAGAATGCCCTTCGCGCCAAGCTGGCGCAGAGCAAGCGCACGGTCTCCAGCGCGCCCGGCCGCATCGCCATGTACGAGAAGTTCGCCGACGAGGTCGAAGCTGCGGCTGGCCCTGTGGGCGAGCGGTCAGGCGCAAGGTCGATCACAGTCGAGGGCGAGACATACTCGACCCGCGATGCCGCCGACGAAGCTGCCCAGGCGGCAATCACACGAATCCGTGGTGACGATCCCAAGGCCAGATTCTCAATCGAGGTCGGTGGCGAAAAGGTCACAACGCAGGACCAGATCGGGGACGCGCTGCGCACCGCGTTTGGCACGCCCGGCTTCGAGGGATCGTCAGACGGCGAAACCTTCACCCACGTCATGGACCTCGCCAAAGTCATGTCGGCACGGGCCACGATCGCGGCGAAGGCAAAGGGCGAGTTCACGCTTGATGGCATGTCGATCAACGGCATCGCGGTTGAACTGGACGTTGCCGAGTCGCGCTACGGCAAGACGAAGTCCGTGACGCTCTCTGCGCTGAACGAGGACGGCCGGGCGGTAATCAGCCGCGAATCGTTGAGCGATGGTACTTCTGTCAGCATGATGCGCGCCTTGATCGATAAGGTGGTCGATGGTCTAGATCCCCAGAGTTTCCGGGCTGCTGCCAAGATCGAGCAGCGTTCGGCCGATCGCGCGCAGGATGAAATTGGGCCTCTGGAAACCGAGGTTGAAAAGCCTTGGCCGCAAGCTGACGACCTCTCGACAAAGCGCGATCGGCTCAAGGACGTCATCACCGAACTGGCTGAAAAGGAAAAAACCAAACAGAGCATCCCGGTTGAGGATGCACCTGAAAGCCTGCGCCAGCGTGACCTTGAAGATCAGGAGTTGGGCCGCGAGGCACGCGCGGAGCGTGAGCGCTACGCCAAGACGGTGGCGGACCTTGAAGCGCGACTGCGGCAATTGGGGCTTTCCGGCAAGGTCGCACTGGCACTTGTCAGCACGATCAATCGCGACGGCCTCCCGACCAAGGTAGCTGGCGAATACTGGCAGGGGCTGATTCGCATCGCCTTGCAGTCGCGCCAGGCGAAGATGTTTACCCTCAACCACGAGATCATCCACCACCTGCGCAGAGTTGGCGGAACTGGCGTGTTCAAGCCTGCTGAGTGGACGGCGCTGACCAAGCGCGCGGAAGCCGATACCAGTCTGATGGCGTCGATTCGCGATCGGTATCCGCACCTCGATACCGAAGGGCAGTTTGAGGAAGCGGTGGCCGATATGTTCGCCCATTGGTCGGATGGGCGTAGCCAGGAGAGGGGATTCGTTGCCAAGGCGTTTGAGCGTTTGGCCGAGATGTTCCGTGCGATCGGGCAGGCGCTGCGCGGCGGCGGTTTCACGACGCCCGAGAGCGTCATGCGCGCCGTGGAAAACGGTATCATCGCCGGGCGAGAAAGCGGGCAAGAATCGGCTGGCGAACCCAAGGCCAGCATTCCCGATGAAACCCCAGCCTTCGACAATGCCGAAACCGAGCGGCGCTTTCAGGATGCCAAGGCTGGCCTGAATGCTCCCACAACGCTGCGCCAGCGCGTGACTGAGTTCGCAGATCGCACTTGGTCGGGGATGACCCGGCATTGGATCGCGCTGCCCAACGAGCCGCGCTATGCCGCGCTCCAACAGAAGCTGCGTGCGATCGAGGCAGCGCCAGACTTCGCCCGAGAGCGCACGGTGCAGATGCTGGACGACATGGTCGCCGGGTTCTCGAACGAAGACCTCGACCTGTTCACGCGCAAGGTGATCTTGGACGACCTCGCCTGGGACGCGGCCAACGAACGCGACTTGCCGTTTGGGTTCACGCGCGAATCGCTCATGGCGGAGAAGGCGAAGATCGACCGGCTGGTAGAAGCCCAGCCCGACAAGCGCGTGTGGAAAGCGGCGATGAAGCGCAAGCTGGTCAACCGCAAGATCGCACAGGAACTGGTCGACGTCGGCGTGCTCGAAGCAGAGCAGATCAAGAACCCCGCGTACTACCGGCATCAGGTGTTGGAATACGCGCGCGCGCAGGCCCAATATGCCCGCACGCCCGGCAAGAAGCTGAAAACCCCGAAGTGGGCGCAGCGCATGGGGTCAACGCTCGACATCAACGCCAACCTTCTGGAAGCCGAGTTCGACTGGCTGAACAAGGCGTTGGTCGATATTCCCGTCGCCAAGACCATCGAGTGGATCAAGCAGAGCGAGCACAATATCCTTGGTCGCCTGCAGAGCGAGGCCAAGGCCAGCAACAAGGCTGGGGTCGCGGCTGTCATCGCCAGCGCGCAGGAAACCATCGCCAGCAAATTGAGCAGCAAGCAGGACATCGCACAGGCTGAAACCCTGATCGAACAGGAAAAGGGCTTCCGCCAGAAGATCGCCATGGGCTTCGACCTTGTGAAGACTGCGCTGGAGGATGGCGAGATCGAAGTACCGCGCCAGTTCACGCGGGCCGCAGCCGCGATCGAGAGCGGCAAGGGCATGGGCACCGAGCCGCCCTTCGCCTTCCTGTCGTGGATGCTCGATACCGACCAGCCCGGCGCCATGGGCGCAGCGATGGTGATGAAGGCGATCGGCCAGCGCCGCGCCTGGACCAAGGCTGTGCTGGGCAAGGGCTATGTGAACCCTGACAATGCCGAGGAACTGACCAAGCGCCTTGCGCCCGAGGGTTACCGCACATGGCAGCCCGACGAAGGACGCCTGCTGTTCACGGTCAAGACGATCCCCGAGCATGTCATCGATGGCATGATGGAGAAGCTGGAGGCACCCGAAGGCATCGATCCCGCCATGCTCCGCGCCGTGCTTGAGTCCTCGCGCAATGCTCTGGCCGTCGGTGGCCAGCGCTACACGATGATCCTGCCGCAGGAAGTCGCTGATACCCTTAGCAACCTGCGCCGTGAGAACATCGAAGGGCTGTTCGATCACCTGATGAAAGAGCCGCTGAAACTCTGGAAGCGCTGGGTTCTCATCAATCCGCGCCGGTTCTTCAAATACAACCTGAACAACGCAACTGGCGATCTTGACGCGGTGCTGGCTGGCAACCCGCGTTCGCTGCGCCGGATTGGCGATGCTGCCAAGGAACTGTCGGCCGTCATGCGGGGCAAGGCGAAGCCCAGCGCACGGTACGAGGAAGCGCGTGCGCGCGGCGTGTTCGACTCCGGCCTGTCCATTCAGGAGATTCCCGACCTGCACCAGCTTGCCCCGTTCGAGAAGTTCCAGGCTGACCAAGCGCGCGGCCCGATCAGCAAGGTCGCCATCCTCCCGCTCAAGAAGGTATGGGGCGCGCTGCAGGGCGCAACGCAGTGGCGTGAGAACGTCCTGCGCTATGCCTCCTACCTCGACTATGCCGACCGTCTGGAGAGCGGCGAGAGCCAAGCCAGCGTGGGTTATGGCGCGTCGGTGCCGCGCATGGTGGATGCCGTGCCCGACCTGCAGGACCGGGCTGCCCTGCTCGCCCGCGACCTGCTGGGCGACTACGCTGCGATCAGCCACTACGGCGGATGGTTGCGTCAGACGGCCATCCCGTTCTGGTCATGGACGGAAATCAACACCAAGCGGTACTGGCGCCTGACCTCCAACGCCTATTCCCAAGGCATTGGCCAAGGTTTTGCAACCGGCGGCGCGCTGGGCGCTGCTGCTGGCGCACGCGCTACGGCCTGGATGTTCGTCCGCATGGCGGCGATCTATGGGATGATGGCGCTCTGGAATGGTCTGTTCTTCGGCGACGAGGAAGACGAACTCTCCGACGAGCAGAAGGCACAGATGCATGTCATCCTTGGCCGAGATAGCGATGGCAACATCATCTCGATGCGCGCCCAGGGCGCTTTGTCGGATGCGCTGGGCTGGTTCGGCTTTGGCGACATCGGCAAAGCAGCACAGGCCTACGAATTGGGCCGGGGGTCGCTGATGGACGTGCTGACTGCCGCACCGAAGGCTGCGATCAACAAGGTCGCCACCTCCCTCACACCCATGATCACCGTGCCGGTCGAAGCCGCGACAGGGAAAAAACTGTGGCCTGACGTGTTTAACACCCGGCAGAATCGCGATCCGTGGCGGAACCTCATGTCGACGTTCAGTATGGAGAATGAATACGACCTCGCCATGGGCAAGCCGTCACGCGGCTATGGCCGGTCATGGCAGGAAGCTGCGATCTATCGCCGCGACCCCGGAGAGGTCGCCTACAACACCGCGCGTTCGGTCGCCTACGACTGGCTCAAGCGGGAAAAGGGACAGGAATTTGCAGGCGGCTTCACCACCAAGCGCGGCGATGCCATGCGCGACTTCCGCACCGCTCTCAAGTTCGGTGACAAGGATGCTGCGCGGCAGGCTCTGACGGAGATGGTCAAGCTGGGCGTCGATCGCGGAGACTATGCCGCGATGATGAAGCGCGCCGCGCCGCTCGGTCCGATCCCGGTCAAGGACCGGCCTGCATTTGTGGCGCAGTTGACGGACGACGAGCGGGCAGCGTTCATTCGTGCTCAAGGATGGTACGAGAGCACGTTCCTTGGACGGTGAGTTTGGGCTTGATGCTCAAACGAAAAAGCTAGAGCGTCCCGCCGGTTGATTCGGGGGTCATCAATGGTTCGCAGGCGATCAATTTTCATTGGCCTATTGGTTTCTGCCGCCTTGCTGGCACTAGCGGCCATTGCAGTGATCAACCGATACAAGGTCATTGATAAGCCTTGGGGGTATATTCGGTTTGATCGCTGGACCGGTAAAGCAGTTGGTTGCGACCCAAAAGGCTGCGCAGAGTACGGCCTGCAGATGGATGCTTTACCAACTCCTGAAAAGGGAAAGCGCAATGTCACGGTGACATTCTTGGACGGCTCGCGGCACATCTATCAGGGCGTTCCTGCTGATGTGTTGCGATCCCAAATTATCGCCAGAGCCGAACAGGAAAATGGGAAACGCGTTACTGAGGTGTGTTGCCTGCTAGAACCCATTCACCCATAATCGACTCGATCACTTCGACCGGCACGAGGTCGGTAAAGTAGTCGCAGGCCGCGCGCAGTTTGAGCACGCCCTCGGTAGCAGAGCAAGGAGGTGCGCTAATCAGGCACTCGAAACTGGCGCGTAGATCGGCCAGCAGGGTTTCGGGCACATCGCCCAGACTACTGGCTACCGCTCTGGAAACGGTTTGAAATCTCATATGAGCGTCTGCAAACGAAGTCATTTTGGCCCCCGATTGATCGAAAACAGAAGCATCACATTCCGATATTTCTCCTACATGTCCAGTCACATGAGTGTCGTATTGCGCATCACGCCGATAAACTTTGGTCCGTTCCGGTGCATAGGGCTTGGACTGGCTTGGTTTACCCGGTCCTTGCAAGATATTGACGGGTAACGGGTGCTTCTGCCATCGGTTTACGCGTAAGCACTTGTTATATAACAATACATCCTTGCTTTGGGAGCAGAGGGTCGCAAGTTCGAATCTTGTCTCCCCGACCATGTTTTCAATTGCTTACGCGTTGGTTTTCCTAATCGTTCCAACATCATCCAATGTTGGAATTCCAACAAGAAACCCGCCAGTGCGTTCAGCCAGGCGGGTTTCAGTGTCAGATGGCGCGATTCGCCCTACCTGTCAGGCGCCGATCAATTGGGCGTGATGCCGCCTACCACATCACCGATCACGCTGGCCGGGCCGGGGGGCGAAGTGGTGGCGGCCGCCAGACCGGTCCCAGCGATCAGGGTAACCGCCTCACCAATTTGCCCGATCTGCACGCCAAGCTTTTGCGCGCCGACGGCACCTGCAATTGCGGCAATGCCCAGATAGGTCGACCGTTCGAGCGCGCGCGCCTTCAGCCACGCGAGGAATTTCTTGATGTTCATGTCTTGATCCTTCCGCTTAATCCTTGCCCCCGCATTCACTCACTCTTCCGTGATCATGATCGAAATATCGAGTAGCGGGGTGTTGGCAATGGCAGCCCCGCCCAGGTTGAGGCACACGAAGTCGTTGACGCCTCGCAGCACGATCGGCTTGTCGTTCAGCCACCCGAACTGGAACAACAGTCGATCGATGCCGCCATTTGCCGCCGGGGCGAGGTTCAGGCGGCCGCCATCAATCTGACCGACCAAAGTACCCAGAGCGACCGGATTGACGCTCCACAGCTTTAGGGCGGCCGTGGCGGCCGGGTCGCCGGTATCACGAGGCAGGAATGAGGGCGTCGTCGCCGTACCGCCGGTGTTGGCGGTCGATCGTCGCACCAGCGTGGGCAGGATGTTGGTAGCGGCCGTGGCCGATCCGCTCAACAGGACTTGCCGCACTTTCACCAGTTTGGTGGCCGAACCGCCGATGGTCAGGATATCGGTCGGACTTGCCGCTGGTGTGACGTTCAGCGTAACGTACGAATAGGCCATGCCCTGCGGATCATTGTCCGCCAGCGGAACTAGAGGCGTTCCGTCACCATTGTCGCGAAGAGCCACGGTGCCCAATTGCTTTCCGACGATCGGCATTGTGCATTCCTTTCCTGAAATCGATTACTTGAACAGCATGTGCCATCCGGCTTTGGCGGCCAGCGCGATCGCCGCGACGGCCGCCGCAAGCGCACCCAGCCATTTGACAAACTTCGTTCCGGTCTTGACCGCTTCCCACGCCTTCACGATCTCGCGCGTTTCGGCGACGTCGGCTTTCACGTCGGCAACCTCGCTGCGCATGCCGTTCACCGCGTTGAGAACCTCGTCCAGGCGGCGCTCGATCGTCTCCATTCGCTGGCCCAGCTCCTGATGCGAAGGTGTGTGAGGATGCGGCCCGCCCATCATGCCGCATCCAGAAAGCCAAGATCGCCGAAGCTCAGCGGCACCGGCGAGTACAGCGTACCGGCCACGCCGCCTTGGATGCCCAGCAAGTGATCGCCGACCATGCCGTGGTCGAATATCTCCGGCCGCGAGGGAGTGGTGGGCGCCGAAGGGATCGGTGCGGACGCCATGTCATTTTCCTTCGGATTGGACTCAGAAAAGCGGGACGCCACGGTCGGTCATGCGGACCTTGGCGCGCCCATAAATCTGATCGAGGGCCGCTTGCGACAATTTGGAGCCAAGAACCAGGCCATATTCGGCCACGCGCGGACCTTGCTGCCACGCCGCCACGCTGAAAAACGCATTGCCGATCGCATTATTGCGGATGCTGCTGATTTTGGTCGGGGTATCGGTTTGTGTCCCAATGCCGCCGACATAGGTCATTCGCGATCCAGGCGCGGTTGCCACGGCCACAAAAAGCCAGGTGGTGTTGACTGGCGGTGCCGCCGTCGAAGCGAGCTGGGCCGAAGTCGAATTGCCACCGCTGGTCCGCGACACATCGAACATGCCGCCTTGCAGATAGGCCATGTGGCCGCTCGTGGTGTCGGCTGAACTGAACGTTCCGAACAAGATAATGTCGGTGAAGCTGCCGGTTAGCGCATCCTTTCGCACGACGACCCACTGAGTTTGCGTGTCCTGCTCGGCGTAGGGGGTAATAAGCCCATTCATGCCGCCGTCGGCCACTTTCAGGTAGGTACCACCAGCGGGGGGCGTGTTAGCGAGCGCGCCGGTGTAGATAGGCGCAGCGCCATTGGGCGTGAGGGCACCGCCATATCCGCCTGTCAGACAAGTATTGTCGCTACTGTCGAAAAGGTAGTGATTGGTCACGTCCTTTTCAAATTCGAGTGGCCGAAGACTGACGTCGTATGGCACCCGAGGAAGTGACGGATTACCGAGGACGGTGGGCAAAAAAAGCGTGGGTCCAGTAGACATGCAACCGCTCCTTAATAAGGATTGTAGATGGAAATGACGCTTTCGAACCAATCCAACTGATTTGCGACGGGCGTATAATTAGGTCCGTACACGTTCTGATAGAACTTGTTTTGGACTGTCGGCGCGTAATACGAAAGCCGCCCTGAATACGTCCACCCGCGTGTTTTCCTCAGGCGGAACTCATATCCGCCCGCGCCGTAGCCGATCATTTCTTCGGCGGTCGTATCGACTTCGGTATAGCCCGACGTGGACAGATCTTCGGGCAGAAAAAGCGGCGACCTGCGGCCAGTGGTCACGATTTCAACCGCGCTACCCGCGCCAGAAGGTCCGCTACCCTGAGTGCGGAACACAGGCAGAATGCCAAAGTAGGTCTGCTGTACTTGTGCGGGGCTGGCAGGCCACTGGACCGCAAAACCGATCCGAATGTCGCCACCTTCAAAAACCCAACGGGTGTAGAGGTCGAGGAGCTTGACCGAGTTGCCGGACCCATAAGCGTAAAGCACGGACTGCTGGAATACCTCGATGCGCCGGGCCGTGTAGCTGGCGGTTTGATTGAGCGACGTGACCTTCCCGTCAACAAGCATGACCGCAGACGACAGCACCTGCGCGCCATGAACGGCGCCGCCGACGAAATTGCTGGCCCCTGCCGCCGTGGCCCAAACAGCCGTCTCAACTTCTGCGTCAGAACGTAGAAGTTGCTGCTGTCGGCTTGGGGCAAAGCCAGTCAGCGCCGTGTCCCACGCACCCTTTAGGTGCCAAACGTCATAGGCCCCACCCGAGGCCGTTCCTGTTTCGTGGAGGAACACATATTCTGTCCAGCGTGTTACTGCGCCTGCGATAAAGATCGAAAAGCCCGTTGGCGTCTGATTGACCTGCATGAGGCTGCGGTCCGTAGCGCCACCGGAAATGCCCGGCGCGTAGATTTCACCCGTGTCCGAATAGGTTCCCAGCGTGACATAGCGGTCGAACGACATGGCGATCGGCTGCAATTGACGCCCGCCGAAGGTGATAGGTGGCACGTTGTAATAATTCTTTGCCAGCGCCACCGCATTGGTCGGATCAAGCTCAAGCGGGCGGTACTGCGCCATGGTATCAAGATAAATCCCCTCAGACACGTACCTGTCGTAGGACATGACTGTTGGCTGCACTTTGCGCCCGTTGACCGTGACCGCTGGCGCCGCATAAAACAGCGAGGCAATCGCATTGTCGAGCGCCGCCTTGCTCGGGAAAGACAGGCCTTCCGACTGGATTACCCCCGCGACGTTCTTGTAAAGCGCCGCGAACGTGCCGCCCGACCCCTCGACCACCAGATAGTCGCCCGATGTGGTCAGCGGGCCGGTGGTGACAGTTGCGGCGGTTCCGGCCAGTCCGGTAGATGCCGAAAACACAGGCGTCGGCGTCGACGTGTAGCCCGATCCTTTGTTCGTGATGACAATCGACGCCGGGACGACCGCATTAGCCGCAACAACGAATCGGAACTGCGCTCCGGCGCCACCGCCGCCCGTGAACGTGCCGGTGAAAGTTCCGTTTGTTCCAGTAGACCCGTTGGCCGTCATGGCCAGCCCCAGAACGCCATTCGTCAGCGGGTCCGTCGTGTTGGCGAAGAACCTTCCCGACATGATCGCTTGCGCGGCGGCGGCATATAGTTGCGACTGACTGGCACTGGTAGCAGAGGACGACGCGCTCGCGGCAGAGAGCTCCGCCTGCGTTGTCGAGATATATGCCTGCGCCAGCGAACTGCCGGAATAGGCCAGCGACAGATCGCGCGCCGCTTCCGCGTCGGCCACCGCCTGCGCGCTTGCTGCGCTGGTATTGGCCACCGGCACCAGTTGCCCGCTGACAAAGCCCAGCACCGTGCCGTCGATCGCACCGGACAGCGATCCGACTGGCGGCGCCGTCTCACCCGCCGGCACCTGCAGCGCCGCGCGCAATTGCACATCCTGTTCCTGCGCGATCAGGATGTTGCGATCATAGGCAACCTCCACGGTGGCCGCCGGAAAGCGGACGGTGTTTTCAAAGTCGCTTTGCTGGCGCCGCGCCGTCTTGCGCCCGATGCGCAGTTTCGCATCGGGCACCGTGGTCGACAGCGTGACGTTTCCACCGGCATCGGTCGGCCCGGCCGTCGCGGTATAATCGGTGCCCAGCACCAGCAACGTGGCGGTGTCGTGCACGATCCGCGTCACGATCAAATCGGCCGTGTCCAGATACCGGAACGGCGCACTGAACGTCATCGTGGTGCCGTCCTCGATGTACTGCGCCAGCGGTGTGATTGCAGCCACGGTCATTGCATCGTCTCCTGTTGCTGGGGCGCAGCCGGATTGGCGCCACTAAAGTCCGGCGCAGTCTGGCCCGGGGCCCACCAGTATCCGCTGCCCCGCTCGGCCGCCGCGCGCTCGATGCGCTGGAAACTTTGGCGATAGTTTGGATCGGCCAGCGTTTGCAGCTGGTCCATCACCAGACGGTTCATCGCCACGCGCGCATACCAGGCATTGCTTCCCGGCACCGCCTGGCGCGCCTGCCGCACGAGCTCGCTGCCCAGATGCATGTCCTTACCGCTGCTTGCCTCACCGATATTGCCCAGCGTCAGCGCGGCGATCGGATCGGCCACCGCGCCCAGCGTCGGGCCGACCAGAAAGCCCGTCACACCGCCCGTGGTGCGCCCTTGCTGGCCCGCCATACTTTGCGATGCGATGTCGCCCAGAATGCCAAGGCCACCGCCGCGCACCATCGCCCGGCCAAGCCGCAGCGGCGTCAGATCGGGCGATGGTGTCTCACCGCGTGACAGGTCGATCAGGCTGTCGGCAATGTACCCGCCGATGGTCAGGAAAATCGGCAGCGTCAGTGCATATTGCATGCGACTGATCCCACCTCGGCCATACAGCGCGCGCTCAAGGTGCGTCATCATCCACACTACGGAATAGGTCTTGAACTGTGTCGCCGAATGCAGCAGTTCGCCTCCGATCGTGCCACGCTCGATCCGGGTGGAATGCCCCATCGTCGCCACCGCCGCCTGCGCGCGCAGGCTTTCGCCCGGCACACCGAACTTGGTTTCGCTATCGATCAGGCTCATGAATTTGACCGCGCTGTCCAGCCCGCCCGCTACATCGCTGCGCGCCAGATCGGCCGGGCGCAGCAAGCGCACGCTGCCTTGCTCCACCGCCCCGGTGCCGCGCAGCCGGTCCCAGTCGGCCGCATCGATGCCATACCGTTCCAGCGCCTGCCGCTTCGGCTCGGCCAGATCGACAAAGGCGCTGTCGGCGTTCTCAGCCCAGTCTTTCATGAACGAAAGGCCGATCGCCTGCTTGGCCGCCACCGTGTGCGGCGTCAGCAGCGTGGTTTCCAGCAGCGCATTGGCTCCGCGCCGGGTGAATTCGTGCATGTTGAACTGGCCATCGCGCCACATCTGTTCGGCGCGCCCGGTCATCTCGGCAAAAACCAGCCCGGCATGCAGCGCCGCGTCGCGATGGCCAGCATCGGCCGGATTGAACGTGCGCAACCAGGTGGCCGCCGTATCCATCACCGGCAACCCGTTGAACTTTGCGGTCATCCCGCTAAACATCGGATCGGTCGGCATGGCAGACAGCGCCGCGCTGCCCAGCTTGCTCATCACGTTCCAGTTGCGCACGCCGCTAAAAAAGCGGGCGGTGCTGCGATTTTCCGGCGCGATCGCGGTCATGTTCCCGGCGTAGTAATCCCACAGATCGGTCAGGATTTTCGCGCCGCGCCCGGCATCGCTGCCCAGTTTCACCACATCGTCATTCAGCGCCACCGTGGGCAGCGCATCCTTGCGCAGCACGTCGCCCAGCCAGCGCACTGTGGCCGCCGGATTCGGCCCCAGCACGCGCATGGCGGCAATGTCGCGGCTCATGCTGCCGATATGGCCGGTGATCGCGTCGAACACATTCCCGGTGCCAAACCGCTGGTTGTACGCAAGCCAGTCGTCGGCCGACTTGAACACAAAGAAGCGGTGATCGGTGTGGCGATTGGCAAACTTGCCCCGGCCGTTGATTGCGCCGGGCGTGGCATTGTCCATGCCTTCACTGCTGATGTTGCGCCATGCCTGTTCCAGCGCCGGTTCCAGCGCCTCTGCGCTTGGGAACGGCTTGTTGGTCGTGGCATCGATCATGTTTTGCCAGTCAAGCCGGGGCAGGATGTCAGCGCGCCAGGCATCGTATCCCGCTTGCGCCACCGCCAGCGCATCATGGCTTTGCGGCAGGCCCCAATCTTTCAGCTTGGGAATCGCGCCGCCTGCTGCATTGAATTGCTGGCGTAGCCATTCCATCGTGTCACCCACAGCCGCGGCCATTTCACGCGCGTTATCGTTGCCGGTGGCCTCGCCGCGCAACTCGCGCACCACATCGTCCAGCTCTGGCGCATTGCCTACCCGGCCCAGCATGTCGCGCTTGTAGCGCTCCATGAAATCACCCATCCGGCTCCATGCCAGTCGCCAGATCGCACCCTTGGTATTTTCGACCGATGGCAGGCCGGATACCGCCTCGTGATGGTCCATCACCGCAATGGCAAAGTGCTTGGCCGACCCTCCACCTTCCACATGCGCCTGCGCCTTTTCCAGCAGTCCCTGTTGCGTGCGGATCTGCATCATCTTCTGTCGCCGGTCGGTCAGCGCCTGCCATTCCAGCGCATCCATGGCGTCGCGCGTGGCCAGATCGTCGGCGGCTGCCTCGCTCATGCTCTTGCGGTACACCCCGCGCAGCCGGTCGAACTCGGCCGCGAACCGCTCCGCGCGCTCGCGGCCGATCTTGCCATCGGCCTGCAACTGGGCAAGGCACACGCGGAACGTCATGGTTCGTCGTCCTCGTCATTGGCGGCCATGCGGTGCGGCACCACCACCTTCACGGCTTCGTCGTTCAGCAGGTCCAGCAGGTGCGCCAGCAGCTCCGCCTCCACCATCGCGCCGTTCATCGTGTGCCCCATCACCTTAGGTTTGGGCGAGTTTTGCCAGGAGACCTGGTTGCGTGGATGCCGGTTTACCGCCATCCCGCAAACGGATGGCAAGGCATTTTGATCGCCAAATGCGAACCCGCATTTACCGAGTGGTTTATGGATGACGAACCGGCACATGATCACCTCTGACCTCTGTGCTGGCAAATTCCGGATGTAGCCCATCACAGGCACCCCCGCAGCGTCGCCAGCGCCGTGTCATCATCGTCAAGTCGTGCCAGCGCCTGCGCCGCCGTCTCAACCTCGCCAGTATCGAACACCACGCCGGGATAGTGCCCGGCATCCACCGCCGCTTGCACATCGTGCGTCATGCTATGCCCTTGCGCCGCCGCATCCGCCGCCGCCGGATCGGCAAACCGCTGCGCCACCGCATCGGGCATCGGCACCGGTTGCGCCAGTTCGGGCGCTGTCATGGGAACGGTAGATTTTGCAGCAGAGGATGCTGGGCGTCCCGCATCCGAAGGTGGTGGCGCGGTCACCCTATCGGCTTGCGGCTGACCGCCCGCTTGCGGCGCCTCCGGAGCCGCCTGACCATCGCCCGCACCACGCGCTGCGCGCGCCCGCGCCTCGGCATTTACTTGCGCCTGCGCCGCATGGCGCGCTTCCTCGCTTGCAAACAGGTCACGCCGTAATGGCGGCGCAGCGGGCCGTTCAGGCAGCACCACCGGGGCCATGTCCACAGCCCGGCGATAGGCTTCCGAAACTTTTGGCGCCAGATCGCGCATCTTGATGTCATTGGCCAGCAGCCGCTGCCGCACCATCTGCATGTACGGCGTGTCGCTGGTCAGCAGACTGTTCAGACTGGACTGCGCCTCTTCCAACCGCGCGACTTGCGCCTTGGTCAACCGGCTTTCGACGTTGTTCACTTTGCCCAAAATCGTGGCGATGCGGTCGCGCAGTTCCTGCGCTTGCGGCAAGTTGGTGCGCTCGGCCCCGATGCGTTCCAGTAGATCACGGTCAAGCTCGCGCCGGATTTTCAGCGCGTCATAGTCGCGCAGCGTGGCCGGGTCGGCAGTGCGCGCCGCCCGGTCCAGATCGGCCTTGTTCAGCGGCGGTGCCTCCACCGGCGCAGGCGGACCATCGGGCACCAGTGCGCTATCCGGTTCGCCTTGCTGCGCCCGCGCGTTCAGCGTGGCCTGTTCCGCGTCCAGCACCGCCATTTCATGGCTGATCGCCGCCACCGCATCATCTTCACCCGCCGCAACCACGGCATTGGCCTGTCCGCCCACCCGCCGCCGCGCCCAGCTTACAAATTCGCCCGCCGTCATCCCGCGCATATGCGGGTTTGCGGCGATCACGGCGGGGGACAGGATCTGGTCCAGCGGCGTGGCCGGATCGGCATGCAGCACCTTTGGCCCATCGCCAGCGCCCAGATGGTGCATCACATACAGGTTGCCCTGATCGCTGGGCAGGCCTTGGCGTTCCAGCACGCCAATGTTGTCGCGGGTCAACCGCTTGAACAGGCGGCTTTGCACCGCCGCATCGCCTTTTAGTTCCAGCACCGCCGCATCGGGCAGCGTCGAACGCGGAAATTCCTTGCGGTACATGGCAATCCATGTGCCGTTGGTGAACCCGAACACCCCCGATGCGCTCGATGTCGCCGCTTGCGCATTGGGGTTGCCCCCACTTTCCACCCGCCGCACCGCCGCTTCATACGCTGCGGCGGCATCGGCATCCCCGGAAATGCTGCCCGCCACCGTGCGCTGCGCCGCGTTGATCCGCGCGGCATGGGCATCATCACCCGTTGCGCCCGGCTCAAACGGGCTTTGCCCCATCACCTCTTCATCGCGCCCGATCACGTGCAGCGCCGCCGCCTGATCGGGGGTGCGCAGTTCTTCAGGCACTGCCTTGGCAAAGGCTTTGGCCACCGCCCACGGATTAGCCCCGTCCACCGATCCGAACGCCCGCTGCCCCGCGCGCATCCCGGCGCCCACGCCTCGGGTCAATGTGCCCGCCGCCGCACCGAACAGAAACGCGGTGCCGATCTGCGCCGCCCCATCGCCAAAGCTGGTATCTTCGCCCAATCGCGCGCGCGCCTCGATATTGGCGGGCATCGTCACGGCGGCAATTCCGGCATTGGTCAACCCTTCAATCAGGATGGCCCTGCCAACGCTCAGTCCGCGCGATGCACCGCCGGTCGCTATCGCCAGCCCGGTCATCGTCGGATCGGCAAAGCCGCCCAGCAGCCCGCCCGCCAGTCGCGCGCTGGCTGGGCCGGTTGCCGCAATGATCTGGTCGCGCTGGTGCGCGCCTTGCCGGGACAACACGCCACTTTCAAAGGCATCGCGCCCTTGCGCATAGATCGGCTTCAACGCATCGGGCAGCGTCCCGGCCTTGGCCATGGCGTCCATATCTTGCCACAGCGCGTCGTAATCCTTGATATCCGGATTTGCCCCCGGCAACAGCGCCCACGCCGCCTTGACCGGATCGGCATAGGCAAAGTACGCCCACTTGCCTTGCGCGCGCGCCATCTCGGCCACCACCGGGGCATAGGCGCCCGTTATGCGCTGCTGCTGCACCACCGGCACTTCGTCGACCGTGGTATTGGCCGCCGATCCCGCGCTATCCAGCCAGCCTTTCGATTTCACCACGTCCAGATCGCTGCCCGTTGCAGCGGGCCGGTTCATCGGCTCGCTCTGGCGTGGCTGCATGATCGACAGAACGCTCATTGCCCGCCGCCCAGATCGGTGATGAAATCATGCCCGTGCACGTCGCGCACGGTCCGCCCCGCTGCGGTTTCCCAGCGATACTTGGCTGGCCCGATCCACACCGGATGCGCATTTTCCAACGCCATGGTCGGGCCGTGTCCTGCGTGAAACTTGGCCCAGCGATCGCGATAGACCGCTGTCACAAAGTCCATCTCGCTCATGCTTTCCGGCACCACGAACACGTTATCGCCGTGCCACCGGCCCAATCCGCCATACTGGCGGCCATCCATGAATTTTCCGCCAAGAGCATACGTTGCTGCCTGCCGGATATCCCACGGCGTCAGGCTGTCGGCAGCGCGGCTATGGCCTGAAAGATTGCCCGCCAGCCATTCGCCTGCCGATCGCTTCACCGCTTCCAGATCGGCAGGGTCCATCTGGCCCAGACTTTTCTGCAATTCCGCGCCCAGCACACCCAGCAACCGGCTTGCCTGCACGCCAGTCATCGTCTTGGTATCCGGCTTCAAAAACGCCACGTTGGCCTTCAGGACTTCGCGCCCCTCAAACACATAGCGGCGCACTTCGGGCGAAAGCTGAGATTCATGCCGAAACCCGGCGTCGCCCGGCATGATCTGCATGGCCGCCTGATAACGTTCCTGATCGGGAATGGCGTCAAGCGATGCCAGCACGGACTGGCGCCCTGCAGCGCCTTGCTGCGCTGCCTGCTGCAGCGACCACGCTTCATCTTTGGTCAGCACGTTGATCTGCTGGCCTGCGGCTCCGCTGACGCGCCGGTTCCATGCCACCCGCGCCTGTACCGATTGCGGATCGGCCAGGTTCAACGGCGG
This sequence comes from Novosphingobium sp. FKTRR1, assembly GCF_020404405.1. Lineage (GTDB taxonomy): Bacteria > Pseudomonadota > Alphaproteobacteria > Sphingomonadales > Sphingomonadaceae > Novosphingobium. Next base: position 2,274 of record NZ_JAIZDA010000016.1, on the reverse strand, counting down.
CGGCACCAGATTGCCGGTGCCATACCGGGCAAAGTATCCGGCGCTGTCCTCACGGAACGCACTTGCCCGCCCCGGCGCGGCGCTTTGCAGATAGTTCAGTTCAAGGTTTTCGCTCTTCGTGCGGTTATCCTTGGCCTGCAACACCGCCAACCGGTTGTTCATCTGCAATGGCGTCTGGCCAAGGTACTGTTTGGCAAACTGGTCTTGCGCGATCAGCCCATTGGCGCTTTCCGCCGTCGAGGTATCGCCCGATGCCCGCAGCGCGTCGCGCGCCTGCGCCAACGTCGCTGCATCAATCGTATCACCATTGGCGATCTGCGCCTTGGCCGTCGCCACCATTTCGCGCGCCTGTGCCAGCCCGGCGGCTTGCTGTTGGCGCACCAGTGCATCTGCTCGGCTCACCGCCACCGCATTTTCCCGCGCCGCCTGATCGCGTTGTTCGGGGCTCAGCAGACTATCGTAAAGCCCCTGGTCCAGCAGCGCGCTTGCCGCCTGCGGATCGCGCGCGCTCTTGCCCGCCAAATCGGCCAGCGCCGCCTGCTCGCGCGCGTTGCGCAGGAACTTGTCGCGCACGTCGGGCGGCACCGGCATGTGCGCCGCCTGATTTTCAAACAGCGCCAGCGTCTGCGCCAGTGCCTGCGGGTCATCGGTATGCATCAGCCGGTTTACCGTCACGTTCACGGTGTTCAGGCTGTCACTCACCGTCTTGCCGATGCGCTGCCCTTCGGCCCAGTCCTGCGCCCCGCGCACCATGCCGGTGGCATAGCTTTCCCACTGCTGGCGCGCCGCCTGCATCACCGATTGTTCGGTAATCCCACCGAACAGATCCTGCCCTTGCTTTTCCAACGCGGCCGCAACGTTCTGCACATGGCCCGCGCCGCCCGGTTCGGCACCGCTGCGCAACTGCTGCACCAGCGCATCGTTGGCCTGTTGGGTCTGCGCCAGCTTGTGATAGAAATCCGCTGCCTGCGATTGCCGGTCCTGCTCGCGCTGCACCTGATACGCGCGCAGCTGGCTGGCGTGCACCGCATCGCCCGCACCTTCCAGTGCGGCACCCACGCCAGAGCCCATCGCCGCCGGGCTGGTCAGCACCGGCCCTGGTCCGGCAGACGGCATGATCTGTGCCGAATATCCCTGCTCGGCCGCCATCAATACGTACCCACCCGCGAAATCGCGCCGGTCATGTTGGTGCCGTCACCCACCATGCCCGCTTTGGCGGTTCCGGGCGCGATCGTGCCCGCGCGCGCCACGGCCCAATCCTGTTGGGCCGTCCATGCTTTTGCCGCACCACCGATCAGGCCGGACAACAGGCTGTTGGCGCCTTCGGCTTTTGCGTTGGCCGCTTGCGCCTCATAAGATTGCGCCTTCATCGTCGCGTCGCGGCGCACGGTCAGCGCGTCCATCGCGCCCTGGATCATGCTTTCCCGAACCGCATCGATCGCGCTGCCCGTGCCACCTTCCATGCCGTTGGACCATTGCCCGGCAATCTGATCACCGATCGCCGCACGCACCGATGCGCGTACCCGCGCCTCTTCGGCCACGCCGGTTTCGGTGGCATTCTGCGCTGCCACCGCATAGGCGGCAGCATTTCGCCGCCCGGCGGAATAGCCTGCCATGCCCTGAAACAATTGCCCCGCTACTGGCAGCATGTTGCCCATGGCTGTCATGGTGCGATCCTTTCGAAGAACACCATGGTTTCGCCCGCGCCGCCGTATTCACGCAGCAGGCAATGCGGCTGCAGCCCCACCATCATGGCCCAGCGCATTGCCGCCGTCGGCCGCGCCAGCGCTTGCTCCAACGTGCGCGCGCTTTGGTCGGCCAGGGCCACGGCCTCAATCCGGCGCAGCGAACTGGCCGCGATCCGCGCGCGCGCATGGCGGCTCAGCGCAAGATGCACTTTGCTCAAATTTTCAGCAAAGAATGCCCAGGCGACAGCCTGGCGACCCGGATAGGTTTCGACCAGACCATACGCAGCCACCACGCGCTGGCCGTCAATAACTGCCCAGCTTTCACCCGCCGCCGCTGTCGCGGCCGCCTCATCATACGTCAGCAGCGCGGGTCTGCCCAACTGCATGCGCTGGCTGGGCTGAACCTCGATGTCCAGCAGATAGCGCGCGGTCAACGGCTCAAAGCGGATTGCGGCCTCAGAGCCCGATTCAGAAGTTGATCAAATTTGACAGTATCTTGCGGTTCTGCGCGTGAGCATGCGGATTGAGGCGATGAGGGCCCATGCGGTGGATGACGCGATGGACCTTTCCCAATCCTTTGCCAGCC
>NZ_JAIZDA010000015.1 GCF_020404405.1 Novosphingobium sp. FKTRR1 | reverse complement strand
GGCATCTTTGCCTTCCGCGCCGGGTTCTTCCTGTCCGAACTGGCGGCGCATCGCCCGACGCTGTTCGCTGCGGTGCAGACGGCGGTGGCGCAAGGGCATGAGGATGGCCAGCGCTTTCACCCCGATCCCGAAGCGTTCGCGCTGATCGAGAGCGAATCGGTCGATTATGCGGTGATGGAAAACACCGCGCGCGCCGCGATGGTGCCAGCGACGATGGCCTGGTCGGACATCGGCAACTGGCAGGCGCTGCATGAGGCACTGCCGAGCGACGCGGACGGCAACGCGGTGCACAACACCGGGAAGGGCCGCGCGGAACTGCTGGGCTGCCGCAACGTTCTGGTCAGCAGCGACGGCCCGCGCGTGTCGGTGGTCGGCGCCAGCGATCTGATCGTGGTGGTCGACGGCGATGAGGTGCTGGTAGCCACCCCGGCAGGCGCACAAGCCGTCGGCAAACTGACCGGCGCAACGAACCAATAAATCGGCCCGCCAAACCTGCTCCGCCAACTGCTGTCCGGGTATTGCGACTTGCCAAGGCGCAGGACGAATGGCAGTGCACGCAGCGGATTTAATCACACGCTTAAGCGTTTCGGGAGGCACCACGCATGACCATTTCCTTCGAGGGCCGCGTCGCGATCGTAACCGGAGCCGGTGGCGGTCTGGGCCGCGCCTATGCGCTCGAACTCGCCCGTCGTGGTGCCAAGGTCGTCGTCAATGACCTTGGCGGCGCGCGCGACGGCACCGGTCATTCCGACGCCGCGCTCAAGGTTGTCGAGGAGATCGCCGCCGCCGGCGGTGAGGCCATTTCCAACGGCGCCTCGGTCACCGAGTACGAACAGATGGTCGAGCTGGTGGCGCAGACCAAGGCGAAGTGGGGCGGGGTCCACGTCCTGATCAACAACGCCGGCATCCTGCGTGACAAGAGCTTCACCAAGATGACCCCGGAAGACTTCGAACTGGTCGTCAAGGTTCACCTGCTCGGCTCGGCCAACGCCACCAAGGCGGTGTGGGATCTGATGCGCGAACAGGCCTATGGCCGCATCCTGATGACCGCATCATCGACCGGACTGTTCGGCAATTTCGGTCAGGCCAACTATGGTGCGGCCAAGCTTGGGCTCGCCGGACTGACCAAGACGCTGTATCTTGAAGGGGCCAAGTACAACGTCCGCGTCAACACGCTGGCGCCGGTGGCGGCCACGCGCATGACCGAAGACATTCTGCCGGAAGAGGCGTTCAAGCTGTTCGCGCCGGAAAACGTCGTGCCCGCAGCGCTCTATCTGGTGTCCGAAGATGCTCCGACCAACGCGATTGTCGGTGCGGGCGCAGGCGCTTTCCACAGCGCGTTCGTCACGATGAACAAGCCGGTGGTGCTGCCGCCAGCCGAACGCACAGTCGAAGGCTTTGCCGAACAATGGGGCGCCATCAGCGCCCGTGGCGCCGAAACCACCCCCGGATCGGGTGCGGAACAGAGCCAGGCGATCCTCGCTGCGCTGCAGGCCGCCGGGTCAATCTAGGCCATATAACGGCCGGAAAATCCAGCCGGATTGCTGAAACACAAGGCACTTCAGCAATCCGGCAAGGATCCACAAGCGCCCCTCGCAGGTGGCTTCGGCGTGTATTTGGGGCATGTGCCATTGGTGGCGCCGACCAGTTGCATCGTGGTGACCCGCCGGGTCGCCTCAACCTGACCGATGGCTGTCGCCTGCCCGGAGGCGGGGTCGATCAGCAGAGGCTTGGCGCATTCCCCGACAGGAGCTCGTGACGTTCCGGGCGCAGGCAGCGCAACCAGCAGGATGGCACGATCATCGCGATAGACCGCGCGCAAGATGCGATCATCGCCGACGGATGCTTGCGGTTGTCCGGCCATGTTCGGAGCGGGCTTTCCGCACCCGACCAGCAACAAGGCAAAGGCCGCCAGCGCGATCAAAGCGTTACCGGCCGCCCGGTCGCACAGTGTCCTAATCTGCCACGACCTTGAGCAAGCGCCGTTCGAGCGGGGAAAGGACCGAGGCAAGTTCATGCCCGCGCTTCAACACCTGTCCCGCCTCGCCATAGAGCGTCCACATGCCCTGTTTCTGGCGCAGAGCGGGCCGCTTTTCGATCCGCGCGCTGGGCCGTTCGGCCGTGCGTTTGAAAGCGCAGAAACTGGCGATGTCGCGCCCGAAATCCATCGCGTAGTCGCGCCACTGCCCGGCGGCGACCATCCGCCCATACAGATCAAGGATGCGCATCAGTTCGACGCGCTCGAACCCGACCTGCTGGACGACCGCACCCCCTTGCGGAAAGGGCACGACCGTCGCGCCGGAACCATCACCCAAGCCCGAACCCAAGATCCGCCCGCCGGTGCTCAGTTGCGGCTCCTGCGGCGTGGCGGGGTGGATACAGGACCATCGCCACCGCTGCGCTCGTTCAGCAAGGCGCTGACTTGCGCCTTGAGCAGCGCCACTTCGGCTTCGAGTTCGTCGATCCGGCCGCCGCCGACCGGCTCGCTCGGATCGCGGCAGGGGGTACCATAAGGCATAAATTCCTTGGCCCAGGTTTCCACCGGCACGAGTGTCGAGCGCGCCTTGATCCCGACCATCGTCGCGCCTTCGGGCACATCGTCGGTGACGACCGCATTGGCGCCGACCCGCGCCCGCTGACCGACCGTGATCGGCCCCAGAATCTGCGCGCCCGAACCAATGATCACGTTGTCGCCCAGCGTCGGATGGCGTTTGCCCGGCACACCGTTGGATGGATTGGTGCCACCCAGCGTAACACATTGGTAGATCGTCACATTGTCGCCAATCTCGGCCGTTTCCCCGATCACGGTAAAGCCATGATCGATGAACAAGTGACGACCGATCCGTGCGCCGGGGTGAATGTCGATCCCGGTCAGGAACCGCGCGAAATGATTGACCGCACGAGCCAGAAAGAACAGGTCCGCTTCGAACAGCCAATGCGCCGCACGATGCAGACCAACGGCCCATAGTCCGGGATAAAGCAGGATTTCCCATCGGCTGCGCGGCGCAGGATCGCGCGCACGGATGGAATCCAGATAAGCGATCAGGCTCGCGAACATGGCCCATACTCGCTCTTTTGTGGGATCAAGGCAAGTACGGGCAAGACAATCACCCGATCGCCAGCCCGCCCGTCACAGCAGCCGGGGCTGCCAGTTGCCATCAGCCACACCATGCACCCGCTCGGCCAGCGCATCACGGGCCAGCGCCAGAGTGACCGGCGCCTTGCGTTCGAGCGAGAGCCGGTCGATCGTGGCGACCAGCGCTTCGACCGCCGCGTGGCTCCGCTCGATGCGCGGCAGCAGGAACGTCAGCACGCCCTCGCCCAGCGCCAGCCCGCGCCGGGCCGCGTGCGATTCGAGCAAGGCCAGCAGCAGGGCGTCGTCGGGCGCGGCGATTTCGATCAGCAGCGCCGACCCCAGCCGCGAGGCGAGATCGGGCAAGTGGACCCGCCATTCCCCCGGCGCACGGCGGCTGACCAGCAGCAGCGGGCGGCCATCGGCCTGCGCGCGGTTCCAGCGATGGAACACGGTGTCTTCGGGCAGGGCGTCGGCGTCGTCGAGCGCATCACCAGCACCGCTCTGCACGAACCAGCGCGCCAGCAGGCTTTTGCCCGAGCGCGGCGGGCCGCTCAGAACAGCGGTGTGAAACGGCCAGTCTGAGGCTGCACCCAGCGCAGCGATAACCGGATCGAGCGAGGGGCCGGTGACGATGGCTTCGGCGGTGGCGGCGGTGACCAGCGGCAGCGCGATCTGCGACATGGGCTAGCCTGCCCTTAGCGGCGGATGATCAGCGCGCCGGACCCGACCGTGACCTTCCATCCTTGCGCGCGCAATGCGGAGGCCATACCCTCAAGCTCACCGGCGTAGGTCACTTTCAACACCGAAACGCCGCCCATCGCGATACTGGTGGTGCGCGCGCCTTGCACTCCGGGGATGCCGCGCACGGCGGCCAGACCGGCATCGACGGCAGCGGCATCGGGCGTGACGAACTGCACGGTGATCACCGAGGTCGGCGTGGCACTGGCGGCAGGCTTGGGCGCACCGGCGGCGGCCTCCTGCGCCGGGCCTGCTGGCCGGCTCGGCCCGAGTCGCGCCACGATGGCGTCGATCAGCTTGGGGTCGATCTGCGGCTGGGTGTTGAGCGACGGATCGGGACGCAGCACGCCTTCGGCCAGCGCACGGGCATAGATCGCATCGATCCGCTTGACCGCCTCGGTCAGCATGGCGGGCAAGTGCTCGTCATCGGGCGCAGTCAGTTCGAAGCTGTCGAGATAGCTGTCATCGGGGCCGAATCGGGCGGTGAACGTGCCCTTCACCGGTCCGCCGGGCCACTCGCGTTCAAGCCTTGCCACCGGGATAAGCACATCGGCCGCGCCGAATTCATCGAGCACCAGCCGCCACCAAGTACGGCTGCGGCGCGAAACCTGCCCGGCGGTGAGCAGCAGCGAATCCGACCCGCCGCCGCTCGGACGGACATAGTCGATCACGCTTTCGCCGGTATGGAATTCGGCCCAGGCCTTTTGCCATGGGGTGCGGGTTTCGAAAACCGAGTTCGCACCGCCCTGAATCAGCAGGGGAATAACCAGCAGTGGCGCGGAATGGGCCACCTGGCCCTGCATACCGAGATACGATCCGGTGCGTGCGCGGTCGAAGATCACCCCCAGCTTGGCGATGTAGCGATGCGGGCCGATCTCTTCATGCTCGACCACCACGGCCGAGACCATCGCATTGATCGTGCCGTCATCGAGCGCGGGCGCGGTGCCCCCGCCCATACCGCCGCCCATACCCCCGCCCATACCATTGCGAGTCCACAGTTTTTGCCAAGCCAGCCGTTGCGCCTGGCGCCAGCCATTGGCGCGGGCATCGGCCGCGTTCTTGCCGGTGGCGTTCACGTCGATGCCCGAAACCTCGAAATCGCCGGTGCTGGCAATCGGGGCGATGCCGCGATCGCCTTCGATCTGGGCGTAAAGCGCCACTCCCGCCAAGCCGAGCGCCAGCGCCGCACCCGCAATGCGCAACGTTCGGCCTGCAGGCAGGTGATTCGGCAACCGGTTGAGGCGCAGGACGGCCAAGATAACTCCGCAGAAACAGGGCCGCACGGGCACGACCAACGGCTTCGGCGCGCTTTTGCCCAAAGGCAAGTGGAAATCCAAGCAGGAAAGCGCTAGGCGCGCTGCCCATGGCAACCGACGATCAGACTCCGCAGCGTTACAGCTATCAGCAGGCAGGCGTGAACATCGCCGCCGGCAATGCACTTGTCCGGGCGATCGGCCCGCTGGCCAAGTCCACGGCTCGGCCCGGCGCCGACGCCGAACTGGGCGGCTTCGGCGGGTTCTTCGACCTGAAGGCGGCGGGGTACAAAGACCCGCTGCTGGTGGCCGGCAACGATGGCGTGGGCACCAAGGTAAAACTGGCGATCGATCATGACCGGCATGACCAGATCGGCATCGATCTTGTCGCCATGTGCGTCAACGATCTGATCGTGCAAGGCGCCGAACCGCTGTTCTTTCTCGACTATTTCGCCACCGGCCGGCTCGACAACGGGGTTGCCGAACGCGTGGTCGCGGGCATCGCCGATGGCTGCAAGCTGGCCGGGTGCGCGCTGATCGGCGGCGAGACCGCAGAAATGCCCGGCATGTACGCCGATGGCGACTACGATCTGGCCGGTTTCTGCGTCGGCGCGGTCGAACGCGGCGAGCAATTGACCGGCGAGCGCGTGCGCGAAGGCGACGTGCTGCTCGGCCTTGCGTCGTCGGGTGTCCACTCCAACGGGTATTCGCTGGTCCGTCGGCTGGCGGCGGACAAGGGCTGGAAGCTGGATCGGCCCGCGCTGTTCGACAACGAACGGCTGCTGATCGACCATCTGATCGAACCGACGCGAATCTATGTGAAGGCGCTGCTGCCCTTCATCCGGTCCGGGCGGATCAACGCGCTGGCGCACATCACCGGCGGTGGCCTGCTCGAAAACGTGCCGCGCGTGCTGCCAAAGGGCCTGCATGCCCGGATCGACGCCGATAGCTGGGAGCAGCCCAAGCTGATGGCCTTCCTGCAGGCGCAGGGCAACATCGAGCCGGGCGAGATGGCACGCACTTTCAACTGCGGCATCGGCATGGTGCTGGCGGTTTCGCCCGATCAGGCCGACGCGCTGGTGGCAGACCTGACCGCGGCGGGCGAAAGCGTGGCGCGCATCGGTGACATCGTGGCGGGCGACAAGGGCTGCACCGTGTTCGGCAGCGCCGATGCATGGTCGGCGCGTGAAGCCTGGGAAGCGGTCCACATTGGCTAAGCCGCGCATCCCTGTTGCCGTGTTCATCGGCGGCAGCGGGACCAACATGGCCGCCTTGCACTATGCCAGTCGACTGGCCGATTGCCCGTACGAAATCGTGCTCGTCGCCTCGAATAACCCCGAGGCCGGCGGCCTTGCGCTGGCTGCGGCCGAGGGCGTGCCGACCTTTGCCCTGCCACACAAAGGCCTGTCGCGCGCCGAGCACGACACTGCGATGGAAGCGCAAGTACTGGCCGCAGGGGCGCAATTCATCGCGCTGGCCGGGTACATGCGCATCCTCAGCCCCGAATTCGTCGGGCGCTGGGAAGGGCGCATGGTCAACATCCACCCCTCGCTGCTGCCCGCCTATCCGGGGTTGCACACCCACCAGCGGGCGATCGAGGCCGGGGACAGCCACGGCGGGTGCAGCGTCCATCTGGTGACCGTCGATCTCGATGCCGGACCGTTGCTGGGCCAGATCGCCGTGGCCATCGCGCCCGGTGACACGGCCGAGAGCCTCGCCAGCCGGGTGCTGTTCGCCGAACACCAGCTTTATCCACGCTGCCTTGCCGAACTGGTCACGCGCGAGACTTCGCCCGAGCATCTCGTGGAGCAAGTGCGCAATCACGCGCTGGCCCTGCCCGAGGCCGACGAAGTCGTCAGCCACGGCATGCCCTGCTTCGGCATCATCAAGGGCAAGAAATTTGCCTATGTCTCGGTCGATCACCATGGCGATGGGCGCGTGGCGCTGCTGGTCAAGATCAGCGGCGTGGACGAGCAGGAACAACTGATCGAAAGCGACCCGGAGCGCTTTTATCGGCCCGCTTATTTCGGTGATGGCTGGATCGCAATCAGGCTTGATCTGGGACGCAACGACTGGGATGATCTGGCCGCCTGGTTGCAACGCAGTTGGGCCGCCATTGCCCCGCGTCGCCTTGCCGCAATACTGGATTTCTGACCCAACCGATGCCCCATGCGACTGCCGACCGCCTTCGCCCGGTCTATTTTCACACTGGCCTGCAATCCTTTGTCGAAGCCAGCGGTGGCATCTTCATCGCCGGATTTCTCGTCAGCCGGGGCATGAGCTATCCGGCCGCGCTGGCCAGCTTCGCGGTGATCCTGCTGTCGCGCTTTGCCTTGCGCGGCGCCGTGCTGCCGCTGGCAAAGGCGGCGGGCCTGCGCAGCGTGGTGCTGACCGGCATCGCCATTCGCACGATCAGCTTCCTGATCCTGCCGCACGTCGACGGCATCGGACCACTGTTGGCGGTTTTCCTGCTCGTCTCCGGGTTCGGCAGCGTGCTGTACTGGACCGGCTATCACGCCTTCGTCTCAAGCCTTGGTGACAGTTCGCAAGGCGGGCGGCAGGTGAGCATCCAGCAGGCGACCGCAGCGATCGTCGGCGTGGTCGCCCCGATCGTCGGTGGACTTTTGCTTGCGCGGGCGGGCGCCGCGATCGGGTTCGGCGTGATCGCTGGGATTCAGGCGTTGGCCGCTGTCCCGCTGTTGACCGCGCCCAACCCATCGGTCCCGGCGCGCGCGACGCTCGATCACAAGGCCATGCACTTTGCCCGCACCCTCTACCTCAACGAAGGGTTCCATGCGGGCTGCTCGGTCGTGCTGTGGAATCTGGCGCTGTTTGCCTCGTTGGGCGAGCATTTCGACAGCTTTGGCGGCGCGATCGCGGTGGCGGGGCTCGCCGCTGCGGCGGGCAGCGTGCTGGTGGGCAAGCTCATCGACGGCGGTCGGCCGCAGCACTCCTTGGCGCTGGCCTATGGCGCGGCGGCCCTCGCGCTGGTGCTAAAGGGTGCTGCCTATGGCAGCCCATGGCTGGCGGTGGGCGCGACCGCACTGGGAGCATTGGTGACGCCGATGGCCGCCACCGCCATGCTCACGCCGCTTTACGGCATGGCGCGCCGCTCGCCCTGCGTGCTGCGCTTCAACATGGCGACCGAGGGCGGCTGGGATCTGGGCTGTTCGGCGGCCTGCCTGCTCGCCGCTGGCGTGTTGCAGGCCGGTGGCACATTCCGCCTGCCGATCCTCGCCGGACTGGCCGCGGTGCTGACGATGGCGCTGATGCTGAGCCGCTGGTACGGGCGCAGCCAGACAGTTCAGGCTTAGGCCAGAACTTCGCTGACCTGCACCACCGGCCGCGCTTCGCGCGTGGCACGATAGCGCACACTGGCATCGTTGGGATCACCCGCGATAACGACGTGATCGTCATGCACTTCAAGCAGTTCGCCCGCGAACGGCATGCCCTCATACAGCGAATCGCCGGTCACGCGGTAGCTGACCGTGTCGCCCGGCTTGAAGGTCTTTTCATCGAAGTTGAATTCGAAAGGGCACGCGCCCTCGCCCATTCCCATCATCGCATCGCTCTCCGAATTTTGCCGGAGCCTAGCCCAGCTGACCGCCAAGAAAAAGGGGTCGGAGGCTGCATGCCCCCGACCCCTTGGTCACTTGCGCGAGAACGCGGTCGCGATCAGCCGACGATTTCTTCGGGCTTGAAGAAATAGGCGATTTCGATGGCGGCGTTCTCTTCCGAATCCGAACCGTGGACCGAGTTGGCCTCGATCGATTCGGCCAGTTCCTTGCGGATCGTGCCCGGCTCGGCGTTGGCGGGGTTGGTGGCGCCCATGATGTCGCGGTTGCGCTTCACGGCGTCTTCGCCTTCCAGCACCTGCACGACCACCGGGCCCGAGATCATGAACGACACCAGGTCGTTGAAGAAGGGGCGTTCCTTGTGAACGGCATAGAAGCCTTCGGCCTGTTCGCGGCTCAGTTGCAGGCGCTTGGAAGCGACCACGCGAAGGCCTGCTTCTTCAAGGAACTTGGTGACCGCGCCAGTCAGGTTGCGGCGCGTGGCGTCGGGCTTGATGATCGAAAAGGTGCGGGTAACCGCCATGGGATGTTCCTTGCGAAGGGGGTTGTCTCGTTGGGCGCGCCCCTAGCCGGGATCGCGCGCTGCCGCAAGGTTCTGAGCAAGTCAGGCTTGCCCTACGGCCCTTCGCGCCACTTGCCCCCGTCCTGCTTCCAGTATTTGCGTTCCACGCCTTCGCGCTGGCCCAGCATGCGCCAGCAGGCGCGGGCGTCGTCGATGCGGTCGGGGGGGAACAGCAGGAAGGCGCGGGTGGTGCCTTCGCTTTCGCGCCACACGCCATCGGCCAACGCGATGAAGCGGGCGCCGTTGGCTGGCTCGGGTATGGCGGACAACAGGATCGGCTGGCGGGTGTCGTGCTCACCCCCGGCGAGTCCATGCGCCAGAAAGCTTTCGGGCAGGCGCGTCCACAAGGCATCGCTGATGCGCGCCAGTTGCGCGGCATCGTCCGACACCACCAGCAACCGCTCGTTGGCGGTCATGGTGTTGCGCGCGATCAGCGGCAGCACCAGTTCGGCAGGATCGCGGGTCAACTGATAGAAATCGACGCGCATGGTTCAGGCTTTCGCTTTTCCTGAGCGGCAGCGGTCGGAACAGAACTTCACGTTGTCCCAGTCGCGCTCCCACTTCTTGCGCCAGGTGAACGGCAAGCCGCAAGCGGCGCAAGTCTTGGTCGGCAGATCGGACTTGCGCCGCATTTTGGGCATGAGGAACCCTTATCCCTCCAGCACGTCGCGGACATAGGCGTCGAGCAGGCGCACGCCGAAGCCGGTCGCGCCCTTGTCGTGGGTGGCGCCGGGCTTGTCGATCCACACGGTGCCCGCGATGTCGAGGTGGGCCCAGGCCACGCCCTTGTCGATGTAACGCTGCAGGAACTGCGCCGCCGTGATCGAGCCGCCATAGCGGGGGCCCACGTTCTTCATGTCGGCAATCGGCGAATCGATCAGCTTGTCGTAGGCCGCGCCCAGCGGGAAGCGCCACAGCGCATCACCGCTGGCCTTGCCCGCCGCATCGAGCTGGCTGGCCAGCAGATCGTCGTTGGTGAACATGCCGGCGTGTTCATGGCCCAGCGACACGATGATCGCGCCGGTCAGCGTAGCCAGATCGACGATTGTGGCGGGCGCATATTCGCGCTGCACCCAGGTCAGCACGTCGCACAGCACCAGCCGTCCTTCGGCATCGGTGTTGATCACCTCGATGGTCTGGCCCGACAGCGAGGTGACGACGTCACCGGGGCGCTGGGCATTGCCGTCGGGCATGTTCTCGACCAGCCCGACCACGCCGATCACGTCAGCCTCGGCCCGGCGCAGGGCGAGCGTCAGCATCGCCCCGGCCACGGCGGCAGCGCCGCCCATGTCCCACTTCATGTCCTCCATGCCGCCAGCGGGCTTGATCGAGATGCCGCCGGTGTCGAAAGTCACGCCCTTGCCGACAAACGCAGTCGGCCGTGCGCCCGCCTTGCCCTTCCAGCGCAGTGCCAGCACACGCGGTTCCCGCACCGACCCTTGCGCCACGCCGAGCAGCGCGCCCATGCCAAGTTCGGTCAACTGCGCCTTGTCGAGCACCACGATATCGACGCCAAGGCCCGCAAAACGCGCCTCAACCCGCGCCACGAAGCTTTCCGGGTAAATCACGTTGGCAGGTTCGGTGACCAGTTCGCGGGTGAACTCGACGCCTTGCGCCACCGCGACTTCGACCGCCCACACCGCTTCGGTGCCGGCGGGCGCGTTGAACACTGCGATTTCGGTGAGTGAAGGCTTCTGCTCATCGGTCAGCTTGGTGCGATAGACATCGTAGCGCCAGCCGCGCAGCCTTGCGCCCAGCAACACCGCAGCCGCATCCTGCGCCGACAAAGCCGCTCCGGCAAAGTCGATCGCCAGCACCGCTTCGCCCGATGTCAGGTACTTCGCTGTCAGCGCGCCACCGGCGCGTTCCAACGTGGCCCGGCGCGCGGTGCCAGTGGCCGCAGGATCGCCGATTCCCGCCAGCGCGATGCGCTTCAACCCGCCGCCGATGCTGCCGTCGTGGTACTGAAAGCCCTCGAACACCTGTCCGGGCTTGCCCGTGAACCGCGAGGCGCTCGCCCCTTCGCGCAAGGCGAGGTCAAGGTCTTGCGGCAGCGCGCCTTCGGCTACCAGACGGGCCTGCAAGCGCGGAACGGCTTCGCCTGCTTCACGGAAAACGATGTTCATCAGTGGGCTCCTGTCGGAAACGCGCTTGCTGCAAGTCGATCGGCAGCAGTCTGACAGCGCGAAAAATGTTGGTTTGCAGTTAGGGCGCGCTGGTGCGATAGGCAAGCGCATGCGATCCGATCAGCGGCCCCAGCCGCAAGCCTTTGACCAATGCTTGCGGTACGCCCGCCTTACGCCGGGACATTTCTCCCGCTGGCGGCTGCTGTGCGGCACCATTGCCTTTTCGGGACTCGCGCTGTCCCAAGCGGCGCTTGCCCAGATAGCGCCTGTCCAGACTGCGCCTGCCAAGACTGGGCCTGCCAAGACTGGGCCCGTCCAGCTGACACCGTCCACGGTTGCCACCAATACGGATGCAACCGAGCAGGTCCGGTTCGAGGCAGACAGCCTGCTCTATGACGACAAGGCGCAGATCGTCACCGCCAACGGCAACGTGATCATGCGCCGTGCCGACCAGAGCGTGCGCGCCGATGCGGTCACCTGGAACCGCACCACCGGCGCGATCGAGGCGCAGGGCAACATCCGTCTGGTCGATGCCGATGGCAACGTGCTCTATACCGACAAGCTCGAACTGACCGACGAGTTGAAGGCCGGCGCGACCGAAGACCTGCTGCTGGCATTGCGCGAAGGCGGACGGCTAGCGGCGCGGTCGGCCACCCGCGACGCGCGGGGCGACATGGTGCTGCACAACGGCGTCTATACCGGGTGCGCCGTCGAGGATGATTCGGGCTGCCCCAAACGGCCGAGCTGGGAAATCACCGCCGTTCGCGTGACTTATCGCGCGTCGGACAAGCGGGTACGCTACTACGGCGCCAAGCTTCGCGTGTTCGGGATTGACCTGCTACCTCTGCCGGGGCTTGGCCATACCGCTGATTTCCGGGCCGAATCGGGCTTGCTGATCCCCAGCTTCCGGCTTGGCTCGAACAATGGCGTCGAGGTCAGCGACACGTATTACCTGCGCCTGGCCGACAACAAGGATCTGGCGCTCACCGGCACGGTGTTCACCAAGGCACTGCCGATGCTGCAGGCACATTATCGCCAGCTGGCCAAGAACGGTGCTTTCGAGGTGACCGGCTATGTCACCCAAAGCCGCAAGATCGATGTGGCCACCGGCCTGACCTCTACCACCGGCAGCAGCGCGTTTCGCGGCTATTTCGAGGCCAACGGCCGGTTTCAGTTCGACGAGAACTGGAGCCTGACCGGTTATGGCCGGGTGGCATCCGACCGCACCTTCCTGCGCCGCTATGACATCAGCCGCGACGACCGGCTGCGCTCGTCGCTCAACCTCGAACGGATCGACAACGACAGCTATTTCAGCCTTGCTGGCTGGGCGGTCCAGACCCTTCGCGTAGGGGACCGACAGGGGCTCGTGCCGATCGCGCTGCCCTCGCTCGAATACCGCCGCCGCACCGAAATTCCCGGCATCGACGGCAAGCTTGAGCTGGAGTTGAACACCCTCGCGCTGACCCGAACCGCCGGGCAAGACACCCAGCGCGGCTTTGGCCGGGCGCAGTGGGATCTCCATCAGTTGACGCCGTGGGGTCAGGAAGTGACCTTTACCGCGCTGCTCCGGGGCGATCTGTATCACAGCGCGCAGAACGCGCTGACCACCACCGACATCTATCGCGGCACGCCGGGCTGGCAGGCTCGCGGCATCGCGACCGCCGCTATCGACGTGAAGTGGCCGTTGATCGGGGAATTGTTCGGCGGCACGCAAGTGTTCACCCCGCATGTGCAGATCGTGGCGACACCCCATGTGCGCAATCTTGATATCCCCAACGAGGATTCGCGCTCGACCGAGCTTGAAACCGCCAACTTGTTCACGCTCAACCGCTTCCCCGGCTATGACCGGTACGAGGACGGCTTGCGCTTCACCTACGGCTTCGACTGGCGGCTCGACCGGCCGGGCTGGCGCGTATCGACCACGGTCGGCCAATCGCGCCGGCTGTCGAGCCAGAACGGACTGATCCCCGCTGGCACCGGCCTGTCCAACCGTTCGTCGGATATCGTCGGGCGTACCGAGCTGCGCTTTGGCGACGTGGTCAAATTCACCCACCGGTTCCGGCTCGACAAGGACACCTTCAAGCTGCGCCGCAACGAAGTGGACGCCACGATCGGCAACCACCGTACGTATGCCGAAATCGGCTATATGCGTCTCAGCCGCGATATCGACACCACCTTCGAGGATCTGCGCGACCGGCAGGAACTGCGTTTTTCGGCGCGGGTGGCCTTTGCCCGGTACTGGTCGGTATTCGGGTCGGGCGTAACCAACCTGACGCCGCGGTCGGCCGACCCGACCAACTTGTCCAACGGCTTCCAGATGCTGCGCCACCGGCTGGGTTTTGCCTATACCGACGACTGCTTCGATCTGTCGCTGACCTGGCGGCGCGATTACGTGACCACGGGCGATGCGTACAAGGGCAACGCCTACCTGCTCAGCATCGCCTTCCGCAACATCGGCACAAAGTAGGATAGGCGCGCAATGATTTCGGCAGGGGCGACAGTCCGTCTTGCGACGGGGATAGTGTCGGGAAAAGGCCGGATTTTCGGCGCACCAACTTCCCAGCGCCAAACAATCGGGCTAAGCCCGCAGCCACTCAGCCTTGGTTAAGGGCGCCGGATCCATGCCGGCGTCCGATGATGGCGATGACCGTGCGGGAATTCTCCCCCGCCCCGACAGGATGTTCTGATGGCCAAGATGCCCGGTTTGCGTGTGATTTTTCCCCTGGCTCGCCCCGCGATGGCGCTGGGCCTGGTTGCAGGGCTCGTGGCGACCGTGGCCGGGCCGCTGGCATCGACCGCGCTGGCTCAGCAGCAATTGTCGGCCGCGCCAGTCGATGATGCCGATGCGGTGGCCCCTCCGGCGCAAGGCCAGTTGAACCTTCCGGCCAATCCCAAGCTGTTCGGCAAGAACGATCCCAACGTCCGCCGCGCCACCGCCGTCGTCAATGGCGAGATCGTGACCGGTACCGACATCGAACAGCGGCTGGCGCTGATCGTCAACGCCAACGGCGGCAAGGTCGGGCAAGAGGAAATGGAGCGGCTGCGGTTGCAGGTGCTGCGCAACCTGATCGACGAAACGTTGGAGATTCAGGAAGCCAAGGCGGCCGATATCGACATTTCCGAGGACGAAGTCACCGAAAGCTACAACCGCGTCGCCCAGCAAAACTTCGGCCAGAACCCCGCTGCACTCGACAAGTACCTGATTTCGGTGGGATCGTCGGGCGCCTCGCTCAAGCGTCAGATCAAGGGCGAACTGTCGTGGCAGCGCCTGTTGCGCCGCAACGTCCAGCCGTTCATCAACGTTTCCGACGGTGAAGTGCGCGAAATGATGGACCGGCTCAAGGCGGCCAAAGGCACCGAGGAATACCGGATCGGCGAAATCTTCCTTGCCGCCACCGATGAAACCAAGCCGCAGGTAAAGGGCAACGCCCAGAAAATCGTCGACCAGTTGAAGCAGGGCGGCAGCTTTGTCGCCTATGCCCGTCAGTTTTCCGAAGCGTCGACCGCTGCGGTCGGCGGCGATCTGGGCTGGATCCGGTTGGGCCAGTTGCCGACCGAACTGGCTGCGGCCGCAAACGGCATGGGGCCGGGGCAACTAGCCGGTCCGATCGAACTCAACGGTGGCTATTCGATCATGTACGTGATCGACAAGCGGCAGGTGCTGACCGCCGATCCGCGCGATGCGGTGCTCAGCCTCAAGCAGATCTCGATCGCTTTCCCCAAGGGCGCGCCCGAAAAGGACGCCACTGCCAAGGCCGCCGAATTCGCCAAGGCGATCAAGGCGATCAAGGGTTGCGGCCAAGCCGAAAGCGCCGCCGCCACGCTGGGCGCTTCGATCGTCGCCAATGACCAGATCCGCGCGCGCGACCTGCCCGCCGCATTGCAGGAAAGCGTGCTCAAGCTGTCGGTGGGCGAGGCAACGCCGCCGTTCGGTTCGATCGAGGATGGCGTGCGCGTGCTGCTGCTGTGCGGCCGCGATGATCCCAAGGTCGCTTCGGGCCCAAGCTTCGACCAGTTGCAGTCGCAGATGGAGGACGATCGCGTGAACAAGCGCGCGCAGACCTACCTGCGCGACCTGCGTCGCGATGCGGTGATCGAATACAACTGACCCGCGCCGCTCGCTTTCGCGGGCCGGACGGGTTAGGCCTATCGGCATGACCACGTCACCTCAGCAGCCCCTGCCGCCCATCGCCATCAGCATGGGCGACCCGGCGGGCATCGGCCCGGAAATGGCGCTGGCCGCGTGGGCGCTCAGCGCCTCGGCCGATCTGCCCCCGTTCTTTGTGGTCGGCAGCCGTGCGGTGCTGGCAGCGGCGGCGATGGCGCGCGGATTGCACATCCCGATCGTCGCAATCGCCGCGCCGGACGAGGCTGCCGCTGTGTTCGAGACTGCGCTGCCTGTGATTGACTTGGGTGACCTGGCCTATACCCCCGGCGAGCCCGACGATGCGGGCGCCGCGATGGCGTTGCGCGCACTCGAACTGGCGACCGGGCTGGTGCGCAATGGTGCGGCATCGGCGCTTGTCACTGGGCCCGTTGCCAAGAGCCGCCTTGCCCGCGTCGGCTTCAGCCACCCCGGACAGACCGAGTTCGTCGCCCATGCTTGCGGTATCGCGCCCGAAAACGCGGTGATGATGCTTGCAGGCCCTTCGTTGCGTGTCGTGCCGGTAACGGTCCACGTCGCTCTGCACAGCGTTGCCGGGCTGTTGACGGCGGCGCTGATCGAGAACCGCGCCGCGATCACGGCGGCGGCGCTGCAGCGCGATTTCGGTGTCGCCAACCCGCGTCTGGCCGTGGCCGGGCTCAACCCTCATGCCGGTGAAGAGGGGCGCATGGGGCATGAGGATGGCGACGTCATCGTGCCCGCCGTTGCCGCGCTGCGCGCTGCCGGGATAGACGCCACCGGTCCATTGCCTGCCGACACGATGTTCCACGTTCAGGCGCGCGCGACCTATGACGTGGCAATCTGCATGTACCACGATCAAGCACTGATCCCGATCAAGGCGCTCGATTTTGATGAAGGCGTCAACGTCACGTTGGGACTGCCGATCATCCGCACTTCGCCCGATCATGGCACTGCCTTCAACATTGCCGGAACCGGCACCGCGCGTCCGGGCGCCACGATCGCGGCCATCCGCATGGCGGGCGAATGTGCCGCAAGGCGCGCCGCCAATCCCCTGCCGGGCACCATGCCGGATGCCACGGCATGAGCACGCAGCCGCTGATCCCGCTGCCGCCGCTGCGCGAGGTGGTCGCCAAGCATGGCCTCGCCGCATCGAAGGCGCTGGGCCAGAACTTCCTGTTCGACGAACAGTTGCTCACCCGCATCGCTGCGATACCCGGTTCGCTCAAGGATGCGTCGGTGCTCGAAGTCGGCCCCGGGCCCGGCGGGCTGACGCGGGCGTTGCTGCGCGCGGGCGCACGAGTGACCGCGATCGAGATGGACCGGCGCTGCCTGCCCGCGCTGGCCGAACTGGCAGAGGCCTTTCCCGGCCGGTTACGCGTAATCGAGGGGGATGCCCTGAAGGTCGCGCCCGAAACGCTGTTCGACGAGCCTTGGCACGTCGTCGCCAACTTGCCCTACAATGTCGGTACGGCGCTGTTCACCGGCTGGTTGTCGGGGCAGGACTGGCCGCCGCGCTGGCGCTCGTTGACGTTGATGTTCCAGCAGGAAGTGGCCGAGCGCATCGTCGCGCAGGCGGGCAGCGACGCCTATGGCCGGCTGGCGGTGCTGGCGCAGTGGCGCGCCACACCCCGCATCGCGATGAAAGTGCACCGCAGCGCGTTCACGCCGCCGCCAAAGGTCATGTCGGCGGTGATCCATGTCGAACCCGCCACCATGCCCCCCGGTGTTTCGGCCCGGATGCTGGAACGGGTGACCGAAGCCGCCTTCGGTCAACGCCGCAAGATGCTGCGCCAGTCGCTCAAGGGCCTGCCCGGCGCGCTGGCAGCGTTGGAAACGCTGGGCATCGACGCCGCTCGACGGGCCGAAACGCTGACGGTCGCCGACTTCGTGGCGATTGCCGGGGTGCTGTCAACCTGAACCAACACCCCGGCGTAGGCGATCAGCGGCCCTTCGCGGCGCCGCCCGCGGCCTGTGCCTCCAGCGCCTTGTCCTCATTGGCGCGGCTGACCAGATAGGCGCGGATCGCCTCGGCATCGTCGGCATTCAGCGCCGACTTGAACGAGACCATGCCCTGCTGGTGCAACTGGCCACCCAGTACCACCAGCTTGAGCGCATCGGCCGAGGAAATCACGCCCGAATGGCGCAGATCGGGGTTGAGCCCGCCGGCCACCGCCGCGTCACCATGGCATACGTTGCAATAGCGGCCATAAAGCTGGCCACCGTGGGTGATCTGCGTCGCCGTACCGAACGAGGGCGGCGGATCGAGCACCATCTGGTTCGACGGCGGTGCAGGCGGCAGTTGGCCCTTGGCCCCCAGCTTGAACACCAGCAGGCGGCTGATGTTGCGCGCAGCGCCGCCCTTGTTGGCCAGCACGCCGGTGGCGACGTCCCACACCCCGCCCCAGCCGACCAGAATGGCGACGTATTGTTCGCCCTTGATCGCATAGGTCATCGGCGCGGCGATCACCCCGGTCTGGGTCGGGAACGACCACAGTTGCTGGCCCTTGTCAGCGGTATAGGCCACGAACTGGCCCCCGGCAGTACCCTGAAACACAAGGTTGCCCGCGGTCGACAGCACGCCGCCATTAGACGGCGCAGGCAGGGCGACCCGCCACGCTGCCTGCTGACGCGCGACATCCCATGCGACCAGTTCGCCAGTGCTTGCGGCCTTCGCACCCTGCTGCACCTTCAGATCGGCGGGCATTGCGGTGGCATAGCCGTTGAGGCCGGTCTGGAAACCGATGTCGGTCGGCTTCCAGTTCTGCGCTGCGACATAGGGGAACGCGGCAAGGTTGGTGGGGATATAGAGCAGCCCGGTCTTGGGGCTGTAGCTTTGCGGCTGCCAGCTATGCGCACCGACCGCGCCGGGGACGCTGACGAACGGCTTGCCGGTCTTTTCATAGCGGGCGTCGGGGTTGATCGTTACCCGCCCGGTGGCCGGATCGATCCCCGTGGCCCAGTTGACCGGCACCCACGCCTTGGCCGAGATGAACTTGCCGGTCTTGGCATCGAGCAGGAACACATGGCCATTCTTGGGCGCATGCATCGCCACATGGCGCTTCACCCCGTCGATCACCACGTCGGCAATTGTGATCTGCTGCGCCGAATCGAAGTCCCAGCGGTCTTCCGGGGTTTCCTGGAAATGCCAGACATAGGCCCCGGTATCGGCGTTCACCGCCACAATCGACGAGGTATAGAGGCTGTCACCCGCGCGGCCCGCACCGTTCGGGTTCCACGGCTCGGCATTGCCGGTGCCGAACAGGACGAGGTTGGTGGTCGGGTCATAGGTGATCGAATCCCACACGGTGCCGCCACCGCCCAGTTCCCACCACTTGCCGGCCCAGGTCTTGGCCGCTGCGGCGAGCGCCTTGTTTTCGAACCCGGCCTTGGGGTTGCCGGGGACGGTGTGGAACTTCCACACTTCCTTGCCGGTTGCCGGATCATAGGCCGCGATATAGCCGCGCGCCTTGTACTCCGCGCCTGCCGAGCCGAGGATGATGCGGCCTTTGACGATGCGCGGCGCGCCGGTGATCGTGTAGTCCTGCTGGTTGGGCACCACCACGCGGCTCCACACCAGCTTGCCGGTATCCTTGTCAAGCGCGACAAGCCGCCCGTCGAGCGTGGCGACATAGAGCTTGTTGCCATACAGCGCGACGCCGCGGTTGACTGCATCGCAGCAGGCACGGATCAGCGTTTCGCGCGGCACCTTGGGGTCGAACGCCCACTTGGGCTTGCCGGTGGTGGCGTCATAGGCTTTGACCATCGACCAGGCGGTCGAGACATAAAGCACGCCGTCATGCACCAGCGGCGTCGCTTCCTGCCCGCGTGCCGAATCGATGTCAGCCGACCACGCAAGGCCCAGATTGGCGACGTTGCCATCGTTCACCCCGGTCAAGGGCGAGAAGCGCTGTTCCCAATGGTCGCGTCCATAGCTGAGCCATTCGCCATCTGGGACGTTTGCCAGCAAGGCGCCGGTAACGCCGGAAACGACAGCGGGCGCTGCCTTGCGCTTGGCCGGGCCAGCGGCGATCGCGGCGCCGCCGAAGGCCTGAGTACACACCAGCGCCAATGCTGAAATGGTTGCAACGAATGAAATCGGCTTGCTTTGCATCATCCCACACCCTTGTCTTTTCCGACGCTTCGGCCGGTTCTTGCTCTGCTATCGTGCCCGATGAACGTTGTTTGTCAAAGGACGTATCACTCTGTGGCCGTCCAGCCGGTCATTTCGAACGACTTGGCACACGCATTTCATCGTTCGATTAAATCGTGCGCGCGATCTAGGCAAGCTGCGATCAGGGGCAACGGCCGAGCAGATTGCTCCATTGCGCAGCTTCCGCCACGCGGTATCGTAATCCGGCGCGAATCCGGCCGCCCGAGCAGCCCGATTTCAGCCCCTCGATACTCCCAGCGGAGCCGCCTGCCATGTGTGACGATCTTACCGAACGCGACAACGCCGCCTTCTTCAGCCGTCGCGATTTCACCGCGCTGGGTGCAGGTGCGGCGGCTCTGGCGGTAACGCCCGGATGCATCGCCCAGCCCGCTCCCGATGCGGGTGCGCTGCCCACCAAAGCCCGCGAAGTGACCATAACCACGCCCGACGGCACATGCGACGCGTACTTCGTCGCGCCTGCCACCGGCAAGCATCCCGGCGTGATCCTGTGGCCCGATATCGCGGGCTTGCGCGGCGCCTACCGCACGATGGGCACGCGGCTGGCGGCGGCTGGTTATGCCGTGCTGGTGGTCAACCAGTATTATCGCGGCAGCAAGGCCCCGATCCTGGAAACGCTGACCCAATGGCAGACACCCGAAGGGCAGACCAAGCTCAAGCCGCTGATCGCCACGATCACGCCTGCCGGCACGGTGCGCGACGCCGGCGCATTCGTCGGCTGGCTGGACAAGCAGTCCGAAGTCGACACGCACCGCAAGATCGGCACCAACGGCTATTGCATGGGCGGGCCGTTCACGGTGCGCACTGCCTTTGCCGCTCCCGACCGGGTCGGTGCCGCAGCCTCGTTCCATGGCGGCGGACTGGTTGGCGATGGCCCCGACAGCCCGGTGCAGTTGCTGGGTGGTACCAAGGCCGCGTTCCTGTTCGCGATTGCCCAGAACGACGATGCCCGCGCGCCCGATGACAAGGCGCGTCTGCGTGCGGCGGCCGCCGCTGCCGGTCGCCCCGCCGAGATCGAGGTTTATCCTGCGCAACACGGGTGGTGCACCATCGACGCTCCGATCTACGATCAGGTTCAGGCGGAACGGGCCTGGGCGCGGATGCTGGCGCTCTACGCCAAGTCCCTTTGATACAAGCGAAGGCAGGGGCCTGTTGCGCCCCTGCCTTCAGGTTTGACAATCAGCCCTGCGCCAACTGGACTTCGAGTTCGCCCAGCACGCGGTAACAGTCGAGCACTTGCGCGACCGAGCTGTTGGGCTCGCGGCCTTCACGGATCGCGGCGATGAACTCGCGATCCTGCAACTCGATCCCGTTCATGCTGACATCGACTTGCGACACGTCGATCGGCTGCTCGCGTCCGTCGACCAGATCGTCATAACGCGCGATGTAAGTCCCGGTATCGCCGATGTAACGGAAGAACGTGCCCAGCGGCCCGTCGTTGTTGAACGACAGCGACAGCGTGCAGATCGCGCCGCTCTCGCTCTTGAGCTGGATCGACATGTCCATGGCGATGCCCAGTTCGGGATGGATCGGCCCTTCCACCGCGTTGGCCTTGACGATCTTGCCTGCCTGATAGGCAAACAGATCGACCGTGTGCGCGGCATGGTGCCACAGCAGGTGGTCGGTCCAGCTCCGCGCCTCGCCCTTGGCGTTGATGTTGCGGCGGCGGAAGAAGTAGGTCTGCACGTCCATCTGCTGGAGGTTCAGTTCGCCAGCCGTGATCTTGTTGTGCACATACTGATGGCTGGGGTTGAAGCGGCGGGTGTGCCCGACCATCGCCACCAGCCCGGTCTCCTGCTGGACGCGCAGCACTTCCTGCGCATCGGCCCAGCTATCGGCCAGCGGGATTTCCACTTGCACGTGCTTGCCCGCCTTCATGCAGGCGATGGCTTGTGCCGCGTGCATCTGGGTGGGGGTGCACAGGATCACGGCATCCACGTCATCGCGGGCCAGCGCATCGTCGAGTTCGGTCGAACTGTGCTTTGCGCCGTACTTTGCGGCAACGGCGGCGGCCTGTTCACCGGTGCGGCTGATGATCGAGACGATCTCGACCCCAGCGATGTTCTTCAGTCCATCAAGGTGCTTTTCGCCAAAGGCGCCAGCGCCAGCGAGGGCGATACGCATGGGATATTGTCCTTTTTCGCAAAAAGGACCGGGTGGTGCTGTTCAGGGCACCGCCCGGCAGGGTGGAAGGGGTCGGTGTCAGTCAACCGGCTCAAGCACGATGTGCCCGATCGCCGTGTTGGAGCAGGGAATGTGGTAATGACGGTGGAGCAGCCGGGTTTCGCGACCAAGCGCACCGCGCATGATCAGCCACATCACCATCTCGATGCCTTCGCTGCCGGTTTCGCGCAGATATTCGATATGCGGAATCCAGCGCGCGGCATCGCTGTCGCCGATCAACGCGTCGAGGAACTTGTTGTCCCATTCGCGGTTGAGCAGCCCGGCGCGCGGCCCCTGCAACTGGTGGCTCATGCCGCCGGTGCCCCAGATCTGCACGTTGAGATCTTCGGGGAAGCTTTCGACGGCGCGCTTGATCGCCTCGCCCAGCGCCCAGCAGCGGTTGCCCGACGGGACCGGATAGGTCACCACGTTGACCGCCAGAGGCACGACCTTGACCGGCCACTTGGCGGGTTGGCCGAACATCATCGACAGCGGCACGGTCAGCCCGTGATCGACATCCATCTCGTTGATGATGGTCATATCGAATTCGTCGAGGATCAGGCTTTGCGCGATGTGCCAGGCAAGGTCGGCATGGCCTTCGACATCGGGCACTGCGCGCGGCCCCCAGCCTTCGTCGGCCGACTTGTAATGGTCGCCGCAGCCGATCGCAAAGGTCGGGATGATGTTGGCGTCGAAGGCCGATGCGTGATCGTTATAGACCAGAATGACCACGTCGGGTTGCGTGTTCGCCTCCCACTTGCGCGTCCATTCATAGCCCTTGAAGATCGGACCGAAATAGTCGTCGTCCGACTTGCCCTGATCGACCGCAACGCCCAGCAATGGCACGTGGCTCGAACCCACCCCTGCGGTAATGCGCGCCATGTCAGTTGGCTCCCTTGTTGGCAGCCGCAGCCGCAAGATTGGCCTTGATCGACCGGTTGCCTTCTGCCGAGCGACCGCCATCCAGCATCATCTGGCGGTATTCAGGCCAGGTCATGTCGGTCATCGTGCTGACCGCCTCGGCAAACGGCAGGCCATCGGACGAAAACAGCTTCGACAGGAAGTACACGTTCCCGCCAAGGTCGAGCAGGCGATTGTAGTCGCGCGCCAGCAGGGCTTCCTTGGCCGCTTCGGAGATGTTCCATTCGTCCAGATACGCGCGTTCGTCCGCTTTGAACCGTGCGCGGTTCTCGGCCTTCATCAGGCTCATGGCGAACTGGTTGATCCAGTAGCCCTTGCGCGCGCGCGCCGCCGTATAGATGCGAGTGCCGGGAATATCGTCGAGTTCGGCGAGATATTCGTGGATGTTCAGCGCGGGCTTCTTGCCTTGCGTCGCGTCGTTGTTGCTCACAGGCCCCTCTCCTTCAGCTTGGCGTCAAGGCGCGGGAACACGCGGCGCGCGTTACCCTCGAAGATCGCGTGGCGCTCGGCATCGCTGATATCCAGCGCATCGACATAGCGCTTGGTATCGTCGAAATAGTGGCCGGTGGTGGGGTCGATCCCGCGAACCGCGCCGACCATCTCGCTGCCGAACAGGATGTTCTTGTTGTCGATGACGTCGGCCAGCAGATTGATGCCCGGCTGGTGATAGACGCAAGTATCGAAGAACACGTTGTTCATCAGGTGGCCCGACAGGTCCGGCTTCTTCAGCATGTCGGCAAGGCCGCGATACCGCCCCCAGTGATAGGGAACCGCGCCGCCACCATGCGGAATGATGAAGCGCAAGGTCGGAAAGCGGCTGAACAGATCGCCTTCGAGCAGTTGCATGAAGGCGATGGTGTCGGCCGCGATGTAGTATCCGCCAGTGGCATGCATCGCCGGGTTGCAACTACCCGACACGTGGATCATCGCCGGAACGTCAAGCTCCACCATCTTTTCATAGATCGGGAACCAGTACGGATCGGTCAGCGGCGGATGGGTAAAGCGCCCGCCACCCGGATCGGGGTTGAGGTTGCAGCCGATGAAGCCCAGTTCGGTGACGCAGCGCTCCAGCTCGGCGACCGAACTGGTCAGATCCGCCTCGGGCGATTGCGGCAGCATGCATACGCCAACAAACGTTTCCGGGAAAAGATCGACCACGCGCGCGATCAGATTGTTGCAGGCCTGCGCCCAGGGCACAGCCACGCTCTGGTCGCCGACGTGCGGCGCCATCGCACTGGCGCGTGGCGAAAAGATCGTCATGTCGGCGCCGCGCTCCTTGAGCAGGCGCAACTGGTTGGCCTCGATCGTCTCGCGGATCACGTCGTCCGAGATGTCGGGATAGGCGGGCGCGGGCTCTCCGGCCTTGAACGCGGCCTTCTGCGCCTCGCGCCATTCGTCATGCGCCTTTGGCAGCACGGTGTAGTGGCCATGGCAGTCGATGATCATGGTCATGCGTCGATCTCACCCTTTTCAGCCGCTTCGAGCGGAAATTTCCGGCCCGCCAGTTCATGTTGGCGCTGGACGGTACCGCGCGTCATCACCGGCTCGATCCCCAGCGCTTCAAGCGTCTTGGCGGACTCCGCCATTTCGGCCGCGCGGCGCGCGCCATGCGTGGTCATGCGTTCGATGTTGTAGGCGGCACGATCGGCCCAGCCATCCTTGCGCTCGCTGGCATCGAGCGAGGCGAGCACTTCGTCGACTACGCCTGCCGCATGCGCGCCCAGCATCATCTCTGCGGTCAGCGCCTCGATGCCCTTGACCATGATTGAACGGATCATCTTGATCGCGCTGGCCCGGCCGATCTCGTCGCCCACGACCCGCACGTTGGTGAAACCCGCATTGCGCAACAAGGCTTCCGCCTCCGCAGCGGCAGTGCCTGATAGCAGCAACGGCACGTTCAGCCGCGCAGGATTGACCGGAGCGAGCACCGCCACGTCAACATAGCGTCCGCCAGCGGCCTCGATCGCCGCTGCCGCTGCGCGCTTGGTCTGCGGGGCAACCGAATTCATGTCGCACCATATTGCGCCGGGTGCGAGCAGCGCGGCGTAGTCCTGCGCGGCGGGCAACGCCGCGTCCGCCGTCACCAATGACAGCACCAGTCCGGCAGCGCTCAACGCACAATCGGCGGTAGCGCAGGCAAGCACGCCCGCTTCCTCCATTGCCGCCCGCCGCGCCGGGTTCACGTCATAGGCATGCGCCGCTGCTTCCCAGCCCGCCGCGCGCGCGAATGTCGATCCGGCCTCGCCAAAGCCGATCAGGGAAATTGCCTCTACCATGCGATCAGCCCTGCCCCCGCCCCCTCTGGCCGACCAATCGGAAATCACAGAAGGGGCATAAGGTTTGGCTAAGTCATGTTCGAACGTGCGCCGGTTTGACCTGGATCAAGCACCGACATGCGCTGGCGATGCAGGCCCGCTGGCACAGGCCCGGCACAAGGTTCGGGCCAACGGGAGCGATGCGCGATGGCATCTGTGAATGACAACGGCCGCGATGCCGAACCAATCCCCGGCACAACCTTGTTCGACGGCGACGCGGCACAGCGCGGCTTTGCCCTGAACGCGATGTGCTATTCGTTCAACGATGCGGCCAACCGCGCCGCATTCCGGGCAGATGAAGACGCCTATCTCGCACGCTTCGCCCTGACGCCCGAACAACGCTTGGCGGTTCAGCAGCGCGACGTGCTGGGCATGATCGCGGCGGGCGGCAACATCTATTACCTCGCCAAGCTCGCCGGGATCTTCGGCCTCAACGTGCAGGACGTCGGCGCGTTGCAAACCGGGATGAGCGTTGCCGAATTCAAGCAGATGCTGCTCGATCAGGGAAAGGGCCTCAACCATGGCTGAAATCGTCGGTGCCTATTTCACCAGCCACGTTCCCGCGATCGGCGGGGCGATCCATCGCGGTGACCAGCAGGAGCCGTATTGGAAGCCGTTTTTCGACGGTTTCCCACGCGTCCACGAATGGTTGGCCGAGGTAAAGCCCGATGTCGCGGTCGTGTTCAACAACGACCACGGGCTCAACTTCTTCCTCGACAAGCTGCCCACTTTTGCGGTCGGCGCAGCCGATCGCTATGACAACGCCGACGAAGGCTGGGGCCTGCCGTTGTACAAGAGCTTCGCCGGGCACGCCGCGCTGAGTTGGCATATCATCGAACAACTGGTGCACGATGAATTCGACGTGACCACCTGCCAGAAGATGACAGTCGACCACGCCCTGTCGATCCCGTTCGAGCTGGCGTGGCCGGGGGTAGAGGAATGGCCGGTCAGGATCGTGCCGATCGCCATCAATACCGTGCAGCATCCTTTGCCCAGCGCCAAACGCTGCCTTGCGCTGGGGCGCAGCGTCCATCGTGCACTGGCGGGTTGGCAGGGCGACGAACGCATCGTCGTGATCGGCACGGGCGGTCTGTCGCATCAGTTGGACGGCGCCCGCGCCGGGTTCATGAACCCCGACTACGACCGCTTCTGCCTCGACAACCTGTCGCGCGATCCCGACGCGCTGACCGCCCATTCGATCCACGACATCGTCCGCCTGTCGGGCACGCAGGGCGTGGAGATCCTCAACTGGATCGCGGCGCGCGGGGCGCTTGGGCCGGGCGCACACGAGATCCATCGCAACTACCACATCCCGATCTCGAACACCGCAGCGGCTACACTGCTGCTTGAGCCGGCCTGAAGTCACTCTCCGGCGGCGACCGCGCGCAAGTCGGCCAGAAATTCGGCTTGCACGCTGGTCGGCCGCCAACTGGCGCGGGTGGTGACACCGATCTCCCGGCGAAAGCGGGCGGGCAGGTCATCCACCACGGCCAGCCAATCCGCCTGCAACTCGACAGCGATCTGGTCGCGCGACAGCAAAGTCAGGAAATCGCTGGCGATCAGCAACTGGCGGATGGTCATGACCGAGCCCGATTCGACCCGCACCGGCGGCGGGTCCATGCCCGCTTCTTCGAACATCGCCACCCACATGTCGCGCAAGGGGGCACCCGGCCCCGGCATGACCCAGGCATAGCGCGCCAATTCGGCGAGATCGCCAGCCCTGCCAAGCGCCTTGGCGCACAACGGGTGCCCCGCGCGCGCCACGATGACAGGTTCATCGGCAAACAGTGCCTGCTGCTCAAGGTCGCCTTCCAGCAAGGGCTGACGCAAGGCACCCACCATCAGGTCGAGCGTGCCGTTGCGCAGCGGCTCGACCAGTTCGGCGCGCGATCCTTCGGCAATGGCGATGCGCACCAGCGGATGGCGCTGCAGGAACCGCGCCACCGCCGCAGGCAGCACCCGCGCGCGTGACAAGGGCATGGCGCCGATCACGATCCGCCGCACTTCGTTGCCGCGCAGCGCCTCAAGCTCGGCCAGCCCCGCCTCAAGCTCGATCCGCGCCAGCCGGAAACCGCGCGCCACGATCATGCCGCCGTCGGTCAGGAACACCGCGTTGCTGCGCCGCACCGCCAATGGCCGCCGCAAGGATACCGACAAGTCCTTGATCGCCCGGTGCAATGACGGGATCGAAAGGCCGGTCTCAAGGCTCGCCCCCTGGTAGCTGCCCGCATCGGCCAGAGCCAGCAGTGCGCGCAGCCGCGCCATCGTCACGCGGTGGCTGCCGATATGCTCCAGCGCGGCTACGATCCGCGGCACCAGCAGGTCGGCTGCAGGCGTGGGAACCATGCCATCGTGGCGCCGCTCGAACAGCGTGGTGCCAAGAATGGCCTCAGTCCGCGCCAGAGCCTGCGTTATCGCCGGTTGGGTCAGGTTCACCCCTTGGGCGGCGCGGCTCATGCTGCCGAACTCGGCGATCAGGGCGATGGCGCGCAAGTGGCGCAAATTGAAGTCCCATAGCTTCACGCTGAGCGTGATTGCGTGGCCTATGGCATTTAGCAAGAACTTATCGCCCGCGCAGGGTTTTGTATTCCCTCCCCGCCCGCCCCGGCGCATCGCCCGAATTGAAGCCGGTCTGCGGGCTGAGGGAGATTGTGGTCATGAGCGGAATCGTCGTCCAGAACATCGAACGCGCTGCCCCCGAGGTTATCGACGGGCTGGCCGCCTGCGGCGTCGCCACCGTGCACGAAGCGCAAGGCCGCACCGGCCTGCTCGCCAGCTACATGCGTCCGATCTATCGCGGCGCACGGATCGCCGGCAGCGCGGTGACGATCAGCGCCGCGCCGGGCGACAACTGGATGGTGCACGTGGCGATCGAACAGTTGCAGGCGGGCGACATCCTGCTGCTCGCCCCGACTTCGCCTTGCGAGGATGGCTACTTTGGCGATCTTCTGGCCACCAGCGCGCAGGCGCGCGGCTGTCGCGGGCTGGTGATCGATGCGGGCGTGCGCGATGTGCGCGACCTGACCGAGATGGAATTCCCGGTCTGGTCCAAGGCGATCTATGCTCAGGGCACCGTCAAGAACACGCTGGGTTCGGTCAACGTGCCGGTCGTGTGCGCCAACGCGCTGGTCAATCCGGGCGACGTGATCGTGGCCGATGACGATGGCGTCTGCGTCGTGCCTCGCGAAAAGGCAGCAGAAGTTCTGAAAGCGGCACAGGCACGCGAAGCCAACGAGGGCGAGAAGCGGGCAAAGCTGGCCGCCGGTGTGCTCGGGCTCGACATGTACAAGATGCGCGAGCGGCTCGAGAAAGAGGGGCTGAAGTATGTCTGAGGCCACATCTGCGGCTGGGCGCCTTACCGGCTTGTCCGCGCCGTGCATGTGGATGCGCGGCGGCACCTCGAAGGGCGGCTACTTCCTGAAAGCGGACCTGCCCGCCGACACCGCCACGCGCGATGCATTCCTGCTCGCGGTGATGGGCAGCCCCGACCCCTTGCAGATCGACGGCCTTGGCGCGGCCGACCCGCTGACCAGCAAGGTCGCGGTCATCAGCAAGTCGGCGCGCGAGGGCATCGACGTCGATTACCTGTTCCTGCAAGTGTTCGTCGATCAGGCCATCGTCACCGACGCGCAGAACTGCGGCAACATCCTGGCAGGCGTCGGCCCTTTCGCCATCGAGCGCGGACTGGTGGCCGCAACGGGCGATGAAACCCGCGTCGCCATCTTCATGGAAAATACCGGGCAGGTCGCCGTCGCCACGGTGCAGACGCCGGGCGGCAAGGTAACCTATGCCGGACAGGCCGCCATCGACGGCGTGCCCGGCACCCATGCCCCGGTCCCGCTGGAGTTTCGCGATACTGCCGGGTCAAGCTGCGGTGCGCTGTTGCCGACCGGCAACGTGGTCGATGTGGTCAACGGCGTGGCCGTGACGCTGATCGACAACGGCATGCCCTGCGTGGTGATGAAGGCCGCCGACCTTGGCATCACCGGATACGAGGACCGCGACTGGCTGGACAACGCCACCGATCTGAAGGCGCGGATCGAGGCGATCCGGCTGGCAGTGGGCGAGCGGATGAACCTGGGCGACGTTGCCGCCAAGTCCGTCCCCAAGATGATGCTGGTCGCCCCGCCGCGCAACGGCGGCGCAGTGACCGTGCGCAGTTTCATCCCCCACCGCGCCCATGCCACCATCGGCGTGCTGGGTGCGGTCAGCGTGGCCACCGCCTGCCTGCTCGAAGATTCGCCCGCTGCGCAAGTCGCCGCAATCCCCGCAGGCAGCCGCAAACTCCTGTCGGTCGAACACCCGACCGGCGAAATGAGCTGCGTGCTCGAAGTGGACGAAATCGGCGCGGTGCGCACCGCTGCCTTGCTGCGTACTGCGCGCAAGCTGATGGATGGAGTTGTATTCGGATGAGCACGAACCGCATCGTCAGTTGGCATTCAGCCCCCAGCAAGCCGCGCTATACCCCGCCTGCCGGCGCGATCGACGCCCATTGCCACGTGTTCGGCCCGATGGCCCAGTTCCCGTTCAGCGCCAAGGCCAAGTATCTGCCGCAAGACGCCGGGCCGGACATGCTGTTCGCGCTGCGCGACCATCTGGGCTTTGCCCGCAACGTGATCGTGCAGGCCAGTTGCCATGGCACCGACAACGCCGCCACGCTGGATGCCATCGCCAAGAGCGAAGGCAAGGCGCGCGGCGTGGCCGTGGTCGATCCGGCGATTTCCGAGGCGGAGCTCCATGCGCTCCACGCGGGCGGCATTCGCGGCATCCGCTTCAACTTCCTCAAGCGACTGGTCGACGATGCGCCCAAGGACAAGTTCCTTGAGGTCGCCAACCGCCTGCCCAAGGGCTGGCACGTGGTGATCTATTTCGAGGCGGACATTCTTGAGGAATTGCGCCCGTTCATGGATGCCATCCCCGTACCGCTGGTGATCGACCACATGGGCCGCCCCGATGTGCGCCAAGGGCCGGACGGTGCCGACATGAAGGCGTTTCGCGGCTTTCTGAACAGCCGCGACGACATCTGGTTCAAGGCGACCTGCCCAGACCGGCTCGATGCGATCAAGGAAGGCGGCGCGGGCGATCCGTGGAACGATTTCGCCCACGCCGTTGCGCCGCTGGTAGCCGACTATCAGGACCGCGTGCTGTGGGGCACCGACTGGCCGCACCCCAACATGGACACAGAGATTCCCGACGACGGCCATCTGGTCGACATGATCCCGCGTATCGCCCCCACCGAGGAACTGCAACGCAAGCTGCTGATCGACAACCCGCTCAAGCTCTATTGGGCGGATTGAGCAGTCAGGCCAGCACCGGCCTGCGCGCGATGATATCCCCCGCTGCGGCCTCCCATGCCGCGGCGGCGGAAAGGCAGGCCGCATCGGCATGGACCGGTGCAACGATCTGCAACCCTATCGGCAGGCCACCCGGCCCGAACCCGGCGGGCACCGCGATCGACGGGCATCCCGACAGCGTGACAAGGCAGGTAGCCTGCATCCATTCGTGATAAGTCCGCATCTGCCGCCCGCCGATTTCCTTGGGATAGACCCAGTCGGCTGGAAACGGGAACAGTTGCGACGTCGGCATGACCCAGTAATCGAACCGCCGGAACAGGGCATGGACCGCCCTGCTCCACGCGCTGCGCACCACCGAATGCGCGGTCACGTCAAACGCCGATAGCGCAAGACCACCTTCGACTTCCCAGACCGCCGCTTCCTTCAGCAGCGCCTTGCGCGCCGGATCGCGGTAAAAGCCAAGCAAACCGCCACCTTGCTGCCACTGGCGCAAGTGCACGAAGCTCTGCCATGCCGGTTCGACCGGATGATCAGGCACGGCATCCTCGACCACCGCGCCCATTGCCTCGAACCGCGCCAGCGCCTTGCGACAGGTGTCCAGTACGCCGGGCTCATAGGGAATTGCGCCCCCAAGGTCGCCCGCCCAGCCGATGCGCTTGCCCTTCATCGCTTCGGGCCGGATGGCGCGGAAGGCATCGCCGGTTCCCTCGAGCATCAGCGGCTTGCGCGCGTCGAACCCCGCCTGCACCGACAGCAGCAGCGCCAGATCGGCGACCGAACGCGCCATCGGTCCGACCACGCCCATCGAGGGCAACCAATCCTCCGGCCCGTCGGTTGGGACGCGGCCATAGCTCGGGCGGAAGCCGAACACGTTGTTCCACCCGGCCGGGTTGCGCAGCGAGCCACCGTAATCGCTGCCATCGGCCAGCGGCAGCATGTCAAGCGACAAGCCCACGGCAGCGCCACCGCTGCTGCCTCCTGCCGCGCGCGACACGTCGTAGGGGTTGCGCGTGACGCCCCAGACCGGGTTGAAAGTGTGGCTGCCAAGGCCGAATTCGGGGGTGTTGGTCTTGCCGATGAAGATCACGCCCGCCTTGCGCAGCCGCTCGACCATCAGCCCATCGGTTCGTGCAACCTGATCGCGCAAGATCGGCGATCCCATCGTGAAGGGCAAACCGGCCACCGCCGCCAGATCCTTCACCGCATGGGGCAGCCCGTATAGCGGTCCCAATGCAGCGCCCGCCTTCACCGCCGCATCGGCCTTTGCCGCCTGAAGCAAAAGCCCCTCGCGATCCTGCAGGCCGACGATGGCATTCACGCGGGGGTTGAGCCGCCCGATCCGGTCGAGGTAAGCGCCCATCACCTCAACCGCCGATACCTTGCGCGCGGCGATAGCTGCAGCCAGATCATGCGCAGACATGGCGGTCAATGGCACCGTGGCTGTCGCCGCCCGCACACGCGCCTCCGCCAGGATGGCTGCGGACGAGGCGGCCAGTGCCAAAGCGGAACGACGGGTCAGGCGCAGGGTGGGGTTCATTCGCGCATTACGCCGCGTCGCTGCTCCCGTGACAAGCGCCAAGCTTCAACAAGGGTGCCCCCTCACCCCATCGCCTTCTTGTAGATGCTCGTCTTCGGCTTTTCGAACAGGCGCATGACCATGGGTTCGAAGAATTCGAGCGGCAGCGTGTCATAGGCGGGGTCGAACGCCGGGCAGTCATACTTGTCGATGAATTCGACCGTGGCTGCGTAGTGTTCGTGGTTCTGGAACTGGTCGCGCATGTTGCGATCAAGGCCAAGGAAGTGGAAGAAGTTGTAGCCCTGAAAAATGCCGTGGTGCTGCACGATCCACAGCAGTTCCTCGCTGACGAAGGGCTTGAGGATGGCAGCGGCAATGTCGGGGTGGTTATAGGCGCCCAGCACGTCGCCGATGTCGTGGATCAACGCCATCACCACATAGTCCTCGCTCCGCCCGTCGCGGTGGGCGCGGGTGGCAGTCTGCAGGCAATGGGTCAGCCGGTCGACCGCAAAGCCGCCGCAATCCCCTTCGAGCAGGCGCAAGTGTTCGAGCACCCGAACCCCGCCGTTGCGCGCGTGCGGCGTCAGATGCGTCATGATGATGTCCCAGTCGGCCTGTGTGCCTTCGGTCATCGTGTGAAACTGGGCGGTGTCTTCCAGCATGGTTCTCTCCCGGATTCTTTTGGTTTCCGGCAGACTATCGCACCCGAACGCCGCTTGAAAGCCCCGCCCGCAATGTGCGCTATTTGACGACCACGCCCGCCTTGGCGACATGATCGACGTGTTCGAGTACGGTGATATCGGCCAGTGGGTCGCCCTTCACCGCCACCATGTCGGCATAGTGGCCGGGGGACAGGCTGCCGACGTCCTTGCTCCACCCCAGCAGTTCGGCCGAGACGATGGTGGCCGACTGGATGGCCTGCAGCGGTGTCATGCCAAAGCGTACCATGTACTTGAACTGGCGCGCGTTCAGGCCGTTGGGATAGACCCCGGCGTCGGTGCCGTACGACAGCCTGACCCCCGCCTTCACCGCCTTGGCAAAGGCATCGCGCTGCGCCTGCGTGGTCTCGGTATTCTTGCGCAGATAGTTTTCGGGCCAGTGATCGCGGCGCCCGACTTCGTCGATGTAGTCGCCATTGTAGACGTCCATGTCGAGCCAGACGCCCTTGGCCTTGGCCAGCGCAATGCCTTCGTCGTCGATGAGGCTGGCATGTTCGATCGCGCGAACGCCCGCGCGGATGGCAGCCTTGATCCCCGCCGCGCCATGGGCGTGCGCGGTGACCCACGAATGGCGCGCGGCGGCCACTTCGACCGTCGCGCGCATTTCATCCTCGGTCAGTTCCTGCTGGCCCGCCTCGGTGCCGCTGGCCAGCACCGCCCCGGTGGCGATAAGCTTGAGCGAATCCGCGCCGTGCTGGAACAGGAAATTGGCCTTGGCCCGCGCATCGGCCGCATCGGTGACGACGCCCGCGCGCATGTCCTGCGGGATCTGCACATCGGGCGAAAAGCCGGTGACCTCACCCCCTCCGCCCGGCACGGTGATGTAGGCGCCGACCGCCTGCATACGCGGGCCGATCACGTCGCCCCGGTCGATGGCGTTGCGCAGTTCCACATCGGCAAAGGCCCGGAACGAGCCGACATCGTGCACCGTGGTGAAGCCCGCCAGCAGCGTTTCGCGGGCGTGGCGCGCGCCGATATAGGCGATCTCCATCGGCGCGTGCAGCAGCGGTTCGGCGGGGTTGTTGCTCTGTTCGGTATCCGCCAGATGGACATGGCAGTCGATCAGGCCGGGCAGAACGGTAAAGGCGGTCCAGTCGATCACGCTGGCGCCCGCAGGCAGCGCTGCGCCGGTATCGGCCGTGATCGCCGCAACACGCCCATCCTCAACCCGCAACAGGCGCTTGGCCAGTACCGTGCCGGATTCGGGATCGATCAATCGCCCGGCGCGGACGAACACGGTTTCAGCATGAGCCGCCGTGCCGATGGTCAGGGTGAGGATAAGGGCGAGCGGGGTGGCGGTGAATTTGCGCATCACCGCACTGTGCCGCAAGTCCGCTCAGGGTGCGAGAGGAGAAGCGCCACCTTTTCCCGCCGATCTACTGCGCCGGGTTGTACTTACCCAAAAAGGTGTCGAGCTTGTCCAGCCAGGTCTGCATGCTGGCCTTGGTGGAAAAGCCGTGGCCCTCCCCCTTCAGCGTGACGAATTCATAAGGCTTGCCCGCCGCCTTCAGCGCATCGGCATAAAGCTTGGACTGCTTGTAGGGCACGCGCTGGTCGATATCGCCGTGCACCAGCAGCACCGGGGTCTTGAGCCGGTCGATGGTGAACAGTGGCGAGACGCTGGTCAGGTCGAACTTGTCGTCGCCCTGCACGGTCTTCTGCCAATCCTTGCGATAGCGCCTGGAAACCTTGAACTCGATCTGGAACTTCAACTGGCGCTTGAGGTCGGAAATGCCGGCAAAGCTCGCCGCGCAGCGATAGCGTTCGGGGTTGCGCACCGCGCCCCACAGCGCGGCATAGCCGCCATAGGAGCTGCCGATCAGGCAGGTACGCCTGGGGTCGATGGTGCCCTGCTTCGCCAGCCAGTCCATGCCATCGTCAAGGTCGTCCTGCATGGCGCGGCCCCATTGGCCCTCGCCCTTTTCATAGAACGATTTGCCATAGCCGCCCGATCCGCGGAATTCGGGCTGGAGCACGGCATAGCCCCGGTTTGCGAGGAACTGGACCTCGGTGTCGAAGTCCCCTTCGTCGCGCACGTCATAGGGCCCGCCGTGGGGCATGATGATCAGCGGCAGGTTCTTGGCCGCGCGGCCCGGCGGCAAAGTGAGATAGGCTGGAATGTCCAGCCCGTCGCGCGCCTTGTAATGCGTGTAAGTCGATGTCGCGAGCGACCGGGGGTCAAGCTTTTCATTGACCCTGGCCAGCAGGTGCATCGCCCCTTCGGCCTGATCGAACAGGTAATACTTGCCCGGATCGTTCGTTCCGCCCAGCCAGATGAGCAGCCGCGCACGATCGCGCGAGTAGCTGACGATCTGGACCGACCGGGTGCCGATCGACGATGCGACCGCCTTGTCCACCGCATCCTGCACTTTGCCCAGTTCGGCGTCGAACCAGTGGGTGTGCGCCCGATCGTCGGTGTACCACGCGGCATAAAGGTTTGCCCCGTCGACCTGCGTATCGAAATCGCCGACATCCACGCCCGGTGCCTCGAACACCAGATCGCCGCGCTTGCGGGTGGCGAAATTGAAGCGGTAGAGCGCATAGCGTCCGGTCGCCTCATTGAGCATCAGGCGATAGCCGTCGTCGCTGCCCTGATAGATGCGAAAGGCATCGAAGCCCGCGTCGTCATCGTCCTTGCCGGCCTTGACCACAGTGCGGAAGCTTTCGCCGTCCTTGGTCCGGTACAGCATCTTCCAGCCGGCGTCGTTGAACATGAACCCGGCGCGCACCACGCCCTTGTCATCGGCATACCAGTCCCACAAGAAGGGGCGCTGCGCGACGACCTGATGCGCCTTGTTGGTGGCAAGATCGATCGAGGACACGCTGGGATAATCAAAGATCGTCTGCTGGAACGCCAACAGGATCGACTGGCCCGCAGGATCGATCCACAACACGTCATCGCCCTTCAGCCCTTCGGTGTGGCCGCCGATGAACTGCTGCTTGCCGGTGGTGATGTCGTAGGTGATCAGCCGGGTCTGCCAGGCATCGTCACCGTCCCAGTCGACCGTGCTGCCGACGCTGATCAACAGCCGGTTGTTGCCCGCCCACTTGAACCAGTTGAAATCGAACTTGTCGCCCAGATCGAACGTGCGAACCTTGCCGGTGTCCGGATCGTAAACCCCCAGCACTTCGCGCCCCGCCTTGGTGAAGTAACCGGCAAAGTGCAAGCCATCGGGCGACAGACGCGGACTGTGCAGAAACGGCCGTTCGGCCAGTACGCCGGTATCGATGCGGGCGGGTACGGCCACCGGCGCGGCTGGCTGGCCGACGGGTGCCAAGGTCGCCGGTGCCTGTGGTGCCGGTGCCTGTGGTGCCGGTGCCTGTGGTGCCGGTGCCTGTGGTGCCGGTGCCGTGCCAACAGGCACCGCCAATCCCGCAGCGGGGTTCACCAATACCGCGCAGCCGACCAGCAACGCAGCCCAAACCCGCACTTTGTCAAACACGAAGCCCCTGCCCCAAAAACCGCCCTCAGGTCAGGCTATTGGCGGTAAAAGCGTAAGGCAACCAGGTATTTGAATGAATTGCACCAGATTGGCTGCACGCGCCAACGCTGCAAGCCAATGGCAGCATCGAGAGCCGAAGTATGGCGGATATCGGCCAGCGCCCATATCCGCCATATCAACACGTCAGGCCGCTTCGGCCTTCACCTCGGCGCGTTCCTGGTTGATGGCTTCGGCCAGCAGGAAGGCGAGTTCGATCGACTGCGCCGCGTTCAGGCGCGGGTCGCAATGGGTGTGATACCGATCGGCCAACCCTTCCTGCGTGATCGCAACGGCGCCGCCGGTGCATTCGGTCACGTCGCGGCCGGTCATCTCGATATGGATGCCGCCCGCGTGGGTGCCTTCGGCGCGATGCACGGCGAAGAAGCTCTTCACTTCGGCCAGAATGCGGTCGAAGGGACGCGTCTTGTAGCCGTTGTCGGCCTTGATCACGTTGCCGTGCATCGGGTCGCTCGACCACACCACCGGGTGCCCTTCGCGCGTCACTGCGCGCACCAGCGGCGGCAGGCCGGCTTCCACCTTGTCGTGCCCGAAGCGTGCGATCAGCGTGATGCGTCCGGCTTCACGCGCGGGATTGAGCGTGTCGAGCAGGCGCAGCAGCAGATCGGGCGAGAGCGAGGGACCGCACTTGACGCCGATCGGGTTGCCCACGCCGCGCAGGAACTCGACATGCGCCGATCCTTCGAAGCGGGTGCGATCGCCGATCCACAGCATGTGTGCGCTGGTGTCGTACCACTGACCGGTCAGCGAATCCTGCCGCGTCATCGCCTCTTCATAAGGCAGCAGCAGTGCTTCATGGCTGGTATAGAAGCTGGTGCCCTGCAACTGCGGCACGGTCGACGGGTTGACCCCGCAAGCCTCCATGAAGTCGAGCGCTTCGCCGATCTTGTCCGCAGTTTCCGCGAACTTGGCCGCCCACGGGCTTTTGCCGATGTGCTCCAGCGTCCACTGGTGGACCTGACGCAAGTTGGCATAGCCGCCCGTCGCGAACGCGCGCAGCAGGTTCAGCGTCGCCGCCGCCTGGCTATAGGCACGCAGCATCCGCTCAGGATCGGGGATGCGCGATTCCGGCGTGAAGTCGATGCCGTTGATGTTGTCGCCCAGATAGCTCGGCAGTTCGACATCGCCGATCTTCTCGACCGGCGACGAACGCGGCTTGGCGAACTGGCCGGCCATGCGACCGACCTTGACCACCGGCTGCTTGCTGCCGAACGTCAGCACCACCGCCATCTGCAACAACACGCGGAACGTGTCGCGGATGTTGTTGGGATGGAACTCGGCAAAGCTTTCGGCGCAATCGCCGCCTTGCAGCAGGAAAGCATTGCCCGCCGCCACGTTGGCAAGATCGGTCTTGAGCGCGCGCGCTTCGCCCGCAAACACCAGCGGCGGAAAGTTGGTCAGGGTCTGTTCGACCTGGTTCAACTTGTCCGCGTCGGGGTATACCGGCAAATGCTTTGCCTCAAACCCGCGCCAGCTATGCGCATTCCAGTTCTGTGCCACGATTCCTCTTCCTTTCAGGACGCGCGGCCATAGCCCTGTGGAAAAGGTTTTGCAAAGGATGGCTTGCGGTCACGGTGATCGCCTGCGGCGATGACCGCGCAAGGCCGTTTGCGCTTATGGACGCTTCTCGGGCACGACCTCCACCTTCCATGTCTTGTTGGCCAGCAGATAGCGCTTGGCCAGCGCTTGCAGCCGTTCGGGCGTGGTCTGGCTGGAATCGATCAGGATCGAGCGGATATCGTCGAACTTGCCGGGTTCAAGCGCCCCGCCGGTCAACTGGTACATGTAGAACCCGTTGCCGGTGCTGGCGCGGGTGATCGCCTGCTTGGTCGGTTCGGTGACGCGCGCGATCTCGTCGGCACTGACCGGCGAGGCGGCCAGATCGGCGGCGATCTTGTCGGCGGCGGCAAAGAAGGCGGGCAAGTCCTGCGGGCGCAACTGCACCGTAGCTGCGACATAGCCGCCAGAAGGGAGATCGAGCGGCCAGCTTGAATAGACTTGCGGCGAATAGCTCGCGCCGATCTTTTCGCGCATCGCGTCGAACAGGCGGATGTTGAAGATCTGGGCCAGCAGATCGAGCTGGCGGCTTTCGTGGATGCCGCCGCGCCCGCCGCCTGTCGGCCAGGCCACGAGCGCCGCCGCGCTGCCCGGATCGCCGCGATGGGTCAATTGCAGAGGCTCGTCATTGTGCTCAGGGATGCGCGGCGCGAGCGCCGGGGTGGGCGGAGCCTTGACGGGCGGAAGCGCACCGAACGTACGCTGCAGCGCGGCCAAAGCGTCCTCGCGCTTGAAGTCACCGAACAGGTCGACCTCGATCGGCCCTTGCTGCAACAGCGGTTCCCACACCCGGCGGAAGCCCTCAGCCGTCACCTTGGACAGTTCGGCCGGGTTGGGCGTGGCATAGCGCGCATCGCCGTCCTTCAACAGCCAGCCAAGATCGCGTTGCAATACCGACATCGGCGAACCGTTGGTGCTGTCGTATTGCAGCGCGGCGGCGGCCTTGACCCGCAGCACAGGGTTGGCGTCCCAGCGCGGCTGGCCAAGCTTGGCGGCGAACAGGTAAAGCTGGTCGGCCAGGTCGGCCGGACGGGTATCGGCGGCCATCACGAACGTCGTGTCGTCGATATCGAAATCAAGGCTGAGCTTGCGTCCTGTGGCAAGCCGGTCAAGGTCTTCGCGCCCCAGTTTGCCGATGCCGCTGTCCATCAGCGCGTTCTGGCCGATCGGTCCATAGACCGCGTCCTTGGGGTCGATCGCCGCGTAACCACCGCCGAACCGCACGCGCACGATGATGCGACCGGGCTCGGCGTCGTTGGGCCACAACAGCGCATGCACGCCGTTGGCCAGTTCGACCCGCTCGATCCCGAGCAGTCCGGTCGGCTCGGCCGCCTTGACCGCACCGGGCGTGCCGATCGGCGGCAGGTCCGAAAACTTGATGGTGCTTGCCGCCAGCCGGGTGTTGGCGGCGGCACTCACCGGCGCGGCAAGCGCTTCGCGCACGTCCTGCGCGGTGCCGTCGGCCGCGTTGGGCGTGATCAGCAGGCCGCGCACGACCGTACCCTTGAACAAGTCGCGGGTATGCTTGAGTACCGCTGCGGGCGTGAACAACGGCACCGACCGTTTGAAGATGGCATAGACGGTGTCGGGATTGGCCACGGTTTCGCGGATATCGATGGCATCGGTGATGTCGTCGGCAAGCTTCGATCCTGCCTGCGTCTCCTGCGTTTCGACCGGCACCTTGTACGCCACGTCGAACTCGGCAACCTCGCGCGCGACTTCCTCTTCCGAAGGCGGCGTGGCGAGTGCATCCGCGATCACCGCGCGCACGTCGCGCAACGCGCTTTTCCAGTCGGCCGACAGCGGGTTGACGGTGATCAGCGTGGCGTCGGCAGAGCGCATGATCTTGCGCTGCTCGACCGAGGCGGCAAGGAAGCTGGCATTGCCGCGCGCGCGCGCTTCAAGTCTACGGTTGATCAGCGCCAGCGCCAGCCGGTCGATCATCAGCCCCTGGTTGTAGACGATGGTGTCATTGACCTTGGCCCAGGGCCGCAGCACCGCATAGTTGAGCAGGCGTGGCAGGCCGGCCTCCACCACCACCCGCGCATCGCCGACCGGGTTGGCCGGGTCGGCCCCGGCAGGCGCGGCGGGATGGCCGAAGTCGGGCTGCGGCGGCTTCTTGCCCTTGCCGCTCCATGGGCCGAACCATTGCTTGATCCGCGCCACAAGCACCTGTGGATCGACATCGCCTGCGACCACGATCACGGTATTGTCAGGCCGGTACCACTTGTCGTGGAAAGCCTTGATGCTTTCGGACGTGGCGGCGTTGAGCGTTTCCTCGGTCCCGATCGGCGAGCGCGCCGCCAAAGGTTGGCCCTGAAAGAACAGCCCGAAGGTATCGTCCAGCACTCGGCGCTGCGGCCCATCGCGTTCGCGCTTTTCAGCCAGCACGATCGGCACTTCGGT
Source organism: Novosphingobium sp. FKTRR1 (assembly GCF_020404405.1). Classification (GTDB taxonomy): domain Bacteria; phylum Pseudomonadota; class Alphaproteobacteria; order Sphingomonadales; family Sphingomonadaceae; genus Novosphingobium. Next base: position 76,121 of record NZ_JAIZDA010000015.1, on the reverse strand, counting down.
CTTGACCCCGACGGGCGTGAAGATCGGCGCGGTGATCATGCCCGACAGCAGACGGAACGTCTCATCCAGCTTGGGCGCCGAAGCCTCGGGAATGTCGAGCTTGTAAACGGTCTGAGTATAGCTCGTTTCGGCGTTGGTATCGCTACCGAATGTGGCGCCAAGCTTTTGCCAGGTGGGGATCGCCTCCCCCGCCTTGAGGTACTTCGAATCCCGAAACGTAAGGTGTTCGATCAGGTGAGCATAGCCGCGCTGCGCGTCGGTTTCGTACAACGAGCCGGCATCGACCAGCACCCGGATCGAAACCTGCCCCGGCGGCACCCCGTTGTGGCGCACCGCATAGCGCAATCCGTTGGGCAGGATGCCGAACATCCACGCCGCGTCGTGCGGCACGTCAGAACCGGCATAAAGCCACTGCGCCGGGTCGGGCGCTGCACCAGCGACGGCACCGAATGGCACCGTCGTGGCAAGCAGAAGCGAAAGGAAAAGACCGGAGCGCCGCAAGGGCCGGGAAAGTCGCTGCATTCCCAAGCTATAGGGCGCTCAATCCTGAAGGACCAGTGAATTGACCGGCCCAGTTCAAGCCCATTTGGTCAGAATTACCTCAAGGATGCGGGGGCGTTGCACCAGCAGGGGGCGCCGGAGTAGCAGCCGGTGCAGCGGCGGCGGCCTGAGCCGCTTCCTGCTGGCGGCGCATCTCGGCGATTTCGGCCTGGGTCTTGAAGTCGAGCAGTTCGACCTGGAACACCAGATCGGCATTGGGCGGAATGTCCGCGCCCGCACCCTTGGCGCCATAACCAAGCGCTGCGGGGATACACAGACGCTGGACGCCGCCGCGCGCCATCAACTGCAGGCCTTCGGTAAAGCCGGGGATCACATTACCCACTGGGAACGGCGTCTGCATGTTCTGGTCGAACACTTGCCCGGTAGCGGCAATATAGCCGATGTAATTGACCAGCACGACATCGCTTGCGGTCGGCTTTGCGCCCTCGCCCGCCTTGAGCGCGACATAGCCGAGGCCCGAGGCGGTCCGGGCGGTACAGGTGCGCTGCGCGGCGGGGACGGTCGGCTGGAGCGGCAACTTGATCACCGGGTCGGCGCTTGGCGCGGCCGCTGGCGCTGCAGCCGCAGGCAGAGCCCCGCACAGCAAGGCCAGAACGGCAGCAGAGGTGGCGAGACGGGCGATGATTCGGGGGGCGATGCTGATCATGGCGGGCGCCATAGGCGGCGCAGCGCAGGACCGCCAGCCGGAATGCGCACGCAGAACACGCCGAAAGGTTACAAATGCATCAATATTCGCAAGGATTGGCCGCACCGCACCCTTGACCATGCGTCACGCCGCTATACATGGATAGGTATGTTTATTGAAACCGAGACGACCCCGAACCCGGCAACGCTCAAGTTCCTCCCCGGCGAGATCGTGATGCCGCAGGGCACGCGCGAATTCACCTCGGAAACCGAAGCGGCAGCCTCTCCATTGGCCGAAGCGTTGTTCACGCTCGGCGACGTAACGGGCGTATTGTTCGGGCGCGATTTCGTGGCCGTCACCATCGCGCCCGGCGCCCAATGGAGCGATGCCAAACCGCAAGTACTGTCGCTGTTGCTTGATCATTTCGTGGCGCAGGCTCCGCTGTTCCACGGTGGCGTTGCCGACTTCGCGGTTCCGGGCGAAGATGACGATGCTCTTGGCGACGACCCGGCCCATGCCGAGATCATCGATCAGATCAAGGAACTGATCGAAACGCGCGTCCGCCCGGCCGTGGCCAACGATGGTGGGGACATCACCTACCGCGGCTTCCGTGATGGGGTGGTCTATCTCAAGATGCAGGGCGCATGCTCCGGCTGCCCTTCTTCCACCGCCACGTTGAAGAACGGCATCGAATCGCTGCTGCGCCATTACGTTCCCGAGGTAAGCGAAGTCCGCGCCGCCTGATCTGCTTGGGCAAACCCGATTTGGCCGCGCAACGCCATCGGGGCCGCCAAGCCAGTAGGATGAAGTCACCGTGAACCAGCCGCTCGATACTGCCGCGCTTGAACAATTGTTCCTGAGCGCGCGGACCTATAACGGGTATCTCGACCAGCCGGTCAGCGAGCAGCAACTCCACGCCATCTGGGATCTTCTCAAGATGGGGCCGACTTCGGCCAACCAGATGCCGGCACGACTGATCTGGTGCACGTCCGACGCGGCCAAGGAAAAGCTGGCGGCCTGCGCCGGGGGCACCAATCCTGACAAGATCCGCAATGCGCCGGTCACGGTGATCATCGGCATGGATCTCGATTTCCATGAACAGTTGCCCTGGCTGTTCCCTCATGCCGACGCGAAAAGCTGGTTTGCGGGCGACAGCGCCGCGCGCGAAGTCTCCGCAATGCGCAATTCGACGCTGCAGGGTGCTTACTTCATTCTGGCGGCGCGCGCGCTGGGCCTCGATACCGGGCCGATGTCGGGCTTCGACAATGCGGCGGTTGACGCCGCCTTCTTCGCCGAAACGCCGCGCGTGCGCTCCAATTTCATCTCGACGTTGGGCTATGGCGACCCGTCGACGATCTTTCCGCGCAGCCCGCGCCCAGACTTCGCCGTCTTCAACCACGTGGCCTGAAGCGCAGAAGCACAGGTGCGCACCCTCGTCATCGACTGCGCCACAGAAGCGTGCTCGGTAGCCCTTTTCGATGATGGCACGTTACTGGCGGGCGACTTGCGCATGCTGGGCCGCGGCCACGCCGAACAGTTGATGCCCATGATCGCCGCGCTGCCCGACAATGGCCGCGCCGAACGCATTGCCGTCGACAGCGGGCCCGGCAGCTTCACCGGAATTCGCGTGGGCCTGGCGGCTGCGCGCGCACTGGCGCTGGCCTGGAATGCCACGGCGCATGGCTATGACAGCGCCGCGCTGATCGCCGCGATGGCTGCGGCAAGCCATCCCGGCCAGCCGATCGATGTGGTGTTGACCGGCGGGCATGGCGAATGGTTCTTCCAACCCTTTGCCGCCGACGGCCGTCCTGCTGCCGCGCTCGCGTCCCTGCTGCCGGCAGAAGTCACGAACCGCGCACAAGCACCCATCTGCGCTGGCAGTCAGGCCATGGCGCTTGCGGCGCAGTCGTATGACGCCGCACACGGCGCCAGGCCACCGCTGGCATTGTCACTGTGGCCGGATGCCCGCGCCTTCGACCGCCTGCCCGCCGACGCGTTGCGCCCCGATCCCGTACCGCTGTACGGACGCCCGCCCGATGCGCGCCTCCCGGCAAAGGCCACCCCCACATCGGCGCACGACGCCGGTATGGTCGGCTGATCAATAGCGCCGCCGCGATGTTCCTTCCGCAAGATGATGTCGACCGGGTAATGTCCGTCATGGAACAGGCGTTTCCACCTGAGTTCGGCGAAGCATGGAACCGGCGACAAGTATCTGATTCCCTTTTACTTTCAGGAACTCATCTGGGCCTGATTGCACCCGATGGCAATCCGCGTCCAAAAGAACACGACGAAACAGCAGGTTTTTTCTTGTCGCGCAGTGTTCTGGACGAGGAGGAATTGCTGCTTTTCGCGATTGCTCCCGATCATCGCCACAAAGGACTGGGCCACACCTTGCTGCGACGTTTCATCGAAGAAGCCCGTGCACGTGGCATTCGCCGACTGTTCCTTGAGATGCGCCGCAGCAATCCGGCCGGGGTGCTTTATGCTGCGCATGGTTTCGAGGCAGTTGGTATTCGTCCGCGCTACTATCGCACACCTGCTGGCGAGAGGCTTGACGCGATCAGTCAGGAACTGATTATTGCTTAAAAATCCATTGTTTCACAAAGAAAAATGAAATTTCGGTCACGCGTGACTTCGCATTGATTGGCAGTGGTTGTAAATTCATGCCGATTGCTTATAAGAAGGAGCCAGGATGCGAGATTCGATGCGCTGACAAGGCCAAAATCCAAAAATATCACAAACCAAAGAAGGTCGCTTCGCAATGTCTGAAATTGAAAATGATCTGCGTGAAACCATCATCACGCTTACGTCCGATATCGTGGCTGCACATGTCAGCAACAACAGCGTATCTGTCGCTGATCTGCCCACGCTGATTTCCAACGTCTACTCGGCTTTGGCCGGCCTCAATCCTGCGAAGAAGGCTGAAGAGCCTGCGCCGGAACCGGCCGTTTCCATTCGCTCGTCGATCAAGAACGATCACATCGTTTGCCTTGAAGACGGCAAGAAGCTGAAGATGCTCAAGCGCCATCTGGCGACGCGCTACAACCTGACCCCCGATCAGTATCGCGCGCGCTGGAACCTCCCCGCCGACTATCCGATGGTTGCGCCGGCCTATGCCGAAAAGCGCCGCGAGCTGGCCAAGAAGATCGGCCTTGGCCGCAAGCCGGAACCCGCCAAGCGCGGCCGTGCCAAGGCAACTGCTGCCTGACACGGCAACAGACCCCAATACGGCGTCCTGGCTGCCGTAAAATTGGGCTGAAATATCAATGCCCATAACGCCGGGCGCATCGCATCTCCACCGTCGGACCACGGCATTTTTGCCGCCCGACGGCATCCGCAGTTGAAGAATTGGCCCGCCGCTCTATGATCGGCGGGCCTTTTTCGTGGGTCTCCTATTTCGTGCATCAACCAATCGACATTGAAGCCCTTTGCGCCCAGCGTGGCTTGCGCATAACCGAACAGCGCCGCGTGATCGCGCGCGTGCTGTCCGAAAGCAGCGACCATCCTGACGTCGAGCGACTGCACGCCCGCGCGGTGGAGCGCGACCCCCGCATCTCCATCGCGACGGTCTACCGCACCGTTCGGCTGTTCGAGGAAGCGGGCATTCTGGACCGCCATGACTTTGGCGATGGCCGCGCGCGCTATGAGGCGACGCCCGAGGCGCACCATGACCACCTGATCGACGTCGAGACCGGAAGGGTCATCGAATTTGTCGATCCCGAGCTTGAGGCGCTGCAGCGCCAGATCGCCGAGAAGCTGGGCTACCGGCTGGTTGACCACAGGATGGAGCTTTATGGCGTCAAGCTTGATCGTGAAGCTTAAGGCGCGGCGCCGACGCAGGGTCGGACCGGAGCGCGGCGAGCCAACGACCTGGATGGGCTGGCTGCGCATCGGGCTCCGCGCCGTCGGGCTGGCGCTGGCACTGCTGGTCTGCGTGCCGCTGCACTATGCCTACCGCACCGTCCACTATGGCTCGCCGTTCCCCAAGCTGTTCCTGCGGATTGCCGCAAGACTGTGCGGCGCACGGCTGAAGATTCATGGTACGCCGTTGAAGCGGGACGTATTCTTCATCGCCAACCATCTGTCATGGCTGGATATTCTGGCACTTGGCGGCGCCAGCGGCACGGCCTTCGTGGCCAAGGCCGAACTCGCCACAGCGCCGATGGTCGGGTGGCTTGCACGGATCAACCGTACCGTGTTCGTCAGCCGCGAGGACCGGCTGGGCGTGGCCGACCAGATCAACCGGCTCAAGGAAGCGCTGGCCGACAACTGGTCGATCACCGTGTTTCCCGAAGGCACGACCACCGATGGCAAGTCCTTGCTGCCGTTCAAGACCTCGATGCTGCGCGTGCTGGAACCGCCCCCCGCCGGCGTGCTGGTGCAGCCGGTTGCGCTCGATTATGGCGGCGACATCGGCGAATGGATCGGCTGGATCGGCACCGAAGGCGGCGTCGACAACGCCAAGCGTATCCTTTCGCGCCGCGGCTCGTTCCGACTCGACGTGTTCTACCTCGACCCGTTCGACCCGCGCGATTTCAAGGGCCGCAAGGCGATCGCCGCAGAAGCGCGCGCGCGCATCGTTCCGGCGCTGGAAGCCCGGCTGGGCGCGCCGTTGCGTCCATTTGCCCATGATGTGGCGCCTGTCCGCTATGCAGCACCGGGAGAGCAGGCGGCCTGAACCGCGATGGAAGGCGGCGCGTCGGTCGACATCCGCCACCCCTTCTAACGCCCGCGATTCTGGCCTAAGGGGCGCTGATTATGGCATCGACACCCCCACCGCGCACATTTCACGTCAAAAGCTTCGGCTGCCAGATGAACGTCTATGACGGCGAGCGGATGGCCGAATTGCTGACCGCGCAAGGCATGACCGCTGCCGATGAGCGCGGTGATGCCGATCTGGTGGTGCTAAACACCTGCCACATCCGCGAAAAAGCCACAGAAAAGGTCTATTCCGACATCGGCCGGTTGCGCCGGGACGATGGCACCAGCCCGCTGATTGCCGTTGCCGGGTGCGTCGCGCAGGCCGAGGGCGAGGAAATCATGGTCCGCGCCCCGTCGGTCAAGGTCGTGGTCGGGCCGCAAGCCTATCACCGCCTGCCCGAAATGGTTGCACAAGCCGCCGCCGGAACCCGCTCCACCGAAACCGACATGCCGGCCGAGGCCAAGTTCGCCGCCCTGCCAAGACGCCGGAAGTCAGGCCCCAGCGCGTTTCTGACGGTGCAGGAAGGGTGCGACAAATTCTGCACCTATTGCGTGGTGCCCTATACGCGCGGGGCCGAGATCAGCCGCCCTTTCGCCGATCTGGTGGATGAGGCGCAGGCGCTGGTCGAAGGCGGCGCGCGCGAGATCACCTTGCTGGGTCAGAATGTCAACGCCTGGGCGGGCGAGGATGCGCGCGGCCGCAAGGCAGGGCTTGCCGAACTGGCCGAGGAACTGGCGAAGTTCCCCGAACTTGCCCGCATCCGCTACACCACCAGTCACCCGGCGGATATGACCGACGCACTTATCGAGGCGCACGGCAGCAATCCCAAGCTCATGCCGTTCCTGCACCTGCCGGTGCAATCGGGCAACGACCGGGTGTTGAAGGCGATGAATCGCAGCCACACCGCCGACAGCTATTTGCGGCTGCTGGAACGGGTGCGTGCGGTCCGGCCCGACATCGCGATTTCGGGCGATTTCATCGTTGGTTTCCCCGGGGAAACAGAGGCGGAATTTGGCGACACGCTGCGCATCATCGATGCGGTTGGCTATGCGCTGGCGTTCAGCTTCAAGTATTCGCCGCGCCCCGGCACACCGGCAGCGACGATGGACGGGCATGTTCCGGCAGAGGTCATGGACGAACGCTTGCAGCGGCTTCAGGCCGCGCTCAATCGCGACCAGTTGGCTTTCAACCACAGCTCGGTCGGGCGGCGTTGCAGCGTGCTGGTCGAACGGCGGGGTAAACGCGAGGGCCAGTGGCTGGGCAAATCGCCCTGGCTGCAGTCGGTGCACTTCATCGGCGAGGCCGCGGTCGGCGATCTGGTGACGGTCGACCTGATCGAGGCCGGGCCGAATTCGCTGGCAGGAACGCTGGTTTCCGCCTGAAATCCGGCCCCGGCTCGATCAACCGCCAACCTTACCAGTGATGGCGATGGTTGCGGTGGAAGCGGCGGTCATGGCGCCATTCGCGGCGATCGTGGTGGAACGCATGGCGATCGCGGCGCAACCCGTGCCGGTCGCGCTGGGCTGCAACATAGTTGCCGTGGCGGATGTCACGGCGCAATTCGACACGATCATGGCGAAGTTCGACGCGATCGTGGCGGACGTCGGCGGGTTGGGCAGAAGCAGCCGCCGGCACGATGGCAATGGCGGCAAGAGCGGCGAGGATGAGCTTGCGCATCGGGTTTCTCCGTAGCGTACCGATAATCGGCACGACGCCGTGATGGCAGAGCGAGGCTGAACCGGGATGCAACCGCACGCTCAGCTTGATGTCAGGATTGTCGCGATCGCGCGACACATCGCAGGACTGTGCATATCGCCACCCTTGCAAGCGATTTCCTGTCCGCCTGTCTTGCGCCTGCCACATCGCGGCATAATCTAGGCGTGGGCGGCAGTGACACAGCGCCCATCCAACAAGGAGACGCATGGCCCGCAAATTCTCTCGCGCCCATGGTGAGGCGCATCGCGACGGTGGTTCGGCCTTTGGCAGCGAACGCAGTCCGGGTCATTACGGGGTGGCGCATGCGGGCGGCCACCGCGCCGATCAGCAGCAACGCCGGGCACGGATCGAGGTCGAGTTCGACGAGCAGACCATGCTGGGATCGTTGTTCGGCCAGTTCGACCAGAATCTGGTGCTGATCGAGAACCGACTGGGCGTCTACATCTCGGCGCGCGGCAACAAGGCGGTGATCGAAGGGCCCGACGATGCCGTGGCGCGTACCCGCGATGTGCTGAAGGGCATGCACCAGCGCTTGTTGACCGGGCACGAGCTGGATGCAGGCGCCATCGATGCGCTGATCGCGATGTCGAACGAACCCACGCTGGAAGGGATCATCACCGGCGCGCCCGAGGGCGCTCCGCCGATCATGATCCGCACCCGCAAGAAAACGATCATACCCCGCTCGAACACGCAGATCGCCTATATGCGGGCACTGATCGCCAACGACGTGATCTTCGCGCTTGGGCCGGCAGGCACCGGCAAGACCTATCTTGCGGTCGCGCAGGCGGTGGCGCAACTTATCAACGGCAGTGTGCAGCGCCTCATCCTGTCGCGCCCGGCGGTCGAGGCGGGGGAGCGGCTCGGCTTCCTGCCCGGCGACATGAAGGAAAAGGTCGATCCCTACCTGCGCCCGCTTTATGACGCGCTGTACGATTGCATGCCGCCCGAGCAGGTGGAACGGCGCATGGCCAGCGGTGAGATCGAGATCGCGCCCATCGCCTTCATGCGCGGACGCACGCTGGCCGATGCCTTCGTCATTCTGGACGAGGCCCAGAACACCACGCCAGCGCAAATGAAGATGTTCCTCACCCGCTTTGGCCAGAACAGCCGGATGGTAGTGTGCGGCGACCCCAAGCAGGTCGACCTGCCCGGCGGTCCGGCCGCCAGCGGGCTGAACGATGCGGTCAAGCGGCTCGAAGGGGTCGATGGCATCGGCACGGTCCGCTTCACCCGCGATGACGTGGTGCGCCACCCGATTGTCGGTCGCATTGTCGAAGCCTACGAAGGGAACGAGGCTTGATCGCCGCGACGCTGGAAATCGACATCGATCCGGTGTGGGGCACCGCCACCGATTGGGAGGCGCTGGCCAACCGCGCCGCCGAGGCAGTGGCCGCCGTTGTGCCTGAAATGGCGCATGACAACCTGCTGGTCAGCCTCGTCATGGCCGATGACGAGGAAGTCCATGCGCTGAACAAGCAGTGGCGGGCCAAGGACAAACCGACCAACGTGCTGTCGTTCCCCATGCTCTCGCGCGAGGATGTGCTGCTGGCTGCCGCCAATGTGGCGGCTCCCGGCATGCTGGGCGACCTGATCCTGGCGCATGGCGTCTGTTCGCGCGAAGCGGCCGACAAGGGCATCACGGTGGAGCACCATACCGCGCATCTGGTGATCCATGGCTTGCTTCATCTGGCAGGTTACGATCACGAAACCGGCGAGGCTGACGCCGAAGAAATGGAGCAATTGGAGCGGAAGGCGCTTGCACTGATGGGCATCGCCGACCCATATGCGGAAATCTGACAGTTCAGGAGGGAAGATCAGTGCCCGAGGGCAACGGGTCGGGCGGCGAAAGTCGCACCGGCGAAGGAGACAGTAGCCGCGCGTTGTGGCGCGCGATCAAGGCGTTTTTCCGGGGGCCGGATCACGACCAGTCCTTGCGCTCGCAGATCGAAGAAGCGATCGAGGAGCACGAGGGCGACCCGGTTGACAGCGCCGCCGGTGATGGCGACCTGCTGCCGCTTGAACGGCAGATGCTCAAGAACCTGCTCGGTTTCAGCGACAACGATGCCGATGACATCGCCGTGCCACGCGGCAAGATCGTGGGCGTTCCGGCTTCGGCCAGCTTTGCCGAACTGGTCGAGGCGTTTGCCGAGCATGGTCACAGCCGCCTGCCAGTCTATCATGAATCGCTCGATGAAGTGATCGGCATGGCGCACATCAAGGACGTTTTCCCGATCGTGGCGGCCATGGCCTTGAAGGGCGAAGCGGCGCCTGACGACTGGATCGCGCTGCTTCGTCAGCCGCTGTTCGTGCCACAGGCGCGCCGCGCGCTCGATGTGCTGGGCGATATGCGCGCCAGCCGCACGCATCTGGCCATCGTCATCGACGAATACTCCGGAACCGACGGGATCATCACGATCGAGGATCTGGTCGAACAGATCGTCGGCCATATCGAGGATGAACACGACGACGCGCCCGAGGAACTGCTCGAACGGCTGTCGCCGGACACCTGGGACGCCGATGCGCGAGTGGAACTCGACGAAGTGGCCGAGCGCATTGATCCGCGCCTTGCCGAAGTTGAGGAGGACGTCGACACGCTGGGCGGGTTGACGGTTGTGCTGGCGGGCGAAGTCCCCCCGGTCGGCCGCGTGCTGCAACACCCCAGCGGCTGGCGGATCGAAGTGACCGGCGGCGACGAACGCCACCTTACCCGCTTGCGCCTGCACGCGCCGCGCAGCCCCGAAGCGGACGAAGACGAGTGACGCAAGCCGCTCTTAGTGGCATGAGACCGGCATGATCCGCCGCCTGCCCCCGCTGCGCTCGCTCGAAGCGTTCATTCGCGTTGTCCGCGCCGGATCGGCCAAGACGGCGGCTGCCGAACTGGCGCTGAGCCCTTCGGCACTGTCACGACGGTTGGCGGCGCTTGAAGAATTCGTCAGCAAGCCGCTGTTCGAACGCAAGCATCAGGCGCTCAAGCTGACCGAGGACGGACAGCAACTTTACGACGCGGTCGCCCCGCTGATCGACGAAATGGCCGATCGCATCGACCGTCTTATCGATACCGGCAAGGTCATGCGGCTGCGGCTGGGTGTATTGCCGCTGTTCGGCAGCCAGCGCCTGTTCCCGCGTCTGGGTGAATTGCGCAGGCTGCACCCGCAACTGCATATCGACATCGACAGTTCGGCCGCCGCCGAAACCAAGCTGGGCGATACCATCGATGCCGCGATCGTCCTGTCCGAAGGCCCGGAAGGTTCGCTTCATGCGGTTCGGCTGGACCACAACCGCGTCTACGCCATCGCCAGCAAGGAAATGGCGGCCGAACTGGGTGACCGGCCCGATATCGCCAAGCTCAACAAGCAGACTTTCCTGATCCACAACGACCTGCCGATGAGCTTTGAGGCGTGGAAGCGGACTCTCCACCTCGAAGCGCTCGAACCGGCGGCGATCGACCATTTCGATTCGGGCCAGCTCATTCTCGAAGCAGCCGCACAAGGGCTGGGCATCGCGATCATGCACGATGACCACTATGTGCGCAGTCACGATTCGCGGCTGGCGCGGGTCTATGACATCAACGTCGACAGTCCCTATTCGTACTGGTTCATCTGCCGCCCGCGCGCGCTGCAAAGCCGTCCGGTCCGCCTGTTCCACGATTGGATGATCAAGGCCGGGCTATGACCGGCGTGCTCGGCTGGCCATCGCGCGCGGTAACCCGCCTGCGCATCTATGTTCCGGTTGGGGAATCGAGCCTGCAAGCCCTGCTGGCGGGTGACCGAAAGGCCCTGCAACAAGACCCCGTGCTGGCAGAGATGCACCGCATCATCCGCGAACAACCAGCGCTGGGCGATTTCGGCATCTATGATGGTGTGGCCGAGATCGGGCTGGGCTGGGAAACCTTCGCTCCGACCGACGCGGCGCAGCCGACCCTGGGAGCGGCAGGCGAAACCAGCGTTTCGCCCACGGTCACGCTGACCACGTGGATCGACCCGGCGGCGCCCGCCGATGTGGTGGAGGCTGCGCTTGCGGCGCTGATGGCTGCGCACCCGTGGGAAGTTCCGGTGATCGAACTGACCGAAACGCGGATGCTGCTGCGCCGCTAGGCGCGAAATCACCCCCGCATCGAGCCGGTTTGCACAAACCGGCGGTGCCACGACAGTGCCTCGTCAAGCAGCACCGGGGTGTGACGCCCCCATGATTCGCGCAACGCGCGGGCGTAATAGTCGCTCAACTGGTCGCGGAACGCCGGGTGGACGCAATGCGCGATGACCTGTTCGGCCCGCTGCTTTGGCGCAAGCCCGCGCAAATCGGCCAGCCCCTGTTCGGTCACGATCACCGCCACGTCCTGATTGATATGATCGACGTGGCTGACTTGCGGCACAATCGTCGAGATCGCCCCGCCCTTGGCCGTTGATGGCGCCATGAAGATCGAGATCGAAGCATTGCGGGCAAAGTCGCCCGAGCCACCGATGCCGTTCTGAATACGCGAGCCCATCAGGTGGGTCGAGTTGACGTTGCCATAGATGTCGGCCTCGATCATGCCGTTCATCGCGATGCAGCCCAACCGCCGCACAAGTTCGGGGTGATTGCTGATTTCCTGCGGGCGCAGGATGATCCGGTCGCGAAACCGGTGCAGATCGCCGTTCAGCCGCTCCGCCGCATCGGGGCTGAGCGAGAACGCGGTAGCCGAAGCCATCGACAGCTTGCCCGCCTCAAGCAGTTCGAGCATCCCGTCCTGCAATACCTCGGTATAGGCGGTCATCGGATCGAACGGCGCGTCCATCAGCCCGTGCAGCACCGCGTTGGCGATGTTGCCCACGCCCGATTGCAACGGCAGCAAGCCTTGCGGCAGGCGCCCCATCGCAACTTCGTGGCGGAGGAATTCGATCAGATGCCCGGCAATGCCGTGCGCCGCCGCATCGGGCTCCTTGAACGGCGCGTTGCGATCGGGCGTGTCGGTCTCGACCACGGCCACGACCTTGGCCGGATCGACGCGAAAAGTCGGCTGGCCGATACGGTCTTGCGGACGCACCAGCGGGATCGGCACGCGATAGGGTGGCAAAGCGGTGCCGTAATAGATGTCGTGCATCCCTTCGAGCGCCGCATTCTGCCAGCGGTTGACCTCAAGGATCACGTGGTCCGCGCGGTCGAGCCAGGTCTTGTTGTTGCCCACCGACGATGACGGCACCACAGAGCCATCGGGCAAGATCGCGCTGACTTCGACCAGCGCCACATCCAGCGGGCCGAGGTAGCCCTGCCAGCACATCGGCGCCACTTGCGACAAGTGCATGTCGACGTATTCCATCGTCCCGGCGTTGATCTGTTCGCGCGCGATGGGATCAGAATTGTACGGCAGGCGAAAATCGATGCCGTGCGCGCGGGCCAGCGCGCCATCGAGTTCCGGACCGGTCGAAGCCCCGGTCCACACCTTGATGGCAAAGGCATCGCCGCGTGCGTGCGCCGCCTCGATCCGCCGCGCCAGCGCCTGTGGTACCGCCTTGGGATAACCGGCACCGGTGAACCCGCTCATCCCCACAGCCATGCCGGGTGCGATCAGCGCGGCGGCGGCATCGGCGTCCATCACTTTGGCGGCAAAAGCGGCGTGGGCTATACGGCTGGGCGTGGCGGGAGCAGGCATGGGGATCGGGCACCTTGTGATGGAGATCCTGGGGGGAAAGATCGGCCAGCCTCGTGCGCTCGCCGTCCTATGGTCGCAAGCTATACCCTAGTCGAATATGGACAATCTGGCGCAAGCCGCGCTGCAATCGGCAAGCTGAGGGGCCATCGCTCACGACCTAAAGAACCTTACGGTACTGCACGAAACCAGACCGGTCGGCCACCCGGTCATAGAGTTCCATCGCGGTCTTGTTGGTTTCATGTGTCAGCCAATAAACGCGCGAGCAGCCATCGGCGGCTGCCGTCGCGTAGACATGTTCGATCAGCGCACGGCCAAGGCCGAGCCCGCGTGCGGCCGGCGCGACGAACAGATCCTGCAGATAGCAATAGTTGCCGGTGGTCCAGGTCGAACGATGGCGCACCGTGTGGACGAGTCCGAGCGCCTCGCCGCCCTGCCATGCCAGCACCGCCTTCATCGGCTCGGCCGGATCGAGCAGGCGCTGCCAGGTCACTTCGGTGACTTCGGGTGCAATGCTGACCTGATAAAACTGCTGATAGCCTTGCCACAATGGCTCCCACGCCGCGCGGTCGGCTGGCGTTACCGAAAGCAATTCAAGGTGTCTGGGCAAGGGCACCTCCCGCAGTGGAAGGAAGAGACTCGAGAAACAAGGGTCAGCCGCCCCGCCCGCAGGACAGGGCGGCTGGATATCGTCAGGCTGCGACCACGCTCGCCTTGCGGATCACGCCGGGAGCGCGCGGCGGTTCGCCCTTGGGCAGCGCGTCCACGTGCTCCATGCCGCTTTCGACCTGGCCCCACACGGTGTACTGCTTGTCGAGGAAGCGGGCATCGTCAAACACGATGAAGAACTGGCTGTTGGCCGAGTTCGGCGCACTGGTACGCGCCATCGAGCACACGCCGCGCACGTGCGGCTCAGCATTGAATTCAGCCTTCAGGTCGGGCTTGGACGAACCACCCATGCCAGTGCCGTTGGGGCAGCCGCCCTGCGCCATGAAGCCGGGAATCACGCGATGGAAGGTCACGCCATCGTAAAAGCCTTCGTTGGCCAGTTCCTTGATACGCTCGACATGGCCGGGGGCCAGATCGGGGCGCAGCTTGATCACCACGTCGCCCGAATCGAGCGAGAACACCAGTTTTTCTTCAGACATTTGGGCAGGTCCATCCTTGCTGTTTCGCCCCGATATAAGCGCTTCCCCAATAAAGTCGACCGAGGGTGCCCAAGGAGGTTGCTTTTGCCGCGCCTGTCCCCCTATCCCGCACCCCATGGAGCGCCCGGCCTACCCTGACGAGATCATCCGCGCCGACGGCACGACCGGCGGCGATGAGGCTGTGACCGAAGCGCTCCTGCCCGTTCAGGCCACCGGCGGGACCGGCGATGACCCTGAAGAATTCGACGAATTCAACACGCTGAAGCCCGCGTTCATCCGCAAGGTGTGCGACGCGCTGGACGCCGACGACCGCGACACCGTCTACGATCTGGTCGAGCCGCTGCACCCGGCAGACATCGCCGACTTGTTCGAGCTGATCGGCGGCACCTATCGCGCCGATCTCGCGCGTGCGATCAACGACCTGCTCGGCAGCGAAGTGCTCGCCGAAATGAACGACTGGGTTCGCGACGAGCTGGTCGAAGAACTCGATCCCGATGAAGTCGCCGACCTTGCCGAGCAGATGGAGACGGACGACGCCGTCGCCCTGATCGAGGATCTGGACGAGGAGGACCAGCAGGCCGTCCTCGCCGAAATGGAGCCCGAGGACCGCGCCGCCATCGAGAGCGCGCTGGCCTATCCCGAAGAGACCGCCGGGCGCCTGATGAGCCGCGATTTCATCGCGGTGCCCGAACACCTGTCGGTCGGCGACCTGCTCGATTATCTGCGCCGCGACGACGACGACCTTGCCACCGAGTTCTGGGAAGTGTTCGTGGTCAATCACCTGCACCATCCGGTCGGCACCTGCCAGTTGTCGTGGCTGCTGCGCGCGCCTCCCGGCGTGGCTCTGGCCGATGTGATGAAGCGCGACCAGACGCTGATCCCGGTGACGATGGATCAGGAAGAGGTCGCGCTGCGCTTCCAGAAGTACGCGCTGATCTCGGCGGCGGTGGTCGACGAATCGGGACGGCTGGTCGGTCAGATCACCGTCGACGACGTGGTCCACATCATTCAGGAAGAGGCGAGCGAAGACATCCTGCGCCTGTCGGGCGCGGGCGAAGGCGACATCAACGAGCCGATCCTGCTGACGGTGCGCACGCGCCTGTCGTGGCTGGTGGTCAACCTTGGCACCGCGATCATCGCGTCCTCGGTGGTCGGCATGTTCCAGGGCGCGATCGCCAGATTGGCGCTGCTGGCGGTGCTGATGCCGATCGTGTCGGGCATGGGCGGCAATGCCGGAACCCAGACGCTGGCCGTCGTCGTGCGCGCCATCGCCACCAACCAGTTGACCAGTTCCAACACCGTGCGGATGGTCCTGCGCGAATTGCGCATCGCGATTGCCAACGGGCTGTCGCTGGGCCTGATGATCGGCACCGGCACGGCGCTGCTGTTCGGCAATCCGCATCTGGGTATGGTGATCGGCGCGGCGATGATCATCAACAATCTGGTGGCCGGGCTTGCCGGGATCATGGTCCCGGTCACGCTCGACCGTCTCAATGTCGATCCGGCGGTGTCCTCGGCAGTCTTCGTGACGATGGCGACCGACGTGATGGGCTTCTTCTCGTTCCTCGGCCTGGCCGTGGTCACCGGATTGGTCTGAGGGCGCGTAACCGATGCCGCTGAGCATGACCAAGGTCGCCTATGGCGCACAATCGCTTGAGGAAGTGCATGGCTGGTTCCGCAGCCGGGGCGATGTTGCGCGGCTGACCACGCGCAACCGGCCCAAGCGCGCGGACGAGATGATCGGCGGATCGGTCTACTGGATCCTGAAGCACCAGTTGGTCGCGCGCAGCGAGATACTGGGCTTTGAAGAAGCGCCCGATGGGCGGACCGAGATCGTCATCGCCACCCGGCTGATCGACGTCTACCCGCGCCCGAAGCGGGCGCATCAAGGCTGGCGCTATCTGGAAGAGGCAGATTGCCCGGCCGACCTTGCCTCGGGCGAGGAAGCCCAGCTGCTGCCATCGGACATGGCCAGCGAACTGGCGAAACTGGGGTTGGTCTGACCCGCACCGATCGGCCGTGAACTCAGCCGCGTGCGGCCAGTTCCCGCTCCCTTGCCACCACTTTGCGCAACGCGCCGGCGTACGTCGCCGGGTCTTGCGCGCCGGGGATCAGGAACTTGCCGTTGATGACCATCGCCGGAACCCCGGTGATATTCCAGTCCCACGCCTGCCGTTCCCCCGCCTCGACGATCGCGGTCAGTTCGTCGTCGGCCAGTGCCGCGGCAGCCTTGGCGCGGTCAAGCCCCGCCTGTTCGGCCACGTCGAGCAGCACTTCGGGATCGGAAACGTTGCGCCGCTGCTGGAAATGCGCGTCGAACAGCGCGTGCTTCAAGCGCACTTGCGCCTGCGCACCCAGATCGCGCAGCGCATGGACCAGCAGCTTGTGCGCGGCGCGCGTGTTCCACATCATCGCGGCGGGCGGCTCACCTGTTCCGGTGTAATCGAACGAATAGCCCGCCTGCGCCGCGATCTGGCGCAGCTTCTCGCGCCCGTCGGCGGCCTGTTCGGACGAACGGCCATACTTGCGCATAATATGGGCGCGCTGGTCCTCACCCTCGGGCGGCATGTCGGGGTTCAGTTCGAACGGGTGGAAGCGGATGGTGGCCGCAATCTCGCCATCAAGCGCAGCAAGTGCCGTTTCAAGCTGGCGCGTACCGATGACGCACCATGGGCACATCACGTCGGACCAGATGTCGATGGTCACGTTTGCAGCTTCGCTGGCGGCCACTTCGGTCATTGCTCGATCCACCATTTCAGCAGGTGATGCGCCACCGCGAAGGGCGGCGGGGCGATAAAACCGCCATCCTCCGCGCCGGACATGGCATAGACCACTTCCTCGCGGCTGAACCAGCGCGCATCGTCCAGTTCGGTCGTGTCGATGGTCAGCGTAGGGTCGTCGGCATGGGCGTGGCAGGCGATCATCAGCGAGGACGGGAACGGCCAGGGCTGGCTGGCGACATAAGTCACGTCGCGCACCCGTACCCCCGCCTCTTCATGCACTTCGCGCGCCACCGCTTCTTCGATCGATTCGCCCGGTTCGACGAACCCGGCCAGCGCTGAAAAGCGGCGCGGCGGGAAGCGCGGCTGGCGACCGAGCAGGAGGTTGCCCTCATGCTCGACCGTCATGATCGTGACCGGATCGACGCGCGGGAAATGTTCGGCCTTGCAGGTGGTGCTGGTGCACGAACGCTGCCAACCGCCCTTGGCGATCACCGTGGCGCTGCCGCAGCGTGCGCAGAAGCGGTGCCGCGCATGCCAGTCGACCAGAGCCTTGGCCCCGCCATAGGTCGCCAGATCGGCAGGGGGCAGCAGGCCCATCACCTGCCACAGGCGCGGATCGGGCGGTGCGACACTGCCCACCAGCGCCGGAGAAACCCCGGCAAAGCACGCCTTGCCTGCCGCATCCAGCCCCAGAAACACCAGTTCGGCGTCCGGATGGGCTTCGGCCAGCGAGCCCCATTCGAGGCCGCCTTCGGGCGAGATGACCGGGGCCAGCCCGTCAAGCTTGAGCAACCGCGCCCGCCAGTCGGTCAGGGCGGCAAGCTTCACGGCATCGCCCCGGATATGGTCGGCCCGGTCGATCGGCGAGCCTGCAAAGGCGATGGTCGTGGCGGTCATGCTGCCTTCTTGATCCCCGTCTTGGTCACATCGGCCAGCAGCGCCTTGGTGAAATCGCTTTGCACCGGCAACGCGCCCGAGGGCATGTACTGCACATAGATGCCCGCGCGCAGCGACGTGCGATAGTTGATGAAGCCGACCGTGCCCGCCGCGCCCGACCAGCCGTAAGTACCCGCATCTTCGCCCAGACCAACGCGTCCGCCCGCACCAAAGCCTGTTTTCGGACCCCAGATGCGGGTTGTATCGGTGCCCTCGGGCAACAGGTCGCTCGTCCCCAGACGTACCGCAGCCTCGTTCATCACGCGCCGACCGTTGAGTGCACCGTTGCCCAGCAGCATGGCCAGAAAGCGGTCATAATCGCGCGGCGAAGTGACGATACCGGCGCCGCCATAGGGGTAGGCGGGCTTATCGAGATAGATCGACTTTGCCGCCGGATCGATCGGCACCAGCGCGCCGTTGACAATGCCATAGTTGGTGGTCAGCCGCTCTGCCTGCGAAGCGGGTACCTGGAAGCCGGTGCTGGTCATTCCACACGGATCGAACAGCCGCTCTTGCAGGAAGGCGTCGAACGGCTTGCCCGACACCACCTCGATCACCCGGCCCAGCAGATCGAGGCTGACCGAATAGGACCAAACCGTGCCCGGATCATACAACAGCGGCTGTTCGGCCAGCTTGTCGGCAAATTCGGCGAGGCTGGGCAGCGGGTGCGGCACCGACAGACCCGGGATGGCACTGTGGCTGACTTGTGCCGGGACCAATCCTGCCGCCTCATAGGCGTCCTTGATCGGCCCCTTTTGCATGATCGTGTAGCCTAGCCCGGCGGTATGCGTCAGCAAGTGCCGGATGGTGATCGGGCCCTTGGCCGGCCGCAAATCGGTGATCGAGCCATCGGGCGTCACCTGAACCTGCATCTTGGCGTACTTCGGCAGGATATCAGCCAGTGGCTGGTCCAGCCGAAGCTTGCCTTCATCGATCAGGATCATCGCGGCCATGCCGGTGACCGGTTTGGTCATCGAATAGACGCGGTAAAGACTGTCGATGGTGGCAGGCAGAGTTTCACCCTTGGTCAGCACGCCGCGCGCGATTGCCAGCGGCACGTCCTGCCCGCGCCCGACCAGCGCGACCACGCCGGGCAACGTGCCCTTGGCGACATAGCCTTCGACCAGCGCGGTCAGCGCGGGATAGGCCGCTTCGCCCGGCGGCAGCGCTGCCCATGCCGCGCGCGGAAACACCGCACCTGCGCCCAGACCAGCCCCCGCCAGAGCTGCGCCACGCAAAAACGAACGCCGCGAAAACGCGTGGAAATCCTGCTCGTTCATCACCGTTTCAACACCCATCCGCCAAAGTTTCGCCCGTTGGCCGGTTTTTGTCCTCACCATCCTGCCCGGCCAGCGCCAATCGCGCCGCCTTGGCAAAGACCGTAGGCAAACCGGCCTGTTCGATCCGGTCGAGCGGCCAGAATTCTCCCGCCGCCTCCAGTTCCGGCGGCAAAGTAATCGTTTCGGGCCAATCGCCAAGCATCAATTGCAATTCGAGATCGAAATGGGTGAAACTGTGCCTCACGACGCCGCCTGCCGTCCAGTTGCCGGGCGCTGGCGGGAGGCCGTGCCCATCGGCGCGCGCGATCCAGCCATCGTCGGGCAGCGCGCGCATGCCACCCAGCATGCCCTTTCCCGCGCGCGTGACGAGCAGCACCGCCCCATCACGCTCGATCCAGAAAGCGCGGCCCTGTCGCACCGGCTTGGCCTTTTTCACGGCCTTGACCGGCAAGCGCTCGGGATTGCCTTGCGCCGCTGCACGACATGCAGGGCGCAACGGACAGAGCAGGCAGCGCGGAGCCTTGACGCTGCACAGGCTGGCGCCAAGGTCCATCATCGCCTGTGCGAAGTCTCCCGCGCGCTGGTCGGGGGTTATGCTGTCGGTCGCCGCGCGCAAGGCAGGCCGCGCACCGGGCAGCGGCGTGTCGATGGCGAACAGCCGCGCCACCACCCGCTCGACATTGGCATCGACCACCACCGCGCGGCGGCCGAACGCGATCGCCGCCACCGCCGCGGCGGTATAGGCGCCAAGGCCGGGCAGGTTGCGCAACTCCTCCTCGGTATCGGGAAAGGCTCCGAGCCGAGCCACTTCGCGCGCGCAAGCCAGCAGGTTGCGCGCGCGCGCATAATAGCCAAGCCCGGCCCATGCCGCCATGACATCGGCGTCGTCGGCAGCGGCCAGATCCGCTACAGTCGGCCAGCGTTCGGTAAAGCGCGCAAAATAGGGTCCGACCGCCGCAACGGTGGTCTGTTGCAGCATCACTTCGGACAGCCAAACGCGATAGGGATCGGGCAAAGGCGCATTGGCCGAAGATCCCGCCCTGGTTCCCGGCGGGCAGCGCCATGGCAGGCTGCGCGCGTTGACATCGTACCACGCCAGCAGCGCCGCCGCGATGTCTCGCTCTTCAGGCAAAGCGGAAAAGGCGGGGTTTTGGACGGGGTTGCCACTGGTCTGCATGACGTCGCTATGGCATGGGACGCAGCCATATGGAACGTGAACGCAAGGGTCCGGCGGCAGGGCGCGTCTGGGAACGGCCACGGGGCGGTGAGGCGAAGGCCATTGCCGACCTGATGCCGCAGATCGGGCGTACCGCCTTCCGCCGGTTCGGCTTCGTGCAGTCAAGCGTGGTCACCCGCTGGCCCGAGATCGTGGGCGCCCGCCATGCCCGGCACTGCACCCCCGAATCGATCCGCTTCCCCCCCGGTGAAAAGTCGGAAGGCATCCTGCAACTTGTAGTGACGCCGGCCCATGCTCCCTTGATCAGCCACGTAGTGCCCGAGATCATCGAACGGGTTAACCGCTTCTTCGGCTATCGCGCAGTGGCCCGCGTCAAGCTGCGGCAAGGCGCCGTTCAGGCACCGGCAGGCACAGCCGCGCTTGAGACTACCCGCGCCGCACCGCCTTCGCTCAAGCCGATCCCGATGGAACTGGGCGACAGCTTGCGCGATATCGGCGATCCCGAGCTACGCACCGTGCTCGAATCGCTGGCGCGCAGCTTGGGCGAAGTGAATGCGCAAGCCGCCGCAGCGGCGACAGGCAAAAACAGGGACAAAAGCAAGTGAGGCACCGCGTGTTGAAGGTCTTGACCACGATCATCGCCGCATTGGCTGGCGTCGGCCTGCTCACCGCGGCAGCCCCGGCGCGCAAGCCCCTGGCGCCCAAGCCCGCAGCGCGCGTCGTCGCCAGCGGCGGGTGGGGCGCCAAAGTCACGCGGACCCCGCAGGACAGCTATATCCTTGGCAACCCTGCCGCACCGGTCCGGCTGATCACTTACATCAGCTACACCTGCCCGCACTGCGCCGAATTCGACAAGGAATCCGAAGTTCCGCTCAAGGTCGGCATGATCGATACCGGCAAGGGCGCGCTTGAGGTGCGACCGTTCCTGCGCAACGCGATCGACGTTGTCGCCACCTTGCTCGCCGAATGCGGCCCGCC
The DNA here is from genome assembly GCF_020404405.1 of Novosphingobium sp. FKTRR1. Classification (GTDB taxonomy): domain Bacteria; phylum Pseudomonadota; class Alphaproteobacteria; order Sphingomonadales; family Sphingomonadaceae; genus Novosphingobium. The sequence goes on along the minus strand of NZ_JAIZDA010000015.1, from coordinate 54,649 downwards.
CGAGAAATTTCTGGGCAACCACCTGATGTTGCTGCGCCGACAGGACGAATGGACCGCCCCGGCGATGTCCATGAACGAAGCGCAGAAGGCGCGCTGGTCCAACCCCGACTTCGCCACGCGCATGCGCGCCATCGCCAGCGACCTGAAGCTGTATGACCTGATGGAGGCACGCGGTTACGGCCGCCCCGAACTCGACCGCTGTCTCGCCGATCGGGCGCTGGCTGAACGCGCCACCCGGCACACGCAGGACGCGGTCGAAAAGGATTTCGTGCGCGGCACCCCGGCCTTCGTGCTCAACGGCGTGCCGCTGGCCGGAACCGCCAATTGGGCCGGGCTCAAGCCACAGCTTGAAGCGCGCCTGCACTGAGCGTAGCTCCGGTCCACGATCCCATTATACCAAACCCTGTTCCCAGTCTTATCCGGTCGCCTTCATGACCGGCCAGCAAACGGAAAGCCCGACCGACGATGACCCGCGCCCGTAACCGCCTTGCGCTGCTGCTTGCCCTGCCTCTTGCGTTCACGCTCTCGCTGGGCCTTGGCGCCTGCGGCAAGAAGGATGACGCCGCTTCCGTCGCCGATGCTGCGCCGCTGGCCGCCGTCGCTCCGCCTGCGGGCAAGGCCTGGGCAGACGTGGTCACACAGACGCCCGAGGGCGGTTACCTGATGGGTAATCCCAACGCCCCGCTCAAGCTGATCGAATACGGTTCGCTCACCTGTCCGCACTGTGCCGAGTTTTCGGAAAAGGGCCTGCCGACGTTGCGCGACACTTATGTCGCCAGCGGGCGCGTCAGCCTCGAATTCCGTAACTTCGTGCGCGACAAGTACGACACCACGATGGCCATGCTGACGCGGTGCAGCAGCCCCGACGCCTTCTATGGGCTGACCGAACAGGTCTATGCGAACCAGAAGGATATCTTCGCCGGTCTCGAAGCGCTGGGCAAGGATCCGTCGATCGCCACCCTGTCCGAGGACAAGCTGTTCCCGGTGATCGGTGCAAGGGGCGGGCTGGTCGATTTCTTCGCCGCGCGCGGGGTGGCCAAGGATCAGGCGCTGCAGTGCCTGGCCAACACCAAGACCGCCACGACGCTGGCCGAAGGCGTGCAGAAGGCTACCGACCAGTACCAGATCACCGGCACGCCCTCGTTCATCCTCAACGGCCGCAACCTTGACGTGGCAACCTGGGAACAGCTCGAGCCGATCCTCAAGCGCGCGGGCGCGCGCTGATCCAGCCGGGCTGAGGCGCCATGACCGAGGGGGGTGGCGACAGGGTGGCGATGCAGTTCCGACGGCTCAAGCTGTCGGGCTTCAAAAGCTTTGTCGAACCCGCCGAACTGCACATCGCGCCGGGCCTGACCGGCGTGGTCGGCCCCAACGGCTGCGGCAAGTCCAACCTGCTCGAAGCGATCCGCTGGGTCATGGGCGAAAGCTCGGCGCGATCCTTGCGCGGCGGCGGGATGGAGGACGTGATCTTTGCCGGCACCGCCAGCCGCCCGGCGCGCGCCTTTGCCGAAGTCACGCTGACCTGCGAGACCGACCCGCAAGGACCATGGGCCGGTGAACTGGAAGTCGTCCGCCGGATCGAGCGCGGCGCGGGCAGCGCCTATCGCCTCAACGGCAAGGATGTGCGCGCGCGCGACGTGGCGCTGGTCTTTGCCGATGCTGCCACCGGGGCGCACAGCCCGGCACTGGTCAGCCAAGGCCGCATTGCTGCGGTCATCGCCGCCAAGCCCGCTGAACGGCGGATGATGCTCGAAGAAGCGGCGGGCATCGCCGGGTTGCATGTGCGGCGTCGCGATGCCGAAAATCGCCTGCGCGCCACCGAGGCCAACCTTGCGCGGCTGGTCGACCTGCTGGGCGGGCTGGAAAGCCAGATCACCACTCTGCGCCGTCAGGCGCGCGCGGCCGAACGCTATCGCGCCGTGGCAGACAAGATCAAGGTCGCCGAGGCGCGACTGATCTTTGCCCGCTGGCGCGATGCCGCCGCCGCCGCCGATGCCGCTCGCGCCGAGGCGCAGGCAGCCGAAGCCGCCGTGACCGAAGCTCAAGGCGCCGCAAACGCCGCTCAAGCGGCGCAGCATCACGCGCAAGCGGCGCTGAGCGAAGCGCGCGAAGTGCAATTCGATCGCAGGCAGGATGCCGCCGCACTCGACCAGCGGCTGGCCGGGCTGACCGCGCAACTCGAAGGGGCAGAACAGCGCCTCGCGGACATCGACCGGCAAGTGCAGCGCATCGCCGCCGACCGCGCACAGGCCGACCGGCTGACGACCGATGCGGCCAGCGCGCTCGCCCGGCTGGAAGGTGATCTGGGCAGCGCCGAGCAGGCGCTGGCAGAGGCGGCAGCCCGCCGTCCCGCGCTCGTCACCGCCCAAGACGCCGCCGATCAGGCAGCGCGCGCTGCCGAACTGGCACTGGCGCAAAAGGTGGCCGAACAGGCCGGAGCCGACGCCGAATGGCGTGTGGCCGAAGCGGCCGTCGCCGCTGCACGCAACCGCGTCGCCCGGTTCGAGGCCGACACCCAGCGCCTTGCCGGGCAGACCGCAGCGCTTGGCCGCGAACCCGACCCGACGGTGCAGATCGCTGCTGCCCAAGCTGCCCAAACCGCAGCCGCGCAGGCGCTCGCCGCTGCGCAATCCTCGCGCGATGCCCTGACCGTAGAGCGCGAGGAACTGACCCGCGCGCGCGACAGCGCCGCCAACACGCTCGCCACAGCCCGCGCCGACCTTGCCGGTGTGGAGCGTGAGGCCGAGGCGCTTGCCCGCGACAAGGCCGCGCGCGAGCGGGCCGCGGCGGCAAAGGGCCAGCGCCCAGGCGCCATCGCCAGCACCCGCATCGCCCCGGGCTGGGAACGGGCGCTTGCCGCCGTGCTGGGGCGCGATGCGGCAGCACCGGTCGGTCCCCTGCCCGATGGCGTTGAGGGGCGCTTCTGGACCGGCGCCACGGCGCCTGCCCCGCTCGCCGATTCGCTGGCGCATCATGTCAGCGCTTGCGCGCCAGAACTGACCGCGCGGCTGGCGCTGGTGCGAGTTGCGGCAGAGGACAGCGGGCAAGCGCTGGAGCCCGGCGAATGGCTGGTAACACCGGCTGGACACTTGCGCCGCTGGGATGGGTTCGTCGCGCGCGGTGAGGGTGCCGCCGAAGCGGCCATGCTTGAGGCTGAGAACCGCCTGACCGAACTCGAAGCGCTGTTGCCGCCCCGCCGCGCCACCATGGCCGCAGCACAAGCGGCAGACGAGGCCGCCCGCACCGGACTGGCGCGCGTGCAGGCCGAGCTGGCCGAAGCGGAGCGTGCGCTGGCCAGCGCTGCCGAAGCCGAACGCACCGCGCTGCGCTCGCTCGATGCCGCCCAGGCCGCCCTTACCCGGCGGCAGTCGCGCGAGGCCGAACTGGCGCGGGCCAGTGCCGATCTTGCCGAGCAGCGTGACGTTGCGACCGCAGAACTGCGTGAGGCCGAGGAACGCCGCGCCGCACTGCCCGATCCGGCGATCGGTCGCGCGCAAGGCGAAGCCACGCGCGCCCACAACGCTGCCGCGCGCAGCACGCACCAATCGGCCATCGCCATGCTGGCGGCGCAGGACCAGACGATCGCGGTCGGGCGCGAGCGGCTCGCTTCGCTGAAAAGCGATATCCGCAGTTGGCAATCGCGCGCTGGGGAGGCGGCCCGACGGCTCGCCGAGATGGCCAACCGCGCCGCAGAACTGGACGAAGAACGCGCGGTGATCGCCGCCAAACCCGAGGGCTTGCGCACCGAGCTTTCCGAAGCACGCGCCATCCGCGAGAGGATCGGCCGCGATCTGGCCACCGCTGACGCCACGATGGCAGGCGCCGAAGCTGCCGCGCGGGCTGCCGAGGCGGGCCTTGCCCACGCCGCCGAACGCCTTGCCAGCGCGCGCGAAGCGCGCGCTGGTGCCGCCGCCCGAGCCGAAGCAGAGGATCAGCGCCGTCAGGAAATGGCTGTGATGGCGGGCGAGCGCTTTCAGTGTCCGCCGCCGTTGCTGCCCGGCCGGCTTGGCTTTACCGCCGCAGAAGTCGGCAGCGCGGCGCACGAATCCGCCGAACATGACAGACTGGTCGCCGAGCGCGAGCGGATCGGCGCGGTCAATCTGGTTGCCGCCGACGAACTGGCCGAAGTGGAAGGGACGCTGGCCAAAAGTCTGGCCGATCAAGCCGAACTGACCGAAGCGGTCAATCGGTTGCGCGGCTCGATCGGCAACCTCAACCGTGAAGGGCGCGAACGGTTGCGCGCCGCTTTCAACGCCGTCGATGGCCATTTCCGCCGCCTGTTCACCCGCCTGTTCGCCGGGGGTGAAGCGCATCTGGCGCTGGTCGACAGCGACGATCCGCTTGAAGCGGGCCTTGAAATCTTTGCCCAGCCGCCGGGCAAGCGGCTGCAATCGCTGACGCTGCTGTCGGGCGGGGAGCAGGCGCTGACCGCCGTGGCGCTGATCTTCGCGCTGTTCCTGACCAACCCCGCCCCGATCTGCGTGCTCGACGAAGTGGACGCGCCGTTGGATGACGCCAACGTCGAACGCTTCTGCGACATGCTCGATGCGATGGTCGGCGAAACCAGGACTCGCTACCTGATCGTCACCCACAACGCCGTGACGATGAGCCGGATGCACCGCCTGTTCGGTGTAACGATGGTCGAAAAGGGCGTTTCGCGGCTGGTCAGCGTGGATCTTGGCGGCGCAGAGGCACTGCTGGCGACAGCAGGCTGACCGGGCTCAGCCCGCCCCGCCCACCACGAAACACGCCGCCGCCATTAGCGCACCGGCAAAGCGGTTGGAGCGGAACTTGGTGAGTGGGTCGGTGCCATCTTCCTTCAGCGTCAGCACCTGCCAGCCAAGGTGCGCCGTAATCGGCAGCAGCGCCAGCAGTGCCAGCGCATCGGGCCGCACCAGCCACACTGCTCCAGCCCAGCAGGCCAGCGCGAAGCCGTAAAGCACCGCCACGCCGGCCTTCACGTGCCGCCCGAACGACAGCGCGGACGAGCCGATGCCCACCAGCGCGTCATCCTCTCGGTCCTGCAGGGCATAGATCGTGTCATAACCCATGCACCACGCCCAGCAGCCCGCATAGAGCAGGCCGAGCGGCGCGAGTCGGTCGAAACCCGTCGCCTCGATCCAGCCGACCGGCGCGCCCCACGTGAACACCAGCCCCAGCCACGCCTGTGGCCAGCCGGTGATGCGCTTCATGAACGGATAAGCGGCAACCAGCGCCAGACTGCCGAGCGCGACCACTTGCGCCTGCCAGCGCAGCTGCAACAGCACGATCAGCCCGACTGCCGCCAGCGTCAGCAGCCAGATCCATGCCGCCTTCTTGCTGACCGCGCCGCTGGCGATCGGGCGGCTGGCGGTGCGCGCCACGCGGGCATCGAGATCAGCGTCCACGATGTCGTTATAGACACAACCCGCCCCACGCATGGCGATCGCGCCCAGCAGCATCCACGCAAGGATGCCCCAACGATCGATCCCCCCAGCGAGGAACAGCCCCCACGCACAAGGCCAGAACAGCAACCACCAGCCGATCGGGCGGTCGAACCGGGCCAGCAGCGCATAGTTGCGCAAGGTCAGCGGCAAGCGCGCGACAAGGCCCTTGTGTTCGCTGTCGGGAACGATCTGTGGCGTGTCGGTCATCGTGCGCGGCATAGCGCCGCGCCATCGGATCGGCTAGAGCCTGTCACCTATGCCCGCCACCCCCGCTTGGCCGCCAAAGTCGGCACCCCGCCTGTTCGTGCCCGGTCCGCTGGCCGAAGGCGCTGGCGTGGCGCTGGATGGCCCGCAAGCGCACTATCTGGGCAAGGTCATGCGCACCGGCACGGGCGATGCGGTGATCCTGTGCGATGATCTGACCGGCGAATGGCTGGCAACGGTCGAGGCGGTAGGCAAACGTGATCTGGGGCTGCGAGTGGAGCGGCAGTTGCGCCGGCGCGAGGCGGTGCCAGACTTTTGGCTGTGCCCCGCACTGCTGAAAAAGGACCGCTTCGATCTGGTGCTGGAAAAGGCGACCGAACTGGGCGTGGCCGCAATCCGCCCGGTGCTGACCCGACGCTGCGTGGCCGACAAGCTCAATGCCGAGCGCGCCCGCGCCATTGTGACCGAGGCGGCGGAGCAATGCGCGCGCACTGCACTTCCAGCGCTGGCCGAGCCGGTCAGGCTCGACGCCCTGCTGCGCGACTGGCCCGAAGGCCGCACGCTGTTCTTTGCCGACGAAAACGGCGGCGAACCGGCCCCGCGCGCCTTTACCGCGCATCCTGGCCCTGCGGCATTGCTGGTCGGCCCCGAAGGCGGTTTTGACGATACCGAGCGCACCGCGATTCGCGCACATCCTGCCGCCGTGCCCATCGCGCTGGGGCCACGCATCCTGCGCGGTGAAACGGCGTCGATCGCGGCGCTGGGGTTGTGGATGGCGCTGTGTGGCGATTGGGTCTGAAGTAGCCGCCTTTGACGGCACACGTACCCGACCGCATGACAATTCCACTGGAACGAAACCGCTTTACGATCTAGGGCCCGGCCATGAGCACGCGACAGGTTTCAGATAGCAACGAACCCTTCATCGAAAGCCGCGCGGAGCTCGTGGCCCCGATGCAGAAGGGAGAAAAGCCGCGCGGACGCTGGCGGATCGGCACCGAGCACGAGAAGCTGGTCTACCGCAAGGCCGACCACCGCGCCCCATCCTATGAAGAACCGGGCGGCATCCGCGACTTGCTGCTGGGGCTTGAGGAATTCGGCTGGGAGCCGGTGCTGGAAGGCGGCAACGTGATCGCCATGTCGGGCAGCGACGGCGCGATCAGTCTTGAGCCTGCCGGCCAGCTTGAACTGTCGGGTGCGCCGCTCGAAAATCTGCACGAAACTTGCGCCGAAACCGGCCGCCATCTGGCGCAAGTCAAGACCGTCGGCGACCGGCTTGGCCTGGGCTACCTCGGGCTTGGTCTGTGGCCCGACAAGACCCGCGCCGAGCTGCCGATCATGCCCAAAGGCCGCTACGAGATCATGCTGCGCCACATGCCCCGCGTTGGCACGATGGGGCTCGACATGATGCTGCGCACCTGCACGATCCAGACCAACCTCGACTATTCGAGCGAGGCGGACATGGTGCAGAAGTTCCGCGTCAGCCTGGCCCTGCAGCCGCTGGCGACCGCGCTGTTCGCCAATTCACCGTTTCTGGAAGGTCAGCCGAACGGCTACCAGTCCTATCGCAGCCACATCTGGACCGATACCGACCCGGCGCGCACCGGCATGCTGGATTTCGTGTTCGAAGATGGTTTCGGCTACGATCGGTATGTCGACTACATGCTCGATGTGCCGATGTACTTCGTCTATCGCGATGGCAAGTACATCGACGCTTCGGGCCAGTCGTTCCGCGATTTCCTGAAGGGCGAACTGCCCGCGCTGCCCGGCGAACTGCCGGTAGCGTCGGACTGGACCGACCATCTGTCCACCGCCTTCCCCGAAGTGCGGCTCAAGTCGTTCCTTGAGATGCGCGGCGCCGATGGCGGGCCGTGGAGCAGCATTTGCGCCCTGCCAGCGCTGTGGGTGGGCCTGCTCTATGACCAGACCGCGCTCGATGCCGCATGGGACTTGGTCAAGGGTTGGGACATGGACGGGCGCGAACGCCTGCGCGCCGAAGTGCCCCGGCTTGGCCTGAACGCGCCGCTGCCCGATTCGTTCAACGGCGGCGGCGGCACCTTGCGCGATATTGCCGCGCAAGTACTCGACATCGCGCGCGCAGGCTTGTCGGCGCGCGGGCGGCTTAACGCGGCGGGCGACAACGAGACCGGCTATCTGGTGCCGCTCGACGAGATCGTTGCGCGCGGCAAGTCCCCGTCCGAGTCCCTGCTTGACCTGTACAACGGTGCATGGGGCAAGGATCTGTCCAAGGTCTACGAAGCCAAGAGTTTCTGATACTTACGGGAGGGATGTCGATGATCATCGTGATGGGAAGTTTCCGCCTGCCGCCCGAACAAGTGGAAGCTGCAAGGCCGCTGGCCGAAAAGGTCGTCACCGCCACCCGCGCCGAGGACGGTTGCATCGAATATGCCTATGCGCAGGATCTGTTCGATCCGGGCTTGTTCCGCATTTCGGAAAAGTGGCGCGATCGGGCCGCGCTTGATGCCCATTTCCGCACCGATCACATGAAGGTCTGGGCAGCCGAGCGTTCGGAACTGCTGACCTTGAGCGATCGCAACATCCGCATTTTCGAAACGGATGAAGGTATCGCGGTCTAGCTTGCGATTTACTCTGCCGGTTGTTCCGCTGGCGACCCGTCAAGCGGGGCCTGCGGGACGATCCGGCGGCGGTTTGCCACCAATCGCCAAAGCCACTCCAGCCGCGACGTGATGAACCCGTGCTGCGCCATCCAGGCGTGGTATTCGCGGTACTTGGCGTCCTCGGCCAGCAGATGCTTTTCCTCGGTCTTGGCGCGCCAGAAATAGACCGCGCTGACCAGACCCAGGGTCAGCGTGTTGCGCACGGCATCGACCAGCGAACCCGACGTCGCCAGAAACGGCAGCGTTACCAGCCACCAGAACGCGTTCTTTGAGATGTAGGCAGGGTGCCGGGTCCATGCGTAGGGCCCGTTGGTCAGCACGCCGCGATAGGTCAGGTTGGAAAAGCGCAGGCCGAACGCCACCGTCGCCCAGGCATAGATTCCGGTCAGCGTGACCATCAGCGCCGCCCACAACCACAGCAGCGCCGGATAACCCTGAAGCCAGTAGGACCAATCGGCGGTGTTCTGGTGGTAGTCGAGCACCGCTCCGCCGCCCATCATGATGAACGGAGGGTAGCACAGCAACGCCGACACCCATCCCGCCAGATAGGGATTGGCGCTGCGGATCTGCGCGTCGAGCGGCTTTACCGTCAGCAGGTAGCCAACCATCGCGATCTGCACGTCGATCATGAACATGAAATTGATCAGTGCATTGGCCACTTGCATCGGATCGTGCGGCACGCTGGCCCAGTCGAACTGCACCGCTGCGATGAACCCGCCCGGCAGGATCGAGAACATGAAGGCGCAGAAAAAGCCCTTCACCGCCCAGGCGCGCAAGTGGTTCCACACCTGCTCAAGGTCATAAGCTTCGCGCCCGATCAGCATCGCGCCGAAATGCCACGCACCATCGCGCGGATTGCGCAGCACGCGGTCGAGCCACAGCACATAGGGGATGGCGCCAAGGTACAGCAGCGGCGCCGAAGTGCCGAGCACGTCCATCGCGAACAGGTAAGGCCCACGCCAATACCAGCGGCCAAGGCAATAGATGAAGCCGATCAGCGACCAGGTGGCCCACAATCCGGCGATCTTGGTGATCGAGATGTCGACCACCTCGGGCAAGGGCCGGGGCTGCGCCCAGTCGATCCCGGTCGATTCGCGCAAGTGCACTTTGTCGACCAGCACCGACCACAGCACCATCGGCGTGCCCGACCAGATCACCGCCAACAAGGCGGCATCCGCACCATTGAGCCGACCGCCGCCCGCTGGCAGACCGATCAGCGGCGCCAGACTGTCCCAGTTCCGACAGATCGCCAGCCACACCAGCAGGCCGATCAGGCCGACCAGCCCAACGGCGGCAGATACGTCACTTTGCGGACGGGGTGGAATGGTCTTCATCGCCCGGAATTCCTAAGGCGCAAAGTTGAGGAAAACGTGAATGGGGCCAGATCGCGGGGCTGGCAAGCCCCAACCTGCCCCGATCAAACTGTAGCCGTTCACCGTTGCGAGGACTGCGGGTACGTGGCAATTCTCTGCCGCTGATGCCTGCCAGGCTCGTTTCGTCCCAATCACCACCTGTGAGAGGTTCGGTCCGTCCAGCAGGTTCCGGCATGCCAAAGGATACCCTGCCATGACCTTCGCGCCCCGCCGCCGTCTGTTTGCCATTCCTGCGCTACTACTCGCAGTTGCGGCGGCGCCTGCGGCCACAGGTGATCCGGTCAAGGGCAAGGAACTGGCCGAGAACTGGGGCGAGTTCGGCGGTTATGCCTGTGCCGGATGCCACGGCGCGGATTATCGCGGAAAGGTACCGGCACCCGCGCTCGCCGGTCGGCCAGTAGCAGAACTGAGCGCGCGATTGCAGCTATACCGCGCCGGCAAAGTCAGCGGCGGCAATGCCCAGCAGATGGCCGCCGTAGCCGCGACGATGGGCGACGAAGATGTCGCCGCCCTGTCGGCCTACCTTGCCAGCCTGCCTGCCAAATAGGGATCGGAGCGGCATCAGCGACACCAATCTCCCTGAGCGATTGTCACCACGGGCCAAGCCCGGGGTGACGGTTACAAGGGGGCGAAGGAATGATGGAGAGGCGCGGCAGCTTTCCGCCATTTATCGCTGGAAGCGGACTTTCCGGACACGACAACATTGCGGACATTGCCCCTAAAGCGGCTTACGCCCAGTTGCGGACGATCCGCTGGTCGGGCATCCCTTCACCCATGAAGCAGAAAACAGAACTAGAGCTGATAGCAGAAATTCGGCTCCACACCGTCGGCAACCGGCGGGAAGTGGAAGATAGCAAGTATGCTGGATGCGTTTCCTGCTGCGCCCTATTCAGCTCAAAGCAGGTGACTGAATGGAAGGACGAGTGGACTGCCCCGGAAAAGCAAAACCGGGTGAAGCGTTGGACTGCTAAATGCCCTGAGTGCGGAAGTGCCAGCGTCATTGGCAGTTCGACGGGATTGTTGGACAACCAAGCCTATCTACCTTGCGCCCAGCACTTTTTGCAGGAGCAAGCTAACAAGCGTAGGTGAACGTCCGCTCCCCACGACTTTCCCGCCGATCAAATCGCTATCGGCGCTACCCGATAGCGGTCCTCCGGTCAGGGCGGGATGTGTCGGTGCCGTTTAGCGGAATGCGGTGATCTTGCCGCCGTCGTCGAGCACATAAAGCGTGCCATTGGCCACCACCGGCGCCAGCGACACCGACGAGCCGACCTTGCCAAGATGGCTTAGGCTGCCATCGGTGACCGAGGCCGAAGCGATCTCACCGCGCGAATTGGCCAGCCACAGGCGGTTTCCGGCGAGCACCGGGCCAGTCCAGAAGATCGGGCCCTTCTTCTTCTTCTCGCTTTGGAAGTGCGGCAACTGGACCATCCACTTCACCTTGCCGGTGCCCTTGACGATGGCCAGCAGCTTGGCCTCGTCAGTCAGCGTAAAGATCCACTCGCCCGAGATCGCCGGGGTGGAAATGCCCGCAAGGTTCAATTCCCAGATGCGCTGGCCGGTGACCAGTTCATAAGCCGCCATGCGACCACCCTGACCCAGCGCATAGACGCGGCCACGCTCGATAATCGGATCGGCGTCGATGTCGGTCAGCGTCGAAACCGATGTCGCGATCGAGGTACGCGCCAGCGCATCGGACCAGAGTTGGCGACCGTTTTCATACCGGTACGCCACCAGTTCGCCCGAGCTGTAGCCCGCAACGATCGTACCCTGTCCGGCGGCGGGAGCGGCCACGCCGAACACCCCGGTAAGCGCGACCGAGCCGGATTCGTTCCACAGCAAGGTGCCATCGGCGCTGTTGAGCGCGGCGATCTGGTTGTCCTGCGTCATGACATAGACGCCGCCGAACCCGATCGTCGGCGATCCGCGCAGCGGGCCCAATGGCTTGACCCGCCACTTGATCTTGCCGCTGGCTGCGTCGAGCGCCGCGACTTCGCCAAGCCCGGTCGTGATGTAGACCACGCCATCATCGAATGCAGCACCACCGCCGAACACCGACGAGCTGGAATCGGGCAGGCGGAAGCTGGCAGTCCATTGCTCATGCCCCGAATCGGCGGAATAGGCGTGAACCAGTCCTTCGGTATCCATCACGAACAACCGGCCATCCCCGATGACTGGCGCAGCGGCCAGCCGCTGCTTGGGGCTCGACCCGGCAATGCCGACGCTCCACGCCTTCTGCGGTGCGGCGCCGATCGCCAGATGGCCCGATGCCTTGGACGCCGATCCGCCTGCCTGCGCCCAGTCGGTATTGGCGACCGGCGGAGGCAAGACCACCGAGATGCCGTTCAGTGCATCGTCGATCTTGGTTCCGGCCTCGATCCGCGACAGGATCGGCACCCGCTGGCCGACGGTCGGGGTAGTCTTGACCTTGCCTTTGGTGGCGCCGCATCCGCCCAATGCAAGCGCCAATGCGACGGAACCGGCGACGGCCAGCGAACGAATGGAAATGGCGGAAACACCGCGGACAGGGATGGCACGGATCATGGCAGGTATCGGCATCCTCGTGATTATTGCGCGCTCAACTGCACGGCGGCAGTCGGGTCTTCGATGGCGTCGATGCCCTGTTGCGCGGCCAGCTGGCGCGAGCGCCGCCGGAGCGTATCGGGCACGTCCTTGTCTTTGGCGATCGCGGCGAACAACGGGCCGGCCAGATCGCCCTTGCCCTGCTTCAGGTACGCGATAGCGACCAATTCGCCTGCGCTGCCGAACCACGGATTGCCCGGCACGGCAAACGGCTTGAGCCGGTCGATCACCTGCTGCGGCGGCATGTTGTCGAACTGCGCGGTGACTTCGCGGATCACCGCGAGGTCGCGATAGGCCTTGGGCGCAGCGCTGTCGGTGGCAACGGCGGCATAGAGCTTGACCGCATCGTCGCGCTTGCCTGCCTGCAACGCCAGTCCGGCCTGCATCAACCGCGCTGCCGCGCCATAGCCGGGGCCACCATCGGTGGCGAGCTTGGCAAAGCTTTTGTCGGCAAGATCGCCGCGTCCGCCCTCAAGCTGGTCGAGCGCCACGACGAACTGTTCGCCATGTTCGCCGGCCACGGAAGCCCGGTGGTTGTCGTACCATAGCCATCCAGCCAGCGAGACAAGCCCTGCAACCACGGCTACGCCGACCGGGCGGCCATAGCGGCGCAACAGCCGGGCAGCATCGTCTTCACGCAGCGCATCATCGACTTCGCGCAGGAACACATTGTCCTGTGCAATCTTGCGTTCGGCCTGGCGCTCAGCGAGCGATTTCGGGTTTGTCGGTAGAAGAGCCAAGACTGCGCTTTCGGCTGGAACAGGACAAGATCAAAACGGGTTTATCGTCAAAACTGGCGATAGTGGGCGGTTTAGCGGAGAACCGCGCCATTTCAACCGGCCATTTCGCATCTTTCCCGCTGTCGGGCACCCGGCATGAACCATTGGTGAAGTGGTGCGGCGCTGAGACGGCATCAGGGGAACGCCTCGCGCCCAAGCACGCGTGCGTAAAGAGCGGCGTAGCGGGCAACCATCGTCGCCTCGTCGAACTCGGCGCAGGCGCGCGTCTGGTTGGCCGCGCCCAATCGCGCGCGCAGCCCGTCGTCTTGGGCAAGCGCCGCCAGCGCGGCCGCCAGCGCCGCTTCGTCACCGGCCGGGGTTATGAACGGGGCGTTCGCGTCGGCCACCATCGCCGCCACATCGCCCACCGCAGGACTGGCAACGGCAAGCCCGGCGGCCATCGCCTCGATCACCGACAGCGGCGCCTGCTCGCTGTCGGACGACAGCGCGAACAGATCGAACAGCGCGATCGCCTGCGCCGGATCGGCAATGTGGCCGGGCATCAGCACGCGATGGCCGATATCCAGCCGCATCGCTTCATCCATGATGGCCCCGCGTTCCGGCCCCTCGCCCACGATCACCAGATGCCAGCGTTCGTCCATCGCGGCAAAGGCGCGCACCAGCCGAGGGAGGTTCTTGACCGGGCGAAGGCCGGCTAGTGTCCCGAGCCACTTCTCGTCGCGCCGCTTGATCACGCGGGGCAGTGCATCGGGCTTGCCCTTGCCGCCATAGCGCGCGGTGGGAATGCCGTTGGCAATACGCTGCACTTTGCCTGGCGGTTGCGCCCAAACATCCAGCGCGATGCCTTCCAGCATCGTCGAGGGCACGACCACCGCCGATGCCCGCGCCAGCGCGAACCGGCGATACCAGTTGCGGCTGCGCTTGAGCCCGTTCGCCTCGTCCGCGTTAAAGCCATCCTCATGATGGATCAGCGGCGCCAGCCCTTGCGCCGGGCCAAACAGCGCATGTGCCATACAGGCATCCATCGCGCCCCAGTTGTAGGTCAGAATCAGGTCGAACCCGCGCATCGCCCGCGCCAGGGTTTGCAGGCGACGCACGCCCCACCGCCCGGCCAGCGCCGGAAAGCCGAACGGCACGTGCACCGACAAGCCCGGCTCGATCAGCGCCATCGCGCCCATCGACCCCGGCTCTGCCGAGACGATGGCGTGGTCCACGTCCCTGCCAAAGCGGTTGATCAACGCGACGCAGCGCCGTTCCTTGCCCCCTGCGTTGAAGGTCGAATGCAAGTGCAGCACGCGCAAGCGGCGGGTCATTCCGGTACCCTCAGCCAACTTGCGCCAGCAGCGCGTCGATAGCGGCGATGCTGGCAGGTTCATCCAGCGTCGGGGCGTGGCCAATACGCGGCAGCACCAGATGCGCCATCGCCGGATTGCGCGCCGCCATCATCGCGGCGGTTTCGGCAGACAGGATGTCCGAGGTTTCGCCCCGCACCAGCAGCAGCGGCGCCGAGGCAAGCCCATCGAACAGTGGCCAAAGATCGACCGCAGGGGTCGCACCTCCGGGTATTTCGAATGGTTCGCCGATCTTCATGTCATAGTCGAACACGATCCGCCCGGCATCGTTGACCACCATCAGCCGCTTGGCCATGCGCAACCAGTCCTCCAGCGTGTAGTCGGGATAGATCGCGGCATTGGTGTCCTTCAGGCCGCGCGCCGCATGCATCCACGTTTCGAAGCTGCGCCCGCTGCCTACGTAATCGCGAATGCGCGCAAGGCCGGCTTCCTCGACCACCGGCCCCACGTCGTTGAGCACCGCCCCCGCAATCCGCCCGCCCCCACTGGCAGCCAGCAACATGGTCAGCAACCCGCCCAACGACGTGCCGATGGCAACGAACCGTACAAGCCCCAGTTGGGCCAAAAGCTGTTCAAGGTCGTCAAGGTACTGCGCCGGATTGTAGGTCATCGGATCGCGGGCATAGTCGCTTTCACCGCGACCGCGCATGTCGGGACAGATCACCCGCCAATGCCCCGCCAGCCGCCCGGCCAGTTGCTCGAAATCACGGGCGTTCCGCGTGAGGCCATGCAGGCACAGGATCGCAGGCCGTTGCGCGGCGTCAGCCCCATCCGCACCGCCCGCATAATCGCGGTATCGCAAGGTCAGCCCGTCGCGGCTGGTCCAACTGCCCGTCTCGAATTGCGCCATGAACGTCGCCCAGTTCCCTGCCTACGGTTCCCTGCTCACGCCAGGTCGGCGCATCGGGCCCTTTGGGGGTTGGGGGCAAAAGCGTCGATTCGCAAGGGCGCCGCTTGCGGCCAACCGCCTGCGCCCCCACTAAGGGCAGCATGACGATCCCGACCTATCGCGCCGCCCCCCGCATCCGCACGCTGGCCGACTGGCTTGGCGATCCGGTCCGCGCCGCCGACTTCCCCGAAACCATCCTGCGCTTTCGCAACGATCGCGCTGCGGCCACGGTGGGTCTGGCCGGTCTGGACGATGCTGCATGGCTGCGCCACTTCGGACGGTTCGAACCGCTGCCCGACAATCTGCCGCAGCCACTGGCGTTGCGCTATCACGGTCACCAGTTTCAGGTCTACAACCCCGACCTTGGCGACGGGCGCGGCTTTTTGTTCGCCCAGATGCTCGATGGCGACGACCGGCTGCTCGACCTTGGCACCAAGGGTTCGGGGCAAACGCCATGGAGCCGCCGGGGCGACGGCCGACTGACGTTGAAGGGCGCGGTGCGCGAGGTTCTGGCCACCGAACTGCTCGAAGCGCTGGGTGTCAACACCAGCCGCAGTTTCAGCGTGATCGAGACGGGCGAAGCACTTTATCGCGGTGACGAGCCCTCGCCCACCCGCTCAGCGGTGCTGGTGCGGTTGAGCCACGGCCACATCCGCATCGGTACGTTCCAGCGGCTGATGGCGCTCGAAGCGCCCGACGAGATGGCGCAACTGGTCGCCTATTGCCTCGCAAACTTCCCGGGATCGGCGGCACCGGATGCCATGGACGAAGACCGGACCAGTCCAGCAACGCGCCTGCTCAACCTCGTGGTCGAGCGGCTGGCGGACCTTGCGGCATCGTGGATGGTGGCGGGCTTCGTGCACGGCGTGCTCAATACCGACAACATGAACGTGTCGGGCGAGAGTTTCGATTACGGCCCCTGGCGCTGGCTGCCGCGCTGGGACGCCAGTTTCACCGCCGCCTATTTCGACGAGCACGGGCTTTATGCCTTTGGCCGCCAGCCGCAGACGCTGCACTGGAACTGCGGACAACTGGCAGTAGCACTGCGACTGATCGAGGACGCACCACCGTTGATCGAGGCACTCAACCGCTTTCCCGCACTGTATCAGCAGGCGATGGCGCGCCGGTGGTGCTGGCGGCTCGGCGTCAAATCACGCGGAAGCGAGGCGGACACGGCCCTGATCGCGGCGTGCGAGGCGGCAATGGTCGAGACCGGGGCGGGTCCGGATGCGTTCTTCTTCGCCCATCGCGGAGGGCGAGCGACAAATGGTGCGCTGGCCGACGCAATGTCGGGCTATCACCCTGTCGACGGCGCGCTTGCCCACCCGTACTGGTCCGATCCCGCGCCGCAAGCCATGCTGATCGACGAGGTGGAAGCCATCTGGGCGCCGATCGCCGAGGCGGACGACTGGTCCGCGTTCAACGCCAAGATCGCCGCCGTCCGCCGTCTGGGCGAGGCGATGGGACCACCACTCAGGCCCGGAAATCTCACCACAACGGATTGATCGAGATATTGATCGCATGCTTTGGCGCTGGCTTGCGCTGATTTCTTTCGTTACCAGACGCTGTCCGGATACCGCACTGACATGGAAGCTTTGACATTGGCCGACGATGAAATCGTCTCGTTCGAACCCGCCACCGGTGCCGAATTGTGGCGTGGCCGGATCGGCAACGTGGACGAGATCGTCGAGCGCGCCCGTCGCGCCTGGCCCGGCTGGGCCGCGCAACCGCTGGCCACCCGCATCGAACTGGTCCGCCGCTTCGCCAACGAAGTGCGCAAGGAATCGGACAAGCTCTCCACGCTGATCGCGCGCGAAACCGGCAAGCCGCTGTGGGAAGCTCGCACCGAAGTCGAAAGCGTGATCAACAAGGTCGAGATTTCGATCCGCGCCTATGCCGACCGCACGTCGCAGCGCAAGCTCGACAATGCGTTGCAGGGAGTGGCGGCGCTGCGGCACAAACCGCACGGCGTGATGGCGGTGCTGGGGCCCTACAACTTCCCCGCCCACTTGCCCAACGGCCACATCGTCCCGGCCTTGATCGCCGGCAACGCCGTGGTATTCAAGCCTTCGGAAAAGACCCCGGCCACCGGCGAACTGCTGGCGCAGTGTTTTCACCGCGCGGGGATTTCGGCGGCGGTGGTGCAAGTGCTGATCGGCGGCCCGGAAGAGGGCAAGGCGCTGGTCGCGCACAATGGCATCGACGGCGTGCTGTTCACCGGATCGGCCAATGCCGGCATCGCCATCAACCGGCGTCTGGCCGACGATCCGGGCAAGATCGTGGCGCTGGAAATGGGCGGCAACAACCCGATCGTGGTATGGGATACGCCCAAGATCACCGATGTCGCCACGCTGATCGTGCAGTCCGCTTTCACCAGCGCCGGTCAGCGCTGCACCGCCGGGCGCCGCCTGATCATCAAGGACACGCTCTATGACGGCGTGATCGACGAGGTGAAGCGCCTTGCCGACCGGATCATCGTGGGAGCGCCGTTCGATGAACCCGCGCCGTTCATGGGTCCGGTGATCGACAACCGCACCGCCGATGGCCTGACCGAAAGCTTCCTCTATCTGCTGTCCAACGGCGGCCGTCCGATCAAGCATCTGGTCCGCCTGCGCGAAGACCTGCCATTCCTGTCACCCGCCATCATCGACGTGACGAAGATGAAGGACCGGCCCGACATCGAGCTGTTCGGCCCGCTGTTGCAGGTCGTGCGCGTCACCGAGTTCGACGAAGCGATCGCCGAAGCCAACGCCACCCGTTTCGGCTTGGCCGCATCGCTGCTGGGCGGCAGTCCGCAGGACTACAACCGCTTCTGGGCAAACATTCGTGCAGGCGTGGTCAACTGGAACCGGCCAACCAACGGGGCCTCGTCCGCGGCGCCGTTCGGCGGGGTCGGGCTGTCGGGCAACCATCGGCCCAGCGCCTATTACGCTGCGGATTACTGCGCCTATCCGGTCGCCTCTACAGAGGTGGAACAGCCGCGCGCCAGCATCGGTGTCGGTCTGCGCGACGCCTGAACCGGCGACGCGGCCCGCATCAATGCGCGGGCGGCCGGACCAGATCGGCGCCGGTCGGCAAGGCCTTGTCCACCGGTCCGGGCGGCACCACCGCATAATTGCGCATGTTCTGCTGCGAAAGGTCGGGATCGACCAGCAATTGTCCTTCAATCGCCTCGGTCATCATCGGGTCGTCCTGGATGGCTTGTGTGCGGCGCTCGGTGCCGGTGCAGCCAGCCAGCCCCAATGACAGGGCAAGAGCCGTCAGCGGGAAGCCCGGAAGCATCGGGAAGAGGCGCGCGCAGACCATGGTCATGACATGGGCCGACCATGGTTAAGACCGCGTAACCTTGCAAGGACGCGGCCTGCTTCCGCCCAACGGTACTCCACCAACAAGAAGGGACGCCCGGCCTGAACCGAACGCCCCTTCTCCCCATCCCAGGTGCGACCCGAGGGCTGGGTATCTGCAAAGGCCCGCATTCAACGGCAGCGCCCGCTATCGCGATCGATCGCCCGTCCAAGCAGCGCACCGCCAGCGGCACCAAGGATCGCGCCGAGCGTGCGGTCACCTGACCCGGCGACGCCGCGTCCGATCAGTGCCCCGGCCGCGCCGCCGACAAGCAAGCCGGTCGTGCCGTCAGGCTTGCGGCAGTAAGTGCGACCGTCGCGCCCACGCCACGATGACGCCTGATAGCCATCGTCGCGGCGGCGATCGTCACGCCAATCCTCGCGGCGCTGATTGTCGCGCCAGTCGGTGCGCTCGTATCCGCGGCCCCAACCATCGCGATTGTAGTTGCGATCGTTCCAGGACGGCTCGCGCCCGTGCTGCCAGTCGTCGCCATAGGCCGCGGCCAGAGCGGTCGGAGCGGTTGCGGTGCCAACGGCGGCCTGCGCCGGGATCGCCCCGGCAACCACACCAAGAACAGCCAACGAGAGCATGATGTTGCGAGGAAATTTCATGTCACGGTCTCCTGCACGGGTCCGGCGGCCTTGCTGCAGGCCCTTCACTCCGGCGCCTCATCGTGCGACGGTTCATGTTTACCCCAGTCAACCTGAACGGAATGCAACGGGCGTGTCAGAATTGACGATTTGCGACGAACCGATGCGCAAAATTGACGACCCGAATACGTTTTTCTTGCTTGGCCTTATGTAAACACCCTGCCAGAGCCGCCGACATGGATCATGCTGCCAAGACGCGCACCGGATTGGTCGCGGCGTTACTCACCTACCTCATCTGGGGCTTCCTGCCGCTCTACTTCCGAGAGTTGCACCATGTTCCCTCGGTTGAACTGGTCGCCTGGCGGATCATCTTCACGTTGCCGTTGTGTTTGTTGTTTTTGTTTGCCCGCGGGCAATGGCACGAACTTGGCGCAGCCCTGCGGACCCCACGTCTGATGGTGCAATTGTCGCTCAGCGCGGTGCTGGTGGCCATGAACTGGCTGATCTACATTTTCGCGATCAATGCAGGGCATGTGCTTGCGGCCAGCCTCGGCTACTTCATCAACCCGCTGGTCAACGTTCTGCTGGGCACGCTGGTACTCAAGGAAACGCTCAACCGCCTGCAATGGAGCGCGGTTGGCATCGCCGCTTTTGGCATAGCGCTGCTGCTGGGCGGCCCGCTCGATATGATGGTGGTGGCGTTGTCGCTTGCGACAAGCTTCGGACTGTACGGACTGGTCCGGAAACTGGCGCCGGTCGGCGCCGTTACCGGTCAGGCAATCGAGTCGCTGGTGCTGTATGTCCCGGCCGTTTTGGCCGCACTATGGTTTGCCACCCAAGGACAGGGATCGAGCATCCTGGACGGGCCCGGCACCGCCGCCCTGCTGTTCGGCGCAGGTGTGCTGACCGCCGTGCCGCTGGCGTTGTTCGCAATGGCGGCACGCTCTCTCGATCTGTCGACGCTGGGCTTCATCCAGTTCCTGTCGCCCACGATCGTGTTCGTGCTCGGCCTCGCCGTGTACCACGAGCCGCTTGATTCAGTCAGGCTGGCCTGCTTCGTGCTGATCTGGATCGCCATCGGCGTGTTCAGCGCCGACATGGTGCTAAGGGCGCGCGGCACGAAGGGCTGAAAGTCAGTCCTCCAGCCGCCAAGCCAGCGTTTCCCCGGCATGGAACGGCACGATCGCCGTGCCATTGGCGTCAATCACCTCGGGCACCACGATCGTTCGGCGCGTCAACGTTACTGTGCCTTCATTGACCGGCAGGCCATAGAACGCCGGGCCATTGCGCGAGGCAAATGCCTCGAACCGATCCAGCGCGCCCTCGGCCTCGAACACCGCGAGATAGCTTTCCAGCGCGAAAGGCGCGTTGAACAGCCCCGCGCAGCCGCAAGCCGCCTCTTTCAGATGTTGCGCGTGCGGCGCAGTGTCGGTGCCCAGAAAGATCCGTTCGAAGCCCGATGTGGCCAGCTTGCGCAGCGCCAGACGATGCACTTCGCGCTTGGCCACCGGCAGGCAATAGGCGTGCGGACGAATCCCGCCGACCAGCATGGCGTTGCGATTGATGTGGAGGTGCTGGGGGGTCACCGTCGCCGCGATGGTCGAACCTGCCGCCTCGACGAACTGCGCCGCTTCTTGCGTGGTGATGTGTTCGAACACGATCTTCAATCCGGGCAGGTCACTGACGAGCGGGATCAGCGTGCGCTCAATGAACACCGCCTCACGGTCGAAGATATCGACGTGCGCCTCGGTCACTTCGCCATGGATCAGCAAGGGCATGCCGATCTTTTCCATCCGTTCCAGCACCGCGCGGATGTTGGCCACGCTGGTCACGCCATGGGCCGATCCGGTGGTGGCGTGCGCCGGATAAAGCTTTGCCGCCACGAACACCCCGGCGGCAAACCCGCGCTCGACTTCGTCCGGGTCGGTATGATCGGTCAGGTACAGCGTCATCAGCGGGGTAAAGTCGCTGCCTGCCGGCAATGCCGCCAGAATGCGGTCGCGATAGGCCGCAACGCCCGCGACGTCGGTCATCGGCGGGTTCAGGTTGGGCATCACGATGGCCCGCGCAAACTGGCGCGCGGTATAGGGCACCACACCTTGCAGCAGCGCGCCATCGCGCAAATGCACATGCCAGTCATCCGGGCGGCGGATCGTCAGAGTCTGCGTGTCGGTCATCCCTTTCCCTTAGGCGGCATCGACCCTATCTGTCACGCATGAGCAACGCCCGCCTGCACGATCGCGCCGTGATCCGTCTGTCGCCACAAGACCCGACCGAATCGGTCGCTAGCTTTCTGCAAGGGCTGGTCACCAGCGACATGGCCGGGCCCTTGCCGGTGTGGGCCGGACTGCTTTCGCCGCAAGGCAAGGCGCTGTTCGACTTCATCGTCTGGGGCGATGGCGCCGACTGGCTGATCGATTGCGAGGCGGCAGTCGCCGATGCACTGGTCCGGCGCCTGTCGCTCTATCGGCTGCGGCGCAAGATCGCGATCGCCCGCGATCCGTCGCTCGGCGTGTTCTGGAATCTTGACGGAGCCGGAACGCCCGATCCGCGCCTGCCTGCGCTAGGCCTGCGCCAACTGGCGGCGATTGGTCCGAACGATGCCCCGGCCGATGCGGCATGGCGGGCCCATCGCCTGTCACTTGGCGTGACAGAGGGCATAGCCGAACTCGGCAGCGACCAGACCTTGTGGCTTGAAGCCAACGCGGCCGAACTGAACGGCGTCAGCTTCACCAAGGGCTGCTATGTCGGTCAGGAAAACACCGCGCGGATGAACTGGCGGCAAAAGGTCAACCGGCGGTTGATCGTGGTCCCCCTCGAACGCTCCGACCTCACCCGGCAGCGTGCGGCCTATCCCGAATTCGATCTAGCCGTCGACCATCTGCGGGTTGAAGCGATCCCGGACGACCTGCGGCCATCGTGGCTGCCGCTTACGGACAATTCGGCGGCAGAGTAACCCCGGCCGCCTGAAGTCCTTCGACCAGCAGGCGTTCCGCGCGGTCGCGCGCTGCATGGCGGGGCAGATCGAGCGCCTGGCTCAACGGCCCGCCCATCAGCGCATCGCCCAACGCCATCAGCGTGAGCGCGAGGGTGTTGCTGCGTTGCGCATCCGATCCGAATTCGTCCAGTTCGACGACAAGATCGTGCACGGCATCGACGATCGGATCGAGCGCATCCTCGTTCCCTGTCAGCAGCATCCATGAGGCGAGCGCGCCTGCGCCTTCTTTGTCGAAGGCATCGAAGGTCAGATCCACAACATCGCGTGGCGAACCGATGCCGCTGCGATTGGCGATCACCGTATCGCGGATATTGGTACAGATCGTTTGGGCCAGATGGCGCGCCAGATCCTTCTGCAAGCCCGCAGCCGACCCGAAATGATGCAGCAAGTTGGCATGGGTGCGCCCGATGCGCGCTGCCACGGCCTTGAGCGTGACTGCCTGCGGCCCCGCCTCGATCAGCAGCCCACGCGCGGCATTGAGCGCGGCGACGCGGCTTTCCTGAGGGCTGAGACGCTTGCGAACCAACTTTTCCAACGAACACCCCATGGAGGCACGAGCCGATGCGGCAAACCTCCCATGGAGTCCGTAGTCCGCCGCGCGCGCTGCCGCAAGCGGCGGCAGCGGCGCTATCACAAGGGTTGCGCCACCCCTTGGCTCAAGCAGCGCGGATCAGCGCCGACTTGGCCGCGGGGGCCACACCAGTACAGTTGCAATTGCCAGCCAGATCAATGTCTATGGCGTGCAGTTGTGCTGGTGCATCATGCCCGCGCGCCGGATTGAAGCAGGCGTGCACGCCCCCGACGGGTTGCAGGCCGACTTTGGCCAGCACGCGGGCGGCGGCGGGATTGTCGGCAAACACGCTGGCGACCACGCGGCGGTGGCCCAGCGTGCGCGCCACTGGCAACAGCGCGCGCACGGCCTCGGTCGCAAACCCGCGCGTCCAGAATGGCTGACCGATCCAATAGGCAAGGCCGACCGTACCAGCCTCTGCCCCGACGTCCGGTTCGACCAGGCCCGCGCAGCCGATCAAGCGCGCGCCATGCGCACCGGGCTGGGTGATAAAGAAGTGCGGATGGCGCGGAGCCTGCGGCAAACCGGCGAACGCGCGGGCATCGTCGGGGCGATAAGGCCAGCGCGCGCGCGCAAGATTGCGCACGACCGCCTCGTCATCGAACAAGGCATGCAGTTCGGCCCAATCTTCGGGCCAGCCGGGTCTCAGGAACAGTCGTTCGCTGCGAATGAACACGCGCGTTTCTCCTCGTCCGCCCCCGCTGGTCGACTGCGCCCTAAGCGCGAGCCGTTACAACGATATGGCGAATGCCACCGGATTGCCCCCATCGTGCGACAGATGGTTCCGAAATGGCGCTGTTGCGGATGCAAGGGAGAAACGAAAAAAGGGAGACGGGTGGGCCCCTCTCCCTCAATCAGCCGAACCGCAAGGTTCGGCGGGGCCATCCCGTCAGGATGGCCCTTGGCATGACCATCCGCTTATTCGGCAGCTTCAGCCTGAATGTCGACCGACACGTACTTGCGGCCGAGCTTGCCGGCGTGGAAACGCACGCGGCCGTTGCCCAGCGCAAACAGGGTGTGATCCTTGCCCAGGCCAACGTTGGCGCCGGGGTAAACGCGGGTGCCGCGCTGACGGATGATGATGTTGCCGCCGACCACTTCCTGGCCGCCGAACTTCTTCACGCCGAGGCGCTTGGACTGCGAGTCGCGACCGTTGCGCGACGAACCGCCTGCTTTCTTGTGTGCCATCTCAGACTACTCCGGATCTTGCGCTCAGGCGACCGACACGATGCGCAGCAGGGTAAGCTGCTGGCGGTGGCCGTTCTTGCGACGATAGTTGTGGCGGCGGCGCTTCTTGAACACCACGACCTTTTCCGACTTCGCCTGGGCGATGATCTGGGCCGAGACCGTCACGCCAGTGGCGTCGGTCACTTCGCCATCCTTGCCAGCGAGCAGAATGTCGCCAAGGGTGATCGTCTCACCGGCTTCACCAGCCAGCTTTTCGACGGCGATCTTGTCTCCGGCGGCTACGCGGTACTGCTTGCCGCCCGTGCGCACGATTGCGAACATGGTCTTGTGCTATCCGTTCCAAAATGCCTGACCCACCAAGCACCCCGACAACCATGCCATGAACTTGCATGACATGCGAATCGCGGACAGCGGGCAATACGCCGAAGACCCGCAAAAGCGCGGAAACCCCGGAAAGAGCGGCGCGGATAGTCCAAAGGGCCCAAGCTGTCAACGCCAGCCCGAAGGAAAATGCCGCAGGGCCGCTCCATCGCATCCATCGCCACTGGTAGCGACCGGATAGCCTGCTATGGCACTGGCATGGTCGCTTCGTCCAGTCTTTCGCCCGCTTCATTGCTCGCTCGTAGTGCATTGGCGCTCGCCGCTCTTGGCTTGCTGGGCGGTTGCGCCAGCCAGCGCGGCGATTTCCCCTCGCTTGCGCGGCGCCCGGCAGAGCGCAGCTTCGCCGTCGCGCCCGCGACAACCGGGGCGTCCTCCACATCGACACCCCTCCCCCCGCCCGGCCCCGACCCGCTGCCCCGCGCCGACGCTCTGGTCGCGCAGGCTCAGGAAGCCGACAGCCGATTCGCGGCGCGCGAGGCTGTATCGGCGCAGCGAATCGGTTCTGCGCGCAATGCAGCGCGTGGAAGCGAGGCTTGGGCGGTGGCGCAGATCGCGCTGGCCGACCTCGAATCGGCACGCAGCCGCGCCACGGTGGCGCTGGCCGATCTTGACCGGTTGCTGGTGGAAACCACGATCAGCGATGCGCGGGTGGCCGATCCGCGTCTAGCCGCGCTGAAGGAGCGCCACGCCACGGTGAGTGCGCTTGTGGCGCGTCAGGATGCGCGAATCGCCGGGCTGCAGGCCATGATGCCGAACTGAATCGTCCCCCGGCGCAAAAGAGCGCGCCTTACCGGCGAGCCCTACCAGCGCGCTTTATCGCGGAAGTCCTGCTCGCGCGGCTCGATCCAGCGCCATCCGTCCGCCGTCCGTTCGCGCTTCCAGAACCAGCTCTCGCTCTTGAGGTGGTCCATCGCATAGTCGGCGGCGGCAAAAGCATCGCGCCGATGTCGCGCGGCAGCGGCCACCAGCACTATCGGCTGGCCGGGCGTGAGCAGGCCGTAGCGATGTACCAGCATCAGCCCGTCAAGCGCCCAGCGCTGGCGCACCGATCGTGCGAGCGCTTGCATGCCCGGCAACGTCATCGGCGGATAGTGGCGCAGTTCCAGCGCTTCCACGCCGTCGCCCTCGCGCACTTGCCCCAGAAAGCTGGCGATCCCGCCCGCACGCGGATGCGTGGCGGCAAAGCGGATCAGTTCGAAGCCGGGGTCAAAGCCATCGGCCAACAGCCGCACCTCATCCACGGCAGCCTCCACTGACCGGCGGCAGGAACGCCAGTTCGTCGCCTGCGGCCAGTTCGATGCTGGCTGCATCAGACAGCAACCGCCCGTTCAACGCCAGCCGGATGCGCTCACCCAAAAGCTCGACCGCCAGCGCGCGATCGATTCGTGCCAGCACCTGATCCAGCGGGCCCGGCTGGACCGCCAGTTCCGCACAACCAGCCACGTCTTCCAGCCGCCCCAGAAACACGAGTCGCGCATTGGCCTCAGGCACATCAGCCTCCGGTCGTGGACATATGGCGGGCCAACGCGGGCGCGGCCCCGGCCCGGTCGATCACGAAATTGTGGCGTTCGGGTTTTTCACCCATCGCGCGGGCGAACGCGGCATCGAGCGCGGCTTGCGGATCGTCCGAACGCACCGCCGCGCGCAAGTCGACTTGCGCTTCTCCACCCAGACACATGAACAATTGTCCGGTCGCAGTCAGCCGCACGCGATTGCAGCCTTCGCAGAAATTGCCGGTCAAGGGCGTGATGAAGCCAAGCCTCCCACCGGTTTCGGCCACATCGAGATAGCGCGCTGGCCCACCGCTACGATCAGCGTTGGGCACCAGCGTCCAGCGTGATTCGAGATCGCGACGCACTGCATCAAGCGGCAGATAGTGATCGAAGCGGTCGCCATCGACCTCGCCCAGCGGCATGACCTCGATCAGGGTGACGCTGTGCCCCTGGCTGTGCGCCCACGCCACAAGCTCGGGAATTTCGGCCTCGTTCAAGCCTTTGAGCGCGACGGTGTTGAGCTTGACTTTCAGTCCCGCCGCTTTGGCCGCCGCGATCCCTTCGAGCACCTGCGGCAACTGGTCGCGCCGGGTAAGGCTGGCAAAGGTCGCCCGGTCGAGCGTGTCGAGCGAGACATTGACCCGCCGCACCCCGGCTGCCGCAAGGTCATCGGCGAACTGGGCCAGATGGGTGCCGTTGGTCGTCAGCGTCAGTTCGTCGAGCCCGTCGCCCAACTGGCGGCCCAGCGCCTGCACCAGTTGCAGCATGTCGCGCCGCACCAGCGGTTCGCCGCCGGTGAGCCGGATCTTGCGCACCCCGCGCGCAATGAACGCCAGCGCGATCTTGTGCAGTTCCTCAAGCGTCAGCACTTCGGCGCGCGGCAGAAAGGTCATCCGCTCGGGCATGCAATACGTGCAACGCAAGTCGCAACGGTCTGTCACAGAGAGCCGCAGATAGGTGATCGCGCGCGCAAACCGATCGATAAGGGGTGCCTGAACCGTCACCTGCCGAGATATACGAAGTCGCGGGGGTAAGATTCAAGGTGTGCGCCTGCATCCACGAACAAAGTCTGTCCGGTGATCGACGGCGCGCTGGCCAGGAAGCGCACGGCATCGGCAATTTCCTCGGCCCCGGACAAGCGCTGCAGTGGCATCATCTGCTCCAGCCGATGCCATTGTTCCGTGTCGTAATCGGTCGTCGGCAGGGTCAGTCCCGGCGCCACACCGTTCACCCGGATACGCGGCGCCAGCGCGCGGGCGAGCGTGCGCACGGCGGCATGAAGCGCCTGCTTGGACAGGCTGTAGCTCAATTGATCCGGGACCGGGTTCTGCACCCGCTGGTCAAGGATCTGTACGACCGCACCCTGCGCCTCGCCCAGCGCATCGGCAAAGCCGCGCGTCAACAGCACCGGTGCCGATAGATTCACTCGCAAATGCCAATCGAGCGCCTCGGGCGTAACGGTGCCGATGGTGTCATCGTTGAAGGCGGATGCGCAGTTGACCAGCAAGACCGGCGGACGCCCGGCGGTGGCGGCCACATCGGCCACCAGCCGCGCGGCCAGGCCACCGTCACCAAGGTCGCCTGCCACCGGGTGCACAACCGCGCCCAGCACAGCCAGTTCATCGATGAAGCCCTGATCGAAACTGCGCGCATGGTGCGCATGCAACGCCAGATCCCAGCCTTCTTGCGCCAGTTTGCGGGCGATGGCGGCACCAATGCGGCGCCAGCCGCCGGTCACGAATGCCAGCGGCCGTGTTTCACTCATGCCGGACGCTCGCGCGAAAGGGTCATGCCGATCTCCTCGTCACCCTCGCTGATCGCCAGCTTGACGATCTTCACGCTGATCCGGGTGAGGCGCGCATCCTGCAGGAAAAGCGTTTCACAGATATGATCGGCGACCGACTCGATAAGGGTGAAATGCACGTCGCGCGGCAAGCCTTCGCCCGCGGCGAATTTCAGATCCATGTAGTTCTTGCTCGCCGCGAGCGGGCAATCGGGCGTGTAGCGCGGCTGCGGCGCCAGTTCGGCCCGGATCGAGATGCGCAACGGCTGCGGTCGGCCAGTTTCTTCCGAATAGATGCCGGTCAGGACATCGGTCTGGATATTGGCGACTTCAAGGATGAGGCTGTCTGACACGGGCCGGGCGTCTGACAGGCTATGCGGCGAATGTCCAGTGATTGCGGGCAATGCGGCGCGATGTGACACGATCCGATCGTGCCACCCTGCCGCGGCTTATGTTGCGCCTGACCAGCGCGCGAAGATCGCGGTCGGCAGTACCCGGCCGCCCTCGCCCTGCTCGCGGATGGCAAGATCGCCGTGTTCGATCCGACCCGGCAAATGCGCCAGCGCCTCTGCCAGCAGTCCGGCGATCGCCAGGGAGGACATCCGCACCGCATAGACGGTCAGGAACAGGAAACGGCTTTGGCCATCAAGCAGTTGCGCGCAGTCGCCGATCAGGCCGGGCAGGCTTTCCTCAAGCCGCCAGACCTCGCCGTCAGGGCCGCGCCCGAACTTGGGCGGATCAAGGATGATGCCGTCATAGCGCTTGGTGCGCCGCACTTCGCGGGCGGTGAACTTGGCGGCATCGTCGACGATCCAGCGCACCGGCCGCGCCTCAAGCCCCGAAAGCGCGGCATTGGCGCGGGCCTGTGCCACCGACTTTTTCGACGCATCGACATGGGTCACCGGGCCAAAACGAGACAGCGACAGCGTGCCGACACCGGTATAGCCGAACAGGTTGAGCGTCTGTGCGGCGTCCAACCCGTCCAGCCGCGACCCCATCCAGTCCCACACCGGGGCCATGTCGGGAAAGAAACCAAGATGGCGGAACGGCGTGCAACTGGCGGTAAAGCGCACTTCATCGCGCGCCATGGGCCAGCCATCGCGGGGGACGGCGCGGTCGAACTGCCCCCCGCCGAACAGCCAGCGCCCGCCGCCGTCTTCGTCCGATCCGGGCACGAATTCGCCGTGCGCCGCCCAGTCGGGCTGGCGCGGGCTCCACAAGGCCTGTGGTTCGGGGCGGATGAAACGGTAGTCGCCATACCGCTCAAGCTTGCGGCCGTGGCCCGAATCGAGCAGCGCGAAATCGCCCCAGCCTTCGCCCACCATCAGCTTGGGCTGGAGATCAAGATCGGCCATCGCGTCCGCCTCAACCGTGGCGCGGGGTGGCCCGCGCGGTGACGAAATCGGCCACGACCGCGTAATCACCGGACAGGCGGGTGCAGGCTTCCTCACGCTCGAACAGGTCGCCCACGCGCACCGGCAGCGGCGGGCGGACGCCGGTAGCGCGCTCGACCGCATCGACGAACTTGGCCGGGTGCGCCGTCGCCAGCGTCACCACCGGCACATCGGCGGGCAAGTCTTTGGCCACGCGCGCGGCGTGCAGCCCGATGGCGGTATGCGGATCGAGTACCTCGCCGGCATTTTCGTGCGCCCAGCGCATCGCGTGTGCCATGTCCACGCCATCGGCGCGCTCGCTGCTGAACAGCGTGGCGATCGATTCGCGCTGCGTGTTGGTGAGTTGCAAGGCCTTGGTGCTCTCGAACGTGCGCATCTGCTGCGCCATCGCTGCGCCGTCCTTGCCACCGGCATCGAACAGCAGCCGTTCGAAGTTCGACGACACCTGAATGTCCATCGATGGCGCCGCTGTCGGCGTGACGGTGCCTGCGGAGTAGTCGCCTGTCGACAAGGCGCGGTGCAGGATGTCGTTGATGTTGGTGGCCACGATCAGCCGCTCGATCGGCAAGCCCATCTTCGCCGCAACATACCCGGCAAACACGTCGCCGAAGTTGCCGGTGGGAACGCTGAACGCCACCTTGCGATGCGGCGCACCCAGTTGCAGCGCGGCGTAGAAATAATAGACCACTTGCGCCATCAACCGCGCCCAGTTGATCGAATTGACCGCTGCGATGCCGTATTTTCCGGTGATTTCGGCGTCGTTGAACATGCGCTTCACCGTGGCCTGCGCGTCGTCGAAGCTGCCGTCGATGGCGATGTTGTGGACGTTGGGCGCCAGCACCGTGGTCATCTGGCGGCGCTGCACGTCGGACACGCGGCCATAGGGGTGCAGCATGAAGATGTCGATCTTGGCGCGCCCGGCCACGGCATCGATCGCCGCCGAGCCGGTATCGCCGCTGGTCGCGCCGACGATGGTCAAATGATCGTCACGACGGCTCAGGAACTCCTCGAACAGCAGGCCGAGCAGTTGCAGCGCCACGTCCTTGAACGCCAGCGTGGGGCCATGGAACAGTTCGAGCACCCACTGGCGCTCATCCAGTTGCTTGAGCGGGGTCACGCCTGCATGGGCGAACCGGCCATAAGCCTGCCGCGTCAGTTCAAGCAGGCGATCGGGCGCAATGCTGTCACCCACGAACGGCTGCATGATCTTCTGCGCCAGTTCGGGGTAGGGCAGCCCGGCCAGTGCCGCGATCTCGTCCGGCGAGAACGTCGGCCAGACTTCGGGCACGTAAAGCCCCCCGTCCGAGGCGAGGCCCGCGAGCGTGACACCTTCAAAATCGAGCGACGGGGCCTGCCCGCGTGTGCTGACATACTTCATGGCCAGCGCCGGTTAGCGACCGGGGGGCGATGTGGCAAGGATTGAGGGTGGTAGCTGCCAAATCCTTGCCGCCCGCAATTCCCCTTCGTGCCGACGGGACTGAAGCGCGTTACTCCCGCAGCCGCTTGCGCAGCGCCAGTCCGTAAATGACCAGCGCCACCCCCGCGAACAGGAACCACTGCACCGCATAGGCGAAGTGGTTGTTGGGGATGTCGTGCGGGTCGGGTCGCGCATTGGGTTGCAACCCGGCCAGCGGCGGGTCGGCGATCACCAGCATGCCTTCCCCACGGGGAAGATAGGTGCCGGTCACGGTGCCACCGGTCCAGCTCAGACTGACCGGACGGTCCGACCAGCCGAGCACGACGCGCGCCTTGGCCCCGTCGAACGTCTGGCACGATGCCACTTGCGCCCAGCCGGACCGGCCCGCAGCGTTGCGCCCGGCCTGCGGCAGCGTGCCCGACGGCTTGACGCATTCGAGTTGCAGCCGGGTATAGCCGAGCGGCTCGCGGTCGCTATCCGGCCAACGATGCACACCTCTGTCGCCCTGCGCCGTCGCATAGCGCGCCAGCATCGCTTCCTTCTCGTGCAGCCGTTCGATCTGCCAGAAGCCGAGGCGGATCATCACTCCAACCGCGATCAGCACCAGCAGGGTCGGCAGGATCGGCAAGCGCTTCATTGTTCAGTCTCCCGCGCAATCCGCGCCGCCAATATCAAGACCTTGACCAGCCTCAGCACGCCGACAACAACGGTTGGAACCAGCGCGCCCCACAGCAACACCAGCGCCCATACCGGCAGCGCCACGTTGTCATCCAGCCACAAGGCCGCGCCGATCAGCAATACGATCACCGGCAGCAGCGCCGGGTAGAGCGAACGTCCGGTCGCCTCATGCGCGGCGAAGGCCTGCCCGCAGGCGGTGCAGGCTTCGGCGAACTGCGCGGGCGCCGCCCACAACCCCTTGGCTCCGCAGCGGGGGCACAAACCGAAAAGGGCAGCGCGGGGTATGCCCGGCTGCCCTTTCGAATGCTGGCTTGCGCCCGGCGTCATCACTCGATGTGAGCGCCCCAATTGCCCCACACGTAGATGGCGACGAACAGGAACAACCACACCACGTCAACGAAGTGCCAGTACCATGCAGCGGCTTCGAAACCGAAGTGCTGACGCGGCGTGAAATCGTTGTTGTAAGCGCGGATCTGGCAGACGATCAGAAAGATCGTGCCGATGATCACGTGGAAGCCGTGGAACCCGGTCGCCATGTAGAAGGCCGAACCATAGGTGTTCTTGCCGAAGGGGAACGGTGCGTGGATGTACTCGTACGCCTGAACCGAGCTGAACAGCAGGCCCAGCACGATCGTCGCCCACAGACCCTTCTTCAGTCCGTCACGGTCGCCATGGATCAGCGCGTGGTGCGCCCAGGTCAGCGTGGTGCCCGAGCACAGCAGGATCAGCGTGTTGAGCAGCGGCAGATCGAACGCGTTCATGACCGCTTCGATCGCCTTGGGCGGCCATTGGCCACCGATCACGTCGACGTTGATGGTCGAAGGAAACAGCGAGAAATCGAAAAAGGCCCAGAACCAGCCGACGAAGAACATCACTTCCGAAGCGATGAACAGGATCATGCCATAGCGCTGGTGCAGTTGCACCACCGGGGTGTGATGCCCTTCGTGCGCTTCCTTGATGACCTTGCCCCACCACGAGAACATGGTGAGCAGCACGCCCAGCAGGCCAAGCATGAAAATGCCCGTGCCGCCTGCATACTTGTGCATCCAGAACACGCCGCCGGTGGCCATCGTCAGCGCCGACATGGCGCCCACGAACGGCCAGACGTCTGGCGGCAGAATGTGGTAATCGTGGTTCTTGGCTCCGGCCATGGTCGCGCTTCCCCCGGGTCAGTTCCTGCATCCGGCATGGCGCCGGACAATCTCATAGCCACCGGCCTTTATCGGGCGTTGCGGCGTCGGTCCAGTCAATTTGCGGTGCCGCTGGGCGATCCGCCGTCCTTGCTGCCTGCCGCCTCCATGAAGGTGTACGACAGCGTGATTTCCTCGGTATCGCGGGCATTGGGATCACGCGCAAGTGCCGGATCGACGTAGTAGATCACCGGCATTCGCACTTCCTGCCCTGGCTCAAGCTTCTGATAGTTGAAGCAGAAACACTGGATCTTGTGGAAATAGGCGCCGGTTTGCTCGGGCGTAACGTTGAACACCGCGCGGCCGGTAATCGGCCGGGTGGAATTGTTGCGCGCGATGAAGAACGCCATCTTGCGTTCACCCAGATGGCCGTCCTGCGTCACCGCTTCGGGGCGAAAGGTCCACGGCAGGCCCGGCGCGGTATTGGCATCGAAGCGGATGCGGATCGGCTGCGCGATGGCTTTGACGGTGGCCGCCTGCGCCACGGTGGCGCGCTGTGTGGTACCGTTGAAGCCGGTGGCCTGGCAAAACATCCGGTACAACGGCACCGAAGCATACCCCAGCCCCAGCATGGCAAGCGCAATTCCACCAAAAATGGTCGCCACTCGGCGATTGCGGCGTTCGATGGCTGGTGCGGCGGTCGCCATCGGGTCAATGCGCCATTTCTGCGCCAGCCGCCTGCGCGGAAGGCTTGGGCGGCGGGGTCGCGATCTTGACGATGGTGATGGCAAAGAACAGCACCGCCAACGCGATCAGGATTACGCCGAGCACACGGTTGCGCGCCTTTTGCCGGGCACGAAAGGCGGCAAGATCGGTACCCTGGATCTGGGCCGTGCCCTCACCCCTGATTTCATCGGTCATGCCTGCCATCCCTGCAACGTCGCGAACCGATCGACCACCAACATGGCAAACAGCGCGAAAAGGTACAAAATCGAAAAGGCGAACAAGCGCTTTTCCGGCTTCATCGTATCACCCGGCACCGATTGACGAAGCCCGACCCGCACCGCCAAGGCCAGGAAGGCAAGGCTAAGCACCAGCGCGGACAAACCGTAAATCCGGCCCGTTCCACCGATCAGCGCAGGCGCGACTGCCAAGGGCAGCAGCAGAACCGCGTAGATCAGTATCTGCCGCCGGGTCGAGCGTTCGCCGGCCACGACGGGCATCATCGGAATGCCGACTTTGGCGTAATCAGTCTGGACATAGAGCGCGAGTGCCCAGAAGTGCGGTGGCGTCCAGAAAAAGATGATCAGAAACAGCAGCACGGGCATCAATGTGATGTGCCCCGTTACCGCAACCCAGCCGATCAGCGGCGGAAACGCACCGGCTCCGCCACCGATAACGATGTTCTGCGGCGTGCGCGGCTTCAGCCAGACAGTATAGATCCAGGCATAATAGAAGATCGAGAACGCAAGAATGGCTGCAGCGAGCCAGCCGATCGCCACTCCCATCACCATCACCGACGCACCCGCCAGCGCAAAACCGAAATCGCGCGCCGATTCGCGGTCCATCCGACCGGCAGGCAAAGGCCGGTTGCGGGTCCGCTTCATGCCGCGATCAAGATCGGCTTCCCACCACTGGTTGAGCGCGGCTGAACCGCCAGCCCCCACTGCGATGCACAGGATCGCGGTGAACGCCAGCACCGGATGGATCGTGCCGGGCGCTGCCAACATGCCGCACAATCCGGTAAAAATGACCAGAGTCATGACGCGCGGCTTGGTCAGCGCAAAGAAGTCGCGCCAGTCGGCGGGCAAAGGCAGGGTGGTGGCGTGTTTCATGATCGTTGCGGGCCTATAGGCCGCCCCGGGCCCAAGGGAAAGGGGCGCTTGGCGCACACAGCGCCGAACGTGCGACTGCCGGTAGCGAAAAGGGGATTTCCTTGGCGTTGGCCAGTTGCTACTCCAAAACTCAAGTCTGGAGATTGAGATATGCGCAAGACCTTCATCAAAGCCCTTGCCGCCACGGCGGCGCTTGCCCTTGCATGGCCCGTTGCCGCTGCCGTTGCGCCGCGTTTGCCGATCGCCAGCTTTGAGCAACTGCCCAAGCCATTACCGCTTCCCTATGACGAATCCGCCAATGCCGATGCGGTCGTGGCAGCGGCCAAGGCCCGCGCCAAGCGCAGCCACAAGCTGCTGCTGATCGATCTTGGCGGCAACTGGTGCCTCGATTGCCGCCTGCTGGCCGGAACAGTCGAGCAGGAACCGCTCAAGGGCTGGCTCGACAAGCGCTTTGAACTTGTGACGGTCGATGTGGGCCGGTTTGACAAGAACCTGCAGATTCAGCGCGGCTATGGCATCACGGGTCGCCTCGAAGGTGTGCCTTCGGTGCTGGTTGTCGATCCGCGCACCAACCGTCTGATCAACAAGGGCCACGTCTCGGCCTTGTCCGATGCGCGCAGCATGACCCCGCAGGCGCTGGCCGACTGGTTCGCGCAATGGGCCAAGTGAACGGGAGTTCGGTCAGGCGCTAGAGCCGCCCCAGCCAATCTACCAGCAGGCGGTTGACCTCTTCCGGTCGCTCCTGCTGGGTCCAGTGGCCGCAGCCCTCCAACACGGTGCCTTCAACATTGGGGGCGAAATGGCGCATCATCGCCACCGGGTCGCTGACTTGTCCGAACAAGGTTGTCGCCGGGTCCGCCGAACCGCCAATGAACAGCGCGGGTTGTTCAAGTTTGCGTGCCGCGAAGGGATGTAGCCAGGCAAAGTCCCGCTCATGATTGCGATAACGGTTGAGCGGCCCCCGCAGACCTGAACGCGTGAATTCGCCAACGTAATAGTCGAGGTCGGCCTCGCTCAACCACGCTGATTCGCCGGTTGGCTCGGGCAACCCGGTCAGCAGCAGACTGTCGACGGGCTTCAGCGGCCACGCGTTGGGCGGTGCTTCACCCGAGATTGAATGCAGAAATATGCGCAAGAAGCGGCGCAGATCGGCCTCAAGCTCGGCCTCCGCCACACCTTCGACCTGAAAATATTCCTGATAGAAGAACGCGCCCTTGCTGGTGAACAGCTCGCGGAACACCTCGGTGAACGGACGCTGCGGCGCACCGGCGAATGGCACCGACAATCCGGCAACGGCGTGGAACCGGTCAGGCCGGGTAAACGCCGAATTCCACACGATCGGGGCGCCCCAATCATGCCCGATCAGGATGGCCGGTGCATCGGGCTGCAACGCATCGGCCACGCCCACCAGATCGCCCGCCAGTTGCTCGAGACCATAAGCGGAAACCGCTTCAGGCTTGTCGGAGCCGCCATAGCCGCGCACATCGATGGCACAGGCGGTGAACCCTGCTGCGGCAATCGGCCCCAACTGATGGCGCCAAGAATACCAGCTTTCGGGGAAGCCATGGACCAGGATGACCAGCGGCCCGCTTCCCTCGACCGCGGCGCGCAAGGTGACGGCACCAGCATCAATGCTGCGAAATTCGGGCATGGCATTCCTCTCAATCTTTGCGACCACGCTACCAATTTAATCGTTTGATTGAAACGCCAAAAAGCACCGCGCTGGCGATGCCCTGAATGCAGAACACCCCGACGTTGCCGCCGGGGTGTCGCTGTTTCAGTCCGTCGCCGGATGAAGGTCTGGCAGCGCTCAGTGCGCGTGCGCATCCTCGATCACTGGCAGCGTTTCGAACTGGTGGAACGGCGGAGGCGAGGACAGCGTCCACTCCAGCGTCGTGGCACCTTCGCCCCAGTAGTTGCCTTCCGCCTTGCGACCGGCGACCAGCGCGTAGCCGATGTTGACGAAGAAGATCACCATCGAGGCCGCCATGATCATGTACCCCTGCGTCGCCAGCGTATTCCACTGTTCGAAGGCCGGAGCATAATCGGGGTAGCGACGCGGCATGCCCTGCGCACCGAGGAAGTGCATCGGGAAGAAGATCAGGTTCACGCCGACGAAGAACACCCAGAAGTGCAGGTGCGACAGGAACTCGCTGTGCCAGCGGCCGCTCATCTTGGGGAACCAGTAGTAGAACCCGGCAAAGAGCGAGGTCACTGCGCCCAAAGACAGCACGTAGTGGAAGTGTGCCACCACGTAATAGGTGTCCTGAAGGTTGTCGTCGATGCCGCCGTTGGCAAGCACCACGCCGGTCACGCCGCCGACGGTGAACAGGAAGATGAAGCCGATCGCCCAGACCATCGGCGACTTGAACTCGATCGAACCGCCCCACATCGTCGCGATCCACGAGAAGATCTTGATGCCGGTGGGCACCGCGATGACCATGGTGGCGGCGGTGAAGTACATCTTCGTGTTCACGTCGAGGCCGGTGGTGTACATGTGGTGCGCCCACACGACGAACCCGACCACGCCGATCGCGACCATCGCGTAAGCCATGCCGAGGTAACCGAACACCGGCTTCTTCGAGAAGGTCGAGATGATCTGGCTGATGATGCCGAAGCCCGGCAGGATCATGATGTAAACTTCGGGGTGACCGAAGAACCAGAACAAGTGCTGGTACAGCACGGGGTCACCGCCACCGGCCGGGTCGAAGAAGGTCGTGCCGAAGTTGCGGTCGGTCAGCAGCATGGTGATGGCGGCAGCGAGCACCGGCAGCGCCAGCAGCAGCAGGAATGCGGTCACAAGCACCGACCACACGAACAGCGGCATCTTGTGCAGGGTCATGCCCGGCGCACGCATATTGAAGATGGTGGTGATGAAGTTGACCGCGCCCAGGATCGAACCGGCACCCGAAAGGTGCAGCGAGAAAATCGCGAAGTCGACCGCCGGACCGACCGAGCCCGTGGTGGAAAGCGGCGCATAGACCGTCCAGCCGGTGCCCGCGCCATTGCCCACGCCGCCCGGCACGAACGCCGAGAACATCAGCGAGCAGAAGCCTGCCACCGTCAGCCAGAACGAGATGTTGTTCATCCGCGGGAAGGCCATGTCGGGCGCGCCGATCATGATCGGCACGAACCAGTTGCCGAACCCGCCGATGATGGCAGGCATGACCATGAAGAACACCATGATCAGGCCATGGGCGGTGATCAGCACGTTCCACAGGTGGAGTTGCTGGTCGAAAGTCGGGCTCTTTTCGCCCAGCAGGCTGGCGAAATAGCCGAGATACTGAATGCCCGGATGTGCCAGTTCGGCGCGCATGATGCCGGACACCGCGCCACCGATGACCCCCGCGAAGATCGCGAAGATCAAGTACAGCGTACCGATATCCTTGTGGTTGGTCGACATGAACCAGCGAGCGAAGAAGCTCGGCTTGTGATCATGGTCGTGCGCATCGTCATGATGCGCTCCGAACGTTTCGTGGTCGGCTGGGATGGAAGCCATGGTGTTCTGACCTTAGTTCCTGAATTGCTTAAGCGGCCGGAGCGGCAGCCGGGGCACCAACGGTACCGCCCTGCGCCTTTACCCAGGCTTCGAACTTCGGGCGCGGCAGCGCCTCGATCACGATCGGCATGTAGCCGTGGCGGACGCCGCACAGTTCCGAGCACTGCCCGTAATAGACGCCAGCTTCCTTCACAAAGAGCACCTTCTCGTTGATCCGGCCCGGCACGGCGTCGAGCTTGAACCACAGCGAAGGCATCGCGAACGAGTGGATCACGTCCGAACCGACGGTCTGCAGACGGATCGGCTCACCCACCGGCACGACCATGCGGTTGTCGGCAGCCAACTGCGGCGATTCGCCGCGCTTGATCGCCTCGGCGCTCGGCAGGATGTTCGAGATCACCTCAAACCCGCCGTTGTCGGGATAGGTATAGCCCCAGTACCACTGGTAACCGGTGGCCTTGATCGTCAGCGCGCCCTTGGGAGCAGGCTTGTATTGCTGGGCCAGCAGGCGGATCGAGGGTACCGCGACGACCACGAGGATCAGCACCGGCAGCAACGTCCAAATCACTTCGATCAGGGTGTTATGGCTGGTCTTGGACGCGACCGGATTGGCCCGGCGGTTGAACCTGGCCGCAACCACCAGCAACAGCAACAGCACGAACAGCACGATCACGGTGATCAGCGGGATCAGCACGTAATTGTACATGGTCAGCGCCTGTTCACCCGTGGGTGAA
The DNA here is from genome assembly GCF_020404405.1 of Novosphingobium sp. FKTRR1. Classification (GTDB taxonomy): domain Bacteria; phylum Pseudomonadota; class Alphaproteobacteria; order Sphingomonadales; family Sphingomonadaceae; genus Novosphingobium. The sequence goes on along the minus strand of NZ_JAIZDA010000015.1, from coordinate 16,410 downwards.
TACTGGTTCTGGAAGCTGAAGCCTCCCGGAACCGGCTGCCCTTTACCCGCGACGGGTTTCATCGGCACGTAGTCCGCCGCAAAGGCGTTCGCCGTGGTCAACGCCGCAACCGCAGCGGAAAGCCCGAAGGCCCGGATGGATTTGCCCGCAATGCGGACGAAATCGGCTAGACTCGTGTCGGCTTGACTCATCGTCGAAGGTTCCGCTCTTCCCCGTCTGCACCGTGCCGGTCGGCCCGATGAAACCCTTGTAAATCCCTCAAACCCACAGGCCTATACGCGTGGGTTCCAGCTTGCTCAAGCGCAGTCGCACAGTTTTTTCAAGCTGCCCCTTGTACCGAGGCAACAATACTTACGCCCCTTGCCGGAGCCTGCAATCGTGCACCAACAGCGGTTTACGTACCCCCCATGGACCGTGATGACCATCTTCCCTTGCGAAAAGGGCTTGCCGCCGGAAGCCATGGGGGCCATTTGCCGCCGCATCAGCGTCGCCGGTAGCGCGGCGCAGCCTTTTTTACCAGCCCCTCGCAGGGGTCAGGACGGAGCGGGCATGAACGACGACGAGATCCTTGCCGAATTCCGCGCCAGCCAGGCGTTGCTCGAAGGGCATTTCCTGCTCTCTTCGGGGCGGCACAGCGCCCATTATCTGCAGTGCGCGCGGGTGTTGATGGACCCGATGCGCGCCTCGCGGCTGGCCGGTGCGCTTGCGGCAAAACTGCCGCGTGACTTGCGCCAGCAGATCCAGAAAGTGGTCTCGCCCGCAATGGGCGGCGTGATCATCGGCCACGAAATGGGCCGCGCGCTGGGGGTTGAGGCGCTGTTCGTCGAGCGCCCCACCGGCACGTTCGAACTGCGTCGCGGCTTCACCCTGCAACCCGGTGAGCGCGTGCTGATGGTCGAGGACGTGGTCACCACCGGTTTGTCGAGCCGCGAGGCGATCCGTGCCATCGAGGAAGCGGGCGGCAAGGTCATCGCCGGCGCCGCGCTGGTCGATCGGTCCGCCGGTGCGGTCGATCTGGGCGTGCCGTTCCACCCGCTCGTGACGCTCAACTTCCCGACTTATGCGTCCGACGAACTGCCCCCCGAACTGGCGGCGATCCCGGCGATCAAGCCGGGCAGTCGAGCCGCAGCGTGAGCGCGCTGTTCACCCCGGCCCGCTTGCGGCTGGGCGTCAACATCGACCACGTGGCGACCATCCGCAATGCCCGCGGCGGCGAGCATCCCGATCCGGTGCGCGCGGCGGAAATCGTCGCGCGGGTCGGCGGTGATGGCATCACGGCGCACTTGCGCGAGGATCGGCGCCACATCCGCGACGACGATATCGCGCGCATCCAGGCGGCAACCAACCTGCCGCTCAACTTCGAGATGGCGGCGACCGACGAGATGGTCGCCTTCGCGCTGCGCCATCGGCCGCACGCTGCCTGCATCGTGCCCGAGCGGCGCGAGGAGCGCACGACCGAGGGCGGCCTTGACGCTGCCGGCCAGCACAACCGGCTGGCCCCCATCGTCGCGCGGCTGGCCGATGCCGGCATCCGGGTGAGCCTGTTCATCGCACCCGAACCGCGCCAGATCGAGGCAGCGGCAAGGCTGGGTGCGCCGGTGGTGGAACTGCACACCGGCGAATATGCGCATGCGCAAGGCGAGGCCGTGGCCAGCGAACTGAAGCGGCTGACCGACATGGCCGCGCTGGCAGCCGTCAATGGCATCGAGCCACATGCCGGACACGGCCTTACGTATGACAATGTCCAGCCGGTCGCGGCGATCCCGCAACTGGCCGAATTGAACATCGGCCACTTCCTGATCGGCGAGGCGATCTTCTGCGGGCTGGAAACAGCGGTGCTGCGGATGCGCGAGTTGATGGACGCGGCCCGATGATCATCGGGCTGGGCTCCGACTTGTGCAACATCGAGCGGATCGCCCATTCGCTGGAGCGCTTCGGCCAGCGCTTCGAACAGCGCGTGTTCACCGACGTCGAGCAGGCCAAGGCCGCGCGCAGGCCACTGACCAAGGCAGGCACGCTGGCCAAGCGCTTTGCCGCCAAGGAAGCCTTTTCCAAGGCGGTGGGCACCGGTTTCAAGGCCGGGGTGTTCATGAAGGACATCGGCGTCGTCAACGCCCGCTCGGGCGCGCCAACGCTTGCGCTTACCGGTGGCGCCGCCGCGCGGCTGGCAGCGATTACGCCCGCCGGGCATGAAGCGATCGTCCATCTGACCCTGACCGACGACCATCCCTGGGCGCAGGCCTTCGTGGTGATCGAGGCGCGGCCGTTGGCAGTTCCTGCCACATGACCGACGATCAGGCCCAGGAACCCGGTCCAGGGCGGCCTGACACGGTAGCGGTGCCCGAACCGGCACCTCCATCGCCCGGCACCAACTGGCTGATCGAACTGCGCGGCTTGCTGGCGATGCTGCTGGTGGTGGTTTTGTTCCACAGCTTCATGGCCAAGCCGTTCTACATCCCGTCGATCTCGATGATGCCGAACCTGCTGGTGGGCGATCGGCTGGTCGTCTCGAAGTACCCCTACGGATGGAGCTGGGTCTCGGCTTCGTTCCACGTGCTGCCGCGGTCGACCACGCGCCTGTTTGCGCGCACACCCGAATATGGCGACATCGTGATCGTCGTGCCGCCCGACCGTGACGAGGACTATATCAAACGCGTGGTCGCCCTGCCCGGCGATCGCATAGCCGTGGTCGGCGGGCACATCATCCTGAACGGCAAGCCGGTGCCGCAAGTAGCCGAAGCCCCGCTCGACCTGCCGGTCGATGCCAACCAGCCTTGCGATCCGGGCGAGTTTCCGGGCTTGCGTTTTCGTGCCGCCAACGGGCGACTGTTCTGCGAACTGCCGATCTATCGCGAAACCCTGCCCAACGGCGCAACCTATCGCATCATCGACCACACCGACCAGCCGCTCGACAACTATGCCGAGATCACGGTTCCGCCCGACTACGTGTTCCTGATGGGCGACAACCGCGACCATTCGGCAGACAGCCGCGCGCCCGTGTTCGAGCGCGGGTTGGGCGGGCCGGTGCCGCTGGCCGATGTCGGCGGACGGGCGGAGTTCGTGACATTCTCGTTCGACGGCAGCGAAAGCTGGAACCCGCTCGGCTGGGCCAAGGCCTTGCGGTCGGGGCGCGCGTGGAACAAGCTGCGACCTCCGATCGTATCGCCTCGACCGGATCACCGCTGAGGCGGTAGTCAAGGCGTGCAAGCATTCAGGAGACCGATGCGAACCATGATTGAAGACGGCGATACAGCGGTGGAAAGGCCGATGTCCGGGCCGACCGACATCGGTAGCGGGCTGGTCCAGCGCGAGGCGAAGAAGGCGGCGGTCTGGCTCGGCATGGCGGGCCTGATGGCGCTGGTGGTGCTGCTGGCTCAACCGCTGCTGGTGATCTTCGGCGGGATCGTGTTTGCCGCGATGATCGACGGGGGCCAACGGCTGCTGGCGCGGGTGCTACCGGCCCCCCGCCCGCTGCGAATCGTGATCGTGCTGTTGGGCGCGGTCGGGTTTCTGGTATGGCTGGTGATCTTTGGCGGCAATCAGATTGCCCAGCAGGCCGCGCAACTTCCCGCGATCATCCAGTCGCAAAGCCAGCAACTGTTCAATCTGGCGCACAGGCATGGCCTGTTCGTCGAACAGTTCGATGTCTCGAAGGTGGCAGAACAACTGATCGGCGGAGTGGGTCCGGTCACGCGCGCGCTGGGCGGCATCGTCGGCGGTTTCACCACCGCCTTCCTGATCGTGATTCTGGGCATCTATTTCGTGCTGGAGCCCGACATTTATCAGCGCGGTCTGGCGTGGCTGCTGCCCGTCGACATCCGCGAAAGCTGGCACGGCACCGCCCATCGCATGGGCCGTTCGTTGCGCATGCTGCTGTTCGGACGGCTTGTCGGCATGGCCAGCGAAGGTATCGCGACGTGGCTGTTGCTATGGTACCAGAACGTGCCGATGGCCGCGCTGCTGGGCCTTTTGACCGGCTTGCTCGCGTTTCTGCCCAATATCGGAGCGCCCATATCGGGCGTGCTGATGATCCTCGTCGGCTTTTCGGGCGGCACCAACATGGGGCTGTACTGCATCGCGGTCTACCTTGTGGTGCAGACGGTCGATGGCAACATCGTGGTGCCGATGATCGCCAAGAAGGCCGCCGACCTTGCCCCCGCGCTGGTGCTGGGCGCGCAGCTCATATTTGGCGTGATGTTCGGCATCCTTGGCCTGATTCTGGCCGATCCGCTGGTGGCGATGCTCAAGATCGCGCTTGAAAAGCAGGCCGAGCGCAATCATCGACAGCGCGCAACTCCGCCCGAAGAGGACTGACTCTGGCCCGCCGCTTTCTCTATGTGATCGCGATCCTGATCGTGGTGGTGCTGGCAGCGCTGCTGGCACTGCGCTTCTGGGCGGCGGACCTTACGCGCATGGCCTTTGTTCCGCAGGGCCATTTCGTGGCGCTGCCCCCGCTGGCCGCCGATGCCTATGACAAACCGGCGGCATGGATCGCACGGCCCGATCTGCCGACCGATCCAGCGCGCTTCCTGCCCGAAGGGATCGCGCGCAAGCCGGCTGGTCACGCTGCGGTATTCTTCATCCACCCCACCAGCCTGCTGGCGCGCGACCACTGGAACGCAAGCGTCGATGACCCCGATTCGAAGGGCCGCGCCAATCTGTTCGTGCAGGTGATGGCCAGCCCGTTCAACGCCGTGGGTGGCATCTGGGCGCCGCGTTATCGTCAGGCCGCATTCGGCAGTTTTCTGACCGACAAGCCCGATTCGAAGCAGGCGCTGGATGCCGCCTATCGCGACGTGGTGCTGGCGTTCGACGCCTTTGTCCGACAGGCTCCGGCGGATGCACCGATCGTGCTGGTCGGGCACAGTCAGGGGGCGGTGCACCTGCTCCACCTGCTCCAGCAGCGGGTGAACGGCACCCCGCTGTCGCGCCGGATCGTGGCGGCCTACATCATCGGCTGGCCGGTATCGGTGCGCCATGACCTGCCCCGGACCGGTCTGGTCGCCTGCACCGCACCCGACCAGACGGCCTGCGCGATGAGCTGGATGAGCTTTGCCGAACCCGCCGATCCGGCGATGCTGCGCGATTCGTTCCGCCACTACCCGCCGCTGGATGGCAGCACGGCGCGCGAAGCAGCGACCTTGTGCACCAATCCGCTCAACGGCGGCAGTGCCCCTGCGGCCCCGGCAAGCGCCAACCTTGGCACGCTGGTGCCCGGGGATGACTGGCTATCGCGCAAGATGATCGCCCGCGCGGTCCCCGCCCGCTGCGATCCGGCCACCGGCCTGTTGCTGATCGGCGATGCCCCCAGCCTTGGCCAATACGTGCTGCCGGGCAACAACTACCACGTCTATGACATCCCGCTGTTCTGGGCCAATGTCCGCGCCGATGTCGAGCGGCGCGTTGCGGCATGGGAGCGTGCGCGATGATCACCCAGTCGGTTGCCGAATTGCGCGCAGCCTTGCCATCCGGCGGGATGCTCATGGGCCTTGACCCCGGCACCAAGACCATCGGCGTGGCCTTGTGCGATCCCGACTGGCGTTTCGCCACGGCGGGCAAGACCATCGTCCGGCGCAAGTTCACCGCCGACAAGGCCGAGCTTGCCGCGATCATCGCCGAGCGGGACGTCAAGGCGCTGGTTATCGGCCTGCCGCTCAACATGGATGGCAGCGAGAGTCCGCGCAGCCAGTCCTCGCGCGCACTCGCCCGCAATCTGGTCGATCTGGGCCTGCCGATCCTGCTGTGGGACGAGCGCTGGACCACGCAAGCCGCCGAGCGCGCGATGATCGAGCAGGATTTCAGCCGGGCCAAGCGCGCCACCCGGATCGACTCCCACGCTGCCGCGCTGATCCTGCAAGGGGCGATCGATGCGCTGGTCGGGGCGGCGTTCTGATTAACTGTCCGATTAAGATTGTCGTTGCTTGTGACGACCCGGACCGGCAGGACAGAGGCATGGTAGAAACATCACCTCCCCAACCGTCGTCGCCCGGCATACCGTCCGGTGCTGAGTTCGATCCGTCGAGGATGGCAAAATTCATCGGATCGCGCGGGCACAACGGCTTTCTGGGCATCGGCTATCAGGATCACGGCCCCGACTGGATCGAATTGACGCTGCCCTGGAAAGAGGAGCTGGTCGGCGACACCGAAACCGGCGTGATCGCGTCGGGCCCGATCATCAGCCTGCTCGACAACGCCACCTCGATCTCTGCCTGGGTGCGGCACGGCGCGTTTCGTCCGCAAGTGACGCTGGATCTGCGCATCGACTATGTCCGCGCCGCGGTGCCCGGCCGGACCATCGTGGCGCGCGGCGAATGTTACCAGTTGCGCAAGTCGATGGCGTTCGTTCGCGCCATTGCCCACGATGGCGACATCAACGATCCGGTGGCGCATGCGGCCGGGATCTTCATCATCGTCGGCGAAACCGAGGGGGCCCGCCCATGAGCGACCATCCCACCCTGCCACCTTATGCCATCGCGATGGGCATGCGCATCGAAGCGATCGAGGCCGATGGCGCGCCGGTGATCGCGCTGGACTATTCCGATCGCGCCGAGGGGCGTCCGGGATACCTGCATGGCGGTGCCATCGGCGGTTTGCTCGAGATGGCCGCCTATGCCGCGCTGCATGCCGCCTTGGGGGCTGAGGACGCGCAAGTGCGGATCAAGCCCGTCAACATCAGCATCGAATATCTGCGCGCGGGCCTGCCCCGCCAGATTCAGGCTGCGGGCCAAGTGCTGCGCGCCGGGCGCCGCGTGGCCAACGTGCGCGCCGAAGCGTGGCAGGACGACCGGTCGAAACCGATCGCCAGTTGCTGGGTCAATTTCCTGCTGAGGCCGCGCTGATCCGCACGACGATGCCCTGATCGGGTAGTGGATCGGCGGGCGAGAGCCGCGCCGCATCGGCACGCGCGCGGGCAAGAATGGCGCCCGGCACACCGGGGCCCGCGACCACCGCGTCGGCCTGCCCCAACCAGCGCGCCTCACGCAGGGTCAGGTCATCGGGATCGGCGCTGCGCAAGGCAATGGCAAATGTGCCGGCATCGGCCGCCGCATCGCCCGCCAGCCAGCCGGACACCGCATCCCCGGCCTGTTCACGCAACGGGTCGAGCGCCCCGCCTTCGTCCAACGCCGCATCGAGCGCGCGCCGACGTTCGCTACCGGTCGGCCAGCGGCTGCGCATGCCACCACGCGCGCGAAACAGGGCATCGGCCAAAGCGCCCAGACCTTGCGGTAGCAGGCGCTCCAGCCGCAGCCGCAGCGCCTTGGCCAGTCCCGCCGAGGCGCCACCGGTGCCGACCGCGATGATCACCGGATCACGATCGACCAGCGATGGCGTGGTGAAATCACACAGTTCGGGACGGTCCACCACGTTGACCAGCAATCCGGCGCCGCGTGCGCGTATGGCATCGGCCCGCGCCGCGCCTTCATCCTCGTGCGCGATGAAGGCCAGCCGCGCGCCGGTATCGATGCCCTCGGCCAGATCCTCGACCACCTGCCCCCCGGCGCGCTGTACCAGCCGCCGCTTGGCCTCAGCCGCCTCGCCATGGCCAAGCACGATGACCGGCTGGCCGGTGAGACGATGGAAAAGGGGCAGACTGTGCAGCATCGCTCAACTGTCCCCGATCACCACCGCGATCAAGCGAGCCATTCGGGCACCCGTTCGGCGGCAAGGATCGTGGCGGGCTCGATGCGGTCGGCCACTACTGCCCACTTCTCGCCATCGACCATCACTTCGGGCACCAGCGGGCGCGAGTTGTAGGTGTTGGCCATCGTCGCGCCATAAGCGCCGGCGGTGCGGAACACCGCCAGATCGCCGCGCTTCATCCGGTCGATCGTGCGGCCCATGGCAAAGGTGTCGCTCGATTCGCAGATCGGCCCCACGACGTTGGCGACAAAAGTCTCACCATCCGGCCGCACCGCCTCGAAATCATGCCATGCATCGTACATCGCCGGGCGGACAAGGTCGTTCATCGCCGCATCGACCACCACCCAGGGCGCGCCGACACCTTCCTTGACCCGGACCACCTGCGTCACCAGAACCCCGGTATTGCCGGTGATCACCCGGCCGGGTTCGAACATCAGCGTCACGCCCCAGTCGGCGGTCACGCGCGCCACCATCGCGGCATAGTCCTCAGGCTGCGGAAATACCTCGCCCGCCTTGTACGGCACGCCTACGCCGCCGCCCAGGTCCATGTGCGTGACCGCATGGCCCCCTGCGCGGATGGCCCGCATCAGCCCGCCGATCTTGGTGAAGGCAGCCTCGAGCGGCGCAAGGCTGGAAAGCTGGCTGCCGATGTGGATGGCAAGGCCGCGCACCTGCAAGCCCGGCGTGCTGGCCAGCCGGGCATAGATCGCCGCCGCCCGGTCGAAGGGCACGCCGAACTTGTTCTCGGCCTTGCCGGTGGAGATCTTGCCGTGCGTTCCGGCATCGACATCGGGGTTTACGCGCAGCGCGACCGCGGCGATCTTGTCCAGTCCGACAGCGATCTCCGCCAGTTCCAGCCCCTCTTCCTCGCTTTCGAGGTTGAATTGGCCGATCCCGGCTTCCAGCGCACGGGCAAGTTCGGCGGCGGTCTTGCCCACGCCTGAAAACACGATGCCTTCGGCGGGAATACCGGCCGCCAGCGCGCGCTCCATCTCGCCCACCGACACCACATCGGCGCCATAGCCTTCGGCCGCCAGCACCCGCAGCACCGCAAGGTTGGGGTTGGACTTGACCGCAAAGGCGATGCGCTTGTCGGGCAAAACGCCCAGCGCATCGCGGAACACGCGGGCGTGGCGGGTCAGCGTGGCGCGCGAATAGACATAGACCGGCGTGCCCACTGCCTCGGCAATCGCGGGCAAGGGCAGGTCTTCGGCATGCAGTACGCCGTCACGGATGTGGAAGTGGTCCATCGGGAAACTCTTGAAAAAGCAGGGAATCAGTTTTCGGGCGGGAGGTCGTAGGGGTCGTCCTCGCGCTCTTGCGAGCGGCTGCGCAACTCGACGCTGCGTTCAGGTTTGGCCTGAACCGGCGTTTTCAGCAGATCGTCCGGGCTCGGCTGATTGCCCCGGCCATAGGGCGCATCGGGCAGCGGACGACCCGCAAGCGGTTTGAGTTCGCGTTTGTTGCCGCACGCACTCAGTCCTCCAAGTCCGAGAACAAGGATCATCGAGGTCAGCACGGCACGCGAACGGTTCATCACGCCTCCATTCCTAACACTGGCATTCCTAACACTGGCATTCCTAACGCGGGCAGTTCCAGCACTGCGCGCGCGGCAGCCACGCGCTTCCTTACCTCGACCGGTGCGGTTCCGCCATGGCTGGCGCGCGCGGCCACCGACGCTTCGACCGAAAGCGCGGCATAGACACGCTCGTCGACGCGCGGATCGATCGCCTGCAGGTCGGCGAGCGGCAACTGGTCGAGCGCGATGCCCCGGCTTTCCGCCAGTTTCACCGCGCTGCCGGTAATGTGGTGCGCCTCGCGGAAGGGGATGTTTGCCTGCCGCACCAGCCAGTCGGCCAGATCGGTCGCGGTGGCATAACCCAGTTCGGCCGCCGCGCGCATGCGCTGGGTGCGGAAGGTTGCCTCAGCTACCATCCCGGTCATTGCCGCGATCGACAGCGCCAGCAGGCTCGCCGCCTCGAACACCGGCGGCTTGTCGTCCTGCATGTCCTTGGAATAGGCCAGAGGAAGCCCCTTCATGGTGATCATCAGACTGGTCAGCGCACCGACGATCCGCCCGGAATGGCCCCGCACCAGTTCGGCGGCATCGGGGTTCTTCTTCTGCGGCATGATCGAACTGCCGGTCGACAGGCTGTCGGGCAGCGCGACGAAGCCGAACGGCTGGCTCGCCCACAGGATGAACTCCTCGGCCAGCCGCGACAGATGCAGCGAAATCTGCGCCGCAGCCATCAGGAAATCGAGCGCAAAGTCACGGTCCGACACCGAATCGAGGCTGTTGTCGGTCGGGCGGTCAAAGCCGAGCGCGGCCGCCGTGGCGAAGCGGTCGATCGGAAAGCCGGTCCCGGCCAGCGCGGCGGCTCCCAGCGGGCACTGGTTCATCCGCGCCCGCGCATCGGCAATGCGCGAACGGTCGCGCGCGGTCATCTCGTAATAGGCCAGCAGATGGTGGCCCAGCGTGACCGGCTGCGCGGTCTGCAGATGGGTGAAGCCGGGCATGATGGTGTCGGCATGCTCGCCCGCCCGCGTCACCAGCGCCACTTGCAGGGCGCGCAGGCCCGCATCGGTCTGGTCGAGCGCATCGCGAACCCACAGGCGGAAGTCGGTGGCCACCTGATCGTTGCGGCTGCGCGCGGTGTGCAGGCGCCCGGCGACCGGGCCGATCAGCTCGGCCAGCCGGCTTTCGGTGGTCATGTGGATGTCCTCGAGATCCCAGTCCTCCGGCACCCCGTTTTCGGCGTATTCGGCGGCAACCTGATCGAGCCCGCCGGAAATCGCCTCGGCATCGGCCTGCGCCACGATGCCCTGCGCCGCCAGCATCGCCACATGCGCCTTGGACGCGGCGATGTCTTGCCCCCACAATACCTTGTCGAAGGGAATCGAGGCGTTTATCTCGCGCATGATAGAAGACGGGCCGGCCGCGAAACGGCCGCCCCACATCTGGTTGGAGCCCGATTTGTCGCTCATGTCCCTGCGTTCACCCGCCCTGATGCTGCTGCCGTTCGCCATGCTGGCCGGGGGGTGCGATAGGCAAGGAGCCGCGCCTGCGCAACCGCCTGCGTCAGCCGCCGCCAGCGAATCGGGCGCTGCGGCTGCAAATGCCGACCCTGCGGCCGGTGAAGCGTTCACCGGCAAGCTCGATACTTCGGCCAAGGGCGCGGCCATGCCCGACCTGACCTTCGCCGATCCGGCCGGGCAAAAGCTTCGTCTGGCCGACCTCAAGGGCAAGCCGGTGCTGATCAACTTGTGGGCGACCTGGTGCGGCCCCTGCGTCATCGAGATGCCGACGATCGAGGCACTGGCCGCCAAGTACGACGGCAAGCTGACCGTGCTCGCCGTGTCGCAGGATCTGGGCCAGAAGGACAAGATCAGCGCCTTGTTCGCGCAGAAGAAGTTTGTCCGGCTGCACCCCTGGCTGGACCCCGACAACGCGCTGTCATCGCACTACAACACCGGCGTACTGCCGACGACCGTGCTCTATGACAAGGACGGCAAGGAAGTGTGGCGCATGGTCGGCGGCCACGACTGGTCGAGCGCGCAGACCGATGAGCTGGTGAAAGCTGTCGTGGGCGGCTGACGGCGCTTGCGTCGGCCCCCGGCCAAAGCGGCCGGGGAGCCCTGCGAGCGCCGCGCCCCACTCAGCCCTTGCGGCCGAGCAGCGGCTGCCACCACGCTTCGTTGTTCAGGTACCAGCGCAGCGTCCCGGCAAGACCACCGGCAAAATCGTGCTGCGGCACATAGCCCAGTTCGGCTTTGGCCCGGCGTTCGTCGATGGCATAGCGGCGGTCATGGCCCTTGCGGTCCTCGACAAAAGTCTTGAGCTCGGCCGTCTTGCGTCCCTTGGCCGCCGGCGCATCGGGGTAGCGTTCGGCAAGCCCCGCGATCTCGGCAAAAGCGCGATCCACTTCAGCGCAGATCCGGTCGATTACCGCCAGATTGGGCAGTTCCTCGCCCCCGCCGATGTTGTAGGTTTCGCCCACCACTCCGCGCGCCAGCGTCGCCTCGATCCCGCGGCAGTGGTCCTCGACATGCAGCCAGTCGCGCACATTCATGCCGTCGCCGTAGATCGGCAGCGGCTTGCCCGACAGCGCGTTGAGCAGGAACAACGGAATCAGCTTTTCAGGATACTGATACGGACCGTAGTTGTTCGAGCAGTTCGTCGTCGTGGTCTGCAACTTGTACGTGTGGTGATAGGCACGAACGAGGTGATCGGACGAGGCTTTCGAGGCCGAATAGGGCGAATTGGGCGCATAGGCGGTGGTTTCACTGAACGCCGGATCGCTTGGCCCGAGCGAGCCGAACACCTCGTCGGTCGAGATGTGGTGGAAGCGGTGCTCGCGCCCGCTGCCTTCGTCCAGCCACACCTTGCGCGCCGCCTTGAGCAGACTGTTGGTGCCCAGAATGTTCGTCTCGATGAACGCGTCCGGCCCGGTTATCGAGCGGTCGACATGGCTTTCGGCGGCAAAATGCACGATCGTCGCGATGCCGCGATCGCGCAGCAGCGTTTCGACAAGCGTTGTGTCGCGGATGTCGCCGACCACCAATTGGGCCTGCTCCACCCCGGCAATCGTCGATGCATTGCCTGCATAAGTCAGCGAATCGAGCACGATAACGGCGTCATCGGGGTGCGTTTCTGCCCAGTAATGGACGAAATTGCCGCCGATGAAACCGGCACCGCCGGTGACAAGCAAATTAGCCAAAAGTCTTTTCCTCGATGAGCATGGCGCGGAGGTTCGTGCGCCAATGGACGTGCGTATCGCCCAGCGCAGCGCGCGTGGCGGTAACATCAAGCACGGAGAACGCAGGGCGCTTTGCCGGTGTCGGGTAATCGGTGGTCGCGATCGGGACGATGCGGGGAACGCTATCGAGCAAGCCCAGCGCCAGCGCTTCTTCGCCGATTGCCACGGCAAAGTCGTACCAACTGGCCACCCCGGCGTCACGATGATGCCAGATACCCGGCTGGCCTTGCAGTGCCAGCCCCCACAAGGTTGCGGCAAGCCCGCTGGCCCAGGTCGGCGAGCCGATCTGGTCGGCGACGACGCGCAGTTCGTCGCGCTCACGCATCAGGCGCAGCATCGTGCGGACGAAATTGGCGCCTCTGGCCGCATGCACCCAACTGGTGCGCACGATGATTGCCCGATCGCCCGCGCCGTCCTCACCCGCAGCCTTGGTTCGGCCATAGACCGATTGCGGGTTGCGCGCATCATCGGGACGATAACCATGACCGCCGGTGCCATCGAACACGAAATCGGTGGAAACCTGCACCAGTCGCCCACCATGGCTGGCCAAGGCATCGGCAATTGCAAGCGGCGCAGCGCCGTTGATCGCCAGTGCCAGTTCGGGCTCGCTCTCGGCACGGTCGACGGCGGTATAGGCCGCGGGGTTGAACACCAGATCGGGCCGTTCGGCCGCGACCAGCCGGGCAATCGCCGCAGGGTCAGCAAGGTTCAACGCGCCGCGATCCACGCCGACGACCGTCCAGTCGGCAGGCGCTGCGGCCAGCAAAGCCTTGCCGACCTGACCGGAAATGCCCGTCACGATCGCCTTCATGCGGACGTGGCCGAATCTGCGGACGTGGCCGAATCTGCGAACGCCGCCACATCGGCAAACGGCGTCCCCTGCCTGTCCTTGGCTGAAAGCTTGGGCTCGATCCCGTCAAGCGGCCATTCGATGCCCACCGTCGGGTCATCCCAGGCCAGACTGTGCTCGTTGGTCGGCAAATAGGCCGAAGTGCACTTGTAGAGGAAGTCGGTATCGTCCTCGAGCGTCAGGAAGCCGTGCGCGAAGCCTTCGGGCACCCAGAACAGGCGCTTGTTCTCGGCCGAAAGCGTCACCCCGGTCCACTGGCCGAACGTGGGCGAAGATCGCCGCAGATCGACCACCGCATCGAACACCGCGCCGCGCACCACGCGCACCAGTTTGCCTTGCGGCGCCGGGTTCTGGAAATGCATGCCCCGCAACACGCCCTTTTGCGAGCGGCTGTGATTGTCCTGGACGAAATTCAGGTTCAAGCCCAGCCTGGCAAAGACATCGGCGTTCCAGCTTTCCAGAAAGAAGCCGCGTTCATCGCCGAACACCTTTGGCTCAAGGATCAACACGCCCGGCAACGACGTTTCGATAATGTTCACAGCGGGCCTTTCTGGACGAGCATTTGCAGCAAGTATTCGCCATAGCCCGACTTGCGCAAGGGTTGGGCGATGGCCCGCAACTGGTCATCGGTGATGAAACCCTGCCGCCATGCGATTTCCTCGGGGCACGAGATTTTCAGCCCCTGCCGCTCTTCGGTGATGCGCACATAAAGCCCCGCATCGATCAGCGATGCATGGGTGCCGGTATCGAGCCAGGCGAAGCCACGGCCCATGATCTCGACCGACAGCGCACCATCATCCATGTACAGACGATTGAGATCGGTGATCTCCAGTTCGCCGCGTGGCGACGGCGCAAGGTCGCGTGCGCGATCAACCACGGTACCGTCATAGAAGTACAGGCCGGTGACCGCATAGTTGGATTTGGGCGCGACCGGCTTTTCCTCGATCGAAATCGCCCGGCCCGCCTCATCGAAAGCGACAACACCATAGGCTTCGGGGTTGGTGACACGGTAAGCGAAAACGCTGGCGCCTTCGGCGCGCGCATTGGCGTTGGCCAGCAGCGCGGGCAGTCCATGACCGTAGAAGATGTTGTCGCCCAGCACCAGGGCGCTTGGCGCGCCGGCAAGGAAGTCGGCGCCGATGTGAAAGGCCTGCGCCAGCCCTTCGGGTCTGGGCTGCTCGGCATAACTGAGCGAAAGGCCCCAATCCGAACCGTCACCCAGCACGCGACGAAATTGCACCGAATCTTCGGGTGTGGTGATGATCAGGATTTCGCGAATACCCGCCAGCATCAGCGTACTGAGCGGATAGTAGATCATCGGCTTGTCGAATACCGGCATCAATTGTTTCGAGACGCCGCGGGTCAGGGGGTAGAGCCGGGTTCCCGAACCGCCCGCCAGAATGATGCCTTTGCGTGTTGCAGTCACAAACATCCCTACTTTCCATTCGGTTTCGGCCGAAGCCGGCCGGTATCCCGACCTGCATGCCGCCATCAGCCAACCAGCCGCGGCCATCGCAGGTGCACAACGCTGCCCAAGCAAAGGAGCTCGCACACGCTGTTGCCGCACTGCGGTCGCCGGTCAAGCCACAGAAGCCGCGAATCCTGAACCATCTCGCTGAAGATAACTCAGAAGCCGCAAGGCGCGTCGGGCACCAGCGCGCTCCAATGGGGCAGCCAGCTTCGAAATCCCTAAATGTGCGTCATTTTGCGACGCAGCAATGCTGCAGTGCGGCAGAGATTTCCCTGTCCGCTCATGATGCCGCAGCTGGACGACGCGATTGTGGCGATGGTTGGCTTGCAACGGAAAATGCAGCAGATATCGGCAGTTTCATTAGGTGCCGAGCGGCGTTCGAATGCCGCCAGCGTTGGGGTTGAAACAACAAAAGGCGCGATCAGACTGGGCACTCATTAAGGACTTCATCACCCTATTAAGGAGTGCCCGCGAAACTTTACTAAGAATTCTTGCGAATCATGCCGCGATGCGGTATCCCCAATGCATCTGGGCGGTCATGGTGATCGACAGGGGAGTTTGAAACATGACCTTTTCGCGCATCGCAACGGTCCTTGCCGCTGCCTCCGTTCTGGCCACCCCGGTGGTCGCCAGCGCTGCAACCCGTGCTTCGGTTGTTGCTCCTGCATACTCGCTGACTGCCATGCGTCACGCCACTGCCGTGAAGCGCAAGAACAACGCTCTTGAAGCTGGTCCGCTTCTGCTCGTCGCTGGCGGCCTGACCGTTGCCACCGTCGGCATCGTGGAAGTTACCAAGTCGAAGTGATCGCTTGTTGATGGTTGCGGGTTTTCCTGCAACCTACGGCAAATCACTTGAGCTGTGAAGGCCCGGCACTCCGAATGGAGTTGCCGGGCTTTTCATTTGATCCACGTAGGGCGTTTGCTCGGTTGCGCTTCAGTCAACGGGCTGGTGGTTCGACACCACGGGCTGGTTGTTCGACACCGTTGCGCCCATGGCACCACCAACGCCCGATTTCAGCAAACGCCAGCAATCCCGGTGCTGCCACCCCGACAGATCAACTGCCGCTTCGCCTGACTGCAAGGCGCACCGGCAATTCCAGTCCGATCAGGCCACCACAAGCGGCCCTGCACCACCCGCTGCGGGATCGGAGTAAGACCCCTTCCCATCCTCGACATGCCCGGCGATGCGCCAGGTCTGACCGCCAGACGCGAATTGCCGGTCGTACCAGCCATGACTGCCCGACAAGTCGAGACGGACGCTGCGGACCTCGCGGCCACCCAGCGTGACCGTAGCGGGCGCTGCGCCATAGGCGCGGTCGGTCATTGCGATTACTTGCGCCCCATCGCCAAGATTTTCGAAACGCAGGAACGACGCACCGGCGGCGCCGACCTCAACGCTGACCGAAAACAGATCGCTGCGTCCGGTCAAGCGGCGGTGAAATCCGTTGGGGCCAAGCACAAACAGATCAACCAGCGCCGCAGTACCATCGATAAGATGGGCCAGTTGCTGATCCGGGCCGACAGTATAGCGGGCAGGCACCTGCTCCGGTTTCGCCGCGTCATAGAACCTGATCCGAAAGTTGTTGAGCAATACCAGCATGTTGTGATTCACGCCTCTTTGCGAAGAGATGGAGTGAATGGTGACATGGACTGGTATTGCCCGGCGCGAGCATAGCCGGGAGGGATTGCGA
>NZ_JAIZDA010000014.1 GCF_020404405.1 Novosphingobium sp. FKTRR1 | reverse complement strand
CACTTGACCGACTGAAAAATCACATGTGAATAGCGGCCCGCGATCTGCTCCCCACCCGGGCGGCATCAAATCGGAACGGTGGGCGCGATCAGATCGGAATGGGTGGGCGGCATCGCCGGAATCCGCACACACCGCTGGCAGGCGCCGTTTTCGCTCTCGAAGTGCTGGCAGTCGGCCGTGTGGAATATCGGGCGCTGGTGCCGGTACTGATAGCTGCGATTGTCGGCGACTGGACCTGTCACCAGTGGGGAATCCACCACGGATTGTACCATATCGACTATCTCCAGCGCGCGGTCGGACCGATTGCCGTCGACCCGGTGCTTCTGCTCGAGGCGGGCGTTGCCGGTGTGGCGTTTGGACTGGTCGGCCTGCTGTTCTCCGAACTGTCGCACGGCTTCGGCGACTTCGTGAAGCGCCACGTCCGCTTCGGGCCGCTGCGTCCCTTCCTGGGCGGCCTGGCGGTGATCGCTCTGGTCTATCTGCTCGGTACGCGCGACTATCTTGGCCTCGGCGTCTGGGCGCCCGACGCCTCGACACCCACCATCGCCGGCTTTTTCGCGCCGGGGCCTGACTACTGGAGTTGGGCGCTCAAGCTGCTGTTCACGGTCGTGACGCTGGGCACCGGCTTCAAGGGAGGCGAGGTAACGCCGCTGTTCTTCATCGGCGCGGCGCTCGGCCACGCCCTTGGCACCCTATTCGGCGCTCCTGTCGATCTTTTTGCCGGTCTCGGGTTCGTTGCTGTCTTTGCCGGGGCAGCGAACACGCCTTTGGCCTGCACCATCATGGGCATCGAACTGTTCGGTGCTACCCATGCCGTCTACATCGCCGTAGCCTGTTTCGTCGCCTATCTGTGCTCAGGCCACAGCGGCATCTACCTGTCTCAGCAGATTGCCGTCCCCAAGCATCCGCGCATTTCCATCAGCCCCGGCATTACGCTGCGGAGCGTTCGCGCCGCGCGCCCTCAGATCACAAAGCAGGATCTTCGTAAAAATGACTGACACGGCTATTCTCACGTCCAGCGAGATCGGCATGCTGCGTATCTACATGGCGCCGCGTGATACGGCAGAGCCGCGCAAGGCATGGAAGCTGTGGTCAGCACGCCCGCTCTATCGTGAGCTTGTCGTCCAGGCCAAGGCTGCCGGTCTGATGAACGCCGTAGCCCATCATACCCATTACGGCTTCAGCAACCACGGGCCGGTGCTCGATCAGGGCGCGGAAACGAGCAATCCCTATCTGACCATGTGCGTCGAACTGATCGGCCACCGCGCCGATCTTGAACTGTTCTGCCAGCGGCATGCCGCCCTGCTGTCGACGAAGGTGGTCATCTACAAACAGCTCGAACATTGGTCGATCGAAGCCCCGGCAAGGCCGCATCAGGAGAGCAAAGCATAAAGATCCTTTCCGTCATCGTCGGAGCCGACAGCACTGCGACATGCCTCAATGCAGCCGTTCTCGCAGCGCAGAGCGTGGGGGACTGTACAATCGAAGCGCTGAATGTCGTGGTCGATCCCGGCCTGCTCGTTGCCGCCAGCGAAGAGGTCGATATGCAGCGTCTGCGCGAACATTGGGAAGGCACGGCCAGCGAGCGATCGGCCGCCTGCCACACGGCTTTCGTGGCATGGACCGCAGGAGCCGCCCAGGACGCGCCACCCGTTGCCTGGCGAACCATCGTTGGGGATGAGCAAGTCGTGGTGACGCAGGAGGCGAACAATGCCGACCTGCTGGTCGTGATCGCCCACGAGCGAAACATGGACGGCGGGGACGCCCTGCATGCCGCGCTGTTCGATAGCCAGAAACCGGTGCTGATCGTCCCGGTTTCCTGGAAGCCCCAGCCCGGTCAGAGCTTTTCGCGTGTGGCTGCCGGCTTGAGCGACTCCGATGCGGCAAGGCGCGCCATCGAGGCGGCCACGCCCTGGTTGGAAGGCGCCACTGACGTCACCGCTATTCGGATCGGCGATGCAGGTGATCCGGCGCTCAAGCTGGAAGCGCTGCTCGACGATGCAGGGATTGCGCACCAGCTCCACGTCGTGCCGCGCTCGCACGAAAACCTTGGTCAGCAACTCCTGACTGAGGCCCATCTGGCGGGAGCGGATATGCTTGTGACGGGAGCCTATCGGCATAACCAGCTGATCGAATGGTTCGCAGGCGGAACCACCCGGCACCTGCTCGCCAAGGCGGACATCCCGCTCCTGATGGTTCCCTAAGGTTGAAGGGGGCGTGATCTGACGGGCGCATCGACACGACGCAGCAGAGACAGGTAGCATCGCGCGATGATCTCCATCCCGAACCTGACGCTCGCTTATCTGCTGCTCGAATGGGCGATCCGGCTCATCATGGTGGTGGTCATTCCGGTGCGGCGTCCGCCCGAAGCGGCGCGCAGTTGGCTGCTTCTCGTGCTGTTCTTGCCGGTGCCCGCCTTCATCCTGTACCGCCTGATCGGCCGGGCCGCGTTCCCATCCTGGCGGCGGGACCGCTTCAGGCGGGCGGCGCCGGAGCGGGAGAGTGCCGGGCAGGCGCTGATGAGCAGCAAAAGCGCGCCTTCCCGGACAGCTGTGCTTGCACAATGGCTGGGCGGTTTTCCAAACTGTGGGGGCAACGCCCTCCATCTGCTTGAGGACTATGACGGCACGATCGACGCTATGGTGACGGCGATAGATGCAGCCCATGTTCGGGTGCATCTGCTGACCTACATCTTCGCAGACGACCGGACGGGACAGAAAGTCGCAGATGCCCTTGGCCGCGCACATGCACGCGGCGTCGATGTCCGCGTCCTGATCGATGCGCTGGGCTCGCGCCCTTGGGCAAAACGCAGCCTACCGATGCTGGCGGACCGAGGCGTCACTGCCCGCCTGGTCCTGCCGGTTCGCTTCGCGGCGCTTCGCCGTGCGCGAAGCGATCTGCGCAATCACCGCAAGCTGTGCCTGATCGATGGCAGGGTCGCTTTCGTAGGGTCGCAGAATATTGTGAACCGCGATTTCAAGCCCGGGATCGTAAATGACGAACTCGTAGCGCGGGTTGAAGGCCCGGTTGTCTGCGCGCTCGATGCGGTCTTTGCCAGCGACTTGTTCCTTGAGACCGAACAGACCATCGCGGCCTTGCCCGTGCCCGATGCCTCAGGCGCCTCAGAATTGCAGGCGATGCCCAGTGGGCCAGACTACCGCGTGCCCGGCTATGAGCGATTGCTCGTCGAACTCGTTCACGAGGCGCAAGAGAATATCACCATTGTCTCGCCCTATCTGATCCCAGACGAAGCCCTGCTGACCGCGCTCAAGAACGCGGTCGCACGCGGCGTCGCGATCGACCTCGTCGTTTCGCGTGTCGTGGACCAGCGGCTCGTGAACCTTGCCCAGCGATCCTATTATAGCGAACTGCTCGAGGCGGGCGTACGCCTCCACCTCTACCGCGACAGGTTGCTGCACGCGAAGAACGTATCGATCGATGGCCGCATGGCCGTCATCGGATCCAGCAATGCCGATGTTCGCTCCTTCATGCTGAATGCCGAGATCAGCCTGATCTTGCATGATGAAGCGTCCACCGGACCTCTCGCGGATGTCCAACGGGGATACATCCGCCGAAGCGACTGACTTTTGCTGGAGGAATGGCGTGATCGCCCGCGTGTTTCCCGCTTCTGCGAAAATCTAGCTCGCCTCGTCAGTCCTTTGCTGTGACCTCGCGCCTGCGGTGCCGGAAGTGTGCGGCGAGGCCGACGAGGAGCAGCACCGCGAGTACGGGCAGCAGAACATGGCCCACATCGCGGACGCGGCCAAAAGCGGCCTCGATGCCCTGACCGAAAAGGTAACCCAAGGTCACGAAGACCGTCGCCCAAACCATGGCCGCCAGAGCGTTGATGGCCATGAAGCGGGAGGCAGGAAGCGCAGTCGTGCCGATCGCGATCGGGCTGACGGTGCGCAGGCCATACAGAAAGCGGAACCCGAACACGAACAGCACCGGCCGCCGCTCGAACACATCGATGGCGCGGCGGAACGCGGCTTTCTGCTGGACGCGCTGAACGTAGCGATGATTGCGGAACCGGCGGCCGAGGGCAAAGAAGATCTGATCCGCGACGAAGGAACCGAGCGCCGCCGCTGCTATGGCGGCGGGGTACGCGATCAGGCCACGGTGGACCATCACGCCGCCCAGCACGACTACCGTCTCGCCTTCGATGCCCGCACCAAGGAACAGAGCCGCAAGGCCGTACTGGCTAAGGATCGCTTCAAGCGTCACGGCTTCTGCCGCTGGACCACCGCGCCAGCCTCATCCGGCGCGCCGGAACGGATTACGAGGAAGCGGCGCTCTGCAGGCGCGGCATCCTTGACGATCTGCCGGATCGGGCCAACCGCATTGACGATCGCCGCGCCTGCCGGATTGGTCATGAACTTGGCCAGCGGCTCGATTGTACCGGTGCCATCCTGACGTGCCGCCAGACCCAGCGTAAAGGTCTGCTTGGGCGCCAGTCCGGCGACGGCAGCCTGCAGGATCTGGACCTGCCCCTGATCGAACAGCGACACCTGGCTCTGTCCCTGACCTTCCAGGACGACCTGCGCTTTCCCCTGCGCCTTGGCGAGCGGCACGAGGTTGTCGAGGCCTTGCCCCGAAGGCACGGCGCCGGGCACATAGGCGACGCCTTGCGGGCCCTGTCCGATCGGGATCGTGGCAATGACCTTGTTCGTGGCCGTATCTATGACGGCGACTGCATCGTCATTTTCCAGCCCGACATAGATCCGGCTGCCATCGCCTGAGGGCCAGAGCCCATGCGGCAGCGCGCCGACCGGCACCGAGGCGATCTGGTCGAAAGTGTCGGTGCGGAACACCTTGACGATATTCTGCGTGCCGACCGTGACATAGGCGAACTGGCCTTTGGGAGTCCTGGCGATGTTGACATGGTTCGTGATCGGCCCGGTGTCGATCGTCTTCATCACGGCGAAAGGCGGCTTGGCGTCGAAGACCATGACCTTGCCGACGTCCTTGAGCGTCAGCCATACCTGCTTGCCGTCAGGCGTGGCGGCGATGTCCGGGCAGAACGGGCTGTCCTGCTTCACGCGGCCAACGATGCGCTTCGACCTCGTGTCGATCACGACGGTTTCCGGCGAGAAGCTGGAACAGACGTAGCCGTATTTCCCATCGGGCGAGAAGATCGTCATGCCCGGCCCATTGGGTACAGCAATACGGCCCGTCTCCTTGAAGGTGGTCCCGTCGAGCACAGCGATATAATCCTCGCCGCGCACGCTCACCCAGACTTCTCGGCCATCGGGCCGGAAGAAGGCTTCATGCGGGGAACGCCCGACGTAGGCGGTGTGCTTCACGGCATTGGTCGCGGTATCGATGAAGCTGACCGAGTTGGACCCGATCGACACGACCGCCAGTGTACGGCGATCAGGCGAGAAGCCCATGCCATGCACCAGAAGCTGGCCGCGATAGAGCGGGCTGAGATTTGCAGGCGTAGGATCGCCGAGCTTGATGACACCCAGCAGCGTGTTCGTCGACGGATCGATGACCGATACCGTGTTGGAAAACTGGTCCGAGGTGTAGAAACGGTCCTGAGCGCTGATAGCCCGATCAGGCTGGGCATTGGGAACCTGCTGCGCATTTGCCGGGAGTGCGACAAGGGCAGCCGCTATCGGCAAGGTGTACGACACGATGCTCAGCGTCTTCTTCATTTGTCGTCTCCCATGTGATGGTGCGCGCTGGCAGCGGGGCCTGTCTTTTTCGCGAGAATGTCCTGCATGACGGCGATCTCCTGCCGCTGCTCGACGATGATGCCCTGAGCCAGGCGGCGCAGGCGTTCGTCTTTTCCGTATCTGAGCTCCGCTTCCGCCATCTCGATCGCGCCCTGGTGATGGGGGATCATCATCGCCGCGAAGTCGCGGTCCGGGTCGCCCGATGGCGCAATCATCATCGCATGGTGCATCCGCTCCATGGAGGCTGCCATCTGGCTTGCAAAGCCATCGGACGATGCCGCCAGTGCGGCCGCCGATGCTGTCGCCGCGCAAAGGCCGGCCAATCCCCATAGCAGTTTCAAGTGAAGCCCTTTCGTCATGGCGTTCCGGCGATAACGCCTACAGCGGTCGCAGGTGTCATCCTCGCAGCATGCAACGGAAAAAATGCGAGCTGCCGAGGAGCAGGTACGCCAACGCAGGCGTTGCCTGTCGAACACATGGCGCAACACTCGCCATCGATCCAACCGATGATTTTTGTAGTTTCGATAGGATTTGACGATCAATGGCCTGGCTGGATGATCCCGCGTTGATCGCCGAACGCAGAGCGGCACTTGGTGCGCCGCACATTGCGCCGCTGGAGATATGGCGTGAGGGGCTCGTTGGCGCAGGACACACGGTGCCGCATTTCGACCCGTTCGATGGCGGCATAGATGCGCGCCTTCTCCTGCTTCTTGAGACGCCGGGCCCCGGGCCTGATCGCACTCGCTTCGTGTCGCGGGACAACCCATCTGGCACTGCTCGTAACCTTCGCCGTTATCTGGAAGCGGCGGGCATCGCGCGAATGGACATCGTTCAGTGGAATTGCGTGCCCTGGATCGTCCACGCCCCCGGTGCCCGCAATCGCGCGCTGCGCCGAACGGAGATTGCCGAAGGTCTCGCAACGCTTCCCGACCTGCTTGCGAAACTGCCGGGCGTGCGGGTCTGCATCTTGGCGGGCCGGGTGGCGGCGGGGGCGGAAGCACTTATCGAAGAGGCACGGCCCGATGTGTCGGTCATCACCATGCCCCACCCTAGTCCGGCCAATGTCTGCACCAGTCCTGATGTCAGCCAACGGATCGAAAGCGCGCTGCTCGCCGCCAGGAACGCACTCATCAAATGATCTTAGAACGAGATTGGAATGATATAATCAATGCGTTGGAGTGATTGATCGGGCTGCGGTATCAATGGTGACAGGAGATCACCATGACCCTTGAACAATTACGCATCTTCGTGGGCGTTGCCGAACGCGAACATATGACGCGGGCCGCCGAGGCACTGGGCGTGACCCAGTCCGCTGCCAGCGCGGCGATCGCTACGCTGGAGGCCAGGCATGACGTGCCGCTCTTCAACCGCGTGGGCCGCGGCATCGAACTGACCGAGGCGGGTCGCATGTTCCTCGATGAGGCACGCGCCGTTCTTGGCCGCGCCGCGACGGCGGAGCTTACCCTGGCCGAGTACGGCGGCCTGAAGCGCGGAACCCTGCGCCTTGTCGCCAGCCAGACCATCGCCAGCTACTGGCTGCCCTCGCGCTTGGCTCAGTTTCACAGCCGCCACCCCGCGATCCGCGTCGAACTCGCAATCGACAACAGCGAGGGTGCGGCGGCACAGGTACTGGATGGCCGCGCGGAACTGGGCTTTGTCGAAGGTTCGATCGACCAGCCCGCACTCGCCCACTGGAAAGTCGGCGAGGACCGGATGCTGCTGATCTCGGGGCAGGCTGTCGATACCATCGATGAGGACTGGGTGCGCGGCGCCAACTGGATCGTGCGGGAGCACGGGTCCGGCACACGGTCGAGTTTCGAGGATGTCCTGCGTGATCGCGGTATCGATCCGGCAGACCTGAACATCGCCATGACGCTGCCGTCCAACGAAGCCGTACGGTCCGCTGTCGAGGCCGGCGCCGGTGTCGCGGTCCTTTCCGAACTGGTGGTGCGCCGCGCGCTTGCTGCGGGGCACCTTCATGAATTGCCGCTCGCGATGCCAGCCCGTCCATTTGAGGCGTTACGCCACAAGGAACGGTATCGCACTCGGGCAGCCGACGCGCTGACCGAACTGGTCAAGGAGTTTGGATGATGACCACGGATATCAAGCCCATCCTCGAAGGGATGCGCCCGCTCAGCCGGCTCGATCACCCGCGCGAGATGATCCGCCAGTTCACGCCCAACTGGTTTGCCGCAACCATGGGCACGGGCATCCTTGCGCTGGCCCTCCCGCAGATGCCGGGCATCGGCGCTTCGCTCAAGCCGGTGGGAGAAGTGATGTGGTTCTTTAACATCGGGCTCTTCACCCTTTTTACCGCGCTCTATACCGCGCGCTGGATCCTGTTCGGCCACGAAGCGCGGCGCATCTTCGGGCACAATACCGTATCGATGTTCATCGGCACGATCCCCATGGGCCTCGCCACGATCATCAACGGCTGTCTCGCATTCGGTATCGCGCGCTTCGGCGAGGGCATCGTGCCGGTCGCCACGGTCTTGTGGTGGATCGACGCCGCCATGGCGGTGAGCTGCGGTGTGCTGATCCCGTACTTCATGTTCACGCGCCACCAGCATTCACTCGATGGGATGACGGCGGTGTGGCTGCTGCCGGTCGTGGCGGCCGAAGTGACGGCTGCCAGCGGAGGACTGTTGGCGCCGCATCTGGCGCAGGGCAGCGCACAGTTTGGGATGCTCGTCACGTCCTACATCCTGTGGGCCTATTCGGTCCCGGTCGCCTTCAGCATTCTTGCACTGTTGATCCTGCGCATGGCGCTCCACAAGCTGCCGCATGAGGGCATGGCCGCATCGAGCTGGCTGGCGCTTGGCCCGATCGGTACCGGCGCGCTGGGCATGCTGGTTCTGGGCGGCGACGCCCCCGCGATCATGGCTGGGCATGGGCTGGCCGATGTCGGCACTGTCGCCCAAGGCATCGGCACAATCGCCGGTCTGTTGCTGTGGGGCTTTGGCCTCTGGTGGCTGGCGCTCGCCTCGCTCATCACCTGGCGCTACTGGCGGGCAGGTATCCCGTTCAACCTTGGCTGGTGGGGCTATACCTTCCCGCTAGGCGTCTTCACCGTGGCAACCTTTCGCCTTGGCACGACCCTGAACCTTGCCTTCTTCGGTATCGTCGGCACCGCCCTGACCCTGGCGCTCGCGCTGATGTGGATCGTGGTGGCCGCCAAGACCCTGATCGGCGGATGGCGCGGCAATCTGTTCGTATCACCCTGTATCGCCGCTACAAACTGATCGGGCATTGCGATCAGTAACGGCGTTCTGATCGCTTGCTTCTCACAGCAGCACCCGCCACCATTTTGCCCGAGAGGATACGACCATGGACAGACTGGATGCTGAGCTCGCGGCCGAAACAAGCCGCCGCCGTTTCCTGCAGAATGCCGCGCTCGGCGGTGCAGCCATCGCTGCCGCACCCGCTCTGGCGCAAGGCATCACGCAGGGTCTGACCGACCTGCATCTCCCCGGCGGCAATGCGCAGCGCCCAATGACGAGCGCATTTCCCGGCAAAGGAAGCATGATCCTCCAGCGCGTCCATCCGCCGTTGCTGGAAACACCGATGGATGTCTTCGACCGAGATGTGTTCACCCCCAATGACCAGTTCTTCGTGCGCTGGCATTGGGCGGACATCCCGACCTCGATCGACGTCGATGCCTTCCGGCTCACTATCCGCGGGCACGTCAACAAGCCGATCGCAATCAGCCTCGAACAGCTGATGCGCCTGCCGCGGGTGGAGATGGCCGCGGTGAACCAGTGCTCGGGCAATTCGCGCGGGCTGTTCCAGCCCCGCGTCCCCGGCGCGCAGTGGGGCAACGGGGCGATGGGCAATGCGAAGTGGCTCGGCGTGCGCCTGCGCGATGTGCTCGATCTGGCCGGGGTGAAGGCGGGGGCGGTCCAGGTCCGGTTCGGGGCGCTCGATCAACCTGTGGTCGCCGGTGCCCCGGACTTCGAGAAGGCGCTCGACATCGATCATGCCCGCGACGGCGAAGTGATGATCGCCTTCGGCATGAACGGCACGCAGCTGCCGCTCCTCAACGGCTTCCCGATCCGGCTGATCGTGCCGGGCTGGTACTCGACTTACTGGGTCAAGATGCTGAACGACATCGAGGTCTTGCCCGGGCCTGATGACGAATACTGGATGGCCAAGGCCTACAAGATCCCGGCGACGCCGGGCGCCAATGTAAAGCCCGGCGCCAAGGACTTCCCAACCGTTCCGATCAACCGCATGATCCCGCGTTCGTGGGTTACCAGTCTGGGCGAAGGTCAGCGGATCGCACACGAGGCCTCGATCCCGCTCGGCGGTATTGCCATGGGCGGCGACTGCGGCGTGGCACGGGTCGATGTGTCCACCGACGGCGGTCGCCACTGGTTTGCAACCAAGCTCGGACCGGACCACGGGAAGTACAGTTTCCGGCGGTGGGACGCCCAGGTTCCCTTGCCCGGCCCCGGAAAGACGTCGCTTATGTCGCGCTGCTGGAATACGGCAGGCGTCGCACAGCCGATGGCGCCGATCTGGAACCCTGGCGGTTTCATGCGCGGCAATATCGAAACCACTACCATCGTGACGGCATAAGGAGCTTTGGCATGAAAGCGCCAACCCCAGGCATGCTGGCCGTCGGACTGCTCGGCGTGACCGTCTTCACCCTCATGATGGTGGGCCCTCCCGGCAGCTACACCCCGCTGCCCGAACCCCAATCCACAGGGCCTACACCCAGCAGCATTTCCGTGAACGGCTTTACCATGACCTCGGATACGGTCGATCTTCCTATCGATGAGCAGCAATATCCCGATGGCCCTCATGCCGATGTCATCAATGCGAATTGCACGTCTTGCCATTCCGCCAGCATGGCGATGACCCAGCCAGTGCTTTCAGCGGACCAGTGGAAGGCAACGGTCACCAAGATGAAGGATGTCTACAAGGCTCCCGTGGCGGACAAGGACATTCCGGCTATCGTCGACTATCTGACGGCGATGAGTGCAGCGCAGGATGGGGCGCCGACCGGAAAGGCTCAGGATACCGCCCCCGGCACCGCGCCGGATGCCTCCGGAGGAACGGGTTGAGGCGCCAAGCTGCGTAACGTCTGCTTTCAGGCGCTACCCTAGGAGCATTGAGCGGCGGGAATGGGCGCATGTTGCCCAATCGCGGGACGGAATGGAATTGATGAAATCCAGCAGAAGCGCCGCATTCAGGTGCGCGCCGCCAACCTCCTAAGTTAATGGACACTTGCCGCTAAAAAGCGTGCGGCCAGCTAGAGGCCAAATGCGCCTGCCATCCGTAGGCTCGCGGGTACTTAATGGCGCGAAGAGAACGCATTTCCGGCCGCGTCACGGAAGAGAGTTTTGTAGGCCGTCGAGGCGCTCCGTAACGCGGACATCCGCTCGACTTTTTCGTTCCGATGGCACGCTGCTTCCACTGTTCTTTTCAACGTCGGCGAGCACGCCTGACGATCTTGGATGAACTGTTGGAGTGCGATGCTATCGACCATCCGCGCCCATACGTCGACAACCGGCTCGTCCTCGTTTCGCACCGTTGGGTCACAGTCTGCATCGAGCATCGCGGCGCAGATTGCGATAAGGCAACGACGCATTGAGGGGCTGGCAAGCGCGAGCGGCATTTCACAGGAAGGCTCGTTGGGGCAAACGTTATCGAGCGTGAGCACAGGCGCCGCAAACCGATGTAGGAGTCTATCACGCAGTCTCCAGCGCCTGTGGGCCCTTGCGAACAGTAGACAGATTCTGGCGGATTCTTCGAGCAGCTGACCGGCTGAAGTGTCGTTGAAGCGAAATTGATCTGGGACCTTTCCCCTAAGCGCACCCCTCAGCGCGGCTTCAAAGGCTACGATATTGATCCAGATGGGCTGCGCTGCTGGCTCAAGCTCGAGCGCCCTGGGGTGCGCCCGTTCGAGGCCCCGACGGCAGCGAATACAGCACAATCTTGGCGGCCCCTGCGATGACCGCTTAATCGCCCAATGACTACTCCCGCAAGACACGCATCGATCGACGAGTGGCCAGTGGTGCCGGAAACAGAAGCCCCACGCAGCCATGGCCCAGTCCGCACGGATATAGGCGGGGCGGCCAGCGGCATAGTCCTCGGCAAGGCAACGACTGCACCAGCTCAACCGGAGGGTAAGAGCGGGCGCGAAATCTCGGCTAGGATCATCGGATGGAACGTGGTGCCAGGCTACAAAATCCGGGGTGATCCTCGGATACCGATAGCAAAGACCGAGTTCGGCGACACTGTTTTCCGTGAAGCCCTCGCTTGCGGCAAGCTCAGCGATCATCGATTTTTTTGGGTTTACATCGGGATGCCGCCAATGGCCTGCGCGATTTCGATAGGCGCGCAGCAAAGGCTCACCCGGAGCCCGCTGATCGCGCACGCGCGCCAGCCATGAACTGAGAAGTTCATCCGCGAATGGCTCCACGAAACTCATACGGTCGCCCGGCCGATTGTCCTTCGCTTGCCTGCCGACGTAAACATGGAGACGAGAGGAAGCGTCACGTCGTTGGCCTCGAAGCTTGCGGCATCAAGCATCTCGCGGCCATCGCGGATAGCCGTGACAGCGGCTGCCTCGATGAGCCGGAATATTCGGCCCGTCACACCCTGGGTGAGGGCCAGCACGCGTTGCCGCGCTTCGACGGTGTCGAGCATCGATGGGCGTCTCAGGGGCAGCAGGCCCGAGAAGCTCGCAAGCAGCTGGCGCAGGGCATGATCGTTGCGCCATGGCATCAATTCGAACGCCCCAAACCGGTCGGCAAGGTTCGGATCCATCAGGACCGCCATCCGCGCGTCCTCGGTCCCTGCGCAAACAATTGGAATTTTCAGATCGTTGGTCAAAAAGCGGATAGTATTGAGGAACACCCGCTGCTGGCGAGGAGTGCCGGCGAGCATCTTGTCGATTTCATCCAGGACGAGCACCTTGGTTTCGACTTCGGCAAGCAGTTGCCTGGCTTCCGCTCGCATCGATCGCACGGACAGTCGGCTAAGGTCGACGCAATTTAGCGCGGTCAGCACCTCGGTGTAAAATTGCTCCTCACTCGGCTCTGGCGGTATCTGCGCGAGCAACACCGGCATCTTGCTGAGCCCGGTCCTGATATCGAACTGAGGAGCGTGAAGTTTCGAGAAGCGGCTGACAATTTCGGTCTTGCCCATCCCGGTGGCGCCAAACAGTAACAGGCAGGGCATTCGCCCTCGCGGCGGATAGATTACCAGGTCTTCAAGGTGGCGGAGCGCGGCCTCAGCCTGTGGCAACGATATCCAGCGGTCGCGGCGTAGCCAGTCGATCCGGGCCTCATCGGTCAATTCGGCATACTCGCGATAAGCCGGGAAGATATGGCTGTAGAGCACGTTCATGACTGCTCCTCGATCGCGAGTGGTACAACCGGCCCGTCGAGATTTGGCGGTGTCAGCTGCGCGTTGGCCTCTTGGTGCTGGACAAAGGCCGCAGGCGGTTCGCCGCGGATGAGCGCATCGACGATGCGTTGGGTTGATCGTCGAGCTCCGCGCGTCTTCTCTACGGCCCTAAGCACAATCCTGCGCTGCGTGCTCACCATCTCGAAAAGCATCTGCTCATCGACGGCGGTTCGCCCGCGCTCTCGAAGCGCTCTCAGGGCTTGGTCGTGCTCGAACTTGGTAATTGCAGGACGCCGCTTATCGCGAAGAGGAACTGTGACATGCTCGCCGCCGGGCAGTTCGAGATAGACGGCCGAGAGGTTGAGCGGATTGTATTTGATCGGGAATTTATGAACGCTGTTCGCGACCAGCGTGGCCAAAGCGCCATGCCAGTAGAAAACGTGGAAGAGTTTGATGCCCTCGCGCCGGACCCGGCGCATCTCGAACGGGAGGAAGTCGAGCAGAAAACGTTCTTCATCGGCCGGCAGGCGCAGGGCTGCAACACGCTTACCTTGATCGTCCTGCCACGCTGTCATCGGGGGGACGCCAAGTGAGCTGTGAATGGTGCGATGATAGATTCCCACCTGGAGGGCGAACCATCGCTCGAATTCCTTGAGGGTCATGCAGGCTTTGCCCTCAGCGTCGTAGTCTCCCTTGTCCTGGATGTTGGAGAACGTAGTACCCGGAAGAAGGTGAACTTCGCCGATGGCGGTGCCGATCATGCGCTCGATGTGCCCGCCAAAGTGCGGAGTGCGCGGTGGACGGTAGTGAAGCTCGATCCCAAATTGCTGGCAGCCCCGAGTCAGCGCGCGTGAGTGAAATTCCGAGGCATTGTCGAGATGGAGGATGTCTGGCAGGCCGAAGACAGGCCATGCGAAGGTGAGCTCTCGATCGGCCAGCCAATCATTCTTGGGCAGTACTGCATGACGGATCGCCATGCCGACCGAAATCGCGGAAGGTCGTTCCAGTGAAATGTAGAAGCCGGGTATCACCCGCGTCGCTACGTCGATCTGCAGGGTCAGCGTTGGCCGCCCGACCGGTCTCCTGAGATACTCATCGACGATGATGATATCGACCAGCGTGTGGTCCATCTGTACGACCTGAAGAGGGTACTGCGCC
This sequence comes from Novosphingobium sp. FKTRR1, assembly GCF_020404405.1. Taxonomy (GTDB): domain Bacteria; phylum Pseudomonadota; class Alphaproteobacteria; order Sphingomonadales; family Sphingomonadaceae; genus Novosphingobium. Next base: position 102,187 of record NZ_JAIZDA010000014.1, on the reverse strand, counting down.
TCGTATGAGCTGACGACGGGTCGGAAGCGGTCTGCTGCGGCTTTGGTCCCATCACGGGCGCCTGTCAGGCGTGTCCGTTCCACGGCGTTGACCCGCAGGACAACAGTTTGCCGTGCTGGAGGTCGCAGATTCTGCTCCAGGCACGAAAAGCGAATTTGACGGACCAGTTGTGCGATGGTGGGCTTTGGACGGCTGAGATAAAATTGCTCTATTTTGGCATCGATCAGGCGTTCCACCTCGCAAGGGAGGCGAGAGCGCCCTTTGGGAAATCCATCGTGCTGGTCGACCAACGAACTGGTCACTGGGTTTTCCCGGTATCTCGCGAGCAGTTCGTAAATTCGGGACCGGTTGAGGCTCAGCTTCAGGCCGGCCTCAGCAATCGCTTTGCGTCCGAGCCGGGGCTCTGCCGTAAGCGCACGAATGATAGGCTCGCGCTCACAAGCTTTGCGCCATTCTGTATGATCAACCGTCGTGAGGGCAGTGCCTGTTTCGGCCATGACCTATCCCCGATTTTCGCCAGGGACTCGTGTTGCCGGGTCCGGTCGTTTTGTAGCAGAATCGCGCTGTCAGGTCGAACGTCCGGAGGTATTCTTGTACATGATCCACGCAACTCGGCCGTTTTCTCGTCCGCCCGTATTCTTTAAGTGACAAGGTGGGCTACAAGCGCGGCTGAGGAGCGAGGCGCGTCGTGAGCACCGAAACCGCCCGGGAAGGGCCAGAAATCCCCGTAGCGCCGCCTGAGGCTGTCCTGCCGGCCGTCAGGGCGCCGGCCGACCTTGCGTGGACGATCGTGCAGATGCGCGCCGGCGAGCGCATCACCGTCAACGAGGGCCTGATCGCCGCCTATCAGGCCGCTTCATCGCCCCACAGCATCCGTGCGCTCAAGTCCGACGTCGAGGCGTTCGATGCGTGGTGTCGGCGCAACAACCGGATTGCACTGCCGGCCACGCCCGAGATCGTCGCCGACTATCTCGACGCGCGGGCAGGGCAGGGGGCCAAGCCCGCCTCGCTTGGCCGCTACAAGGCGTCGATCGCCAAGATCCATCAGCTGCTTGATCTCAAGGATCCCACCCAGGCTGATCTCGTGAAGCTGCGGCTACGCGCGATCCGGCGCGAGAAGGGCACCGCGCAGGCTCAGGCGCGTCCCTTGCGCTTCAAGGGGCCAGTGCGAGACGTGGAGCGCGACAGTCCTCGCGGACTGAATGTGCGAGCTTTGCTGGAGGCGTGCGCGGGCGATCTGCCAGGCTTGCGGGACCGAGCCCTGTTGTCGGTGGCCTATGACACGGGGCTCCGTGCATCGGAGCTCGTCGCAATCAGCATCAATGACATTCTCGAGGCGCTTGATCCCGAAGCGCGCCTCCTCGCCATCGCGCGAAGCAAAGGCGATCAGGAGGGCGAGGGAGCCACAGCCTATTTGTCGCCCCGCTCTGTGCGGGCTGTCGCGGCGTGGAGAGAGGCCGCTGGGATCGACGCGGGGCCGTTGTTCCGGCGGGTGCAGGTACGGCGCTACAAAGCGCGGGCGGCTGTGAAGGGTCGTTCGATCGACAGCATCTCGGGCCGGGAGACCTGGGATCTGCGCAAGACGCTGTCCAAGCCCGCTGTGAAGGCGCGGGTCGAGTATGACATCGGCGCCGTGGCGCTGCACCCGGGCTCGATCGGACCAATCTTTCGGTCGATCATCGGCCGCGCGTTCGACCGTGGCGCGCTGCCCGATTTGACGGCGGACGATCTGGCGCGGTTGCTGAAGGGGATCAGTGCGCACTCGACGCGGATCGGGCTCAATCAGGACCTGTTCGCCAGCGGGGAGGATTTGGCCGGCATCATGGACGCGCTGCGGTGGAAGTCGCCGCGGATGCCGCTCGCTTATAATCGCAATCTCGCGGCAGAGCAGGGGGCGGCGGGGCGCCTTATGGCGAAGATTGGCTAGTCATGACGGCCTAAATAGGTCTTTGGATGATGCCGTGCGACCACACGACGGCGGCAGGTAGATCGAGGGATTTGCGCAGCGGCAAGAACCGGAGAAGGGAGGCTGAGCCCCCGGGGTCTTGAGCTACAACGTTAAGCCTAAGAAACGGGCAGGGGCCTGGTAGCGCGTAGTGTATGAGCGAAGCCACCATCGCTCAAACTCATCAGCACAGTCCAATTTCGAAGAGGAAACAAGAAAGTGGTTCCGGAAACGGTATGGATCTTATCCTGTGTAAACGCTCGCGCTAAATGGCGGCGTTCTGATCGCGCTATTTGTCAGTTGCCGGGTCCGATGACGAGGCAATCGCGCGCGGCCTGAACGATGTCAGCGGTGACCTCCTCGACGCGGTTGAGGGTCATGATCCGCCGCATCTGCGCGAACAGGCGCTCCATGAGCCGGAAGTTGCCGCGCGTGATGCGGATCACGGCTGCCTGCGCTTCGATCGCGTCGAGTTGGGCCGGGTCGAAGCTGATCCCGAAATCGCCGGCGTGGGTCGCGAGCAGCAGCCGCATTTCGGTCTCGGTAAGCGGTTTGAACTCGTGGACGAAGCCGATCCGCGAGTAGAGCTGGGCATAGCGGGCGAGGCGCTTCTCCAAGCCCGGCATACCCATCAGGATCAGCCCGAAGCCGTGGCGATCGGCCATGTCGCGGAGATGTTCGAGCGACTTTATGGTCAGGCGGTCGGCCTCGTCGACGATGACGAGGGGGCAGGCGATGCGGGCGGCGTCATGGGTGATTTCGTCCTGCGAGCCGCCCGCGACCGTCAGCCGGGCATAGCCCAGCTTAATGAGGTTGAGGCCCAACACCGCGTCGATCGTCTTGGGCGTGTTGCTGACCGACACGGTGTAGAAGACGGCGCGGCAGCGAGCGACCTTTTCGCCAAGGAGCGCGGCAATGGGACGGAGCGCGGCATATTCCCCCAGGTCGGGGAAGCTGGAAAACTCGCGCGCCGATCGCGTCTTTCCGACGCCCGGCCGGCCATGACACACGCCGATATAGCGGTAGTGCGCGCAGGCTTCGGCAAACTCGACGAACCGGGCATGTTCGCGGGTCGCCAGGAACGGCTGCTCGACCAGGAACTCAATCGTCAGCGGCGTAGAGCCGGAGCCCTCGGTAGGTGGTGGGCCGGGAAGCCGTATCCTCTTGGTCGCCATCGAAGGTCTCCGTGGGGGCAGGCACCTGCTTGTCGCGCTCCTTCGCGCCGCGCCGGGCGCGCTGGATCGCGCGCAACGACGGGTGCCCAGCGTGCTCGGAGCTGAGCGCACGGCAGACGAACCGGCCCTGGTGGTAGACGTGGATCTCGGTCAGGTCGCGGGGGTCATAGACCGCCTCGACCTGCTCGCCGACGAAGGCCGCGAGCGTGGGTTCGACATAGCGCCTGCCCATCAGACGGATGCCGTCGCGCAGCACTTTACGGGGCTTGGGCACGTGCACGAGCAGCATGTCGAGCTGTTCAAGGCTGTCGGGCATTGCGGGCAGGAACCCGCCCTTCTGCCAGCGCGTGATCGGCGGTTCGCCGGTGCTGCCATGCGGGCGACGATGATAGACGCCGCACACGAACGCCTCGAAGCGGGCGCGCAGCTCGTCGAGCGTGAGCACTGGCGCCGACAGCGGCTTGCCCGCGATCAGGTGGCCGGGCAGGTCGGGCAGGAACATGTCGTTGATGGTGCGGAACAGCCGCTCGATCTTGCCGCGCCCGCGAGGACGCCCCGGCAGCGAATGGATGAGGCGGATTTTGAGGGCGATGCACGCCTGCTCGATATGCTCGGAGATGAAATCCGAGCCGTTGTCGACGTAAAGCTGTTCGGGAATGCCGCTGACGATCCATTCGGGATTGGGCTTGCGCCAGATCGCCTGCCGCAAGGCGAGCGCCGTGTTGAGGGCACTGGGGGCATCGAGGCTGAGGAAGTAACCGGCGATGGCTCGGCTGTGATCGTCAACGATGACGGTCAGCCAAGGACGCACCGGGTTCCGGCATCATCGAGCACGAGAATGTCGAGAACGGTATGATCGGCCTGCCACATCTCGTTCGAGGTCGCGGCTTCGCGCCGATGCACTAGCTCGTGCTGGTCGCGGTAGACGGCCGGATCGGAGGCTGCGGCGATCTGGCTTGCCGGTATCGCCCTGACGACACGCGCGACGGCCGCATAGCTGGGGGTTCGGTGTCCATGCGCGATGGCGAGTTCCTGCACCTTTCGGTGAATGGCGGCGACCGGGGGTCGCGGGCGCTTGGTGGCGAGAGTGCGGGTCAGTTCGACCAGATGTTCCGGCAGGTGCAGCCTGCCCCGATCGTTGCGCGGCAGACGCGCGAGACCGGCAAGTCCTTCGGCACGGTAGCGCCCGAGCCAGCGCTGCAACGTCCGCTCGCTCAGCGTGCCGGTGCGGGCGAGGTCCGCGAGCGGGATGCCATCGGCGAGGTGCGGTTCAAGGACGCGGTAGCGCTCGATCGCCAGCGGCGGGACAAGCGCCGGATGCGTCACCGCCGACGGTCCGTGTCGCAGGTAAGGAAAACGGAGATTTGCCTGCCCATCGCCATGCGAGTCCGCTCGCGTTGCCAAACCGGCCTGTTCGACGTAAATCTACCCGGTAAAGAAAACTAGGGCAACATAGACCTGCCGATGACGACTTTCTTCCCAAACCGCGCCCGATCGGGGCGCCACCGGCCCTACGCATGAAAATCGGTTACGCCCGCGTATCGACCGCCGAGCAGAACCTGGACCTCCAGCGTGATGCGCTGAAGGCTGCCGGCTGCGAGAAGGTCATCACCGACAAGGCCTCCGGGGCGACTGCCGCTCGCCCTGGATTGGAAAAGGTGAAGGAGCTGCTTCGCGCCGGCGACACACTGGTGGTCTGGCGCCTCGACAGGCTCGGCCGCTCGCTCCGTGATCTGATCGGATGGATGACCTACCTCGACGAGGAAAAGGTCGGGCTGCTGAGCCTGCACGAGGCGATCGACACGACCACCACGTCGGGCAAGCTTACCTTCCACCTGTTCGGGGCATTGGCGGAGTTCGAGCGCAACCTGATCCGCGAGCGGACCCAGGCCGGTCTCACCGCAGCCCGCGCTCGCGGCAAGAAGGGTGGCCGGCCGGCCGCACTCGGCAAGGAAAAGCGCGACCTGCCCGTCAGGCTCTACCACGAGAACACGATGCCGATCGCCAAGATTTGCTCGATGCTCGGCATCTCCAAGCCAAAACTCTACGCCTATGTGCGATCGGCCGAGACCAAGCCGGTAGCCGCGTAGCGACGCTCGCCGACAAATAGCGCGATCAGAATGCCGCCACTTAGCGCGAGCGTTTACACCGTTTGCGGTCCCGATCGGCCCAGCGTCCCCCGGAACCGTTCGTTATCGGGAAGGCATCTAAGCGGTCTGCACCATCCTTCATCTAAAGTTCTCCAAGCGCTTCTGAGGATTTTCGGGCGCACCAAAAGCACTTGCTCCTCCAGTGGCTGGAGCATGTAACCGCAATTTGCTCTCCTGCGGACGGGGGGCTGGAGGTGGCTTTTTGACGGCCCGTGTTGAAGCAATCGGTATGTCTCGACGCTCATTAGTGGCGCGGCTGGTGGCCTGTGGAACCGGCTTGGTGCTCGGTTCTCCAACGCTCGCGCGACAGACTTCCCGGTCTGCGGGCTCGTGGAACTTCGGTGCGGCTCACCTCGAATGGGAGCCGCTGGAAGTCGGCACGGGTGATACCCTCCTTGTTTCGGCACAAGTGCGCGGAGTGCCGGTGCGGGCGGTGCTCGACAGTGGCAGCGGCGCGTCGATCATGAGCACGGCGCTCGCGGCGAAGCTCGGCTTGAACGATGGTGAGCGGCGCATGATTAGCGGGCTGAGCGCCAAGGCCCCGGTGCTGCTGGTCCGCGACATCGACGTACAGCTCGCCCGCGAAACCCGTCGCTTACCCTTTGCCGTCGTTGGTGATCTGAGTTCAGTGTCGGCGGCCTTCGGACGACCGATCGATATCCTCCTCGGTGCCGATATGTTCACGGGTAGCTGCATCGCGCTCGATTTCGCGAAAAGGCGTATGGCGGTCGTCAAGTCAGGCACGTTTCTCGCCGGTCCCGACTGGCGCGCTGTCGCGCTCGGGCGCGGTGCCAAGCAGGAGCTGTTCATTCGAACTTCCGTCTCGGGTTTGCCTCCCGTGCCCTTGATGATCGATCTTGGCAGCTCGGCCGCGCTGATGCTCTCGTCGGCCTATGCCCGCGATCAAGGGCTGTTGAACGGGAAGCTCGTCTCGACCGCGGCGATCGGCGGCGTCGATGGTGTGCGTATCAACGATGCTTTCACGATCCAGAACATCAACATCGAAGGGCTTGGCGTCTCGAACGTCCCCACACTCGGGATGAGAGCTTGGCTCTCCACCAGCACGGTTGGCAATGTCGGCCTACCGCTGATCGCTCAATTCGACGTGGTGTTCGACGTGACCGCCGGATTCGTGTGGCTCCGGCCACTCGGTCCTCGTCGTCGCCTGCCGATGCTGAAGGACCGTAGCGGCCTTGGCCTCGCAGCCTCACCAACGGCGCTCACCGTTGTTCATGTGGCGGCGAACAGTCCCGCGGAAAAGGCTGGCTGGGCGGTCGGCGACCGGATCGTGGCGGTGAACGGCCATTCGATCGATGCGAACTATACGCGTGGGGAGCTCTGGCAAGTGCGCTCCCGGCCTGCTGGCACCCTCGTAAAGCTGACGATGGCCTCGGGTGATGTGCGCGAGCTCAGGCTGGCCGATTATTATTGATCGGCTTGAGGGTGGCCTTTGCCGATCGCCTTCATGATCCGACAATCGGCCATGCGCGCCTTGGTGCAGCTCTGGCTGAGCATTGCCAACTCATCCCGCAACACCGCGAGTTGCGCCAGTCTCTCCTCCACATCCTTGAGGTGCTGAGCAGCGATAGCTGAGGCGGCACCACAATCCTGGTCCGGGTTCTGCGCCAGCCCCATCAACGAACGGATCTCGTCGACGGAGAAGCCAAGCCGGCGACCGTTGCGGATGAAGTGCAAACGCTCAATGTCACTGGCATCGTAGGTTCTGCGACCCGACGCCGTGCGAGGGGCGGATCGGAGCAACCCGATCGACTCATAAAAGCGGATCGTCGTCACCTTCGTCGAGGTCTCGCTGGCGAGCTGCCCAATCATCACCGGCTTCATCATGCCATCCTTGCTTATGCGAACGTGTCGCACATTTCGCTTGCTTCTACAGCGACTGGAGGTGGTAAGGAAGGCCGCATGAATGCTTCTACCGAAAGCTGCGGGTGCCACGGGGAGCCCGCGCGCGCGCAAACCGATCCGGCCTATCGCCGTGCGCTGCTGACCGTCGTGGTGCTCAACCTCGGCTTCGGAGTCGCCGAGCTGTTCGGCGGGTTCATCGCCGATAGCCAAGCGCTGAAAGCGGATTCCCTCGATTTTCTCGGGGACGGGTCGATCAGCCTTATCGGTCTTCTCGCGCTTGCCTGGTCCGCACGGGCGAGGGCAAAGGTCGCGCTGACGCAGGGGTTGTTTCTCGGTGCGCTTGGCGTGGGCGTAATCGGTTTCGCGATTTGGCGCGCCCTGAACGCAACCGCGCCCGATGCCGAACTGATGGGCACAATCGGCGTTGTCGCGCTCGCGATCAATGTCGTGTCCGCCTTGGTGCTTGCGCGTTTCCGGGAAGGGGACGCCAATGTTCGCGCGATCTGGCTGTTCAGCCGCAACGACGCGCTCGCCAACGTGGCGGTGATCGCCGCGGCCGGTCTGGTGGCGTGGACAGGAAGCGCCTGGCCGGACCTCGCCGTCGCCGGCCTCATCGCCCTCCTGTTCCTCCACTCCGCTTATGAAATCGTCACTGGCGCTCGGCGCGAATTGGGAGAGCGGTAGTGCGTCTGCTCGCGTTGATCCGGGCAATGCTCTCGTTGCGGCTGCTCTCCGCGCTCGCGGCGCTGCTGATCCCTGCTGCGGCAATCGCCGAACCCGGCGACGTGCAAACCGCATGGCGGCTGCTCGACTATATGGCCGTCGATTATGGCGGCGCGGTCGCCAACGGTCGGATCAAGAGCACGTCGGAATATGCCGAGATGACGGAGTTCGCCGCGTCGGTCTCGACACGGCTTCAGGGCCTGCCGGCGAAGCCGGAGCGTCAAGCCCTCATCCAGCGGGCTGCCAACCTCCAGGCGGTGATCGCGGAAAAGGGACCGACTGAACAGGTGGCAACATTGGCGCACGGGCTCGCGGCCGATCTGTTGCGCGCCTACCCGGTGCCGCTCGCGCCCGATAAGGCTCCGAACCTCGTCTCCAGCGATGCCCTGTTCCGACAATCCTGCGCGTCCTGCCACGGGATGACGGGCAACGGCCGTGGCCCTGACGCCGCCAAGCTCGCTACGCCCCCGATTGCTTTCACCGATGCCGAGCGCGCGCGCCAGCGCAGCGTGTTCGCGCTCTATCAGGTGGTGACGCAAGGCATCGACGGGACCGCGATGCAGAGCTTCGCCGATCTGCCCAACGATCAGCGCTGGGCGTTAGCATTCCGAGCCGGGAGCTTCGCCTTCACGGATGCGCAGGCGCGCGAAGGCGAGCGGCTTTGGAAATCCGACCCGACCCTTCGCCGGCGCATTCCGGACCTGAAAACCCTGGTCGCGCTCACCCCGGCCGCGCTCGGCGCGGCGATCGGCGACGCCAAGGCTGACCCAGTGCTCGCGTTCCTGCGTCGTCATCCCGAACAGGTGATACAACAGGCTCCCGGCTCGCTCGCGGTCGCCCGCGCCAAACTCGCCGAAAGCGTGGCGGCTGCGCGGCGCGGCGATGCGCGCATGGCGAAAGAGCTGGCGCTGTCGGCCTATCTCGATGGGTTCGAGCCGATCGAGCCAACACTCACCGCGCGCGACGCGACGCTGATGGGTCGAATCGAGGGCGCGATGGGGGAGTTCCGCGCCTCGATCGACCGGGGCGCGTCGCCCGATGATCTCGCGGAGAAGGTCGCAGTACTGGGCGGCCTTTTCGACGATGCGGAAGCGGCGCTCGCGCCTGATGCCGCCACCGAAGCGTCCACGTTCCTGGGCGCGTTCACGATCCTGCTGCGTGAAGGGCTCGAAGCCCTGCTCATCGTTGTCGCCATGATCGCGTTCCTGCGTAAAGCCGAGCGCGGCGAGGCGCTGCGGTACGTGCATGGCGGCTGGGTCAGCGCGATCATCGCGGGCGGGATCACCTGGGCGGTCGCCACCTATGCGATCGGGATCAGCGGTGCGAGCCGGGAGCTGACGGAAGGGTTTGGCTCGCTGTTCGCCGCGGTCGTGCTGCTCTCGGTCGGGATTTGGATGCACGGCAAGGCGCAGGCCGATCAGTGGCAGCGCTATATTCGCGAGAAGATGTCGCGGGCGCTCTCGGGCGGGTCGGGCTGGTTCCTGTTCGGGCTGGCGTTCGTCGTAGTTTATCGCGAGGTCTTCGAGACGATCCTGTTCTATGCCGCGCTTTCGGCGCAAGGTGACAACGGGATGCTTCTCGCGGGGGCCGGGTCGGCGATTGGACTGCTCAGCCTGATCGCTTGGGCCATGCTTCGCTACAGTCGCAAGCTGCCGATCGCGCAGTTCTTCCGCTATAGCTCCTGGCTCATGGCGGTCCTGACCGTCGTGCTGGCGGGTAAAGGCGTCGCCGCGCTCCAGGAAGCCGGCCTTATCAACATCGCACCGCTCGCGGACGTGCCACGGCTGTCGATGCTCGGCGTGTTTCCCACTTGGCAATCGGTGCTGGCGCAACTCCTGATGGCGGTCGCCATTGCGGTCGGGTTCGCCTGGAACGGGCGCGACCGATCCCGCTCGGGTTCCGGCTCAGTGACCCTTGGTTCGAATTAGTGCAATGACATGAAAACCCTTCCGTGATAGAGGCAAGCTAGTGCGAGCCTTTTTGCCTTTCCTGACATGCCTGATGCTGGTCCTGACCAGCTTCTCCGGCATGGCCCATGCCGCCGATCTGGCGGGGGGAAGCATCGCGGGCGTTGAGTTCACGGTCCATACCGCCGGTGACATCGATCAGGTGCCATCGGACTCGGACAAGAATGTCCCGCATCATCACAATTATTGTCACGGACACGACGTCGGCGCGCCTGCGCGCACGACGATGGAATATACCCCCGTCCTCACAGTGCCCAAGCCGACAATCTCCGCCTCTGCGTCGCTCGACGGCCGCACCGGCATGGTCCATTTGAGGCCCCCCCAAGCCTGACGTCCGATTTGGGCGTGCGTTGGCGCGCCCCTGTCGATCATCGTCAGGAGTCCTATTTTCATGAATCGTATCCTCGCGGCCATGCTGGCCGCAGCGTCTTGCGCCACGATGGCGCAGGCGCAGGTCGGACCGTCCGCGCCTGTTGCGCAGGATGCGCCGGTCTACACGCTTGACCAAGCGGTCAGTGCAGCGGGCGGTTCGGCCCCTGCTGCGGAAGCGGCGACAGCTGGAATCGACGCGGCCCGTGCAGGTCGCACAGTCGCCGGCTTGCGGCCCAATCCGGTGGTTCAAGGCCAAGTCGAGAATGTCATCGGCTCCGGGCCGTATCGGGGGGTCCGCAGCGCGGAAACCACGGTCGGCTTTGCGATCCCGATCGAGCTAGGCGGCAAGCGCGGCGCCCGCGTCGCGGTCGCCAATGCGCAATTGTCCCGGGCCGAGATCCAGGCCGCGATCATCGCGGCGGATGTCCGGCTTCAGGTAACGCAGCTCTATGTCGAAGCGGTCGCGGCCGATCGCCGGGTAATGACAGCCCGCGATCAGGCCCGGATCGCCAGCGATGCGCTGCGGGCCGCGAGCGTTCGCGTGCAGGCAGGGCGGGCATCGCCACTCGAGCAACAGCGCGCGGATGTCGCGCGTATCAATGCCGACGCCAATGTGGAGCGGCAGCTTCGCTTGGCCGAGGCGGCCCGCGCCAATCTGGCGCGTCGGATCGGACGGCCGATCGACGGCCTGCTCGATGACACGCTGCTCGATCGCCTTCCCGGTGTGAACGTCTATGGGCCGTTGGCACCGGTCAACACGACCGGCACACTCGCGCTGGCGGCAGCCAACGCGGATTTCTCCATTGCCGAAGCCGGCGTGCGGCTCGCGCGCGCCAATCGCGTGCCTGACCTGAACGTCGGGCCGTCGATCCGCCGCCTGGAAGCGACCAACGACATGGCGGCGGTGTTCAGCGTGTCGATCCCGATCCCGGTGTTCAACAATGGTCGCGCCGCGATTGCGCAGGCGACCGCGCAGCGGACCCAGGCGGATGCGCAGCGCCGCGTGACCGCGCTCGACATCGAACAGGCGATCACGGACGCGCAGGCGCAGGCGGCCAATGCCGCAACGACGGCTCGTGCGGCGTCGGGGCCGGCGCTGGCGGCTGCACAGGAGGCCGCCCGCATCGCGCGGATCGGCTATCGCGAGGGCAAGTTCGGCCAGCTCGAATTGCTCGATGCTGAACGCACGCTCGCCGAAACGCGGGTCGCCGCGATCGACGCGCTTGCCAATTACCAGAATGCCCGCGCGCAAGTGGAGCGACTGACCGCTCGTGCGCCCAATGGGGGGAATCAGTGATGAAGAGCTTTTATCTCGCGGGCGCGGCGTCGCTCGCCCTGCTCTTGGCTGCCTGCGGCGGCAAGGATGGCGGAAACGAGGCAACTGCCGAAGGCGCAGCTGCCAATGAGACGGCAGCGGGCACGGAAAAGGGCGGTGCTGAAGGCGGTCATGCCGGTGAAGGCGTCGTCACATTGGGTGCCGACCAGATCGCCACAGCGGGCGTCCAGGTCGGACGGCCGATCATCGGCGGGGCCGGGACGATCGAGCTGCCCGCGATCATCGAGGGCGACCCACAGGGAACGCAGGTCGTCTCGGCCGCAATTGCGGGACGCGTGGTCGCGCTCACCCGTAACCTCGGCCAATCGGTCGGACGCGGCCAGACCATTGCGGTCATCGAAAGCCGCGAGGCGGCGCAGATCAAGGGCGAGGTCGAGGCGGCGCGGGCGCGGCTTCAGCTCGCTAATTCGAACCTCGCGCGCGAACAGCGGCTGTTCGCGCAGAGAGTCTCCCCTGAACAGGATCTGATCGCCGCCCGCACAGCGGCGACGGAGGCGCGGATCGCCCTGACGCAGGCGCAGAGCATGGTTTCGGCGGCGGGTGTCGGCGGCGGCGGGCTCAACCGGCTCGGCATTGCCGCGCCGATCTCGGGCCAGATCATTGCGCGCCCCGTGACGCTGGGACAAACGGTCGCGGCGGATGCCGAACTCTATCGCATCGCCAACCTGAGCCAGGTGTCGATCGCGCTTAATCTCAAGCCCGAGGATGCGGGCCGGGTGCGTCCCGGCAATACGGTGCTGGTGAAGGCGGCAGGCCGTCAGGCGACCGCCCGCGTGACCTTCGTGTCGCCGGCGCTTGATCCGCAGACGCGGCTCGTGCCTGCGCTCGCCACCCTCGACAATCGCGGTGGCGAATGGCGGGTCGGCGAGCCTGTGACGGCAGCCGTGCAGCTCACGGGCAGCGGCGGGAGCGGGGCGGTCCGCGTGCCGACGACGGCGGTCCAGAGTTTCGAGGGCAAGTCGGTCGTGTTCGTGCGCACGCCCACCGGCTTCAAGGCGACCCCGGTCCAGCTCGGCGATGCGTCGGGCGACACGGTGATCGTCCGGTCGGGCCTGACCGGCAACGAACAGATCGCCACCACCGGAAGTTTCACGCTCAAGGCCGAGATCGGCAAGGGCGAAGCGAGCCACGAGGATTAAGCCATGATCGCCCGTATCGTAACCTGGGCGGTCGAGAAGCGCTGGCTAGTCCTGCTCCTCACCGTCATCGTCGCCGCCATCGGCGCCTTTTCCCTCTACCGGCTACCGATCGACGCGGTGCCGGACATCACCAACAATCAGGTCCAGATCAACGTCCGCGCGCCTGCCCTCTCGCCCGAGCTGGTCGAGAAGCAGGTGTCGTTTCCAATCGAAACCGCGCTCGCCGGCACCCCCGGCCTGGAATATACGCGCTCGTTGAGCCGCAACGGCTTCGCGCAGATCACGGCGGTCTTTTCGGACGCGACGGACATCTATTTCGCCCGCCAGCAGGTGGGCGAGCGTCTGCGGGGCGTGCAAGAGAATCTGCCCGACGGCGTGAACCCTGAAATGGGTCCGATCGCGACAGGCCTGGGCGAGGTGTACATGTACACCGTTCGTCTCGATCATCGCGAGGACGACAAGCACAAGCCCGGTGAACCGGGCCAACAGCCCGATGGCAGCTACATCACGCCAGAGGGCGAGCGACTGACGACCGAAGAGGACAAGGCGACCTACCTGCGCACCGCGCAGGACTGGATCGTGACGCCGCTTCTGAAGACCACACCGGGCCTCGCCGGTGTCGACTCGATTGGCGGTTACGCCAAGCAGTTCCTCGTCGTGCCCGACGTGCAGAAGCTGGCCTCGCTCGGCATCACGCTGACGGACCTGGGAAATGCGCTGGAGCGCAATAACACCAGCGTCGGCGGTGGCTTCGTCAATCGCAATGGCGAAGGTCTGGCTGTTCGCTCGGATGCGCTCGTTCGCAATGCCAGCGAGTTGGCCAGGACCGTGATCGCGACACGTAACGGCGTGCCGATCACGGTCGAACAAGTTGCGACTGTGAAGACGGGTCAGGCGATCCGCATGGGTTCGGCATCGGAGAACGGTACCGAAGTCGTCGTCGGCACGGCGATCATGCGGATCGGCGAGAACAGCCGCATCGTGTCGACCGCGGTCGCTGAGAAACTGAAGACGATCAACGCTTCGCTGCCTCCTGACGTCGTAATTCAGCCGGTGCTGAACCGCACCGAGCTGGTCAATTCGACGATCAAGACGGTCGCGAAAAACCTGTCCGAAGGCGCAGTGCTGGTCATCGTCGTGCTCTTCCTGCTGCTCGGCAACTTCCGTGCGGCCCTGATCGCGGCGTTGGTCATCCCGATCACCATGATGCTGACAGGCTTTGGTATGCTGCGCGCTGGGGTCTCGGCCAATCTGATGAGCCTTGGGGCTTTGGACTTCGGTCTGATCGTCGACGGCGCCGTCATCATCGTTGAAAACGCGCTGAGGCGGCTTGCCGAACAACAGCATCATGAAGGTCGCTTGCTGACCGTCAAGGAACGGCTTGCGACCGTGGCAGCCGCCGCTCGCGAGATGATCCGCCCCTCGGTTTACGGGCAGGCAATCATCATCCTCGTCTACGTACCGCTGCTCACGCTGACCGGCGTGGAGGGTAAAACGTTCGGACCGATGGCGCTGACCGTCATCATCGCGCTCGCCTTCGCCTTCATCCTCTCTCTCACCTTCGTGCCGGCGATGATTGCGATCTGGCTGTCGAAGAAGGTCGAGGAGAAGGACGGCCGCATCATCACGTGGCTGAAGAAGCGCTACGAACCCGGTCTCGACCGGGCCATGAAGCGCCCGACGCTGACGATCGGTGCGGGTGTGGGAAGCCTTGTGGTGGCGGCGCTTGCTTTCACTACGCTCGGCTCGGTGTTCCTGCCGCAGCTCGACGAAGGCGATTTGCTGATCCAGTCGCTCCGCATTCCGGCAACGTCGGTCCAGCAGAGCCAGGCGATGCAGGTGCCGATCGAGCGGATGATGTCGAAGCAGCCGGAGGTGCAATTCGTCTATTCCAAGACGGGCACCGCCGAGCTGGCGGCCGACCCGATGCCGCCGAACGCGACCGACATGTTCGTCATCCTGAAGCCGCGCAAGGATTGGCCGGATCCTGAGCTTCCCAAGGAGGAGCTGGTCAGCCGGATCGAGGGTAATCTCGCGAAGATTCCGGGAAATGCCTACGAGATCACCCAGCCCATCCAGATGCGCTTCAACGAGCTGATCGCCGGCGTGCGCGGCGACATCGCGGTGAAGGTGTTCGGGGACGACTTCAACCAGATGAACCGGACGGCCGAGCAAATCGCGGCGGTGCTGCGCAGAACGCAAGGCGCAGCGGACGTGAAGGTGGAGCAGACGACCGGTCTTCCCATGCTCGACATTCGTGTCAACCGCGACGCGATGGCGCGGTTGGGCGTTACGGCTCAGGATGTGCAGGACACCGTGACTGCGACGATCGGCGGGCGAACATCGGGCCAGATCTTCGAGGGCGACCGTCGCTTCCCCGTGGTGATCCGCCTGTCGGAGGCGCAGCGTGCCGACATCGGCCTGCTCCAACAGGTGCAGGTGCCGGTGGCAGGCGGCGGCTATGTACCGCTGTCCAGCGTCGCCGAGATCAAGGTGGTCGATGGTCCGAACCAGATCAGCCGCGAGAACGGCAAGCGGCGCGTGGTGGTGCAAGCCAACGTGCGTGGCCGCGACGTCGGATCCGTCGTGGCGGATGCGCAGGCGGCGATCGGCAGCCAACTCCGGCTGCCTGCCGGCACCTATCTCGAATGGGGCGGCCAGTTCGAGAACCTCCAATCGGCAAGCGAACGGCTGAAGCTGGTCATTCCGGCTTGCTTCATCTTGATCCTGCTGCTCCTCTACGGGGCGTTGGGATCGGTCCGCGACGCCGCGATCGTGTTCACCGGCGTGCCTTTCGCGCTGGTGGGCGGCGTCCTGTTGCTGTTCCTGCGGGGCATGGACTTCTCGATCTCGGCGGCAGTGGGCTTCATCGCCCTCTCGGGCATCGCGGTCCTCAACGGCCTCGTCATGGTCAGCTCGATCCAAGATCTGATCCGATCAGGGATGAGCCGCGAGGAAGCCGCGCATGTTGGCGCGATGCAGCGTCTGCGACCCGTCATCATGACCGCGCTAGTCGCCAGCCTCGGCTTCGTGCCGATGGCGCTGGGCGAAGGCGCCGGCGCAGAGGTTCAAAAGCCTTTGGCGACGGTCGTCATCGGCGGTCTGATCTCGGCGACGCTTCTTACGCTGTTCGTGCTGCCGACACTCTATGCCCGGTTCGGGCAGAAAGTGATCGAGAAACCCGAGCACTACAATGAGGAGCATGAAGGGGACGACCACGGTCAGACCTTCGTGAACAACTTGGCCTGATGGATGGGCGGGGCGATCCGCGATCGCCCCGCCCATCTCTGGGAGATGGGGATATGCCTCGCACCATAACCAGCTCGATGCTTCACGGCGGGCCACTGCGCATCTGGTCGGCACTCACCGATCCGGATCATCGCCGGGCGTGGAGTCCGCTCGTATTTCTCGATGATCCGTCCCGGCTCGGCGACACAGAATGCACCTTTGCGATCCAGGGCATCACCCGGCCAATTCGGACGCCAGCACGGATTGATCGATTCGATAAACCGCACGCCTTCGCTTGGTCCTGCGGCATCCCCTATCTGTTCACGCTCGAAGAGCGGTACGAGCTGGCGGGGGACGATGGCGGCACCAGGCTAACGCATAGCTGCACGCTGCGCGGGGCGCTCTCCCTGCCGTTCGCGGCGATGATGTTGCGCCGCCTGCGATCCCTGATGGTCGAATCTGACGATCGCCTCGCAACCTATCTCCGCTGGCGGGTAGGTCAGCCTGCCCGGGCTATCAATCGTCAGCGCGTCCCCTTCCGCTACAGGAGGAAGGCGCGATGATGATGCACTGTAAGCGGGTGCTGCCCGCCGTCATCCTCGTTGTCGGGCTCGCGGCGTGCTCGGAAAGAAAGCCGCCAGCCCCGCCAACGGAGCAGCAGATCCATTCGTCCGACAGCGCCGTGGCGACCGGGGAAATGGGGCGGCATAGATATCGCTGTTCCGACGGGGAACCGCTGTTCGTCGATTACAAGGACAACGGCCTGCAGATCGATTTGCGGCGCTCCAACGGGGGACCGCCGATGATGCTGACCGCGCCAGCGCAGGGCCTGCAATATGTCGGCGAAACAGCCACCGCGACCTTCAAGGGGTCGCAGCTCACCATCGTGGAAGGCGATGGCCGTACCCGGATCTGCGAGCGGGAAGGCACGCGATGAACTGCCCTGCCTTCGAACGCCACAGGGCGCTTCGTCGGAAGAGACCGATGTCTGACACGTCGATTTCAAATGTGACAACCTTGTGCGGCCTGAATCGGGCCGGTCTGGCGATCGCGCGCCTCGGCGTCGTTCTCGTCTCCGGGGCGGTTATAGGGGCGTGTAATCCAGCGGCGACCCAGCCTACCGAGCCGGCGCATGAAAAGCATCTGACGTCGAAACTAATCGCGCAGCGCATCATGTACTGCGACGACGGCACACGCGCCGATGTCGACTTCATCGATGACGGCTTGAAAATGGCCGTCACCTGGCTGCCGAAGGGCAGGACCGAGATCCTGCGCGCGCAGCGAACCGGTGACGAGTTTCGCGGCGACCATTCGCGGGCTGTCGTGGCGGGCGGATCGATCGCGTTCACGCGACGCGGGAAGATCCGCGTCTGCCACCGAACCCCGGAGGAGTCCTAGGAAATGCAGGCACTGCTCTATACGCTTGCGCCTGTGCTGGCGGTCGTGCTCGGCGCGATTGTCGCGAGCCGCACCAAGTTGAAACCTGGCCTCGTGGCGGGCCTACAGCATCTCGCTGCCGGCGTCGTGTTCGCGGCGGCAGCGACCGAAATCCTGCCGCAGGTCAAGCATGAGGCATCGCCCAGCGCGACGTTGATCGGCGGGGCGGCGGGCGTCGCGACCATGCTGGGGCTCAAGGCTCTTGAGGCCCGCTTCAAGGGGCCGATGGCGCTACTCGCCGCGATCGGCATCGACATTCTGGTCGACGGCCTGGTGCTCGGCCTCGCTTTCGTGGCGGGCGAGAAGGCAGGTCTCCTGCTGACGATCGCGCTCACTCTGGAAGTGTTATTTCTGGGACTGACGCTGACCGACGAGCTGGCGGAAACCTATCGCTCGCGCTTGCGCATCATCGTGATCGTCTCGGCATTGGCCCTGCTGCTGCCGATCGGCGCGCTCGCTGCCGTGCCGGTCGCCGCGCTGTCGCCGGTGATGATCGCCGGCTTCCTCAGCTTCGGGCTGATGGCGCTGCTCTACCTCGTCACGGAGGAGTTGCTGGTCGAGGCGCACGAGAAACCCGACACCCCGCTCATCAGCTCGATGTTTTTCGTCGGCTTCCTGGCCCTGCTGACACTTGAGGAGATGATGGGATGATCCCGGGCAACGACAACAATGGCGGGCAGGAGCGCCGCACACTGTGGATCGTCCTGCTGCTGAACGCGGCGATCGCTGCGGGCTTCTTCGTTTCCGGCTTCTTCGCGGACTCGAGCGCGCTGATCGCCAACGGCGTCGACAACCTGTCCGATACGGCTGTGTATGCGCTGAGCCTTGTGGCGCTCACCCGGGGCCAGACATGGAAGACACGCGCCGCGGTCGCTTCGGGCGTCATGCTGCTGATCTTCGCGGGCGGCATCTTGATCGATGTCGGACGGCGCTACGTGCAGGGCAGCGAGCCCATCGGACCTACCATGATGGTCATGTCCGCGATCGCCGGCGTCGTGAATTACCTCTGCCTGCGGCTGCTCCAGCGCCTCAAGGATCCGGACGTCAATCTCCGGGCCGCAACCACCTTCAGCTTCAACGACTTCATTTCCAACGGCGGCATCCTGATCGCCGGCGTGCTGGTGCTGTGGTTGGGTACCAATTGGCCGGACCTGCTGGTCGGCTTCGCCACCGCCATCATCGCCATCAAGGGCGGTGTCGAAATCCTGCGCGACGCGCGCGCCGAAACCAAGAAAAGCGAAAGGAGGTCGTCATGAACGACAAGCTCGAACTCGACATTCCAGTGTTGTTGCCGGACCTTCCTGACGCGGCCGATGCCTGCCTGGACCGTCTCGTATCAACCCTGTCAAAGCGCGAAGGTGTCGAGCGGGCGCATGTGATCTGTCTCGACGGCAACACGCCAGCGGCGCTGTGCATCCATTTCGATGCCGCCAAGCTGCCGCTGCCACGGTTGCGCGAAATGGTGCGCGCCGCAGGTGCCGAAATCACCGAGCGCTACGGCCATGCGATCTGGCAGGTGACGGGGATCAACCACGAACGTCGGGCGCGCACGGTCAGCGATGCGCTGTGCGCCTTGCCCGGCGTGGTCCAGGCAAGCGCCAGCACCAGCGGGTCTGTCCGGGTCGAATATGATCGCCGCGAAACCACCGAAGAGGAGGTGCGCGCTGCGCTTCGCAAGCTGAAGGTGAGGGTGGGCAAGCGGGTCGCTGCCGATGAACATGCCGGCCACGACCACGGCCCCGGGGGCCACGGCGCGGGCGAAGAGAAGCACGGCCCCGGCGATGGCCACGACCATAGCCACGCCGAATTTCTCGGCCCCAATACCGAGCTGATCTTCGCGCTCGCCTGTGGCGCGCTGCTGGGGATCGGCTACGCGATCGAGAGGCTGGTCGCTGGCGCGCCCGAATGGCTGCCGACCGCCTGCTATATCGCAGCCTATTTCTTCGGCGGATTCTTCACGCTGCGCGAGGCGATCGACAACCTCCGGATGAAGAAGTTCGAGATCGACACGCTGATGTTGGTCGCTGCGGCCGGCGCCGCTGCGCTGGGCGCATGGGCCGAAGGTGCGCTGCTGCTGTTCCTGTTCAGCCTCGGCCATGCGCTTGAGCATTATGCAATGGGCCGCGCCAAGAAGGCGATCGAGGCGCTGGCGAAGCTCGCGCCCGAAACCGCGACCGTGCGACGCGGCGGGCAGACCAGCGAAATCCCGGTCGAGCAGATGGTCGTCGGGGACATTGCCATCGTCCGCCCGAACGAGCGCCTGCCTGCCGACGGCTTCGTCATCAAGGGCACCAGCGCGATCAACCAGGCCCCGGTCACGGGTGAAAGCATCCCGGTCGACAAGGTGCCGGTCGCAGATGCCGCAGCGGCACGCGCCAAGCCCGATGCAGTCGACGCGGAAAGCCGGGTTTTTGCGGGTACGATCAACGGCGGCGGCGCGATCGAGATCGAGGTGACACGCCGTTCCAATGAAAGCGCGCTTGCCAAGGTCGTGAAGATGGTGAGCGAAGCGGAGACGCAGAAGTCGCCGACGCAGCGCTTCACCGACCGGTTCGAACGGATCTTCGTGCCCGCCGTCCTGGTCCTGTCAGTGCTCCTGCTGTTCGCATGGGTGGTCGTCGACGAGCCGTTCCGCGACAGCTTCTATCGCGCGATGGCGGTGCTGGTGGCGGCAAGCCCGTGCGCGCTCGCGATCGCAACGCCGAGCGCGGTCCTGTCGGGCGTTGCCCGTGCAGCGCGGGGCGGCGTGCTCGTGAAGGGCGGTGCACCGCTCGAAAACCTCGGGTCGCTCAAAGCGATCGCTTTCGACAAGACGGGCACGCTGACCGAAGGTCGTCCGCGCATCACTGATGTCGTGCCCGTCGATGGCGCCGATGAAGGCGAGTTGCTGGCGCTGGCTGTCGCCGTCGAAGCGTTGAGCGACCATCCCCTGGCCCAAGCGATCGTCAAGGACGGCCGCGAACGTCTGAACGATCGTGCCGTGCCGACTGCCGGCGACCTCAAGAGCCTGACCGGTCGGGGCGTCACCGCGAGCGTGGATGGCGAGACGGTGTGGATCGGCAAGGCCGAGATGTTCGGAAGTGAGGGCATTCCGGCGCTGGGGCAGGGCGCGCAGGACGCAATCGCGAAGCTGCGCGAGAACGGCCGCACGACAATGGTGGTCCGCAAGGGGGACCGCGACCTGGGCGCGATCGGCCTGATGGACACGCCTCGCGAAGCTGCCAAGACCGCGTTGCGTCGGCTGCACGAGATGGGCGTGTCGCGGATGATAATGATCTCCGGCGATCACCAGAAAGTCGCCGAAGCGATCGCCGACGAAGTCGGGATCGACGAAGCGTGGGGCGACCTCATGCCCGAAGACAAGGTTGCCGCGATCAAGAAGCTCGCCGGCGAAGACAAGGTCGCGATGGTGGGCGACGGCGTGAACGATGCGCCGGCGATGGCAAGCGCCACGGTCGGCATCGCGATGGGCGCGGCGGGGTCGGACGTTGCGCTGGAGACAGCCGACGTGGCGCTGATGGCCGACGATCTGGCGCACCTGCCATTCGCAGTCGGTCTTAGCCGCCATACCCGTGGAATCATCCGGCAGAACGTCTTCGTCAGCCTGGGTGTCGTCGCCTTCCTGGTGCCTGCTACCATCCTCGGCCTCGGCATTGGGCCAGCGGTGGCGGTTCATGAGGGATCGACGCTGCTCGTCGTCATCAATGCGCTCAGGCTGCTCGCCTACCGCGATCCGGCAGGGAAGGCGGCATGAAGTGGCTGATCGCCTTCGACCTCGACGGCACGCTTGCCGAGAGCAAGCGGCCGGGGCTGTTGAAAAAGGCCGGGTGAGCCGATCGCGTTCCTAACGGGTTCCCTGCTTCGACACATCGGGAGCAGCGGCCATGATGGGTGAGCAACAGCGAGGCGGCAAGGGCGCAAGTTGGCGGGCGCTAGGAGCGATGATCCCCGCCGATCACATCCTACGCAGGATAGACGGACTGATCGACCTGGGTGAACTGCGCGATGCGCTCGCGCCGCATTATAGTCGCCGTGGGCGTCCCTCGATAGCGCCTGAATTGCTGGTCCGCATGGCGCTTATCGCTCGCCTCTATGGCATCACGTCGGAACGCCGGCTGTGCGAGGAAGTCCGCTTCAATCTCGCTTATCGCTGGTTCTGCCGATTGCCGCCCGACGCGCGGGTGCCGCACCACTCGACGTTTAGCAAGAACCGGCATGGCCGCTTCCGCGATGCCGGCATCTTCCGCATCCTGTTCGAGCAGACTGTTCGGCGCTGCGCCGACGCGCGGCTGATCGCCCACAAGGATGCCGCAATCGACGCATCGTTTGTCGCGGCCGACGCAAGCTGGCAGCGCAAGATGCGGGACGCCGACATAGCCGCGCCCCGGCTTCCCCGCCCGGTTTGCGAATGGCTGGCGGATCAGGCCAATGCTCCACCGCAGGAACATGGCGTGCCGCGTGGCAAGCCGGCCGAGGTGTCACGCACCGATCCGGCGTCGGCTTGGTCTGCGCGCACGGCGCGGGGCCGGTTCGGCTATGCCCTGAATATCCTGATCGACACGCCGGGAGGGGTGACGATCGACGTGGAGGCCAGTCCCGCCCGCTTCGCGGCGGAAGTCGATGCGGGGCGGACCATGCTGGCACGGGCCGATGATCGGTTCGGCTACCGGCCAAAGCGCGTCGCGGCTGACACCGCCTACGGCAGCGCCGCGTTCCTGGCGTTTGTCACCGATCGCGGCACCATCCCGCATATCCCGGTGCTGGAACGATCCGAACAGACCAAGGGCAAATTCCCCCGCGAAGCCTTCCGCTATGAACGGGAGCAGGACCGCTATGTCTGTCCTGCTGGCAAGATACTGCCCTTTCGTGGTGCCGATCGTCGGGCGGGCTTTCTCCGATACAGCGCCAGTCCCTCCGACTGCCGCGCCTGTCACCTCAAACGGAAATGCACCGCAGGCAGCAACAGGTCGGTGACGCACAGCGAACATGAGGACGTGCGCGAGCTGGTGCGCGGCGAGATGCAGACGCCCCTATTCAAGCGGTCGATGCGACTGCGTCGGGGCGTCGAGCGGGTGTTTGCCGATGCCAAGGGTAAGCGGGGGCTAACCCGTTTGCACCTTCGCGGCCTGCGCGGTGCCGAGGAAGAGTTTCTGTTGGGCGCGGCCATTGCCAATCTCGTACTGCTGGCCCGCCCCGCCGCACGACCGGCACGGACCCGCCGCCCGCCCCCGGTGCCGGAACGGATCGATCACATGGCCCGGATCAGCCGGGGCCGGTTCGAGCAATCTTACTACGCGACGATCTTCTGACACCAATTAGCCAGGTTCGCGCTCGGCCGCAGGGAAGTGGCGATAGAAGGTGGAACGGCCGACCTGTAGCAGCTTCGCGACCTTCGCTGGTTTATCGCCGGCCTTGAGCAGCTTGCGGGCGGTATCGAGCATGTCGGGCGTCATGACGGACTTGCGGCCCCCGCCCGTGCCGCCCTTGGCCCGTGCCGCTGCCAAACCAGCAATCGTCCGTTCCTTTATCAGTTCTCGCTCCATCTCCGCGACGGAAGCGAGGATATGGAACAGCAGCCGGCCCGATGGGGTGGCCGTGTCGAACCCGTCCGTCAGGGATCGGAAATCAATCTTGCGAGCGGACAGGTCCGCCGCCAGTTCGATCAGGCCCCCAATCGAACGGCCAAGGCGATCGAGCTTCCATATCACCAGCGTATCGCCCGCCCGCACGAAATTGAGAGCTTCGGTCAGGCCGGGACGGTTCAGCTTCGCGCCGCTCACCTTGTCGGTGAACAGCTTTTCACAGCCAGCCTTGGTCAGCGCATCGGTTTGTAGCGTCAGGTCCTGATCGGAAGTCGAGACACGCGCATAACCAACCAGCATGAGTCCCGTTATCCCATCTCAAACAGCGAATTTCGGGACTTATATTTCGGGAACATATTTTGGGAAAGCCCCAGCGGGGATAGGGCGTGTTTTTGTGCCGGTGCCGGTCTTCCCGTTGGAGGTTCGTTTTTGGGAAACTGCTTATCGTCCGGGCGGGGGCGGTTCGTCGAACAGCATTTCCAGATCATCGGCCTCAAACCCGCCCTTGGGGCGCTCGACGAGCGTGAAGCGCCATCGCTGCCCGCGCCGTAGCTCAGTGAACCCGGCGCGCTCCGCCGCTCGGACGTGGACAAAGACCTTGGGCTGCTTGTCGTCACGAGAGATGAAGCCCCAGGCCCCACCACGGTCGAGGTATTTGATCGTTCCGGTCGGCATGATGCCTTCCTTTCGGGCCTAGCCCTCCTTGGCGCAGGCGAGGCACATCGTCGTCGCGGGCGCACGATCGAGGCGCTTGGCCTCGATTTCCTCACCACAGCGGACGCACCAGCCATAATCGCCGCTGTCGATCCGCATCAGTGCGGCGTCGATGCGGCTACATTCGGCTTGCCGGTGCCGCTGCGCCGCCAGTGCCATTGCCTGCACCTGCATGGCGTCGATCCGCGACAGGCGGCCGACGCTTTCCTGATCGAGCGTGACCGGGGCGCGCGTTTCCTCGGCCGCCGCATCATCGGCGACGAGCTGATCGCGAAGCGCCAGCAGTTGCCGACGCCGCGCATCAAGGTCCGGCGCGTCCCCGGCTATGTCAGCGTACCAACAGTACCGGGGCGCGAACGGTGCGGATCATCGTTGTCGTCGTGCTGCCGACGATCAGGGTGCGAAGCGGCGAGTGTCCATAGGCACCCATCACCAGCATCGCGCCGGGATGCGCCGCCATATGATCGCCGATCACCGCATCGACCTTGCCGTCACGCAGGACGGTTTCGGAACAGGCGGGCAGCGTTGCTGCCGCTGCGCCGAGCTGGTCGCGGTGTTTGCCATCATCCGGCCCCGCCATGACGAGGTGTACTGGCAAACCACCGAACAGCGGCGAGGTAGCGACATGACGGACAGCGCGGCAGGCGGCGGGGCTGTTGTCGAAGGCGATCACCACCGCGTCAGGTGCCTTGGCTTCGCGTGAGGCGATCAGCACCGGCTTGTCGCTGGCACGCACGACCCGTTCGACCTTGGAGCCGATATGGTCGGTCGCGAACTCGCCCGACGCGCCGCGCTTGCCGATGATGACCAATGCAGCATCGGCTTCACGCTCGACGATCGTCTCCACGATCCCTCCATGCAGGTGCATCGACGCGACCGTGATGCCCTGCTCCTTCAAGCGAGTGCCGCCTGCGTCCAGCAGGATGCGCCCTTCCTCGATGGCAAGACGCCCCGCCGCTTCCTCGATGCGGGTCAGCTCTTCCAGCAGCTCGCTTTTGACACCGAGGCCGATCGCGCCGCTATGATCGTTGCGCGATGCCACGGCATCCTTGCGCTGGACGACGTGCAGCAGCTCGACATCGGCCCCGAGCCGGGTAGCGGCCCAGGCCGCCAGATCGACGACGCTGGTCGCGTAGGTGGATGCGTCGATACAGGCCAATATGCGGTTCATAAGCCCTCTCCTCAGTGGGCGCCGAGCGCTGCTTCGGCGCCGGGCTTGTCATGGACGGCGAAGCGATCGACCATCGTCGCGCTCGCCTGATTGAGGCCGATGACCTCGACATGGGTGCCTTCGCGGCGGAACTTGAGGATCGCCTTGTCGAGGCTCCCCACCGCCGAAATGTCCCAGAAGTGCGCGGCGGTCAGGTCGATGACCACATTGTCCAGCACCTCCTTGAAGTCGAAGGCGTCGGCGAACCGCTCGGACGAGGCGAAGAACACCTGACCCGAGACGCGGTAGGTCCGCGTCCTGCCATCCGCGCTCAGCTCGGATGCCACGTCGAACAGGCGCTTGACCTTGCTGGCGAAGAACAGACCGGACAGGATCACGCCTGCGACCACGCCTTGCGCCAGATCGTGCGTCGAGACGACAACCAGCACCGTCACCAGCATGACAACCGACGACTGCCACGGATGGCTCTTGAGGTTCCTGATCGATCCCCAGGAGAAGGTGCCGATCGACACCATAATCATCACCGCGACCAGCGCCGGCATCGGAATGCGGGCGACCAGCGGCCCCAGTACGACGATCAGGAACAGCAGGAACGCGCCCGACACAAAGGTGGAAAGGCGGGTGGAGCCGCCCGACTTCACGTTGATGACCGACTGCCCGATCATGGCGCAGCCGCCCATCCCGCCGAGGAAGCCGGTCAGAAAATTGGCGATACCCTGCCCCTTCATCTCGCGGCGCTTGTTCGATGGCGTGTCGGTCAGATCATCGACGATCTGCGCGGTCATCATCGATTCCAGCAGGCCAACCGCCGCCATCGTCAGCGAATAGGGGAAAATGATGCGCAGCGTTTCCAGCGTGAACGGCACCTGTGGGATGCCGAACGCTGGCAGCGACGAGGGCAGCTTGCCCATATCGCCCACCGTGTTGACCTTGATGCCGGCATAGATCGAGACGATCGTCAGGATCACGATCGCGACCAGCGGCGACGGGATCGCCTTGGTCAGACGCGGGAACAGGTAGATGATCGCCAGGCCCGCCGCGACCATCGCGTAGGTTTCCCACCCGACGTTCGTTAGCTGGGGAAGCTGCGCGATGAAGATTAGGATCGCGAGCGCGTTGACGAAGCCGGTGATGACCGAGCGTGACACATACTGCATCAGCAGGTCGAGCTTCAGGAAGCCGGCGACGCCCTGGATCAGTCCCATGAGGATGGTGGCGGCAAAGAGGTACTGGACGCCGTGATCGCGGATCAGCGGCAGGACAAGAACCGCAATGGCGGCGGTTGCGGCCGAAATCATGCCGGGGCGTCCGCCCACGAGCGAGATGATGACGGCGATGGAGAAGGAGGCAAACAGCCCGACGCTTGGATCGACGCCGGCAATGATCGAGAAGCCGATGGCCTCCGGGATCAGCGCGAGCGCGACGACGATACCCGCAAGCACGTCGGCGCGCGGGTTCGAGAGCCATTCGCGTCGAAGCGAAGTAGCAAATGTCATGTAGAAACCTGATCGCAATAGCGAGGGGCGCACGCCGTCAGACGCGTTCAATCAACGATACTCGGAAGCGAGGCCCAAATTCGCTAAGGTTATCCCGGGGATAGGCGCCGGGCCGAGCCACCCGAATCAATCCGGGTCCGTCGAAGGCCTCTAGATAGTCACTGATCGGACCATATTGCAACTGCGAACATCAGCAGCCTGCATTCCCATAATACCATCCCATGCGAGACGGGATCGCAAAACCTTAGGGTGTCATTCCGCCCTCAACCGTACCCGGCCGCGAGCGGCGCATTTTTCAACAGCCCCGATCCTTTTCTACGCCGCGCTCTCGACACAGGGTAACACCGCGATGCTGCTGGCCGGCGCCGGCGCAGCGATCAGCCTTCTCGCCGTCATCGCCTGGGCCATGCTCCGCTACAGCCGGACGCTGCCGATTACGCAGTTCTTCCGCTACAGCTCGTGGCTGATGGCCGCTCTGACGGTCGTGCTGGCCGGTAAGGGAGTCGCTGCCCTCCAAGAGGCGGGGATCATCGACATAGCGCCGCTCGCCAGCGTGCCACGTATCTCGATGTTGGGCCTGTTCCCGACATTTCAGTCGGTGCTGGCACAACTCCTGATGCTTGCCGTGATCGTGATCGGGTTTGCCTGGAACCGCCGCGCCAAGCCGCGGGCGGGCGGGCCGCTAGCCTACTAGCGGCAGGGCAGACAACGCCCCTCTCTAAAGCGTTGCCGCAACCCTGACCGTGCATCGCACCGTCTCACGCGCCTTGGCTCGCAATGTAACGGGAGGGCGGCGGGGAAAGCGCCGCCCTCGGGCCATTTACGCGGCCATCTTGTCGCAAGCCTCGGCGCACTTGCGACATGCGGCGACGCAATCCTCCATGCCGTCCAGCCCTTCGCAGCTCGACGCGCACGCCCGGCAAATCTCGGCGCACTCGCGGCAGATATGCCGGTGGTGTTCGGACTTGCGCGCCATGAAGTCGATCGCGACGCTGCAAATCTGGGCACAGTCCAGCATCAGCTTCATGTGCTGCGGCTCGGCGTGCCGCCCTCCCGCCTCCAGGCAGTGATTCATCGCCATGTGAAGGCAGGTGATGTGGCATTCGTGGCAGGCGTCGATGCACGCCTTCATCTCGGGATCGATCTGATGCATTGTCTTTCCTTCCATATGCGCCCCGCTCCCCTCATAGATACGCGGTACTTGGCGCTATCCCTCGCCGCGGTTTGGACTTCACCGTCCTTACGGCTCGGACCATCGTCCAAGGTCAACCCTTTTCTTGCGCACAACGGAGAGTAACATGTTGAACTCCGACCGCAAGATCGTCCAGGATAGGGCAATCTGGCCGATCTCCGCCCGCGCAGCGACGCGCCAGATCTTCGAGCGACTTGCGCATCGCTCGGAGCTCGTGCTCCTTGCGCTCCATCTCCGCGGCTCGTGCAAGCGCGAGGGCCTTGACCTCACCACTCGCCCGATCGCCGTCCTGCCACAGCGCAACGAGCTGGCCGATCTCCGAAATTGGGAAGCCGAGATCGCGCGCGCGTCGGATGAAACGCAGCATGTGCACCTCGCGTTCGTCATAGTCGCGGTAGCCGGAATCACGCCGCGTGGCCTTGGGGATGAGGCCGATCGCCTCATAATGGCGGATCATCCGCTGGCTGACGCCCGAAGCTTTGGCAGCTTGTCCTATATTCACGTATTGTCTCCTCAAGCCGCTGTCGGACGCCAACGGCGAAGCGTCAGCGCATTGGCAGCGACGCTGACGCTCGACAGCGCCATCGCCGCGCCGGCGATCACCGGGCTTAGATAACCGAACGCCGCCAGCGGAATGCCGATCAGATTGTAGATGAACGCCCAGAACAAGCCTTGGCGGATCTTGGCATAGGTCCGCTTCGAGATGTCGATCGCGTCCGCCACCAGGCGTGGATCGCCCCGCATCAGCGTGATGCCCGCTGCGTGCATGGCGACGTCAGTGCCAGTCGACATGGCGATGCCGACATCCGCTGCAGCGAGGGCAGGGGCATCGTTGACGCCGTCGCCGACCATGGCGACCGTGCGGTCCTCGGCCCGCAACGCCGCTACCGCATCCGACTTTCCTTCCGGCAGGACATTGGCGACGAAGTCGTCGATGCCGAGCTTGGCTGCGGCTGCGCGGGCGCTTCCCGCATTGTCTCCGGTCAGCATCACGCTGCGTATGCCGCGGCCATGCAGCGCCGCCACGGCGGCCGCGGCGGAAGCCTTCACCTCGTCGCCGAACGCCAGCAGGCCGAGGAGGCGGCGTTCGGGCGCGCGCTCCGCAACCCAGGAGACCGTCCGTCCCTCGGCTTCCAGCCTGGCCGCCTCGGTGGCCAGCGGCGTCAGTGCGATAGCTTCGTCCTCCATCAAGCGCGTGCTGCCGAGGATCAGGTCGCGGCCGTTGACGTCTGCAGCAACCCCGCGGCCGGGCAGGCCGCGCATCCCGCTGGCGCGGGCGGGTTCGACGCCTTCCGAGCTGGCCCACGCCATGACGGCCCGTGCGAGCGGATGCTCGCTTCCGGCCTGAAGCGCCGCGGCGAGCGCGATGAGATCGGTGCGCTCGACCCCGGCGGCGGGCAGTCCGGCCAGCAGCGAGGGCTTGCCTTCGGTCAGCGTGCCGGTCTTGTCGAACGCAACGACATTGATGCGGTGCGCGGTCTCCAGCGCCTCGGCATCCTTGATGAGCACGCCGGCCCGCGCGGCAACGCCCGTACCGGCCATGATCGCGGTCGGAGTGGCTAGGCCGAGCGCGCACGGGCAGGCGATGACGAGCACCGCGACCGCGTTCAGGATCGCGACTTCCACTCCGGCGCCGGCGATCAGCCATCCGGCGAGGGTAAGCGCGGCTATGACGAGGACGATTGGCACGAACACGGCACTGACTTTGTCGACGAGCCGCTGGATCGGAGCCTTGGCGCCTTGCGCGCTTTCGACCAGGCGCACGATGCGGGCGAGGGTGGTCTCAGCCCCCACCGCCGTCGTCTCGACCAGGATGAGCCCGTCCGCGTTGATCGATCCGCCGGTCACTGGGTCTCCAGCGGCCTTGGCGACCGGAAGGCTCTCTCCGGTGAGCATGGATTCATCGACATGGGTCGCTCCCTCGATCAGTCGTCCATCGACGGGGATGCGCTCCCCGGGCCGGACGCGGACGCGGTCACCCGAGCGCACCTCCGCCAGGGCAATCTCTCGTTCGCTGCCGTCGGTGCCGACAACGCGAGCCTGGTCGGGCCGCAGCGCCATCAGCGCGCGGATCGCCTCTCCGGTCTGACGCTTGGCGCGGCCTTCGAGCCATTTGCCGAGCAGGATAAGGGTGATGACGACGGCCGAAGCCTCGAAGTAATAATGCGCGTCCATGCCGTGCATCGGCGCGAACAGCAGCTGGTAGAGGCTGAGCCCATAGGCGGCCGATGTGCCGATCGCGACCAGCAGGTCCATATTGCCGGTTCGGGCGCGCGCGGCCTTCCAACCCGCGCGATAGAAGCGCGCGCCCAGCCAGAACTGCACGGGCGTCGCGAGCAGCAGCTGGATCCAGCCCGGCACGGCCACCTCGATACCGAACGGGGCCAGCAGCATCGGAAAGACAAGCGGCAGCGACAGCGCCGCGGCGATCAGCACATGGCGGAGCTCTCTTGTTGCGGCGGCGTCGCGCCGGGCGTCCTCGGCGCCGCGTTCCGCCTCCGCCGATCCGGTGCGCGCCGATGCAGTGTAGCCAGCACTTTCGACAGCCTCGACCAAGACATAAGCGGGGACGTCACCCGCCGTTTCGATCCGCGCCGTCTCGGCCGCCAGGTTGACACTCGCGGAGCGGACGCCGGGCACTTTCAGCAGCGCCTTCTCGACCCGGGTGACGCAGGACGCGCAGGTCATGCCGGTGATCGTCAGCTCGGTCGTCTGTGTCACCGGGGTGTAGCCCGCCGCAAGAACCGCATCGGCTACGGCAGCGACATCGGATCGTCCATCGACGAACTCGACATTCGCGCGCTCCGTCGCGAGATTGACCGAGACGCCGGCAACGCCCTGCACCCCGGCGATGGCGCGCTCCACCCGCCCGACGCACGTCGCGCAGGTCATGCCATCGATGGCCAGCGACAGCCTTTCGTCGCTTCTCGTCTGTGCCTGCATTGGCAGCTGCGCCCGGGCGTTCATGGTCGTCTCCACTACTGAGTCGACGGCCTTATGGTCCCTCACATTGTGTCAAGGTCAACAGCTAAATTCACCTCTTGACCCTGACACAGTGTCAAGCCCCATATTTGTTTCATCCACCTTATGGGAGAACGAAGATGATCGACTTCAAAGTTCAGGGAATGACCTGCGGAGGCTGTGCGCGCGGTGTGACCAACGCGCTTCAGCGCGTCGATGCCAATGCCGTCGTCAACATCGATTTGGCGAGAAAGACCGTTTCGGTAAACTCGACGGCCGATGTACAGCAGCTCAAGCAGGCCATCGAGAAAGCCGGCTTCGCGGTGACGCAATAAAGCCCCATTTTGCCTAAGGGATTTGCGGGGCGGGCGCGTAAAACAATTGTGCGGTGATCCGCACGCGCCCGCCTCGCGATCATAAGTACAGGGGGACTGTATGCGTTCCGCAGCACAATGAATGAGGGTGGCAGATTGATGACCGACGGTGAGCGCAGTGGGTCAGGGAGCGACAAGGACGCCCTCGAAGTCGTCCTCATCACAGGTGCGAGCGGCTTTACAGCCGCCGCGCTAGTTGCCCAGCCGAGGGAACGCTACACGGTTGTCGGCCTGGATCGTGTCGGTCCTCCAGACCCGCGGCCGCCCGCGTCGGCAATCGGCTATGACATCACGGGCAACCCCAATCCGCTCTACGACAAGGCCACCGTGCACGACACCCGCCGGCTGATTGACGGGCTCCGGTCGTTCGACGTCGAGCAATTCGTCTTCGCCAGCACAATGCTGGTTCATAAGCCTGCCGCCACTCCGGAAGAGCGCATCAGCGAGGAGTCGCCAATCGGTGCGTCCTAGGCGTATCCACAGTCGAAAGTTGTTGCCGAAGCACTGCTGCACGCGAGGCGCGGTAAGATTCCCGTCGTCTTCCTCCCCGCCGCCGGAGTTTACGACGGCGACGGGCGCTCGGCGTTACTCGCGCAGCAGATATCCCAGATCTACGAGCATCGCGTGATCTCGCACTTTTATCACGGGATGCTGCGTGCGGCATCGGCGCACCGCGACGACTTGGCCGATGCCGTGCTTCGCCTGGTCGATCGGCGGCACGACCTTTCGGCCGAGCTGCCGCTGCTCATCGGCGCGCCCGGCTATGCCGAGATCCAGGACATCGTGGGCGAGGCGCTCGACGGCGAGGTCCGGAAGACTATCCGGATTCCGTAGCCGCTCGCGAAGGCCGGGATCATCCTGCAGAACGAAGCGCTCGGCAGCGACGACTTCATCCAGCCCTGGATGATCGACAGCAGCAACGACCACTATATCCTCGATATCTCCCGCGCGCGTTCGCTGCTCGGATGGTAGCCGAAACACAGTCTCCGCGACACGCTGCCCGCGATCGTCACCGCTCGCTTTCACACTCACTGCCGCTACTGGATCGGCCAGCGTGGATGCAGCTCGTCGATCACGAACGCGTGGCGGGCGCGACCGCCCGGATGCCCTTCGAGAAGATGGGGATGATCGAGTGGCAGATCGTCATGCCTGTGTGCTACCACTTCGGCGTCTTCACTGGGCCAGATGCGGAACGCAATCACCGTGCCGATTAGCGCCAGCACAGCGGCCGCAGCGAACGCGGCGCCCATGCCGCCGAATGCGCCGATCTGACCTGCCAGTGGATAGGCAATTAGCCAGCACACATGGCTAAGCGCGAATTGCGCTGCAAACAGGGCGGGCCGATCCTGCCCGCCCGAAGAGCGGCGTAGCAGCCGGCCACCAGGCGTAATGCTGGCCGAATAGGCAATGCCAAGTGCTAACCAGCCCACGAGGATCACGCCCCAATAATGGGGGGCGGCGTGGTCCTGCCAAGACAAGGCGAGCGCCGCCAGCGTGACCGTCATAGCCGAAGCGGCCGACAGCATCACTGTCCGATCGGAGAGCCGTTCAAGCAAACGCGGCAGCAACAGCGCCGCCAGCATCGAGCCGCCACCGAAAGCGGCGAGCGTGATCGCCATCGCGCTCTGTCCACGCCCAAGGGCCGACTGTACCAGCACTGGCGTATTAACAATCACCATCGCACTGGCCGCGGCGGCTGCAAGAGTCACGGCGAGCAGGCCACGAAGCCGAGGCGTTTTGAGGTAAAGCCGGGCGCCGCGCGTGGTATTATAATAGATGCCGCCCGTCGGCCGGCTGGCAGCGGCCCGCGGAAGCACGGTCGTCAACACAAGAAGGGCCGAACAGGCAAAACCGATTGCAGTGCCTGAGAACAGCCAGTGGAAGCTCATAACCGTAAGCAGCGCGGCAGCGAGCATCGGGCTTGTCAGGCTTTCCATGTCATAGGCGAGGCGAGAGAGGGACAGCGCCTTAGTATAGTCCTGTTCCTCGGGCAGCACGTCAGGGATGGTCGCCTGGAAGGTCGGCGTGAACCCTGCCGAAGCCGATTGCAGCACGAAGATCAGTACGTAGATTTGCCACACCTGATCGATGAAGGGCAGCGCGAGCGCGACCAGGCAACGGATCAGGTCCATCGCGATGAGGAAACTACGGCGCGGCAATCGGTTTGCATAGGCGCCGACAATCGGGGCCACACCGATATAAGCGATCATCTTGATCGCCATCGCTGTGCCCAGCACGGCACCCGCGTCAGCACCAGCGACGTCATAGGCGAGCAGGCCCAACGCGACGGTAGCGAGGCCGGTGCCGATCAGCGCGATGATCTGGGCCAAGAACAGATGGCGATAGGTTCGGTTGGCCAATATTTTGAGCATGGCTACCTCGTTGGGCCCGTGAGACTGGTCTGCAGCCTCATGCGGTCAGATAACCATGCGCCACCATCAGCACTAGATAGCGTCCGGATTTGGCGATCGTGACCAGCAGGAGGAAGCGGGAAAGCGGCGTGCGCAAGACGCCGGCGATAAGCGTCAGGGGATCGCCGATGATGGGCAGCCATGAGAACAGCAGGGAAAGCGCGCCGAACCGGCGATAGCGCCTTTCCGCTTTCGCCATTGCGGTCTCCGAGACCGGGAACCAGCGGGCGCCGCGATGATGCGCGAGAAAGCGGCCAAGCGCCCAGTTGAGTGTTGAGCCCAGCACATTGCCCACCGACGCGGCCAGGAGCAGCGGGACCGGCTCGAACCTTCCGGAAGCCAGCATGGCGAGCAGCAGCAGTTCGGATTGTGCCGGCAGCAGGGTTGCAGCAACCAGCGCAGCCAGAAACAGGCCAGGATAACCCAGCGCGAGAAGATCGATGTCCGGCAGCTGAAAACTCTCCGGTAAAACGCATGACGCCGACGATCCCACCGCGCTGTTCATGAGGGCTCGCACGGCGGGATTCGATCGGACGAGATGCAGCGATGTCAGACAACCCGCTTGATCTCACTATAGGCGCCCTCGGTGCGTAGCATGATCGTCACCGGGGCACCCGAACGGTTGCGCCAGAACCAGCCGTGGCTGCCGTCGAATGCGGCGACGAGATCGCCTTGCTCGCCGGTCGACGCTTGGCCCTTGCCATAACCATGATAGGAGATGCCCGGAGCGTCCGCGTGGGTGTCGTAATTGACGTGGCCGCCCTCTACCGACCACTTGAAGACGACACGGGCGCCCTTACTGGCCTTGAACTTGACCTCCGCGCCTTCGCCTGGCGCAAGTGTCAGGCGCGTCGTGTCGGTGCGCCCATCGGCTTCGCTCGCGAGGGGCACCTTCGGGGGCGCGGCTACCGGTTGCACGCTGCCGCCTGCAGCCTGCTCCACCTATGCGAGGGCTGGCGCCTGCGCCGCCACTGCATCGGCGGCGGCGTTCTGTGCTGTTTCTTCAGCCAGCTGGACTTTGATTTCGCCCATCTGGGTAAGGCCCAGCGCGCGGCCGGCTCCGGTGGGATCGACACCATATTCCGAGGGCAGAATGACCGCGACGAGAAGGGCGCTGGCGGAGATGGCGGCAACGAGTGTCGCCCGGATCAATTGCCGATTGGTGGGCAGGTCGTCGAGATTGGGACGTTGGGCGTTGAACATGGTCGAAACCTCCTTGAAATCAGGCGACGGCAAAGCCGACGAGCTGGTAGCCGACCAGCACGAAGCCGGCGGCCATCAGGATGGTGTTGGCGGCGAAGGCGTGGCGCATGAAACTTGAGGTCCGGCGCCAGTAGCCCATCAGGATCAGGATGGCGCCGAGCGCGAGAAGTTGCCCGATCTCGACGCCGATATTGAAGGCGATCAGGTTGGCGAGCAGGCCGTCACTTGAAATCTCGAACTCAAGAATCTTTGTCGCCAGGCCGAACCCGTGGAAGAAGCCGAACACCAGCGTCGCGACCTTGGTATTGGGTTGGAAGCCGAACCAGCGCTGGAACGCGCCAAGATTGTCGAGCGCCTTATAGACAACCGACAGGCCGATGATTGCGTCGATGAGATAGGCGTTGGCGCTGATCCCCATCAGCACGCCGAACAGCATGGTCGTCGAATGGCCGATCGCGAACAGCGTCACGTAAAGACCGATGTCCTTCATCCGGTAGAGGAAGAAGATCACGCCGAACAGGAACAGCAGATGGTCGTAGCCCGTGACCATGTGCTTGGCGCCCAGATACACGAACGGGAGAAACAGGACGCCGCTGCTTTCCTGGATATAGCCCTTGTCGCCTTCCGCGACATTGTGGGCGAACGCCTCGACCCTGAGGCAGAAGGAAAAAGCAAGCAGCCCGAGGGCGATCATCAGCCTGCTTCGTGAGATATGCTGGGTAAGGGTTGCGTATAAGCTCATCGGAGAACTCCTTGGCCGGTCTCTCGCGCGCCGCCGGGCGCAGGCGGGAGCGGTGAGCTGCCCCCTTCTGAGTGGTCCATTGACTATGAGAGTCTGGACCAAGGAAGGGACGACGTATGCCTGCGAAGAAGCACAAGCCGGAGGAGATCATCGGCAAGCTGCGTGAGGTGGAGATTATGCTGGGCCAGGGCGGCACGACTGCCGAGGCGTGCCGGCGGATCGCGGTCAGCGAACAGACCTACTATCGCTGGCGCAAGGAATATGGCGGCCTGGAAACGGATCAGGTGCGGCGGATGAAGGACCTGGAGAAGGAGAATCTGCGGCTGCGCCGCGCGATCTCCGATCTGACGCTGGATAAGCTCATCCTTCAGGAGGCCGCCAAGGGAAACTTCTGAGCCCCGCACGGCGTCGGCGCTGCATCGACCAGGTCCGGGAGGTGCTGGATGTATCCGAGCGGCGAGTGTGCCGCGTGCTCGGCCAGCACCGGTCGACGCAACGCAAGGTGCCATGCGGGGCAGATGACGAGGAGGCGCTGACCGACGACATCGTCGCGCTGGCCAAGCAGTATGGGCGCTATGGCTATCGCCGGGTGACAGCATTGCTGCATGCGTCCGGCTGGTCGGTGAACCATAAGCGGGTCGAGCGGATCTGGCGGCGCGAGGGGCTCAAGGTGCCTCAGCGCCAACCGAAACGCGGCCGGCTGTGGTTGAACGATGGCTCATGCATCCGGCTGCGGCCGGAGTATCCGGGGCATGTATGGGCCTACGACTTCGTCGAGGAACGAACCCATGACGGACGCAAGTTCCGCATCCTGACCATCATCGACGAGGCCAGCCGCGAGTGCCTGGCGCTGGTCGTCGCGCGCCAGCTCCGCCACGAAGACGTGCTGGCAGCGCTGGCCGAGTTGTTCATCGAGCGTGGTCCGCCAGCGCATATCAGATCCGACAACGGCAGCGAGTTCATCGCCACCGCCGTCCAAACCTGGCTCGGGCAGATCGGCGTGAAGACGCTCTACATCGCGCCGGGCTCGCCATGGGAGAACGGCTACAACGAGAGCTTCAACGGCTCGCTGCGCGACGAACTGCTGAACGGCGAGATTTTCTACAGCCTCGCCGAGGCCAGGGTGCTGATCGAGGCATGGCGGCGTCACTACAACACCGTCCGGCCGCACAGCAGCCTTGGCTACCGACCACCGGCTCCGGAAGCGGCAACACCGCCATTGCCGGCCTCCGGTTCCGCTTCGCTCCACCTCCGACCGGCAATGGCGGCGGAGACGACAATGCACTAACTATCAACCCGGACCACCCGGTGGGGGCTGCTCAAGCGGAGAGGATCTGGCTGGGATCATGGATGCATTGCGGTGGAAGTCACCGCGAATGCCACTCGCCTATAATCGCAACCTTGCTGCAGAGCAGGGCGCAGCGGGCAGGCTGATGGCGAAGATCGGCTGATGGGGTCGCTGGTCGACTCGATTGCAGGAGGGCGTCGCTCCCCAAGCAACCTCATCGGACCGGCATGAGCTTATGGAGCTGGCCGGTGGCCCTTGCCAGCAGCGGCACAATGGTCCGTGTTTCAGGGAAGGGGGCTTGAGATCGCCTTGATGGCCTTCAATCCCGTTCCAAAACGAGCGATCGCGTCCCTGTTTCTCTCCAGCTCGCCATAGGGCAGATAGGCGAAGTCGAGATCGGCAATACGGCTGAAAGCCGGGCGACGGAGTTGCGCGCGAACGTCCTGCTCGCGCGCATTCGGTGCGACCAGGAATAGCCCGGCGGCAGCGTGCAGATCGCTCCCCGACAGCGCCAGATCGAGCATGCGCACGATCCCCGAGTAGATCGAGGTCGAATGTTCAACCTCGAACGCGGCGGCGACGCCGTCGCCACCCTTCGCCAGCCACAACACGTCGATGAGGCGGATCGAGTCCGCTCCGGGAGAGGTCGCAATGGCGTCTGGAAGGCGCTCGAGGCATCCCTGTCCAAGCGGGCAGCCAGCGTGAAGTCGACCGCGGTCATTGGCGGCGATCCACACATCGTAACCGAGGGCATGGCCGAGGTCGCGCAGCCAGGCCTGGATTTCGGCGTGCGTGCGATCGGTTTCGCCCTGCGCGGCGGCTGTCTTGTCGAGCCGGCTTGCCTCCGCTCTGGCATGTTCCAATCTGCCGAGCCAGTCGTCGGCCGCCGTTGCGTCATCCTCCAGCGGTGGCGCGGGATAGCGGCCCGAGCCAATGTCGAACAACAGTCCGCCGATCGCGCCGAGATCGTTGGAGAGCAACTCGCGGTAACGGTCGTTGAGGTCGAGGATGCCGGCGCGCATGGCGAGAAAATGATCCCATGACCCGAGCTTCACCTTGGCGCCGGTGACGGCATTGTAGCCCTTGACGATCGCGGTATTGAAGGGCGGCACCAGCGTCGGGTGAAGGAAATAGAGCAGGTTGGCCGCCGCCGGCCCCAGCCCCTTGATCTTGAGCGCGTCTATGCTGCGGATGTGGCTGATGATCTCCTCGGCGGTATCGCAGCACGAGCAATTGTCGAGCAGGCGACCGAACGCCCGCTGGTTGTCCGGGCTTTCGTAGATGTCTGGAATGCGCAGCTTGGGCTTCCACAGCCAGGCATGGTCGGCGCCCTTGAAGATCTGCCGCTGTTCGGCGATCGAGTGGACAACCGTTTCCAGTGACGAGCCGCGATAGGCGACGCCGAACCGCCCACTTTCGATTTCTGCGACCACCTGCTGCAGCCCGCGACGGATGGAGCGGAAGTTTTTCAGCCGTTCGTCCCACAGAAACCAGGAGCGATAGGTGGCGCCGGGATCGTCTCGCCAACGACGGACAAGCTCGCTCACGAGATCATGATGTGTCGCGGGTAACAAGGTCATACTGGCTGGGTCATCTAAACTGGGCTCCTTGCCGTTCAGGCTATCGCGAGCAAGGGCGGCTTGCACGTTCAATGTGCGATCCGCGAAGCGTGCTCAAATTGTCGGTGATCGCGCAGGGAAACGCCGCTGGCATTGGGCGTTGCCGGTCGCAACCGTCGACCGGGCGCACAGCCAGGCAGACGGCCGGCACGGGCGTCGCCGCCCGGGAGCGGCGACGCAACCAGCTTTTTCCGGTCGAACTTAGCGGATCACTGCTTTGCGATCGCGGTGACCTCGCCATCGCTGCCCTTGAGCGAGAGGTCGAAATCGACCTTGTCGCCGACCTTGACCGCATCGGTGATCGACGGCGCGGCCTTGAACGCCATCGTCATCGCGGGCCACTTGGCCTCCGGGATCGGACCATGATCGAGCGTGATCGTGCCTGCCGCCTTGTCGATCGCGGTGACGGTGCCATGGCCCTTGGCCTTGATCGCGGCGTTCGCGTCAGGCGCCATCGACATGTTGCCCATGTCGCCGCTCATGGTCGCGGCGGGCTCCGCCTCGTTGGTCTCAGTCGCAACGGGGGCCTCCGCCTTCTTGCCGCACGCGGCAGTCAGGGCGGCGAGGCCGAGGGCAATGGTCAGTCGTGCATGGTTCATCGTCTTCTCCTTCATGATGAAACGGGTTGAGGGATGGGATCGGTCTTGGGCCGGCGCAACAGCAGGTAGGCGGCGGGCAGGACGAACATTGAGAGCAAGGGCGCGGTCAGCATGCCGCCGATCATCGGCGCGGCAATCCGGCTCATGACCTCCGAACCCGCGCCTGATCCCAGCAGGATCGGCAGCAGGCCGGCCAGGATCACCGCCACCGTCATCGCCTTGGGACGGACGCGCAGCAGCGCGCCTTCGCGCACGGCGGCCTCGACCTCGGCAGCGTCCGGATGTGCGCCGCGCTCGGCCAGCGCGTTCTTGAGATAGATCAGCATCACCACCCCGAACTCGGCGGAGACGCCGGCGAGCGCGATGAACCCGACCCCGGTGGCGATCGACTGGTTGAACCCCAGCAGATAAAGCGTCCAGATGCCGCCGGTCAGCGCAAACGGCAGCGTCCCCATGATCAGCGCCGCCTCGTCGAAGCGGCCGAAGATGAGGTAGAGCAGCACGAAGATGATCAGCAGCGTCGCGGGCACGACCAGCTTCAAGCGGTCGACCGCGCGCTCGAGATATTCGAACTGGCCAGAGTAAGCGATGCTGACCCCAGGCGAGAGCCTGACCTGTTTCGCCACCGCACGCTGCAGATCGCCGACCACCGAGGCAAGATCGCGCCCGCGCACATCGACGTAGACCCAGGTCGAAGGCCGGGCATTCTCGGTCTTGAGCATCGGCGGTCCCTCGGCGATCGAGACGTTTGCCACGGTGCCCAAGGTGATCTGCTGGCCCGCGGGCGTCAGGATCGGTAGCGCCCGCAGCCTTTCGAGGCTGTCGCGCAATTCGCGCGGATAGCGCACGCTGATCGGATAGCGGGCGAGGCCCTCGACCGTCTCGCCGATCGTCTCGCCGCCGATCGCGCCGGAGACGATGGCCTGGACGTCGGCGATGTTGAGCCCGAACCGCGCGGCGGCGGCGCGGTCTATGTCGACATCGACATAGCGTCCGCCGGTCAGCCGCTCGGCGAGCGCCGAGCTGACGCCGGGCACGCTCCTGGCCACGGTCTCGACATCATGCGCGATGCGGTCGAGCTCGGCGAGGTCACTGCCCGACACCTTGACCCCGATCGGGCTCTTGATGCCCGTCGCGAGCATGTCGATGCGGTTGCGGATCGGCGGCACCCAGATATTGGCGAGACCCGGAAGCTTCACCCGGCGATCGAGCTCGTCGACAAGGCGTTCGGGCGTCATGCCCGACCGCCACTGGTCGCGGGGCTTGAATTGGATCGTCGTCTCGAACATTTCGAGCGGCGCGGGATCGGTCGCGGTCTCGGCGCGGCCGGCCTTGCCGAACACGCTTTCGACTTCGGGCACGGTCTTGATCAGGCGGTCGGTCTGCTGGAGCAGCTCACTCGCCTTGGCGGCCGAGAGGCCCGGCAGCGCCGAGGGCATGTAGAGCAGGTCGCCCTCGTCGAGATTGGGCATGAACTCGCCGCCGAGCCGGCTGAGCGGCCAGGCCGTGGTGGCGAACACCAGAGCCGCGATCAGCAGCACTGCCTTGGGCCGCTTCATCGTCCAGTCGATCGCGGGCCGGTAGATATTGGTGAGCCAGCGATTGACCGGATTGGCCTGCTCGGCCGGAATGCGGCCCCGGATCAGCCAGCCCATCAGGATCGGCACCAGGGTCACCGACAGGATCGCGGCCGCGCCCATCGCATAGGTCTTGGTGAAGGCGAGCGGCGCGAACAGCCGGCCTTCCTGCGCCTCCAGGGTGAAGACCGGAATGAACGACAGCGTGATGATCAGCAGGCTGAAGAACAGCGCCGGCCCGACCTCGGCCGCCGCCTCGGTGACGACGATCCAGCGCATCTCGCCATCGAGATGTCTGTCCGGGTGATCCTGCTCCCAGCGTTCGATCCTCTTGTGGGCGTTCTCGATCATGACGACCGCCGCATCCACCATCGCGCCGATGGCGATGGCGATGCCGCCCAGCGACATGATGTTGGCGTTCACCCCCTGGAACCGCATTACGACGAACGCGGCCAGCACACCGAGCGGCAAGGTCAGGATCGCGACCAGCGCCGAGCGGACGTGCCAGAGGAACAGGGCGCAGACCAATGCGACGACGATGAACTCCTCGACCAGCTTGCGGGTGAGGTTCTCGACCGCGCGATCGATCAGCTGCGAGCGGTCATAGACCGTGACCACCTCGACGCCCGGCGGCAGGCTTTTCCTGAGATCGGCGAGCTTGTCCTTGACCGCCGCGATGGTCTCACGGGCGTTCTTGCCTGACCGAAGAATAACGACGCCGCCGGCGACCTCGCCTTCGCCGTTCAGTTCGGCGATGCCGCGCCGCATCTCGGGGCCGACCTGGATCGTGGCGACATCGCCGAGCCGGACGGGCACGCCGCCCGCCGCAGTCTTGAGCGGGATTGCCCGGAAATCGTCGAGCGTTTTCAGATAGCCCGAGGCGCGGACCATATATTCGGCCTCGGCCATTTCCAGCACCGAGCCGCTGGCTTCCTGATTGGCTTGGCTGATCGCCTGCACTGCCTGGGCGTGGGTTACGCCGTAGGCCGCGAGCTTCACCGGATCGAGCAGCACCTGGTACTGCTTGACCATGCCGCCGATGCTGGCGACTTCGGCCACGCCGGTCACGGTCTTCAGCTCGTAGCGCAGGAACCAGTCCTGCAACCCGCGAAGCTGCGAGAGATCGTGCCGGCCGGTGCGGTCGACCAGCGCATATTCATAGACCCAGCCGACCCCGGTCGCGTCCGGCCCGAGCGCGCTGCGGGCGCTGGCCGGCAACCGACCCTGGACCTGGTTGAGATATTCGAGCACGCGGCTGCGCGCCCAGTAGAGATCGGTGCCGTCCTCGAAGATCACATAGACGAAGCTGTCGCCGAAGAAGCTATAGCCGCGCACCGTCTTGGCGCCGGGCACCGACAGCATGGTGGTGGTGAGCGGATAGGTGATCTGGTTCTCGACGATCTGCGGCGCCTGACCCGGATAGGAAGTGCGGATCACGACCTGCACGTCGGAAAGATCGGGCAGCGCGTCGATCGGGGTCGAGCGCACCGCCCACAGGCCCGCGCCGACCAGCGCGAGCATGCCGAGCACGACGAAGAAGCGGTTCCTCACCGACCAGCGGATGAGATGGGCGATCACTGGCCCGCCACCTTCGCCATATGCCGCAGCGTCGGTCCCGCCGGGGGCCGGTCGAACCCGAACCGGACCCGGTCACCCGCCTTGAAGCCGCGCGCGATGCCCGGATTGGCGAGCGCGAAGGTCATCGTCATCGCCGGCCAGTCGAGCGCGGGAACGGGCTCGTGGCTGAGCGTCACCGAATTGGCCGTGATCCGCTCGATCTTGCCCGTCGTCTCGTACAGCGTGGCTTTCGACGCCGGCGCGGCGATGGTCGCCGATGCCGCACCGCCGCCGATCGGCCGCGCCTCGATTCCCGACAGGCTCGCCTCGGAATCGATCAGGAACTGCCCCGAGACGACGACGTTCTCGCCGGGCGACAGGCCGGCAAGGATCTCGGTCTCGCCGCCTGCCTCGCGGCCGATGCGGACCTCGGCGGGATGATAGCGCCCGTCGCCTGCGGCCAGCATGACGAGCGTGCGCCTGCCCGTGCGGATCACCGCTTCGCTCGGCACCAGCAGCGCCGGCTTGGCATCGCCGCCAAGCGCGACGCTGGCGAACATGCCCGGCCGCAACCGGCCGTCCCGGTTGGGCAGCTCGATCCGCACGGTGAGCGTGCGGCTGTCGGCCTGCGTGGTCGGCAGGATCGCGATCACCCGGCCGGCGAAGCGCTCGCCGGGGAAGCCCGCCAGCGTGGTGCTGGCATTCTGGCCGACCCGGACATCGCCCGCGCGCGCTTCGGGCACCGCGGCATTGAGCCAGACGGTGCCGAGCCCGCTTACCTGGGCGAGCGTCTGGCCCATGGCGAGCGTCACGCCGGCACGGGCGTCGAGCGTCTGGATCGTGCCCGAGATCGGCGTCGTGATCGTCACCACGCCGTTCGGGCGTCCGCTCCGCTCGACGCTGGCGATGAGGCCGTCGGACATGCCCATCAGCCGCAGTCGCTGGCGCGCGGCCGCGGTGAGGTCGGGCTTGCCGAGCCGCCTGACGCTCAGATATTCGGTCTGCGCGCCGCCCCATTCGGGCAGGAGCAGGTCCGCGATCGGCGCGCCGGCGCGGACCACGTCCCCGGGCGCTCGCGCATAGACGCGGCTCACGAACCCGCCCGAACGCGCCTGGATGACGGCGACGTCGCGCTGGTTGAAGTCGATCGTGCCGGTGACCTCGAGGGCCGAGGCAAGGCTGCCCATCTTCGCCGCGACGACCCGCAATCCCAGGCTCTGCCGCGCGGCGGGATCGACGGCGACCGTGGGGGCCGCGCCGGCGCTTCCTCCGTCCGCGTATCGCGGCACGAGCTGCATATCCATGAAGGGCGACTTGCCGGGCTTGTCGAACTTCTGGTTGGGGAACATCGGATCGTACCAGTAAAGGACTTTGCCTGCCCCGGCGGGCGTGGTCGCCTCCGATTGCGGTGTCTGGCGATGGCCAGC
Source organism: Novosphingobium sp. FKTRR1 (assembly GCF_020404405.1). Lineage (GTDB taxonomy): Bacteria > Pseudomonadota > Alphaproteobacteria > Sphingomonadales > Sphingomonadaceae > Novosphingobium. The sequence continues at coordinate 58,939 of NZ_JAIZDA010000014.1, read as the reverse complement.
CCAATAGCCTGTGCCGCCGGCCAGCAGCGCGACAGCCAGGATCGATGCGCCCCAGCGCAGCGCGGATTTATCGAGCGTCATGGCCGCTCCTCCCCATAGGTGATAGTGATGCGGACCGCGTCGCGCGCGACGTCGGCTTCGCGGTTGAGCGCCTCGACCTCGGCCTCCGCGAGCCCGAGCGTCGTGAGCAGCGCGGCGCCAAGGTCGAGCTTGCCGGCGCCATAGCTGTCGCGGTCGAGCTCGGCGCGGTGCCTGGCGAGTGGCACCAGCGTCTCGCGGGCATTGCGCAACCGGGAGAGATGCATGGCATGGTCTGCGAGATCGGCGTCGAGCTGCGCCACCAGCTCGCGGCGGATCGCCTCGCGGTCGAACCGACCCCCTTGCGCAAGGCTCTCGCTTGCAGCGATCCTGGGGTTCTGGCGCTTGCCGGCGAACAGCGGCAGGTCGATCGACACGCCGACCGAGGCCATGTCGCCGTACATGGGATCGCGCCGGCCATAGGTGACGCCGACCTTCCAGTCGGGGCGCTTGTCGGCGCGCGCGAGACGCACGTCCGCTTCGGCGACTGCGATCCGCGCGTCCTGCGCGCGCAGGGCGGGAAGCGCATCGATCCCGGCCCGCAGCCGGATCGGATCGACATCGAGCATCGGCGGGTCGCCCGTCGCCTGCGGGTCGGGGTCGCCGGTATAGCGCGCGAGCCGGGCCCGCGCCTGCGCCACCACCGCAGCCATCTCGGCGCGGCGATCGGCGATGGCGGCGCGGAGCTGGTCGGGCTCGAGCGCCTGGCTCGGGCGCGCGCTGCCCGACGCCAGGCGTGCGGTCACGGTCTTCTGCAGGTCGTCGAGACTGGCATCGAGCAGGTCGAGCTGCCGGAGCCGGCGTTCGCCATAATAGAGATCGATCCATGCGAGCGCGGTCTCGAGCCGCACGTTGCGGCCTTCGACCAGCTCGCCCGCCTCGGCGACACCGATATCGGCCGCGGCGCGCGCGGCGCGTGCATGGCGCTTGGCGAGATTGGGGAAGGCCTGGCTGAACCCGATCGTCGCCATGGTGAAATCGTCGCGCGTGAAGCTGCCGGCATTGGGGCCGCTCACCGGGAAGTTCTGCAGGCCCAGGTCGAGCGTCGGATCGGGCAGGCGATCGGCCGCGACCGCCGAGGAGCGGGCGCCAGCTGTCGCCGCCGCGCGCGCCTTGAGGCTTGGCGCATTGGCGGCAGCGAGCCTCAGTGCCTGCTCGTAGGTGAGCGGGCCGGCCGACACCGGCACGGCCCAGGCGCTCGCAAGCGTCGCACCGAGTGGGAGCAACAGGCGTCGCACAGCGCGCCTCGGCATCATGATCATGGATATCATCCCCTCATGACAGAGGCGGCGCGCCACCATGTGACGCGCCGCTCCGGAGTGGGTTAGCCCTTGTCCGACCTGACTGCGCCGCGCATGCAGTCGGCGGCGCTTGCCTGCATCATCGCGCAATCGCAGCTGGCGATGTCCCGGCTCTGGGGCACCCATATGCGGACACGCGCAGGGCCGGTCGCCCGCGGACCATATTGCGGCGCCGAGCGCCATTCCCAATGGCCCTGAGGCGTGCGGCTCGCGTCGGCTGCAAGCGCAGGCGCGGCGAGACCGAGGGCCGCCACAAGGGCGGCCGGAAGCATTTTGATCATCACGAAGACCTTTGACTGAAAAGAAGGAAACCGGGCGCGCACGCATCGATCGATGCGCGCAGCCCGTGCTCGTTCAATCAGACAAGGCTGGTGGGAGGATCCGGCTCGGGCACAACCGCCTTGCCGGTCAATATCGTGTCGGTCGTCCAGAAGCTGGCCGCGTCGTAGAGACGCGCAGGCGCAACGCCGCCTGCCAGGTCCGCTGCGACCAGCGGGATCACGCACCCCATCGCGGCGATGCAATCGAGCGTCAGGCCCTTGCAAGGCTTTTCGCTGGGCGCAGGCTGCTGCTTGGCCATCATTGCCATGCAGTCTGCATCCATGCCCTTGGCCAGCGGCGCGCCTGCCGCCTGCGGCACGCTGTGCGCGGCCGCCATCTGGGCTCCGAAGAGACCGGACAGCGCTCCGATGACGAGCAGAAGGGCGAGCAGGCGTTTCACGAGCCTCGATATCTAGCGGGTTTCGCTGGCGCAGCCAACCAAAGTCTCGCGCCGCGCGGGTTTTGAAGTGCTGACGGCTGATTCCGTCAACTCCGCGTCAATAAAGATCTGGCCCGGGGAAGAAGACCGGCTGCGGCCTCTACGTATATCGAGGCTGGACCCGGGACCGTAGTCCCAAGCCTGAAGAGACGCTCTTCCCCCCGGCAGGTCCGGGCGGTGGCTTACCATCCAAGGAGGTGAATATGGTCAGAAAAACTCTCATGGTCGGGCTTGCCGGCATTTCGATGCTTGCTGCCGTCCCCGCTATGGCCCAGGGCATCGGGCACAGCTTGTTCATGCGCGGCTCGATCGTCGACACGGGCAGCAACGGCACGGTCGTCTGCATCGGCAAGGCCGATGGCGCCGAGGTCGGCCAGAAGCTCGAGGTCTATCGCGTCGTGACCCATCCGGGTCCGCCCAAGGGCGTGGCGCCGACCTATCACCGCCAGCTCGTCGGCCATGTGACGATCGATCATATCTTCGATGATCACTTCGCGCATGTGTCCGTCGCCGACGGTACGCCTGCCAAGCACGACATCGTCGAGCTTCGCAAGAACTGACGCGCCGGTGGCCCGGCGGCACACGCTGCCCTGATGCGAGGCATCGGGGCAGCGGGTTGCCGGCGGCAACGGACCGTTCGGGATCGAGGCGAAACCGCTTGACCCTGGACCATGGTCCTACCGGCATGATCGAGCGGATGACATGGGCAATTTCAAGATCGGCGAACTGGCCGCCGCGGCAGGCGTGGGCCGCGATACGATCCGCTATTATGAGCGGATGGGCTTGCTGCGCGAGCCCGCGCGCACGGCAGCGGGCTACAGGCTCTACGACGCGACCGACCTCGAGCGCGTCAATTTCATCCGCTCGGCGCAGGAGCTTGGTTTCACACTCGAACAGGCCCGGCAGCTGCTGGCGCTCAGGGCGTCGGACACCGCGCATGCCCAGGCCGTGCTCGATATCACGCTTGCCAAGATCGCTGACGCCGAAGCCCGGCTCGAGCGCCTGTCGGATATCCGCGACATGCTGCGGATGCTCGCCGACGAATGCCCGGGCGAAGTGCCCGTCTCCGATTGCCCGATCCTCGCCTTCCTGACGGCGCGGCGGAAAGACCAGCAGCATAACAAGAAACATCAGGCAGCGCAGGACGAACGATCATCACTAGCGAAAGGGGTTTTGTCATGACGAAAATGCGTTTGATCGCCGTCCTCACGCCGGCGCTGCTTCTAGGCGCCTGTGTAACCACGCGGCCGACCTCGGCGCAGGTCGAGAGTTGCCGGGCGATGGAGGGCAATATGGGTCTCCAGACGCCGCATGATCATGGCGAGATGAAGGGGCAGGGGCGCAACCCGATGAACCTCTCGCACGACCGGTGCCTTCAGATCCTGCGCAGCGCGCAATGAGCCGGTCCGGGCGCCATCCCCGGCGCCCGGGACCACAGTTTTCAAGCCAAGGAGCAAGCTATGATCAACCATGCGAAAAAAGCCCTTCCGCTTGTCGGCGGAAGCCTGTTGCTGGCGCTCGCGCTTTCGGGCTGCGACCGCCAGGCCGACCAGACGGTGCCGCCCGCGGCGAACAGCGTCGCCGCCACCCCGGTCCTGACCGACAGCGGCAACGCTGCAGACGCGGCGTCGATGGACGCGATGAGCAACCAGGCCGAGATGGAGCGGCATCACCGTCAGGCGATGGACCATGACGCGATGCGCGCCGGGGCCGGCAACCAGACCGCGCCGGCACCCGATCCCGCGCCGGGCAATGCGGCGATGCCGATGAAGGATATGTAGGCTCGCACACTAAGGGGATGAGGATGTCCAGGCGGATCAGCCTTCGACGCTTGAGCCTCGGCTGCGCAATCGCTCTCAGCCTGTCCGCGAGCGCGAGCGCGGGCGCGCAGGAGGGCGAGGATCATGCCGCGCATCATGGCGCAGGCATGCCGGCCGGCGGGGGCATGTCCGCACCGGCAGAGCCGGGGTCGTCGGACATGGCGAAGATGATGAACCCCATGATGGATCGCATGATCAATGGGGAAGGGGAGAATGAGCACGGCCACGAATCGCGCCGGACCGGCTTCATCTCGCAGCTGCTCGCCTTTCCCGCGCTCGACGAAGCGGCAAGGCAGCGGGTCGCTGCGCAGGCCGGCGAACGGGTAAGCACCGGTCTGGCGATGATCAACGCCGCCTCGGCCGACGGCGCGCGTGCAACCACGGTCTCGGCCCGGCTCGATGCGGCGCGCCGCCTGCGCGATGGAACCGACCTGTTCCGGTCCGGCACCGCCGCGCAGGGCGCGATCGGGGGCTTGCAGCCGCCCCGGGAGGTCGGCCTTGCCTGGCTGCGCGATCAGCTCGACATCGACCAGGCCGCGCCCGGCCATGCCGACCACTGGTTCGGCATCTCGCCCTCACACCTCCTTCTCATGCTCTTCCTGGGGCTGGTGAGCGCCACGCTGATCGCGCTGCAGATCTTCCGCCTCCGGCGGATCGGGGCGATCGCCGGCGGTGTCGCCACCGCCAAGACCTCGGAAAAGCCGGAGCCGAAGGCTGTCCCGCCCGCTGCGAAGCTCGCGCACGCACCTGCCCCCGTTGCCGGCAGCGCCGGGCTCGCCTCGAGCAATGCGGCCGCGCCCGCGGGAGCTTCGCTGCGCAAGCCCAAAAGCTGGGCGGGGCAGCTGCGCGTGGTCCAGATCGTGCGAGAGACGCCGAGCGTGCTGACCTTCCGGCTCGCGGACCCGGCCGCCGACCGGCTGCCGTTCGACTTCCTGCCGGGCCAGTTCCTGCAGGTCGAGGTAGAGCCCGAAGCGGGCAAGACCGCGCGCCGTTCCTACACGATCGCCTCTTCGCCGACCCAGCGGGCCTATGTCGAACTGACGGTCAAGCGCGAGGAGCAGGGCGTGGTCTCGCGATACCTGCACGACAAGGTCGTCGCCGACGATCTGCTGAAGGTCAGCGGACCGTTCGGCGCCTTCACCTTCACGGGAACGGATGCCCAGAGCATCGTGCTGATCGCGGGCGGGGTCGGCATCACCCCGATGATGTCGGTGCTGCGCTATCTCACCGACACCGCGTGGAAGGGTGATATCTTCTTCTTCTACGGCGCACGGTCGACCGAGGAATTCGTGTTCCGCGACGAGCTCGAACGGCTCGAACGCCGTTTTCCCAACCTCCATGTCGTCGCCGCGATGCAGCGCGCGCCCGGCACCGTCTGGATGGGCCCCGAAGGGCCGATCACCCGCGAGATGATCCTGGCCGCGGTGCCGGAGATCGCGAGCCGGCGGATCCATATGTGCGGCCCGCCGGCGATGATGGGCGCGATGCGCGGCGTGCTGGCGGAACTCGGCGTCCCCGAAGCGCAGCTGCACACCGAGGCGTTCGGTCCGGCCTCGCTGCCGGCCGACCACGAGGATCTCGAGGTCAAGCCCGCGCCCGCGCCAGCAGCTAAGCCGGCCCCGAGCGCCGAGGTGGCACCGAGCACGGTGACCTTCTCCGTGTCGGGGGTGTCGGCGGCTTTGCCCGCGGACGAGACCGTGCTCGAGGCGGCCGAGGGCGCGGGCGTCGAGATCCCCTATGCCTGCCGTGCGGGCACATGCGGCGCCTGCGTCGTCAAGCTGCTGCAGGGCGAGGTGACGATGGAGGTCGAGTCCGGCCTCGCGCCCGCCGACAAGGCGCAGGGCTATGTGCTCGCGTGCCAGGCGAAGGGCACGGGCACGCCGCTCGTGGTCGAAGCCTGATGCGCGAACGCAGCGACATCGCCGTCGGCCTGCTGGTCGCGTTCCTGCTGCTGTTCCCGTTCGGCTACCTCGTGCATGTGTCACCGCGCTTTCCGGGCAGCCTGGCCGGCGGGATCATCGGGATCGCAGCGCTCGTGCTGATGCTGCTGACGCTTCCCTATGTCGCGGCCAAGCATATCGCCTGGGTCGACAAGGCGCTCTCCCGGCTCGTCAGCAAGCCGACCCTGCTCGCCATCCACATCTATGCCGGCGTGCTGGCGCCGATCCTGGGTCTGGTCCACGCCGCGCACAAGCTCGAAAGCCCGGTCGGACTGCTTCTGACCATCCTTCTGCTGATGACGGTCATCACCGGCTTCATCGGCCGCTACCTGCTTGCCCAGCTTGGTCGGGCGCTGCGCGGACGCAGGTCGGAACTGGCTTCGCTTCGCGCCGCCTTCCTCGAGGAGCCGGCCGCGCCGACGCAGGCCGATACCGCAGCCGCGCCGCTGTCGGGCTGGAGGCGCTATCTGTTCGTCGCCGGGGATGCGCCCGCGGGCCAGCACCCCCAGGACAAGGCGGGGATCGCCGCGGCGCTGGCCGATACCGAATTCGCGATCCGCGCCGAAGAGGCGACCAACACCCTGTTCGCGCGATGGCGGTTCCTGCACATCCTGCTGGGCTGTCTCATCTTCGCGCTGCTCGCGCTCCACGTCGGCGCGGCGATCTATTACGGGCTGCGCTGGCTATGAGCTGGCAGCGTCTTTCCTACGCCGTCTTCATCGCGGCCCTGCTGGTGATGGTCGCCGCGGTCGCGATCCGGATGCGATCGGACGCGCCGAGGGATGCCGGCCTGATGGCGCAGCTCGTCTCGCCCGGCCCGCTCTCGAGCGCGCACCAGTCCTTCGCCGGCCAATGCACGGCCTGCCACACGCCGGGCAAGGGCGTCGAAACCCGGACCTGTCTCACCTGCCATGCGGGCACGGATTTCGGGACGAAGCAGTCGACTCAGTTCCACGCGAAAGCGACGCAGTGCACCTCCTGCCACGTCGAACATGAGGGAGAGCGCGGCATCATCCGCATGGATCACGCCGCCTTGCTCGACATGGCAAAGTGGCGGCAGCCTTCGGCGGGCATGTCGACAAACACTAGAAGCCTGACTCCCGAGACCGCGCTCAATTGCGCGAGCTGCCATGCGTTCCGCGATCCGCACCAGGCCCTGTTCGGCACCGACTGCGCGAGCTGCCACAAGACCGACAGCTGGAAGATCGTCAATTATCGCCATCCATCGGTCAATTCGACGCAGTGCGCCGAGTGCCACAAGGCGCCGCCGAGTCACTTCATGGAGCATTTCAGCATGGTCTCGCAGCGCGCAGCCGGATCGAAGGCGCGCGTCGACCAATGCTATGCCTGTCACGCCACCGACAGCTTCAACAATATCCGCAAGCGAGGCTGGTATGATCACCATTGAGGCCGACTGGCTGAGCGCCTTCTTCCGGCTCGCGGTGATTGGCCTGGAACTGGCGGGCACGCTGACCATCCTGGTCGGCGCGGGGCTCGCAACCTTTCTGTTTGCGCGGCGGGCGAGGGCGGGCGACCGGACCGAGGCTTATAGCGCGTTCCGCTCGGCGCTCGGCCGCAGCATCCTGCTCGGCCTGGAATTTCTGGTCGCCGGCGACATCGTCAAGTCGCTGGTGATCAACCCAACGCTCGACGATCTCATCGTTCTGGCCGGGCTGGTGCTGGTGCGGACCTTCCTGAGCATCTCGCTCGGGGTCGAGATCAACGGCCACTGGCCCTGGGAGGAAACCCGGATGGCGCGGGAGAAGGCGCGTGCGGCGTCGGATGGGTCGCCTGCGACGGCTGAGGCCGCCGGATGCGGCACAGCGCTCAAGGGATAGCAGATGGGAGGTGCATGATGATCGAGAGACGCGAATTGCTGATGGCCGGCGCCGGCCTTGCCGCCGCCGGAACGCTGGCTGTGCCGGCGGCGGCGCAGCAGCATCGAATGGAAGGGATGGCGATGTCGATGACGGACTGCATCGACGATTGCGTGGCTTCGCACCGCATGTGCCTGGAAACCGCCGCTTGGCTGACGAAGCAAGGCGGCGCGTCAGCTACGGCGTCGCTGATCGCCATGCTGAACGACTGTGCGGAACTGTGCCAGGCGACCGCCAACTCGATGCTGCGGGAATCTGCCCTGCACCGCATCGTCTGCCGCGCCTGCGCCGACGCTTGCGAGCGCTGCGCCGAGGAATGCGGACGCCATAGCGCGGACCAGCGGATCGCGCGTTGCTCGGCCACCTGCAAGAAATGCGCGGCGAGCTGCCGAACGATGGCGGACATGTCGAGCTGAGCGGCGCGCTTCGCACGTGCCCCACATAGTCACGTTCAGGCCAGAGCCCCCGGTCACAGCTTGTGTGTCCGACAACTACGCCAGGACAGCGATCATGGCACGTGGCACAAAGTCCGAGTATCCGGCAACGGCGGAAATCATCGCACCCGCCATCGCCGGAGCCTTCCGTGCCGCCACCCGATAGTCGGGTAATGCCGAGCACCATCTTTACGATTGCGTGAACGCTCCACGGTCGATCTGTATTGGAGAAGTCAGTGTCAACCGCCGAATTTGTCAACCGGCTACCCGAATTGCTCCGCCCCAATCCAGCAAGGGTAGTGATCAGACCCTATATGCCGTCGACGGAAACCTATAAATATGCGGTACCGGATCAGCCACGTGCGCAGCGCATCGCCGACCGCGTCCTGGCGCTCGACCCAGCATCGCTCCACGATGAGTTGCAACGCATTCTTGATGATTTCTCGGGAAGGCATCGTGAGGTTCCGTCCCTGTTTTTGCGGCGGTTCCACGAGGTTGATGGCATCATCGTCTGTGATTGCGAGGTCACCCATGAACAGGCGCTCTTGATCGGTGCCCATTTTTGCAACGAATATTCCTATGAGGCAGCAGCGCTTTTCAATCCGAGCATCGTCCTGCATCCTGATCAGTCTGCTGTACCTGAAAACTCTCTCCGATTCATTCTTTCCCTGCGAGGCGTGGGCGAGGGGCATATCTCCTCCGTCACCTTTCGCACCGGGTTTTGCGCCGCGGACGGAACCATAGCAATCAATCCTCCGAGCCCCATGCCGCTCGTGCTGGAGACTGAAAACATCTCCGGCGAGGACGGGCCGGACGCGGGCATTCGGATCAAGTGCGATGGCAGCCACGATCTCTCGGAGATCGTGATCTTTCCGACAACCCCCAGCCAGCGTGGTGGCATCGAAGACCTTCGCTTGGTCCGCTTCCTGGACGACGATGGCCGAGCCACCTATTTCGGTACATATACGGCATTTAGCGGCCAGTCCGTCCGGCAGGAGTTGTTGTCCACGCCGGACTTCCGGACATTCGAACTCAGACCGCTGCGTGGGGATGCCACCGGTAGCAAGGGCATGGCGCTTTTCCCCCGACGCATTGCCGGGCACTTTGCCATGCTTGGGCGCGAGGATAACGAAAATATCTGGTTCCTGACGTCCGCGGACATTCACGACTGGAGTGGCGGAGCGAAAGCCATCGAACCTCGCTGGCCTTGGGAGTTTGTCCAGATCGGTAATTGCGGATCGCCGATCGAGATCGACGAAGGCTGGCTGGTCGTAACTCATGGAGTCGGCGCCGTTCGGAACTATTGCATCGGGGCGTGCCTGCTGGACCGTGACGATCCCTCGAAGCTGCTGGCGCGGACGAAGCTACCGCTTTTGCGGTCGGACATGGATGAGCGCGAAGGTTATGTGCCAAACGTAGCCTACAGCTGCGGCGCGATGGTACATAATCGGGTGCTGGTACTGCCTTATGCCATTGCTGACAGCTTCACCACTTTTGCCACTATTCCTCTCGAGCGTCTGCTGGCCGCCATGGATTAGTCACTGTTGCCGACCTGTCCTGCTCTCGAGTCCGAACCATAGTTACACATCGGCACAACAACGATGCCAGTGCGATAATTTATGGCCATCTCAGAGACGGACTTCGCACATTACGTATACAGCAAGGCGGAAGGTGACACCATTTCACGGGCAAGCTCCGGAAGGGGCGACAATCGACCGGGCATATGCTCGATCGAACGGGAAACCCAGACTTGAAGGAATGGATACTTGCGCAAGAAGACGGCAATGATCGCTTCGCTCGCAGCTCTCGGCTTCCTCGCCGTCAGTGCCGGACCGGTGCTGGCGGACGGGATGCCGCCGGGCATGCCCGATCTTGAGGAGACCCTCAAGGCCAGGCCGGCGCCTGCCCAGCCCGATCCTGCCCACATGCAGGGCATGGCTCACGGTAAGGAGCAGATGCACGGCCAGATGATGCAGGGCCATCGAATGGCGATGCGGGATTCGCAGGACCAGGACGGCGCCTCCGGCATGTCACACAGGTCGGACGGTGGTTGCTGACCCTGCCATCATTCCATCAGACGACAAGGTTGACGGACAAGATCATGGCCGCTTTCAACCGAAGCCTTGGTCCGCCGTTCCCACGGCGGGCCAATCGCTTTTCTGGCCGGTCTCAGGACGAGAAAACCAGGCCGGGTCACATTTTTGATCGATCCCGGATCATCATTTTACGCGCCTGCTCCAGCAGGCACACGGCCGATCGGATTTCGATTCGTAAGTTACGTATACAGACTGCGTCTCGCTAGCAGCATTGAAGCTTCGGAATTGCCGGGATCGGAACGTCGATCGGGCAACAGGAAGAACACTCGGAGACCCTCAATGCGACAGACGACATTTCTCGCGGCGCCCGTCAGCCTCTTCGCGACGCTAACCTTCGCCGCCGGCACCGCTCTCGCCCAGTCGACGCCCGCGCCCGCGCAGGCTGCGCCGGCCCATGCCCACCAGCAGGGCATGGATCATGGCGGGCAGCAGATGCACGATCAGATGATGAAGGATCATCAGGCCGGCGCGCAGAAGCAGCAGGGGCAACCGGCCCAGCAGGATCAACAGGGCATGTCGGGGATGGCCGGCATGTCCGGCGGCTCGCCTGCATCGAACGGCTCGGGCATGGCCGGTAAGGCGAAGAGTGGCTGCTGCAAGATGCCGATGAAGAAGGCCAAGCCGGCGGCGAAGAAGAAGACCGCCAAGCCCATGGCCGACAAGCCGATGAGCGACATGTGAGGTTTCCAGCCCCGAGAACAGACCCCAGGGGCTGAGGGCCCGCCGTTCCCCCGCGGCGGGCCAGTTCTTTGACGATGCCCAGCGTCGCCCCGTGCTCCCAGCTTTCAAAACCGGGTCCGAGCGTCTGACTTGACAGAGGAAACAGCGATGCGAAAACATCTTGGCGTCGGTGCTGCTGTTGGCTTTCTGCTCTTTGGCAGCACGCCGCTCCTCGCACAGGGTATCGGCCATAGCTTGTTCATGCGCGGCAAGATCGTCCGTATGGATGCGGGCGGCACAGTGGCCTGCCTGGGTAAGGCCGATGGCGCGCACATCGGGCAGATACTCGAAGTCTATCACGCAACGCCGCGCCACCGCCGTCTTGTCGGTCATGTCGAAGTCGACCAGATTTTCGACGACCATTATGCTCATTTCCGCGTGAGGGACGGGACGCTTCAGAAAGGCGATTGGGTGAGCCTAAAGTGCGTCCGGGCGTAACGCCAGAATTGGAATGCCAAGCGCCGCCCTCGCCAAAAGAAGACTCGGCCGAGTAACGCCTGTCTCGGCATAATTCCGATCAGGCGTGCGCGAATACGTTCAGGAGTCGATGAATAGTCATCGGCTCTGTTGGCGTGTCTGACCCTCAAGCCCGCGACCCCGATACCAGACTACCTTCTGCGGAACTTACTTATAGGCCACCCGGGCAAAGAGATTACTCCGTCAGGCCATCGATAGAGATGGAGTCAGGTTATGTTCGAGGAGGCGATCGGGACCATTAACGCGGCGGCCTCCTTCCGACACCGCTATGATAATTTCATCGGAGGCCGCTGGAGCGCTCCTGCGGGCGGCGAGTATTTCGCCGACACGAGCCCGATCAATGGCGCCCAGATCGCAGAGTTCGCGCTGTCGACGCCGGAAGATGTCGAGCGCGCGCTCGATGCGGCGCACGCCGCCAAGGATCAATGGGCAAGGATCGCGCCCGCCGAACGCGCCAGGATTCTCAATCGCGTCGCCGACCGGCTCGAAGACAATCTGGAGTTGCTGGCACTTGCCGAGACGATCGACAATGGCAAGCCGATCCGCGAGACGCGCGCTGCCGACGTGCCGCTCGCGATCGACCATTTCCGCTACTTCGCCGGCTGCATCCGGGCGGAGGAAGGCGGCATCTCGACGATCGATGCGGACACCATCGCCTATCATTTCCGCGAGCCGCTCGGCGTCGTCGGCCAGATCATCCCGTGGAACTTCCCGCTGCTGATGGCGGCGTGGAAGATCGCCCCGGCGCTGGCGGCGGGCAACTGCACCGTCATCAAACCCGCATCCCAGACGCCGCTCACCTTGCTGATGTTCGCCGAGCTCACCGCCGACATCCTGCCGCCCGGCGTGCTCAATGTCGTTACCGGCCCGGGACGGACCGTTGGCCAGGCGATCGCCGCCAATCCGCGCATCGCCAAGGTCTCGTTCACCGGCGAGACCGTCACCGGCAAGCAGATCATGCACGCCGCGGCGGACCATCTGATCCCCCAGACGATGGAGCTTGGCGGCAAGTCGCCCAACATCTTCATGGCGGACGTGCTCGACGAGGACGATGCCTTCTTCGACAAGGCGCTCGAAGGCTTTACTTTGTTCGCCTTCAACAAGGGCGAGGTCTGTACCTGCCCGTCGCGCGCCCTGATCCATGAGTCGATCTTCGACCGCTTCATCGAGCGCGCCGTGGCGCGCGTCGCCGCGATCCGCCAGGGCGATCCGCTCGACCCGTCGGTCCAGGTCGGCGCGCAGGCGTCGGAGGACCAGCTCCACAAGATCCTGGGCTATATCGATATCGGCAAGGCCGAGGGCGCGCAGTGTCTGGTCGGTGGCGCCAGGGCGCTGCCGGGCGGTGCGCTCGACCAGGGCTATTTCGTGCAGCCGACCGTGTTCGTGGGTCAGAACCACATGCGCATCTTCCAGGAGGAGATCTTCGGTCCCGTCCTGTCGGTCACCACGTTCAAGACGGTCGAGGAGGCGATCGCACTTGCCAATGACACCGCCTACGGTCTTGGCGCGGGCGTCTGGACCCGGAGCGGCAACACCGCCTACCGGCTCGGCCGCGCGATCGAGGCCGGGCGGGTCTGGACCAACTGCTATCATCAGTACCCCGCCCATGCCGCCTTCGGCGGATACAAGGCATCGGGCTTCGGGCGTGAAAACCACCGGATGATGCTCGATCATTATCAGCAGACCAAGAATCTGCTCGTCTCCTATGACGAGCACGCGCTCGGCCTATTCTGACCCCCCGCTTAAAAGGAGAAACGGACATGGCGAAAACCATGAAAGCGGCGGTCGTCCGCGAATTCGGCAAGCCCCTGGTCATCGAGGAGGCGCCGATCCCGGCGGTCGGCCCCGGGCAGATCCTGGTCAAGATTGCGGCAACCGGCGTGTGCCATACCGACCTGCACGCGGCAGAAGGAGACTGGCCGGTCAAGCCCAACCCGCCCTTCATTCCTGGCCATGAAGGCGTCGGGCATGTCGCCGCCGTCGGTGCAGGCGTCACCCATGTGAAGGAAGGCGACCGGGTCGGTGTGCCCTGGCTCTACACCGCCTGCGGGCACTGCGTGCATTGCCTGGGTGGCTGGGAGACGCTTTGCCACGAACAGCAGAACACCGGCTATTCGGTCAATGGCAGCTTTGCCGAATATGTCCTCGCCGATCCCAACTATGTTGGTCACCTTCCCGACAATGTCGACTTCCTCGACATTGCGCCGATCCTCTGCGCGGGCGTCACCGTCTACAAGGGATTGAAGGCCACCGAGGCCCGACCCGGCGAGTGGGTGGTCGTCTCCGGCATTGGCGGGCTCGGCCACATGGCGGTGCAATATGCCCGAGCCATGGGTCTCAATGTGGCCGCGGTCGACATCGACGATAGCAAGCTCGACCTCGCTACACGCCTTGGCGCCACACTGACGGTCAACGCGCGCAACGAGGACCCTTCGGCAGCGCTCAAGAAAGCCATTGGCGGCGCGCACGGGGCGCTGGTGACCGCCGTTTCGCCCAAGGCGTTCCAGCAGGCGCTCGGCATGGTCCGGCGCGGCGGCACGGTCGCGCTCAACGGCCTGCCGCCGGGCGACTTCCCGTTGTCGATCTTCGACACCGTGCTGAACGGCATTACCGTGCGCGGCTCGATCGTTGGCACGCGGCTCGATCTGCTCGAGGCACTGGCGTTCGCCGGCGAGGGCAAGGTCAAGGCCACGGTCCATGCGGACAGGCTCGAGAACATCAACGACGTCTTCTCCCGCATGCATCATGGCGACATCGAGGGCCGGATCGTCCTCGACCTCGCCTGAAGCCGACTTCGCGAAAGTACAGTTCATGTCTCCCTTACATATCCGGCCGATCGCGCGGCGCCGTTTCGTCCAGGGGCTGGCGATCGGCGGCGCGGTCGCCGGTTTCGCCCCGGCGCTTCTCGCGCGATCCGCACCAACCTTGCCCGCTGAGCTGAGCGGGACCGAGTTCGACCTCGAGATCGCCGAGCTGCCGGTCAACTTCACCGGCAAACGCCGTATCGCGACCGCCGTGAACGGCAGCGTGCCCGCGCCGGTCCTGCGCCTGCGCGAAGGCGACACGGTCACGCTGCGCGTACGCAACGGCCTCAAGGAGATGTCGAGCATCCATTGGCACGGCATCATCGTGCCGGCGGAGATGGACGGCGTGCCCGGCATCAGCTTTGCCGGCATCGCGCCGGGCGAGACCTTCACCTATCGCTTCGAGGTCCGCCAGAGCGGAACCTACTGGTATCACGCTCACACGCTCGCCGAGCAGACGGGACTCTATGGAGCGATCATCGTGGAGCCAAAACAGGTGCCGACGGCGCGGGCGCCCGATCGCGACTATTGCATCGTGCTCAGCGACTGGTCGGACGAGCCGCCGCTGCAGATCTTCCTCAATCTCAAGAAGCAGAGCAGCTACTATAATTTTGCGCAGCCGACCGCCGGCGATTTCCTCAAGGATGTCGGCACCATGGGCTTGGGCAAGGCGCTCGAGCGGCGGCGGATGTGGAACAGCTCGCGGATGAACCCGACCGACTACAGCGATGTCTCTGCCGCGACCTACACCTATCTGATGAACGGCGCGCCGCCCGCCGGCAACTGGACCGGTATCGCCGCGCCCGGCGAGCGCGTGCGCCTGCGCTTCGTCGGCGCGGGGACGGCGACGTTCTTCGACGTGCGGATCCCCGGGGTCGAGCTGACGGTCGTATCGACCGACGGGCAGCCGGTCGAGCCGGTCACGGTCGAGGAATTCCGGATCGGCCCGGGCGAGACCTACGACGTCGAGTTCACCATGCCCGAGGGCGGCGCCCGCACCATCTTCGCGCAGGCGATCGATCGGAGCGGCTATGCGCGTGGCACGATCGCACCGGCCCCGGGCATGGCGGCAGCCGTGCCGCCGCTCGATGCCCGGACCTGGCTCGAGCCGGTCGACATGATGGGCGCGATGGCGACGATGGGCGCAATGGGAGGCGACGCGCATGCCGGGCACGGCATGACCGAGATGCCGGCCAGGGCACGGCACGCCCGCACCGAATATGGCGCCAATACCGACATGCGCGTCGACTATCCGCGCACCAATCTCGACGATCCCGGCGCCGGGCTGCGCGGGCGCGGCTGGCGCGTGCTGACGCTGGCCGATCTGCGCACGCCGGGCGGCGATCCCGACCCGCGCGAGCCCGAGCGCGACATCGAGCTGCATCTGACGGGCAATATGGAACGGTTCATCTGGTCGCTCGACGGCATCAAGCTCAACGATTCCAGGCCGCTTCATTTCAAGCCAAACGAGCGGCTGCGCGTCACCTTCGTCAACGACACGATGATGGCGCATCCGATGCATCTGCACGGCATGTGGAGCGATGTCGAAGGCCCGGACGGCGCCTTCCAGGTCCGCAAGCATACGGTCGTGGTCCAGCCCGCCCAGCGGGTGAGCTTCCGCGTCACCGCCGACGCCATGGGCCGATGGGCCTTCCACTGCCATCTGCTCTATCACATGGCGGCCGGCATGTTCCGGGAGGTGGTGGTCGCATGATCCGGATTTTCCCCTCGCGCGGCATCGCTCTTGGCGCTGCCCTCTTCCTGGCGCCGGCGATCACGGCTCCCGCCCTCGCGCAGGATGCCTCGCCCCCGTCGCCCGCCGCCACCCCTGCCCAAACGGCCACTCCCGCTCAGCACACCCCTTCCGCGCAAGGCTCTCAGGACCATGCGGGCATGGACATGCCGGGCATGGATATGACCGACACGAAGGCGTCCGGTAACGGCGCCACGATGGACATGGGCTCGATGCAGGGCGGCCAGGCCCCGCCGGACGCGCGCAACTCGGACGATTATGCCGACGGCTACCGCAACTCGACGCTGCCGGGCTATGAGATGGCCGACAAGCTCTCAATCCCCAAGATACTTGTCGATGAGCTTGAGTTCACCAGCGGCAACGAGGGTCAGGGCGTGGGCTGGACCGTGCTCGTCACCAAGGGTCAGGACAATGACAAGCTCTGGCTGCGCAGCCAGGGGCTCAAGAACTCCCGCGACCAACGTCTCGATCCGGAGAGCAGCGTCGAGGCGCTGTGGTGGCACAGCAAGAACCCGTTCTGGGGCACGCTGCTCGGGGTCAGGCAGGATCTCGGCAAGGGTGCGACCACCTGGCTGGCCGCCGGCGTCGAGGGACTGGCGCCCTATTGGTTCGACGTCCAGCTCACCGGCTATGTAGGAACCGATGGGCGTCTCGCGGCGCGCGCCAAGGCGTCCTATGAGGTCTTGTTCACCAATCGGTTGATCCTTACGCCGCAGGTGGAGACCAATATCTATTCGAAGCGGTCGAGCGATCGGCAGCTCGGCAGCGGCTTCAGCAATGTCGAGCTGAGCGGACGGTTGCGCTACGAGGTGTCGCGCAAGTTCGCGCCCTATATCGGCTTCGTCTGGGAGCGCGCGTTCGATGGCACGGCGGGCTTCCGACGCCTGCGGGGCGAGGGGTCATCCGAACACCGGCTGGTGATCGGCTTGCGCGCCTGGTGGTGATCCGCGGATGGCCACTCGAGGGGTCGACCGCGAACGCGCCGCGTGACAAGGCTGGATCGCAAGCCAACGGTCGCTGGCCGGCCTCCTTTTTCGTCTTGTTGCTCGCGGCGGCTGCGGCGTCGGCGGGACAGACGGCCATTCTCGCCTTCCTTCCGGCACTGGTCGACCCGGCTCGTGGCGCGCTATCGTCAAGCGCTCATGATTTTCATGTCGCGAGCCTGACCGCGGTCCATCCCCTGGCAGCCTTGCTGGCGGCGCCGCTCTGGGGCTGGATCGCGGACCGGGTCGACTATCGGGCGATGTTGCGCGCAGCGCTGGTCATCCTCGCCCTGGTGACCGCGCCGATCGGCCTCGTCGGGCTGCCTGAGCTTTATGCATTGCGCCTGGTGGCGGGGATGGCGTCGGCCGCCATCATACCGTTGGGCTTGCTCTGCGCGAGCTTTGCCGCAAACGAGCGCGCGGACCAGGCGCGGCGCTTCACCTGGCTGACCGCCTTCTTGTTTCTGGGCGATCTCGCCGGTCCGCTGGTGGCGGAGGTCTCGGCCGCGATCCTGCCCCGCGCTCCCCTCATGATCCTCGCTTTCGGCATCGGTGCCGTCGGGGCGGCGCTTTGCGCCGTGCGTCTGCCGCGCTGGTGTGCACCTTGCATCGATGGCGGAGACCTGCCCGCGCCGACGCTCGGCGCGACGCTGATCCTGCTTTTCGTCACGATCGTCGCGGGCGGCGGGCTGGCGGCGATGCATGTCAATCTCCTGGTGACGCGGAGCGTCATTTCGCTGAGCCGCGAAGAGATCGCCTGGATGCTCAGTCTCTGCGGATTGGGCATGCTGGCAGCACAGATCTTCCATGCGAGGCTCGATTGGCTGGTGACCATGCCGAGGCGGCTTGCGGGGCTGACGCTCGGCCTGCTGGCTGCGGCGCTCTTCCTGTTCCCTGTCGCCGCGAGCATGGCCGAACTCAGTGGGATCATCGTTGCTGCCGGCTGGAGCTCGGCAACCCTTCGATTGGTTACCAGCTTCTGGATCAGCGGTGCGGCAGCCCCTTCGGGTCTGAAGCTCGGTCTCCAGCATTCCGCCGCCAGCATCGGGCAGGCGCTCGCGCCGCTGGCGATCGCCGTCGTCGCTCCCGGGGCGCAGCACTTAGTCTTGTGGGGGATTGGTGGTCTGTCGCTGGCGCTGCTTGTGTCCTTGCCGCTCGCCTGGAGGCCGCGCGCCATCGTGAAATCTTCAGCGTGATGAGGGGTAGGGGGCATCAATGCGTATAGATCATTAGGAACCCTATCGCATGCTTCCGGGAGCCGTTCATGAAGACCCGTCTTTCTGCCGCCTTGCTGTTCCTCGCCCTGCCCGGCGCAGCGCTTGCGGCGAATGATGTCGTCGTCCACCGGGACCCGGGTTGTGGATGCTGTGAGAAGTGGGCCCAGGCGCTTCGCGCGAAGCTGGGCCGCACGGTCGTCATGCGCGACGATGCGTCGCGCGGGGCGCTTCAGCGGAGGGCCGGCATGCCGGGCACGCTGGCATCCTGCCACAGCGCGATGGTTGATGGCTATCTGATCGAGGGCCATGTCCCGGTCGCCGATATCAAGCGCCTGCTGGCAACCCGTCCCGTAGGCGTCAGAGGCATTGCGGTGGCGGGGATGCCGATCGGCTCGGAGGGCATGGAAGTGGCAGGCGCCGCCCGCCAACCCTATGCGGTGGTGTCGTTCGGCAGTTCGGGCCAGAAGGTCTTCGCGCGGCATTGATCACGCACGCCTCGGCTCTCGCTGGTGATTTCCTGTTTGAATGACTGGGACTTGCTCGCCCCCACCTGTATAGTCATTTGATGCATGCTCCCGCTCGCCCCCATAGCCGCGCATCCGCTCCCCGGACGAAAGCTGCTTCTGTGGGCGAACCCGCGGTCGACGCTGCCGGTGCGGAGAAGCAACCTCGCTATGTGGCGATCAAAGACAGCATTTTCGAGGACATCCGGGAAGGTCGCCTGAAGCCCGGCGACCAGACGCCGTCAGAGGCCGAGCTCGTCGAGACGTTCAAAGTCTCGCGCATGACCGCAAACCGGGCGTTGCGGGAACTGCAATCGGCCGGTGTCGTGGTACGGCGGGCGGGGCGGGGCAGCTTTGTCGCCGAGCCCCGGCCGATCGGGCAGCTGATCGAGATCCGCAACATCGCGGAGGAGGTGCGCGGCAGGGGCCACGCCTATCGCGCGCGCGTCATTTATAATATCGAGATACGGGCTGATGCGGAAAGGGCAGCTCTGCTGGAAGTCGGCTTGGGCACGCGCCTCTTCCATTCGCTTATCGTCCATCACGAGACCGAATTCCCAATTCAGGTCGAGGAGCGCTTTGTGCTGGCATCTGCTGCGCCACGCTACGGAGAGAGGGATTTCAGCGCCTCGACGCCGAATGAATATCTGACACGTGTTGCCCCGCTCGAGCGAGTAGAGCACCGGGTGTGCGCGGCGATGCCGGATACAGCCATGCGAACAATGCTGGGCCTCGCTGAAGGAGAACCAGTGCTAATGATGACGCGCAGAACCTGGAGTCGCGGACGTCTCGTATCGCACGCTTGGCTCACGCACCCGGGCAATCGGTTCGAGCTATCGGCGGCTTTTTCTGTTGGGACCTAGCGATCAGCCCGCGCCCAACTTGACGGCCGATTTGCGCCTGCGCCGCAACCATCGCACGTCGGCGCGACTGAAGCTCTTAAACAGCAGGTAGAAGCCCGTCCCCGACAGCCACAAAGTACCGAACGCAACGAAGACGATCAGCGGGTGATTGAAGCTGGTGCGGTTCACATAGTCCATATTGTGGAGCATCCAGAAGAAATCCCAGGTGCGCCATGTGTCGCCGCGCATGACCAGGAATCGGCCGGTGTCGGCGGAGATGTAGGCGCTGCTGTTCTCTGCGTCCGCGAAATCCAGTCGCCACATGGTGCCTTCGTGCTCGCGCGCTTCCACATTCGGTTCGGCGAGCAACGTTGCCTTGCGGATCGGTGCTTCATTCACCATCGTCGCGACGTCGCGCGCGACCTGCTCGTCGACCCGAACCGGGGCGCCGCTCGTCGCGTCGATTAGCCGCGTGCCCGTGGTGGATCGAAGCTCGTAGACGGGGCGTGTGGCAAGGGACCGCAAGGCGATGCCGAGCACGGGACCATCAAGAGCGAGCTTTGCCGGCGCAATATAGTCACCGGCAGGTAGGGCGTGCTGATGGCTGGCCTGCGCACTGTGTCCGCCGACCTTCTCCTGATCGAGCAAGGCCATCATCGAGCCGCTCAGAGCCCAAAGGAGAAACTGCACGCCCAGGATCAGGCCGACCCATTTGTGGATGCGCCGAAAAAAGAGCGGGGTGAACCGGATTTTCTTCATGCCTTCTTCTTCCTGCGCCGCGGGAACGACCAAAGCAGCAGCCAAGCCCCGGCCAGCGCCATGGCAAGGGCACTCCAGGTCGCCACGCGCAGCAGCGGATTGTTGACGTCGGAGCGATCGTCATAGTCCATGATGTGCAGCATCCACGCGAAATCGAACACGCGCCACAGCGCATGGCGGCGCGAGATCAGCTCACCGGTCTGCGGAGAGAGATACAGGGTTGGCCGGTTCCAGGCATCGAATTCGACCTGCCAATAGGGAGGCTTGCGCGCCTGCATTTCCAGTGGCGCCGTCGTCAGCAGCCGGGCTGCGACGATGTCCCCGGTGCCGCTGTAGATGCGCCGAGCGGCGGCGCGGATTTGTGCCTCGCTCAAATCGGGGATGGGCTGTCCCGAACCTGCATCGAAGAGTCTTGGACCACCCGAGGTTTGCGCGCGCCAGACGGGCTGATCCATGAACCGTTGCAGGCGGATCTCGGACGCGTCGGGAGCCGATTGAACAATCCGCGCCGGCGGGACGAAGCTCGCAAGGTCGATGGGGGCGACGACCGGTGGGCGGACCAGATCGTCGCCATGGATGATGTCGATATGGACGGCCACCATATAGAAGCCGGTCAGCGTCCAGAGCAGAACCTGGACGCCGACGATCAGGGCCAGCCACTTGTGCGTCCGGCGGATGACCAAAGGCCAGCGAATTGCCATGTGCTGCCCTTCAGAACGCGGTTCGGAAGCCGGCGTAGAAGCGCCGTCCGAGCAGATCATAGGTCATCGTGTCGGTGTTGGCATCGGTGAAGCTCTGGATATAGGGCGCCTTGCGGTCGAACAGATTATCGGCCCCGATCTGGAAACGTGTCTTCTCGTCGATCGCGAAGGCAAGCTGAAGATTGTGGTAGAAGACGTTCGGCGTGCGGTAGCCGATGTCGCCGGCCGATGCGTTGAAGTCGGTCGCCTTGCCGATCCATTGTGTCGACCAGGTCGCGCTGATGCCGTCCTTTTCCGCCGTCAGCACGCCATAACCACGCCATTTCGGATAGCCGCCATTGCCGCCCCCGATAAACCCGTCGAAATAGATCGGCGCGCCGCCGGGGAAGGGGTTTACGACATATTTGTTGAGATAGGTCATGTTGAGATCCAAGGAGATCTTCACCTCGCCCACCGCACCACTGTACACCAGACCCAGATCGAGACCATTCATCTCCTCGCGGCCGGTGTTGATGGGCTGGGCGGAGAGGTAAGTGACCTCGCCGGTCAGCGCGCTGCGCGTAAAGTCGCTGCAGAACGGGTGCGACAGGTTCTGGCTCGCATAGCAGACTGCGAGCTTGGTCGAGCCGGGAATGGCCCGGATCGCGTCCTTGATCTTGATGTCGAACCAGTCTGCCGTCAGCGACAACCCTGGGATGATGCCGCGCGGCGATATCACCGTACCAACGGTCCAGGTCGTGGAGCTTTCGGGCCGAAGGCTCTGGTTACCGCCCACTGTGGTGAGGATCGTGGTGCCGAGCTGCGTATAGTTGGCCGGCACACCGGACGCCTGACAATTGGCGATCAAGGTCACGTTGCCGCTGGAGGTGTAGCGCGAGCAGGGATCGGTCGTGGTCAGATTGCCTTCCGAGACGCCGCCGAAAAGCTCCGGCACGTTGGGAATGCGAAAGCCCGTCCCATAAGTGCCGCGCAGACGGATGCTGTCATTGACTACCCAGTCGGCACTGAGCTTGTAATTCCAGTCGCTCCCGAAGAGATTATAGTCTGAGTAGCGGACTGCGCCATCGAGCGTGAGCGCCTTGGCGAAAGCTGTGTTGGCAAGCACCGGCACCGATAGCTCGAGATAGGCTTCCTTGGCGGTGCTCGAGCCCGAAATAGGATCCTGCTGATTGACGTTCGCCACGCCGAGCACCGTCAACGGGTCGGGATCGCGCCAGCCTTTTTCGCGCCGATAGACCACGCCGGTGGCGAAGGACACCGCGCCGGCTGGAAGGGAGAAGAGATCGCCGTTGAGGTCAGCCGTGACCGTGCCGAGTTCGTTGCCTCCGCGATCGCGCGAGGTGAACAGAATATAATCCAGAACCTGAGGTGTCAGGTCTCCGAACCCAAGATAGTCACCGCAGGGGATGGCCGCGCCCGCCGTGCTGGAGCATTTGCTCCTGTCGAGCGTGTTCGCGACGCGCTCGAGATTGGCGATGTTGGTCGAGCCGTCGACGGCCGTGTTACGCCCGAAGCTGCCCGCGACTTCCCAGGCCCAGTCGTTCGCCAGCTTGCCGCGCAGCCCGAAGGTGCCTTGCCAGGTATCGGTCTCCTGGAAGAAGTGGCGCGCGCCGGGTTCGGCGAGGCGGCGCTGGGCCAGGACCAGGTTCTGGCCGGTCGGATTGGTCGGATTGCTGGCTGGTATTGAGAGATTGCGCAGCGTGCCGGGTGTAGCGATCTGATTCGACTTGCGGAACGTATAGAGGAACTCGCCGAACGCCTGGATACCGTCGGTCAGCGCATAGTCCGCGAAGAAGGCCGTGCTGACGCGCTCGACTGGGCTGACCGCATTGAGAAACGGGTTCGAGTTGAAGTTGTGCTTGGCGGGACTGTAAGGCTCGTAGAAGTTCCCGTTCCCTCCGGGTACCTGGTTGAAGTTGATCTGTTGGCCGTTGGGCAGCACCGCGCGTCCGCCGATCGTCGAGGCGCTGTTGACGCAGCTCAGCGAGCCCGGCGTCGTTTCAGCGAGCGAGCAGGGCGCACGCGAGGCCATGTTGACGGCGCTGGTCTTCTGGTAGGTGACTGCTGCCATGAACCCGCCACGATCGTTGCGAATGCCCCAAAGTAGGTCCGCGGTGAGATCGGAGCCGTCGCCGCGCTCGGTAATGCCTTGTCGGACGCTGAGACCCAGGCCTTCATAATCGGTGCGCGTGACAAGGTTGACCACGCCGGCCATGGCATCGGCCCCGTAGATAGCGGACGCGCCATCCTTGAGGACATCGGTGCGTGCCAGCGCCACGACCGGGATCATGTTGAGATCGGGTGAGGAATTGGCGCCGGTGCCGCCCGCGACGAGGCGTCGGCCGTTGAGGAGCACGAGTGTGCGCTTGATGCCGAGGCCGCGCAGATTGACCTGAGCAGTGCCATAACCGTTGTTGGTCCAGTAGGCCGATGTCTGGTTGCCCGCGAAGCCGGCATTGGCCGGCAAACGCTGCAAGGCGGTTTCGATATTGACGATGCCGGTATTTTGGATCTGCTCGGCGGTGACCACGGTGGCCGGTCCAACCCCGGCCAGATCCTGCCGACGGATTCGTGAGCCGGTAACGACGATGTCGCTGTCATCCCCCAGGACTTGTGCTTTTGGCTGCGGTGTCGGATCGGCCTGAGCGAGAGCCGGCGCGGCGTAGCCCGCGACGATGGCGGCGCTGCCGAGCAGGGCCATCCTGATGGTCATGTGCAATCCCCCTGACGTTTTAGAACAGCCACAGACAACATCAGTTGTATATACAGGTCAACAGTATTTTTCCTGTTTTTCCAATACCTTATTCTCGTGAAATTTAGATATAGATATAGCTATAATACGCACGCCAGACGTCGAACCCTCATGACTGAAGAGATATTTTTGCGAGCGCTCATTTGTAAAGCTGCTGAGATAGGAGATAGAATATCATATCGTAATACAGCCTCGCACGCTTCGATTTGATGATCGGGACATTTGGCCGGCAAGAATGCGAAGCGGCATGATCACATGTTATTGGTGTCGGCGTGATATACCTAGGTATAGCGCTAGAGATGCTCCGGGAACATTAGTCCTTTGCTGAGCTTGCACGCGCCAGGGAAAGTAATACCGATGCGGACCGCATTTGATCCTCGTTTCCTGGATGTGTCGCGCCTTCTTCCGGATTGAGCCGCAGGTTCGCCTTTTGAGGCAGATGAAACGACTCCTGACGAAACGTCGTGCGACGAGTCCGGCGACCTGAGATCGTCGCGCAGCCACTGGGTCACTTGGCGATGATCCAATCCGGTTCGGCAGTGGCGGCGCAGTCCTCGAACGTCGATCGCATCCGCGGAGCCGACGGGCCGGCTTGTGCATGAGCCGCCCTGATTTTGCCGCTGGGCAGTACGGCAGGTTGCGAAAAATGCTTGCTGTGTCCCGGTCGGCGCGCGGGCGTGCAGCTCGCGCCTCGCACGATCACACGCGCAGCAGTCGCCCCACCGCCCGCATGATCGTCGCCCGGCGCGCCGCGTGCTCGGCAGCGTCGCGTGCAGCTCCGGTCATGCACCAGAGCTGGGTGAGGGCGGCGACAAGCCGGACGACATCCAGGGGCGTGAAGTCGGCGACGATCCGCCCCTCGGCCTGCGCCGCTGCGATCCCGTCCAGCTTCTCCCCGAGAAGGACCTCGCCGGCCGGGAGCATCAGAACATCCTGGCCACGCTCCAAATGATGCCAGGTCAGCAGCCTCCACAGGCGCGGGCGTTCGACCAGCAAGTCATAGGTGCGCCCCGCATAACCCTCAAGATCATTGGGATCGAAGCGATCGGCATGCGCCGCGTCCATCACTTCCTGCGTCAGCGCGGCATCGAAGAGCGCCTCCTTGTCCCCGAAATAGGTGTAGAGCATCGGCTTGCTGATACCCGCCGCCTGCGCAATCCGGTCGATCCGCGCGCCCGCCAGCCCATGGGACGCGAACTCCTCGGTCGCTGCAGCCAGGAGCGTCTCGCGGCTCTGTGCGGCATTCCGCCGGGTTCGTTGCTTCATCACACCTCCAAGCATTGACGCATTCCAGGTTTCAAGTTGCCTACCAGTTGGTAATATATGGAGTAACATATGTCCAATCACTGGTTTCTCACGGGCGCGTCCAGCGGCATCGGCCGCCATCTGGCCGAACTGATCCTGGCCGCTGGCGACGACCTTACCGCGACGGCCCGCAAGCCCGAAAGCCTCGATGATCTCGCGGCGAAATATCCGAGCCAGCTGCGCGTCGAAGCGCTCGACGTCACGGTCAAGGACGATATTGCTGCGGTCGTGGCCCGGGCGCAGGCGCGTCGACCCGTCGATATTCTGGTCAACAACGCCGGCGGCGGCGTGATCGGCGCCACCGAAGAGATGTCGGACGCCGAGGTCGAAGGCCAGATCGCGCTCAATCTCATGGCGCCCATCCACATCACCCGCGCCTTTGTCCCCGCCATGCGGCTGCGCGGGAGCGGCCGGATCATCCAGATCTCCAGCGCTAGTGGTCAGGGCTCGCTTCCGACGAGCAGTCTCTATCATGTGGCCAAATGGGGCCTGGAGGGCTTCAGCGAATGCCTCCGCCAGGAGCTTGAACCCTTCAACCTGTTCGTGACACTGATCGAGCCGGGCGGGGCGCGCACCAGCTTCAGCCACAATCTGCAATTCGCCAGCGAGATCGCCGCGTATCGCGATACGCCCGCCGGCCATATCCGCAAGATGTTCGAGACCGCCGGAAACGAGCTCTACACGCTCGACCCGCAAAAGATCGCGCAAGCGATCGTTGATGTCGCAACCAGCGACCATCCGCCGCTGCGCGTGACTCTGGGGGGTGACGCTTTCGGCGTTGTCCAGGCGGCGCTGCAATCGCGGCTCGCCTTTCTGCAGTCCCAGGAAGCGCTCGCGCGCTCGGTCGCTTTCGACAGTTGAGCTTTTCCGTCTTCCAGCTTTCGTCTCCGCGCGGTGCGACGCGCCTCACCGGGGCCCGGCAACCCTGTCGTCAGCGCCGTTATCCGATACTTAGGTATAGTCATCCGACACGATTGCAGAGGCGCCACACGGGCAATCGCTTGGTACCATCGCAAGAGAGGAAAATACCCTCGCGGTCGCCAATCAAGGGTGCGTGGACCTTCGCAGTCTGCGTGCCCTTGATTTGGCAGCGCGCCGCCCAGCCACGCGCGACATGAACGGGAGCGGCCTTCTGCGAAACCCAACGCTCCGCCGCATTTTCTATAAGCTCTCGCTCGAATTGCTGCGCGCCGCCTTTGTCTTCCTGCGACTGGGGTTAAAGGGCGAGGCGCGCCTGCTTGCGCACGCGTCTCAATGGGCGAGGCACACGGCTTCCGGTCGCCGCCGCAGGTGGTGGCACCGGAAAGTGGCATGAGCGTCGTCGCCGCCTTTCTATATCATGAGGGCAAACGGCTACGGCCGGTGACCCTGATCGATCCGGTGTGCGAGCATATCGCCGAGGATGACTTCGTGTGCGTAATCCTCGGCGTCATCGCCGCAGTCTGCATCGGACTCTACATCCGGTTCAAACGCAACCACTGGCTTTGACGTCGCTGACCGCTGTCCACATCGCGCAGGGCTGAGGCCGCCGGGGGTAGGTTGCCACAATTCAATGCTTTCGAAGCGTCTCGGCGCGGTGCCGGTCCAACGCATCGAGCAAAGCCCTGCCGATCAAAGGCTTTGCGAGAACGTGATCGAAGCCCGCCTCGGCGGCCCGCGAGGCCAGCAGCGTGTCGTGAAAGCCTGAGATCATGATGGCGCGTCCCGACCATCCGATCTCGCGAAGGTGACGCAGCATCGCGAATCCGTCGATGTCGGGCATGCGATAGTCGAGGATGACGCAGTCTGCCTCCTTCGCGCGGGGGTCGGCCAACAGCGCGTGGCCGGTCGTATATCCCCACACGGCATAGCCGCGCGATCTCAGCAGCAGCTGGAGGCCACGCCGCACGCCGGGATCGTCGTCGGAGACGAGGATGGTGTATCTGCCATCATGCTGAGTGGAACGGACCGATGGCATTGCGAGAAGCGGACACCCGTGTGACGATTGCACAATCGATCGCATATCGCGCCTCGTCCCGTCGCTACGTAGAGGTCGCAGTCACTTCGGCTTGCGGCCCATGCCCGCGGCAAAGGCGATCCGCAGGGCTTCGGACAAATTGCGGACCTCGAGCTTGGCCATCAGGCTCGCGCGATGGACCTCGACCGTTCGCGATGAACAGCCCAGGTCATAGGCGATCGTCTTATTGGGCAGGCCGTTCGCCAGCCCTTCCAGCACTTCACGCTCCCGGGGCGTCAGTGCAGCGACCCGCACGCCGGCTTCAGAGGTTTCCAGAGTGCGAAGGTCGACATCGTCGAGACGCGCGAACGCGCGGCTGACGGCGCCGAGCAGGGCGGCTTTCTCGAAGGGCTTCTCGAGAAAGTCGACCGCGCCGCCTTTCATGGCCTGCACCGCAACCGACACGTCGCCATGGCCGGTCAGGACGATGACCGGCATATTGACCCCGCGTGCTGCCATGGCGGCCTGAATCTCGAGACCGTCCATCTCGGGCATGCGCACGTCGAGGATGACGCAGCCGACGGCCGCCGACTTCGCCTCCTTGAGAAACTCCACGCCCGAGGCATAGGTCACGACGTCGTAGCCCGCGGTCTTGAGCGCAAAGCTCGCCGCCTTGCGGATGCTCTCCTCGTCGTCGACCAGATGGATGACGCGTCTATCCCCCATGTTCCTCCTCCGCCCGCGCATGGATCAAGGTAAAATGAAAGCGCGCGCCGCCGCGGTCGGGGCGCTCCATCCAGATACGGCCCCCATGCGCTTCGATGATGGTCCGGCAGATCGAAAGGCCGAGGCCCATGCCGTCGGCCTTTGTCGACTTGAACGCCGTGAAGAGCTGCTCCCGGACCTCGTCGGCGATGCCGGGGCCGGTATCCTCCACGGTCACCTCGATCAGCCCGTCAGGGCGCAACCTGGTCGCTACCTTGAGGTCGCGAACAGGACACGCCGCCATCGCCTCGATGGCGTTGCGCATCAGGTTGACCAGCACCTGCTGGATCTGCACCCTGTCGACGAGAACCGGCGTCGCGGCGGGATCGACCGCGAAGAAGCTGCGGATGCCGCGCTCGCGTGCACCGACCAGCGCGAGCTCGCTCGCCTCGGCGACAACCTGCGGCAGATCGTGGAGGCTCTTGTCGACCTCGCCGCGGGCGACGAAATCGCGCAGGCGCCGGACGATATGGCCGGCCCGCAGCGTTTCCTGTGCCGCATCATCCATCACCGACCGTAGCGACACGAAGGGTTCGTCGTCCCGCTCGTCGAGCATGTCGCGGATCGTCTCGAGATAGAGCGCGACCGCGGCAAGCGGCTGGTTGAGCTCATGCGCGAGGGTCGAGGCCATCGTGCCCATCGCGCTCAGCCGGGAGACATGGACCAGCTCTGCCTGCAGTTCCTTGAGCCTGAGCTCATCCTGCTCCTTGGCGGTGAGATCCCGGATGAAGCCGGTGAACAACCGCTGCCCGTCTTCACCGGCCTCGCCAACCGACAGCTGCATCGGGAAGGTCGAGCCGTCGCGGCGCTGGCCGACCACGACGCGGCCGAGGCCGATGATCCGGCGCTCGCCGGTCTGGAGATAATGCGCGATATATTCGTCATGCCGGTCGCGATCGGGCTGGGGCATCAGGCAGGAGACGTTGCGGCCGACGAGCTCGGTTTCCGAATAGCCGAACAGGCGTTGGGCGGCCGCGCTGAACGACGTGATGTCGCCGGTCTCGTCGATGATGATCATCGCATCGGGGACGGTCGCCAGGATCGACTGGAGATGCTGCTCGCGGGTCTCGATTGACGCCCGGACCGCCGCCTCGTCGGTGACATCGCGACTGATGCAGGCAAAGCCTCGATGTGCGTCGCCTTCG
This sequence comes from Novosphingobium sp. FKTRR1, assembly GCF_020404405.1. GTDB lineage: Bacteria > Pseudomonadota > Alphaproteobacteria > Sphingomonadales > Sphingomonadaceae > Novosphingobium. The sequence continues at coordinate 29,971 of NZ_JAIZDA010000014.1, read as the reverse complement.
AACAGGGCGCTGATCGTCAGGCGCGCGAGATACTCCGCTCCGTTCTCGCAGACCCGCCACGCTTCGCGCTCCAGCGTGCCTTCGTGAAGGGCGGCCGCCAGGTCTGCGCACGGGCGGCCGGCCGCAATCTCGTCGGGCGGGTAGAACAGGTCATGGGGCTGTCCCAGGACGCGATCGAGGGGCCAGCATTCGGCACGCTCGCCTTCTTCATTATAGCTCAGCACGATCCCGGCAGGATCGAGCAGCGTCAGGACATGGCCGCCAGCCTGTCGCAGGAACAACGGCGCAAGCCGCACCACCTCCCTGGCAATCTCGTCCGCCCCGCGCCTCGTGTCGACCATCGGCCGGCTCACATACCTGGCCGGGCGCACGTATCCGGGCGTAGCCCGACCGTGCCACTCAGCGCCGCGCGAGTATGGCCTTCATCTCGTCGATTTCCTGCCGCTGCGAGCGCTTGATCGCTTCGCAAAGCCGGATGACTTCCGGATCGCTGAGCTTTGCTTCCTGGCACATCAGGATCGCCCCGGAATGATGCGGGATCATCGAGCGCAGAAAGGCCGTGTCGCCGATCGTGGTCTGGGTGCGGATGAGTGCAAAGCTGCCGAAGAAGGCGACCAGCGACGCGGCGATCAGCGCGATGTTGGCGGCCTTCGACACGAACATGTGTCGCATGGCGAGGATCATCAGCACCACCATCGGTGCGACCATCATCAGCGTCATGTAGAGCATGTTGAGGTTGTTGTAGAAGCTGTCGAGCCCGTCGATCATGACGAACATCACCAGATACATGATGACGCCGCTGATGACGGTCTGAACGGCAAGGCTCCAATAGGCACCCATCTTCCGGGTGTTCATGTGGGACGAATGGTCCATGGCGTATCTCCTTCGCTCGGCGCCGGCCGACCTGGGTATGAGTGTAACGCCCCGCTCTCTTGTTCGCCCCCGCCATCAACCGTCCTGATGCTAAAACCAGAAGCGAACGCCGGCGACGAAGCTGGTGGCATGGACGTCCTCGCCCGCAAGCCTCGACAGCCGCGCCGTGTCTCCGGCTTTGCGCAGATAGGAAACGCCGATGTAAGGTGCGAACTGGCGGCTGAATTCGTAGCGCAGGCGCGCGCCGAGCTCTATGTTGACCAGCCCCGAACCGATGTCGTTCTCCGGAATATCCTGCGCGGCGAAATTGACCTCGGCGCGCGGCTGCAAGATCAGGCGCTGGGTGATGCGCTGGTCGTAATAGCCCTCGACCCGGCCCAGAACATCGCCCTTGGTCGAGAGGAACAGCGCGCCTTCGACCTCGAACATGCCAGGAGCCAGGCCCTCGACGCCGATCGTCGCGTAGGTGCGGTCGGGCCCGCGGCCGAAGTCCTGGCGGATACCGCCCTGAAGATTGAAATAGGGGTCGATGGCCCGGCTGTAGAGCACCTGCACCTCGGCGCTGTCGATGCCGCGGCCGAACTCGCCTTCGCCCTCGCTCTTGAGCCAGAGCCGGTTGATGTCGCCGCCGTAAAAGCCTTCGCCATCCCAGCGATAGCCATCGCGGCCGCTATGCGCCTGATACTCGAACACGTTGAGCAGCACCTGCCCGAAATTGTTGCCGCCGCTATCCTTCATCATGATGTCGCGCGAGCGCGCCATCTCGCCGCCGGGAAAATCACGATCGGCGAAGTGGTCGCTTGGGGGAGGCGGCGGGGGCGCATTGCCGGCCGGAAGCGCCGTGCCGGTCATTTGCATGCCGGGCATGGCGGGCATTCCCGGCATCGTTGTCTGGCCATGCTGCGAATGGTCCATACCCGGCATCTCCGGCATCGCGGGAGACGCGGGTTGCGGCTGACCGGCCGCATCTCCCTGCGGCGCAGGACTGGCCTGGTGCTGCGAATGGTCCATCGCCGAGGTGGCGTCCGGCGCTGGTGTCTGAGCGCGCGGCCTGGCGGCGGCCTTGTCCTTCTTCTTCTCCTGCGCCGGCGCCACTTCGCCCGGCGGCGCCATGCCGGGCATGCCGTGCATCGAATGATCCTGGGCAAAGGCGGGCGCGGCAGCGAAAAGGGCGATCGCGCTCACCAGCGGCGTGAGGATGCGGGTCATTACGCGTCTCCCTTCGGACGGACGCTCACGACCCGCATCATCCCTGCATGCATGTGGTAGAGGAGATGACAGTGGAAGGCCCAGTCGCCGACCGCGTCGGCGGTGAAGTCCCAGGTCACCTTGCCGCCGGGCTGGACGATCACCGTATGCTTGCGCGGCGCATGATCGCCATGCCCCGTCACCAGCTCGAAAAAATGCCCGTGAATATGGATCGGATGCCCCATCATCGTGTCGTTGATGAGATTGACGCGCACCCGCTCGCCTTCGATGAAGGGGATCGGCTCGTGATGGTCCGACATTTTTTCGCCGTCGAACGACCACATGAACCGCTCCATGTTGCCGGTGAGGTGAATGTCGATGCTGCGGCTCGGCGCGCGCACGTCCGGATTGCGATCGAGCGCCATCAGGTCCCTGTAGACAAGCACCTTGTGGCCGACGTCGGCGAGGCCCTGGCCGGGCTCGCCGGTGCGGTCTACGGGCATCGGCGAGATGGTCTGGACGCTCGGGTCGCGCTTCACCTGGGGCGCATTCGAGAAGTCGCGCATCTTCATCGAGCCCATCGCGTGCCCGCCATGATCCATGCCCGCCATCTGGCCATCGGCGCCCATCGCCCCGTGGTCCATGCCCGCCATCGACGAGTGATCCATCCCCAAGTGGTCCATGTCTCCCATGGCGCCTTGCTCCATGCCGGACGCCATCGCGGCCCCCGCACCGGTTGCGAGGCGGGCAGATGCGTTCTTTTCGGCAGTCGGATCGACGCCCCGCGTCGTGCCGCCCGACATGTCCATGCCCTCCATGCCGGACATCGAGGACATGTCCATGCCCATGTCCTTCATGTCGGCGAGCGGCCGTTTGCGCAGCGGCGGCACCTCGCCGGCCATGCCGGCCCGCGGCGCCAGCGTCGCGCGCGCCATGCCGGAACGATCGATTGCCTCGCCGACGAGCGTGTAGGCCTTATCTTCGCTAGGCGTTACGATGACATCGTAGGTCTCGGCGACGCCGATCTGGAATTCGTCGACGCTGACCGGCATCACATTCTGCCCGTCGGCCTGAACGATGCTCAGGGGCAGGCCGGGAATGCGGACATTGAAGGTGGTCATCGCCGAGGCATTGATGACGCGCAGCCGCACCCGCTCGCCCGGGGTGAAGAGCGCAGTCCAGTTGTCCATGGGACCGTGGCCGTTGACGAGATAGGTGTAGGTCGATCCGGTCACATCGGAGATGTCGGTCGGGTCCATGCGCATCTGGCCCCAGTCGAGCCGATCCTTGAGCGGCTGGTCCTTGCCAGACAGAAGTCCGGCCAGCGTCTGGCGCTGGAAGTTGAAATGGCCGGGATTGACCTTGAGGCGACGGAAGATCGCCTGCGGTGACAGCGCGCTGTGATCGGCCAATACGATGACATGTTCGCGGTCATAGGCGACCGGATCGGTGCCCGCCGGGTCGATGATGATCGGCCCGTAATGGCCTTCTTGCTCCTGCAGGCCCGAATGGCTGTGATACCAGTAGGTACCGTTCTGCATCACCGGAAAATCATACAGATAGCTGCTGCCGGGCTTGATGCCGGGGAAGGAGACGCCCGGCACGCCGTCGTGTTTCGCCGGAACCAACAGCCCGTGCCAGTGGATTGAGCTGTCTTCCTCGAGCTGATTGATGACGTTGAGCCGCACGCGCTGGCCCTCGCGCAGCCGGATCAGCGGGGCGGGGACCGTGCCGTTGAGGCCGATTGCCCGGAACTTGCGCCCGTCGATGGTCATCGACTGCCGGGCGATGGTGAGCGTGATGTCTTCGCCCGACACGGTCGGCAGCGTCGGTCGCATCCCCGGCGAGATCGTCTGCGCCCAGGCCGGCAGCCAGGCTGACAATGCTGCGCCGCCGCCGGCGAGGGCCGCGCCGCGGAGGAACTGGCGGCGGTCGAGAGCAGAAATCATTCGGTTTGTCTCAGCTTTAAGAAAGAGGGCGGACCTATTGGAAATACGCAGCGTGGCCTCATCCCCCTCAAACTTTCTTCAATATTTCCGCGAGGCGCGCCCGGGCGCGGTAGAGGCGGGTCTCGACTGCCTTCTGGCTGATGCCGAGAATCTCGGCGGTTTCGGCTTCCGACTTCTCGTCGATCGTCCGCAGGATGAGCGTGTCCTTGAGAGAGGCGGGCAGGGCGGCGATCGCTTTCATCGCCTCTGCCAGTTGCTGCTCGGCGCCGATTGCCTGGTCGGGTAGCGGCGCCTCATCGGCGACGTCATCCGCCTCGCCCAGCGGCAGGGCCATGGAGAAGAAGTTCCGGACCGCGCGCCGGCGCCGCCAGTCATGGCATTTGTTGATGACGATCCGGGACATCCAGACCGGAAAAGGTCGCGCAGCGTCATAGCGGTTGAGTGCGGCAAAGGCCGCGACGAAGCTCGCCTGGGTGACATCTAAGGCCTCATCCATAGATCCGACATGGCTGCGCCCGAGCCGGTGAACCCAACCTTGATGCCGCCGGACCAGTTCGCCATAAGCCGCTTGCCGCCCGCCAAGCGCCAAAGCCGCGAGCTCCCCGTCCGAGCAGTCGGGGAGGCTCGCGGTCATTTGGACTTGGCCGTCAGCGCTTTCACGACGGCGTCGTCGAACTTCTCGGTCTGATCGGGACGCAGCACGGCCCGCATTGCGAAGATGTGCTCGAGCGTTTCCTTCTGCAGGGCCCCCATGGCCTGGTGCGAGCGATCCACCGCCGCTGCGACTTGCGGGCCATAGCCATGCTCCGCTTCGATCGCCTCCGCGAGGCGCGCATTGTCGGCGCGCAGTTCGGCCTCCAGCGCTTGACGCCGTAAGGCGTAGTTCTTCTCGATTGTCTCGAGCCGGCTGTGTTGCGCGGAATCCAGCTTCAGATCGCGATGGAGCAGCTCGTGCAGCTCATTTTCGACCGGGCGCACCGGAACCACATAGACGCGGCCGATGACAACGCCAGCGATCGCCGCGGCAAAGGTCAGCAGGACGAGGAGCAGGAGCCGGCGGTCGCGCATCATTGTGAACTCAGCAGCGTCGAAGGAGCGAGCGCGAGCCGCGCGTCAAAGGGCGATATCGGCCCGGCTTCGGTCGACCGCACAGGCACGGCCGAGCCGGCAATTCCCAGGAACAAGGCTGCTGCCGCGGCGATACCGAATGTCGTGGCGCTCAGGCGGGGCATGGCCTGGAGCCGGGCGATCTCGGCCATGACGCGGCTGTCCAGCCCGGCAAGCCGGGGATCGAGCGGCGCTTCCCGCAACCGGCTGAGCATGTCGTCGAGGTGGTCCATGATGTTTCTCCGTCTTCACTTCTCAATACGCAGGATGGTCCGGCAACCCTTGTCCGGGAACAAAAAGAAAATTGCGAGGGGTGCAGGTCGCGGCTGCGTATTGTCTCATGGGATCCACAGGAGAATGTTCCAATGCGTTTCTTTTCGCCTCTCGCAGCTATCGCCATCGTAGGCCTGAGTGTTTCGGCTCCGGCCTATGCCCATCCCAAGCTTGTATCCTCGGCTCCGGCCGCCAATGCCAGCGTCTCGGCGCCCTCGCGCATTACGCTTACGTTCAGCGAAGGTCTGATGCCCAGGCTGTCGGGTGCCGAGATCGTGATGACCGGTATGCCCGGCATGCCCAACCATCGCATGGCGGTAACCGGCTTCAAGACGTCCGTCGAAGGCGACAAGACGCTCGTGCTGACGCTCGCCAAGCCGCTCATGGCGGGCAGCTATCAGGTCGCCTGGCACGTCGTCTCGACCGACACGCACCGCATCCAGGGCAATCTCGCCTTTACCGTCAAGTGACGCCATGAACGACGTGGCACTCGTCGCCGTCCGCTGGGCGCTCTACGTCGATCTCGGCCTGTTGTTCGGCCTGCCGCTGTTCGCGCTCTATGCGCCCGGCGGCGGCCGGATGGTACAGCGGCATCTGCCGATGGTAGCAATGGTGGCCGGTCTCGCCTGTCTCGCCCTCCTGCTGTCGGCGCTGGGGTTCGCGTTGCAGGCAGCGGCCATGACCGGGCTGCCGCTCACCCAGCCTGATCTTTCCATGGTCGCAGAGCTGTTCAACGGCACGTCCATGGGAACGGCGCTGAAGGCGCGCCTCGTCGCGCTCCTCGTTCTTCTGCTCTCCATCCCCTTCTATCGCCGGCAATCCGGTCCTGCCTTCATCGCCTCCACTCTGGCAGGCGCGGTCGCACTCGCGACCCTCGCCTGGAGTGGGCATGGCGCGGCTGGCGAAGGCGAGGCGGGCTGGCTGCAACTGGGGGCCGATCTCATCCATCTGCTCGCCGCCGGCGCCTGGGTCGGCGCGCTTGCCGCATTCCTCGCGCTGGTACTTCCCAGGCTCGCAACCGACGATCTCGCCGCTCAAGACATGGACCGGGTCACGCTCGCCGAGGAAGCGTTGCGGGGCTTCTCCCTCGTCGGCACGATCATCGTCGCCCTGCTGATCCTGACCGGGACGGTGAACGGCTGGTTCCTCGTCGGTCCGGGCAACATCGCCTCGCTCGGGCAGTCGACCTACGGCCTGCTGCTCATCGCCAAGCTGCTGCTGTTCGCCGGCATGCTGGGCCTGGCCGCGCTCAACCGTTATCGCCTGACCCCGGCACTTGCGCAGGCGATCGAGGAAGAGGACGCGCCACGGGCGCAGGCGCTGCTGCGCGCGAGCCTCGTCGTCGAAGGCGGTCTTGCGATCGTCATTCTCGGGCTCGTCGCCTGGCTGGGGACACTATCGCCGCCCATGTCGATGTAGCTTATCGTTTCGGACGCCTCGCGTTGGGAGAAGCCAATGCAATCCTACACCCCGCCGCTCGGGACCGGATCGACGAAAGACTATGATCGCGCGATCCGCCTGTGGACGCGGGAGAAGCGGTGGCGTGCCGCCATGCTCGCCGCCCTGGCGCCCAAAGCCGGTGAGACGGTCGTCGACGTCGGCTGTGGCACCGGCAGCTTCGCGCTGATGCTCAAGCAAGCCGAGCCCAGGACGCAGGTGATCGGTCTCGATCCCGATGCCGAGGCGCTCGACATCGCGCGGCACAAGGCCGCTGTGCGGCGGGCCGATATCGACTGGCGTCAGGGATTTGCCAGGGACGTGGCCCCGGGTACCGCCGACGCTGTCGTGTCGAGTCTCGTGCTGCATCAGATGCCGGTCAGGGAGAAGGCGGCAACCCTGCGCGCCATGTTCGCCATGCTGCGCCCGGGTGGGCGCCTGGTGATCGCCGATTATGGCCGCCAGCAGGGTTTCATGCGGCTTGCCTTCCGCCTGACCGTGCAGCGGCTCGATGGCATCGATGATACCCGGCCCAATGCCGACGGCGTGCTCCCCGGCCTGATCGCGGCGGCCGGCTTCAGGCATGTGGCCGAGACGTTTCGGCTTTTGACCATCACCGGCGCGATCGACTTGTTTACGGCGCATCGACCGGCGCAGGACCACGGCCTTACGGTTGCCAATGACCTTGGCTGATGGCGGCCAGGCGAACGGGCCCGCCGATTTGTCCGCTTAGGCGATTACGTATTGACCCTGACACGGTGTCAGACCCTAGATCGTCAGGCGTCGAAAGGAGCAAGGCGATGAACGAGACACATGGAGCGGCGCATGGCGGCGGTTGCTGCGGCGGCCACAGCGCCGCGAAAGCGGCGACCGGCGTCAAGGACCCGGTCTGCGGCATGACCGTCGACCCGGCGACCACGGCGCATCAAGCCGAGCATGGCGGTGAACGCTATCATTTCTGCAGCGCGGGCTGCCGGGCAAAATTCATCGCCGATCCCGAGCGCTATCTCGGCCCGCCGGCACCGCCGGTCGCGGTGCCAGAAGGCACGATCTGGACCTGCCCTATGCATCCCGAGATCCGGCAGGACCATCCCGGGTCCTGTCCGATCTGCGGCATGGCGCTCGAACCCGCGACAGTAACCGCCGACAGCGGCCCCAGCCACGAACTGGTCGATTTCACACGGCGCTTCCGGGTCGGCCTGATGCTGGCCCTCCCGGTGCTGATCCTCGAGATGGGCGCGCATCTCTTTCCCGCGATCCATCGCCTCGTGCCGATGTCGATCTCGGTATGGATCCAGTTCGTGCTGGCGACACCCGTCGTGCTCTGGGCGGGCTGGCCCTTCTTCGAGCGTGGCTGGACCTCGCTCAAGACCCGCAACCTCAACATGTTCACCCTGATCGCGATGGGGACCGGGGTCGCCTGGATCTACAGCGTCGTCGCGACGCTCGCGCCCCAGCTGTTCCCGCCCGCCTTCCGCGGAGAGGACGGCATGGTTGCCGTCTATTTCGAGGCGGCCGCGGTGATCACTGTCCTCGTGCTGCTCGGCCAGATGCTCGAACTGCGCGCGCGCGAGCGGACCTCGGGCGCGATCAAGGCGCTGCTTAACCTTGCGCCAAAGACCGCGCGCCGGATCGGTTCCGATGGCAGTGAAGAGGAAATCAGCCTCGATCTCGTTGCGGTCGGCGACCGCCTGCGTGTGCGTCCCGGCGAGAAGGTGCCGGTCGATGGCGTGGTCGAGGACGGCCGTTCCTCGCTTGACGAGTCGATGGTCACCGGTGAGTCCATGCCCGTCACCAAGGCCAAGGCCGACACGGTGATCGGCGGCACGCTCAACCAGACCGGCGCGCTCGTTATCGTCGCCGACAAGGTTGGCCGGGACACCATGCTCGCGCGCATCGTCCAGATGGTCGCCGAGGCGCAGCGCTCGCGCGCGCCGATCCAGCGCATGGCCGATCAGGTGTCGGGCTGGTTCGTGCCCGTGGTCATCGCGGTCGCGGTGGTCGCATTCATCGCCTGGGGCATCTGGGGCCCCGAGCCGCGCTTCGCCTACGGGCTGGTTGCGGCGGTCGCCGTGCTGATCATCGCCTGTCCCTGCGCACTGGGTCTCGCCACGCCGATGTCGATCATGGTCGGGGTTGGCCGCGGCGCCGGGCTCGGCGTCCTCATCAAGAATGCCGAAGCGCTCGAGCATATGGAAAAAGTCGACACGCTCGTCGTCGACAAGACCGGCACGCTGACCGAAGGCCGGCCTGCCGTCACCCAGATCGTGCCGGCGCCCGGCTTCGACGAAGCCGAACTGCTGCGGCTTGCCGCCTCGGTCGAGCGGGCCTCCGAGCATCCGCTCGCGCTGGCGATCGTCGAGGCCGCCAAGGATCGCGGCATCCCCACGAGCGACGTCACCGACTTCGATTCCCCCACCGGACGCGGCGCGCTCGGCACCGTCGACGGCCGCCGGATCGTGCTCGGTAATGCGCGGTTCCTCTCGGAAGAGGGCATAGCAACCGACGCGCTGGCGGAGCAGGCCGACGCCCTGCGCCGGGATGGCGCCACCGCGATCTTCATCGGCGTCGACGGCACCGTCGGCGGCGCCTTTGCAATCGCCGATCCCGTGAAGCAGACGACGCCGGAGGCCCTGGCCGCACTCAAGGCCGAAGGCATTCGCGTGGTGATGTTGACTGGCGACAACCGCACCACAGCAGAGGCGGTGGCAAGGCGGCTCGGCATTGACGATGTCGAAGCCGAGGTACTGCCCGACCAGAAGAGTGCCGTCGTCGCGCGGTTGAAAAGCGAGGGGCGCGTGGTGGCGATGGCCGGCGACGGGGTCAACGACGCCCCCGCACTGGCTGCCGCCGATGTCGGTATTGCCATGGGCTCGGGCACCGACGTCGCGATCGAGAGCGCGGGCGTGACGCTGCTCAAGGGCGATCTCATGGGCATCGTGCGGGCACGGCGGCTGAGCCAGGCGACCATGTCCAACATCCGCCAGAACCTGGTCTTCGCCTTCATCTACAATGTCGCCGGGGTGCCGGTGGCGGCGGGCGCGCTCTATCCGCTGTTCGGCATCCTGCTCTCGCCGATCATCGCGGCCGCCGCCATGGCGCTCTCCTCGGTCAGCGTGGTCACCAACGCGCTGCGCCTCAACCGGAAAGCGCTGTGAACATCGGGGAGGCGTCGAAGCAAAGCGGGGTCTCGGAGCGTATGATCCGCCATTATGAGAAGATCGGCCTCATCCCGGCGCCGCCGCGCCGGGGAGCGGGTTATCGCGACTATGACGAGCGCGATCTTCATCGCCTGCGGTTCATCGCCAATGCGCGCGATCTGGGGTTTCCGATCGAGGAGATCCGGACCCTGCTCGGCCTGTGGGCCGACACGGGCCGCAGCAGCGCCGATGTAAAGCGGGTCGCGTTGGCGCGGGCGGAGGAATTGCAGCGCAAGGCCGAAGCGCTGACGACCCTGCGCGAGACCCTCGTCGATCTCGCCGAGCGCTGTCATGGCGACGAGCGGCCAGATTGTCCCATCATCGCCGAACTGAGTCTCGACAGAAAATGTTAGCGCCGGCCGCCTCTCGGACCAGACCCGCTCTGGCGGCCGGGGTGCTGATCGCACTTGGCATTCTCACGACGGGCCTCGCGATATATTTCCTCGCAGTCCGCCCGCCACTGCTGGCGGAGGATCTTCGCCATATCGGCGGCAACCCGCAGACCCTTTCGCCGGTATTGCGGGACTGGTTCGGCGGGATAGCTGGCTCGCCCGTGCGACCGCACTGAGCCTCCTGATCGTATTTGGCCGCTTTTCATACAGCAATGTCGTGCTGAGCTCTGACTTCTGGGGCTGGCATATGCGAGGGTAATCCCTCCGTAGGACTACGGAGTGCGCAGAGGCTTCCTGCGCTTCAGGGCTTGTTGCACCGCAGCAGGAGCGAAAATGTGCAGAGTCGAAGCAATATCCCTGACCCGTTGGACGGTCTGGCCACGACGCTGGATCGGTCGAGCTTCGCCGCCATCGCGCAGCTGACTTCAGGCCAGTCGCCCGCCACTTTGGCGCAGTCTTTTTCCGACTGGTGGACGCACATTCTCTGCTCGCCAGGCAGGCAGCTGCAGCTCGCCGCCAAGGGCGGGCGCAAGCTGATGCGGCTCGCCGACTATGCCATGCGCAGCGCATCCGGCAGCGATCCCGAGCCGGCGATCGATCCGCTGCCCCAGGATCGGCGCTTCGCCGACGCAGCCTGGAAGCGCCATCCGTTCGACCTGATCGAGCAGGCCTTCCTGCTCCAGCAGCAATGGTGGCATGCCGCGACGACCGGCGTGAGCGGCGTCACCGGGCACCACGAAGCGATCGTCGAGTTCGCGACCCGCCAGATGCTCGACATGGTGTCCCCGACCAATTTCATCCCGACCAACCCCGTGCTCCAGCAGCGCATCCTCGAAACCGGAGGACAATGCCTTGTCGAGGGTGCGCGATTTTTTTGCGACGACCTGGAACGCCTGGTACGCGGGGAGCCCGCAGCGGGCACGGAGGCCTATCGGGTCGGCGAGAAGGTCGCAGCCACGGCTGGCAAGGTCGTGTTTCGCAACAGGGTCATGGAACTGATCCAATATGCGCCCGCAACCGAGACGGTGCGTCCGGAGCCGATACTGATCGTGCCGGCATGGATCATGAAATATTACATCCTCGACCTGTCGCCGGAAAATTCGCTCATCCGCTGGCTGGTAGGGCAGGGCTACACCGTGTTCTGCATCTCCTGGCACAATCCCGACAGCGCCGACCGCGATCTCGACACGGAGGATTATCGCCTGCTTGGGCCGATGGCCGCCGTGGATGTCATCCAGGCGATTACCGGCACCGAGAAGATCCACGCGGCCGGCTATTGTATCGGCGGCACGCTGCTCGCCATCACCGCGGCCGCGATGGCGCGCGATGAAGATGAGCGTCTGGCGAGCGTCACGCTGTTCGCCGCCCAGACCGAGTTCAGCGAGCCGGGCGAACTTGGTCTGTTCATCGACGAGGCGGAGATCAACCTGATCGATGCGATGATGTGGGCGCGCGGCTTTCTCGACAGCAGCCATATGGGCGGCGCCTTCCAGATGCTGCGGTCCAACGATCTGCTCTGGTCGCGCATCCTCTCGACCTATCTCATGGGCGAGCGCGAGCCGATGACCGACCTCATGGCATGGAACGCCGACGGCACCCGCATGCCCTATGCCATGCACGCGCAATATCTTCGGCGCCTGTTCCTCGACAATGACCTGTCCGAAGGGCGCTACGAGGCCGGCGGCCACCCGGTCTCGCTCTCGGGGCTGCGCATGCCGATCTTCATGGTGGGCACGGAAACCGACCATGTCGCGCCGTGGCGCTCGACCCACAAGCTCCACATGCTGACGGGCGCGGAGATCCGCTTCGTGCTGACGAGCGGTGGCCACAATGCCGGGATCGTCTCCGAGCCCGGGCATCCTCATCGCCACTTTCGCGTCGCGACACGGATGCAGGATGGCCCGGCGCCAGGTCCCGATACCTGGCTGGAGCGGGCCGAGCTGCGCGAAGGGTCGTGGTGGCCGGAATGGAGTTCATGGCTTGGATCGCACTCGGGCAAGGCGGCCGCCCCACCGTCGATGGGCGCGCCCGAACGGAACTATCCGCCGCTCGGTGATGCCCCCGGGCGCTACGTGCTGGAGCGCTGAGCCATGGCCACCGCCAACCTCATCGAGAACCGCACGTTCGACGAGATCGCCGTCGGCGACACGGCCAGCCTCACCCGCACGCTGACCGCCGACGACATCCAGCTCTTCGCGGCGGTGTCAGGCGACGTGAATCCGGCGCATCTCGACCCTGTCTATGCCGAAACGGACATGTTCCACAGGGTCATCGCTCATGGCATGTGGGGCGCGGGGCTCATCTCGGCGATCCTGGGAACCGAGCTGCCAGGGCCCGGTGCGATCTATCTCGGCCAATCGCTTCGCTTCACCCGCCCGGTGGGCGTCGGCGACACCATCACGGCCTGCGTCACCGTCGCGCAGAAGCGCGCCGAGCATCATGTCATCGTTCTCGACTGCACCTGCGTGAACCAGAAGGGCGAGACCGTCATCAGCGGCCAGGCCGAGGTCAAGGCGCCCACCGAGAAAGTCAGCCGGCCCCGCATGCCGCTTCCCGACGTGCGGATCGCCAGCCATGACCGCTTCCGCCAGTTGATGGCGCGCGCCAAGGACGGATCTGCGTGCGTCACGGCCGTGGTCCATCCGTGCAGCGCCGACGCCATGCGCGCAGTGGCTGAGGCCGCCGACGCCGGCATCGTCGTTCCGATTCTCATCGGCCCTGCGGCGCGTATGACGAATGCGGCGAAGGACGCCGGTGTCGATATTGCGGCCTTCCGGGTGATCGACGTCCCGCACAGCCACGCCGCCGCCGCCGAAGCCGTCGCGCGCGTGCGGGCCGGCGAAGCCGCGCTGCTGATGAAGGGCTCGCTTCATACCGACGAGCTCATGGGCGCGGTCGTATCGTCCGACACGGGCCTTCGGACCGAACGCAGGATTAGCCACGCCTATGTGATGGACGTGCCCGGCTATCCGCGCCCGCTCATCATCACCGACGCCGCGATTAACATCGAGCCGACGCTTGAGGACAAGGCCGACATCGCGCGCAACGCGATCGACCTTGCCCATGTGATCGGGATCGAACAACCCAGGGTCGCGATCCTCGCCGCCGTCGAAACGGTCAATCCGAAAATGCGCACCACATTGGATGCCGCGGCGCTCTGCAAGATGGCGGACCGGGGCCAGATCGAAGGCGCGCTGCTCGATGGCCCGCTCGCCCTCGATAATGCGATCAGCGAGGCGGCCGTGCGCGAGAAAAGTATCGTCTCGCCGGTCGCCGGCCAGGCGGACATCCTGCTGGTGCCCGATCTGGAGGCCGGCAACATGCTCGCAAAGCAGCTGACCTTCCTGGGCGGCGCCGATGCCGCAGGCGTGGTGCTCGGCGGGCGCGTTCCGATCATCCTCACCAGCCGGGCAGACAGCGTGCGCACGCGCCTCGCCTCCTGCGCGCTCGCGGTGCTGCTGGCGCGGGCTGCGACCAAGGCGGCTCCCGGCGTTGCGGGACAGCGCCGCGATGGCTGAAATCCTGTGCCTCAACGCCGGTTCGTCGAGCCTTAAGTTCGCGCTCTACGCCGAGCCGGGCACTGATGAGCCCTCTTTGCTGGCGAGCGGCAAGATCGAGAATATCGGCCTTGAGCCGCACCTGATCGCGCGCGATGCGAAGGGGGATGTCCTTGCCGACCGGCGCTGGACGAAAGACGTCACGATCACGCATGAGACGCTGCTCAAGGATTTGCTGCGGGAGATCGAAGCTTCGGTCGGCGAGGATCTGATCGCGGTAGGACATCGGATCGTTCATGGGGGCGCTGACCATTCAGCGCCGGCGCGGGTCGACGCGCCACTCCTCGCCGCACTCGAGGCGCTTTGCCCACTGGCGCCATTGCATCAGCCCCATAATCTCGCCGCGGTCCGCGCCGTCTCCAGGCTGCGCCCCGCTCTGCTGCAAGTCGCCTGCTTCGACACCGGCTTCCATCATGGCCAGCCCCCGGTTGCGACGCGCCTCGCGCTGCCGCGCGCGCTCGGCGAAGAGGGCATGCGGCGCTACGGCTTTCACGGCATCTCCTACGAATATATCGCGCGGCAGCTGCGTTTGATCGATCCCGATACAGGCGGTGGCCGCACGATCGCCGCGCATCTCGGCAACGGGGCCAGCCTCTGTGCGATGGACGGGGGGCGCAGCATCGACACGACGATGGGGTTCACCGCACTCGACGGATTGGTGATGGGCACGCGGTGCGGAGCGCTCGACCCGGGCGCGGTGCTCTATCTTCTCCAGCAGAGGGGCATGACGGCGCGCGAAGTCGAGCATCTCCTCTACAGTGAGTCCGGCCTTTTGGGCGTGTCCGGCACATCGAGCGACATGCGCGCGCTTCTCGGCAGCGAAACGCCCGCCGCTGGGGAAGCGATCGACCTCTTCGTCTGGCAGATCGCGCGCCAGGCTGGCGCCCTCGCATCCTCGCTCGGGGGGCTCGATAGCTTCGTGTTTACCGCCGGGATCGGCGAGAATGCGCCTGAAATCCGCGCCCGCGTCGCCGATCGGCTCCGCTGGCTCGGCGTGGCGCTCGACACGGACGCGAATCTCCGCGGAGCGTCGGTCATCAGCGCGCCGTTCAGCCGTGTCACGGTGCGCATCATCCCGACCGACGAGGAGTGGATGATCGCCATCCACACCGCCGATCTTCTGCGTGAGGAGCCGAAACCATGAAACCTCTCGTCGATCTTACTGGCAAGCGCGGCCTGGTGATCGGCATCGCCAACGCGCAGAGCATCGCGGCGGGCTGCGCCCAGGCCTTCCACGACTGTGGCGCGAGACTGGCGGCGACCTATCTCAACGGAAAGGCCGAGCCGCTCGTGGCGCCCGTCGCGGAGACCCTGGGAGTCGAATGGCTCGCCGCGTGCGATGTCCGGGTGCCGGGCGAACTGGAGGCCCTGTTCGAGCGGGTGAAGTCCGAATAAGGCGGCCTCGATTTCCTGCTTCATTCGATCGCTTTCGCGCCGAACGAGGATTTGCACGGCCGCGTCGTCGACAGCTCGGCCGAAGGCCTCGCGCTGGCGATGGACGTCTCGTGCCACAGCTTCCTGCGCATGGCGCGTCTCGCCGAGCCGCTGATGTCGGATGGCGGCTGCCTGCTGTGCGTCACCTTCTACGGGTCGGAGCGGGTGGTCGAGCACTACAACCTGATGGGGCCGGTCAAAGCGGCCCTCGAAAGCGCGACCCGCTATGTCGCGGCTGAGCTTGGCCCCAAGGGCATTCGCGCCCATGCGATCTCGCCAGGCCCGATCGCGACCCGCGCTGCCAGCGGCATCGACCGCTTCGACGAGCTGCTCGAACGGGCCGCGGCGACGGTCCCGCAGCACCAGCTCGTGACCATCGAGGATGTCGGAGGGCTCGCCGCCTTCCTGGTGAGCGATGCCGGCCGCCATATCACCGGCACGATCATTCCGGTCGATGGCGGTCAGCACCTGCTCGGCTAGGGCGGCTCGCCGCGATCGGGGGCTATCCTATTTGTCGCTGGTGGCCTGCTTCTCGCCGTCGCCCGGGCTTTTCTGCCCGAACCATGGTCCGACAATGGCAGCAAAGGCATCCAGCGCCCCGGGAGCCGTCGGAGCGCTCGCGACGGCCTGCCAGGCCTGCTGCCATTCCTCGAACGCCGATCTTGTGCCGGCAATCATATGCTCGCGGACCGTGGCCATGTCCTCGAACAGTGCCCGCGGTCCGGCCGGGCTGACCGCGCCGGCGTCCGACGTCTTGTCCGTCGCGCCCGCAATCGAGGCACGCGCCTCTTCGGCGAAGCGGCCGGCGGCGCGGTTGCCGACCTCGAGCGACTCTTCGCCAACTTTCCGGGCGACTTCGGCGAGCTTCAGCATCAGGCCGACATTCGCTTTGGCGAGCGCGGCAAGTTGATCGACCGGATAGGGCATGGGACGATGAACCTTTCTCTTCGCGTCTAAGCTCCAGCGTATCGGGCATGCAGCCCTGGCCTGAGGCTCATCGCGTCGCGCCGCCGATATTCGGCGAGGCTGAATCAGAGAGAATCGGTAACTCTACGTATGCCGAATCTGCGGCTTGCCTGCGACGCTCAGCCAATGCACTTTTGGCTTGTCGTCCATGTCGTGCCCGCGGGCAGCGACTTCTACCCGTCCCGTCATGATCGCGGCACGGTCGGGCATGATTATGGTCTGACCCGGCAACCGGCATGGGCGTGATACCATCCATAGCCAGGCTCGGCCGGATTGCGGCGCTCCGCGGTCCCGTCCTCGATGTCGAGTTCGACGAAGGGCCGCTGCCCGCAGTCAATGAAGCACTGCGCATCGATGCGGCGTCAGGCCCGCTGGTCGCGGAAGTGCAGAGCCATATTGATGATCGGACCGTCCGCGCCGTCGCGCTTCAGCCGACCTCCGGTCTGGCGCGCAATGTCGGCGTGGTGGCCTTGGGCGCACCCATCGCGGTTCCGGTCGGAGACAAGGTTCTTGGGCGGCTCCTTACGCCGACCGGGCAGGTGGGGGACGGCGGCGCGCCGCTCGGACCGGATGTGCCATTGAGGCCGATCCATCGCGCACCCCCACCGCTCGACGAGCAGAGCGCGGCGACGGCGATGTTCGAGACCGGCATCAAGGTCATCGATCTGCTCGCACCGCTTGCCCAGGGCGGCAAGGCCGCCATGTTCGGGGGCGCGGGGGTGGGCAAGACCGTGCTGGTGATGGAACTCATCAACGCGATGGTCGCCCGCTACGAGGGTGTCTCAGTGTTCGCGGGCATCGGCGAGCGATCGCGCGAGGGCCATGAGCTGCTCACCGACATGCGCGGCTCGGGTGTGATCGACAAGACCGTGCTCGTTTTCGGGCAGATGAACGAGCCGCCGGGCGCGCGCTGGCGGGTCGGGCTGACCGCGCTCACCATCGCCGAACATTTCCGCGACGAGCAGAAGCGCAACGTCCTGCTGCTCATGGATAATGTGTTCCGCTTCGTCCAGGCCGGCAGCGAGGTGTCGGGCCTGCTTGGACGCATGCCCTCGCGCGTCGGCTATCAGCCGACGCTGGCCAGCGAGGTGGCCGCGCTGCAGGAGCGCATCGCCTCTGTGCATGGGGCTGCGGTGACCGCGATCGAGGCGGTCTATGTGCCCGCCGACGATTTCACCGACCCTGCGGTCACCGCCATCTCCGCCCATCTTGACAGTTCCATTCTGCTCTCGCGCGCCATGGCGGCCGAAGGCATCTATCCCGCGGTCGATCCCCTGGGGTCCTCGTCGATCCTGCTCGATCCGCAGGTCGTGGGTGATCATCATTACGCGCTCGCCCAGCAGGTCCGAGAGACGATCGCGCATTATCGCGAGCTGCAGGACATCATCTCGCTGCTCGGCATCGAGGAGCTGGGCCGCGAAGACCGGCTGATCGTCGGCAGGGCGCGGCGACTTCAGCGCTTCCTGACCCAGCCCTTCATGGTGACGCGGGCCTTCACCGGGCAAGCCGGCCGCTCGGTGGCGCTGGCTGATACCCTGAAGGGCGTCGCGGCCATCCTGTCGGGCGAGACCGACGACTGGCCCGAAAGCGCCTTCTACATGGTGGGCGATATTGAAGAGGCACGCTCTCGCGTGGGGCAGGGCGCATGAAGCTGCGCATCACCGATCCGACCGCGATCCTCGTCGACGCCGATGTCGCGTCGGTTCGCGCCGAGGACGCCAGCGGCAGTTTCGGCATCCTGTCGGGCCATGCCGATTTCCTGACCGCGCTTGGCGTCTCGATCGTCTCCTGGCGGGGCTCCGATGGCGCTCCCGGCTATTGCGCGGTGCGCAACGGCATTCTGACCGTGAGCCACGGCACGGAGGTCGCGGTCGCGACGCGCGAAGGCCATGTCGGCGATGACCTTGGAACGCTCGAGCATGACGTGCTCGCGCGCTACCGCGAGCGCGACGAGGGCGAACGATCCGAACGGACCGCGTCGGCGAAGCTCAGGATGCAGGCGATCCGCCATATGGTCGAGGCCCTGCAGGGTGGTGGCCGGGAGCTTGGTCTGTGAACGCGGACAAGCCCGAGCAGCCGATCGTCGAAGCCATCCGGACCCGCGCGGAACGGCGGCGGCTTGCGCAGCGGCTTCCTTCCGTCGCCCGCAATCTCGGCCAGATCGGCGTGCTCGGTTGGCAGATCGTCCTGCCCGCGCTGGTCGGTCTCGCGATCGGCCGCTGGCTCGACCACCGGCTGGATAGCGGCATCTTCTGGACCGCGCCGCTCCTGCTCGTCGGGCTCGCCCTCGGCTGCTGGTCGGGCTGGCGCTGGATGCACCGGCAATGAGCCAGCTCTCCCCCATCCTGTTCCTGGCCCTCGGATTTGCGGTCGGCCTCGCCCATTTCGCGGCCATCGCGAGAGAAGCCGACCTCGTCACACATGGCGGCTCGGCATCGCGCGCGATCCTGCTGAGGCTCGGGCGTCTCGCCGTCACTATTCTGGTCCTCGTCATCGCCAGCCGCCAAGGGTGGCCGGCGCTTCTTGCCGCAACAGCCGGCTTCATGGGCGGTCGCCAGATCATGCTCCACCGGTTCGGAGGTGCCCGATGAAATTCGCCTCGCCGCTCGAAGGCCATGTACTTTTCACCGTCGGCCCGGTACCGATCAGCCAGCCCGTGGTCACGACCTGGGGCATCATGGTCGTGCTCACCATCGGAAGCTGGCTGCTGACCCGCCGCCTTACTCTCCGCCCATCGCGTGCGCAGGCTGCGATCGAGCTGGTCGTCGAGACCGTCGCCGGCCAGATCCGCGAGACGATGGAGGCGGAACCGCGGCGTTATCTGCCGCTGATCGGCACGCTGTTCCTGTTCCTGCTGGTCGCCAACTGGTCGTCGCTGATCCCCGGCGTCGAGCCGCCGACCGCGACCCTCGAAACCGACGCGGCGCTGGCGCTGATCGTCTTCGGCGCAACGCTCTGGTTCGGCGTCCGCGCGCTCGGGCCCAGGGCCTATCTCGCGACCTTCGCGCGCCCCTCGATCCTGCTCGCCCCGCTCAATATCGTCGAGCTCTTCACCCGCAGCTTCTCGCTGATGGTGCGCCTGTTCGGCAACGTCATGAGCGGCGTCTTCATGATCGGCGTCGTGCTGAGCATCGCCGGGCTGCTCGTCCCGATCCCGCTGATGGCGCTCGAAATGCTCACCGGCGCGGTCCAGGCCTACATTTTCGGCGCGCTCGCCATGGTCTTTATCGGGAGCGCTATCAGCGAGAACGGCGCCCGCCCGGCATCCAAACAGGAGTCCCCCGCATGAACTGGATCCATCTCGCCAGCATCCTCGGCGCCGCTTTCGCGATCTCGATCGGCGCAATCGCCCCGGCGCTCGGGCAGGGCAGGGCCGTCGCCGCCGCGATGGACGCGATCGCGCGCCAGCCCGAAGCCGCCAACACCGTCTCGCGCACGCTGTTCGTGGGCCTCGCGATGATCGAGACGATGGCGATCTACTGCCTCGTGATCGCGCTGCTGCTGCTCTTCGCCAACCCGTTCGCCTGACATGCGGATCGACTGGTGGACGCTCGCGCTGCAGGCGGTCAATGTCCTCATCCTCGTGTGGCTGCTCGGACGCTTCCTGTTCCGTCCGGTGATGGATGCCATCGCTGCCCGCCAGGCATCGGCCCAGGCGCTGCTCGACGAAGCGCAGGAGGCAAAGGACCGGGCACAGGCCGAAGCGCAGGCGCTCAAGACGCAGAATGACGGCTTCGTCGCGGATGCGGCTGCGCGGCACGCCGAGATCCGGACCGAGGCCGAAGCAGAGCGCCAGCGCCTCCTCGCGCAGGCCAGGCTCGAGGCGGACGCCGTGGTCGAGCAAGGCCATGCGGCGATCGATGCCGAACGCGGGCGGGTGGCGGCACAGTGGCGGGAAAAGGCAGCGAGCCTCGCCGCCTCGATGGCGGGCACATTGCTCGCTCGTCTCCCGCCCGAGCAGACGGTGCAGGCCATGGTCGACGCGCTCAACGCGCGGCTCGGGGACCTTTCCGAGGCGGATCGCCGCAGCCTGGCGGTCGCCGGGACCGTCACCGTCGCGACGCCCGCGCCGTTGACGGCCGATCTGCAGACGCAGGTAGCGCGCGCGCTTGGCGAAATCCTGCCGGATACCGCGACCCCGATCTTCGCGGTCGATCCAGATCTCATCGCCGGCGCGGAGCTTCGCACGCCCCACGCCGTCGTGCGCAACAGCTGGCGCGCCGATCTCGACGCCATGGTGGAGAGCCTCAATGAGGACGATCATGCCCGGATCGCCTGAAGACTGGCTGACGCAGGCCCAGAGCTGTATCGCGCGCGCCAATCTCGGGCCGCGTGTCGATGCAATTGGCCGGGTGGAATCGATCGGCGACGGCGTTGCTATGGTCTCGGGCCTTCCGGACGCGCGCCTCGACGAATTGCTCTATTTCGCCCGGGGCCAGACCGGATTCGTCCACACGCTCGACCGGGACCGGATCGGCTGCGTGCTGCTCGACGATGCCGCCCAGGTGGAGGCAGGAGACACCGTAACCGGCTCGGGCGAGGTGGTGCGCGTGCCGGTTGGCGAGGCATTGCTTGGCCGCGTCGTCGATCCGCTCGGCCGTCCGCTCGATGGCGGCCCACCGATAAGGGCCAGGCGTTTCGACCCTGTCGAACGGCCGGCGCCATCGATCATCGAGCGCGACCTCGTCGTCCAGCCGGTCCAAACCGGCACGCTCGCGATCGATGCGATGTTCGCCATCGGCCGGGGGCAGCGGGAACTCATTCTCGGAGACCGCGCCACCGGCAAGACGACGCTCACGGTCGACACGATCATCAACCAGCGCACGAGCGACATGATCTGCGTCTATGTCGCAATCGGTCAGAAAAGCTCGGCGGTCGCACGCGTGATCGATCAGGTGCGGCGGCATGGCGCACCGGACCGCACCGTCTTTGTCGTGGCGAGCCCCGCCGCGGCGCCTGGGCTTCAATGGATCGCGCCCTTCGCGGGCTTCACGATGGCCGAATATTTTCGGGACGCGGGCGGCCACGCGCTGGTGGTGCTCGACGATCTCACCAAGCATGCCGCGACCCATCGCGAGATCGCTCTGCTGACCGGGCAGCCGCCCGGGCGCGAGGCCTATCCCGGCGACGTCTTCTTCCTCCATTCCCGCCTGCTCGAACGCGCGGCGCGTCTCTCGGCCAAACGAGGGGGCGGTTCGCTCACCGCCCTGCCGATCGCGGAGACCGATGCCGGGAATGTCAGCGCCTATATCCCAACCAATCTGATCTCGATGACCGATGGTCAGATCATTCTCGACGCGAAGCTGTTCGCGCAAGGGCACAAGCCCGCCATCGACGTCGGCACGAGCGTGAGCCGGGTCGGCGGCAAGACGCAGCTGCGTGTCCTGCGCGACGCGAGCGGAACCATGCGCCTCGACTATGCGCAGTTCCTGGAACTCGAGATGTTCACCCGCTTCGGCGAGCAGCCTGAGCCGCGCGTCCGGGCCCAGATCGAACGTGGCAAACGCTTGCGCGCCCTGCTCGTGCAGCCATTGCTCAGCCCCCTGCGGGCCGTCGACCAGGTGGCGCTGGCCCTTGCGCTCAGCGAAGGGTTGCTCGACGACATGGCAGTAGCGGAGATACCGTCGCTCCGCACACGGCTGCCCGCCTGGATCGACGATCACGTCCCCGAGCTTTGCGCGCAGATCGAGCGGACCGGACAGATCGACACTGCGCAGCGGGCCGCTCTGGTCGCGGCGGTGAAAGCGCTGCTCGAAAGCCCGCGGATGGGCGGTATGCCATGAGCGATCGTCTCGCCGAGATCGGCCACCGGATCGAGACCGTCCGCCAGCTCGGTGCGGTGGTCAACGCCATGCAGGGCATCGCCGCGCAGCGGGCGCAGCAGGCGCGCGCGCTGCTGCCCGCGGTGCGACGCTATGCGGAGACCGCCCGCACCGCCATTGGCCAGGCGCGCCGCCTTGACGAGCCACTGGCGCGTTTTCCGGCGCGGGCGGTCGGTGGTGCGAGAGGCGGCCTTATCCTGTTCGGTGCGGAGCAAGGCTTTGCCGGGGCCTTTCCGGAGCAGCTGCTCGACGGCGCCGCGGCCGACATGCAGGACAGGCATATTCTTCTGATTGGGGCACGCACGGCGGCCCTTGCGGCCGAGCGCGGTCTGCGCATCGCATGGAGCGCGAGCATGCCGAGCAAGGCCGACGCGCTTCCCGCGCTGGCGACGAGCATCATCGACGCGGTTT
Organism: Novosphingobium sp. FKTRR1; assembly: GCF_020404405.1. GTDB lineage: Bacteria > Pseudomonadota > Alphaproteobacteria > Sphingomonadales > Sphingomonadaceae > Novosphingobium. The sequence goes on along the minus strand of NZ_JAIZDA010000014.1, from coordinate 7,362 downwards.
ACGACTTTCTGGAGGAGGCCGGCGCGGTGCCCATTACCATGGCTTATCCGGTCTGGAGCAGCGGCAAGGGCATCTCGATCGTGCGTGCGAGCCTCCTGCCGCTCGACCTCGACACTTTCCCGGCGTCCACGGCGGATTTGCCGCCGCTCGTCAATATCAAGGCGGCGGACCTCATCGGCAACCTGACAGTGGAATATGTCTTCGCCCAGATCTGCGCGGCGGCGGTCGAGACGTTCGTCGCCGAGAATGAGGCACGGCTGCGCACCATGGCGACCGCCCGCAGCCACATCGATCGCAAGGGCGAGGCCCTGCGCCTCGAGGAGCGGCTCACGCGTCAGGATCAGATCACCAGTGAAGTCGTCGAACTGAGCGGCGGGCGACATCGGCGAGAATGAATGCAGGGCAGGCATTTCTGCTGTTCAGCAAGAAACCGCAGAACCGCCATTGTCGTCGGGATCGAAGAGGGAGTTCGTCATGCACTATAGTAGCGGAAACTATGAAGCTTTCGTGCGCCCCCGCAAACCTGAGGGCGCTGACAGGAAGACGGCCTGGTTCGTCGGCTCGGGTCTTGCGGGACTAGCGGGCGCGGCGTTCCTGATCCGCGACGGCGGCGTCGCCGGCGAGCATATTACCATCCTTGAGGAGCTGCATGTTCCCGGCGGCGCGCTCGACGGCCTCGACGTCCCCGAAAAAGGGTTCGTCATCCGCGGAGGGCGCGAGATGGAGGAGCATTTCGAATGCCTCTGGGATCTCTATCGCTCGATCCCGTCGCTGGAGATCGAGGATGCGAGTGTGCTCGACGAATTCTACCGGCTCAACAAGGACGATCCGAATTTTTCGCTGCAGCGCGTCACGCAGAACCAGGGCCTGGATGTGCCTGACAAGGCTTTGCTGACACTCGGCGATCGCGCGCAAAAAGATCTGATCTCCGTCTTCCTCGCGACGCGGGAGGAGATGGAGAACAAGCGGATCAACGAAGTCTTCGGCGATGATTTCCTCAGGAGCAACTTCTGGCTCTACTGGCGCACCATGTTCGCCTTCGAGGAATGGCATTCCGCGCTCGAGATGAAGCTCTATCTCCATCGCTTCATCCACCATATCGGCAGTCTGGCGGATTTCTCCTCACTCAAGTTCAACCGCTACAATCAATATGAATCGATGGTCCTGCCGCTGGTCAAATGGCTGCAGGATCGCGGCGTCAGGTTTCGCTACGGCGTCGAGGTCACCGACGTCGATTTCGACATCCAACCCGGCCGCAAGCAGGCGACCCGGATTGCCTGGATCGAAAATGGCGTCGAAGGCGGCGTCGATCTCGGCGCCGATGATCTCGTCTTCATCACCATCGGATCGCTGACCGAGAATTCCGACAATGGCGATCACCATACTCCGGCCAGGCTCAACGAGGGGCCCGCGCCGGCTTGGGATCTGTGGCGCCGGATCGCGGCCAAGGATTCCGCCTTTGGTCGTCCCGATGTGTTCGGATCCAATATCCCGGAAACCAAATGGGCATCGGCAACCATCACCACGCTAGACGCGCGCATCCCGGCGTACATTCGCAAGATCGCCAGGCGCGATCCGTTCAGCGGCCGGGTGGTGACCGGCGGCATCGTCACGGTCAAGGACTCGAGCTGGCTACTGAGCTGGACGGTCAGCCGGCAACCCCACTTCAAGAAGCAGCCGAAGGACCAGATCGTCGCCTGGTTCTATGCCTTGTTCGTCGACCGGCCGGGTGACTATGTGAAGAAGCCGATGCAGGACTGCACGGGCGAGGAAATCACGCAGGAATGGCTCTATCACCTCGGCGTGCCGGTCGCGGATATCCCCGGGCTCGCGGCGACGGGAGCAAAGACCGTGCCGGTGATGATGCCCTACATCACCGCCTTCTTCATGCCGCGCCAGGCCGGCGACCGGCCGGAGGTGGTGCCTCAGGGCGCGGTCAATTTCGCCTTCATCGGCCAGTTTGCCGAGTCGAAGCAGCATGATTGTATCTTCACGACGGAATATTCGGTGCGCACGCCGATGGAGGCCGTCTACACGCTCATGCAGGTCGAACGCGGCGTGCCTGAAGTGTTTAGCTCAACCTATGATATTCGCACGCTCTTGGCTGCGATCGGGCCGCTCAGGGATGGCAAGGGGATCGACATTCCCGGCCCGTCCTTCCTGCGCAAGCTGCTGATGAAGAAGCTCGAAGGCACAGAGATCGCCCAGTTGCTGGAAGAGTTTCACGTTATTTCGGAATAGTGATCGAAGGCCATCTGGCCGTTTGGATGGGGCGAGCCCGCGCCCGAGCCGCCGGAGCCTGCGTCGCCATGCCTTCGTCACGGGTTCGATGGATGCCGATGTATTATTCCGCCAACGCCTCGCTCTGCTCCGGGTCGGCGAAGCCAAAAGATGCGCAGTGACAGAGTTGTGTCTGCAGGCTTACGACCGCTTTCCCATTCCCGCCGAAAAGGCGATCCTCAAGGTCTCGGAAAGCGTATGGGCGCCGAGTTTGGCCATAAGGCTCGCACGATGGACTTCGACCGTTCGGGAAGAGATGCCGAGGTCGTAGGCGATGGTCTTGTTTGGGTGCCCCTGAGCGAGACCTTCTAGGACGTCCCGTTCACGCGGCGTCAGAAGATCTATCTGCATCCTCGCTTCAGCTTCTTCGAGGGCACGGCTCTCTGCCCGGTCGATGCGCGCGAATGCTCGGTCGACTGCAGTGAGCAGTACGGCCCTTTCGATCGGCTTGGCGAGAAAATCGACGGCGCCTGCCTTCATCGCCTGGACCGCCAGCGCGACGTCGCCATTTCCGGTCAGCACGACGATCGGCATGTCGATGTTTCTCTGTGTCAGAACTGCCTGAACCTCGAGACCGTCCATATCCGGCATATGCATGTCGAGAATGACACAGCCGATCTCGGCTTCACCCGCAATCTTCAGAAATTCCGGTCCCGATGCATAAGTCTCAATGATGAAACCCGCTGTTCGTAACGTGAACGCCACCGCTTTCCTGATTGTCTCCTCGTCATCGACGATATGAACGACGCGCTTTTCTGCCATGGTCCCCCTGGCAATTCAAACCTACCATGCTGCAGCGTCGGTCACGCCGCCGCTTCGCGCGCGCCTTGTGCGGGTTGGACCATAGTCCAAGGTCAAGGGGGATTTTGTGCCTCACGAACTCGGCGATCACGCCGGCATCTGGCGAGCCAAAGCGTGGACGACATGCTGTCGGCAGGTTCAGAAGCTATTTTAGGGAGGGGCGCCTGCGTGCCCCGCAGTCCTGCTTACGGGGCGTTGCGGACAGCCTCCGCGATCACCGGCATCATGTCGATGTCGTTGGAGGTGTGAACGATTGTGTTCGTGCTGACGATGCGCCCCACATACCCGCCCAGAACCTGCGCCGCGTCGCCCGCGAAGAGGGGATGAACCACCACACAATCGGGTGGTGCGAAACCCATGCTGGCGAGCTGGCGTGCCGCGACCGCGAGCGTTCGCCCTGACGAGGCGATATCGTCGACCAGCACTGCCTGGCGATCGAGAAATGCCGAGGCGTTGGGGATCGAAATCGTCACCTCACGGTCGCCGGACCGCACTTTCTCGCAGACGAGGAACGGCGCATCGGCGTCGGCCGCGACCTGCGCGACCCATTGCTCGCTTTCCATGTCGGGGCCGATGATCAGCGGCCGGGCGACGTTCCGTTTGATCCATGCTGCCAGGAGCGGGGCCGCATGAACGACCTGGGTCGGAATTCGATAGATCTCTGCCAGCGCATGGTAGCGGTGGAGATGCGGATCGACCGTCACCATCCAGTCGAGATGGCGAGACAGGAGGGCGGCAAAGGTTCGCGACGTGACCGCCTCGCCGGGATGGAAGCGCACGTCCTGGCGCATATAGGCGAGATAAGGGGCGACGAGACCAAGCTTGAGGGCACCAAGCTCGCGAAGCGTGTCAGCGGCGAACAGAAGCGGTAGCAGCTTCGCGTCCGGACGATCGAGGCTCGACAGAAGGACAACGTGCCGATCGGCGACATCGCTTTCGATCCTGAGATAAGTCTCCCCGTCAGGAAACTGGCGATGTTCCAGTGCTCCCGGCTCCGCGTCGAGGGCAGTGCACAGGGCCTGCAGCAGCGCCTCGCTGCCGGGAAGCGCGAAGATGATCGGCCGGTTCATTCAGCGGTAATCCCGAAGATCGCCCCGTCACTCACCGCGAATGCCGCGGCATAGTCAAGCTCACCGGGACTCTCGGCATGGATGGTGCATAGTGGGGCGCCTGCCTCCACCGTCTGGTGCAGGCGGCTGTGCAGCGCGACCCCGGCGGCTTTGGCTGTGGGCGCGCCGGCGAGCTTGGCGACGATTGCGAGCTTGCGATTGTCGATGCTGACGATCCTGCCGCTATAAGGTGCGATCATATCCTGCTGAAACTTGGCAACCGGCGGTTCTCGCATGCCGCCCTGGGCTTCGCAGATGCGTTGAAATTTCGCCCAGGCCCGGCCGCTTTCGAGGCTTTCCAGCGCGCGCGCGAATCCTCCGCCGGTCGGTGTCGCTCCCGCCAGCTCGAGGAGGCCTCCGGCGAGTTCGCATGCCCGGTGCGCGAGATCCTCTGCGCCGGGTTCGCCCTGGAGCACGGCCAGTATCTCCTGGGCTTCGAGCGCCGGGCCGATGCCACGGCCAATCGGCTCGACGCCCGGGCCGCACATCACGCGGGTGCGCAGGCCAAAGGCCTCGGCGACCGAGGTCAGCGCCGTCGAGAGCGTTTCGGCTGCCTCGGCGCTGCGCACCTTGGCGGTCGGGCCGACCGGGATGTCGATCACGAGATGGGTCGCGCCGGCGGCAATTTTCTTGGAAAGTACCGAGGCCACCATCTGTCCGACCGCGTCGATGTCGAGCACCCGTTCGACCCCGATGATCACATCGTCGGCCGGGCTGAGCTTTACGGCGCCGCCCCAGGCGATACATCCACCCTCGCGCTCGACCACCCGGCGGATCGCGGGCACGTCGAGGTCGACGGGCGCCAGCACTTCCATCGTGTCGGCAGTGCCGGCCGGCGAGGTGATCGCGCGTGAGGACGTCTTGGGCATGATCAGGCCTTCAGCGGCCATGATCGATACGATGATCGGCGTCGTGCGATTGCCCGGCAATCCGCCGACGCTGTGCTTGTCGACGATGACGGCACCGGCCCAGCTCAGCCGCTCTCCGACATCGACCATGGCCCTCGTGAGCCCGACGGTTTCATCCTGATCAAGCGGGACCGCCGAACAGGCCGTCACGAAGGCCGAGAGATGGACATCGCTGTACCGGCGCTCGGCAATGTCAGTGATGATCGCCGAGAAGGCCGCTTGGCCGAGTCGGTTCCCGTAGATACGACGCCGCACGTCACTGAGCGAGGCAAGCGGCTGGGAATGCGCGATCTCCACCAGGTCGCCGTCACTGACGCCGAGCCGGTGCCAAGCCGCCTCGGACAGGCCAATCTCGCCGGGTGCCGGAATATCGGCCGAACTGTGCAGCAGGGAGACCACCACTTCATGGCCGCCGGCGCGGAGTCTGATTTGAGCGCGGGACGCGAGCCCTTCGGATCGACAGACCGGGCAGTCGTGACGCATGACTGCAATCGGATCGTTGCCGGCTGCGGTAAGGCCGAGGCGTCGCGCCCGTAGCGTCGTCGCGATGGGCTCCGCATCGGTTTCTTCGATTGCGGGGGCGCTCACGCCAGCATGCCCCAGCTTCCCAGCGCCGGGACGCTGGAGGACCAGCTCAGTTCTTCCGAGATGCGCTTCGCCAGCACATGTGCGCCGGTGGGCTCTCCGTGGGTGACGAACACATGTTTTGGCGCCTCGTGCAGCGAGCCGAGCCATCGCATGAGCTCATCGCTGTCGGCGTGCGCAGACAGCATGGTAAGGTTTGCGACCTCGGCCTCGACCGGAATATACTCGCCGTGGATCTTGATCGTCCGGGCACCGCTGATCATCGCCGCGCCGCGCGTCCCCGCCGCCTGGAAGCCCGAAAAGAGGACGAGATTCTTTCCGTCCGGTGCGAAGCGCTTGAGATGATGCAGGACACGGCCACCAGTCGCCATGCCGCTTGCCGAGATGATGACCTTGGGGGCGGGATTCGCGGTCAGCTCCTTGGACTCCTCGACTTCGCGCACATAGTGCGCGACTCCGCAGGCCGCCTCGCACTCCGCGCGACTCAGCCGGTGCTCCCCCATGAAGTCGCACATCAGCCCGCTCGCGTTGATCGCCATGGGGCTGTCGAGATAGATAGGGATGTCCCGCAGACGGCCGTCGGCACGCAGACGTGAAAGGTGATAGAGGAGCGACTGCGCGCGTCCCACGGCGAAAGCCGGGATCACGACCGTGCCGCCGCGCCTGACGCACCGCTCGATATGGTCCCCCAGCGCTCTTGTCGGGTCGATCTGCTCGTGGCGGCGATCGCCATAGGTGGACTCCACGAGGACATAGTCGGCGCGCGCGGGCGGCTCGGGATCCTTCATGACCGCGTCGCCGTAACGCCCGATGTCGCCGGAGAAGAGGATCGTGCGACCTTTCCAGTTGATCTCGATCGACGCGGCCCCGAGGATATGTCCGGCGCGATGATAGCGTGCCTTGATGCCATCCGCGATCACGTGCCATGCCCCGAACTCGATCGTTCGGAACAGTTGCAGCGCCAAGCGCGCGTCGGCCTGAGTGTAGAGCGGCAGTGCCGGTTGGTGCTTCGAAAAACCGTGACGGTTGGCGAACTCCGCGTCCTTCTCCTGAAGATGACCGCTGTCCGGCAGTAGAAGCTCGCACAGAGCTTCGGTGGCCCGTGTACTGAGAACGGTTCCTCCCCACCCGAATCGTGCCATCCGGGGCAGCGCGCCGGAATGATCGAGATGCGCATGGGTGAGCAGCACCAGGTCGACATCGGCAACCTCGGGCGGAATCGGCGCCCAATTGAGGCGGCGCAGATCCTTCGGACCCTGGAACAGGCCGGAATCGATGACCACCTGCGTCTCGCCATCATCCACTAGGTACCGAGAGCCCGTTACGGTCCCCGATGCGCCGAGAAAGGCGATGCCGAGGCCGTCTGCTGAGCGCTCCGCGAGATCGATACGCGCTTCTTGTTCGAGGATAGCCGTGCCGAAATGGCTGCGGGGGCGATGCTTCTGTTTCCTCTTGTGCATGAATCCTTGCCTGCCTCTCACGTTTATATTCGTGAGCGCAGCATTGGTGGGCTCGTACCTCGAGCCTATACGCAAAAGCCGCAGCAAGCCTGTTTAGAGTCCTCTAGCAAGGAGGAACCCCTCCGACTTCAGTCGGATACTGGCTTCAGCCACAGACTCGCGTGCTAGCCTGTAACCTCGGGAAAAGCGGAAGCCGCCGAAGGCGTGAAGCTTCCGCTT
>NZ_JAIZDA010000013.1 GCF_020404405.1 Novosphingobium sp. FKTRR1 | reverse complement strand
CCCGCACCTTCCCGCATATGCTTGCGGCGAGCGGTATCAGTCCAGGGCATGTGCTTCCTCCATCGTCTCGACAACGACGCTGAATCACAACCTACTGATATCGCTCAACCACTTTTCGCTCGGGCTCTTATAGTCGCAGGGGAGGTCAAGAAGGCTCGAAGCGAAGTAGATGAATTGATCAAATTGATGAGCGGGTTCGCGGCTGCTCCAGATGCTTTGCTACCAAGCTCCGGTAAAGCACGTAACGCTTTCAAGAAAGTTGCGTCTCTACGCAAAAACCGGGCTGAATTGCTCTGGGTTGTCGGCCCGGACCGATATGGGCATGTTTTTGAGGTGCAGTATGGCGAAAGTGAGGCCATCAACCTGCAGCCGGTTTCGCAGAACATCCTCGAATTTCAAAACTGGGGCTGACCAATGAAGCCCGATTACGATAGACTTTCGGAAATCAGTCAACCTTGCCTTCCCCCCGGGTGCTTGGGTGCCTATATCAGGCGCGATGACGCAAACCGCTGACCCCCGCTCGCTCCTTTACCGCGCTGGTGCGCTTTCCCCTGACGAGGCATTGCGGCTGACGCGCAACGCGCTGGCGGCGTGCGACGACGGCGAGTTGTACTTGCAATTCATCGCCAGCGAGAGCTTCGGCTTCGATGATGGGCGGCTGAAAACCGCCGATTATTCGCGCGATGCCGGGTTCGGCCTGCGCGGCGTTTCGGGCGAAATGACCGGCTTTGCGCATGCCAACGAGATTTCGTCGGCCGCCATTGCGCGCGCTGCCGAAACGCTCAAGCTGCTCGATCCGGCCAAGGGCAGCCCGGCGCCGCCCCCGCGCAACAGCAACCGCCACCTCTATACCGAAGCTTCGCCGCTCGATGCGGTGCCGTTCGAGGCCAAGGTCCGCCTGCTCGAACAAATCGACGCCGCTGCCCGCGCCCGCGATCCGCGCGTGGCGCAAGTCTCGGCCTCGCTGGCGGCAAGCTGGTCGGTCGTAGAGATCGTGCGCGCCGACGGCTTCGTCGGGCATGATGTGCGCCCACTGGTACGGCTCAACGTGTCGATCGTGGCCGAACAGGACGGACGGCGCGAAACCGGCAGCTTCGGCATCGGCGGGCGGCGGCTGTATGACGATCTGTTTGCCCCCGAAACGTGGAACCGCGCGATCGATCAGGCGCTGGCGCAGGCGCTGACCAATCTTGAATCGGTGGCGGCCCCGGCGGGCGAGTTCACCGTGCTGCTCGGCCCCGGCTGGCCCGGCGTGCTGCTGCACGAAGCGGTTGGCCACGGCCTCGAAGGCGACTTCAACCGCAAGGGCACCAGCGCCTTTTCGGGGCGCATCGGACAGCGCGTGGCGGCACCGGGCGTGACCGTGATCGACGATGGCACTTTGCTCAACGAGCGCGGCGGCGGGCGGCGCGGTTCGCTGTCGATCGACGACGAAGGCACGCCGACGCAGGAAAACGTGCTGATCGAGGATGGCATCCTCAAGGGCTATATCCAGGACCGGCTCAACGCGCGGCTGATGGGGGTGGAGCCGACCGGCAACGGTCGGCGCGAGTCCTATGCCCATGCGCCGATGCCACGGATGACCAACACCTTCATGCGCGGCGGCAACGATGATCCGGCCGAACTGCTGTCGCGGGTCAAGAACGGCATCTTCGCCAAGTCGTTCGGCGGCGGTCAGGTGGACATCACCAGCGGCAAGTTCGTGTTCAGTTGCACCGAGGCCTACCGCGTCGAGAACGGCAAGCTGGGCGCGCCGATCAAGGGCGCGACGCTGATCGGCGATGGCCCCAGCGTGCTGACCCGCGTGGTCGGCATCGGCAACGATATGGCCATCGACGAGGGCGTCGGCGTGTGCGGCAAGGGCGGGCAGAGCGTGCCGGCAGGCGTCGGCCAGCCAACCTTGCTGATCGAAGGGCTGACGGTGGGTGGCACGGCCTGAGCTGGCCATCCGGCGAAGGGAATCGGGGGGCGGCGCGTTGTCCGGTCAGCGCCGGTTCACCACAACCGGTGCAATAACGGGGAACCGAATCACGGACCCATTCACGGGAAGGACTCAAGTCATGGCGAAGATGCTGCGTACATTCGCCGTCGCAATGGCGGCAGGCGCGATCGTTCTGGGCGGCGGGCTGGCGCAGGCCAAGCCCAAGCTGACCGGCGAACAGGAACTGGCCAAGCTGCTGGACGGCCGCGTCGCCGGAAAGCCGGTCGATTGCATCTATACGCCGATGATGTCGTCATCGCGCGTCATCGACAAGACCGCGATCGTCTATGATTCGGGGCGCACGCTTTATGTGCAACGTCCCAAGGTCGGAGCCGAATCGCTCGACGATGACGACATTCTGGTGACCAAGCTCACCGGCTCGCAATTGTGCAGCATCGATACGATCCAGCTTGTCGAGCGCAACGGCGGCTTCTGGCGCGGCTTTGTCGGCCTCGACAAGTTCGTGCCTTATACCAAGCCGCCAAAGGTCGCCGCGGCCGATTGAGCCCGATGGCCGGGCTATTGCCCGCCGCATGACCGGACACTAGGAGTGCGGGGGACATGACCCTGCACTCCTCCGTCCTTCGCGACGCCACGCCCGCCGACGCCCCCGTCATCGCCGATATCGGCACGCGCGGCTTCATCGCCCGGTTCGGCCATCTTTACAGCGCCGAAAACCTCGAGCGCTTCTTGCGGGAAACCCATACGGCGCAGAAGGTGGCCGCCGAACTCGCCGATCCCGGCCTGCTGTGCGCGGTGGTCGAAGTGGACGGCCAGATCGTGTCTTATGCCAAAGTGCTGCGGCAAAGCACTTTGCCGCGCCACACCCCGGCACAGCGCCCGTTCGAACTCAAGCAGCTTTACACCGACCCCGACCTGATCGGGCGCGGCGCGGGCGCGCGGTTGATGGACTGGACGCTGGCGCAGGCCCGCGCCCACGGCGCCGACTGGCTGGAACTGTCGGTCTATGCCGACAACCCGCAGGCGCAGCGCTTCTATGCCCGCTATGGCCTGGCCAAAGTGGCCGACATCGAATTCTGGGTGGGCGACCATTGCGACCCTGAGTGCCTGTTCGCGGTCGAACTGTGATCGGCCCGACGATGCGGTGACAGCCCCCACAGGACGCTTCCCCGATCCACCCGGCTCGGGTATAGGCACGTCCCATGTCCTCGGTACGTCCATGGCGCGATATCGCGCGTCGCAAAAGCCGCCAGATCATGGTCGGCGCGGTTCCTGTCGGTGGCGATGCGCCGATTACCGTGCAGACCATGACCAACACCCCCACGTCCGACGCAGTGGCGACGATCGACCAGATTCGGCGATGCGAGGATGCGGGCGCCGACCTGATCCGCGTTTCCTGCCCCGACGTGGAAAGCACCACCGCGTTCCGCAAGATCGCCAAGGCGGCGCGGGTGCCGCTGATCGCGGACATCCATTTCCACTACAAGCGCGCGCTTGAAGCGGCTGACGCGGGCGCGGCGTGCCTGCGCATCAATCCCGGCAACATCGGTAGCAGCGAACGCGTGGCCGAAGTGGTCCGCGCGGCCAAGGCCAACGGTTGCGCCATCCGCATCGGCGTGAACGCCGGCAGTCTTGAGCGCGACTTGCTCGAAAAGTACGGCGAGCCTTGCCCCGAAGCGCTGGTCGAATCCGCGCTCGACCACATCAAGCTGCTGCAGGATCACGATTTCCACGAATTCAAGGTGGCGGTGAAGGCCTCCGACGTGTTCCTCGCCGTGGCCGCCTACATGGGCCTTGCCGAAGCGGTCGACTGCCCGCTGCATCTGGGCATCACCGAAGCGGGCGGATTGATCGGCGGCACAGTGAAGTCCTCGATCGGCATCGGCAACCTGCTGTGGGCCGGGATCGGCGATACCTTGCGCGTGTCCCTGTCGGCAGAGCCCGAGGAAGAAGTGCGCGTTGGCTTCGAGATCCTCAAAAGCCTTGGCCTGCGCACCCGTGGCGTGCGCGTCGTCTCGTGCCCCAGCTGCGCGCGGCAGGGTTTTGATGTGATCCGCACCGTCGAAGCGCTGGAAAAGCGCCTGTCGCACATCAAGACGCCGCTCTCGCTCTCGGTGCTGGGCTGCGTGGTCAACGGCCCCGGCGAAGCGCGCGAAACCGACATCGGTCTGACCGGCGGCGGCAACGGCAAGCACATGGTCTATCTGTCGGGCGTGACCGACCACACCGTGCAGAGCGAGGACATGCTCGAACACATCGTCGCGCTGGTCGAAGCCAAGGCAGCCGAGCTTGAAGCCGACAGCACCGACGCGGGCAAGGCCGAGGTGGTCGGATAAATGCCGCGCCGCACAGCCGTCGCGCTTGCCATGGCTGTGCTACTGCTTTCGCCCTCCACGTGGGCAAGGCCGGCGATCCTCGACATGCACCTTCATGCGCTTGCTGCCGATGAGCAGGGGCCGCCGCCGCTTTCGCTGTGTTCGCCCATCGCGATGCCGACGTGGGATCCCGCACACCCGGCTGTCGAGAACTTTGCCGCGCTGTTTGCGGGCAAGGAATGCCGCGATCCCATCGTCTCGCCGAAGACCGACGACGAAGTCATGACCCGTTCCATCGCGCAGATGGAAAAGTACAATGTCATCGGGCTGGTTTCGGGGCCAAAGCGGCTCGTCGATCACTGGCGCGCAGCCGCACCGGCCCGGATGATGCCCAGCCTGATCCCGGACATGCCGGTGAAAGATGGCATGGAGCAGGAATTCGCTGCCCTCCATGTCAGCCGCGATGTGGTCGCCATCGGTGAACTGGGCCTGCAATACGATGGCATCGGCCCCGACGATCCCCGGGTCGAACGGATCTGGGCCATGGCCGAAAAGGAAGACCTGCCCGTTTCCATCCACATGGGCCCCGGCCCGCCGGGCGTGGGATACTTGCCCGGGTCGGGTTATCGCGCCCGGTTGTCGAGTCCACTGCTGCTGGAAGAGGTGCTGCTGCGCCACCCCAGATTGCGCATCAACGTGATGCACGCGGGCTTTCCGATGCGCGACGACACGTTGGCGCTGCTTTACAGCCATCCGCAAGTCTATGTCGATCTGGGGGTTATCGACTGGACCCAGCCGCGCGCCGCATTCCACGCCTATCTGAAGGCGCTCATCGACGCCGGTTTCGGCAAGCGGGTCATGTTCGGGTCCGACCAGATGGTCTGGCCGGAAGCCATCGGCAAGGCGATCGAGGCAATCGACAGCGCCGACTTCCTGACAGCCGAGCAGAAGCGCGACATATTCTATAACAACGCCGCGCGGTTTCTGCGGCTTGATGCTGCCACAATTGCCCGCCACGCAGCGATGTAGAGTTTCGAGTCCCTTCGAAACGCCATCCTGGACAAGCAATTGAGTCATTCCCGCCACGCGCTCCCCCCGCTCCACCTGTTGCTGGCCATTGCCATCATGGCGGTGTGGGGGACCAACTTCGTCGTCATCAAGCTGGCGCTGGCGCATCTGACGCCGCTGACGCTGGCGACCTTGCGCTTTGTCATCGTGTTCCTGCCGCTGGCGCTGGTCTTGCCGCGTCCGCAAGTGCCCTGGCGCAATCTGGCCGCCTATGGCCTGCTGATCGGCGCGGGCCAGTTCGGTGTGCTGTTCACCGCGATGCGTCATGACATCACCCCCGGCCTCGCCAGTCTGGTGGTGCAGACGCAAGTGTTCTTCACGATTGGCCTGTCGATGCGGCTGACCGGTGAGCGGATCGCCCCGTTCCAGATCGTCGCGCTGCTGCTGGCGACGGCGGGGCTTGCGGTGATCGTGCTGCATACCGACGGCACCGCGACGCCGCTCGGCCTGGGGCTGGTGCTGGTCGCGGCGCTGAGCTGGTCGCTAGGCAACATGGTCGCGCGCAAGGCAGGGTCGGTCAACATGCTGGCCTATGTCGTGTGGTCGGCGCTGTTCGCGGTGCCGCCGCTGGCCTTGTTCGCGCTGCTGCTCGATGGGCCGGCTGCGGTGTGGGGCGGCATCCGCGCCGCCGATGGCTGGACCTGGGGCGCGGTGGCGTGGCAGGCGGTGGGCAACACGATGTTCGGCTATGCCGCGTGGGGCTGGTTGCTGCACCGCCATCCGGCTGCGCAAGTGGCGCCGCTGGCGCTGCTGGTCCCGGTGTTCGGCCTCGGCGCATCGGCGCTGGTGCTGGGCGAGCCGTTGCAGCCGTGGAAGCTGGCGGCATTCACGCTGGTGATGGCGGGCCTCGCGCTCGGCATCACCTGGCCACATCTGCGCGAAAGGTTTGCCCGATGACCATCTCCATCCGCCCCGCCTCCGCTGCCGACCTGCCGCTGGTCGCCAACCTGATCCGCGCGCTGGCCGAGTATGAGAAACTGGCCGACGCGGTCCGCTTTGACGAGGCGGTGCTGGGGCAAAAGCTGTTCGGCCCGCGCCCCTATGCCGAAGTCGTGATCGGCGAGATCGATGGCGTGGCACGAGGCTTTGCCTTGTTCTTTCACAACTTTTCGACCTTTGAAGGCCGCCCCGGGATCTATCTGGAAGATCTGTTCGTCCAGCCCGAAGCGCGCGGGTCGGGGCTGGGCAAGGCGCTGTTGCAGCATCTGGCGGCGCTGGCGGTCGAACGCGATTGTGCGCGGTTGGAATGGTCGGTGCTCGACTGGAACGAACCGGCCATCGGCTTCTACAAGTCGCTTGGCGCGCAGTTCATGGACGAATGGACGATCATGCGTGTCGATGGTTCGGCGCTCATGCGGCTTGGCGAAACTGCCGTCGAAACGGGCACTTCCTCCGCCGATGCGGACTCATAGGGGGCTGCAAGACCCGCGCAATTCCTGTATACGGTGTTCACCATAGGGTCGGGTGATCCGTGGCACTAACATATGGGCATGATGACGGTGATGAAGCGGCGCGAGCTGTTGCAGGCGATGGCGGGCGGAGTGGTGGCGAGCGGAACCGCTGCGCTGGTCGCTCCGGCGCGCGTGTTCGCCCAAGCCTTTGCCATGCCCGAACAGCACCGCCGTCTGCTCGATCTGGCACGCAATCAGGTCGGCCGGTTGGAGAACGTGTTGTGGCGGACCGATATCGTCGGCATTGCCGATTTCGGCCTGCCATCGTCGCTGCCCCGGCTGCACTTCGCCAACCTTGAGCGGGGTGAAGTGCGCTCGTTCCTGGTCGCGCACGGCAAGGGCTCCGACCCCGAGCACGACGGCTTCCTGAAAGTCTTTTCCAACCAGTTCAACAGTCTGGCGACATCGCGCGGGGCCTTTGTCACCGGCGAGTGGTATCGCGGCAAGTATGGCACCTCGATGCGGCTGAACGGCATCGATCCCGACAACAACAATGCCTATGATCGGGCCATCGTGATGCACCCGGCATGGTACGCCAACCCCGACATGCTGGCCCGCTACGGCAAGCTCGGCCGCAGCGACGGCTGTTTTGCCATGCCCGAAGCGGACTTTGCCGAAGCGCTGCTGCATCTGGGCGCGGGGCGCCTGCTCTATGCGGACCGTCTCGGCCTCGGGTGATCGCAGGGCCGCGCGGTGCGACGCACTTTGGGCAATACACCGTCACCCTGAAACAGGTTCAGGGTAACCAAGCAAATTGGCAGGGCGACCGGGCAAATTGGTGAGGAAGCCCGCTAGGCGGCCAGATTACAGCGGGTTATCCAGCTTGATGATCGCCTCGTTGCTCTTGCGCTGGGTGGTGTGCAGTTCGCGCGGCTTGGCGAAGCTGGCGATCACCGGGGCGTCGCGCGAATAGATATCGGGGAAGCTGCGCATCAGCCCGTTCACGTCGCGCGCCACGGTGAAATAGGCGATGTAGACCGCCCAGGGCTTGGTCATCGGCACCTTGGTGTACTTGCCCGACAGGTTGTATTCGACCGCGGTTTCGGGCGGCAGTTCGGCGCCGAGGATGGCCATCGTCATCGCCAGTTCGGTGGCGCGTTCGGCGCGGATGCAGCCATGGCTGAGCGCGCGCGCGGGCAGGGCGAACAGATTGCGGTTGGGCGTGTCGTGAATATAGATCGCATGCTCGTTGGGCATGTCGATCTTGACCCGACCCAGCGAGTTGGTGTCGCCCGGCTGCTGGACCACGGTGATCGTGCCGTCCGCCGCTTTGGTCGCGACATAACCCTCGCGCTTGGCCTGACGCGGATTGCCGATCAGCCTTGCGCCCAGCCCTTCGCCCACGACGATTGACTGTGGCACCGTCCAGGTGGGGTTGAACACCACGTTCTTGACCGTTTCGGCAAGCTGCGGCGTGGCGGTCTTGCCCGGCTTGCCGACGATGGCGCGATAGCTGCTGATGATCTTGTTGTTCACCGTCAGGCGCAATTCCTGCTCGGGCACGTTGATGATCAGGTACTGCAGGCCCAGATCGCGGGTCAGCCAGCGCCAGCGATCCATGTTGGCGCGGATCATCGCGATCTGGCGCGGATCCTTGGCCTTGGTCAGCATGTCCTTGAGCAGGGCGTAGTCGGGATGAGTCGGCGTCAACGAGGCCAGCACACCGGCCACGTCATGCGTTTCGGTGGCCTGACCCAGCAGCGCGGAGTTGGGGTGGTTGTCCTGATCCGGGTCGAGCGCGAACCATTGGATACGCGCGGTCATCGGCGTGCGCCCGTCGCGCAAGTCCTCGGCCAGCCAGATGAACAGATGGCTGGCCAGCACGTCGAGATCGGGGCCTTCGCCCGCCGCGATGGCGGCGGCCAGTTGCGCCGGTTGATAATCGCGCGCGAACAGGCCTTCGGCGCCGATACCCTTGATTGCCGCCAGCAGCGCCTTGGCATCATCCAGTTGCCAGTGCGCCACAGGCAGGGTTTCGGGCAGTTCGACTTCGGCCGCAGGTGCTCCGGGGGCAGAGGCAGGCGCCTCTGTCGAAGGGCTGGTCTGCGCGATCGAGGCCGGCAGCAGCGAAATGGGGCCCTTGGTCTGCGCGGGGCGCGGCTGCTGGGTCTGCGCGGGTTTTTGCTCCAATGTTCCCGGCTTGGCGGTGGACGCGGCGACAGCGGGACGGGGGGCAGCGGGACGGGGGCCAGCGGGGCGGGGGGCGCCCGGCTTGGTCGCCACCGCTGAGGCGGCGCCGGGCTTGGGCGCAGCAGGCTTTGCCACAGGCGCAACGGGTCGCGACGTCGGCGCAGCGCCCGGAGCAGTCGTCTGCGCGGCCAATGCTGCAACCGGCAACCCGGCGATGGCTTGCGCCAGCAGGCTGGTCCCGACGGCGGCGATCAGGCGAGGGCGGAAAGCAACAGGCATTGCAGACAATTCCTTTGGGCATTCAGGCTGGGCATCGGGCAGAATCGATAGGCGATGGTACCGTACGCTTCGCCCTTCAGTCCCTGCCCGATGCCATGCCCGCAATCAAGGATCGGACCTGACGCCAAGCTGAATCGTGCCCCGAATTGCAGCAAAGGTGGCGGCCCCTATCGCGCTTTGCCAGAACCGGTGGTGCCCGCTATGGCGCGGGGCATGTCGCGCCACCCGCATTTTCTGCCGATCGTCATCGCCCTTTGCGGAATGGCCACCTTCAGCCTGATGGATGGGGTGATGAAGGCCGCCTCGACGGCGATCGGTCCTTATGGCGCGATGTTCTGGCGGACGCTGATCTCGGTCGTGCTGATGTTCCCGCTGTGGCAACGCCGCCGCCGTCGCGAAGGCACTAGCGGTTTGCCCGAGTGGCCGATCCTGAAATTGCACCTGCTGCGCTCAAGCGTGGCGGGCTGCATGGCCACACTATTCTTCTATGGCATCGTGCGCACACCGTTGGCCGAAGGCATTGCGCTGTCGTTTCTGGCCCCGCTGATCGCGTTGTTTCTGGCTGCGGTACTGCTGGGCGAGCGGATCGGTTCGCGCGCCATCGGCGGGTCGGTGCTGGCGCTTGGCGGGGTCGCGGTGATCGCGGCGGGCAAGTTCGGCGGCGCCTATCATGTCGAGGCGATCAAGGGGCTGGTGGCGATCCTTGTTTCCGCCGTCCTCTATGCCTGGAACCTCGTGCTGCAGCGCCGTCAGGCGCAAGTCGCCGGTCCCGAGGAGATCGCCTTTTTCCAGAGCCTGATCATCTGCGCGCTGCTGTCTGTCGGGGCGATCTGGCTGGCGCCATGGCCGACGCCGTTGCAGTGGGGCGAACTGGTGGCCGCTGCCATCCTTGGCACAAGCTCGTTGATGCTGATGGGCTGGGCTTATGCGCGGGCCGAAGCGCAAGTGCTGGTGCCGCTGGAATATACCGCGTTCATCTGGGCGGCGCTGGTCGGCTGGGTCGCCTTTGCCGAACCGGTGACGCTGCGCACGCTGGCCGGGGTGGTGCTGATCGTCGCGGGGTGCCTGGTGGCAACGCGCCGTGCTGCTCAGGCGCATCCAGCATGATTTTTCGATAATGACTCGCAGCAGCAGAACTTGACCGAATAGCCAAGCAGATAAGCCGTTTCGCGCCCTTGACGAGGCGCGCGTTAGCGCGCATCGCGCAAGCGATTCAGGGGATGCCCTGTCCGCGCCGTGCGTGTCCGTTTCCGCCCGATGGTCTGGTGGAGCGGGTCGTGTCCCCCACGCGCCGGCGCAGGGCTGCCCGCCCATCAGGAGGGAATACGCTTAGCCATGACCCAGGTCGGACAGGACTCGCTCGGCACGCGCAGCACGCTAACTGTTGGCGGCAAGGACTATGCCTATTACTCGCTGAAGAAGGCTGCGGCCAAGTTCGGCGACATTTCGCGCCTGCCTTTCTCGATGAAGGTACTGCTCGAAAACCTGCTGCGCTTCGAGGACGGCGGCTTCACCGTCTCGTCCGACGACGTCAAGGCGCTGGTCGATTGGCAGAAGAACCCCGCCGAATCGCAGAACGAGATCCAGTACCGCCCGGCGCGCGTGCTGTTGCAGGACTTCACCGGCGTGCCGTGCGTGGTCGATCTGGCCGCGATGCGCGATGCCATCGCGACGCTGGGCGGCGATACCAGCAAGATCAATCCGCTGGTCCCGGTCAATCTGGTGATCGACCACTCGGTGATGGTCGACGAATTCGGCACGCCCAAGGCGTTCGAACAGAACGTCGAGATCGAATACCAGCGCAATCTTGAGCGCTACGACTTCCTCAAGTGGGGTTCGAAGAGCCTCAACAACTTCTACGCCGTGCCCCCGGGCACCGGCATCTGCCACCAGGTCAACCTTGAAAACATCGCGCAGGCGGTGTGGACCAGTACCGACCAGTCGGGCGCGCTGGTTGCCTACCCCGACACTTGCGTCGGCACCGACAGCCACACCACGATGGTCAATGGCCTTGGCGTGCTGGGCTGGGGCGTCGGCGGGATCGAGGCTGAGGCCGCGATGCTCGGCCAGCCGGTGTCGATGCTGGTTCCCGAAGTCGTCGGCTTCAAGTTCGTGGGCGATCTGCAGGAAGGCGTGACCGCCACCGACCTCGTGCTCACCGCCACCAACATGCTGCGCAAGCATGGCGTGGTTGGCCGTTTCGTCGAATACTACGGTCCGGGCCTTGCCGGGCTCAGCCTGGCCGACCGCGCCACGCTCGCCAACATGGCGCCTGAATACGGCGCGACTTGCGGCTTTTTCGGCATCGATGACAAGACCATCGACTATCTGCGCCTGACCGGCCGCACCGAAGAGCAGATCGCGCTCGTCGAAGCCTATGCCAAAGAGCAGGGTTTCTGGATCGATCCGTCGGTCGAGCCGATCTTCACCTCGACGCTCGAACTCGATCTGTCGACCGTGGTGCCCTCGCTTGCCGGGCCCAAGCGTCCGCAGGACCGCGTATCGCTGCCGCAAGTGGACGACGTGTTCAACGCCGACCTCGCCAGCGTCTACAAGAAGGCGCAGACCCGCGTTGCGGTCGAAGGCCGCGATTTCGATCTGGGCGATGGCGACGTGGTGATCGCGGCGATCACCAGCTGCACCAACACCTCCAACCCCGGCGTGCTGATCGCCGCAGGTCTGGTTGCCAAGAAGGCCAACGAACTGGGCCTCAAGCCCAAGCCTTGGGTCAAGACCTCGCTGGCCCCCGGCTCGCAGGTCGTCACCGACTACCTCAACAAGGCTGGCTTGCAGGAGCACCTTGACGCGATCGGCTTCAACCTGGTCGGCTATGGCTGCACCACCTGCATCGGCAACTCGGGTCCGCTGGCCGAACCGATCAGCAAGGCGATCAACGAGAACGGTCTGGTCGCCAGCGCCGTCATCTCGGGCAACCGCAACTTCGAAGGCCGCGTGTCGCCCGACGTGCGCGCCAACTTCCTCGCCAGCCCGCCGCTGGTCGTGGCCTATGCGCTCAAGGGTACGGTGATCGACGATTTCACCACCACCCCGATCGGCGTGGCCAAGGACGGGCAGGACGTATTCCTCAAGGATATCTGGCCGACCAACCTCGAAGTCGCCACCGTGCTGGCCGGCGCGGTCGACCGCCCGATGTTCCAGGCCCGCTACGCCGACGTCTACAAGGGCGATCAGCACTGGCAGGCGATCAACGTTACCGGGTCGGAAACCTACCAGTGGCGCGCCGGATCGACGTATGTCGCCAACCCGCCGTACTTCGAAGGCATGTCGATGACCCCGGCGCCGGTGACCGACATCATCGATGCCAAGCCGCTGCTGATCCTGGGCGATTCGATCACCACCGATCACATCAGCCCGGCCGGCAACATCAAGGCCGACAGCCCGGCCGGTGAATGGCTGCTGCAGCATCAGGTCGCCAAGGCCGACTTCAACTCTTATGGCGCGCGCCGTGGCCACCACGACGTGATGATGCGCGGCACGTTCGCCAACATCCGCATCAAGAACGAGATGGTCCCGGGCGTCGAGGGCGGCTTCTCGCGCTATGGCGACGAAGTCGGCTCGGTCTATGACGTTGCCATGAAGCACAAGGCCGATGGCGTGCCGACGGTGGTCATCGCCGGCAAGGAATACGGCACCGGCTCCAGCCGCGACTGGGCGGCCAAGGGCACCAACCTGCTGGGCGTGCGCACCGTGATCGTCGAAAGCTTCGAGCGCATCCACCGCTCGAACCTGGTCGGCATGGGCGTGCTGCCGCTGCAGTTCAAGGACGGCGACACCCGCCAGTCGCTTGGCCTGACCGGCGACGATACCTTCACCATCCACGGTGTCGGCAGCCTGACCCCGCGTCAGGACGTCGAAGTGCAGGTCACTCGCAAGGATGGCAGCAGCTTCAGCTTCACCGCGCTGTGCCGCATCGATACCGCCAACGAAATCGAGTATTTCAACAACGGCGGCATCCTGCACTACGTGCTGCGCAAGCTGGCGGCCTGATTTCGGCGGGAGTTTCTTCCGCCACCAACACAACGAAGGGGCGGCTCCGCAAGGGGTCGCCCTTTTGCTTTGGCCGGTTTGTGTCGTTCGGGGCCCAGGCACAAAAAGGGCGGCTCCCCCCGAAGCCGCCCTCTGGCCGAAGCCCGCCGGGCGGGTCGGCAATCCGTGCTATGCCAGCCGATCAGGCCGTGCGCGCGGCCTTCTTGCCAAAGCGGCGGCGCGCCATCAGCGCGGCTGCGGCCCCGCCGAACAGCATGAGCATCGACGGCTCGGGCACTTCGGTGCCGCTGGTTGTCGGCGGCGGCGGAGGAGGAGGAGGCGGAGGAGGCGGGAAGACGCCGCTGGTGGTCGAACCGGTGGTGCCCGACGAGGTCGACGTGGTTGTGGTGGTCGTGGTGCTGCTGGTTGGCGGCGGGGGCGGTGGCGGCGGGAAGATGCCGCTGGTGGTAGCGCCGCTCGAACTCGAGCTTGAAGTCGACGAGGAGGTCGAACTGCTCGTGGTGACATTGCCCGACGAGGTCGAGATGTTGCCCGACGAGGTGGAAGTGGACGATGACGTCGATCCACCCGACGTCGAGGTGGAACCACCCGAAGTCGACGTGGAACCGCCCGAGGTGGAGGTCGAGCCACCCGAGGCCGATGTCGAGCCACCCGAAGTGGAGGTCGATCCGGTGCTGGTCGAGGACACGACGACGCTACCGCCGCCGCTGCCACCGCCGCCGAAGAACCCACCGAAGAAGCCGCCGCCAAAGCCGCCGACCGGTCCGCCACCGATCACCACGGGGCCGCCACCGCCACCGCCGCCCATCGACGCCTGCGGCGGCAATGGCGCCATGTAGGGCACCGGTGCCAGCGCCATCTGGCGCGGGTCGGCGCAAGAGCGGGTGATCGTGGTCTTGACGATGCGGCGCACCCGCTTGACCGCGCGTGGTGCGGGGCGGCGGGCGATCTTCACGACTTTGGCCTGCTTGATCTTGATCGGCTTCACATGGTGGACTTCGGCCGACGAAGGCGCCTCAGAGACGTGCACGGCGCCACCGCCGAGGACCGCACCCCCGGCCGCACAAGCTGCCAACTTCGCCAATGCCATCCGAACCGACATGTCTTTTGCTCTCGTTACCCTACCGTTGTTGCCATAACCGATGCTGATGAACAGACGGTTCCTTGGCTTCCGGCCCATCGCGATCAACGCAGATCACATGGCACAGGGCAATGCCGTTAACCCTATTCGGGTGCGCCGATCCAGGCGTTTGTGCATCGATACGGGACAGCGGGGCAATCTTGTCCCGATCTGGAACCGAATCCGTTCAGCAAGTTAGCTGGGCCCAGCGGCATCGTCGGGGTCGAACAGTCCGGGCAGCAGCCCCGAAGGCGGGGTCATGCCCAGATGCTGCCAGGCGCGGTCGTTCAGGCAGCGGCCACGTGCGGTGCGCGCGACCATGCCCAACTGGATCAGATAAGGCTCGATCACTTCCTCGATCGTGTCGCGCGGTTCGGAAAGCCCAGCAGCCAGCGTTTCGACGCCGACCGGGCCGCCCTTGTAGATATCGGCGATCATCATCAGGTAGCGGCGATCCTGCAGGTCCAGCCCCAGCGAATCGACCTCAAGCCGGGTCAGCGCGTTGTCGGCGATGGCGCGGGTGATCGTTTCCGCTCCTGCAACTTGCGCAAAATCGCGCACGCGCCGCAACAACCGCCCGGCCACGCGTGGGGTGCCGCGGGCGCGCCGGGCGATTTCGGTCGCCCCGCCCGCATCGATGCCGATGCCCATCAGGCTGGCACCGCGTGCCACCACGCGCTCCAGTTCGGCCACGGTATAGAACTGCAAGCGCACCGGAATGCCGAACCGGTCGCGCAAGGGCGTTTGCAGCAGCCCCTGCCGGGTGGTCGCGCCGATCAGCGTGAACGGCGGCAGGTCGATCCGCACCGAGCGGGCGGACGGCCCTTCGCCGATGATCAGATCGAGCGCGCGGTCCTCCATCGCCGGATAGAGCACTTCCTCGACGATCGGATTCAGCCGGTGGATCTCGTCGATGAACAGCACATCGCCCGATTCCAGATTGGTCAGCAGTGCCGCCAGATCGCCCGACTTGGCGATCACCGGCCCGCTGGTGGCGCGGAAATTCACCCCCAGTTCGCGCGCGATGATCTGCGCCAGCGTGGTCTTGCCAAGGCCGGGAGGCCCGAAGAACAGCACGTGGTCCATCGCCTCACGCCGCATCTTGGCGCTTTCGATGAACACCCGCAGGTTGTCGCGCGCGGCTTCCTGCCCGACGAATTCGTGCAAGGTCTTGGGCCGCAGCGCCGCGTCCGGGTCTTCCTGCTGCCGGGCTGAGGAGAGGATGGGGTTGTCGGTCATGGTTTGAGGTGCTGCTGGCGAGCTAGATATTCGTCGAACATGGGAACGGTGAACGCTGTGTCACCATGAGCAGGGCTAAAAACCATCCCCTTCTTGATCAACGAACTTCGTACCGGCGCAATGCTCTCAACCGCGACATTCAATCGGGAGGCGATATCACCAGACCGATGGGGGCCCGATCCAAGTCCGGCCATGGCGAAAAGATACGCCTTCTCGCGCGGGGTGAGTCGGTCGAATCGTACCCTGAAGAAGCTTTCGTCAAGGCTGGCCAGTGCTGTCTGTGTCGCTTGCGCCACATCATTGCGGGTGATCGGCGAATGAATTGCCGCGTTCCAGCTATGATAACCCCATTCCTGCAGGAAATATGGGTAGCCGTTGGTCACGCGTACAGCTTCGTCCACAGCATCAGGCTCGTAGAGCACGCCCTCACGCCTCGCTGGTTCTATCAGGGCGGCTTGTGCATCCGTAGGTGCAAGAGCGCCAATTTGCGGATAGTCGAACAGCCGTTCTGCGTAGGATTTTGATTTTCCAGCCAAACCAACCAATTGAGGTAACCCGGCGCCGATCACGACAACGGGTAGCTGTTTCTGCGAAATCCTGTGTACCGCCATTATGAGCGCGCTGAACTCGGCTTCGGCGACATATTGAACTTCGTCAATTATCAGGGCGACAGCAGTGTCACGGGCCTTGGCAGCGCGGCCAACCGCTTCAAGCAAGTCCGGAAGATCTGCTTCCAAATCCCCACTATCGGCCACACCATGTGCCGGATCGATGCCCAAACCTATTTCAACCTCACCAACCGTGATCTTGAGCGTATTGGCAAACCCCTTGAGCACCATGAGCGAGCGTTTGACTACTTCGTTGACTTTTTCCTTGGAATCCAATTGCAGCAAGATCCGGCGCAGGCTCGGCAGCAGCACTTCCGGAAGGGACTTGCCTTCAGGCGTTTCGACCAGGGCGGCACGATAGCCGGCTTCTTCGGCAATCTCTTGAATGCGATTAAGGAGAACGGTCTTCCCGACGCCGCGCAATCCGACGAGCATGAAACTCTTTGCGGGTCGGCCTTGTTTGACGCGGGCCAACGTGATGCGCGTTCGTTCCAGTACGTCGTTGCGGCCAGCCAATTCAGGCGGTTGGCTTCCGGCGCCTGGCGCATATGGGTTGGTGATGGGATCCATAGCGATCTTTCAAAACTTACTCTCAAAAACGATAAGATCAATAAGGTTACTCAAACTCACCCCGCCGCCCGCTTCAGCGCCACGCGGACCACGTCGTTCAATCCCGCATCGTCGCCCAGTTCCTTGACTGCGGCGGCAACCGCGATGCTGGCGGTGGCCGGCTTGAAACCGAGGTTCTGCAAGGCGGAGACGGCATCGGCGCTGACCGAGCCTTCGGGCACCGCGCCCAGCCCCTCGATCGGCGCGGCGCCGGGGCCGGTGACGATCGGGGCGATGCCGCCGGCCTTGTCCTTCAGTTCGTTGACGATGCGGCTGGCGAGCTTGGGCCCGACGCCGTTGGCGCGCGCGACCATGGCGCTGTCTCCGCCCGCGCAGGCGCGCTGCAGTTCCTCGACCGACAGCGCCGAAAGGATGGCGAGCGCGACCTTCGACCCCACCCCCTGCACGGCGGTGAGCAGGCGGAACCATGCGCGTTCACCCGAGCTGGCAAAGCCGATCAGCCGCATGTCGGTTTCGCTGACCTGCATTTCGGTGTGGACCACCACCTTGTCGCCCCGGATGCCCAGATGCGACAGTGTCTTGGCCGAAGCCTGCACCAGATAGCCGACGCCATTGACGTCGATGATCGCCCAGTCGGGGCCGAAGTCGTCGAGGGTTCCGGTAAGCTTGGCGATCATGGTTTGTTCTCTATGGCAGGGATTGCCTCCGCCGAAAAGCCCCGTTGTCGGCCCTGGCCTCGAGCGTGCTCAGCCGAGCAGTCGGCTGATGATATCGGGGTGAAAGCTGCCGCCCAGAAAGCCGTTGAGGCCCATGAACAGGCCGAACGCGCCGAACACCCACGCGGCATAGAGCAGCCACGCATTCTCGGCGAGCGCGGCTACTGCGGCGATGGAAATGGCGGTGGCGATCGATGCGTCGGCGGCGTCGAACTGGTCGTCGTGAAAGTTCAGCCGGTCGTAGGTGTCGCTCTGGTCCTTGGCCTTGGCGGCGAGCAGGGGGGCTTCGGTGCGATAGCGCGCGATGTCGCGGTCAAGCGTGGCGATGGCCTCGTCGGCCTTGCCCGGAGCGGCCAGCAGCTTGAGCTGAACCCGTGCGTTTTCCGCGAGATGCTGCTTGGTGCGCGCCGCCTGATATTCGTTCCAGGTATCGATGGCGCCGGCCTGCGCCTGCTCCATTGCCTGCACGATGTTGCCGTCCTTGATGTTGCACAGCCCGGTAAAGACCGAGAGTACCACCACGGTGATCGCGATCCGGCGGTTGAGCCGCTTGTCCTTGGCTTCGGCGCTGATTTCCATTTCCATGCGGCCTATGTGGGCCAGCCGATGGTCGCAGGCAAGGGTGGCTCAGCGGTGGCTGCCGAGCATGTTGGCGTGGGTGATCGCCACCGCGAGCGCGTCGGCGGCGTCCTCGCCCGCCAGCTTCACGCCGGGCAGCAGCACCTTGAGCATCGCCTGCACTTGCAGCTTTTCGGCGTTGCCGGTGCCGACCAGCGCCTTCTTGATGATCTTGGTCGGGTATTCGGCCACGGGCATGCCGCTGCGGGCGAGCGCGACCATGGCCACCCCGCGCGCCTGCCCCAGCTTGAGCGTGGACTGCGGGTTGACGTTGACGAACACTTCCTCGACCGCGCCGGCATCGGGGGCATAGATGCCGATCACCGCATTGAGCGCGGCGTCCAGCTCGACCAGCCGTTCGGCCATCGACGCCTTGTTGTCGGTGCGCACCTGCCCGTTGGCGACATGGCTCAACCGGCTGCCCGACTTGGCGACCACGCCCCAGCCGGTGACGGTTAGGCCGGGGTCGATGCCCAGAATGATCATGTCACAATTTCAGCCCGAAGCGTGGACCGATGTGCATCATGCCCAGATAGAGCGCGACCGTGAGCGCGCAGCCCGCAGCCAGCGCCACGGCAAAGGGCACGCCCTGCCGCAGCAGCGCAGGGATCAGCAGGAACATCGGCAGCGAGGGCAGCACGTACCAGAAGGTTGCCTCGGCGTGGATCGCCATGTTCTCGGCGTCGGGGCGATCGTGCCACAGCAGGATCATCCCCAGCACCGAGACCAGCGGCAGCGAGGCCACCAGAGCCCCCAGCGTCGGCAGCTTGCGCCCGATCTCGGCGATCAGCGCAATCATCAGGCCCGACACCAGCGCCCTGACGACAAGGTTCAGCATGAGGCCGCGCTCAACGCCACGACGCGAAGGGCCGGGCCGAAAGAGGCTGATTTGCGATCAACCCAGCTTTTCCATCACGTCGTCAGGGATGTCGTAATTGCCCCAGACGGTCTGCACGTCGTCGTCATCGTCGAGCACGTCGATCAGCTTGAGCAGCGTGGCGGCGGTGTCGGCATCGACCGTGGTCTTGAGACCGGGCTTCCACGCCAGCTTCACCCCTTCGGCTTCGCCCAGGATCTTTTCCAGCTCGCGCGCGACCGGGTGGAGGTTTTCGACCGCGACCCAGATGCTGTGCGAATCTTCGTCCGATTCGACGTCCTCGGCACCGGCCTCGATCGCGGCTTCGAGCACCTTTTCCTCGTCGCCGACCTTGCCTGGGTATTCGATCAGGCCGAGCCGTTCGAACCCGTGGCTCACCGCGCCGCTCGCGCCCAGATTGCCGCCGTTCTTGGCAAAGGCGGTGCGCACGTTGGTGGCGGTGCGGTTGCGGTTGTCGGTCAGCGCTTCAACGATGAGCGCGACGCCGCCCGGGCCATACCCTTCATAGCGCACTTCTTCGTAGTTATCGCCGTCGCCCTTGCTCGCCTTGTCGATCGCGCGCTGGATATTGTCCTTCGGCATCGACTGCGCCTTGGCCGCGTTGACGGCGGCGCGCAGGCGCGGGTTCATGTCGGGATCGGGCATGCCCATCTTGGCCGCGACGGTGATTTCGCGGCTGAGCTTGGAGAACTGCGCCGAGCGCTTTTTGTCCTGCGCGCCCTTGCGGTGCATGATGTTCTTGAATTTGGAATGGCCTGCCATGGGTCTTGCTTCTTGGCTGTTATCGTTGCGGGGAATGCTGGCGGCCCTAGCCCAGCCTGCGCCATCGGGCAATCTTTCGCGCAAAGTCGCCCCGCCGCAATTTCCGCTACCCCGCCTTAACCTTTGCAGGCGCATGTCCAAGGGCATGTTCGGCCCGATCCGCGAATTCGCCGCATGGCTGGCGCGCCCGCAAGTGCTGCACCCCGCCGGGTTCGGCGAGGCGGGTGCGTGGCGCCGCTGGAGCGCGTTGCTGGCGCTGCATCTGGCGGTGCTGCTGGGCGTGCTGCTGCCGCTGATGGCGTTCTGGCAGCATGCGCTGGGCCTGCCCCAGCCCGAGGCGTTCCTCAAGTTTCCGCGCGGGGTCTTGCTGGTGGCGGTGGTGATCGCGGCGCCGATCGGCGAGGAAATCGCCTTTCGCGGCTGGCTGACCGGCCGTCCCCGCTCGCTGTGGTTGCTGGCCTGCGGGGTGCTGGCCGCAGCGCTGCTGGCGGCGGTTTCGCTCCATTGGCACGAGGCGGCGGCAAGCCTTGGCTTCGTGGCGCTGGTGCCGGTGGCGGCGCTTGGCTGGTGGTGGCTGCGCGGCCTGACCGAGCCGCCCGGCTGGTTCGTGGCGCTGTTTCCGGCGGCCTTTGCCGCATCGACGCTGGCCTTCGGCCTGTCGCATCTGACCAATTATCCGGTGATCAGCCTTGCGCTGCTGCCGATGGTTCTGCCGCAATTGTGGGCCGGGTTGGTGCTCGGCTTCGTGCGGATGCGCATTGGCTTGCCTGCCTCGATGCTGATCCACGCCATCGCCAACGCGGTGGCGGTGGGGTTCGCGCTCGCCTCGTCGTGAAAGCGCGCGAGGCTGCGCTCAGAGCACCTTCTGCCACCAGCCGACATCGCGAAACGCGCCCAGCTTCCAGCCGACTTCGCGATAGATGCCGACCGGGGTGAAGCCCATCGCCTGATGCAGCGCGATGCTGCCCGGATTGGGCAGGGCGATCCCGGCAAAGGCGGCGTGGCTGCCGCGCTCTTTCAGCAAAGGCAACAGCGCCGCATAAAGCGCCCTGCCGATGCCCTGTCCGGTTTGGCCGCCCGCGACATAGACAGCCACGTCGCACGATGTGGCATAGGCGGCGCGGGTGCGGTGGGGGCTGGCATACGCGTAACCGACCAATGCGCCGCCGCGTTCGGCCACCAGCCAGGCGTGGCTGGCGCTGTAGTCGGCGATGCGCCGGGCCATTTCGGTGGCATCGGGCGGATCGGTTTCGAAGCTGACCCAGCCCTCGGTCACATGCGGCCGATAGATGGCGGCGCAGGCGGCGGCGTCAGCGCAAGTGGCGGGGCGGATGGTGATGGCTTGCCCGCTCATGCCAATCCGCCTCCTGCCAATCAGGCTTTGACCAATCCGCCTTTGGCCGATACGCGGCTCAATCGATGCCGAGTGCGTTCTTGTAGGTTTCGAGCACCGCTTCCATTTCGCGGCGATCGTCGGGCTTCATCTTCCGCAGGCGGACGATCTGGCGCATGATCTTGGCGTCATAGCCAGTCGACTTGGCTTCGCTGTAGACGTCCTTGATGTCGTCGCCGATGCCCTTCTTTTCTTCTTCAAGGCGTTCGATGCGCTCGATCAGCAGGCGCAGGCGGTCGTCGGCGGAGTCGGCCATCGGGTAATGCTCCGGTGCAAGAGGGTTTCAAGAAAGCCGGGGCCTTAGGCGCTGCAAGGCGATTCGTGCAAAACCCAGCCTGTGGAAAGTTCAGTCGTCGCCAGCGTCGCCAGCGTCGCCAGCGGCCAGTGCCTCATCCTTGCGGCCCTTGAAGCCTTGCGCGATCACGTACCATTCGGACGAATCCTTGCGGCTGGCGGGCGGTTTGGCGTGCTTCACGCTGGTGAAGTTCTGCTTGAGCAGGGTCAGCAGTACGGTGTCGGTGCCCCCGGCAAAGACCTTGGCCACGAACGCACCGCCCGGAGCGAGGCTGGAAATGGCGAAGTCCACCGCGGTTTCGACCAGCCCCATCGTGCGCAAGTGGTCGGTCTGCTTGTGGCCGACGGTGTTGGCCGCCATGTCCGACAGCACCAGATCGGGCGGCCCGTCGAGCGCGCCTTCAAGCGCGGCCGGGGCCTCGTCTGCCATGAAGTCCATCTCGAAGATGGTCACGCCCTCGATCGGGTCGGTCGGCAGCAGGTCGATGCCCACGACCTTGGCGGTCGGTGCCTGTTTGCGCACCACCTGGCTCCACCCGCCCGGCGCGATGCCCAGATCGACCACGCGCTTGCGCCCGCGCAACAGCGCGAACTTCTCGTCCAGCTCGATCAGCTTGAACGCGGCACGGCTGCGCCAGCCTTCGGCGCGGGCCTGCTTGACGTAAGGGTCGTTGATCTGGCGCGACAGCCAGCGCGCGGACGAGGCCGTGCGCTTCTTGGCGTTTTTCAGCCGCTCGCCCGGATCGCTGCCTGACCGGCTCATCGGTGGTTTCCTGTCTGTATGGAGGCGCCGTTGGGCGTGCCGTTGGTGGCGGCGGGGCCGCGCTCGGGGGTGTTGCCGCTGGCCATCAGGCCGCGCAGGATGCCTTCGCGGATACCCCGGTCGGCAATGCCCAGCCGGGGGGCGGGCCAGATGTCGAAGATCGTCTCCAGAATGGCGCAGCCCGCCACCACCAGATCCGACCGTTCGCGCCCGATGCACGGCAGCGCCACCCGCTCGGCATAGGACAGGCGCGACAGGCGCTGGCTGATATCGCGCATGGCGCCGGTCGGCACGATCACCCCGTCGATCGCGCGGCGATCGTATTGCGGCAGTTCCAGATAGAGGCTGGCCAGCGTCGTCACCGTGCCGCTGGTGCCCATCAGGCGCATCGCGCCGGTCGCCAGCGCGTCATCGCGCAGCGGGGTGATCCGTTCGGCAAAGGCGGCAAAGTCGCGCGCCACGCGGCTGCGCATGTCGTCATAGGCGGCAAGGCGGGCCTCGGCGCTGTCGCCGATCGCGCCGATGCTTTCGGTCAGCGAGACGACGCCCCACGGCACCGACTGCCAGTCGAGGATATGCGGCACCCCGCCGGTCGGATCGACCAGCACCATTTCGGTCGAGCCGCCGCCGATGTCGAAGATCATCGCCAGCCCGTCGCCATGCTCCAGCAGGATGTGACAGCCCAGCACCGCCAGCCGCGCTTCTTCCTGCGCGGTGATGATATCCAGCCGGATACCCGTCTCGCGGTGGACGCGGGCGATGAAATCCGCGCCGTTGCTGGCACGGCGGCAGGCCTCGGTCGCCACCGAGCGGGCAAGGTGGACATTGCGCTTGCGCAGCTTGTCGGCGCAGATGTGCAGCGCGGCAAGCGCGCGGTCCATCGCCGCGTCCGACAGGCGGCCCGATTGCGCCAGCCCTTCGCCCAGCCGCACCACGCGGCTGAACGCATCGATCACCACGAAATGATCGCCCGAGGGTCGCGCGATCAGCAGGCGGCAATTGTTGGTGCCAAGGTCGATCGCGGCATAGGCCTGCCGATGATAGGGCGCGCCTGTGCGCTGGGGTTGGGGGGTGTCGATCCTTGGTGAACTGACCGACTGCGCGCCGACGCAGGCCTGCGCCTTTGCCGCGGCAGGAGCGATGCCATGAGCCTTTGCCGCGTGTGTCCGCGGCGGCGCCAGAGGGGGCCGTTGTCGCTCGGCGGGCTGCACCGCGCCCACGCTGATACCGACAGGGGCTGGCTCAGGCTTGCCCGAAGGCCCGTCGGTCGGCGCTGCCCTGCGCCGCTTGTTCCGACCGGACCGCCTGCCCGGTTCCCGTGTCGGCGGAAGAATATCCGCCATTGATCGCAAGTCGCTTTTTCACCACGCCGGAAGATACCGCCGCGGAACTTGGGGCCGACACTAGCGCTGCCGTGCCCCCCCGGCAAGTGACCTGCGCAAGACACCGGAACAGCGGGTTGACTCGGCCGTTCCGCGCGCCTAGAGGCGGCCACCCACTGCCCCGTCGTCTAATGGTAAGACACCGGATTCTGATTCCGTTTATCGAGGTTCGAATCCTCGCGGGGCATCCATTTCCTGAAAATCTGATGTGAATGCGGGCAGGGGCCGTGCCTTTGGCGCTGCGCTGCGCGCGTGTGTGTCGCTGCGGGGAACGGGCTGCTCACCGCGAATCACCGGGTTTCACAAAGCGCCTTGCATTGCTGCGGACTTGCGCCTAACCGGGCCGGGACAGGAGGCAACGCTGACGGGTGTTGTCTCCTGTTATGCGTTTGCGGGCAGGTAGAATTCCCGGCCCAGCGATCTCCGGTTCAGCGGGCCGCAGCGGCGGCGCGGGCGATTTCGGTCAGCCCTTGCGCCAGCACCAGATCGGCCTGACGGTTATCCCCCAGCAGCGCGCGGTGCAGCGCCATCAGTCGTTCGACCAGCCGTTCCAGCCGCTTGCCTCGCCAGCGCTTCAACTGACGGGCGATGTCGGGCTTGTCGCGGAAGAAGATCGCCCGCTCGCCGTCAAGGAACACGCTGATATCGTTGCGACGGCCCAGCCGTCCGGCCAGTTGCGCCAGTTGCGCGGTGCGCCGCTCGAACGCCAGCAGCAGCCCCACCGGGTTGATGTCCTGTTCACGAAAGCGCGCCAGTTCGCCGGTCAGCCGATCCAGATCGCCCGACAGCACCACGTTGACCAGCGGGGCAAAGCCGTCGTCCTCGCTGACCGCGCCGATCGCATCGAGCGCCGCATCGGTTGCGCTGCGCGGCGCCTGCGGACTGGCGTCGAGGTACAGGGCCAGCTTTTCGATCTCGCTGCGCGCCATGCGGGTGTCGAGCCCGGTGGCGCGGGCGATGCGTTCGGCCAGATCGTCGGTCAGACGCAGGCCCGCCGCCTCGCCCATGTTGCGCACCGCCGCGCTGACCGCGCGCAGTTCGGGCGGGTGGAACACCGTGACCAGCGCGTCCTTGCGGTCGGCCAGCAGCTTGGCGATGCGCGATTTGTCGGTGGCCGAGGTCGCCACGATGACCACCGGCCAGCCATCGACCGGGCTGGCCAGCAGCGTCTCGACCGCCTCATAGGCCTCATCGCCTGCGGTGCGCACGCGGATCAGCCGCGAATCGCCGAACAGCGAGGTCGAGCGCGCCTCGTCCGCCAGCCGCACCGAATCGCGCTTCAGGTCGCCGCCGTTCAAGTCGATGCGTTCGGCGTCGGGGAACAGCGCGGCCACTTTGTCGGCGCCGTCGGCGCAGCCTGCCTCGTCGGGCCCGCAGAAATAGAACACTTTGGCCTCGCGCCCCGCCTTGGCGAGCGTGCTGGCAAACGAGCTTTGCGTGGCCTTCATCGGAGCTGTGCTTGTGTCACGGCGCCGGTCAGCGCGTCTGGCGCAGCCGTGCGGCGACGCGGGTGACGATCTGGTCGGCCAGATCGCGCGACAGGTTTTCGAGCGCGGTCTGTTCGGCCGCGATCACCGCGTATTCGCTCGACACGATGTCGATGCCCTGATCCGAGGTGGCGGTGGCATCGAGCACGATCGCCCCGCTGGCGGTATCGACCAACTGGAACCGCGCGCGCAGCGTCCGCCGCTCGCGCGTCACCGCATCGCTGGAAACAAGGCCGAGGCCCTGCAACCGCTCGTCCAGCCGCACGTCGAGCCGGTAGCGCGGGTCGGCCTTGCCGCCTGCGGCAAAGCGGTCGGTCAGCGCGTTGCGCACCAGAAAGCCCGACTTGCCCTCGATCGGGGCGACTTCGACCCCCGCGATGGCGCGGGCCACTTCGCCCTTGCCGCCGCCGGCATACATCGGATGCAGGCCGCAGCCAGACAGCAGCGCCAGCGCCGGGGCGAGCAGGAGCAGCCGCTTACGCAACGACGTTGACCAGCCGGTCGGGCACGACGATGATCTTGCGAACCGTGGCGCCATCGAGCGCGCGCTGCACTTTGTCCGAGGCCAGCGCGAGCTGTTCAAGCTCGGCCTGCGGCGTGCCCTTGGCCACGGTCAGCGTGTCGCGCAGCTTGCCCTTGACCTGCACCGCGACCGTCACCTCGTCATCGACCAGCAGCGCCGGATCGACCGGCGGCCACGCCGCATCGGCCACCAGCCCTTCGCCGAAGCGCTCGAACGCCTCTTCGGCCAAGTGCGGCATCATCGGTGCGACCAGCAGCAGCAGCGTGCGGATCGCGGCCGAGCGCGAGGCTGATGGCGCGGCCTTTTCGGTGGCGCCGGTCAGTTCATAGATGCGCGCCACGGCCTTGTTGAAGCCCAGCGCGGCGATGTCCTGCGCCACCGCGTGCACGGTCTGATGCGCCTTGCGGTCGAGCGCCTTGTCCTCGCCCTCGGCTTCGACCGAGTACTGCGCGAACAGCCGCCACAAGCGCTGGACGAACCGCGCGCAGCCTTCGATCCCAGCCTCCGACCATGGCAGGTCGCGTTCGGGCGGGCTGTCGGACAGCATGAACCAGCGCACCGCGTCGGCGCCGTACTTGGCCACGATCTCGTCCGGGTCGACCACGTTCTTCTTCGACTTGGACATCTTGATGACGCGGCCGACGGTGACCGCCGCGCCGTCCGCCTTCAACGTCGCGCCCTCGCCAGTGCGTTCGACCTCGCCGGGGCTGAAGAACACCGGCGCACCGTTGTCAGGGTTGGTGCGTTCATACGTCTCGTGCGTCACCATGCCTTGCGTGAACAGGCTGGCGAAGGGTTCCCTGACCGCGATCTTGCCGATGCGTTCGAGCGCGCGGGTCCAGAACCGGGCATAGAGCAAGTGCAGGATCGCATGCTCGATGCCGCCGATGTACTGCTCCACCGGCAGCCATTTCGCGATCTGTTCGGGGTCGAACGGGGCGTCGGCGGGCTGGCTGGCAAAGCGCAGGAAGTACCAGCTCGAATCGACGAACGTGTCGAGCGTGTCGGTCTCGCGCCGCGCCGGATGGCCGCATTGCGGGCAATCGACGTGCTTCCATGTCGGATGCCGGTCGAGCGGGTTGCCGGGAATGTCGAAGCTGACATCCTCGGGCAGGACCACCGGCAAATGCTTCTTGGGCACCGGCACCACGCCGCAGATCTCGCAATGGACGAACGGGATCGGCGTGCCCCAGTAGCGCTGGCGCGAAACGCCCCAGTCGCGCAGGCGCCACACCGTCTTGCCTTGGCCCCAGCCTTCGGCTTCGGCGCGGGCGATGATCGCGGCCTTGGCCGGGGCGACGGCCATGCCGTTCAAGAAGTCCGAATTGACCAGCACGCCGTCGCCGGCCTCGGCCTCGGCGCCGAACGGCGCGTCGGCAAGGTCGGCGCTGGCGGCGACCACGCGCAGGATCGGCAGTCCGTACTTGGTGGCAAAGTCAAAGTCGCGCTGGTCGTGGCCGGGCACCGCCATGATCGCGCCGGTGCCGTATTCCATCAGCACGAAGTTGGCGATGTAGACCGGCAGCGGCGCGCCCGTCAGCGGGTGCGCGGCGGTGAGGCCAGTGTCGAAGCCCAGCTTCTCGGCGGTTTCCAGCTCGGCCGCGGTCGTCCCGCCCTGCTTGCACAGCGCGATGAAGTCCTGCGCCGCCGGATTCCCCGCTGCCACGCCTTGCGCCACCGGATGATCGGCGGCGACGGCGACGAAGCTGGCGCCGAAGATCGTGTCGGGCCGGGTGGTATAGACATCGAGCGAGGCGCCGTTCGACAGCGTGAAGCCGAACTGCATGCCTTGCGATTTGCCGATCCAGTTTTCCTGCATCAGCCGGACCTTCTCGGGCCACTGGTCAAGCGTTTTCAGCCCGTCGAGCAGCTCGTCGGCAAAGTCGGTGATCTTGAGGAACCACTGGTTCAGCTTGCGCTTTTCCACCAGCGCGCCGCTGCGCCAGCCGCGCCCGTCGATGACCTGTTCGTTGGCCAGCACGGTCTGGTCGACCGGATCCCAGTTCACCGCCGATTCGCGGCGATAGACAAGGCCGGCGGCATAGAGATCGAGGAACAGCGCCTGTTCGTGGCCGTAATAGTCGGGCTCGCAGGTGGCGATCTCGCGGCTCCAGTCGAGCGCGAAGCCGAGCCGCTTCAACTGCGCCTTCATCGTGGCGATGTTCTCGCGCGTCCAGCCGCCGGGGTGCACGCCCTTTTCCATCGCGGCGTTTTCGGCGGGCATGCCAAAGGCGTCCCAGCCCATCGGGTGCAGCACTTCGTGGCCCTGCATCCGCTTGGCGCGGGCGAGCACGTCGCCCATCGTGTAGTTGCGCACGTGGCCGATGTGGACGCGCCCCGAAGGATAGGGGAACATCTCGAGGATATAGCTGCGCGGCTTGGCCGAGGCATCGTCGGCGCGGAACGACTGGCGTTCATCCCACACGCGCTGCCAGCGGGTGTCGGCCTGAGAAGAGTCGAAACGGGTAGGTTCGGAACGGTCTGCGGTCATGCGGCCACCTCTAGGGAGAGGCAGCGCGGCGCGCAACCGTGTGGAGCAGGGCCGGTCATGCTAAACCGGCCCGCTCGGGCACGATCAGCCGCGAATGGTCTGACGGCGCAAGTCGCGCGCCTTGGTCAGGATGATATCTTCCAGTTTCTGCACGGTGGCGGCCTGGATCGGCGCATCGACCCAGCCTGCGCCCTGGGCGACCTGACGGCTGGCGGCGACCCGCACCGCATCGGCGCGCAAGTCCTGATCGAGGATCGAGACGGTCACCTTGATCCGCTCACCCGGATTCTTGGGGTTGGCGTACCAGTCGGTGACGATCACGCCGCCATTGCTGTCGGCCTGCAGCAGCGGCATGAACGACAGCGTATCGAGGCTGGCGCGCCACAGATAGGAATTGACGCCGATCGTGGTCACCTTGCTGGCGGCAAGGTCCAGCGTGGGGCGCGCGCGCTTGTGGGCGCAGCCGCCGACCAGCGCGACGATGGCCACCGCGGCAATCAGCCGTCCGAACGGCACGCGCCCGGCACGCAGCGAAACGCGGGAAAGGGCGCGGGGGGCACGGTCGGGAGCGCTAGTCGTCACGGCGATGGTCGTCCTTGCTGGCGTTCCGGGGCAGGGGCTGCCACCGTGACGCAACGGAATTATGCGAGCGCTTGCAGGCAGGGTGCCTGCAAGCCATTACTTGCCTCTAACACCGCCGTGCGCCGCGCGGCAAGCGCGTTGCGGCGCCTGAACGACGGGGCCAGAATGACGGGGCCAGAATGACGGGCCGGCCAGAATGACGGGCCGGAATATCCGGACCGGGCCGCTCAATCACAGCGGCCCAGACGGTGAATGCGTGCTGAATGCCCGAGTGGCATCTCTGGGGAGGCATGTCTGGGGCAGCGTTCGGGGCCGATGTGGATATTCGGCAACACGTACAAAGGAACTGACCTGCCGCCTTGTGCAGGGTGGAATTCCGTTAATCGGCATCCTATACATTGATCGGTGGGAAAGCCTCTTGCGGCGCAGGTTTGCGTGGCTGGGGCTGCCCGAATCGGTTTCAGATGGAAAGGCGGTACGGCGTCATGCGCGGCACAAAGGCGGATCAGAGCGGATCGAGGGGCTTGGCCCGTCGCTTGCGCGCGCCCGCCATGGTGGCCGCTGCCGTGGCGCTCGGCATGGTCGTCGCACCCACCGTCAGCAGCGCTTTTTCCAGCCGTTTTCATGCGCCTGCGGTCAGTCTGGCGGCGCGTGGCGGGGTTGGCTCGTTCACCCCGGCTTCGGTTGATCCGCGTCTGGCCGCACAGTTTGCCGCGCGCATTCAGGGCGGCACCCGCCTGTTCCGCTTCACCCCCGCCGGGACCGAAACGCGCCCCGATCGCGCGGTGACGGTGGCGGTGCGAATCGCCGACTTCAACACCCGCGTGATCGACGTTCACGGTGCGCATGGCGGAATCGCCGCCGCGCCGGGCGCCGCGCCGGAACGAATCGCGCCGCTGGTGTTCAACCTTGGCATGTCGCGCGGGTATCAGAACTTCGCCGGATCGCCGGGGCTTCCGCGCGAAATCCAGCGGCTCGACGTTCCCGATCTGCGCAGCTTCGGCAAAGCCGCCGGTCTTGCCGCTACCTCGACCACGCCCGCCGATTCGTTTGCGCTGGCACCGCGCGTCGAACTGGGTGAGCGCGAACGGCTTGGCCGCGCGCCGCGCACGCTGGAAAGCCAGGGTGAATACCGGCTCGATCTGGGCGGCAGCTACCGCCTGACGCGCAACCTCGATGTCACTGCCGGGGTCCGCTATTCGTCGGACCGCGATCGTCTGCACCCGCTGACCGATCGCAAGCAGGACAATCAGGCGGTCTACGTCGGAACCCAGTTCCGCTTCTGATCGCCGACCTTCGCGGTCTCTGCTTTCGCTTTTCATCTGAACAATCCGCCAGTTCGGCGCTCGTGCTGACGTGCGTCTGCGCCGTCTGGCCCATTTCGCAATGCTATTCGTCCGCTTTGGTCGATGGTCTTGCTTGTCGCCCGCGTTTTGCCGCCCTACCGTAGCGTCCGAGGATTGCTTGAGGGAGGCAGTGGCATGGGGCGTGTTGCAGTGGTTACCGGCGGAACCCGTGGAATCGGGGAAGCCATCAGTCTGGCGCTTCAGGCACAAGGCCGTACGGTCGTGGCCAACTATGCGGGGAACGAGGCGAAGGCCAAGGCCTTCACCGAAGCAACCGGCATCCCCACGTATCGCTGGGACGTCGGCGATCATGAAGCCACGCTCGCCGGGATCACGCAAATCACCGCCGACCTTGGCCCGGTCGACATCGTCGTCAACAACGCCGGCATCACCCGCGACGGCGTGCTCCACCGGATGAGCTTCGACGACTGGAACGAGGTCATGCGCATCAACCTTGGCGGGTGCTTCAATCTGGCCAAGGCAACCTTCCCCGGTATGCGCGAACGGGGCTGGGGCCGCATCGTCAACATCGGCTCGATCAACGGCCAGGCCGGTCAGTACGGTCAGGTCAATTATGCCGCCGCCAAGTCGGGCATCCACGGCTTTACCAAGGCGCTGGCGCAGGAAGGCGCCAAGTTCGGCGTTACCGTCAACGCGATTGCGCCGGGCTATATCGACACCGACATGGTGGCCGCCGTACCCGCGCCGGTGCTGGAAAAGATCGTCGCCAAGATCCCGGTCGGACGGCTGGGTCAGGCCGCCGAAATCGCCCGCGCGGTCGCCTTCCTCACTTCCGAAGAAGCAGGCTTCGTCACCGGCTCGACCATGAGCGTCAACGGCGGCCAGCATATGTACTGACGATGGCAGGCGGGCAGCAAACGTCGCGCTGCCCGCCGGTGCCGCAAAGCGGTAGCCATCGGCCCTGCCAGCATCGGCTCGGCCAGCTTCGGCTCGGCCAGCATCAGCCCTGCCAGCGGAGCGGTGGACCCCAAGCCCGGCAGACACCGCGCTTGCCCATCTCCGCGCCGTGCGGCAGGGTCGGGCACATGATCTCCCCCTATCACCCGCCGGTCAAACGCTCGGTCGAGATCGCCGGGCACAAGACCTCGATCAGCCTTGAGCCGCTGTTCTGGGACTTGCTGCGCACTGCTGCGCAAGATGAAGGCGTGCCGATCAACGCGCTGGTGGCGCGGATCGATGTGGAGCGCATCGCCAGCCCGACTCCGCCGGGATTGGCGGGCGCGCTGCGGCTGTGGCTGGCGGCTCGGTTCGCCGCACGGGGGCTTCGATCCACCGATGCCGAGGGCTGAACCCGCGATCCGGTTCAGCCAAGGTTCTGGTAGAGCGGTCTCCATAGGAGGCCACACGAAGTTCCAACAACCACAACAACCTTTGGGGATTCATCGATGCGTCGCACCATGCTCACGCTTGCCGCTTTTGCCACCGCGCTGCCGGTTTCCGCGGTGCTGCCCGGCCTTGCCGGATCGGCGCAGGCCCATGCCCGCCATCGCTACTATGCCAGCGCGCCCGTGCGCCGCTGCCGCCATTCCAGCGGTACGGCCGGGCTGATCGCGGGCGGCGCGGCGGGCGCACTGATCGGCAACGGCCTGATCGGCGGGCCGGTCGGGATTGCGGCGGGCGCGGTCGGAGGCGCCTTTGCCGGGCGCGCGGTCGACCGCACGATGACCGCCAAGAAGCGCTGCCGCTAAAGATCGGGCGCTGACTGTCAGGCGGGGTTCACCAGCAGTGCACCCCGCCGTCGGTTCGGCCCGTCAATCGCTGCCGACGCGCTCGACATCGGCGCCGAGCAGCGCGAGCTTTTCTTCCAGCCGTTCATAACCCCGATCGAGGTGGTAGAGACGGCTGACGCTGGTTTCGCCTTCTGCGGCAAGCCCTGCGATCACCAGACTCATCGAAGCGCGCAAGTCGGTGGCCATCACCGGCGCGCCCGACAATTGCTCGACCCCGTGGACGATCGCGGTGCGGCCCGAGGTTTCGATCCGCGCGCCCATGCGGTTGAGTTCGGGCACGTGCATATAGCGGTTTTCGAAGATCGTTTCGGTCAGCACCGAAGATCCCTTGGCCAGACACAGCATCGCCATCAACTGTGCCTGCATGTCGGTGGCAAAGCCGGGATAGGGCGCGGTCGAGATCGTGACCGGGCGCAGCGGGCCATCGGCGGCGACGTGGATGCCGCCCTTGACCGGTTCGACATGCAGCCCGGCATCGCGCAGCGCCTGCACGGTGGCTTCCATTTCCTCGATCCGCGCGCCGGCCAGCGTCACTTCGCCCCCGGTGATCGCGGCGGCGCAGGCATAGGAACCCGCCTCGATCCGGTCGGGCATGACCATGTAGGTGGCGCCGTGCAGCCGGTCGACGCCGTGGATGGTCAGGTCCGACCCGCCGATCCCTTCGATCTGCGCGCCCATCGCCACCAGCATCTGGCACAAGTCGACGATTTCGGGTTCGCGCGCGGCGTTGTGCAGCGTGGTCTTGCCGCGCGCCAGCACGGCGGCCATCAGCGCGTTCTCGGTGGCGCCGACCGACACGATCGGGAAGGCATAGCGCCCGCCGGGCAAGCCGCCATCGGGTGCGATCGCGCGGACGTAGCCCGCCGCCAGCTCGATTCGCGCGCCGAGCGCTTCCAGCACTTTGAGGTGCAGGTCGATCGGGCGGTTGCCGATGGCGCAGCCGCCGGGCAGCGAGACGGTCGCCTCACCCGCACGGGCGAGCAGGGGGCCGAGCACCAGGATCGAGGCGCGCATCTTGCGCACCAGATCATAGGGCGCGACCGTGCTGGTCAGGCGCGTCGCCTGCAGCGTCATTACCCGGCCGAAATCTTCCGGCCGCGCGCCCGCGATCGCGGTCGAGATGCCGAACTGGTTCATCAGGTGCTGGAAACCGTCGATGTCGGCCAGCCGCGGCAGGTTGCGCAGCGTCAGCGGCTCGTCGGTCAACAACGCGCAAGGGAGCAGGGTCAGCGCCGCATTCTTGGCGCCAGAGACGGGAACGGTGCCGGAAAGACGCTTTCCGCCGCGAATGATTATCTTGTCCATTGGCCAGCGGTTTACCGGGTTTCAACCGACACGCAATATTGCAGCGGCAAAAGGGCCGTTGCGCATTGGAATTCAGCGGCCATAACGCCACTGCAACACAGATCGGGAACAAGCACACTCATGACGACGACTGCTCAGCGCAAGCCCATTCGCAAGGCCGTGTTTCCCGTTGCGGGACAGGGCACCCGATTTCTTCCCGCGACCAAGGCGGTGCCCAAGGAGCTGCTGCCGATCGTCGACCGTCCGTTGATCCAGTACGCGGTCGATGAAGCGCGCGAGGCGGGGATCGAGGAGCTGATCTTCGTCACCGGGCGCGGCAAGACCGCGATCGTCGAACATTTCGACACCGCGTTCGAACTCGAAGCGACGATGTCGTCGCGCGGCAAGGACTTGTCGGTGCTCGATCCGACCCGCATCACGCCGGGCAATCTGGTGACGGTGCGCCAGCAGTTCCCCGGCGGGCTTGGCCATGCGGTGTGGTGCGCGCGCGCGGTGGTCGGCGAAGAACCCTTCGCCATCCTGCTGCCCGACGAAATGATGGTCGGCAAGCCGGGTTGCCTCAAGCAGATGGTCGAGGCTTACAACGAAGTCGGCGGCAACCTGATCTCGGTGCTCGAAGTGCCGCAGGACGAAGTGTCGAGCTATGGCGTGATCGCGCCGGGCGCGCGGATTTCGGACACCCTGACCGAAGTGACCGGCCTTGTCGAAAAGCCCAAGGTCGCCGAAGCGCCCAGCAACCTGATCATCTCGGGCCGCTACATCCTTCAGCCCGAAGTGATGCGCACGCTGGAAACGCAGGGCAAGGGCGCGGGCGGCGAGATCCAGTTGACCGACGCGATGGCCCGCATGATCGGCGAACAGGCCTTCCACGCCGTCACCTTCAAGGGCCGCCGCTTTGACTGCGGCAGCAAGGCCGGCTTTGTCGAAGCGACGCTGGCGATGGCGCTCGAACGCGAAGACATGGCCGACGACGTGCGCGCGATCATGCGCCGCCTGCTGGCGGAATAAGCGCGCACCCTTGTATCTCCCCTCCCCGGTGGGGAGGGGTTGGGGGAGGGCGTACGATCTCTCCTCCAAGCGCCGCGCACCCCCACCCAACCTCCCCCGAACGGGGGAGGAGCAAGTCGCGCTTGGCTGCAAGACTCTCCCCCTCTGGGCGAGGTGGCAGCCGCAGGCTGACTGAGGGGGGTGGCGGAGGGGGGTGGCGGCCACACCCCGCGCCCACGAAAAAAACCCGGCCGCGCGCACGCGGTCGGGGTGGAATCAATACGCACCTCTCCCGCAAAATCAGGACAGGTGAACCAAACGGGTGAATCGCGCGACCGGTGCGGCGCCTGCGGAGAGAGGCGCGGGGCTTGCCTTTACGGCATCGGGGCGGGGGCCATGCTCTGTGGCGAATGGCCGGGGTGGATGGCTCCAGACGAACCCGGCTCGGCCTGTGAAGAAGGGCAAACGGCACGTCCGCCGGGCGGCGGCTCGCTTACGGCCCGGCAGATGGCAGCGCAAGTATCGCACGCTGCGTCCACAAACCCTTACGCTGGCGCAGTTGTCGCCCGGCCAGGACTGGGAGGTACCGCCCCTGTCGTTGACC
This sequence comes from Novosphingobium sp. FKTRR1, assembly GCF_020404405.1. Classification (GTDB taxonomy): domain Bacteria; phylum Pseudomonadota; class Alphaproteobacteria; order Sphingomonadales; family Sphingomonadaceae; genus Novosphingobium. Next base: position 86,410 of record NZ_JAIZDA010000013.1, on the reverse strand, counting down.
CCGCGCCCGCACCGGTCGCGCCGGATGGCGGTTGGCCCGCCATGCCGGAGATGCCAGGGCGAAGCCGGCCTTGGCCCCGCACCCGATCCATGGGCCGCGAATAACCCATATGGTTCATTTTGTCAAGGTGGCACGTGTCATCGCCGTAACGGCCGGTTCAGCCCTCGGGAAATTCCTCATAGCGCGGCAAATCGTCGGCGATCACGTGCCATGGCGCCTGGCTGCGCACGAAAATGTGCGCGCTCGGGCGGATCGTCGGCGGGCTGGTCAGGGTGCCGAGCGTGACGTGGGCAAAGGCGCCGTCGCGCACGATCGCCCACAGTTGCGAGCCGCACTGGCCGCAAAAGGCGTTGTGATTCGCCGCATCGCCCAGCCGCCTGACGTGTTCGGCCCCGCGCACCACGCTCACGGCGTCGGCGGCGATCCCGGCGAAGGGCTTGAACGCCGATCCGGTGGTGCGCTGGCAGTCATGGCAATGGCAGATCAATGCGTAGGCAAAGCGGTCGGGCACACTGTACCCGACGGCGCGGCAGTAGCATTCTCCGCGCAAAACGTCTTCGGTCATGGCCCGCCAAACTCCCGGCACGCAGCGAGGGCGCTCGCCCTCGCTGGGTGCCCGGTTCTTGCCTCAGGCCGCCTTCCACCGCAACGGCAGGCGCTTGAGTCCGCCAACGAACGTCGACTTCGCGCGTGCGGGTTCGCCAGCCAGTTCGACGCTGTCCAGCTTGTCGAGCAGCACGTCGAACAGGATGCGCATTTCCAGCCGGGCGAGGTGGAGGCCAAGGCACTGGTGCGCGCCCGCGCCGAACGCCAGATGGCGAGTTTCGGTGCGCGCGGCATCGAACCGGCGCGGATCAGGGAAGCGTGCGGGGTCGTGGTTGGCGGCGACATAGTTGAGCATCAGCCAGTCGCCCTCGGCGATCTTCTGGCCGCCCAGTTCGGTGTCGCGCGCGGCGGTACGCATGAAATGCTGCACCGGGGTGGTCCAGCGGATCGCTTCTTCGACGATGCCCGACAGCAGGCTGCGGTCGGCCTTGACCCGCGCGAACTGTTCGGGATCGCGGGCCAGGGCGAGCATCGCTCCGGCGGTGGAGGCGCTGGTGGTATCGTGCCCCGCGCTGGCGGTGATGATGTAGTATCCGGCGGTGTCGCGGTCCTCCAGCGGGGCGCCGTTGATGGTGCCGTTGGCGATCACGGTGGCCACGTCGTCGGTCGGATGCTTGCGCCGTTCGGCGGCCAGCGCGGCGAAATAGGCCTCGAAATCCTTGACCGCACCCGCCACGATCTGGCCGATCATCTCGGGCGGCAAGTCCTTGATGCCCGACTGGTTGAGCTCCTCGTCCTGCCCGCCGAACATCTGCTGGGTCAGCACGAGCATCCGCGCCTCGTCCTCCTCGGGCACGCCAAGGATCTGCATGACGACGTGGAGCGGATAGGGCGAGGACACCAGTTTGGTGAAATCGCCTTCGCCGCCCGCGTCGAGCAGGCGATTGACGGTGTGTTCGGCCAGCGTGCGGGTGCGCGCCTCGATCGTGCGCAAGTTCTTGGGCATGAACCAGTCCTGCGTCAGCCGCCGCAGTTGCGGATGCTTGGGCGCATCCATCTGGACCAGCGATTGCACCAGATGCGGGCTGCCCCCGGTGATCGAACGCGCCAGCGCATCGCCGCTGCGCAGCGCGAACACCGCGCTCTTGGGACTGTTGAGGAAGGTCTGGTTGTCCTTGCTCGCGGCCATCACCGCGTCAAAGCTGGATACCAGCCAATATGGTTCGTGGCTATCGTCGGGCGCGATCGCCTTGGCCACGCTGAGGCCCGAATCGCGCAAGGTGTCGAACTGGTCGAGCAGCGGATCCCACGCGGCATAAGAAGCCGGATCGATGACGGCGGCGGCGATTTCGGTTGGAACAACGCGTTCGGTGCCGCTGGTTGCAGTGGTGGTGGCCATTGGGGGCTCGCTCCTGGGGAGGAAGGGGGTGGCGCGTGCTACGCTCAGGCAGCCGCAGCGGCGGCGGCCTTGTACTCATCGCGCAGCAACCGCTTGAACAGCTTGCCGGTGGGTTCGCGCGGCAGTTCTTCGCGGAAGTCGATCTGGCGCGGCATCTTGACCCGGCTGAGCTGGGGCGCGAGCCATGCCGCCAGCTCTTCGGCCAGCGCGGGACCGGCATCGGCCAGAACGGCGGGCTGGATCACCGCGACGACCTTTTCCCCCATGTCGGGATCGGGCGCACCGATTACTGCCACGTCCGCCACCTTGGGATGGGTGACGAGCAAGTTCTCGATCTCTTGCGGATAAATGTTGACCCCGCCTGAAATGATCATGAAGCTTTTGCGGTCGGTCAGGAACAAGTAACCGTCCTCATCCACCCAACCCACATCGCCCAGACTGGTCCAGCCATGCTTGTTGGTGGCATCGCGTGTCTTTTCAGGGTCGTTGTGATAGGTGAAGACGTGCTCGCTTTCGAAGAATACCTGCCCTTCGGTGCGCGCAGGTACTTCATCGCCGTTTTCGTCGCAGATGTGCAGGATGCCGAGCAGCGTGCGCCCGACCGAGCCGGGGCGTTGCAGCCATTCGGGGCTGGAAATGAAGGTGAAGCCGTTGCCCTCGGTCCCGGCGTAGTATTCCATCAGCACCGGGCCCCACCAGTCGATCATCGCGTGCTTGACCGGAACCGGGCACGGCGCGGCGGCGTGAACCGCGCATTTCAGCGTGGACAGGTCGTACTTGGTGCGCACATCCTCGGGCAGTTTGAGCATGCGGACGAAGTGCGTCGGCACCCATTGGCTGCACGTCACCTTGTGACGCTCGATCAGTTCGAGCGCGGTTTCCGGGTCGAACTTTTCCATGCAGACCACGGTGCCGCCGAGCCGGTGCACGGTCATCGACCAGCGCAGCGGCGCCGCGTGATAGAGCGGCGCGGGCGAGAGATAGATGCTGTCCGAACTGAACCCGAAGGCCGCCGCGGCCAGTTCCATCAAGCCGTTGGAGGCGCCGATGTCGGGCACTTCGGGCAGCGGCACGCGCACGCCCTTGGGCTTGCCGGTGGTACCGCTGGAATAGAGCATGTCGACCCCGGCGCGCTCGTCGGCCACGGGATGTGCGGGATGCGCGGCGAGCGCGGTCTTGAGGCACTGATCGCCCGCGCCATCGAGCCGCAATTGCGGCAACGCGGGGGCGAGCGCGGCCACTTCGTCAAGCACGGCGGCCAGTTTCTGCGTGCTGATCAGTAGCTTGGCGCCGCTGTCCTGCGCGATGTAGGCGATTTCGGGGGCGGTCAGGCGGCTGGAGATCGCCACGTAGACGACGCCCGCGCGCTGCGCGCCCCAGCACAGCGAAAAGAACGTGGCGGTGTTGTCGAAGCACAGCGCCACCGTGTCGCCCACACCGATCCCGCGCGCGCGCAGCAGTTGCGCCACGCGGTTGCTGCTGGCGTCAAGCTCGCCATACGTCACGACTTCGCCTGACAGCCCCATGATCACGGCGGGCTTGTCGGGGTTGGTCTGCGCATGGAAGTGGGGGTGGAACTGTGACATCGGCATCCTCTCTGTCCTTGCGGCTGGACCGCTTGGGGCGAGAGTTTAATTGCCCGATTAAATCATGCAACAGGATTCGCAGCACGACTTGCCAAAAATGCCCGCGAGAATTGACGGAACGTGGCATTTCCGGGCCGGATCATGGTGGCGGGAGACGGCACATCACCAAAAGCGCGCGATCAGGCGTGCGTCACCCTGAATGCCGGGCCAATTCGACAAGCACCCGCGACCGAATAGCGCTGCGGTCTTAAGACCGGGGGCAAGAAAACTGGCGGGCAAGAACAGGGCGGGCAAGAAAAAGGCGGCATTGCCGCCGCCTTTTTCCGCATCCTCTCCAAGATGCATATGGAACCGTGCGTGCTTTGCGCGCTCCGGCTTTGGTGTGAACGGCAGCTTAATCGATCAGCGCACGCCGTCAAGGCTGGCGAGACGCGTATTGCTGACGCCGTCGGTGGAAACTGCGGCCAGACTGGAGGTTTGCGCCATGTCCTGCGCCACCTGCATGTAGGGCACCGGGTTCACCGCTTCGCCCGCGATGCGCACTTCATAGTGCAGATGCGCGCCGGTGGAGCGGCCGGTCGAACCGACGTAGCCGATCACGTCACCCTTGTGCACGCGCTGACCCTCAGCCACGGCGATGCGCGACATGTGGCCATAACGGGTCTGCAGGTTGGCGCCATGTTCAAGCTGGACATAAAGGCCATAGCCGCCGAACCAGTCGGCGCGGGCAACGGTGCCGTCAGCCGTGGCGTGGATCGGGGTGCCGGTGGTTGCGGGCAGATCGACGCCCTTGTGCGCGCGGTAACCGCCGAGCACCGGGTGGATGCGCATGCCGAAGTTGCTGCTGGTGCCGCGGTTGCTGGTGACGGGCACGAGCATCGGGATCGACACTTCGCCATTGCCGGCAGCGCTGCTGCCCCAGGCGTTGGCGCCCAGAACGCCGCCATCGAGCGACTTCCAGCTGGCGAACAGCATGCTGAATTCGTTGTCGTGTTCGGGGGCGGAAACACCGTTGCGGGCGGCTTCGGCAGCGCGCAGCGGCGCGGCGATGTCGGCAGATGCGGCGCTGTTGGCGCTGGCCGGGGTGGCGATGATGCAGATGGCTGCGGCGAGCGTGGCGCCGAGCGCGGAACGAAGAAACTGGTGATGCAGCATTACGACCCGATCAACCTTGTGTTGTCCCTTCGCGCCGGATGCCTGTTTCGGCAACCTGTTCGCGAACGGCTTTACCCCGTTGCGCAACCCGTGATGACCCATTGAAAAGGTCATCACCGGCCGTGTCGAGATTGAACGGAACCCCCCGCCGATCTGACGACGTAGGGGTATTCCGAGGTGTTGCGATCAAGCAACCCCTGCAAGGAAATCGTACGACAGACCGGCCATGGCCCGCGCCGAGTCGTTGAACGGTGGCTTAACAGCCCCCCTGAAATGCCTGCGGACCAGTGTTTTCCACATGGCGGGCGGTGATTCGCCGCGTTCTTCGCAGAGCGCGACGAAGTGCGATGTGCCGAAGCGCACATGGCGGATTTCGTCGTCAAAAATGCGCTGGAGGATGCGCGCCGAGCGGTGATCGCCCGCTGCCTCAAACCGTTCGATGGTTACCGGCGTCACGTCCAGCCCGCGCGCTTCGAGCACCATCGGCACGATCGCCAGCCGCGCTGCCACGTCGTGTGCGGTCTCGGTCGCGGCCTCCCACAAGCCGTCGTGCGCGGGCATGGCGCCATAGAAGCTGCCCAACGTGCGCAGGCGACGGGCGAGCAAGGCAAAGTGCATCGCCTCGTCCGCCGCAACGCCCAGCCAGTCGGACACGAACTGCGGGCCGCGTTCGCCGCCAAAGCGCCCGGCGGCATCGAGTGCCAGATCGATCGCCACGAACTCGATGTGCGCCAGCGCGTGGAGCAGCGCGGTGCGTCCCCGCTCCGACCCGCCGCGCCCGCGCTTGGGCATGGCATTGGGTGCCAGCAGCTCGGGCCGATCAGGCCGGGCGGGCACATCGGGCATCGCGCAATCGAACGCGAACGCCAGCCGCCCCGCCGCCCAGTCGCGCGCCACCGCCCGCGTCGCAAACGCCTTGGCCGTCGGCTCGGGCGTGAGCATGGCGGCGCGGATTGCGGATGATACGGATGGGGTGGCGGTCATGACGCGCGGATGGCGCAGCCGGGCGGGGGAGGCAAGTGGGACGATCGTGACCCTAGTGGAGGGGGTGGTCGTGATGATGAGTTCAAGCCGCGCGGGAATATGTGAAGCTTAATTTGATTCGGCCTCACGCACGATCCACGCCGAAAATTTGCGAATTCTGCGCTTTCAGCAAAATTCAGAAAGGGATGGCCGATACCTTCGCTTCCAGCAGGCGCACTTTTGTTCGAGGATCCTCGCTGAGCAGTCTGTCGACTTCTTCTGCAATTTGTTCAGCCGTTCGGCTTTGGCGCGGGAGTGCTTGGTGCTTTCCGATAAAACCTGTCGGGTCTTCGGTCATCTTAAGCGAGATTACCTTCGTACCGCGACCGAGGGCGAATCCTACCTCCTGCTGGCACCAGGTTGAATCCTTGAAACCAACCGTATGAATTGCGATCAGTGCATCCATAGACTTAAGTCCACGTTCGATCTCGTCTTGCCAGACTAACGTAGGAAGGATGTCTTCGTGCGCAACGAAGCCAGCGATATCGTATTGGGTAAGCGCACCTTTCAGACGAGTGGCTATCGCCTTGTCTTTTGAAACATGGGAAATGAATAGACGGAACGACTTTGTTCCCTGCCAATGTGCAGGTGGAGTGACCTCGCTGAACGCCTCGGGAAGCAAGAGATCCAGTTCACTAGCCACACGGAGGAGGATTTCCTCAGGAACGCGCGCCAGCACGGCCTTTGCATAAACCCGTTTACTGTTCGCCCCGCCCCATCCATCGATGTTGGCGGTCGGTACGTTCGCTGCAGCAAAGAATGCATCGATGTCGGTGAATGTGTATCGGCGCTGCAATTCAGTGCCGACTTTCTCCAATAGGTCCATTCGCTCTGCTGCGCGCATACCGAATTGATATTATCAATTGCTCGTTGGGCAAAGGGAAAACTGCCAATTGGCATCGAGTTTATCGACGACCCCAACGTCAATTGGGCGGCTAGCCCATGGTGTCACGCGCACCACGCCGGCCAGCCCCCGCCACCGCCGTTCCGGCGGTCCCCTCCCCTGGTGGGGGAGGATTTTGCTTACCCCCGTGCCGCCGCGAGCACTTCCTCGGCGTGGCCTTTGACTTTTACTTTGTCCCAGAGGCGCAGGATGCGGCCGTCTTCGCCGACCAGCACGGTCGAGCGGACCATGCCCATGTAGGTTTTGCCGTACATCGCCTTTTCCGCCCAGAAGCCGAGCGCGTCGGACAAGCCGCCTTCTTCGGCGTCGCTGGCGAGCGGGGCGGTGAGGGCATATTTGTCGATGAACTTCTGGTGCTTTTTCGGCGGATCCTTGCTGATGCCGAGCAGCGCGGTTCCGGCGGCGGCGAACTGGTCGGCCAACGCGGAAAAGTCCTTGTTCTCGGTGGTGCAGCCGGGGGTGTCATCCTTGGGATAGAAGAACAGGACGAGCTTCTTTCCGGCAAAGTCCGAGGGCCGCACGGTGCTGCCATCGGGCGCGGTCAGGGCGATGTCGGGGATCGGGTCGCCAGGGGAAACGGTCATCACGCAATCTCCAGTTCTTCGTCAAACACTTGGCGCCATGCCGCGCCGATGGCCGCGCGCGCTGCAGCGATGGCGGCGAGCAGGTCGGCCCAGTCGGCAGCGCCACAGGCTTGCGCCACGATGCCACGGCTCGCCTCTGGCGGAAAGGCGCCGTCGGGGGCAACCAGCCGCACCACCACCAGCAGCCGCGCCAGCAAGTGATAGGCCGCCCGCAGCCCCGGCGGCAGCAGCCCGGCCTGCGTGAGCGCGCCGACAGCCTCGCCAAGGTCGGGGTCCACGCCCACCCGCTCGCGCAGTTGCAGGTAGTGGACGATGAATTCCAGATCGACGAGCCCGCCGCGCGCCAGCTTGACATCGAGCGGGCCCTTGGCCGGTTTGTGCCGCGCCATGTCGCCGCGCATCTTGAGCACGTCGGCGCGCAAGGTGGCGGGATCGCGCGGGGCCTGAAGCACTTGCGCGATGATCGCCGTCAGCGCCGCACGGTCCTGCGCGGAGCCATAAAGCGGGCGCGCGCGGCACAGCGCCATATGCTCCCACGTCCATGCGCCCTCGCGCTGGTAGCGGGCAAAGCTGTCGAGGCTGACCGCCAGCGGCCCTTGCGTGCCCGAGGGGCGCAGCCGGGTGTCGACTTCATAGAGCGCGCCCGCCGCCGTCGGCACCGATAGCGCGGCGCTGACCCGCTGCGCCAGACGGTTGAAATAGAGCGTGCCGCCAAGCGGCCTTGGTCCGTCGGATTCGGCCAGATGGTCGCCGCTGAACAGATAGATCAGATCGAGGTCCGAGGCATGGGTCAGCGCGCCGCCGCCCAGTCGGCCGAGGCCCAGCACCACCAGCCGGCCATCGGGGATGGCGCCATGCACGCGCGCGAATTCCTGCGCCGCGGCGTCGGCCAGCACGCCCAGCGTGGCTTCGGCCACGCGCGACAATGCGGCGGCGATGGCCAGCGGATCGCGGCGGTGTTCGATCAGTTGCACCCCCAGCGTGAAGCGCAGTTCGCCGACCTTGCGGCGCACCGCGTCGAGCAGGCGCTGGTAATCGTCGCCGGTTTCGCGCGTGGCGAGCGTGGCGGCGATGGTCGCGACGCTGCCGGGCAAGTCAAAGGCGCTGTGGTCGATCAGTGTGTCGAGCAAGTCGGCGCGGCGGGCCAGTTCGTCGGCCAGCACCGGCGCATGGGCGAGCACGCGCATGACCACGCCGAACAGCGCCGGGCGCGCTTCCAGCAGGCGGAACACATTGATCGCGCTGGGCAATCCGGCAAGCAGCCCCTCCCAGCGCAACAAGGCGCGCGCCGGATCGGGTGCGGCGGCCAGCGCGCGCAGCAGCGCCGGGCGGCAGCGGGCAAAGGCGGCGCGCGCCGCCTCGCTGCGCAGCGCGCGGTACTGGCCATTGCCCCAGGCCGCGATCCGCGTGGCCAGCGCATCGGCATCGGCAAAGCCCAGCGCGGCCAGTTCCTGCGCCAAGGGTGTGCTCTCGGGCGCGGTTTCAGGCGCGGCGTCCTCCTGATCGGGAATGGCCACGACGGCCACCGCGCCGCTGGGTTCATAGGCCGCGATCAGCGCGTCGAACCGCGTGCCGACGCGTTCGGAAATCGCCGCCAGTTCGTCGACCAGCGCGCCGCCGTTGGCCAAGCCCTCCAGCGCCGCCACGTTGTCCAGCGCGGCGGGGCTGGTCGGCAGGCTGTGAGTCTGCTGGTCGGCGACCATCTGCAACCGGTGCTCCAGCGTGCGCAGCCGGTCATAGCTTTCGCCCAGCACCTTCGCATCGTCGGCATCGATGATCCCCGCCGTGCTGAGTGCATCGAGCGCGGCGCGGGTGCCGCGCAGCCGCAGCGCCGGGTTGCGCCCGCCATGGATCAACTGGTGCGTCTGGGCGAAGAATTCGACCTCGCGGATGCCGCCGCGCCCGCGCTTGAGGTCATAGCCCGGCCCGACCGCTTGCCCGCCGGCGTAGTGGTCGCGGATGCGCCGGGCGAGCCGCCCGATCTCGTCGATCGCGCCGAAGTCGAGACTGCGCCGCCATACGAACGGGCGGATCGTGTCGAGAAAGGCGCTGCCCGCCGAAACGTCGCCTGCCGCAGCGCGCGCGCGAATATAGGCGGCGCGCTCCCACGGCAGCGCGCTCGATTCGTAATGGCCGATCGCCGCGTCGAACGACAGCGCCAGCGGGCTGATCTCGGAGGCCGGGCGCAACCGCAGATCGACGCGAAAGACGTGGCCTTCATCGGTCACGCGGCTGAGGATTTCGACCACCGCGCGCGCCACCCGGTCGGCCGCCTCGCCCGGATCGTCGCGCTCTCGCCGGGGCAGGCGGTCGGGATCGTAGAGCAGGATCGGGTCGATATCGGACGAATAGTTCAACTCGCGCGCACCGTGCTTGCCCAGCGCGATGGCGGCAAATCCCGATGCGCCGTCTTCCCACGCGGCATCGGGCACGCGGCGGCGGATGGCGGCGGCGATAGCGGCATCGAGCGCGCGGTCGGCCAGCGCGGACAGCGCGCCTGTCACCGCGGCAAGGTCGAAGGCCCCGGCCAGATCGCCGATGGCCAGCACGAGGCTGAGCGCCAGCCGCTCGCGCCGCAGCGCCACGCCGATATCGTCCACCCCGTCCCCGCTGCGCAGGGCCTGTTCCAGCGCGGCATTCGAATCCCCCGCCGCCAGCAATTCGCCAAGGTCTGGCCGCCGATCCAGCGCGCGGCACAGGAACGGCGCGTGGGTGCGGGCGCGGTGCAGCGCGTGGGTCCAGTCGGTCATCCGCCCAGCTTGCCCCTTTGGGCGGGGGCGATCAAGCGGCGGGATTGCGGTGTTTTTTTCCAGGCGGCGGGGACGTTTGTCAGCCGATCTACGTCTGTTGACGTATGACCCTGCGGCGCGATTTCGCCCATGACAAAATTTGAGCTTTGGATCGCGGGGACAAGATGGACGGAATTCGCGTCGGCAAGCGGCTGATCGGCACGCAAGCGCCGGTCACGATCGGCTGGGAGAATATTCCCCGCGTCGAAGGCGGCCCGGTGAAGCGCGCGTTTTTCACGTGGTTTCAGCCGGTTGCATTGTTCGCGCTGCTGGCGTTCTGGTACTATGCGCCCAACTCCATCGCCAAGGCATCGACCGCGATCGGCATCGGCATCGGCTTCAAGGTGCTGTTGCTCGGGCTCGAATGGGTCAACCCGCGCCATGAAAGCTGGCGGCTGACGTGGAAGGAACTGGCCACCGACTTGTTCTATGTCGGGATCAGCTACACGCTGTTGCGGCTGGTCGATGGCTATATCGGCAGCGACGTGATGGTCGAGGCCATTCAGGACAAGCTGCACTGGGACAAGGCCAACTGGTTCACCGGCTTGCCGCTGCTGGTGCAGGCGTTCCTGATCGCGTTCATCTTCGATTTCGGACAGTACTGGATGCATCGCGGGATGCACAACTGGTACCCGCTGTGGTTGCCGCATTCGGTGCACCACTACATCACCCAGTTGAACATCAACAAGGGCGCGGTCGGCAATCCGGTGGAACTGTTCCTGATCGGGCTGGGCATCGGCGGGTTCTTCGATTTCGTGCCGCGCGCGTTCCTGTTGGCAGGCGCCTTTGGCATGGCCATCGGCACCTATCAGCACATCAACGTCCGCTTCAATTCGCCCAGGTGGTGGCGCTTTTTGTTCAACACCACCGAGCATCACAGCCTGCACCATTCGCAGGACTTCGAGGCGACGCGCAGCAACTATGCCGGATCGTTCATCTTCATCGACCGCATGTTCGGCACCTGCATCGATGGCGAGGCCGAACTGCTGGGCATGGAAGGCGGGCGCCGCATGTCGATCCGCGAGCAGATGACGTATCCCTTCACCGAAGGCTGGAAGACGCTGAAAGAGCGCTTCGGCAGGCCGCGTTTCGATGACCCCGCAGCGGTTCCCGCCGAGTGAGCGCATCTGCATCGCTTGCCGGCGGCCCGTTTTCGCCTGACCGCCAGCGTCAATCGCCTCAGCGTCATTCGGCACCTCAGGGAACTTCCGTGAACTTGCGCCTCATCGACTGGATCTGGCACGTGCGCGGCACCCTGCCACTCGCTCCCGCGCAATCGGGGGACGATGCGCTGGACCGGCTTGCGCCCCTGTTCGGCCAGCCGGGCACCAGCTATGAGCGCGCAAGTCTCGATGGTGCCGCGCAGGAGTTGACCTTCACCAAGAAGGATCAGGCCGCGCAGGACAAGATGTCGGTGTTCGATGGCGGCACGCTGCGGATCGAGGCCGGAGCGGACGGCGCGGTGCTGCGCTATCACCTGATCAGCCGGGCCTTGCTGTTCTGCTTTCTGGCACCGCTGCTGTTCCTTGGCATCGCGCAATTGACCATCGTGTTCGACCCGCACAAGAATGCGCCGACCGAAAAGGCGGAAAAGACCAAGAAGGCGGACAAAAAGGACGAGGTTGTCCAGCTCAACCCGATCGACAAGGCGCTGGGCGCGCCCGCCCCCGAAAAGCCCGACAAGGACGACGAAGACGGCGGCAAAGGCGGTTCGGGCAAGCACGGCAAGAAGCCTGCGACCACCCCCGCCTACGTCTTCGCCGGCATCTTCGCCGCGCTCTACCTCATCGGCCGCATCCTCGAAGACCGCCTGATCCGCCGCCTGTTCAGGAAGACACTGGCGGGGGAGTAGGCGGCGCTAAGCCGTGAGCTTGTGATCTTTAGTTCGATCTGGTCCTTTTCCTGCCATTGGTTTAGCATAGGGAATGACCCGGGAACCACTTTCACAGCAAGAACTTGATCAGCGCTATTTTAAGCGATTGGAGATTCCAGTCGTAGCAGCAAACGATGGGCACAAGGCGGCGTTCGCACGAGCCCATGAACTCAGGAAATTCGAGATCGAAAATTACTGGACGCGATCACAATATTTCTGGGGATTTCAAATAGTGTCGTTCGGTGCTCTCGCGATCACTGCAAAAGATGGACAATTCAATCCACCAGTGGTTTTAATTGTGGCAGTACTTGGGGCTCTTGCTGCGCTAACCGGTCTATTAACTGCCAAGGGTTCGAAATTTTGGCAAGAAAATTGGGAAGCCCACATCGATTTTCTTGAAGGAAAAGTCGAAGGAAACCTTCACAAGACGGTCTTGGTCAAAGATGGATTGAGCTTTTCGGTAAGTCGGGTCAACGAGCGCTTTCTGGAAATTCTCTTGTTCGGCTGGCTCGCTTCATTTCTCGTTGCGGCCGTGACGGTATTGTTTCCAGATTTGAGGAGTGCAGATGATCTGGCAAGTCACTTGTTTCAGGTTTGCGTGCCGTTGATCGCCTTCGTTTTGGGGGTGCAGCGTCTTCTCAAGGGCCAGAGGTCCAAACTGGAAGGACGGGCTTATGATCGCAACACAATGGAGTTGTTGCGGAAGTAAATTCTGCCTTTCCGTCAGCTTTGCGGCTGCAACCACCCGCACGCACCCTCCCACTATCTTGCCGCTCCGCGCGCGCTCTGCCACAAGCCTTGGCCAATGGGCGCGGTATCCGCCCGGCTTTCGTTTCTGGACAAGGGTTTATCCATGACTCATTCTCGCGCTCGCCAATCGCTTGCGGCCTTTCTCGGCAGCATTGCGGCCATCGGCCTCGTTTCGTCGGCAAGTCTTGCCGCGGCACCGGCGATCCCGGCGCCCAATCAGGCGCTGCTGCGCGAAGTGACGCGGACCCTGTCGAGCGATGCCTATGAAGGGCGGGGCCCCGGCAGTGCGGTCGAGCAAAAGACGCTCGACACCATCATCGCCCGGTTCAAGGCGGCGGGGCTGAAGCCCGGCAACAACGGCAGGTGGCTGCAGGACGTGCCGACGGTAACGCTGGCCGCGCACAATTTCACCCCGCTGACGATTTCGGGCGGCAGCGGCGCGCCGCTCAGCTTTGCGCATGGCACCGATTTCGTCGCGGGCAGCTATCGCGTGGTGCCGCATACCGAGATCAAGGACAGCGATCTGGTGTTCGTCGGCTATGGCATCAACGCGCCCGAACTGGGCTGGAACGACTATGCCGGGCTCGACATGAAGGGCAAGACGGCGGTCATCCTCGTCAACGATCCCGACTATGCGCAGGAATCCGAGGACGGCCTCTTCAAGGGCCGTCGCATGACCTATTACGGCCGCTGGACCTACAAGTTCGAGGAAGCCGCGCGGCAGGGCGCGACGGCGGCGATCATCGTCCACGATACTTTCCCGGCCGCCTATGGCTGGAACGTGGTCGAATCGAGCTGGTCGGGCGAGCAGCACTTCGTCGCCACCCCCAACGACGGCGCCGACCAGACCGTGGCCAACGGCTGGGTGCAAAAGGGCGTGGCCGAACAGATCTTCAAGGCTGCGGGTCAGGACTTTGCCGCGCTGGTCAAGGCCGCGGGGCAAAAGGGCTTCAAGCCGGTGCCGCTGGGGCTGAAGGCCAGCGTCGGTTTCGACAGCAGCATCGCCCGCGCCACGTCGCACAACGTGATCGGCATCCAGCCGGGCAAAGTCGCGCCCAACGAATACGTGCTCTACACCGGGCACTGGGATCACCTTGGCCATTGCAAGCCCGACGCCAAGGGGGACGGCATCTGCAACGGTGCGGTCGACAATGCCACCGGCGTGGCCGTGCTGGCGGCGCTGGCCGACATGAACCGCCGCGCTGGCCCGGCCCGCCGCAGCCAGGTGTTTCTGGCGGTGACGCTGGAGGAATCGGGCCTGCTGGGCAGCGAATACTATGCGCGCAACCCGGTGTTTCCGCTCAACAAGACCGTCGGCGGGGTCAACATGGATGCGCTCGCCCCGGTCGGCCCGGCGCGCGATGTCGAAGTGACCGGGGGCGACAAGTCCGAACTCACCGCGATCCTGCACCGCGTGGAAAAGCAGCTTGGCCTGTATGAATCGCCCGAGGATCACAGCGAGCGCGGGCATTACTACCGTTCGGACCACTTCAGTCTGGCCAAGCGCGGCGTGCCGATGTTCGCGGTCGGGCGCGGCACCGATCTGGTCAAGGGCGGCAAGGCAGCCGGGCAGGCGGCCTCGGAGGACTATACCGAACACCGCTATCACCAGCCCAGCGACGAATATTCGGCAAGCTGGGACTTCAGCGGCATCGCGCAGGAAACCGGCCTGTACTACCGCCTCGGCCGCGCGCTGTCGGATGGCAAGGCATGGCCCAACTGGCACGCGGGCGACGAATTCCGCGCCATTCGCGACAAGAGCCTGAGCGCGGGCAAGTAAGCGAACAGACCCCGCACCGGGCGCGGGGGGGTGGGGCGTGCAGCCAAACCCTCCCCCGGCGGGAGAGGGTTTGCGCCAGCCGCTCAGGGTTCAGACGCCCCAGTTGCCCATGTGCGCCTTCACCAGCAAGGCTTCGCGCTGGATCATCGTCATCAGCGCCTTGCGGCCAAGACTGTCGCGGTCCTCAGCCGTAGCGGGCTCGGCGCTGAGGTGCGGCAGGTCCGAGGTTTCGGGCGCCTCCAGCGGCACCGCGGCCAGGCTCGTTTCGTCGGCGGTTACGGGTTCGGCTTCGGCTTGCTGGGGCGTGAATGGCATGGTGGTGTCCTCGGGCAGTTCGGAGGGCGCGATCAGGCGACCCAGAGTGGCGGTCTTGCGCACCAGCCGCTGCAACAGCGATGCCGGTTCGGCGTTCTCGGCGGCTGGCGCACCGACGCGGGTGAAAGTCACGGTCTTGCGGACAAGGTCGACGCTGGTCATCTCCCACCCCGCGTCCAGCCAGGCCTGCGCCTGACTGCGTCTGCCGGCGCGCTGGTTGGCCCACCATGGGCGGTGTTCGAACGCGCTGCGCGGCAGCGGGCGGTCGAGCACCCGCTCGACTTCGGCAAAGCTGGTTCTCCAGCTATCTTGCTCCCGCGCCTTGAGGTAACGGGACAGAGGCTGGTAGACGCTCACCGATATTCCTTGTTCTGACTTATGCGACCGCCTGCCGATAGGAGCCAATAGTGACACCCGCATTTCGCTTGCCGCCCGAATGGCACCCGCAAGAGTGGATTTGGATCGGATTTCCACATATTGTCGAGGAATGGTCGGGCTTTATCGACCGCGCGCAGGAACAGATCGCCGCTTTCGCCAGCGCCGTTGCCGACAGCGGCCAGCCGGTGAAGCTGGTGGTGCGCGATGCCGCCAATGCCGCGCGCGCCGCGTCGCTGGTTTGCTCCAAAGTGGAGCTGGTCGAGCGGACGTATGGCGATGTCTGGCTGCGCGATACCGGGCCGCTGGTGGTGCGCGATGCGGCGGGCCAGCGCGCCGCGCGGCTGTTCGGCTTCAACGGCTGGGGCGAGAAGTACCTGATGCCCGGCGATACCGAGATCGGCGCGACACTGGCCGCCGATGCCGGGCTTGCCGCCACACGCGGCGACTGGATTCTGGAAGGCGGGGCGCTCGATACCGACGGCACCGGCCTTGTCGTCACCACCGAGCAGTGCCTGCTCAACCCCAACCGCAACCCGCACCTGACCCGCGCCGATCTGGAAGCGCGGCTGGCACGCGATCTGGGCTTCGATCGGGTGCTGTGGCTGGGCGATGGCCTGATCAACGACCACACCGACGGTCATGTCGACAACCTTGCCCGCTTTGTCGGCGCCAACCGGCTGGCGCTGCCGGTGGCGACCGGGGCGGACGACCCCAACGCCGCCATCTATGCCGACGCCGCCGCGCGCGCCCGCGCCGCCGGGGTGGAAGTGTTGACGGTGCCCTCGCCCGGCCGGGTGGAATGGGACGGCACGATCCAGCCCGCCAGCTACATGAACTTCGTGATCACCACGCACCTGGTGGTGGTCCCGGTCTTCGGGACGGAGCACGATGCCGAGGGCGTTGCCGCCATCGCCGCGCTGTTCCCCGACCGCCAGACCGTGGGCCTGATGGCCGACGCCGTGCTGAAAGGCGGCGGCGGCTTCCACTGCTCCAGCCAGCAGATGGCGGGCTGAGGGGGGGACTTCCTTGTTGTTACGACCCTGCGAACCTGATCCGGGATGACGAACAACGGGGCCTGCATCAACGAAATTGATGGCCTTACAAATTGTCGATGCACCCTGATACTTGCCGCTTTATCCCCCCCTTAACGCTCTCGTGCTAAAGGCTTGGCTCATGGCTCAGACGGTATTGGTGGTCTTCGGCACGCGGCCCGAGGCGATAAAGATGTTCCCGGTGGTTCATGCGCTCAAGGCGGATGGGCGGTTTCGCGTGGTGACGTGCGTCTCGGCGCAGCACCGGGGCATGCTGGATCAGGTCTTGGCGATTGCCGGAATCGTGCCCGACCACGATCTTGACCTGATGCGGCCCGACCAGACGCTCGATGGGCTTACCGCCGCGCTGCTGACCGGGCTTGGCCGGGTGATGGACGCCGAAAAGCCCGACTGGGTGGTGGTGCAGGGCGATACCGCCACCGCCATGGCGGGCGCGCTGGCCGCCTATTACCGCAAGATCCGCGTCGCGCATGTCGAGGCGGGGTTGCGCAGCCACAACATCTATCACCCCTGGCCCGAAGAGGTGAACCGCAAGATCATCGGCACCATCGCCGCGCTGCACTTCGCGCCGACCGAGACGAGCGCCGCCGCGCTGCGCGCCGAGAACGTCGCACCGGCCACCATCCACGTCACCGGCAACACCGTGATCGACGCGCTGCAATGGGTGACCGCGCGGATTGCCGCCGAACCGGCACTGGCCAGCGGCCTTGCCGAAATCGAGCGCCGCTTTGCCGGAAAGCGGATCATCGGCGTGACCAGTCACCGGCGCGAGAACTTCGGCGGCGGGCTGGAAGCGATCGCGCAGGCCATCCGTACGATTGCCGAGGCGCGGCCCGACGTGGCGCTGGTGTTTCCGGTTCATCCCAACCCCAACGTGCACGCGGTGATGGACGAGGCGCTGGCGGGGCTCGCCAACGTCGCGCTGATCGAGCCGCTCGATTATCCGCACTTCGCCCGGCTGATCGCGCTGTCCGAAATCATGCTGACCGACAGCGGCGGTGTGCAGGAAGAGGCGCCCGCGCTGGGCAAGCCAGTGCTGGTAATGCGCGAGACGACCGAGCGCCCCGAAGGGGTGGAAGCGGGTACCGCGCGGCTTGTCGGAACCGACAAGGAGCGTATCGTTACCGAAATATTCACGCTGCTCGATGATAAAGCCGCGTATTCGGCTATGGCTCGCGCACACAATCCTTTCGGCGATGGCCACGCCGCAGCGCGCATTACGGAGTTGTTGCACAATGCAGGGTGACATCAAGCCGCAAGTCTGTGTGGTGGGGCTGGGCTACATCGGTCTGCCGACCGCCGCCGTGATCGCGCGCAGCGGCAGCCCCGTGCTCGGGCTCGACGTGACGCAGAGCGTGGTCGACACGATCAACCGTGGCGAAATCCACATCGAGGAAGTCGATCTCGACGGGCTGGTCCATGGCGTGGTGCAGCGCGGATTGCTGCGCGCCTCTACCCAGATCGAGCCGTCCGACGTGTTCGTGATCGCGGTGCCCACGCCTTTTGCCAAGGACGGGCACCACACCCCCGACATTTCGTATGTGCTGGCCGCCGCCACCGAAGTGGCGGGCGTGCTCAAGGCCGGGGACACGGTGATCCTCGAATCAACATCGCCCGTCGGCACCACCGAGCAGATGCGCGACCTGATGGCCGGCCTGCGGCCCGACCTCAAGTTTCCCGGGCTCACGCGCGAAACCCCCGACGTGTCGATCGCCTATTGCCCCGAGCGCGTGCTGCCGGGGCGCATTCTGGAAGAGCTGACCAACAACGACCGCTCGATCGGCGGGATCACACCGCGTTGCGCGCGCAAGGCGCTGGCGTTCTACAAGCGTTTCGTGCGCGGCACCTGCATCACCACCGATGCGCGCAGCGCCGAGATGACCAAGCTGGTCGAAAACGCCTATCGCGACGTCAACATCGCCTTTGCCAACGAGCTGTCGATGGTGGCCGACCACATGGGGCTGGACGTGTGGGAGGTGATCCGCCTTGCCAACCGCCACCCGCGCGTCAACATCCTGCAGCCCGGTCCGGGCGTGGGCGGGCACTGCATCGCGGTGGACCCGTGGTTCATCGTCCACGGCGCGCCCGATGATACGCCGCTGATCCGCACCGCGCGCGGCGTCAACGATCAGAAGATGCGCCACGTCATCGACCACGCGACCACGCTGATCGAGGCGCATACCGCCGCGCATCCGGGCGCGCGGATCGCCTGCCTTGGTCTGGCGTTCAAGGCCAATATCGACGATTTCCGCGAAAGCCCGGCACGCTTCGTCGCCGCGCGGCTGGCGCGCCGGTTTGGCGACCGGGTCCATGTGGTCGAACCTTATGCGGCTGAACTTCCGGTTGAATTCACCGACACAGGCGCCACGCTGATCGACATCGATACCGCGCTGGAAACCTGCGATGTGCTGATCGTTCTGGTCGACCATGATGTGTTCAAGGTCGTGCCGTTGGCCGAACGCACCGGCAAGATCGTCTACGACACGCGCGGCATCTGGCCCGACCAGCCGCCCGAAACGCTGACCGCGGCGCTGCGTCTGGCGAGTTGAGGCTTGCTTTTCCCCTGCCCATCAAGGGACGGGGAAGGCTTCAACCCGCGTCGACGCGCTCCAGCCAGCGTTCGCGGATGGTGTCGGAGGTGTCGCGGCTGGCGTCGTGGCTCCAGCCGGGCGGACGCAGCAGGTAGCCCAGCTTGTAGCGCCAGGGTGCGCGCCACATGTCCTTGGCGATGGCGATCCATTCGTGGAACGCGGTGTGCAGCAGCGCGAAGCTGCCCAACTGGCGCACGATGCCATAGTGCACCGGATCATCGTCGCGCTCGGGCTGGTAGGTGCCGAACAGGCGGTCCCAGATGATGAACACCCCGGCGTGGTTGCGATCGAGATAGCGCGGGTTGGTGGCGTGGTGGACGCGGTGATGCGACGGGGTGTTGAACACCGCCTCGAACCATGCGGGCATCCGGCCCACCGCCTCGGTGTGGATCCAGAACTGATAGACCAGGTTGATCCCGGCCACCGCCAGCAGCATCGCCGGGGGGAAACCGATCAGCGCGGGCCAGATGTGGAACGCGAACGACAGCGAGAAAAAGCCCGTCCACGTCTGCCGCAGCGCGGTCGACAGGTTGTAGTGCTGGCTCGAATGGTGGTTGACGTGGCTCGCCCAGAACCAGCGCACCCGGTGCGCGCTGCGGTGGAACCAGTAGTAGTTGAAATCGTCGAGCACGAAGGCGGCGACCCACACCCACCACAGGTTGGGCAGGGTATAGATGCGGTGATCGTACAGCCAGGTCGCGCTCAACCAGATCAGCCCGGCCACCGCCGCGCCAATGATCGTGCTGCCAAGTCCCATCGCCAGACTGGTGATGGTGTCGGCCGGTTCGTACTTTTCGGGCGCGCGGCGTGCGGCCCACACCATCTCGGCCACGATCAGCAGCACGAAGGCCGGAACCGCGTAAGGCAGCACGTCGAAGCTGGCGATCAGTGGCGCCGGGGCAGGCGGTGGCAACAGGCTCATGCTACGGCTTCTCCGCCAAAGGGCGCCGCAGTGTCAACCGTGGGGTTCTGACCCAGACGACGCAAGCTGGCGGCCCAGGCTTGCGCCTCGGGCCCCAGTTCGAGCGTCACGGTGCCGAAATGGCGATCCCCGGTCGACAGGGTAAGGAACTGGCGATCCAGCCGGACGCCCTCGTGATCGTCAATCAGCCGCGCGGCAAAGTGGCTGCCGTGGCGGCGAATCAGCAGGACGCGGCCATCCGCGTCGCGCAGCAGCGCACCGATGCGGGCGCGGTCGAGCGCCACATCGACCGGCTCGAACCCGCAGATCGCGGCATCGGCCAGCGCGCGGGCGTGCGCCTCGTCGCGCAAGCGCACGTCGCCGCCAAGTTTCAGCGCGCGGGCCAGTCCATAAAGCCCGAGGATCGACACGAGCGAAACCAGCGCCCGCAGCGCCAATGCTACTTCGGGGCGGGCCAGCAACGCCAGAAGATCGACCTTGGTCACGGAACGGGTCGCCCTCAGCCGGCCTGTGCGGACAGGATGTCGAGCTGCGGGCGGATCGGCGAAACGTCATATCCGGCGGCGGAGGCGCGCGCGGCGATCTCATCCGGGTTGCCGCCGGCTTTGGCCGTCGTCAGTGCCCATAGCAGCGTGGAGCGCGTGCCCGAGCGGCAATAGGCCAGCACCGGTGCGTCGCCCGCCCCGGCCAGAGCGGCCTCAAGCGCTTCGACTTGCGCGATCGAGAACCCGGCATGCGTCACCGGGATCGCGACATAGGCGATGCCATGCGCGGCGGCGGCGGCGGCGATTTCGTCACCCGGCGTCTGGTCTGCCGATTCGCCTTCGGGGCGGTTGTTGACGATCAGCCCGACGCCGAGCGCGTGGGCCTCGGCCACCTCGGCCACGGTGATCTGCGGCGCGGCATAAAGCGAATCGGTGATCTTGCGGAACATGGCGCGGTGTCAGCTTTCCTTGGCGGCGCGCTCGCGGGCGCGGCGGTTGCGGCCGATGATGTTGAGCAGTTCGACGAATACCGAAAAGCCCATCGCGGCGTAGATATAGCCCTTGGGAATGTGCACGCCAAAGCCGTCGGCCAGCAGCACGAACCCGATCATCACCAGGAACGCCAGCGCCAGCATCACCAGCGTCGGGTTCTTCTCGATGAATTTGGCCAGCGGATCGGCCGCCAGCATCATCATCCCCACGGTGAGGATCACCGCGGCGATCATGATCGGGATATGATCGGTCATGCCCACGGCGGTCAGGATCGAATCGATCGAGAACACCAGGTCGAGCGCGATGATCTGCGCGATCGTCGCCCCGAAACCGGCCACCACGGCACCGGCACCCATACCTGAGGGAGCATCGTGGCCTTTGTGGTCGAGCAGTTCGCCGCTGGGTTCAGGGTCGATGGCGTGGTGGATTTCCTTGGTCGCTTTCCACAACAGGAACAGCCCGCCTGCGATCAGGATCAGGTCGCGGCCGGAAAAGGCTGTCTCGAACAAGGGGTTGCCATGCGGATCAGGCGCGCCTGACAGGCCGAGGTCGATCAGCGGGGCCTGCAGCGTCACGATCCAGCCGATCAGCGTCAGCAGGCCAAGCCGCAGTCCCAACGCCAGCAGCAGACCGATTCGCCGCGCGCGCCCCTGTTGATGGGCGGGCAGCTTGTTGGAAAGAATGGCGATGAACACCAGATTGTCGATGCCCAGCACGATTTCGAGCAGCACCAGCGTGACCAGTGCGGCCCACGCGGCCGGGTCGGCAAGGAGAGCAAGAATGTCCATGCCGATGCTTTGCCCAATGCGGCGGGGAAGGGCAAGGCCCGCTACCCCCGTTCCGGCGGCATAAACCCTGCCGACCAAGCGGCTGGTGCAGTGTGTTCACCCGGCCGTTCATCTGGCGGCAAGATTGCAACAGTTGCGGGCAAATACTGTGGCAGCCGGTCGAACTGACGATTCCATTCGCACTTGGTGAGTTTGTCGTCTATAAGACAGGGTGCATAGGAGAAGGCCGGTTAGATTCCGGTTCGTGATCCTGGTCGTGCCGCCGGCTTCCGCGTCCGGTCTGCGGTACCCGTCAAGGCAGGAGCGGAACGAAGGTCTATTGGTTTTTATGGGTTTTGACAGAGGGCGGCGGGGTCGCGGACGCGACAAGCGTGACGGTTTCGGCGACGAGGGGGGTGGTTTTGACCCCTACGGCGGCGGCGGTGGCGGCGGCGGTTTCGGCGGCGGCTTTGGCGGTGGTGGTCGTGGCGGCTTCGGCGGCGGTGATCGCGGCGGCTTTGGCGGCGGCGATCGTGCTGGCGGTGGCGGCTTCGGCGGCCCGCGCAGCGGCGGCTTCGGCGGCGGCGGTGGTGGCGGCTTCGGCGGCCCGCGCGGCGGCGGTGGCGGCGGCGGCGGCATGCCCGCCCAGGTCGTCGGCACTGGCAAGGGTGTCGTCAAGTTCTTCAATTCGCAGAAGGGCTTCGGCTTCATCCAGCGCGAAGACGGTGGTGAGGACGTGTTCGTCCACATCAGCGCCGTGGAACGCGCCGGCCTCGAAGGTCTGGCCGAAGGTCAGCAGCTCGAATTCAACCTCGTGGATCGCGGTGGCAAGGTGTCGGCCGCTGACCTGCAGGTTGTCGGTGACGTGATCGCCGTGGCGGCCAAGGCAGCTGCTCCGCAGCGCCAGCTGACCGGTGAGAAGGCGACGGGAACGGTCAAGTTCTTCAACGCGATGAAGGGCTTCGGCTTCATCACGCGTGATGACGGCCAGCCTGACGCGTTCGTCCACATCAGCGCCGTCGAACGCTCGGGCATGCGCGAGCTGAACGAAGGCGACAAGCTTGAATTCGACCTTGAAGTCGATCGCCGAGGCAAGCACTCGGCGGTCAACCTGGTGCCGGTTCAGGGCTGACCCCTATTGCATTCCTTCCGGCGCGTTCCGGAAGGCTGCACAGGATACAACACGTGCAAATGGCGGCCTTCCGGGGCCGCCATTTGTCGTTTGCGATTTGCGAATTCGATTTTCAGGCATTTTGCGTTTTGTCGGCGCGCACGCGCCACCCACCATTTCCGTAACCCCTCATCCGCATGGGGCGTTCATCCCATCGGACAGGTAACCGTTCACCATCATGTTCGGGATTCAATCCGAATCCCCGCAAGCAGGAGCAAGGCCATGTCGATCACCCCCCTGATGCCCGTGTACCCCCGGTGCGGCGTGCGTCCGGTGCGAGGCGAACATTGCCACCTGATCGGGGAAGACGGCACGCGCTATCTCGACTTTGCCAGCGGCATCGCAGTCAACCTGTTGGGTCATTCGAACGAGCACCTGATCGGCGCGATCCAGCGGCAAGCCGCGGCGCTGATGCATGTGTCCAACCTTTACGGCAGCCCGCAGGGTGAACATCTGGCGCAGCGGCTGGTCGACCTGACTTTTGCCGACACCGTGTTCTTCACCAATTCGGGTGCCGAGGCGGTCGAATGCGCGATCAAGACCGCGCGTGCCTATCACCAGCACGCCGGCAACGACCACAAGTTCGAGCTGATCACCTTCCGCAACGCCTTCCACGGTCGCACGATGGCCACGATCAGCGCGTCGAATCAGGAAAAGATGCACAAGGGCTTCCTGCCCCTGCTGCCCGGTTTCAAGTACGTCGATTTTGACGATCTGGAAGGCGCCAAGGCCGCGATCGGTCCCAACACCGCAGGTTTCCTGGTCGAGCCGATTCAGGGCGAAGGCGGCATCCGCGATGCCAGCCCCGAATTCCTCGAAGGGTTGCGCGCGCTGGCCGATGAGCACGACCTGATGCTGGTATTCGACGAAGTGCAGTGCGGCGTCGCGCGCACCGGCACGTTCTATGCCTATGAACAATATGGCGTTGTTCCCGACATTCTGGCCACCGCCAAGGGTATTGGCGGCGGCTTCCCCATCGGCGCCTGCCTTGCCACCGAATCGGCGGCGCGCGGCATGGTGTTCGGCACCCACGGCAGCACCTATGGCGGCAACCCGCTGGCGATGGCGGCGGGTGAAGCGGTGCTCGACGTGGTGGCGAACGACGAATTCCTCGCCGATGTGCGCGCCAAGGGCGAGCGGCTGCGCGGGCGGCTGGAACAGTTCATCGGCAACTATCCCGACTTGTTCGACTTCGTGCGCGGGCGCGGGTTGATGCTGGGCGTGCGGCTGAAGATCGAGCCGCGCGCGTTCGTGGCGCACTTGCGCGACAATCACCAGTTGCTGACGGTGGCGGCGGGCGATCAGACGGTCCGCGTGTTGCCCCCGCTGGTCATCGACGATTCGCATATCGATGAATTCATGGACAAGCTTTCGGCCGGAGCTGCCAGCTTCGCGCTCGAGCCGGTCGCGCCATGATCCGGCATTTTCTGAGCCTGTCCGACGCGGGCGGCGATGGCGTGGCCGCAATGCTGGGCGATGCCATCGACCGCAAGTCGGCACGGCGCGGCCAGCCCAAGGGCCGGCCCGATGCCGATGCGCCGCTGGCCGGGCACGTGCTGGCGATGGTGTTCGAAAAGGCATCGACCCGCACGCGCGTGTCGTTCGACGTGGCGATGCGCCAGTTGGGCGGCAGCGCGGTGGTGCTCGATTCGGGAACCACCCAGCTCGGCCGTGGCGAGACGATTGCCGATACCGCGCGCGTGCTCAGCCGCATGGCCGACGCGATCATGCTGCGCACCGACGATCATGCCAAGATCGAGGAACTGGCCCATCACGCCACCGTTCCGGTAATCAACGGGCTGACCGATCTGTCGCATCCCTGTCAGATCATGGCCGATCTGCAGACCGTGATCGAACACGGCAAGGCGCTGCCTGGCCTTGAGGTGGCGTGGCTGGGCGATGGCAACAACGTGCTCAATTCGATCGTCGAGGCGGCCGGGCTGATGAAGTTCAATGTCCGCATCGCCGTTCCGCAAGGGTACGAAAGCGACGCGGGCTTCATCGCGCGCGCGGTCGCCGATGGCGCGCGGATTACGCTTGAGCGCGATGCGGCGGCGGCAGCGGCCGGGGCCGACGTGATCGTCACCGACACGTGGATTTCGATGGGGCAGGCCCATGCCGAGGCCAAGCTGGCCGCGATGGCGCCGTATCAGGTGGACGCGGCGCTCATGGCCCATGCCAAGCCCGATGCGCTGTTCCTGCACTGCCTGCCCGCGCACCGGGGCGAGGAAGTGACCGACGCGGTGATCGACGGCCCGCGCTCGGTGGTGTGGGACGAGGCGGAAAACCGCATCCATGCGCAAAAGGCGGTGTTGCGCTGGGTGCTGGGGCAGATCTGAACCAGCCATGGCGCACGACATTACGCCCCCCGCCGACGAGACCGGCTTCGATCAGGTGTTGCAGTTCACCGTGCCCGGCCGCGATGCGCGCGGACGGGTGGTGCGGCTGGGCCCGGTGCTCGACCTGATTCTGTCGGCGCATGCCTATCCCACCCCGGTGCGCAACCTGCTGGCCGAGGCACTGGTGGTCGCCGCACTGATCGGCTCGCTGCTCAAGGACGATGACGGCCAGCTGACGATGCAGGCGCAGACGCAGGACGGCGTGATCGACCTGCTGGTGTGCGATTATCGCGCGGGCGAGTTGCGCGGGCACGTGCGGTTCGACCGTGCCCGGCTTGACGAACTGGGCCCCACGCCCTCGCTCCATGCGCTGTTCGGCGATGGGTATCTGGCGATGACTTTCGACATGGCCAGCACCAACCAGCGCTATCAGGGCATCGTCCCGCTGGAAGGCGAAAGCATCGCGCAGGCGTGCGAGAGCTATTTTTTCCAGTCCGAACAAGTGCCTACGCTGATCCGTGTCGCCATCGATTGCGAACAAGGTGCCAGCTCGCTGGCCAGCGGGTTGCTGCTCCAGCACTTGCCCGAGGGCGAGGAGGGGCGCGAGCGATTGCACGCGCGGCTCGACCATCCGCACTGGCAGCATATCGCGATGATGGGCGGTTCGGTGCGCGACAGCGAGTTGCTCGATCCCGCGCTCGGGCTCGAAAGCCTCATCTGGCGGCTGTTCCACGAAGAACAGGAAGTGCGGGTGGAACGCGGTGCGGCTCTGGTCCGCGGCTGCCGCTGCACGGTGGAGCATTACACCGCCCTGCTGTCGCGCTTCAGCCCCGAAGACCGCGCTGACATGAAGGACGAGGACGGGCTGATCCAGATCGACTGCGCGTTCTGTTCGCGGCAGTTTCCCATCGCGATGGATTGATAATCGGTTCGCACGGCCCCAGCGCGCACGCGGTCTAGGCGGCGTGGACAAATTCCGCGTGGCCACGGTTGCCCTGTAAAGGGCCCCAGCGAGGCGCGAAGCCGCAGGAAGAGTGGCCCTCTTTCAAGGCTGAGCAACGCTGCTGGGGCCCTTTACAGGGCAACCCCGCAGGGGCTGGGCCAAAAGCCGCCACTTCCGCGTCAGTTCGGCTCGGAATATCGGCATATTCCTTCACCTCACCTCCTCGAATTGACGGCTTTTGACTCCAGCCGTGGCCTCGTGGAATCTGTCCACGCCGCCTAGGCAGAACTGGTCGCCATACTTATATTCGTTGCAGCGGTGGTCGGCATCGGGTCGTTCCACATGCACGGATCTGTTCAGCGATGCGGTGGATCAAGTCTCAACTCCGACCCGGTAGCGGTGCCCAGCGGCGTTTGCGGCATGTCGGACGGTTGCTTTGCGGTGCCCTGCTGGCGCTTCTGCCTGCAGCACCAGCGCCCGCGCAGCTTATGAACGTCAGCCTGCTTGACCGGATCGAGATCGGCCAGTGGCAGGTCCAGCCGCGCGACACCGCTGGCGGTCGGACCGTGATGTGCATCGATTCGGGCCATGGCCTGATCCAGTTGCGCCACGCCAAGGATCAATGCCGCCAATTCGTGGTCGAAGACACCGACAGCGCGGTGACCATCCACTACGAATGCCCCGGCAACGGTTTCGGCCAGACCCGGCTGCGGTTCGAAAGCTCCCGGCTGGTCCAGATCGAAACGCAGGGCGTATCGGGCGGACTGCCCTTTGCCTTTGTGGCCGAGGCGCGGAAGGTGGGGGCTTGCACGCGCTGAGCCCGAGCGGAACAGCAGCTTCGGGGCCGGTGATCTTATGGCTGGCGATTGTCGCTTGCGTATGAATGCGTATTATTGTGCGGATTTGCACTATTTCCGATGAAATATTGCATTCAGCCGACAATTGCCGCGAAGTGCAATTGTCCTGACCAACATGATCGTCATGGGCCCGCAGACAAGAGTGTTCTGCGGGGGCAAGAACCAGATGATCCGGATGATCCGCAAGGTTATACGAACGGGGCTGACCACGCTGTTTCTGGTGGTGTCGTGCCTTTCCGTGGCGGCGACGCCGCGCCAGTCGGTCGGACCGATCGAGCATGCACACCTCCTCGGCGCGCTCAGGCTTGATGGCGAACTGTTCCATGTGCAGGGTTTGGCGCTCGACGACAGGCGGATTTGGGTCACATCGGTCGATCAGACGAACCACAGGGGCTATATCCACGCGTTCGACCGGGCGTCCGGGCAGTTTTTGCTGCGGTTGGAACTGACCGACGGAGACCGTTATCATCCCGGCGGCATCTCGATTTCCGGGCATTCGATCTGGGTGCCCGTGGCCGAGTTGAAGCCGAACAGTTCGGCGGTGCTGGTCGAGATCGATGCCGACAGTCTGCAAATACGCCGCAAATTCAGCGTTGCCGACCATCTGGGCTGCGTGGCCGCTTCGGAACGTACGCTGGTTGCGGGCAATTGGGATAGCCAGTTGCTCTATGTCTTTGATCTGGCCAGCAATCGGCTGGTCAAGGTGGTGCCCAATCCTTCGCAGACCCATTTTCAGGACATGAAGTTCGTCGGCGGCCAACTGGTTGCGGGCGGTAACGTCAGCTGGGTCAGTGGAACCGTCGACTGGATCGATTGGCCAACGTTGAAGATCGCGCGGACCTTGCGCACAGGCGCGATCGGGCCCATCCGGCCATTCGGGCGGGGCGGCCCCTATACCGGCGAGGGCATGGCGATCGAGGGGCGCGAACTGTTCGTCCTTCCCGAGGACGGGCCGAGCCGCATGTTCCATTTCCGGCTCGATGTCTGAGTCATGGCCTGAGGTATGGCCGTGGCTGCCGACCGGCATTGCGGCGGCTCGCGATCGTCCGGTTCCACCATTCCCGGCCTGACGCCCATTGCCAGCCGTCGCGTGCACCGGTAAGCCTTGGCGATGACGGAACTTTCCGGCCAGACGGCCCAGCCGCTTGCGGTAGTGCTGCTTTCGGGTGGCCTTGATTCGATGGTCTGCACCGCATTGGCGCGTGAGCAGGGCTTTCGTGTCGCCGCGCTGACCATCGACTACAACCAGCGTCACCGCGTGGAACTGGATGCCGCGCGCAAAGTGGCGGCGCGGATCGGGGTGGAGCGCCATGTGGTGCTGCCGCTCGATCTGCGGCTGTTCGGTGGCTCGGCGCTGACCGATGCCATCGACGTGCCCAAGGACGGGCTGACCGACGAAATTCCGGTCACTTATGTGCCCGCGCGCAATCTGGTGTTCCTGTCGCTCGCGCTTGCCTGGGCAGAAGCAGCGGGCTCGAAGGATCTGTTCATCGGCGTCAACGCGCTCGATTATTCCGGCTACCCCGATTGCCGTCCCGAATTCATCGACGGCTTCCAGAATCTTGCGCGCGTCGCCACCCGATACGGGAGCGAAGGCGGCACGGTCACGGTGCATGCACCGCTGCAATACCTGAAAAAAAGCGAAATCGCGCGCGAGGCGGCGCGTCTCGGGCTCGACCCCGGGGACAGCTGGTCGTGCTACGATCCGCTCCCCGATGGCCGTGCCTGCGGCGCATGCGACAGCTGCCGTCTGCGGCGCGCGGGATTCGCAGAAGCGGGGATAGAGGATGGAACGGTTTACGGAGGCGGAGGGTGACAACACTGCCCGTCTGACACGAATTGCGGCGCCGGTGGCGTCGACTGCGGGCACCACGCCGGGCGTCAGCAACGCTTATGGCTGGTATGCGCTGGCGGTGCTGGTGCTGGTCTATGCCTTGAATTTCATCGACCGCCAGATGCTCACCATTCTGGCGGTGGACATCAAGCGCGATCTGGCGATCTCTGACAGCCAGTTCGGCTTTCTGTACGGCACTGCGTTCGGCGTGTTCTATGCCGTGTTCGGCATTCCGCTGGGCAAGCTTGCCGATCGCTGGTCGCGCACCGGATTGCTGGCGCTGGGCCTCGCAACCTGGTCGGCAATGACCATGATGTGCGGCATGGCGCTCAATTTCTGGCAACTTGGCGTGGCCAGGATCGGCGTCGGCGTGGGCGAGGCGACTGCAGGGCCCACTGCCTATTCGCTGCTGTCCGACTATTTTCCGCCGCGTCGCCGGGCGACGGCCGTGGCGATATTCTCCACCGGCATCTATCTGGGCGGCGGCGTGGCGCTGTCGCTCGGGACCGCTCTGGCAGGCGCGTGGAACCACGCCTTTGCGCCGGGTACGGCGCCGCTGGGGCTGGCCGGATGGCAGGCGGCTTTCCTTGCGGTGGGTGCGCCCGGCTTGCTGTTGGCTTTGTGGGTGCGGACTTTGCGCGAACCGGTGCGCGGCCGCTTCGAGGCATCGCCTTCGGCTGCGATTCCCCCCGCGCGTGAAGCTTTTGCCGCGTTTGCCCGCGATCTTGGATCAATCGTTCCGCCCTTTACACTGGCGTCAGCCGCCCGGCGTGGGCCGCGTGCGCTATTCGGCAACGTTGCCTTGCTGGCACTGGTCGCAGGGGCGGTCGCGCTGTTGTCGACCTTGTTGGGCGATCCGGTGCAATGGATGGCGCTGGGCATCGGCGTCTATGCGGTGGCATCGTGGGTGATCGCGCTGCGCGGGGATGATCCCGATGCCTTTTCAGAGATATGGGGCGCGCCTGCGGTCGTCGGCCTCAACGTCGGGTACGGCCTGATCACGATGTTGAGCTATGCCATGTCGGCGTTCGGACCGCTCTATGTGATCCAGGCCTATGGCGCATCGCCTGCACAAGTTGCGCTGTTTGTTGGTGGCGGGGCTGCGGCCGGCGGGGCCTTGGGGGCAATCTTCGGCGGGATGCTGGGCGATCGCATCGCCGGGCCGGGCCACAACGCGCGGCGGGTACTGCTGATCATGGGCGCAGCGACGCTGGCGTTGATTCCGTTCGGCTTGTTGCTGATCACGGATTCGCTCGCCATTCTCTACCTCACCATATTTCCACTGTGGTTCTTGTTGAGCGCCGCGATCGGCAACGGGTCGGGGACGATCGTCAACATCGTGCCCGCGCGGGTGCGGGCGACAGCTACCGCATCTCTGTTCCTGGGCTCGACGATCATCGGCCTCGCGCTTGGTCCCTACATGGCCGGGCGGCTGTCGATTGCGCTGGGCAGCCAGCGGCTCGGCCTTGGCTGCATGGCGCTGGTCATTCCGCTGGCATTGATCGCGCTGTACATTTCGTGGCGCGATCTGGTCCGGCGCAAGGTTTGATCCCGCGCCGGACTTTTGTCGCGCTCAGCCGGGCATGACTGTGCCGCATGCGATCCGGGCGCCGCTGTTGCCGCTCGGATCGGTAAGGTAATCGTCTTGCGTTGCGTGCACCACGATTGCGCTGCCATCGGCATCGAACAGCGCGGCCGTGGTGTCGGACTGGCTGCCGGGCAAGCTGAATGTCACCGAGCCCTTGCCGTCTGCGGCGATAACCAGATTGGGCAGATCACCAAGATGGGTGCCCGCCGGGTTAAGTGAACCGTGTTGGTGATTGCCGGGGTTAAGGTGCGGCCCGGCACTGGCGAAGGCAGGCCCTTCGCATTTGCCCACCGCATGCAGGTGCAGCCCATGCGGTCCCGCGGCAAGGTCATGTGCGGTGATGGTCACGCTAACTTGCCCTTTGGTGTCATGCAGCACAGCTTCTCCGACGGCGCGGCCGTCGGGCGTGACAAGCTGCGCATGACCGATCGTGGATGGGGCGATGCCAGCAGTGGCGCAAGCGCCGGTCACCAGCACGGTGCCGACAAGCAGAAGCCACTTTGACGTGTTCAGGTGCGTTACCATGTGCCGTTCCTTTTGGTTGCTCTTGGCACACTAACGAAAAAGGGGCCGGATTGCTCCGGCCCCCACTCGCTCAGGATAAATAAATCCTGAATTACATGCCCGAACCTGGACCGTACGTGATTTCCACGCGACGGTTCTGGAGTTCGCGAACGCCGTCGGCGGTCGGAACGCGCGGGTTGGCCTCACCAAAGGCCTGGCTGCTGATCGCAGCGGCGGGAACGCCGTGCGCAGTCAGGTAGGTCGTGACCGAAGTGTTACGACGCTGCGAGAGCGCAACGTTGTACTTCGGCTTGCCCGAACGGTCAGCGTAACCAGCGAGCTGGATCGGAACCGACGCGCAGTTGCCGTAAGCCGTGATGGCGTTGTCGAGAATGGTCGAAGCTTCCGGCGTGATATCCGACTTATCCCAGTCGAAGAACACGATGTACGGACCCTTTTCGCAAACCGGCGGCGGCGGCGGCGGCGGGGGAGGCGGCGGCGGCGGGGGCGGCGGCGGCGGAGCCGGCTCAGGCGCCGGTTCGGGTGCCGGTGCCGGTGCACCACCGAAGTTGTACGTCAGCGTACCCAGCAGCGAGTGCGACTGGTAACGCGTGCTGACCTGGTTCGAGCCCCATGCCGAACCGGTGTCGAGCTTGAACTTCTCGGTGCTGAAGTAGACATACTTCAGGCCGACATCGATGTCCTTCGTCAGCGGCGCACGAACACCAGCGATGAACTGATACGCTGCGCGCGAGTTGGAATCGGCGATGCCGTAAGGCGAGTTCGCGAGGTTGTAGCGAACACGAGCGACACCGAAGCCGGCGCCCACGAAGCCCTGCAGGCCATCATCGGGACCGAAGTCGATCAGCACGTTCTCGAGGACGGCAAGCGCCTTGCTCGAACCACCAAGCGTACCGGCATCATGCGAGTAGCTTGCTGCGCCAACGTCAAGGGTCTTGAACCGGGCGCGACGGTAGCTGACTTCGGTTTCGAGGCGGAAATGACCGAAGTCGTAACCGATCGCGGTGCCAAAATCGGAGCCGGTCTTGTTGGTGACAGTACCGGCCTTGCTGCCGCTTACCGCCGTGATCGCCGCGTCCTTGACGATGATCGCACCGGCATCGACTTCAAGATACCAGGCCTTGTCCTTAGCAAGAGCTGGCGTTGCCAGGACGGTAGACGCCAAGGCAAAGCCGAGGGCTAATTTCCGCATTTACGTTTCCCCTTTAGAGCGAATTCGAGCCACGTCTTTGGCCTTGCTTACCGTTTCTAGCTTATTCATGCAAGCGCGCAAGCACGGCCACTGTTGCACATTGATCACTGTTTTGCCGATTTTTCGCATCTGCGAACACAAACCGCGAACCCAAGTTGCCGGTTGGTTCAAAGATCGGCCGCGATTCTCCCCAAGTCGTGATCAGGATGACGTCAGAATACCGGAGTCCCGAAGTAGCGCAAGCAGGCTTGTCAGCGCTGTCCTTGCTTGTGAGTCGATGACAGTCCCGCCGCTCGGGTTGGCCGGGGCACTTGGCAACACCCATGTATCGGTGAATACGCGGAAGCAGGCGTGGGCGATGTCATAGACCTTCAAACCTTGCTGCGGTGCGATGAAACGCCATCCGCCCTCGGTCCAGGCAACGATTGCGGCGTCGTGTCCGGCAAAGGCGTCGGTCGCGCCGGAGCCGACGATCCAGCTTTGCCCGGCGGTCGGCGCAGATGGCGGGGCGAGGGCGGTGCCCTGGACAACCGGGTGAAGCAGAAGATCGGTCAGAACGAGCGCTTCGTTGACCGTGACTTCCTTCTGGCTCTGCCCGGAGAACAGCAGGGGAAGAGCAAATCGGGGCGCGGTGGAGGAGAAGTTCAGGGCATCGGTCATCGCGTAAGTTCCTTTGTTCGGCATATCTGGCGGACAAGGTGGCGGTCAGGGCAGGGCAAGCGACAGGGGCGGCGATGGCAAGCCCCTGCCCAACTGACGCACCTGCAATCTGTTCGGTGCACCAGTGGCCGACAGGTCGGCCAGATCGGCTGCGGTGAAGTTCACGACCGGGGCGGTCACTTGCCAGATGCGCACAGGCGATGAGTCGTCCCCGTAACTGATCTGGTACAACTCGCGCTCTTCGTTGAGCGCGGTCTCAACCGCGTCCGGCCACATCCAGCTTCCGCGCGCGCGCCGCGTCCAGATCACCTGAACACCGCCATCGCTCGTTCTGGTTACTTTGCCGTGGACCGGAGAGAGTGCCTGCAAAGTTGCACCTGCAGTGACGATCGGTTGATGAACCGCGCTGTCATCGCCCAGTCCGAGCGCGACAATTCGGGCGGTTGCGGGATCGGCGACCAAGGTCGGGTCGATCGGTGTGAGGTTTCCGTCCAGCAGAACGAAGCGTTCACCGATGTGGTGGCTGGCTACCGCCGCTTCGGTCCCACCGCGACCGCGCAGCAGTGTGCCGAGGCGCCACACGCCTCCGCCAAGGGGGTGGGCGGTGCCGAACTGGATGATCTCGCGGCCGACCAGCGCGCGGTTGGCACCCTGCAGCAACTGGGCAAGGGTGGCATCGGCCAATTCGAGGTCCGCGCCATCAAGCGCGACATCAAGCGTGTTGCCACGGTCGATCAGCAGTGGCGAGGCATTGGCCAGGATGGTTTGCGTCTGCCCGCTGATCGCTCTGATTCGGTTGGTGCTGGCTAGGTTCAGCAGCGTGCCGTCATCGCCTGTCGGTGCAACGAACAGAGCAGCGCCGCGCCAGCCCGCGCTGGCGGCCGAGGCGGCGGCGAACAGGGCCGGGGTGTTGCCCGAGCCAGTGCCGTCCCACGGAAGCTCGAATGCGGTCAGGATGGTCGGGGGCAATGCCAGGTCGGGCTTGGGCGTGGCACGGCCGGCGTCGCCGGTTCCCATGGCGATGGCCGGCATCGGGCGGCGTCCGCTGGCGACCAGTTCGAGCAATATGCCGTCCTTTTGCCACTCCCATCGGTCTATCCGCCAAACGCCATCGGCAACCGGTGTCCGCACAAGTGTGCCGGGACCGATCGACGTCGCGATTTCGGTGATGCGATACGTTATGGTGTCGGTCGGCCTTGCCGCACGCCGCGATGCGGCTTCGGCAAACGCTCGCGCCGCTGCCGCATCCATCGTCGCGGGCAGCTCGATCGTGCGCAGATTACCCGCTTCGCAGCGGCCGATGCCCCGCTGCATCCCGGGCTGATAGTCGCGCGCCGTATCGTAATAGCGCAGACCGCACAGGCGCACGGCGGGCATGGGATCGCGGCTGCGCGACCAGCCAGCCACTTTGACGGCATCGGCCTGCTGGTCCTCGCTCGCGGCCGGGCGCGGCAACATGGGCAGCGCGCTCGGAAGCGCGCCTGCGGCTGGCCCGATGGCGAGCCGGTCACCCTGCGTGGCGCAAGTCATCGGCGCGACTTCCGATAGGGTTGCCAACGTGTCACCGGCACTGCCCTGATCGATCGTGAACCCACCGAACTGCGTCGCAAGGTCGGTGACACTTGCATCGGGCAGGATTTCCCCGACGATGTCGGCCACGCTGATCCCATGGGCGTCGGCAATGACCTCAAATGTCAACGACGGCAGGCGGTTGCCGAAATCGGTCAGGTCAAGATCCTCGAACAGCACATACGCGCTGTGGCGGTGCGCCGGGCAGCGCGTCATGCCTTCGGCCTGCGCCATAAGCGGATCGCACGCTTGGTCGCCGTGGCCGGTGTGGATGCGCATCGTTCCCGCTGACTTGAGATCGCCGGCAGCACCGCGCAGCAGATTGCCGTCAGCCCAGACCCTGCCGATGCCGAGGATCGGGCGGCAGGCAACGGCGACGGCAAACGAAGCGGAGTAGCTGTAGCTGGTGGTCGAGGGGCGACCTTTGCCCCCGCCGTTGCTTGTGCGATGTTCGACCAGATCGGTCGACCAGATCACGCTGCCAGCGGTGCGGACGGTGCCGAAATGGAGGGGGAGTGCGGTGCCGTAGCTCGAGGTCTGGACCGCCAGTTCCTTGAGCCGGGGCCCCTCGATCTTGCGTCCGCCGATGATCGCGGAATCGACCCCGCGGCCGACCAGTGCTCCGATCGCTCCGCCCAGCGGCCCGCCGACAGCGGTGCCGACGACGGTCAGAAGTAGCGTAGCCATGACGGTCAGTCCTCTTTGTGATGCGAAACGCGCCAGCCGCGCGCGATCGGCCATGGGCAAGCGCCCGGCATCAGGACCACGCGCCCGATCCCGGCATGGGCGTGGATGAACCCTGTTGCGGTAGCGATCAGCAAGTGTTGCTGAACGGCGTTGACCCGGACGAGCAGGATATCGGGCGAGCGTGGTTCGGCGATAAGCCCGCTCAACCGGGCAAAGGGCAGCAAGCGATCGGGCTCGGCACTGCGCAAGCTGTATCCGATCGGCACAACCGGCGCGAAACCTGCACGGCGCATGGCCTCAGCGACCAATCCCACGCAGTCGAGCCCGGTGGCAGGATCGCGGCCGTGCAGGCGAAAGCGCACGCCGATCAGGCCATGCGCGGCAGCGGCAAGGGCGGCGTTCATGGCTGCGGCGAGGGATAGCTGGTGAGCAGGTCGTTGCCCGGCAGGAACGGCTCGCCCTGAAAATTCACCGCATTGGCAAAGCGGGTGGAGCAGGCCTCGATCGTATGGTCGCAACCTTCGCGTAGCAGCACGGCAAGGCCGGTATCGGCACCATCGGCAACCGGGCGATCAAGCATCAGCCATTGTCCGTCGGTCTCGTCGATCCGGCGGGTCAGGCCCGCTTCCGGGCCATCGAGCCAGCGCAAGGTTCCGAACAGCAGATCGGCGCTTGCAGGAGAACCGGTGGCCAGTTGGACTGCGCCACGATCGGCCGAAATGGCAGCAACGGTCGCTGCGTGGGTGAAGCGAGGAGCCGACAGGGTGCAGCCGGTGCCGCAGAACTCCGCGCGACAGGTGGGCGAGGTACGGACCACGAGTTCTCGGGCCAGAACCTCTTTCACCGAGCGCAGTTCGGCGGTGAAGCCTGCGCCTTCGTGGCCGACGCTGCCGATGGTGCCTGCATAAAGCAGCGTATGTTCAAGGCTTTGCCAATCGATCAGGCCCATCTGGACAGCCGCACCGTCAAAACGCCCGGCGGCAAGATCCGCCTCGTTGATCGAATCGTGGGCCAGAGCGCCTGCGATTTCGGCGCTGTCGGCTTCGAAATCGGCGGTGCGGCGGATGGCCGAAGGGACCATGCCGGGTGCGGTGCGATGGACCAGCCCGGCAAAGAACAGGTCGCGATCATGGCTGGTGAAGCCCAATGTCACCCCGTCGGGGCGCTCCACCCGCCACCAGATCGCCACGGTTTCGAGCGGCTGGCTGAACCAGGTCCGCAAGCTGTCGCTCATGGTCAGGACTCCTCGCGCAGTTCGACCAAGGGCACGCTGGGTGCCTCGCCCGCGGCAAAGGCCGATCCGCTGATGTCCAGCCGGTCATCGGCAAAGCGCACCGGCACATCGAACAGGAACCCCGCACGGATGGCGGCGCCCGTCGCCGGGGCGTGGCCGAACACGATCACGCCGGGGGCCTCTAGCGTCCAGTCGGCGGTCTCGACGCCGTCGACGCTGACCCGCACCGTTTCGGCGCGCGGGCGGGTGATGTGGCGCAATTGCGCCTCGCTGCCATCGCCATAGCTCTTGACCAATGCGAAGCGGGCAGCAGCGCCATCACCGACGCCGATCAACTGGTCGATCGCGGTCGGCGTTCCGGTCATCGCGTTGGAACTGAAGTCCGATGGGTCGCGCAGGCGGAAGCCGCGTGCCTGGCCGCGCCGCGCCCGGAAGAACGCGATAAGTTCGCCCAGTTCCACCTCTGACCGCACGCCGGGCCCGACATCGAAGCGCAGCCGCGCGTCGGACCACAGACTGTTGCGCCGCTCATAGCCCGAAGCTGTGATCGTGACATTGGTCGAGAATTCGGGCGTTACCGTGGCGCTGCGGCCGATGGCGATCGGAAACAGCACATCGTCGAAAGGTTGCATCTGCGGCTCCTGAACGGGGTCGGGCAAACGGGTGAAGCCATCGCGCGCCACTTGCGGCAGCGCCCAGACAAAGGTTTCGGCAACGCCCAGCGCGCGCGCTTCGCTGGCGGCATCATCGATCGCCGACCACTGCGCGGCGGCGCTGGCGGGATCGGGGACGAAGCCCGCAAGGTAATGTTGCGCCGTGCGGGCATAGCCCAGCCGACTCTCGACGATGGCGCGGCCCGACCGGCGCAGCGCGTCAAAGCCGCCGGTGACCCAGTCGTAGTCCTCGATCTGCAGGACGTCGAAAGCGGGGCTGGCCCAGCCGACCGGCAGGTTGGCGCGGCGCGCCTCGGGCATGACCGGGTCGAGCACGGTCGGCAGGTAGGCGAGCAGGTGCACTTGCGCCCCAGCGGCACCTGCCGCGTTGCGCACGGCCGCCACCAGCCCCGAAGTGGCGCTGACCAGCATCCGGCCTGCGGCATCGAGCAGATACGTCTGCGCATTGCTCAGCGGCGCCGCCATGTCGGGGATGGCCACCGAGTTGCTGCCGAGCGCGATGCGTGCGTCGGCATCGTACAGACAGATCTGTCGGTCGGGTGTGATCCACCACCACGGCTCGCCGACTTGCCAGCGCACGGGCAGCCCGGCGTCGCGCTGCAGGCCGACCAGTTCGCTCGCCACTTTGCGCAACCAGCTGCAGGCGGTGTTGTTGGCAGGCGACAGCAGCGCCGACGGCGGCACCCAGCCGGTGCGCGCCGGGTCGCCATTGGCGGCGCGTTGCTGCCATGCAGCGGGGCAATACTGCGCGAGCAGTTCGAACGATTGCGACAGGATCACCGAATAGCCCGCCGCCTTCGCTTCGGCCAGCAAGGCGCGGTGCCAGCGATCGGCAGCCGCGTTGAAGGCGGGTAGCGCCGAAGCGACAAGAAAGCCGCCGGTCCCGTCGGGCGCGAGCGGGAAGAAGTGGCTCATCCCGATGTAGTGGTTGATGCTGGCGCGATAGCCGAGGGCGCGGATCGAGCGCACCAGACGCGCCGGGGTCTGATTGTAGGCATCGTCATAGCCGGTGGCGATCGACAGGCCGTGCGGCGGGACCATCACGTCGCCGACCGTCAACATCGGGCGATGGCCTTCGCAGCGGATATCGGTCAGCTCGACCCAGCCGGTCGCTTCGGCCGCTAGCGAACCTGTCGTGCCATAGCCGGGCTCCACCAGCGAGATGAACAGGCGGTCGATGTCGGCGGGGTGGACCGGATCTGCCTCACCGGGCAGCGTGAATCCCCCGGCCAGCGCAGAAAACGGCAAGGTGACTTGCGCATCGTCGGGCGCGCCGACGGCATAGTTCCACAGTCGCACATACCACGTGCGAGGGGCGCCAGCGGCATCGCGCCCTTCGATCGTCAGCGTTGGGCCATTGACGGCATTCAGCGGCATAAGCCCAGACGAGCGCCAGCGGAAGGACAGCGTCAGCCGCGAATAGTCGCGGTCGGTGTCATAGGCCAGCAGCGGGTGGTCCCAGCGGTCGGCGCTTTCCCAGATCAGCCCGATCAGGTCGGCGTGCTGGCGGAACACCGCATCGACGCGCAAGCCATCGGGTGCGATGGTAACCAAGCTGGCCATGGCCGGGCGCGGAAAGTCCACCGTCCAGAAGCGCGGATCGAAGCGCTGGATCGTGTCGGTTTGCTGCACCGTGCGCTTGGTGGCGATCCAGTGGCCCATAGTCGCAAATTCCCTTTTCAGTAATCGCTCAGCGCGCGGCGGACGGCCTGCGCTACCTGACGGCTGGACCGGCGCAGGCTTTCGGGGTGGCTGGCGCCCGGCGGGGCGACGACCTGGATCGAGACATTGACCGCCCGACCAGCCGAAGGAGAGCCCGTCTCGATCCGCCCGGCAGAAGTCGGCACGAACAGTTCGGGCCCGCGTTCGCCCACGACATAGGCGCCACCGGGCGCGACATTGCCGCCGGTCGCGCGTCCCGGCAGGCCGAACAGCGAGCCGACCAGACTGCCGAGCCCGGAAAGCAGGCCGCCTTGCCCGCTTCCGGCGCCGCCACCGCCCAGCCCGAACGCGGCAAGGCCGCCTCGCAGTGCTTGACCGGCGATCGTGTCGAGCACGCCCGTCGCCACCCGGCCAAGGTCTTCGAAGCCCAGACTGCCACGCTTGACCGCGCCCAGCAGGCTGCGTTCCAGCGTGGCGCCGCCGCGCGAGAAACCGTCGACCAGAATTGAATCGAAGCTGCTGCGCATCTGGCCAAGATCGGCGGCAAAGCCGTCGGTGCTGGCGCGCACATCGACCATCAGCGTGTTGAGGCTATCCATCGCGATCTTGCTCCATCAGGGTCTTGAGCGTTTGCCGGTCGATGCCGCCCGTGCCGGATGCAGCGGGGTCTGCAGCCGCTGCCGCAGCGGTGATGGCGGCCAGTTCGGCCGGGGTGGCGTGCCAGAAACAATGCGGGCTCCACCCGAACAGCAGGGCCGTCTGCCCCGCCAGCCGCGCCGCGATCGGGCCAAAGCGCCGGTCGTCGGGGATGGCTGGTCGATCGCCCGGCGCTGCGGTCACAACACGCCCTTGAGCACCTGCACCAGCAGCGCGCGCAGCGGTTGCGCACAAGCGGCAAGGCCCGCACGGGTCACCGCTTCGGCAAAGGCCTCGCGGTCGGCGGCTTCGCGCGCGGCGTCGCTGGCATCGCGCAGGCAGTGCCAGAACAGCGCGACCATCTCGCCCAGTTTCAGCTCGCCGCCGCTGGCGCGTTCGACCATGGCCAGCAGCGGGCCGACTTCCTCCTCCACGGCAACAAGGGCCGCGAAAGTCGGGCGCAGGACATGTGCCACGCCGTCGAGCAGCAGCGCGATTTCGCCGCGATGCGGATTGGCTGGCGGGTTGGGCGAATTGCTGGCCGGATTTTTAGCAGGCGCGCTCATGCCGGCACCACCGCGCCCGAGCTTTCGAGCGAGAGCGTATAATTGCGTTCGCCGTTGAAATCCCCGGCATAGTCGAGCCGCTGCACTAGGAACTTGCCCTGCAATCGGCTGCCATCCTCGAACGAGAGCTGGTATTCGGCGATCGTTCCGGCCAGCGCATTGGTGCGGATCTGCGCTTCGGCAGTGCTGCCAAGGAAGATGCCCGCCGCGCTGACCGAGACCGAGCGCGTGCCCGCGCCCGACAGCAGTTCGCGCCAACCGCCCGAATCCTTGCTGGTGATGACGACCAGTTCGCCGCCGATGGTCAGTTGCGTGGTGCGCAGACCGGCAACGGTGTTGTAGGTCGGCGTTGCCGCGCCATCGCTGATCTTCAGCAGAAAGGCGCTTCCCTTCTGGGCTGCCATGATCGTTCTCCTTGATGTTTGAGGGCGTGATTGCCGCTTAAACCGCGAGCACGCGGGCGACGTATTCCAGCACCAGCGCGCGCCGGGCTTCGCCGCGCTGTTCGGCGCGGGCTTTCAGAAAGCGCAGGCTGGCAATGGTGAAACCGGCGGCGGTCTGGTCGGAGGGCAGGCTTTCGATCCGGCGTTCGACCGCGCCGAGCAGCGCGCTTTCGGACAGCGGATCATCGCCGCGATAATTCAGTTCCAGCGCCACGCGTATCTCGCGGCCCTTGCCCGTCTTGTGGCTCCAGTCGATGCTGGCGCTGGCGGTCAGCGCGAGCCAGGGCAGCGCGGTGCGGCTCGGCGCTTCCTCGACGATTGCGTTGAGGTTGCCGGAAAGTTGGGGGTCTGCGGCCAGCCAGGCCAGCAGCACGGCGCGAAAGGCCAGTTCCATCGGTTACTCCTGAACGAGCAGGGGCCAGAGCAGCGCGGCGCTGCGCCAGCGGTCGGGCGAACCTTGCCGTGCGATCGTTGCTGCCTGCGCGGTGGCGAGGCGCCGGGCTTGGTCCAGCAGGCGGGCTTCGAGCGCGGCGAGATCGGCGCCCAGCGTGATCATGCCGCCACTGGTGCCGCCGCTCATGCCAGGCGCATCCGGCGCCATGGCCGCCACAGCGCCGCAACCGCAGCGGGGGGCAGCGCGTCGGGTCCGGACTTGGCGTCGCCATCGCGCTGGCGGTGCTGATGTGCGGCCAGCAGCATCACGCCCTGACGCAGCGCCTCGGGCAAAGCCTCCCACGAGGCGGCCATCCCGGCGGTGAATTGCACGGCCACGCGGGTCTGGTCGAGCGGGCGGCGCAGCCGCACCAGACCGGTGCCATCGGCCGCAAGGTCAAGGTCATAGTCCCCGGCGCCGAGCGCGGTCCGCAGGCCGGTGGCGGCCAGCGCCGCAATGCCGGTGATCGCCTGCACGGGGCGGGTCGACAGCGTCTGCCAGCACCCGTTTGCGGGCAGGATTTCCTCGACCGCGCTTTGCAGCGGCATCGTGCCGGTAAAACCTTCGCACAGTTCAAGGCCAAGCCTGAGCAGCGCGGTCAGTTCGGCATCGTCCCGGCTGGTGGTGATGCCAAGCCAGGCCTTCAGGTCGGCCAGCGCCGACGATGACAGCGCCGGGGGCGCGACAATTGCCCGCTTCATGGCAATCTCCGGTGATTGGGGGATGGGTGGTGTCGGGCGAGCAAAAAGGCGCTCGCGGCGGGCCGACGGGGAGAGGGCGTGCCCGCCGCGAGCGCAAGGGACGGAGCGCGCGCCAAGGGGGCAAGCGCGTCGCTCCATCCGCAAGCCGATCAGGTGGTGATCTTGAGCAGCTTGATCGCGTCGCTGTCGAGCACCGTGCCGCCGATCCGCCGGGTGGCATAGAACTGGACGTAGGGCTTGTTGGAGTAAGGATCGCGCAGGATCGTGGTCGCGTTGCGTTCGGCGATCAGGTAGCCGGCGGCAAAGTTGCCGAACGCGATCGGGAAGGCATTGGCTGCGATATCGGGCATGTCTTCGGCCTCGACCACCGGGAATCCGAGCAGCCGGTTGGGCTGGCCATCGGCGATGCCCGGCTGCCACAGGAACGACCCGTCAGCGGCCTTGAACTTGCGGATCGTGGCCATCGTGGTC
Organism: Novosphingobium sp. FKTRR1; assembly: GCF_020404405.1. Taxonomy (GTDB): domain Bacteria; phylum Pseudomonadota; class Alphaproteobacteria; order Sphingomonadales; family Sphingomonadaceae; genus Novosphingobium. The sequence goes on along the minus strand of NZ_JAIZDA010000013.1, from coordinate 44,834 downwards.
GAATTCATCACCCAGACCGCACCCTGACGCAGGCTGGCGCGCACGGCAAAGACCATGTCGATCAGCTTGGATTCGGGTGTGCCATCGAAGCCGGTTGCGTTGTTCGAGCCGATGAACTGCAACGAACCATAGGCGCGGGTCGCATCGCTTTGCGCAGCGGTGGTCGCCTGCAGAAAGCCCTTGGGCTGGTTGTTGCCGGTGCCGTTGATGAAGGCGGCACCTTCGGCGCGGGCGAACTCGGTGGCGATTTCGTTGGCCAGCCAGGTCGGCACGTCGAACGCGGCGTCATCGAGCATCTGCTGCGTTGCCGAAGGATTGGCGTACAATTCGCCGCTGGGCGGCACAATCTCGACCAGCTTCGAGGTGGCCGAGTCCGGGCGTGCGGCGGTTTCGCTGACCCAGCCAGACGCGGTGCCGCCTTGCGAGAGCAGACGGCGATAGCCGCTGGTGCTGGTCTTGGCGACGGTGGCGATCGCGCGGATCGGGCTGATCTTGATCATCCGGGCCGAGATCGTCTCGTCGATCTGGCGCGGCACGGCGTAACCACCATCGGCAGCCGATCCCATCGACAGCGACTTCAGTTCGGTTTCGCGACCGGTGCGCAAGTAGCCATCGACAAAGCCTTTGAGTTCGGGCGCAGGTGCGGCCTCGCCATCGCCCAGCAGGGGGCGCAGCGCATGGCGGCCCAGCTTTTCGAGGCGGCCCTTCAGGGTGCCGATTTCCTGACGCAGCGCGGCCAGCGCGGCATCATGCACATCCTGGCGGGTGACGATGTCGAAGCTGTCGCCAAGCTGATCGGCCTTGGTTTCGATGGTGGCAGCGTGCGGGGTTTCGGGAACAAGATTGTCCATGAGGCTCAACGTCCTTTCCGGGTGACCGGTTTCGGGGGAGGGGCCACCCGGTCGGGTGGCGGCTTTCTTCCGGGGGAGCCGGGAGATCAGAGGGAGGGGCAAGCGGCGCGGTCGACGAGGTGGACGCGTGCCAACGGCTGCATCGGTCTGGTCACCAGACTGACCTCGAACAGGTCGACCGCGGCCAGATCGCGGCCGCCGGAATGGCGCTGACCATCGCGCACGCGATAGCCGAACGACAGGCCATCGACCGCGCCGCGCGCCAGTGCGCGGGCCGCCGGGCCCTGTGGCTGGTCGAGCGTGGCGATCACGCGCAAGCCGTGGGCATCCTCCTCGGCCAGATCGACCCAGCCGATCTGCTGGTCGGGCCGGTGCTGCCAGTAGAGCGGCAGGGGCGTGCCCTGCGCCTTGCGCGCGGCCAGCGTCCCGGCAAAGGCGCCGGGCAGGATGGTGTCGCCGCCGCTGTCGCGCTTGCCGAACACGGCGGCGTAACCGGCAAAGCGCGTGGCGGTGGTTGTGAGAGGTACGCTCATCGCACCAGGTTCCACGCGCCCAGCCGCACCGCGATGCCCATCAGCAGCAGCGCCAGCAATCCGCGCACCGCCCAGTCGACCACCGCCTTCCACGCGCTGGCCTTGGCATCGCGCCATGCCCGCAGCAGCTCGCGCAGCTCGTTGAGATCCTGATGCGCGCTGTCATCGGCAAGGCCCATGCGTTCGAGCACGCGCACCGCACCAAGGTCGCTCGCTTCCTCGACGATCGCGCGCAAGGTGAGCCGCTCGGACCCGGCGGTTTCGGCTTGCGCCAGCAGGCGGGCGAGCATGTCCTCGCGATTCATGCGGCCCCTCCGTGATCGGCTGGTGCCGCAGAGGCGGCGGCAAGGTCCGCAGGCTCGGGCGGCAGGCCCAGCATCGTGCGCTTTTCGGCATTGCTGAGGAAATCGGCCTTGCCCACTTGCGACCACAGCAGATCGCGGTCTTCGGCCAGTTCGGCCACCTGATCGAGCGCGACCGCCAGCGTCGCCTCGGGGAACCATGGCTGCAAGCCTTCGCTCAGCGCGCCCAGGATCTTGCGCGTCAGCGGCAGGATCGTCTGGCGCCACAACGCGCGGTTGGCCTCGCGATAATTGGCGTATGTGTTGTCGCCCGGCAGCCCCAGCAGCATCGGCGGCACCCCGAAGGCGAGCGCGATGCTGCGCGCGGCCGATGCCTTGAGGTTGGCGAAATCCATGTCGGCGGGCGTCAGCGCCATGCTCTGCCAGCGCAATCCGCCTTCGAGCAGCATCGGCCGCCCGGCGTTGCCCTGCCCGGAATAGGCGGTGGCCAGTTCGGCCTTGAGCCGCTCGAACTGGTCGGCGCTCAGCGTCGCGCCCGGATCGCCGGGGTCATAGACCAGCGCGCCCGATGGCCGCGCGGCGTTGTCGAGCAGTGCCAGATTCCACCGCGACGAGGCATTGTGCAGCGACACCGCATCGGCGGCGGCCTCAAGACAGCCCGCCCCATAGTGATCGTCGGCCGGATGGAACGAGCGGATGTGGATGACGTTGGGCTGGCCGAAGTCGTCGACCGCATCCAGCGTCATCGTGCGGTCGCCCACGGTATAGCGGAACGCGGCGGGCCAGCCGCCCACATCGGGCTGCACGGTCACGCGCTCGGGCCGCAGCGCATAAAGCTCGGCGGCATTGCCCTCGGCATCGCGCAGCACTTGCACATAGCCGTTGCCGTGCAGCAGGATCTGGCTGGCCAGCGTTTCGAGCAGCGCCTGCCCGGCGCTGGTGGCGTTGACGAGCGCCAGCAATTGCGGGTCCGAACCGGTCAGCGGCGCACCGCCCACGCCTTCGGCCACCAGTCGGACCGCGCGCTGACCCACCGGGTTGCGCAGATAGGCCTCGCGCACCGCCACCGGGTAGTCGGCGGCACCGCTTGCGCCCGGACCGCGCCAGTCGAAACCGGCGATCCATGGGGAGATCTGGGATCGCTCCAGCGGCGCGCGGGCAGAAACGGGATCGCCCTTGAAGGCGGCCGCCAGGCTTTGGAAAATCGACATGGATTTCCTTTCACAAGGGCCCGGCGAACGGGCTGCGGAATTTCAGAAAGTCTGCGAGCGGCAGCGACGATCGGGATGAGCGCGCGGTCAGTCGAACCACACGCGCGGTCGGCCTTGCCCGCTGCGGCCCAGCATCAGTTCGGTCAGCGCCCAGACGCAGGCATCGGCGCGGTCGGGGCTGCGGCCGGGACCGTGATAGGCGCCGCCCGGCATCAACCCGCACAATTCGTCCTCCAGCCGCGCAAACTGGCCGACGTGGCGCACCCGGCCCGCTTCATACAGCGCGGCGACCGGCTCGGCCCTTGCGACTTTCCCGCGTGAGGCGTGGACCAGCCGCAAGGGCAGCGCGGCATTGGCGGCGCGCAGCACCGCCTCGACCATCGCACCGCCCTGATTGGCCTCGGCCACCACGCGGTCGGCGTTCCATGCAGCAGCAGCGGCGGCGACCGCGCGGGCCCAGGTGTCGGGGCTGGCCTTTTCGACCGAGGCGTCGGCCAGTACATGGGCCAGACCATCCTCGCCCAGCCCGCAGACCACGATGCCGCAAGCATCGCCCTCGGCACTGGCGGGCGGATCGACGCCGATGACCACCCGGTTCATCGCCGGCACCGCACCGGTACGGCAGGCTTCGAGCAGGCCGCGCCGCCACAAGGCGCCGGGCAAGTCCTCGATCAGTTCGCCGTCGAGCTCCTGTCGCCCGAGCCGCGTGCCGGAAAACTCGCGCTCGACATCGGCGATGAAGCGCGCTGGCAGGTTGGCGGCATTGTCTTGCGTGCGGCCGCGGGTGATGACCACGCCGCTTGGCCCCTCCACGCTGCCCGTACTGTCGTACTGGTCGAGCAGCCGTCGCAGCAGCGGCACCGGGCGCGGGGTGGTGGTGGCGACGATGCGCGGATCGCTGCCCAGCCGCAGGCCCAGCAGCAGGTTGTCCCAACTGCGCCGCGCCTGGCTTTGGCCATCGTCCCACTTGGCGATCTCGTCGCACCAGGCGTGGCTGTGCTGGGGACCGCGCAGCGCTTCGGGCTCGGCGGCGGAATAGAGTTGCGCCTGCGCACCGTTCGGCCACACGATCCGCCGCAACGATGGCTCGAAGCGCGGGCGGGCATGGACCGGGCTGATCGCCATCAAGCCGCTTTCACCCTCGACCATCACGCTGCGCGCTTCGTGCAGCGAGGCGGCGACCAGCGCGATGCGGGCGGCCGGATCGGCCTCGGCCACGCTGCGCACCCATTCGGCCCCGGCGCGGGTCTTGCCAAAGCCGCGCCCGGCCATGACCAGCCACACCCGCCAGTCGCCCGCCGGAGCGAGTTGTTCGGCGCGGGCAAAGGCCGGCCAGTTGGCGGCAAAGTGGCTGCGCTCGACCGGACCAAGCCGTTCGGGCAATTGCCGGTAAAGGCCCTCGACATCATCGAGCAGGAAGTCGAACCGCTCGATCATACGCGGTTGTTCGCAGGATTGGCCGGAGCGGGAAGGGCGGTGAGGGTGGTCGAAGCCGAAGCCGCGCCCGAGCCATCGCGCGCCGACTTGGCGGCAGCCACGCGCTGGCGCAGATCCTCGATCTTGCGGTCGATGACGCTGCGGATCTCGGCCGCGCTGACATGATCGCGCAAGGCCCGTTCGCGCGCCGCGCTTTCGCGGTGGACCACCAGCAGGCGAAACGCGGTGGCGTTGTCGAAGCTGCGCCCGGCGCGCTTGGCGGCACCGGCGGCAGGTTTCAACTCGCCGGTGCGCAGGCGGTGGAGCAATTCCATCTCAAGGTTGTCGTAGCCTTCGCACAGCGCGACTTGCCATTCGCGATTGAACTCGGCGTCGATGCGGCGGCGGTGATAGGCGGTCGACGGGTCGATCTTGGCCTTGCGCGCGGCGGCAGCGACGTTCGAGGTATCGGCCAGCGCCGCCAGGAACGGCCGGGTCCAGCGCTGACCCAGCGCGGACTTGGACTTTTTTGCGGTTGCCGAAGGGGCTTTTGCCAATCGGGCTTTGGCGACAGGCGCAGCGCGCGCAACCGGGTCTCGCTCGGCCATGGTGGCTCCGTTGCAGTTGGCGAAAAAGGGGTAAGGCAGGCTGTTCGAGGCAGGCTGGTCGGGCCAGACTGTTCGGGGCGCCCGTCCGGGGCAATCGGGCCGTGCCGGGTGTCGGCAGGAGCCGTTGCGACTCGGGAGTGGCGGCTTGTTCCTGTTATGTACCTATCTGCACGTGAAATGTCAATCGAAAAGTGCCATATGGGTTAATTGCGTCCGGGTCTGGTGCGAAGCCCGAGCCTCGCCTAAGCATCGTGCCGCAGTGCACCAATGGGGATGACCGCCACGATGCTTCGCCGCCTGTATGACTGGACCATCGCCAAGGCCGCGCACCCCCATGCCGAGTGGTGGCTGGCGCTGTTCGCGTTCATGGAAGCCAGCTTCTTTCCGGTGCCCCCGCATCCGCTGTTGGGGCTGATGTGCCTGGCCAATCCGAAAAAAGCGGTACGCTATGCCGCGTTTGCCACTGTCGGATCGGTGGCAGGCGGGCTGTTGGGCTATGCCATCGGCCACTTCCTCTATGCCAGCGTGGGCGAGCAACTGCTTGGCCTGCTGCACCTGAAGGAAAGCTTCCCGCGCGCAGCCTGCTATTTGCGCGAATACGGGGTCGAGATCATCGTGATCAAGGGGGCCACCCCGATCCCGTTCAAGCTGCTGACGATCACCGCCGGGTTCATTGCGATGCCGCTGGTGCCGTTCCTGCTGGCCAGCATCGTTTCGCGCTCGATCAGCTTCATGATCGTGGGCGTGCTGTTCCGCCTGTTCGGCGCGCCGATCAAGCGCTTCATCGACAAGTATCTGGGGCTGGTGACGATCGGCTTCGTGCTGCTGGTGATTTCCGGATTTGTGGCGATGTCGCTGCTGGGCGGTTCGGGCGGCAACAAGGCGGCCGATGCGCGCTGCGAACACGCCACGCTGGCCAGCCAAAGCTGAAGCGCCGTTGATCGGAACCTGTGGGTCAGGACTTGCCAAGGCCGCACCCTTGGGTAAAACTCACAGGCATGATAACGCTCTATCACTGCCGCGATGCCCGTTCCTTCCGTGCGCTGTGGGCGCTTGAGGAACTGGGGCTGCCTTACGCGTTGAAAGTCCTGCCGTTCCCGCCGCGCGCGCGGGTGGAAGGGTACCGCTACATCAATCCGCTCGGCACCATCCCGCTGTTGATCGATGGCGATGCGCGGATGACCGAAAGCAGCGCGATCCCGCACTATCTGGCCACGCGGTACGGGCCATCGCCGCTGGCAGTCGGCGTGGAGGAACCGGGCTATGCCGCCTACCTCAACTTCCTGCTGATGGGCGAGGCGACGCTGACGTTCCCGCAGACGATCCATTTGCGCTACGCCGTGTTCGCCCCGCCCGAGGCGCGACGGCCCGAGATCGCGCGTGACTATGCCGAATGGTTCGGATCGCGCCTGCGCAACGCCGAGGAAATGCTGGGGCCTGACTATGCCGCCGCCGATCGGTTCACCATGGCCGACATCTCGGTCGGCTACGCGATCAAGCTGGCGCTGTCGGTGGGGCTGGAGGAGTTCGTCTCCCCCACCATGCGCGCCTACTTCGACCGGCTGGCCGCGCGCGAAGGCTATGCGCGCGCCATGGCCGCGCAGCTTGCTTGAGCGGCGGTAACCGGCGGCATCAGGATCAGGATCAGGATCAGGATCAGGGCCGGGCCTTCAGCGCAGCCTCGATCCGTCCGGTGCCGGCATCCAGCACGCGCTGTTCGGCGCATCGCCCGCCACAGGCATCGCGCCGCGCGGTCAAGGCTGTCAGCAGTTCCGTCGCGACGGCCTTGTCGCCATGCCCAGCTTCCAGTTCAGCCAGAGCGATCTGGGCAGGGCTGAAATTCTTGCGCTTCTTGATCGCGGTCCCGAAATCCTTGCGCGCGGCATCGTAATCGCCAAGGCCGACATGGGCCTGACCGGACAACATCCAGTCGTTGAGCGTCGCGCTCATCCGATAGCGCCGCAGGATCGCCAGCCCGCCGGTAAAGTCGCCCGCGCCGATCGCCTCAGCCGCGCGGCGGGTGTAGGCCTCTTCGTTCGGCGCATCCTGATTGGACAACTCGATGTTGCGATCGCGCAGGAATCCGCTTTGCAACTGCGCTTCTGCCACGGGTGCCGCCTGCCCCAAGGCGGAACCGGTCCACAGCAAGGCCGCCGGGGCCAGCAAAATCCGGTATGCAAAAATCCCCATGAAATTCTGGCCCCCTGGTCGGTACGCGCCATCAGCTTAAGCGGTTCCGCCGATACGGGAAAGATGCATTCGGGCCAATGTGGCAGTAACGCGCGGCATGCGCCCAGCGGAACCGATCAGCGTGTGCGGGGGGTGCCGGGCGCGGTCTGGGGTGCGGGTTTCAGCGCTTCGGCGATGGCGGCGCGGGCGATCGGCTCCATCACCGCGTAGCCTGCCGCGTTGGGGTGGACGCCGTCGCTCGACAGGCCCGGCTTCATCGCGCCCTGCGGGTCGGTCATCGCGCCGTGGTAATCGGCATAGGCCGCGCCGCGCAGCCGGGCAAAGTCGCGCAGCCAGACGTTCAGCGCCACGATCTGTCCCGCCGGGCGATAGCCCGCGCGCCAGTTGAAGGCTCCGGCCGGAAGCACGCTGCCAATGACCACCGCGATGCCGTTGGCCTGCGCCAGATCGACCATCGCGCGGATCGCGTTGGTGTATTCCTCAGGACTGGTCGGGCCGGTGTTGCCCGCAACGTCGTTGGTGCCGCACATGATGTGCACCACGCGCGGCTTGAGCCGGACCACATCCTGATAGAACCGCAGCAGGATTTGCGGAGAGGTCTGCCCGGCGATGCCGCGATCGACGATCCCGCCGGCAAACATGCCGGGCGAGGTCGTCAGCCACCATTCGGTGATCGAATCGCCGATCATCACCACACGCGGCGGTGCGGCCAACTGGCGATTGGCGCGCTGGTACCGGCACAAGGCGGGCCAGTCGTTCTGCGCATTGCGGGGCAGCGCGCAAGGCTGGTCGACCATCGCCGAGGCCGGACCGGATGGCGCGGCGGCCAGCGTCCCCGGCGGCACGACCTGCGGCGCTGCCACCGGAGCTTGCGCCAGCGCGTGCCCGGCGCTTTGCAGGACGAACCCTGCAATCGCCGCAGCCCGGACGATCCGGCGCATCAGATGATGCCCATGGCCTTGCCCGCGCGTTCGAACATGCCGATGATCGTCTGGACCTGTTCGGCGCTGTGTTCGGCACAGAGCGAACAGCGCAACAGCGTCATCCCGGCGGGCGTGGCCGGCGGACGGGCGAGGTTCACATAGAGCCCTTCGTGCAGCAGCGCTTCCCACATCGCGGCGCCGCGCTGAAGATCGGGCATGATCACCGAGATGATCGCGCTTTGCGGCGTTTCGGTGCCAAGCTGAAAGCCCTTGGCCTTGAGCGCGCCATGCAGCGTGCGCGAGTTTTCCCACAAGTGCGCGCGCTTGGCCTCACCGTGCATCAGCTTGCGGATGCTGGTGGCGGCGGTGTGGACCACGCTGGGCGGCAGACTGGCGGTGAACACGTAAGGGCGGCAGACCAGCCGCAGGATCTCGAACTTGGGGTGGTTCGACACGCAGAACCCGCCGACGGTGCCGACCGACTTGGAGAACGTGCCGATCACGAAATCGACCTGATCGAGCACGCCCTGATCTTCGGCGACGCCGCGCCCGTTGGGACCGATGAAGCCCATCGAGTGCGCCTCGTCGACCAGCACCATCGCGCCGTGCGCCTTGGCGATCGCGATCATTTCCTTCAGCGGGGCAATGTCGCCCAGCATCGAATAGACGCCTTCGAGGATGACCAGCTTGCCCGCGCCTGCGGGAATGCGCTTGAGGCGCTTTTCCATCGCCTCGATATCGTTGTGCTTGAACGGCACGACTTCGGCGTCGCCCATCTTGCAGCCGTCCCAGATGCTGGCGTGGCTGTCGATGTCGAGCACGATGTAATCGCCCTTGCCCGCCATCGTGCTGATGATGCCAAGGTTCGCCTGATAGCCGGTCGAGAACACCATGGCATGATCCATGCCATAGAAGTCCTTGAGCGCATCTTCGACCGCGCGATGCCCGGCATACGTGCCGTTGAGCACGCGGCTGCCGGTGGTGCCCGACCCGAATTCATCGAGCGCCTGCTTGCCCGCCGCGATCACGTCGGGGTCAAAGGTCATGCCCATGTAGTTGTAGGTGCCCAGCAGGATCGTTTCGCGCCCGCTGCAGATCGCGGTCGTCGGCGAAAGCACCTTTTCCATGACCAGACCGAACGGATCGGTCACCCCGGTGTCGAGCAGCGCCTGGCGTTGCTGGATCAGCGGATCGAACTTGCTGAACAGGTCGGTGGTCGTCTCGGTCGTCAAAGTGTCGGTCATGGTGTTCCTCAGCCCTGCAGCTTTTCAACCGCGTCGATCAACTGGCCATAGGTTTCGATCTCGGCCTGCTGGTTCATGCTGATGATGATGTCGAATTCGTCCTCGATCGCGGCGACGAAATCCATCACCGTCAGGCTGTCCCATTCAAGGTCGCCGGCAAAGGTCACGTCGTCGGTGATGGCGATGCCCTTCTTGTTGAAGGGCTCGATCAGTTCGGCAATGCGGGCAGCGATGGTCGCGCGATCCATGATTGGTAGTAACTCCATTGGGCAAGATGGCCCCTGCCAGACGATTGCGGCGGAAAAGCGGCTTTGCGGCAGGGTTGTCAAGTTTGGTCGGGGGCACGCCGCCCGAAGTGCGCCCTCACACCCTCAAACCAGCCGGTTCACCGCCTGCATGAACGGGTTGATCGAGACGGGCTTGGCCAGATAGCCTTCGGCCCCGGCCTGGCGGATGCGTTCTTCGTCACCCTTGCCGGCATAGGCGGTGACGGCAAGCACCGGGATCAGGCGCAGCGCCTCATCGCCCTTGAGCGCCTCGATCAGGTCGAGCCCCGAGACGTTGGGCATCTGGATGTCCATGATCACCAGATCGGGGGCAAAGCTGCGCGCGCGGGCAATCGCCTCGCGCCCGTCGGCCAGCGGCTCCACCGTATGGCCGTTGGCCGCCAAGAGATCGCAGAACAACTTGCGGTTGAGGTCGTTATCCTCGACAACCAGAATTCTTTTTGCCACTGACCGCACAATCCCGAACCCGGTCGCAACGCGCGTTAAGGCACGATGTGCCAAACGGGCTGCGGGTCTGGCACCCTTATTGCGCGCGGAAGGACATGACAATCATTCGCGAACCTAGTCGGTCCCGGCAAACCGGTGGTCAAGCAGATGGCGCGGCCATCGCGTTGCAGGCGCTCGGCTGGGTGCTGTCGGACGATTCGCGCGCCGAGCGTTTCCTGTCGCTGACGGGGCTGACGCCCGACACCTTGCGCGCCGGGTTGCAGGATGGTGCCCTTTTGGGCGCGGTGATCGATTTCCTCAGCAATCACGAAGCGGACCTTGTCGCGGCGGCCGACGCACTCGACATAGGCCCGCAAGCCATTCTGGCCGCAAGGAACACCCTGTCATGACCCGTCCCTCCAGCGGTCGCCCGCTTGTCATCAGCGATTGCGATGAAGTGCTGCTGCACATGATCGCGCCCTACAAGGCGTGGCTGGACGAGGCGCATGGCATCGACTTTTCGATGACCGATCACGATTTCAGCAAGGCCATGCGCCATCGCCACGACGGCTCGCTGGTCGAGCCCAAGGAGATCTGGCGGCTGCTCAATGCCTTTTTCGATACCGAGATGTATCGCCAGATGCCGATCGCCGGTGCGGTCGACGGGATCAACGCGCTGGCCCGCGATGCCGATGTGGTGATCCTGACCAACCTGTCCGACGACCGCCAACTGGCGCGGACCGAGCAGTTGCGCGGTGTCGGGATCGACGCGCGGGTGTTCACCAATACCGGGCCCAAGGGCCCCGCGCTCAAGGCGATCATCGAGGAATACCGGCCCAGCCGCGCGCTGTTCATCGACGATCTGCCGCAGCACCATGGCTCGGTCGCCGAACTGGTGCCCGAAGTCACACGGTTGCACTTGTGCGGCGAACCGCTGCTGGCCCCGCACATCGGCTGCGCCCATCAGGCCGGCCACGCCCATGCCCGGATTGACGACTGGTCCAGCGCTCTGCCGTGGATCATGGACCGCTTGCACGGAGAAAACGATGACTGACACGATCGCCGCCCGGCTGGCCGAACTCGGCCACACCTTGCCCCAGCCTGCTGCGCCGGTGGCCGCCTATGTGCCCACCGTGCTGGCGGGCGGGCTGCTCCACGTTTCGGGCCAGTTGCCCTTCGTCGGCGGCGCGCTGGTGACCGGTCGGCTGGGCCACGACGTGTCGGTGGAGCAGGGCTATGCGGCGGCGCAGGCTTGCGGCCTGATGCTTTTGGCGCAAGTCAAGGCCGCGCTCGGCTCGCTCGATCGGGTGGAACGGGTGGTCAAGTTGGGCGCCTTCATCAACTCCACCGGCGATTTCACCGATCAGCCCAAGGTCGCCAATGGCGCTTCGGATCTGATGGTTGCCGCGTTTGGCGATGCGGGCCGCCATGCCCGCAGCGCGGTGGGCGTACCCACGCTGCCGCTGGGCGCTGCGGTGGAAATCGATGCTGTATTTGCTGTTAGCGCTGCTTGACCGGCAGCTGGCTCCCGCGCCGAATGACCGGCGCGTGGGCTGGCTGCGCGGGGTGATCTACGCCCATCGCGGGCTGCATGGCGCGGGCCTTCCCGAAAATGGTCCTTCGGCCTTTGCCGGAGCGCTGGCGCGCGGGATGGGCATCGAATGCGATGTCCAGCGGTCGAGCGATGGCCATGCGGTGGTGTTCCACGACTGGGAGCTTGAGCGGCTGACCGGGCAAAGCGGCGCGGTGATCGAGCGCAGCGCGGCCGAACTGGCGGTGCTGCCATTGGGCAACAGCGCCAGCCGCGCCGAAACGATCCCGACCTTGCGGCGCTTGCTCGATCTGGTCGAAGGCAAAGTCCCGCTGCTGATCGAGGTGAAGGCCAGACCCGGCACGCGGGTCGCGCCGCTGTGTCTGGCGGTCCGTCGCCAACTGGAAGGCTATCGCGGGCCGGTGGCGGTGATGAGCTTCGATTCGCGGGTATCGCGCTGGTTCGCGCGTTATTCGCCGCACACGGTGCGCGGGCTGGTGGTGACCGAGGACGGCCGCCGTACGATGACCGGCAAGTACCGCCGCCATCTGGCACTGTGGCACGCCCGACCCGACTTTCTGGCCTATGACGTGCGCGATCTGCCCAGCCGCTTTGCCGGAGCGCAGCGCCGCCGCGGCTTGCCGGTGCTGACCTGGACGGTCGACAGCCCGGCCCGGCGTCAGGTCGCCTTCATGTATGCCGATGCGGCCATTGCCGAAGGTGAAGGGGTCGAATGAGCGTTGCGGCCCACATCCACCAGTCGGTCGGTGACATCGCGGCACACGACTGGGACCGGATGGCGGGCGACGGCAATCCCTTTGTCAGCCATACCTTCCTGACGTTGCTTGAAGAATCGGGCAGTGTCGGCGGGCGCAGCGGCTGGGCGCCGCTGCCGATCGTGATCGAGGACGAGGCGGGACGCCCTGCCGCCGCATTGCCCGCCTATCTCAAGCGGCACAGTCAGGGCGAATATGTGTTCGACCATGCATGGGCCGATGCGTGGCATCGCGCCGGGGGCGCCTATTACCCCAAGCTGCAGATCAGCGTGCCGTTCACCCCTGCCACCGGTCCGCGCCTGCTGCTGGGCGACCGGCCCGACCTTGCCCCGGCGCTGCTGCGCGCGGCAGAGATGCTGTGCGAGGAGAACGAGCTGTCCTCGGCCCACGCCACGTTCATTGCGCCCGAACAGGTGCCGCTGTTCGAAGCGGCCGGGTGGATGCCCCGGTCCGACCTTCAGTTCCACTGGCGCAACCATGGCTATGCCAGCTTTGACGACTTTCTGGGGGCGCTGTCATCGGACAAGCGCAAGAACTTGCGCAAGGAACGGGCCAAGGCGCAGGATGGCGTGACCATCCGCGCGCTGACCGGCGATGCGATCCGGCCCGAGCACTGGGATGCGTTCTGGCAGTTCTATCAGGATACCGGCGCGCGCAAGTGGGGCACGCCGTACCTGACGCGCGCGGCCTTTTCGCTGCTGGGCGAACGGATGGCCGACAAAGTGCTGCTGGTGCTGGCCTTCATCGACGAGATGCCGGTGGCGGGCGCGCTCAACTTCATCGGCGCCGACACCCTGTACGGACGGTACTGGGGGGCGGTGGTCGACAAGCCGTTCCTGCACTTCGAACTGTGCTATTATCAGGCGATCGATGCGGCCATTGCGCTGGGGCTGTCGCGGGTGGAAGCAGGCGCGCAAGGCCAGCACAAGCTGGCGCGGGGCTATGAGCCGGTGCAGACCGTGTCGGCGCACTACATCGTCGATCCGCAGTTCCGCGCGGCGGTGGCCGACTATCTGGTGCGCGAGCGCGCCGGGATCGCGCAGGATCAGTTGGTGCTGGGCCAGCACACCCCGTTCCGCAAGGGTTGAGCCGGGTTGAACCGGCCTGAGCGCGTGGTCAGGCCGCTCGGATGTTCGTGGTCGTCTGGTTGCGCAGCCATTCGCGGGCGCGGCGCTGCGCTTCGGCGATTTCGCGCGCGGTCATGTCGTCGGCCACTTCGGCGCGCACGCGGGCGGCTTCGGGATGACCGCCCACTGCGGCCAGATTGAACCACTTGTGCGCCTCGACCAGATCGCAGTCGAAGCCGTGGCTGCCGGTGCTGAAGGCGACGCCCAGATCGAAGTATCCGTCCATGCACCCTTGCGCGGCGGCGGCCAGACAACCGGCCATGACCCCTCGTGCTTCGCTGTCATCGGCGAATCGCGTGTCGGAGGCGGCGATCCCTCCGTTTGGCAAACCGGTGTCCACCACCAGCTTGATCGTGCCCTGTCCCGTGAACCCCATGTGCCGTGAACCCCATCGTGTTCGCTTGCGGAATCGGCACCGGACCGGAGCCTCCCGCAGTCCCAAGAGTTGACGAGTTTGGTCAACAAAGCGTTAACCGACAGTTCTTGGCCCGACGATTTCTCGGGATCGGCGCATTATCTCCAGAATGGAGGCAACAATCGGCATCGGTCAGACACGTTTCGTCGCGATCTTGGCTCGGACCGCGCAATAGGGCGCAAGGAATGGCTTGTGCGGGTTTCTGGCCGCCCGTATAGGCGCGCTCAAACCAAGCCTTTGCGCTGTCCCGGTTTCTTGTCCTGCAGGGCAGGACGGAACGGCAAGGCGGCAAGGTCTGGGTCATAAGGCGGGCTACGCGGAGGGCCGAATGGCTGGGGTTCTGGGTGACGAGATTGACGTTCTGGCCAAAGCCCGTCGGGCACTGGCAGGCGAATATGTTCCGAGTGATGACGAACCCTACATGTCCGAGGCGCAACTGGACTATTTCCGCAAGCTGCTGCTGCAGTGGAAGAAATCGATCCTGTCGGCGTCCGAGAACACGCTTTCGGCCTTGCAGGAAGGGCCGATTCGCGAACCCGACCTCAACGACCGCGCCTCGAGCGAGACCGACTGGGGCATCGAACTGCGCACCCGCGATCGCCAGCGCAAGCTGATCGCCAAGATCGATTCCGCCATGCGCCGGATCGATGAAGGCGAATACGGCTATTGCGAAGTGACCGGCGAACCGATCGGTCTGGGGCGGCTGATCGCGCGTCCGATCGCCACGATGACCGTCGAGGCGCAGGGCGCGCACGAACGGCGCGAGAAGATTTCGCGCGATCAGTGATTGCCTGATCGCAGCTGCAAGCTGATGCGATCTCGAACGGCCCGACTGTCCTGATTCGGGGCAATCGGGCCGCTTCCTGACGTGTATGCCCGCAACGAATTAACGCTTTTTTTGCCACTGCTGCCTAGGCTTGGATGTCGGGTCCGCGTTTGCGGCCGGGTCGCACTTGCCTTGGGCGTGCGGCCAGCCCAATGTGGCCCATTGATGGATGGCTTCGGCAGCAACGTGCTGGAACTTGCGACGGGAACCGGGTGGTGACAGATATCGACCATCGGCAGCTTGGACGGGACAGCCTTTTCCTGACGGCGGACTTGCGTCTGTTCGGCAGCGGTGGCGAACACAAGGTGCGGGTACGCAACCTGTCGGCCGGCGGCATGATGGCCGAAGGCAACGTCAAGGTTTCGCGCGGCACCGTCATCGAGGTCAACTTGCGCAACATCGGCTGGGTCGATGGCACCGTCGCATGGATTCAGGACAACCGCTTCGGCATCGCCTTTGCCGAGCCGATCGACCCCAAGCTGGTGCGCGCACCGGCGTCCACCCAGCCCGATGCGGTCGTGCCGCGCTATGCCCGCCCGCTGGTCTCGACGGTGGATACCAAGCGCCTGTGCAAGATCTGATCATTCGCCATCGTCCGGGCGCTGACCACGCGCACACGCTGTGCTAAACGCCGAGGCCATGGCGCGTTTCCGGCTCCACTACCGACAACGGCCCCGCCTCCACAGCGGTTCCCGGCTGCACCTGGCCCTTTTGCTGCCATTGCTGGCGCTGTTGCCGGGCGCTTGCAATCGCGAGCAGGGTGCGCTGGGCGTGGCGTTGATCGGCACCGCTGCTGACGCGCGCGACGATCAGGTCAATCCATCGGAAGCGGGCTTGCCCTTGCGTGCAGCGACTCGGGCAGGACTGGTCGGCTTCGATGCCGAAGGGCGCGTGGTGCCGGGACTGGCCGAACGCTGGATCGTGACGGCCGACGGCACCAGCTACATTTTCCGCCTGCGCGAAGGATACTGGGGCGGGGGCGGCCGGATTACCGCACAGGCCGTGGCGCAATCGCTCAAGCGCGCGATAGCGGCCCAGTCCGATTTGCCATTGGGGCGCGATCTGCTGCCGGTCACCGCAGTACGCGCCATGGCCGAACGGGTGGTGGAGATCGACCTCGCCGCGCCGCAGCCCGATCTGCTGACGCTGTTGGCGCAACCCGAACTGACCTTGCCTGAAACCGGTCGTGTGTCATCGTCCAACGCTGGCCGGGCGCGCACGGCTGGCGCGATGACCGCGCGGGCGTTCAACGATGGCCTGCTGCTGCTGCCCGCGCGCAAAGGCGCTGGCGGCGATCCGGGCACGCCGGCTGGCGCAACCCGCGCGCTGCACATCGAATTCGACCGGGCCGAACGCGCGGTCGAGCGCTTCAATGGCGGCGCGGTCGACGTGGTACTCGGCGGAACGA
Source organism: Novosphingobium sp. FKTRR1 (assembly GCF_020404405.1). GTDB lineage: Bacteria > Pseudomonadota > Alphaproteobacteria > Sphingomonadales > Sphingomonadaceae > Novosphingobium. The sequence goes on along the minus strand of NZ_JAIZDA010000013.1, from coordinate 28,760 downwards.
TCGATTCGCTGCCCTTGGCCACGGGCAGTCGGCTGACTCGCGGCAATCTCCTGCTCGATCCGGTCACCGGGCTTTACGGTCTGGCGGTGGAGCGCGCCGACGGCTTTCTGGCCGAGCCGCCCAACCGCGAAGCGCTGGCGCTGGCGGTCGATCGCGACGCGCTGGTCGCCCGCATTGGCATCGATGGCTGGCAACCGACCACCCGACTGGTCGCGCCCGGCATGGATGGTGACGAAGGCGCCGTCGGTGAGCGCTGGAGCGGCATCGGCATGGCCCAGCGCAGGGCGCAGGCGGCGCAGCGGGTGGCGCATTGGCGCAAACTGAGCGGCAAGCCGCTGACCATCACCATCGCCATGACCGACGGTCCGGGATCAAGGCTGGTGCTCGCGCAGTTGCAGGCCGATTTCGCCGCCATCGGCGCGGCGCTGCAGCGGGTTCCCGAAAGCGGCCATGGCGACTTGCGGCTGGTCGACCTGGTGGCGCGTTATCCCCGTGCCACGTGGTTCCTGAACCAGCTATCGTGCGCCGCGATCCGGCCAGCCTGCAATGCGGTGGGCGATGCCTTGGTCGAACAGGCGATGCGCGAAGCCGACCCGTTGCGGCGCAGCCAGTTGCTGACCCGGGCAGAGGCCGAAATCACTGCCGCCAATGGCTTCATTCCGCTGGCCCGACCGATCCGCTGGCTGATGGCGCGCAGTCTTGGCGCAGGCATCACGCCCAATCCGTGGGGCTGGCATCCGTTGCCGCCGCTGGCGCAGACTCCGGGCTGAAACCCGCAACCGGCCGGGTGATCAGAAGTCGATGGCGATGCCGTTGCGTTCCCAGTCGCCATAGCGGGTGGGGTCAAGCCCGTCGGGATCTTCGCCGCGTTCGACCGCGCGCGGTTCGGGCACCGGCAGATTGGTCCAGTGTGCGGGAGGGGTAAAGCTTTCGGGCCGCCGGGTGGCGCGGGGCGTCGGTTTGTCCATGACACCCAGATGAACCCGCCGACGACCGAGCGCAATTGCCAAGTGGGGCATAAGCGCCGATAGGCGGGGCACGATGTCGCGATCCAGTCCTCCCCCGTCCGCCCCGAACACTGGCCTGAACACTGGCCCGAACACTGGCCCGAACTCCGGCCAGAAATCCAGCCGTCCCGCCGACGCGCCGGGTGTGCCCGCCCGGCTGGCCGCGCTGCGCCTGATGGATGCGGTACTGCGCCGGGGCGACCCGCTCGATCAGGCCGCGCCGCCGCTGTTGCGCGCGATCGAGCGTGCCGACGACCGCGCGCTCGCGCTCGCCATCGTGCATGAAGCGCTACGCCGCCTGCCCGACTTTGACGCGCTGATCGATGCGCATACCCGCGACAATCTGCCCGAAGATGCCAAGGCCCGCGCCGTGCTGCGGTTGATGCTGGCGCAGGCGCTGCGGCTGGGCCTGCCGCCGCATGCGGTCATCGCCACGGGCCTGCCGCTGCTCACCGGTGGCCCACGCCGTCTGGCGCATGGCGTGTTTTCGGCGGTGCTGCGTGATGCGGGTACACTGCCCGAGGCGCTGACCCTGCCAGCCACGGTCGCCGCGCGCTGGCAAGCCGCATGGCCCGGACGGGTCGATGCGATTGCCGCTGGCCTTGCCGAACCGCCGCCGCTCGACGTGACGCTGCGCGATGCTGCGGAAACCGCGCTTTGGACCGAGCGGCTGGGCGGCCATTCGTTGCTGCCCGGCCATGTGCGCCTGCCGCGCGGCACGGCGGTGGAAAGCCTGCCCGGATTCGCCGATGGCGCGTGGTGGGTGCAGGATCTGGCCGCCAGCTTGCCCGCCCGGTTGATCGGCACCGGAACCGGCCGCGCGCTTGATCTTTGCGCCGCACCCGGTGGCAAGACGCTGCAACTGGCCGCAACCGGCTGGCAGGTGACCGCGCTCGACAAGTCCGCCCGGCGCGTGGAGCGGCTGACCGCGAACCTTGCGCGCACCGGTCTGTCGGCAGATGTCGTGGTGGCCGACGCTTTGACGTGGGAGCCGGACGCCAGGTTCGATGCGATCCTGATCGACGCCCCGTGCAGCGCCACCGGCACCGCCCGGCGCCATCCCGACGTGATGCACCGCCTGCCGCGCATCGCCGAACTGGTCGAACTGCAAGCCGCGCTTCTGGCGCGTGCCAGCCAATGGCTCGCACCCGGTGGTGTGCTGGTCTATGCCGTCTGCTCGCTTGAACCCGAGGAGGGCGAGGCGCAGGCCGCATCGGTGAGCGGCCTTGCTCCCGCTCCGATCGATGCCGCCGAATTGCCCGCAGGCATCGCGCCGAGCGGGCAGGGCTGGCTGCGCAGCGATCCGGGCATGCTGGCGCAGGCGGGCGGCATCGACGGCTTCTTCGCGGCGCGCTGGCGGGGCTGATCCCCGCCAGACACCGTGCCGATCGGCGGCCTTACGCTTTGAGCCGGTCGGCAAAGCCCTTGCGCAGCTTCTGCAGCTTGGGCGGGATTACCGCGAGGCAGTAGGGGTTCCGCTGGCCTTCGCCTTGCCAATATTCCTGATGATAGTCCTCGGCCGGATACCATGTGGCGGGGCCTTCGATGGTGGTCACCACCGGTGCGGCACGATCGGCTTGGGCGCGGGCGATTCCGGCTTCGGCCTCGGCGTGCTGGGCATCATCCAGCGGGAACAGCGCTGACCTGTATTGCGTGCCCACATCGTTGCCCTGCCGGTTGAGCTGGGTCGGATCGTGCGTGGCGAAATGCACGTCGAGCAAGTCGCCATAGCCGATCAGCGCCGGATCAAAGATCACGCGGATCGCTTCGGCATGGCCGGTGCTGCCCGAACAGACCTGCTTGTAGGTAGGGTTGGCGATGGTGCCGCCGATGTAGCCGCTTTCGACCGCGCTTACGCCGGCAAGGTTGCGGAACACCGCCTCGGTGCACCAGAAACAGCCGCCGGCCAGGATCGCTTCAGCCATGGAGTGTTGGTCCTTTCCAGATGTCGCGGTGGAGATAGGGACGCAAGTCGCGGTTGTCATCGCCTTGCCCCAAGCTAGGGTGCGAATCGCTCGCGCCTGATACGTCGAGCAGGTTCAACAGAGGGACAGGAACATGCGCAAGGTCGCGAAATTCGCCGGGATCATGCTGGCGCTGGCGGGAACAGCAGCAGGTGTGGGCCTTGCCGCCACGGCCATGGCCAAGGGCACCGGAGCGCATGCGCCCTATGCCACGACGAAACCTGCGGTGAAGATCGATCCGGCGCTGCTGGCCGTGCTCGCCGATCCGCGCCGCGACAAGGACCGCGCCCGCGACATCTATCGCCACCCCGCCGAAACGCTGGCGTTCTTCCGGATCAAGCCAGGCATGACGGTGGTCGATTATCTGCCGTCGGGCGGCTGGTTCACCCGCATCCTCGTCCCCTATCTGGGGGACAAGGGCCAGTACATCGGCCTCAATCCCGCCGAAGTGAACCTCACCCCCGAGCGGCGCGAGATTCTGGGGGACATGGCCGACAAATTCCCGGCCAAGGCTGCGGAGTGGACGGGCGTACCGGCCAGCCGCATCCTTGCCTTCAACGGCGATACCATTCCCGCTGCCCGCAAGGGCACGGTCGATCGCGCCATCATCATGCGCGAGGTGCACAACATCTGGCCCAATGGCTGGCTTCACCCCGACCTGCTGGCGATCCGTTCGCTGCTCAAGGACGATGGCCTGCTCGGGATCGAGGAGCATCGCGCCAAGCCGGGCGCGCCCTTCTCCGAAACCGACAGCAGCAAGGGCTACATGCGTGAAAAGGACGTGATCGCGCTGGTTGAGGCGAATGGCTTCCAGCTTGTCGCCAAGAGCGAGATCAACGCCAATCCCAAGGACAGCGCCAACTGGCCCGATGGCGTGTGGACCTTGCCGCCGTCCTATTTCCTCAAGGACAAGGATCGCGCGAAGTATCAGGCGATCGGTGAAAGCGACCGGATGACCTTGCTGTTCCGCAAGCGGCCGTGATCGCAGGCCGTCCGGCCGGACATTGACCGGACCTTGAAAGGATGCGGGGCGGCGTTGAATTTCGCCGCCCCGCAGACTACGTCGCATGGCATGACCGAACTCACCGTCGCCGCTCTGCAACTGGCGCTCAATGCGCCCGATGCCGCCACCAACATTGCAGCGGTGACCACGCTGGTCGAACAGGCCGCTGCGAAGGGTGCGCAAGTGGTGCTGCCGCCCGAACTGTTCTCGGGGGCCTATTTCTGCCAGCAGGAAGATCAGGAACTGTTCGCGCTGGCGCATCCGCTCGATCAGGATCCGGCGGTGGCCGCAATGCGCAAACTGGCGCGCGGCCTTAAGATCGCCATTCCGGTCAGCTTCTTCGAACGCGACGGGCATCACTTCTACAACACCATCGCGATGGTCGACCCCGACGGCGAGGTGCAGGGCATCTATCGCAAGAGCCACATTCCCGACGGGCCGGGGTATGAGGAAAAGTTCTATTTCCGCCCCGGCAACACCGGGTTCAAGGTGTGGGACGTGTTCGGCGCGCGCATCGGCGTGGGCATTTGCTGGGACCAGTGGTATCCCGAATGCGCGCGGGCGATGGCGCTGATGGGCGCGCAAGTGCTGTTCTACCCGACCGCGATCGGCACCGAGCCGCAGGACGCCGAGCTTGACACCAGCCGCATGTGGCGCCGCGCCATGCAGGGCCACGCGGTATCCAACTGCATGCCGGTGGTCGCGGCCAACCGCATCGGCATCGAGGCGAACGGCCAAAGCTTCTATGGTCACAGCTTCATCACCAATGAATGGGGCGATTTCCAGGCCGAGTACGGCGCCGAGGAAACCGGCGTGCTGGTTGCCACGCTCGATCTGGCAACAGCGCGAATCAACCGGGCGGGCATGGGCTTTTTCCGCGACCGCAGGCCGCAACTCTATACCCGGCTGGTCGAGGACAAGTGATCGCAACGGGCGCGGCGCAGCCTTCGGGTGGCGCCGCGCATCAGCGCTATGTCGTCGCGCTCGGCTCCAATGTCGGGCACCATCGCCATGGACCCCCGCCTGCGGTCTTGCGCGCCGCATTGCGCGCGCTGGTGGATGCCGGGCTGGTGCTGGAAGCGGCATCGCCGCTGATCGCCAGCGCGCCGGTTGGTCCGTCGCGGCGGCGCTATGCCAATGGGGCGGCGCTTGTCGCCACGCCATTGGCGCCCCCCGATCTGCTGGCGCTGCTGCAGCGGATCGAGCATGATTTCGGTCGTGTCCGGCGCGGCCAGCGCTGGCGGGCGCGCACACTCGACCTCGACATCGTGCTGTGGTCGGGCGGGCGCTGGCTCGATTCACGGCTGACGGTGCCACACGCGGCGTTTCGCGAGCGCGCCTTCGTGCTGGTTCCGGCGACCAAAATTGCGCGCGATTGGCGCGACCCGGTGACACACCTTTGGGTGAAACACCTCGTCACCCGCTTGACCCGCCGCCGCGCCGCCCCTAGGTGACCGCCACGCCCCGGTGCCACAAGGCCCCCGGTCTCAGGCGGGTCCATAGCTCAGTCGGTAGAGCAACTGACTTTTAATCAGTAGGTCGCTGGTTCGAACCCAGCTGGACTCACCACCTTTTCAACAGCTTGGATGGTGTGGCTTGCCGGGTGGTTGCCGCAAATGCGGGGCTGTCGATCAAGGCCTTGGCTTGCCGATACCATCCAGTTGCGCCAGAATCGTGGCTGGCAGGTGCAATTCTGCCGCCGCCAGATTGTCGCGAAGATGGCCCCTGCCGGACGTGCCCGGGATGAGCAACAGGTTGGGCGAACGGGCCAGCAGCCAGGCCAATGCCACCTGCATCGCGCTGGCGCCGACTTCGGCCGCGATTGCAGACAGGGCATCCGACTGGATCGGGCTGAACCCGCCCAGGGGGAAGAACGGGACATAGGCGATGCCTTTTGCGGCCAAGGCGTCGATCAGCCCGTCATCGCTCCGGTGCACCAGATTGTAGTGGTTCTGGACGCAGACGACGGGGGCGATGGCTTGCGCCTGTGCCACTTGCGCAGGCGTCGCATTGCTGAGCCCCAGATGCGCGATCAGCCCTTCGCGTTGCAAGCGGGCGAGTGTCGAGAATTGTTCGTCGAGCGACCCTTCGCTGGGCGCGAAGATATCCCCCATCAGGCGCAAGTTGACGACATCCAGCCGGTCGAGCCCGAGATTGCGCAAGTTGTCGTGCACCGCCTGGATGAGTTCGGCAGGGCTTTGCGCGGGGAGCCACGAGGCGTCCTCGCCACGCACAGCCCCGACCTTGGTCACGATCACCAGATCATCGCCATAGGGATGCAGTGCCTCCTTCAGGATCTGGTTGGTGATGTGCGGGCCATAGAAATCGCTGGTATCGATGTGGTTGACGCCAGCTTCGACGGCGGCGCGCACGACTGCCACTGCCTCGTTGCGGTCACGCGGTGGCCCGAACACGCCGGGACCGGCCAGTTGCATCGCGCCATACCCCATGCGGTTGACGATGCGGTCGCCCAGTTGAAAAGTCCCGGCTTTGGCTGAAACGGTCATGGCAAATCTCCTCAGGCTGCAAGCGGTATATAGACTTGGCGCGAATGATCGATAAGGCATGACATTCCAGACAGGTTGTACGGATTATCGCACAATGCCGATCGTGTTGGATGATCTCTCGGCTTTTGCCGCTGTCGCGCGTGCTGGCGGGTTTCGTGAGGCGGCCCGGATCTCCAAAGTCTCGGCTTCCGGGCTTAGCGAGGCCATGCGCAGGCTTGAGAGCAAGCTGGGTGTGCGACTGCTCCACCGCAGCACCCGCAGCATATCGCTGACCGAAGCCGGGGCGCGGCTGCTGGAGCGGTTGTCACCCGTCCTGGATGAAATCGATGCCGCGCTTGAAGGCGTTCAAGTGCAGACCGACCAGCCAGCGGGCACGCTGCGGCTCAATGTACCGGCCAATGTCGCGCGCACGGTGCTGCCCGGCATCATTCCGTCCTTTCTGCTGGCCCACCCCCATGTGCGCGTCGAAGTGACGGTCGAGGACAGCTTTGTCGACATTCTGGCATCGGGCGCGGATGCAGGCATTCGCTATGAAGAGCGGCTGGAGCAGGACATGATCGCGCTACCGATCGGGCCCCGCACGCAGCGAATCCTTGTCGCCGCCGCACCCTCGTACCTTGCCGCGCGAGGCCGACCCACCCATCCGCGCGATCTGCTGGCGCATGCTTGCATGGGTCTGCGTTTTTCGAGCGGCGCGCCTGCAGCGTGGGAGTTCGAAAAGGACGGCGAAATTCTGCGCGTCGATCCGCCGACAAGGCTGCTCGTTCGGCCCGGTCTGGCTTGCGATCTGCTGATCAGCAGCGCCGTGGCGGGCCTTGGCGTGATCGCCTTGTTCGAGGATTGGCTCGCGCCGCATCTGGCCAGCGGGGCGCTCGAGCCAGTCCTGCAAGATTGGAGCCCGCCGTTTTCCGGCCCGATGTTGTATTATTCCGGCCGACGACAGCTTCCGCCGCCGCTGCGCGCCTTCATCGACTTCACCCGGCAGGCCATGGCGGAAATGTAGTTCGTCCGGTGCCAGCGACAGCCTCAAACGGCGACGATCACGCCGCCTAAAACCCGCTTGCCAAGGCAGCCGTTGCGACGGAGACTTCGGCCCATGGTGTCGATCAATCTGCGCAAACCCCTGCTCGGCCTGCTGTGTGCATTCAGCGTGGCCGCGTCATCGCTTCAAGCTGGGTTCGCCCAGATTTCGGCTGCAAATCCGGCTGATTTTCCGGCGGCCACTTATCCGGTCGCGGGCGAACAATGGCCCTATGTCGGCGGTGATCCGGCGGGAACGTGGTTTTCATCGCTTGCCGACATCAATGACAGCAATGCGGGTCAGCTCGGCTTTGCCTGGGCCTATGACATGGGCACCGAGCGCGGGCAGGAAGCGACCCCATTGGTGATCGACGGCGTGATGTACACCTCGGGCGTGTGGGGCATCGTCTATGCGCTCGACGCCGTTACCGGCAAACTGCTGTGGTCGTTCCATCCGGGTATCGACCCGGCATCGGCGCGCAATGCCTGTTGCGACGTGGTCAACCGCGGTGTCGCGGTGCGTGACGGGGTGGTGTTCGTCGCCAGCGAGGACGGGCGGCTCCATGCGCTCGATGCCAGGACGGGTGCGGAAAAATGGACCGCGGACACGATCATCAGCCGCAACAAGACCTATACTTATGCTTCGACCGGCGCCGTGCTGCTCACCAGCGATTGCGTGGTGATCGGCAATTCGGGTGCCGATCTGGGCGACGGATCGACGCGCGGCTACATCTCGGCTTGGGACATCAGGACCGGCGCCTTGAAATGGCGCTTCTTCACCGTGCCGCCCGCGCCCGGCCAGCCGTTCGAACACCCCGAACTCGAAATGGCCGCCAAATCGTGGGGGCCCGGCCACGATGGCCGCTATCAGAACGGCGGCACGGTGTGGGACGGCTTGTCGTATGATGCGCAAACCGACCAGATCGTGTTCGGCACCGCCAATGCCTCGCCCTACGTACGCGCCAAAAGCGCCGCCGAGCGCCACGACGACTTGTTCAACGCCTCGATCGTCGCGGTAAACGCGCACACCGGCCGGATGAACTGGTACTATCAGGAAACCCCCGGCGACGCCTGGGACTATGACGCGGTGCAGAAGTTCATTTTCGCCAACTTGCCCGTCGGCGGCGAAACGCGCCGAGTGGTGATGCAGGCATCGAAGAACGGCTTCTTCTACACGCTCGACCTCAAGACCGGCAAATTACTGGCCGCCGATCCGTTCTCCTATGTCAACTGGGCCACGGGCATCGACCTTGCCACCGGCCGTCCACGCTTTACCGAGATTGCCGATTATTCGGCCAAGCCCAAGAACGTCTATCCTTCATGGGCGGGCGCACACACGTGGAACCCGATGTCGTTCAGCCCGAAGACCGGGCTGGTCTATATCCCCACGCTCGATGCGCCCAATGTCATGGTCAACCTGCCCGCCAATCATGGCAAGCTCGACCATCTCGAAGGCTTCTTCAACGCCAACGGCATCATTCCCGACGATACCTATGACGAAGTCACGCTGACGCGCCTGTTCGGTCCGCTGCCGACCAAGGCCGAACTGCAGAAGGAACGCGGCAAGACCAGCCTCGTGCGCGAAGTGCTCAAGGCCTGGGATCCGGTCGCGCGCAAGGTGGTGTGGGAACAGGTCACCTCCGACGGCAATCGCGGCTATGACGGGGGCGTGCTGTCGACCGCGGGCAACATCGTCGTGCAGGGGCGCGGCGATGGCACCTTGCGCGTCTACAACGCCCGGACCGGCGTGCAATTGGCCGCGATCCAGACCGGCTCGCACATCATGGCCGCGCCGATGACCTATCGCATCGGCGGGGTGCAGTACATTGCGGTGCAGGTGGGCTATGGCGGGATCGGCATCAGCTATCCGCTGCCATCGTCGGACATCGCCTATAGGAACCAGAACACCAACCGCATTGTGGTGTTCAAGCTGGGCGGCGGGCCGGTGCCGCAGCCCGACCCGCGCCCCGATCCGCTGACTTATCCCGCACCGCCCGCGTTCAGGTCCACCCCGGCCTTGATCGCCCACGGCGAGGCCAAATTCACCGAGTTCTGTTCGCGCTGCCACATGTTCGGCCCCGGCATCACGCCCGACCTGTCGCGCCTGCCGCGCGAAATCCACGGCATGTTCGACGCCATCGTGCTGAAAGGCGTGCTGGCGGGGGCGGGCATGGCTCCGCTGGACGACATGGTCACCAAGTACGACGTGAAAGCGATCCACGCCTACCTGATCGACCAGCAGCGCAAGGGCTATGAAGCGCAGCGCACGAAGAACGTCGTCCACTGACAGTCGGGAGCGCGACGCAGCGCGCAAGCGTGCGTACAAGCCAGGTTACCCCATCGCGCTCCCATCCCGGCTTGCGCAATCCTTGAAGTCCCGCAAGCGGTGGCCGGGCGCGCCGGGATCGCGCAAGTCGCTACGAATCCGCTGGCCGGTGAGCCGGTGGGCCCCCGGCCAGCGCGCAGGTCAGAGCGCCTTGCCGCCAAGCTTCCACGTCAGTTGCAGATAGAAGCTGCGCCCAACGCTGTCGAACCAGCTGATGTCGTAGTATGGGTAGCTGGCATACGTCGGGTCGCGCACCGGATCCTGATCGAACAGGTTGTCGATCGACAGCGAGCCGCGCAAGTGATCGTTGAAATCGATCTGGAACGTGGTGTTGAACTGGTAGCTTTCCTTGATGAAGGCGTCCTCGTTGTAGTTGGGCAGCTTGCCCAGACGACGTCCTTCGATGGTCCACTTCAGCTTGTCTTGCGACCAGGTGAGGCTGGCGGTGCTTTTGTCGCGCGGAATGTCGTAACCGCTGTCGAATGCCAGCTTGTTGATCACCGGATCGCCCGGATATTGCTGATAGGTGTGGTCGAACACGTGGGTGTGCGACAGGGCGAGGGCGAAAGTGCCCAGGCGTTCGGTCGGCACGTTGACGTGCAGCGCCACGTCGACGCCGCTGGTGCGTTCCTGCGCCACGTTGATCGGGTTGATCGCGACCGAGCTGACCTGCCCGGCAAAGGCGCCGCCGGTATAGCGGTGGATGCGCGCTATCGCGTCAAGACAGGTGGGTGAGGTCGGGTCGACCGCAGTGCCTGCAGAGGTGGTCCCGATGCGGCAACTGGCCTCATCGCGCAGCAGCTTGTCGATGCTGAGGTCGGCCACCTGATTGTCGAGCTGAACGCGGAAATAGTCGACCGAAATGTCGATGTGGCGCGTCGGCGCAAAGACGATGCCAGCGTTGAGCGACTTGCTGGTTTCGGGTTGCAGCTTCTTGTTGCCGGTGCGGTTGGCGACGATGCCGCTGTCGGCATAGCTGCAATCGCCGATGTCGGTGTCGGGCTCCTCGGTGCGGCACAAGTAGTAGTCTGTGGCCGATGGGTGGGTGTTGCCCGGTCCGGTGAACACATAGTGCAAGTCGGGCGCGCGGAAGCCGGTGCCATAGGCCGCGCGCAGCAGCAGCGAGCGCATCGGGCGCAGTTCGGCCCCGGCGTTGTAGGTAAGCTTGCCGATGGAGTTGCCGGCAAAGCTGAAGTGGTCATAGCGCGCCGCGCCCGACAGTTCGAGGAAGCGGGCTACCGGAACGCGCAATTCGCCGCCCAGCGCCCAATGGGTGCGCGTGCCGTATCCGTCGCTGTCTTTCAGCCCTACGTAGTAGTTGGTCAGCGCCAGCGGATCGGGCTTGAGCGCATAGCCCTGCTTGCCCAGTTCGGCGACGGCGGCAAAACCGACCGGCCCGGCGGGAAGCTGGAACAGGTCGGACGTGTTGACGGTCGCCGAAAAGCCGTCGTTCCAGCTTTTCGGGCGATAAGTGCTGTAAGCGGTGATGCTGTCGTATTCGGCACGGGTCAGCGGGGTGTAGAGCCGCGCTGGATCGGCGTTGTAGATGGGATAGCCACTGTCCGCGTCGGTGCCCTGCTGTGCGCCAAGGTACAGGGCGTTGGCCTTGGCCGCGATCACTTCGGGGAAATCGACCCGCGCCGAATACTCGCTGTGGTTGAACGAGGCCTCATAGCTCCACTTGCCGAGCGTGCCCTTGATGCCGGGGGTGACGCTGAACGTCTGCTGGCGGTTGTGGGTCATGACGCTGCCGAACCCGCCCGATTCCTCGGGGGTGAACTGGCGCGACCAATCGTCGAGCGTGCCGTCGAAGGCGTTGTAGAAGGTGCTGTCGCTGCTGCCCGTGGCGTCCTGGAAGTACCACTTCATCACATCGCGCATCAGCGATACCTTGCTGATGCCGAACTGTGCATCGACGAATAGCGAGGCCTTGTCCGACAGGTCCAGCCCCGCCGAGAGGTAGCCATTGAAGCCTTCGCGGCGCGAGATGACCGTGCCATAGCCGACCGACGTATCGCTGCCACAGAAATAGCCGGGGCCATAGTCGTCGAGCACCGGGTCATAGGCGCCGTAGCGCGGACGCGAGGCGTAATAGGTGCTGCCGCCGTTGAGGTAGCCCAGTCGGTCGCAGGTCGCCTTGCCGGGATCGACGTATTCATCCGCGTCGGGATTGTAGCGCAGGAACGTGCGCCCGGCGAGCGGCTGGGCGGTGGTCGGGTTATCGGCGCGGCTGTTCTGGATGCCGCGCTGATAGGCCCAGAGCGGTCGTTGAAGCTGATACTCCAGACCGCCGACGATGTGGAAATCACCCTTTTCCCAGCCGCCCGCAGCGGTGAACCGGTGCGAGTCCCCGCCGCCATGCTGCGTGTCGCCGTGCCGGTAATCGAGCGTCAGCCCATCCGCATGCTTCTTGAGCGTGAAGTTGATCACGCCCGCGATCGCGTCCGAACCATAAATGGCCGAAGCGCTGCCCGAGAGCACTTCGACGCGCTCGATCAGGCTGACCGGGATGTTGGAGATATCGGTGAAGTTGCTGCGCCCCTGAAACGGCAGCGGGAAATCGGCAATGCGGCGCCCATTGACCAGCACCAGCGTGTGGTTGGGGCCAAGCCCGCGCAAGTCCACCTGTTGCGCGCCGGGGGTGAAGGCAGCCCCGCTGAACGATTGCTGGCTTTGGGTTTCGCCACCGTTCTGGGTGACCGCGCGCAAGATGTCGGGCACGCTGGCATAGCCGCTGTCGCGAATGGTGTCGGACGTGATGACCGTGATCGGGGCCGGGCCTTCTTCCTGAACCCGCGGAATGCGCGATCCGGTCACGATGATCGTTTCCGGTGCTTCGCCGCCGGCGGCAGCCGGTTGTGCCCATGCCGCCGTCGGCAGCATGGCCATGGCCGAGCCCAGGGCCAACATGGCCCGCATGGCGCCACGCCCGCTTGTGTTCATTAGGTGGTCCCCCTGTAGCAACGACGCGATCGTCACGCGCCGAACATATTTGCAAATGGGCACAGTCCAAACGTTGAAACAACACTGTATTTTCCACCGAAAAGCGTTTGCCACATGCTGCGGCAAAAAGGTAACTCCCGTCAGGCTGACATCGCGGTGACCCGAAGGGATCTGTTCTTGCGCCATCTTGCCAAAGCCTGTCTTGCCATCGCGCTCGGACTTGCCGGAACTTTCTCGGCGGCCGTCGCCGCTCAGGCGCGCAGCTATCACCACTATGTCGAGGGCAATCTGGCCGGCACCGCGCCCGACAAGGTCAGCGGCGGCTTGCTGCTGATGGGCGGCGGGGACCGCAATCTCGATGCGATGCGCTGGTTCTTTGCCAAGGCCGGGCATGGCCACATCGTGATCCTGCGCGCGACGCAGCAGGGCCAGATCGGCAAGGAATTCTATCGCGAGGTCGGCGGCATCCTGTCGGCCGAAACTTTCGTCACGCGCGACCGCAGCGCCGCCGACGATGCCCGCCTGCAAGATGCGCTGCGCCACGCCGACGGGATCTTCCTGTCGGGCGGCGATCAGGGCAACTATGTCCGCCGGTGGAAGGGCACGCCGATTGCCGCGATCATCGACGCGCATGTCGCCGCAGGAAAGCCTTTGGGTGGCACCAGCGCCGGGTTGGCGATGCTGGGCGAAAAGCTTTATGGCTGCATGGACGGGATCAGCCAGACCAGCGGACCGGCCTTGGCCGCACCGTTCGGCCCCTCCAACACGATCGAGGACGATTTCCTCCATCTGGCGCTGCTGAAGGGCGTGATCACCGACACCCATTTCAAGGAGCGCGACCGGCTGGGGCGGCTGTTCGCCTTCGTCGCCAAGGCCCAGGTCGGCTGGCCGGGCGACCGCAAGCCGCTGATCGGGCTGGGCGTGGATGAAAGCGCCAGCCTTGCCGTCGAGCCCGACGGCAGCGCCCGCATCTTTGCCACCGCGCCCGATGGCGGGGCCTGGCTGGTGCAGGGCGATGCGCTTCGCCTGCCGGTTACCAGCGGCCCGCTCGACGTTGCGGGCATCCGCGTGATCGGCATCGGCCATGCATCGCGCCTGTTCCTGCCCGAAGGCCGGGTCGAAAACCCGGCGTTCGTGCGCGACTATGCGGTCAGCAAGGGCGTGATGCAGCGCCCGGTCGACGTTGTCGGCTAAGGCGGGCTAGGTCAGACGTCCAGCCGCATCTGGCCGATGGCGGGGTCGGTGCGGCCCGGCTTGCCGTTCTCGACCTTGCCGGCAAAGCGGCGCAGGAACCCGGCAGTGCCGCTGGCTGTGACGGCAAGGTCGTACCACCGGTCGCTGCGTGACAGGCGCCACAGGTCACTCCGCTGCGTGCCCGGCGGCACCGCGATGCGGCGTTCGCGCGCGCCCTGCACCGGGTAGGCGGCGTCAAGGCTGACGACGAATTCCGCAGCGGCGGTGCCGTGGTTGCTGAACACCAGTTCCACCGCCTCAAGCTCCGGCCGGTCGCGGCATTGCACCTCGATTCTGTCGTCGGTTGTTCCGGCAAAGCGGCGCCAAAAGCCGTTGGGCCCGCGCAAGGTGAGGTCGAACACGCTGCCGATGGCGCCCTGCTCGTGCCATTGCTCGGACGCATGGCTGGCGCCCGCGCCGATGGTGAAATGCCAGGGTTCCTGCGCGCTGGCGTTGTCGTGCACGGTCAGGACGATGCCGGTGGGCCCCGGATTGTCCATCGCGATGCGCAAGCGCCCCGCATCGGTCACCGCGCCCTGAACCGCAAAGCGATAGGGCAGCGGGCGGTGAGCGCGCTGGCCGGGCAACTGCCGGGCGATCTCCTGCTTTGCCGGAATGGCGTTTGCGGCTCCCGCCTTCGATTGCGCGACCCGCTCGCGAAAAGCGCCGGTATCGGGCAGCGGCTTTGCCGTGCGCGCGCCATCGGGCCGGGCAAAGTCGAAAGCCGATGTCAGATCGCCGCAGACCGAACGCCGCCAGTCGCTGATGTTGGGTTCGCGCACGCCGAAACGCTGCTCAAGGAACCGCAGGACCGAGGTGTGATCGAACAGTTCGGAGCAGACATTGCCGCCCCCGCTCCACGGCGAGACAACGATCGTCGGCGTGCGGATGCCAAGGCCGATAGGATGCAGCGCGCCATGTTCGGCGGCCCATTGCGCCTCGTTCGACCAGTCCTTGGTCTCGCCCCTGGTCGGCACGGTGCTGTGCCCGCGATAGTCGCCGACCGGCGGCACCGGGGGCGGCATGTGGTCGAAGAACCCGCCAGCCTCGTCATAGGTCAGGATGAAGGCGGTCTTGGCGAACACCTCGGGATGATCGGTCAGGGCTTCGATCAGCTTCGCGGTGACATGCTCGCCCTTGGCCGGTTCGGCGGTGGGGTGTTCGGACAAGTCGGCGGCGGTGACGATCCATGAGACTTGCGGCAAGCGGTCGGCGGCAAGATCGGCGCGGAACGCCTCGACCAGTTGTTCGCCATCGGATCGGGTGCGATCGGCGCCCTGCTTGTGCTCGCTGACCCACGAGCGGCCCCGGCGATAGAGGTCGGAATCCTTGGCGCACGGGCGGAAAGCCGGAAAAACCGACAGCAGGTTGTCGCCGAAATTGTCGTATTCCTGATAGACCTTCCAGTCGATCCCGGCTGCCTGCAACCGCTCGGCATACGTCGTCCAGCCATAGGCGTCGGATCGGAGTTGCCGGTCCTGCACCATGTCGGCGCTGGGCGTTTCATCCTCGCCATAGTTGCTCATTTCCGGCTCGCCGCCAAAGCCGCCACCGCCGTTGCACCCGGTGAACAGGTGCAGGCGGTTGGGATACGTCTGTGTCATCGTCGAGCAGTGATAGGCGTCGCAGATCGTGAACGCGTCGGCGAGCGCGTAGTAGAACGGCAGGTCGCCCGGTCCGTAGTGCAGCATCCGGTTCTGCAGTTCGCCGTTGTGGCCCCAGCGGTCGTGGCGGCCGCGATTGAACATGTGGATGTTCTCGGTGTGCGACTGGTCCGCGCCGTCGACAGTGAACGAGCGCGTCGTGCGCGAATCGCCGTGATAGGGCAGCACATGGCCATCAGGGTGCTGGGTGGAGGGCTGGGCAAACACCGAACGCCCGCCGGACAGGCGCAGCGGGCGCGGATCGCCAAGGCCACGAACCCCGTTGAGCATCCCGAAATAGTGGTCGAACGAGCGGTTTTCCTGCATGTGGATGACGACATGTTCGACATCCATGATCGTACCGGTCTTGCCCGAAGGCGCAATCGCCAGCGCGCGGTCGATCAGGCCGGGCCAGGCGCCGAGCGCGGCCGAACCGACACCAAGCTTGAGGAACTGCCGCCGACCGTGGGAATCCATGTGCTACATCCTGCCATGCGTTGTCGCCGGTTTCGCTGCCGCCGGAAATCCGCGACTGTCGCCACCGAGTCATATTGCTGGTCTAGTCCAAAATCGCTACAGATTGACGACGGACGGCGCCTGCCCAAAGGTGCTGCAATCGGCCGCTGTCCTGAAATATCGTACAAAGTCATGGGAATACCGAATGCAGAATGAGCGGATCGATCGTGTGTTCAAGCCTGTCATCGATTACGGCGATCTGCACTATGGCGAGGCGGTGACCCAGCTTGAGCACGCGCTGCAATGCGCGCAACTGGCCCGCGAACAGGGCGGCAGCCCCGCATTGATCGCCGCCGCCTTGCTGCACGATGTCGGCCAGTTCATCGACGATGCGGGCAACGCGGCCGAGCACAAGGGGATCGATGCGCATCACGAAGAGACCGGCGCCGCGTTTCTTGCGCCCTTCTTCGGGCCCGAAGTCACCGAACCGATGCGCCTGCACGTCGCGGCCAAGCGCTATCTGTGTCAGGCAGAGACCGGCTATCGCGATGCGCTCAGCCCTGCGTCGGAACTGAGCCTGCGCTTGCAGGGCGGGCCGATGACCGAGGCAGAGGCCGAAGCGTTCGCCCGGCACCCATGGTTTGCCGAAGCGATCAGCCTGCGGCGTTGCGATGATGCTGCAAAGCGCATCGATTGGCAGGTTCCCGGGCTGGAAAGCTACCGGTCCTTGCTGCGCGATCTGTTGCTGCCGGCTGGCTGACCACCGCGCATTCGCGGTTGCCTACAGCCTTCGCCCCTGTCATGCGTCATCACGATGCGCAAGCCAACCGACATGGTCGAACTTCCCCATCTGGCCGAGCAGTCCGAGGGCCCCCAATACCTCGCACTGCGTGACCGGATCGCCCTCAGCATCGAGATGGGGCGCCTCCAGCCCGAAACGCGCCTGCCGTCCGAGCGCAGCTTCCAGAGCGGGACCGGCGCTGCACGCGGCACGATCCGCGAGGCTCTGGCCCAGCTTGAATCCGAAGGCTTGATCTATCGCCGCGACCGCAGCGGCTGGTACGTCTCACCGCCCGCCGTCACCTACAACCCGACCCATTGGGCCGGATTCATGAGTTATGTGCGCGCGCAAGGGCGGGTTCCCGGCACCGAAACGCTCGACAAGTCGACGTTGCCTGCCGACGCGGGGCTGGCGGACATCTTTCGCGTCGCCCCCGGCGACATGCTGCTGTGCATCAAGCGTCGCCGCACGATCGACGGGCGTCCGGTGCTGGTCGAGCGGATCATGGTCGATCCCGCGCTGGCGCCCGACCTGCTGGACCATTCGCTCGATGGCTCGCTCACCGATATCCTCAAGGCGCACTACGGAATCGCGGTCGCTCGCAACCGGGTGGACATTCGCCCCTGCGCGCTGATCCGTGAAACCGCCGAACAGCTTGGCGTGAAGTCCGGCGCGCCGGGCCTGAAGGTCACGCGTACCAGCTTCGATGAAGCAGGGCGCGTGGTCGAATATGACCGCGAATACTGGCGCCACGATGCCATCCGCATCCATGTCGATCTGAACGTGCGCGCCTGACCAAAAGAACGACGCGGCCCGGCGTCACTCCACGATCAGATGTTGCAGCACTCGCTTTTCGAGCACCAGCATGGCGTCGACGCCGTTGGTGCGCATGACCAGCCCATCGCCCAGCGCCCGCGCGGCCTGATGCACCGAGTGGGTCAGTCCGTCGAATTGTGCGAGGCCGCGTCCCGCCGTGCCATGCAGCGCGCATAGCTGCCGCCAGTCGAACACGAAGCTTTCCAGCAGGCGGTCGAACCGCTCGCCGCGCGACCGCGCTTCGTCGCTATCGGCAGCAACCGTCAGTTCGCCGCGCAAGTCGTCGATCAGCAACTGCACTTCGGCGGCGGGCATGACCACCGAGCGCTGGTCGGCCTCGGTCAGCACCTGTGGGTTGGCGCCGGGCTTCATCGGCAAGGTCCGCCATTGCGCGCGCGGCGGCAGCGGCTTGCGGGCAAACTGCCAGAAGTCCGAGGTGCCCGAGGTGTCGGCGACGAGGTGGACCCGCTCGACAGTGCTGTTGTTCTCGACATGGTGGCGGCGCGAATTATCGAACAGCCAGGTCTCGCCCGCGGCCATGTGCACGCTCTGCCCATCGCAATGAAAGCGGACTTCGGGCGTGGTGAACACCGGAATATGCAGCCGTACCCGGTTGTGCCAGTGATAGTTGATGTCGGCATGTTCGGGCACGCCCACGCCCGGCGCCAGCCGCATCAGGCGCGAACGGCTCCACACGACACCGAACCCTGCCAGCACTTGCCGCAAATATGGCATCCCGGCGAGCCAGCGGGTGGGCAGCATCTGCCCGACATGGGCATCGCTTTCAGCCCCGCCGACGGTGATCAGGCGCGCCGCGCTGTTGCCGGGAACGCCGTCGGGATGCGGTGCCCAAGCCTCATCCGGCAGGGCCGCGACTTCGGCCTGCAGGCAGGCCACATCGAACAGCACGGGCAGTTGATAGAACGGTTGGGGCAGTCGCATGGCGGTCAATCCCGATAGCTGGTCAGCGCGTCGCCCAGCGCCTCGCGCAGCGGTTCGAGCCATTGCGCATAGTTCTGCCATTGCGCCAGACCATCGCGGCCGATGGGTTGGCGCACTTGCTCGGAACTGGGCGTGCGCACGCTGCGCTGTGTCTCGTGAAAGCGCAGGCAGGCTGGTTCGAACGGCAGCCCGCAGTGGGCCAGCATGTGCCGCACGCTGCCTTCAAGATCATCGACCACCTGTTCGTAAGGCACGCGCAACACCCGGCCCGGCAATACCGCATCCCAGTGGCGCATGACGTCCAGATAAGCACGATAGTGCCGCGCTACATCGTCGATGCCATAGGTGAATTCCTGATTGGTGGTGCCGAACAACTGCTTCAGGTTGCTGAAGCAACAGGCCATCGGCTCGCGCCGCACGTCCAGAATCCGGGCGTTGGGCAGGATCAGGTGGATCAGGCCGATGTGCCAGAAGTTGTTGGGCATCTTGTCGATGAAAAACGGGCGGCCAAGCCTGCGATAAGCGCGCGTTTCGGCAAGGTAGCGCTCGCCCAGCGCGCGGGCATCGGCAGCGCTGAGGCGGAGCAGCGCTTCGGGGCGCAGCGGCAGGCCGCAAGCGGGGTCGCTGCCGCACAGTTCGGCGGCATAGCGGCCAATCTCGACCAGTTCCTGCGTCCCTTCGACCTGCACATGCGAGGCGAGGATCTGTTCGATCAGCGTCGATCCCGAACGCGGCAGGCCGACAACGAAGATGGGGGCAGGATCATCCGATCCCCAGCCGGTGCGTGCGGCAAAGAATTCCGCGCTGAACGTCTGACGCAAGGCGTTGGCACAGGCTTGCGCACCGTCGGGGCGATAGCGGCTGGACTGGCGGCGCAACGCGTTGCCGCGTGCATAGAACTGCCATGATTGTGCGTGATCGCCGCGATCCTCCAGCGCCTTGCCCAGCGCAAAGCACAGGTAGACCCGGTCCATGTCGTGCACCCCTGCGCGCTCGACCGCAGCGCGCATTCGGGCGATCTCGTTATCGCCAAAACGGTAGGTCTTGAGGTTGGACAGGCCGAACCACGCCACGCCATAGTCGGGACGCGCTGCCAGCGCGGCGTGATAATCGGCCACGGCATCGTGCGGGCGCCCGGTGATCTTCAGCGCGTTGGCCCGCCACAAGCGCAGTTCGGCCACCTCGGCGGCAGGCAGGCGCGGGTCGGCCAGCAGCCGCGCATAGAGATCGACCACCGCCTCGTGGTCGCCCAGCCCGACGCAGGCCGCGCCATATTGCTTGCAGTATGCGCGGTTGTCCGGATCATGCTGCAACAGCCGTTCCGCTTCCTGCCGTGCGCGCTGGTGCTTTTGCTGCTGCAGCAGCGCCATGGCATGATCGAGCCGCGCCGCATGATAATCGGGCGCAAGCTCCAGCGCCATGGCGAGCAAGGCTTCGGCCTCGGCTGCGTCCTGACGATCCAGGCGGATGCGGGCGAGCAGGCGCAGCGCGCCCACGTTGCCGCCATCCTGTCGCAGATAGTCGCGCAAGACGTCCTCGGCCGGTGCCAGATCGCCGTCTGCATAAAGGCTGTTGGCGACCACAACCGCCGGGGGAAGCTGCTTGAGCACGGTCAGCTTTTGCGCCGCCGTATCGGCCTGAACGCGATCGCCCAGCAGGCGATAAAGCTGCGCCAGCATGTCCCAACTGGCAGGCAAGGTGGGGTTCAAAGCCACCGCCTGTTGCAGGGCCTCGATCGCAGCGGGGCCGTTCTTGAGCAGAATTTGGCAATGGCCACGCTCCTGATGCAGACGGCTGAACCGGGGATGCTGCTGCTCCAGCCGGGCAAGAATGGCGAGCGCATCGACGACGCGACCGGCGGTGCGCAGTGCCTGTGCTTGCTGCAACAGCACGTCGCGTTCCGGATCGACGGTATCCGGGCCAGCGCTTGTGTCGAAGGCGTTCATCCGCCCATCCCTGCCTGCACCAGAGGGGCAAGCCATTCGGGGGCGGGCTGTTCGGCGTCGTAGTATTCGAAGATCAGGTGGATGCGATCGGTCTCGCCGCCATTGTGCACCCAGTGCGGGCCCAGATTGTTGACTTCGAACGCCTCGGCCACGGGCAAATGGCGTTCGATACCGCCAAAACTGCACACCACCTGAGCGTTGGTGGTTAGCGGCACGTGGATCTTGTGCGGCCATTTCGCCGCCGGATTGGCATCGATGTGCGGCAGGATCGCTTCGCCTGCGGGCAAGCGGGCCAGCATCACGCGGGGGAACACGCCTTGCGCATAACCATAGTCGCGCACCGCCTGCGCCAGCACCGGTTCCAGCAGCAAACGCCATACTGCCCAGGGCGGACAATCGTAAGAGCCGCGCCAGTCGTGCGGGCTGTCGATGAAGCGGAATACGATGTGGCGGGTGTTGCCCAGCACGTCGAACTTGTTGGGCTTGGCGGCGTTTTGCGCGTCCCAGATCGCCTCCGGGATGGTCTCCACTGCGGCCAGCAGCGCGGCGGTGTCGACCGGGCCAAGCGGGCGGATGCCAGTCGTCTTGCGCGGGTTGGCGGCGGGCAGGTCGGCGGCAACGCTCATCGCATACCCTCGAAAGTATAGCCGAACAGGTCAAGATCCTGCGCATATCGCGCGGCCACGCCATCGATCAGCGCCTGATCGTAGTAGCGGCGGTAATCGTCGTGGTTGCTGCCGTTGACCCGCTCCAGCGGGCGCGCGGCGATGCCGATGCGGGCGCAGATCGCGTCATACGATGCCTGCATGTCCTCGACCCGTCCCACGGTATCGGCCAGCAGGGTTGTCCCATCGCGATCCACCAGCAGCGATGCCTGCGGCTGGAACAGGATGTGCTGTTCGGGTGGCTGTTCGAACAGGAAGTGGCGCATCACGTCGCGCGGGCGCTGCTGGAACAGGTCGCCCCCGCGCAGCATGAACGCGCAGTACGAGACGAAGCGCGCGAACGGATTGCGCACGAACGCAAACTTGAAATAGCGGCCGAACGCCTCCTCCCCCAGATAGGGGCGGACTTGCTGCAGGGACAGGTGGCCGTGCTGGATCGCCGCGAGATCGGCCCATGGGAAGCGCTTGTTGACGAACAGGCCGACCTGCTCGACGTCCTCGTCGCCCATCTGCTCGCGCAGTGCCTGCCGCACCGAATGCGTCCCCGTCTTGGGCACGGCGGCGAAAATGAAGCGGTGGCGATGCGATACGATCATGCTTGGCCTTTTACGGAAAAAGCGCACCTCCCCCAAAGGGAAGGTGCGCGATCTCGTGGCGGAAGGGGATTTAGAACTTGTAGGCGATGCCACCCATGTAGGTCGTGCCGCTCTGCGTCTGGTTGTACAGGTAGCGGGCCTGACCCCAGAACTGCGTGTCCTTGGCGTTGGTCAGGTTGATGGCATTGACGGTCAACTGGAGCTTGGGCGTGATGTTGAAGAACGCCGAGGCATCGACATAAGTCGATCCTTCGAAGCCGCGCGTGTCGGCGCTCATCGGATCGCTGTTGTGCCCGGTGTACCAGCGGTTGCGGTGGCTCATCGAGCCGCGCATGCCCCACTTGTCGGTCTCGTAATAGACCGTCGCGTTGTAGCTGACGTCCGAAATGCCGGTCAGTGCCTCGTCGGCATCGACATACGTGAAGTTGGCCAGCACGCCCAGCTTGTCGAACGGGGCAGGCAGGAACGACAACTGGCTTTGCGCGGCCAATTCCACCCCGGTCAGGCTCTTGGTGCCCGCGATGTTGATCGGGATGGAGTAGGACTTGACGATCGTGTCGGCGGTGGCGCCCGGAATGCTGCTGATCGGGATGCCGATATCGCCAAAGCGGACGTTCGACAGGTCTTGCGATCCGATGAAGTTCTTGATCCACTTGTGGAATACGCTGGCCGAAACCAGACCGACCTTGCCGAAGTAATGTTCGACAGAGAAGTCGAGCGTGGTGTCCTTGAACGGCTTGAGGTTGGGGTTGCCGCGCGAGGCACTGATTTCGCCGGTGTCCTCGTTCTTGAACGCCTTGCCCTGCGCGGCCATCGAGCCGAGCGAGGGACGGTTGAGGTTCTGCGTCGCGGCAAAGCGCACCAGCGTTTCGTCGGTGATGTCCAGCACCGCGTTCAGCGCGGGCAGGACACCCGAATAGCTGCCCTTCACGTCAGCCGTGCCGAGGTAGGCATAGCTGTCACCCTGGATCCAGCCCTGACTGCGGGTGTTGGTGTGGTAACCGCGCAGGCCCACGTTGCCGCGCAAGTGCTTGCCGAACAGTTCGGTGTCGAGGTCCAGCTGCAAGTAGCCGGAAACGGTCTCTTCCTTGGTCTTGTAGACGTTTTCGATGTCCACCAGCACGCCGCCGGTGCCATCGGAATTGGGCACAAGCCGGTGGTATTCGTTGTACTTGGCAAATCCGCGATCATAGTTGCCGACCAGCCACGAACCGAAGCTGTTGCTGAACACGTCGGTGATGCCGGTGATCGAGGTGCCGCGCGCCTTCTTGGTGGTGCCGTTGTCGCCACCGTCATAGAAATAGCTGGCACCATCCTGCGTGAAGCGGTGATAGGCACCGCCTGCGCGCACGGTCAGGGCGTCGGTCGCCTTGTAACGCAGGTTCAGAACGCCTTCGAGCAGTTCCGAGCTGTTGTAGAACGAGCGATAGTAGAAGTTGTCCATCGCGTAATTGGCGGCTTTGGTCGTGTCGAAGCCCGGATACGTGAACGTCGCCGAGCGGCCATCCGCGCCATAATCGGCAACCAGATTGCCCTTGGCGCGCATGTAGAACTTGTCATCGTAAGGGGTGTCGTAGTTCGACTTTTCATAGCCGACGTGACCGTCGATGGTCAGGCGGTCGGACGCGTCCCACTTGCCGGTCAGCGCCAACTGGTTGAACTTGTTCTTGTTCAGCTCGCGACGATGTTCGCTGCCGAACGTGACGTTTGAGGCATTGGTCATCGTGACGTAGTTGTTGGCGTCGACGTTGAAGTCGTTCAGCACCGTCGGGCTGTTGAACTGGCTCGGCCAGGGGCTGCCAGCAGCAGTGTCCAGCGTGGTCGAACCAAGCCCGTGGATCGGGCGGGTGGCCAGATGCAGTTCGTCGCGATGGGTGGTGAATTCGCCATGCAACCCGTCAAGCGTCAGCAGCAGGTTGTCGGCCGGGCGCCATTGCACCGATGCGGTGATGCCCAGACGCTGCTGCTTGGCATTCCACGAAGAAATGCGGTTGCCGTCGGCAAAGTAGAGGTCGCCGGCCATGAACCGGGCCTGCTTCTCGGCGCTGAGGTGCGAGATGTCGAGACCGCCGTTGACGAGGTCCACTGCATCGCCGACCAGCTTGCCGTCGACCGTTTCGGTCTTGCCGAGGTGGCTGTAGTTGTAGGTGTTGTGGCCCTGTTCCGAGGTCTTGCGCTCGCTGTAGGCGGCCGAGATCGTGATCCCGAAGCGATTGTCCCAGTTGTGGCTGAGCAAGCCCGCAACGCGGAATTGCCCGTCCTTGGTGTACTGGTTCGACCCACCCTTGACGACCAGCGCGCCCTTGGTGCCCGATGCGTAATCGAACGGCTTGCCGGTGAACAGGCCAACCGTACCGGCCATGCCGCCTTCGTTCTGCGCGGCCTGGAAGGTCTTTTCGACTTCCACGCGTGAGAACAGTTCGGACGCGAAGATGTTGAAGTCAAAGGCGCGGTCGCGCGAACGCTGGCCACGGCTGTCCTGCGCCGAATCGACGTTGCCCAGCACTTCCATGCCGTTGAGCTGCACGCGGGCGAAATCGGGGCCAAGCCCCCGCAGCGAGATGCGGCGGCCTTCACCGGCCTCGCGCGTGATCTGGACGCCCGGCAGGCGTTGCAGCGATTCGGCCAGGTTCAATTCGGGGAACTTGGCCATGTCCTCGGCCACAATCACGTCCATCTGGATGACCGCGGTCTTCTTGATATCGCGCGCGATGATCAGCGAGTTGCGGAAGCCGGTGACGACGATGTCTTCGCCCGGGTTCGAGGTTTCCGCAGGCTGGGCGGCGTCTTGGGCCAGAGCGGCTTCAGGGTTGGCGCCAGCGACCACCATCGCTGCCGTAGCCAGCAGAATGCTCTTCGATTTCCAGCGCGTGGCCAGAAGGGAATATCGCGTCATCTTGATTGCCCCTGCAAAGTGGTATGAACCAGTTTGCTTAAGCAGCTTGAAGCGACGCCTCTGTTACACTTGGCGTGGAACCGTCATCCAAACGCCTCATTAAACTGAGTTTTCGTGCGATGACGGCGAGTGTCCCGCCCGCCGGATCGGTCCGATTTGCACGCCGATACCCGCAATTTGTTGCATTTATTCAGCGCTGGCGGTGCAATTGGCGGCGAGGTTTCGAGACTGCTGTGGCGCTGAAGTAACGGTCCTGCACCAAAGCGGCCGACTCGGCGCGGCAGGTGGCTGCGGCGGGTGTCGGAGCGGTCTTGCGCAGCGCGGCCAGTTCGCTGCGCGCGGCATCAAGGTCGGCGCGAAAGGCCGCCGAGCCGTGCAGCGCGGCCGTGGCGGCGGCTCCGGCCAGCCAGCCTGCCGCAACCGCGCTGTGGCTGTGGGCGCCGCAGATAAAGCGACTCTCGCCGAACGCGCGCCCTCTGGCGAGCAGTTCGCTCGCCCGGTCGGGGGCAAGTTCGGCAAGGATCAGCGCTTCCATCCACCCCCCTGCCGCATGGCCGGAGGGATAGTCGCCATTGGCCGCCAGCGCTGCGGTCCGGGGCTGGCAGATCGGTGCGGACGACCGCAGGTAGGGGCGCTGTGTGCGGTAGAAGCTCTTGACCGGATCGACCACGCCTGCGGTGCTCGCCCGGTCGAGCAACCGGGCAAGCGCTGGCGCCGACTGCGGCGTCAGCCTGGCTCCCAGCGCGCAGGCGAAGTGTTCGAACGCCTCGCTGTGCACGTCGGCGCTCGCCAGCTTCCAGCGCGGCGTGCCCGCCAGCCGCGGGGTTGTCGCAAACACGGCACGATCGGCCCTTGCCAGCGGGCTGTCGGGCCGGGGAGGCGGCGGCAGGATGCGCACGCCGTCGGGCGTATCCTCGGGCGACAAGTAGCCATTGCCGGTAGCCGCCACGGCTTCGACGGGTACTTCGCCACACCGACCCGCCGCCCTGACCGGATTGCACAGCGCTGCCGCGCCATCGGGCAACCGCACCTGATAGGCATCATGCAACTGCGGCTCGGGCCACAGGTAGTCGGTCGAAACGAACTGTGCGCCCGATTTGAGCGCGGCATCGCGGCGGGCAGTATCGTTGCGCCGGGCTTCGATGGTTCCCGCATCGGCGCGGGTGCGCACGATGAAACCGTCGGCCACCGCCTTGCGGATGCGCGCGGCATCGGCAAGCGGATCGTTGAGCGTCAGATAGGCCGCGACTGGCGAGGTTTCCTCGGCATTGACGAAGAAGACCCTGCCCGCCAGCGACGCCTGAGCGCCCATGTAAGCTGCAACTTTCAGCGGATCTTCATCGAGCGCGAACATGACCTTGCCCCGTGCCCGGCCAAGGTTTGGCCAGCCACCGTGCAACACCGCCTCGCGCAGCGTCGGAAAGGCGCCTTGCACATCGTCGGGCGTGATCAGCGCTGACGGCGGAAACACCGAACGGACGGCGCGATCGAGCGTGGCAAAAGCGCTGTGGTCGAACGGCAGACCGGCAACGCCGCCGGGGTACGGCGACGCATCGGTCTTGGCATTGAACAGCAACAGGATCGGTGTGTGATCTGGGTGGGCCAGCGACCAGCGCCGCACGACGCCAAGGCAGGCTGTCAGCGTGATGCAGTTGCTCATCACGTCGATGTCGGGGACATGCAGCACCTTGAAACCCGGCTCGGCCAATGCGGCTCTGCGGGCGGGGTCGAGCGCGATTCCGGCGGCGCGCAAACCGGCGGGATCGAGGAATCGCCCGCCATCGGGGTCGTGGTAGACATCGATCTCTAGCTGGCGCGCGCCTGCGTCCAGCTGTTCGGACAAGGGGCGGTGGCGATAGTCGATCTCGTCAGCCGAACCGGGGGCAACTTTGCGCACCAGCGTCATCACTGCTTCGGGCAGCGCCTGCTTGTAACTGTTGTGCGTGCCGACGGTGACGATGTCGTTGAGCTTGAGGTTGTGGTCGATCCACGCGCGCTCGCAACCGGTTCCGGCGCCAGGAGCATCTGCGGCGGACAGGTTGCACGAATGGGCAAGGCAGTCGGTGCCAGCCAGCAACGCGGGGCCCAGCAGAAGTCTTGCTGCAGTCTGCCACATGTTGGGGCTCCCTTCCGTCACTTTTCCGCCACATCACTGGTATAGGCCACAATTTTGCGACGACAGGATGACGGGCGGTGGTTACGCTTGGACGAGACTGCCTTGTCGGTCGCAACCGATGGAGACAATGGCATGGTTACGATGCAGGATCGGCGCAGCTTCATCCGAACGCTGACGGCCACGGCGGGCGCAGCATCGGCCTTTACCCCTGCCATCGCGCGGGCGCTCGATATCCCCGGACATCGTCGAACCGGCACGCTGCAGGACGTAGCCCATGTCGTGATCCTGACGCAGGAAAACCGCTCGTTCGACCATTACTTCGGGACGATGCGCGGAGTGCGCGGTTATGGCGACCGGTTCGCTATTCCCGCGCCGCCATTGCCCGGCGCGCCGCAGCGCAGCGTGCTTGTCCAGCCTAACGAGCATGCCGGGGCCGAGCCTGCGCTGCTTGCTCCGTTCCGGCTGGATACTTCGGTCGACTTCCGGTTGTACCGACCGCTCGGCACGCCGCATGGCTTCACCGACAGTCAGGCAGCATGGGACAACGGTCGCATGGGCGCCTGGCCGCATTCCAAACACAACCATGCCCTTGCGCATTTCACCCGCGCCGATCTGCCGTTTCAGTACGCCTTGGCCGAAGCGTTCACGCTGTGCGATGCCTATCATTGCGCACTGCACCTGAGCACAAATCCCAACCGCCTGTACATCTGGACCGGCACGCACGATCCGCAGGCAAAGGGCAATGGTCCGGCGATCGACAACGGCTATGATACGCTGGCCGGCGATCCCTTCCATCACGGCGGTTATACGTGGACGACCTATCCCGAGCGGCTGATGGCTGCGGGCATCGGCTTCCAGATCTATCAGGACACCGCCGACAACTTCTCGGATAACCCGCTGGAGGGCTTCAAGCGCTACCGCGCGTCACGCAACGCCTCTGCCGAGGTGGAGCGCTTGCTCGCGCGCCGGACCATGACGAGCCGTTCGCTCGACGACCTGCGGCAGGATGTGCAGAGCGGCAAGTTGCCGCAAGTCTCGTGGATCGTTGCGCCTGCTGCTTATTCGGAACACCCCGGCGCTTCCACCCCGCTTCAGGGCGCGGATTATACCGCGCGCGTACTCGATGCGCTGACCGCCAACCCCGACGTCTGGGCCAGGACGGTCCTGCTGATCAACTTCGACGAGAACGACGGCCTGTTCGATCACGTTCCCCCACCAGCGCCGCCAGCACGCGATGGGGGCCGTACGCTGGGCGCGACGACGATCCCGGCGGAGGACGAATATCACGTCCGTTCGCAGAGCGCTGCCGATGCCGCCTACCTTGGCCGTCCCTATGGCCTTGGGCCGCGCGTACCGCTCTACGCGGTATCGCCGTGGAGCAAGGGGGGGCATGTCGCATCAGAGGTGTTCGACCACACCAGCATCCTGCGCTTTCTGGAAGCGCGTTTTGGCGTGATGGAGCCGAACATCAGCGCCTGGCGTCGCGCCGTGTGTGGCGATCTGACCTCGTGCTTCGACTTCAGCGGGTCGGATACGCGGCTGTTTCTGGCGTCATTGCCGACGACAACGACCTTGTCGGAGCGCGCCGCGCAGTTGCAGGAAGTTCCGCCACCCTTGCCGACGGCGCTGGCTGCACCGGTGCAGGAAACCGGTTTGCGCAGGCGTCGGCCGACACCCTATCGGATCGATGCGCAGTTGCGCGTGGAAGGCGATGCTGCCAGCCTGTTGTTTGCCAATCATTCCAAGGAACGTGCCGCCGTATTCCATGTCTATGAGCCCGATTCAGAAGTTGATCAAATTTGACAGTATCTTGCGGTTCTGCGCGTGAGCATGCGGATTGAGGCGATGAGGGCCCATGCGGTGGATGACGCGATGGACCTTTCCCAATCCTTTGCCAGCC
>NZ_JAIZDA010000012.1 GCF_020404405.1 Novosphingobium sp. FKTRR1 | reverse complement strand
ACGGTGGTCATCAGGCCGGATTACGCCAGCTTATGGATAGCGCTTCATCCGGCCTGATGCCCC
Source organism: Novosphingobium sp. FKTRR1 (assembly GCF_020404405.1). Lineage (GTDB taxonomy): Bacteria > Pseudomonadota > Alphaproteobacteria > Sphingomonadales > Sphingomonadaceae > Novosphingobium. The sequence goes on along the minus strand of NZ_JAIZDA010000012.1, from coordinate 128,855 downwards.
CCTGCGTTGCGCTGAAGCATACCGATCAATGGTGCGTCAGGCGCGGTGCAGACTGTCCAGATAACGCCGACCAGTTCCTCGAACGCGTAGTCCTTGCTTCCGAACCGGTTCAACTGGGCGCGATCGAGGCGAGCCTTGTGGCCGGTCCAGTGGCACAGCTCGTGCGCCAAGGTGGCGAGATAGCAGCCCGCCGTGTGGAAGCGATCGAACATCGGCATGTTCACGAAATCGTGGCCGGGCGAGTAGAACGCCTGGTCGCCGCTTTCGCGAATATCCGCGCCGCTGCTGCGCAACGCTGCTTCGTTCACTTCGTCGCGCGCCTTGCTGGGCAGGACGACGACGGGCGTCGGGGTGAAGCGATCGGGCAGGCCGTCAATCTGCTCCACGTTGAAAACTGCGTATTCGCGCAGCATGGGGATTTGCTTCTCTGCCTCGCCGGTGGGGTCGGCGCGATCGGTGACGGTCAGCTTCTTGAAAAACACGATCTTGCTGGACTTCTCGCCCTTACGCACCGCGCAGCCGAGATCGATCGCCTGCTTGAAGGTCATCCAGGTGCCAGCGCGATAGCCGCGCTCTTCAGCCGCTGCCCACAGCAACAGGACGTTGATGCCGCGATAGCTTTCGCCGGTCACGCGTCGCGGCATGGCAAAGCCGCCACTGTTGGCGACCCAGCGCGGCGACCACGGCTTAACGCCCGCTTCAAGCTGGGCGATGATCGCGGCTGTGACGGTTTCGTATGTGTCGATGCGGGCCATAGTTCAGGCCTCCCGCGACAGGATGGCAGCGCATTCGAGCAGCTCGATGAGCTGGCGCGCCCAGGCTTCGGCGTCGGCCTGCTTGCCGCACTGCTTGTAGGCGATAGCCTTCGCCAAGGCTTGAGAGATTTTGCTGCGGTCGATCATTTCGGCGGCTCCTCGGTCGGCATTGGTTGGAGGCCCGTATCTCTAACCGTTATCGCTTACTGTCAATAGGCGATAACGGTTATCCCGCCGATTGACGCAAAAAAAGATAACGCTTATGGGTTGCGATCATGGGAAGACCGGCAATAGGCAAGTTCACGGCGGTGCGCCTGGCACCGGAGACGCTGGCGCGGATTGACGCGCTGGTGGTCGGTGGTCGGCGCGCCGACTTTATACGGCGCGCAATTGATCTTGCCCTGACGGCGGCCGAAGCTGACCTGGCCGGGCCGGGCAGCGATCGCGAGGCGATCGCGCGCGGAACGCAGGACGATACCGCACAGACATAAACCGGCTCGCGCGGGCAGTGGAGGTGCTGGCGAAAGCGAAGGTGTAACCGTAGCTGCAGCCAGCGCCGGAGCGGTGCGCCCGCGCTCCTTCTCTCTCTCCCGCCCAAGATCCCACAACCATTCACCCGGACCCGGTGGGGCATCGTCGCGCCCATCTCACCGGTTAGCACCATCTTTCCCGAACCCGAACCCGTACCCATCGATGGGGATTACAAGAGCGCATTGCGCGGCCTGCCGTTGGGTCGGGGGGCGGGATAACCGCAAGGCTAACCGGTGGTGCTAACTTGGCGTATGTCGCAAGGCATTGGAATAGCTGGGGAAATCGTAGGCGGTTAGCAGGTTAGCAGGTTAGCGGACCTCTCTATATGCGCGCGATCAGGCGCGCCCGCGATGGGCCTCGCCGTGGTGCGATTGGGTCGCGTGTGTATCTGGGGCAATAAAGCGCTAACCGGCTAACCAATGCCCTTAAATGTATTTCTATCAATAGGTTAGATAGGTTCTTAGGTTAATGAGGGGCGGTTAGGGCGGTTTCGGGCCTCGCTACCCATTAACCATTTGCGGCGGGATCGATCCGGGGGATACATATCCGGCCCTATGGGCTCATCCTCGATCCTCGCGCCGAATAAACTAAGGGCTGGAAATGCCGGGTGCGCTGCGCGCTCGGCATCGATCGCCGCAGGACAGGTGTGCAGGGCGGCGGGGGGCGAATTTCTGGGGAAGTTTTCGGCGGCGGGGACGGCCTGGCCGATCTGGTCGGTCGACGTCGGGGTGCGGATCGGGATTGGCGGATTTCTGCGGTTTCGGGGTGGCTGGGCGCTCGGTGTCAGAATGGGAAAGTCGGAATGTCGGGCACATCGCCTTGATTTTGTTAGCTTTTCGGACTTCCGGGTTCAGCCTGATAGGCTGACCGCGAGGCCGCTGGCCGAAGGCCAGGGGGGGGCCGACCCCCTTCGCGGCGCGCGCTTCCTTCCCATCCGGGTCGCGCATGCCGGGAACCGGAATGGTGAAATGTTTCCGGATCAGGCCCACCCTCGCGCTAATGGCATTTGCCAAGCCGATGCAGGGGCTGGAAATGGGCGCGAAATTCCCTCGATCCTATCGGGGTCGGGGGTGCGGGCGGCACAATGCGCAGGTGTCAACGGCCGGTCAGTGTGCCGCCCGAAATCGCGTGGAACTGTGGGTCTGGGTGGGGGATGTTCCCGGTCCTGCGCCAATGGTGTCAACGAACTGCTGACGCTAGGGCTGGGGGTGGGCAGTGTCAACTAAGCCCGGCCCCATCGAGCGCGCCTTTCATGCAGACTTGGGTGTCGGCGCGGCGCTTGGCGTCGACATGGAGCCGCACCAACTCGATATGCTGCGCGGCGAGGACGGCAAGCTTCCTGGCAACGTGTTTCAACTGGCGCGCAAGGCCGGCCCCGGTCGGCCGCCCAACTCACCAAATCGGAAGAGTGCCGAATACGCCAAATATTTCACGCATAAGTACGGCGATCCGGTCGATTACATGGGTAGCACCTTCTCCATGCCGCTCGATCAGGCAGTTGAGCTGGTACTGGTAGCCGAAAACTACACGGAGCGGGAAGAGCGACTGCTTCGGCTGTGCGATCAGGCCGCCGAGGCGATGGTCAAGGCCGTAAGCGAAGGCTGGTCCGGCGAGAAAATGAAGTCCGTGGTCCGCATGGTCGAGGCGGTCGAGCGGGCGGCGGGCAGCATGAAGGCCAAACCGGGCGAAATCGCGGTGAAAGTGTTGGTTCACCAGCTCAACGCGGCGAAAGAGGCGGCGCAGTACATCCGCAGCAAGAAGCCGACAGAGCATGTCGTCGATGCAAACCTCGATTTCCGTGCATTCTTTGTCGGCCAGCATGGGACGGAGGCCGCCCCGCACCAGCAGGCGCTAGCGAATGCCGCCGACGCGGTGAACAAGGGGCTGATTTCTGAAAGCGACCTGCAGGATCTGCGCATCATCGACGGCGAATATACCTCGATCAACGCGGATGACGGGGAATGAGCGGTTATGCGGACCTGCTCAAGCCGGTGGGACCGAAAGCGGAGGCCTTTGTCAAAGATAGGCGACTGCTGACGTCGATCATGGGTCCGCCTGGTTCGGCCAAATCGACGTCCTGCATCCGCAAGATCGTATTCGAGACCCCGTTGTGGCAGGTGCCCGGCCCTGACGGCGTGATCCGGGTGCGCTGGGCGGCAGTGCGTGCCACCTATCCCCAGCTGGAGCGCAACGTGCTGAAGAGCTGGTTCATGTGGTTCCCGAAGAACCGGGGGAACTGGAATGGGACCACGCTGACGCATACGCTGCGCTATGAGCTGGTCGATGCTGCCACGGGCAAGGTGCATCAGGTCGAGCTCGAAATGATCTTCATCGCGCTCAACGACAAGTCGGCCGAGGATGTGCTGCCAGGCCTTGAGTTGACGGGCTTATGGCTCAACGAGGTCAATACGCTGCCGGAAGCGGTCTGGCTGATCGGCGCGGGGCGAACGGGCCGCTATCCTTCCTCCAAGTTCGGTGGCTGCACCTGGTCCGGCGTGATCTGCGACATGAATGCGCCGGACATCAACAATTGGACCTATGACCTGCTGGTTGAGGAAAATCTGGGGCTGGATGAGGAAACCGAGGCCGAATTGCGCACCGCGCTGGGCGATCGGTTCGGTGTAGGTTTCTATCGGCAGCCGGGCTGGCGCTCGGTTGATCCGCCGCCTGAGAACATCGAGAACGTCGAGGCGGGATACGCCGCCAAGCTGATGATGGTCTATGCCAAGAACCCGAACTTGTTCCGCCGTCTGGTGGACAACGAATTCGGGATGGTTGTGAGTGGCCAGCTGGTCTTCCCGGAGGTCAATCAGCAATTCCACTTCGCGAAGGATGCGCTGAAGCCCCTGCCAGACTGGCCTATTTTTGGCGGCCTCGACGGGGGGCGGACTCCCGCGATGGTGTTCTTTCAGGTGCCGAATGGGGCCTGCCGGGTACTGGACGAGCTGGTGGTCTATGATCCGCGCAAAAACACCGAGAATGGCAGCATCTCGCTTGATCGCCTTGGCCCCAAGGCATTCGGCGAGCTGGCGAAGAATTTTGTCGCGGATCGCTATGGTGACCGAGAGATTGAGTGCGTTTTCTATGACCCTTCGATCGACTTTGGGCAGGAGGAAGACTCCTACCACTGGCTTGAGGTTTTTAGGGGTGAGTTCCCCTGCCGGTTCAAGCCGGGCGGCGACGCCGGGAACCGAATTGGCCCGAGGCAGGACGCCGTGCGCGATTATTTCAATACCTCTCCCGGCGGGCAGCCGGGCATGCTGATCAGCACGACGTGCCCGGTTCTGCGCAGAGGATTCTCCGGTGGCTACATCCTGGAGGAAGCAAAGACATCTACCGGCGCGGTGCTCAAAGATAAGCCGAAGGGGCCGTTCACCCATGTGCAGGATGGCCTTCAACACGGGGTGCTGGGCTTTAAGCTGCGCGGCGCGGGCATGAACCACATGCGCGAGCGGCACGACGCGCGGCAGGCCGCCAAGCCCCAAGTGACCTATTCGAAACAGGTGGCGCAACTGCGCGGACGTGGTGAGCGTGGTGGGAGGTTTTAATGGCGTTTCTGGCACCTGTTCTGGCTTGGGCGGGGACTGCCGCTGGGATTGGTACAATCGCAGCCGGGGCCGCCACAATCGGCGGCGCTCTTATTTCGCGCGGTGGCGGGCAACAGCAGCAAGCTCCGCTTACGGCAACGCGCAACGACGCGCTGGAGCGGGCGGCAGCGGCGGATAATCTGGCACGGCGAACGGGCGCGCGGGGGCAGAAAAAGACACCGGTGGGCGGAGCAGAGGCTCAGACCGGGGCCAAGACCAGCTTGCTGGGGCGGTCATAGCCGTTTGGTACAAGTCACCGGCTCCATTCATTTTTGCGGTTTGATCAAGGAAGGATTTTTTCATGGCACGGCTCAAGACTTTGACAGACGGTGCGGATGAGGCGACTGCGGCTGCGGTGGCGCTGACGGGCGAAACTGCGGCGACGGAGGGCCTGCTTGCAGATGGCGCGGCAGAGGCTGCTCTGGCAGTGGCAGTCGAACCAGCCCCAGAACCTGCGCCGGTTGCACCCTCGCCCGATGATGTCTCGACTTCGCTCGGCACAAGCGGGGAAAGAGGGGGTAACCCTGCCGCTCCTTCGGATGCGGACCCGATCGCAGCGGCATCTGCAGTAGCCAGCGAGGCGCGGGCGCGGGCGGACGCAGTCGAGGCCGAATATCTGGCGCAGAGCGACAAGCTGGCGACGGCCAACGCCACGATCGCAAGCCTGCGCGACAAGTTGAGCGAGCGCGATGCGGCGCTGGACAATGCGCAGGCCGCGATTGCCCAGCGCGACGCCCAGATTGCCGCGCTGGGTGCGTCGCCGATTGCGCCTGTGGCGGAAGTTGTGATCGAACGGCCCAAAGTGGGCAAGGCACTGAAACTGCCGGAGGATGGCGAGCGCGCCGCTGCTGCGGACGTGATGGCCTCGCTCGATGCTGGTGGTGTGGTAGTCATGGTGCTGGCAGATGACGGCGCGGTGGTGCAGCCCTACCCCCCGGCGATCGGCGGCAAAGGGTTGTTCACGGTGCACGGTTCGGGCCTGCTTTATTCCGGTACAATCGATCTGAACCCCGAAATCGAGCAAGTGACCGTGCGCTATGCCGTGCTGTTGGATAGCGCGGGCAAAGTGCTTTCTACCTGCCGCCTAGGCGCATTGCTGATCGGTGGCGCCGGGCTTTCCGCGATGATCCCCGGCAACAACCTGCGGTTCGATTTCGACTGAGGTTACCTCTCCCCGGTGGGGGAGGAATTAGGAAGGAAGTTCGATGTACAGCGGCGAGGCGATCATCAGGCGGCAGGAGCGGATGGCGGCGGGGCAGACCGCCATCCGCGAATTGCGGCAGGAGGTTGCCGAGTTGCTGTTGCCGCGCATGGCCAAGTTCCACTGTCTGGGCCAGTTCGGACAGAACACACAAAGCCTCGTCGCTTCGGTGTTTGACGAATACGGCCAGCAGAAGTTCGAGGAAGCCGTCTCGATCGCGATGGGCCTGTCGAACCCTTCGGGTCAGATTTGGCAGCGCTGGACGCTGGGCGACGAAGATCTGATGAAATTGCAGCATGTGCGACTGTGGGTGGAGAGCAAGAACCGCCTGCTGCAAAAGCTGCGCAGCGACCCGAAATCAGGCTTCACAGATAATCTGGGTGAAGGCTGGGCGAGCCTGCTGGCCTTTGCCATGCAATCGAGCTGGGTAGACGTGCGCCGCGATATCATGGGGCGCCCTGCCGGATTTTCCTATCAGAGCGAATTCATCGGCGGGATCTTCATCGAAGAGAACGCCGAAGGCCTGCCGATCCGCACGCACAACAAGTTCATGCTGACGGCGCGGCAGGCATGGGACAAATGGGGTGATGAAAGCCCCGCCGTGGTCAAGCGCCATATAGGCAAGGCCAACGGTGCGGGCGATAACGAACAGGTGGAATTCATCCACGCGATCTATCCCAACCATGAATATGATCCCGACCGGATCGACCATCTGGGCAAGCCCTGGCGCGGGTGTTTTGTGGCGGTGGAAGGCAAGGAGTTATTCAAGGAAGGCGGATACATTGCCAACCCGCGCAATGTGAGCCGCTTTTCCAAAGGGTTGAACGGCCCATACGGCCACTGCGCCGCATTCCAAGTGCTGCCTTCGGTGCGCCAGTGCCAGGTGATGATGGTGGACCTGATCGAAACGGCCGAGCAGAAGGCGGGGCCGACCATGCTGGCCCATGACGACATGCTGGATTACGGCATCCGCTATGCCCCGCGCGAAGTGATCATGGGCGGGCTTGGCGCGCGCTATGAAGAGCGGATCAAGGCCATGTTCAACCCGGCCGACAACGGCGAAGGCTGGCAGTTGCTGGAGCTGATGCACAGCTACATCGACCGCGCGTTCTATGCCCACCTGCTGCAGATCAATCAGGATTTGAAAAGCCATGTGACCGACCAGCAGTTGTTCGAGCGAAAGGCCGATGCGGGTGTGCTGCTGACCCCGCTGGCGCGGCAGGAAAACGAGTGGTTTTCCCCGATGCTGGACCGCGAGCTGGCGCTGATGGACGAGCTGGGGTTGATGGATGACGAGCCGGGCGAAGTGCGCGAGGCACGCGATGCCGGTATGGGAATCGAGGCGATCTACGACAACGGCGTGACGCGCAGCCAAGGCGCTGCCGGTGTGGGCGCGCTGCTGGATATGGAACGGTTCTTTGCCAGTACGTTCCAGAACGATCCCGAGACGTACCAGACGTACAAGCAATACTATCCTTTCGAAAAGCGGCTGAAATATGTGGCCGACAACACGGCGGTGCCGGTTTCGATCATGTCAACCGAGGAAGAGCGTGCGGCGATCAAGGCGCAGCACGATCAGCAGAATCAGGAACAGCAGTTCCTTGCTGCCGTGCCCGATCTGGCCAAGGCTTCGAAAGACCTGAGCGGGGCGGTGCCGCAAAATGTCGCCTGACTATGGTGAAAGCCCCGACCTGATCGAGACGCGTGCCAAGCTGGCGGCGGCGCGCGCGCTGCGCAAGAGTCCACTGGGCAAGATCGCGAGCGCCGTAGGACTGGACGGAAACCGCAAGCGCCGTACCGCGCGCGAGGTTCACGAAGCCTATTGCGAGATATTCTATCCCGATGGGGCGACACTGAGCCGCGCGGGCGCGATCGTGCTGGACGATCTGGCCGAGGCGGCAGGGCTTGGCGCTGCGTCATGGGATACCGATCATGCCGAACTGTGCATCCTGGAGGGCAAGCGCCGCCTGATGCTGCATCTGCTTTCCCGCTTCCGGCTTTCGCCCGAGCGGGCTGCTGCGACCACACGTGAACTGGAGAACAACCGATGAGCGAGCCCGTTGACCCCGCTGTATCCCCCGCTGCTGCACCGGCAGCCTCCCCTGCCCCAGTCTCTGCCACCATCCCTGCATCGCCGCTGGAACGAAGCGAACCTGCACCCGCTGCCGCTCCTGCCGCCGCAGCGGCATCATGGATGGATACGCTGCCCGATGACCTGAAGGGCGACAAGACGCTGGCCCGGTTCAAGTCGGTGGAAGACCTGGCCAAAGGTGTGGTCGAGCGGCAGGCGATGCTGGGTGACCGTATCCAACTGCCCAAGGCGGATGACCCGGACAGCTTCGAACGCTTTGCCGCTGCGATCCGGCCGGAAAAGCCCGATGCATACAAGATCGAAGTACCCGAGGGGCAGGACGCCACCTTTGCCGAATCGATGCGTCCGGTGTTCCATGATGCGGGGCTGCATCCGCTGCAGGTGGAAAAGCTGGTAGCGGCGAACAATACCTATGTGGCGCAGCAGGCTGCGGCGATCAAGGCAGCGGGCAAGAAAGAGCTGGCCGATCTGGAGGCGGGCATGGGGACGCAGGAATTTGCCGCCGCCAAGCTGGCGACCAATGCATGGCTGACGAGGATGGGCATTCCGGTGAAATTTGATACCGATCTGGCGCGTCTGGTGGGGGCCGGCAATTCGGTGCGGCTGTTGTTCGATATCGTGCGGCGCACGGGCGAGCTGGGCAAGGTGAACGATTCCGAGATGGCGCTGGCCATGGGAACGATGACGCCCGAGCAGGCCAAGGTGGAAGCAAGCAAGCTGGATGCCAAGGCGCTGCGCAATCCGAGCAGCCCGGAAAGCAAGAAGATGGACGAATATGCTGCCGTAATTGCGCGCGGCACCAGCAAGCGGTAATCAAAACCAGCTTGACTTTGTTATCGATTTGATAAACTTCTAGGGCGTTCCGATCGAGCTTTGACCCCCCGATCGGAACACCCCGGACACCCCGCCGCCTGAGCGATCAGGCCCGGCCCCGGTGCTTTCCCGCAAAAGATGCGGGCGTTGACGCGGCGCGACAGCCGCCAGTCTGGCCCGGCCCTGCGGCAACGTAAGGGGCGATACCCCTGACGAAATTTTCGCAATGATGTGAAACTTTTGCCAGGAGAATGACTATGGCAACCCCAGTCGAAAATTGGCCCGAAACCGATCGGACCATCGCCTATTCTTTGAAGGTCACCAACGAACTTAACCAGGTTCCGGGGAAGTTCACGCAGCTGTTTGATGAATCGAACAGCGGCCCGTGCAGCGGCACGATCAAGGTTCTGGAAGACCGCTTCGATATCATCAATCTCGAAACCCAGAACAACCGCGCCGACGACACCAATTATGTCGATATCGGCAACGTTCGCCGCGCGATCCGCAAACGCAAGCCTGCTGATGCCGCGGTGCTGGTGGGCCGCCATGACGTGCAGGCGACCGACGTCAACATCGAGGCGGTGCCGCCGGTGAAGCTGGCTGATGCAGTGCGCCGCTATCACGACGACGCGTTCTTCGATCCGCTCGGCGGCTTTTATGGCAATGCCTATACGGGCGAATATGGCGCGACGGCGGTGCCGTTCACGCCGGGCAACATCATCGCGCATGGCGGCACTGGCATTACCAAGGCCAAGCTGCAGGCGCTGATGAAGCTGTTCAACGACAACGATGTCGATACCGAAACCGAAGAGCCGATTCTGTTCATCGACAACCAGGGCGTGATCGACCTGCAGAACATCACCGAGTTCGCCAACTGGGAATACAGCGAAGACCGCCCGCTTGCGCGCGGCGAATTTGCTGCCGGACGGGGGTTTCTGGGATTTCGCTATATCCGTGCCAACATGCTTTCGGCGCGCGCCTACCCCTCTGCCCCCGGCACGATCGTGCCTGCCGCAAACCAGATTTCGCTGCCGGCCTTTGTGCCCAGCGGCCTCTATCGCGGCACCTGGACCGAGTTCTTCTACCGGCAGGGCGAGAACCCGGCGAAGAAGCATCAGGTGCAGCAGTATGCCGAAGCCTGTTCGGCCATCACGCGGGTGGACGAGAAGAAGTGCTTCCAGATGGTCTGCACGGGTCGGTAAACTTGAGCGGCCCTTCGACACGCTCATGCAGAGCCAGTTCGAGGGGTCGCCTTCATTTTTGAAGGGAATGCGAAATGGCAGACCGTACCGGCAAGTACTGGGCCAATGTGACCACCGGGACCAAGGCGCAGCAGGCGCCCGGCCATAGCAACAATGCGGCGATGCGCCGCAATCGCGAAGTGTTTTTGACTGACGATGGCGGCGCGAATGCAATCGGCACCACGCTGGTGATCGGCGTGCTGCGCGGGGGCGACGTGCCAGACAAGGTGGAAATCACCGCAGGCACCGTGGCGATGTCGGGCGTGAGTTTTTCGCTGGGCACGCGCGCCAATGCCACCAAGTACAGCGCGGCCATTGCCGGTCCCGGCGCAGGCGCGACGGTGACGATCAAGTTCCTCGACGTGAACGATATCGGTCTCAATACCGTGCCGTTCGCGTCCGAAGAACTGGTGCTGACCACAAGTGTGGCGGTGATCCCGGTGACGGCGGGTGGCAAGCTGCAAGTGGATACCTATTACAGCCACAAGTAATTGGGGTTGTGATGTTCAACCCGCCGCATGCCGGGGTCTTTATCTCGGGCTGGACATGCGGCGGGTTGAAATTCTGGTTGGTCAGGAGCGCGTGAATGGCTGATATCGTGACTTCGCAGACCCGCATCGCAAACCGCGCATTGATCCTGCTGGGGACGGTGACGCGGGTTATTTCTGTTGACGACCCTGCCCCACTGGCGCGCCAGATCAAGGATTTGTGGCACGAGAGCCGCCGCGCCGCAATCATATCGCACCCCTGGAATTTTGCACTGTTTCGCGCCGAGTTGAATGAGACGGGGGATGCGCCCGCGTTTGGCTATACGCGCCGCTTCGCCATTCCGCCTGAAGCCTTGCGCTGGTTGCCGCCGCCGCGCGACAGCGACTGGTTTTTCGAAGGGGTGGAGGAAGGCGGGCATATCCTGACGGACGCCAGTGCGCCGCTGCCGTTTCGCGGTATTCAGGACATCGAGGACGTGGGAGCTTGGCCTGCGCATTTTCAGGCGTTCATGGCCTATCAACTAGCGATGGACCTGGCCGACGCGGCGACGCAGTTTTCGGCCAAGGCGCAGGATATGGCGCAAATGCGCGAAGCCGCGCTGGAGGAAGCCAAAAAGCTGGATGGTCTTGCATCGGGCGAGCGGACCACGGGCAATGCCCGCTATCTTTCGCGCTGGGCGCGATCGCGCCGCGAGCGCTCGACTAATTCCTTTTCCTTCCCGACCGGGTACTGACGCCCATGTCGCTGGTGACCCCGCTGCAATCCAATTTTACCGGGGGCGAGCTTTCACCGCTTATGCTGGGGCGGGTGGATCACGAAGTGTGGAAGGTCAGCAGCCTTGAGCTGACGGGATGGGTGCCGCGCCCGCAAGGTCCGATCGAGGCCTGCCCCGGATTTGAATATGTGGCGAGCGCAGCGGGGCCATGCCGGTTGATCCCGTTCGAACCATACCTGACGCAATCCTATATCATTGAAATGTCAGCGTTGAAGTTCCGGTTCTATACCAACGACGTACTTCTGACCGTGGCGACCGTACCTGTGGAAGTGGCGCACCCCTATACCCAGCCCCAAGTGCTGGGCCTTGACTATACGTTTGCCGCCGATGGTGACACGATGTGGTTCTGGCACCGCAGCGTTGCCCCCAAGCAATTGTTCCGCACGGGGGCAGCCAGTTTCACGCTGGGCGATTTCACGTTTGCCAATGGTCCATTCGAGGACCGCAACACCGACAAGACGCTGACTGTACAGGCAAGTGCGCAGACCGGCGCGGTGACGCTGGTGGCCAATCAGCCGCTGTTCGATGCTGGCGACGTGGGCGGCCTGTTCGAAATGGAGTTCATCGACCTTTCGACCATTCCGCACTGGATGGTAGGCATGACGGTGAGCGCGGGCATGCTGGTGGTGAGCGTGAACGGAAAAGTGTATCAACACAGTGCGGGCACGATTACCGGCTCTGCCGCGCCGACGCACAATACCGGCACGCAATACGACGGGATCAATGGTAATGATGTGAATGGCAAAGGCCCTTATGGCTGCGCCTGGACTTACAAATACAGTGCAATCGGGCGACTGAAGATCACCGGCTTTACCGATGCGACGCATGTAAGCGCGACAGTTGTGCAAGATCTGGCATCAACTAATGCCACCTACCGCTGGCGATTTGGCGCATTCAGCCCAAAGCGGGGCTGGCCCGAGCATGGTGCGATCATTCAGGACCGGCTTGTGCTGTCGAAAGACAACAACCGCTATGCGAGCCAGATCGGGCTTTACAACGATTTCGACCGGTTCAACGAGAACGGCGATATCGGCGACGATCAGGCGTTCATCTCACCATTGACCGATCCCAACCCGGTGGCGTGGATGCAATCGGGCAACAACCTGTTTACCGGCGGCGCGCGCGAGGAAGGCGTGATGCAACAGAGCAGCGCTGCGCGCGGAATTGCGCCCGGAAATATCCGCAATACGGTGAATTCGCGGCGCGGGTCGGCCACGGTGCGCCCTGTCGACCTGGACGGCAAGCCGGTGTTCCTGCAGCGCAACCGACGCAAGGTGCTGCGGATAACCGATACGACTTATGAGCGGCTCGGCATCGAGGACCTGACCCGCTACGCCGACCATGTGGGTAACAGCCCGATGGTTGAATTTGCCAAGCAGGTCGAGCCGATGCCGCTGCTGTGGGCAGTGCGTGAAGACGGTATGCTGTGGGGTTGCCTGCTGATGCCAGAAGAGGCCATTCTGGGCTGGTTCCGCCGCCCGCTAGGCGGCGGGATGCTGGCACGATCCATCGTTGCCGTGACCGCGCCGGACGGCACGCGCGAAGACCTGTGGCTGGCAGCGGAAACGGTATCCGGCGCATGGTTTGTGATGAAGTTGGCGCCATTTCGCAACGCCGGTGAATACGACGAAAACGGCATCATGTGCGATGCCGCGCTGACATATGACGGGGTGTCCGCCTCGATCTTCACGGCGGCGCATCTGGCAGACAAGGAAGTTGAAGTAGTCGCCGATGGCGCGGTGCTGGGGCTGTTCACGCTGGACGGCACGGGCACGGTAGACCTTTCAGCGATCGGAGAGGGTGCTTTCAGCAAAGTGATGCTGGGGCTTCCATTTCCCTGCCGCTGGCGGTCATTGCCGCCGGAAGCCGGCGGGGACAACGGCCCGGCGATGTTCAAGATTGGTCGCACGGCCAAAGTGTGGCTGCGGGTGCAGAACAGCCTGGGGCTTCGGGTGACGGTAGATGATGAACCCAACGCCGCGCAGGATCTGGAAAGTCTGATGACCGACAGCGTGATGGACACGGCGCTGCCGTTCATGACGCTGGATATCCCGCTGGACATGGTGGGCGGCTATGACCGCCGCAACGTGATCCAGATCGACCGGACATCGGCCAAGCAATCCACGATCCTTGCAATCATGGGCCAATTGGAAAAGGCAAACGGATGACGGTGATGCCTGCCCCCTGTGGCCTGACGTTGCTGCCGTTCGAGCCGAAGCACATGCGGATGATCGCAGTGCAGCCCGCGCAAGCGCATGACTGGCCGGATTGCGATGCCCGCGATGGGCGCGCAGCGGCGTTTGCAGCCGAAGAGCATTGCTGGAGCTTTGCCGATGCGGGGGCTGGAAATGGGGGCGGAACGATTGCAGCATGCTTCGGCATGGTGCGCAGCCATGCCGAGCATCTGACCGCCTGGGCAGTGATGAGCGAGCTGGGCATTGCCCGGCTTGGCTATGTGACGCGGTGGTGCCGAGCCTATATCGCCGGGATGCACGAACGGCGCATCGATGTGACGGTGCGGCGCGGCTTTGCCAACGGCCACCAGTGGGCGCGGCTGCTGGGGCTGGGCTTTGAAAGTTGGCATTACCGGTTCTTTCCCGATGGTGAGGACATGGCGGTTTACGCGCGAATTGACGGATTGCCTGCTGATGTTTGGGCGCCTGCTGATGTTTGGGCGCCCGCTGATTTCTGGCGTAAAGGCTATGCGGCAGACAGGGTGCAGCCATGAGCGCTGGGGTATTGAACGCTTTCCAGATGGTGGGCGCGGTTGGCGGGCCGATTGTGGGCGGCATCGAGCAGAGCGGGACACTGCGTGCACAGGCGGCGGCGGACCGGGCCAATGCCGACCGCACCCAATATCAGGGCGAACTGGATAGCTGGCAGACGGCACGCGATGCGCGCCTGGCGCAAGGAGCGGGGATTGCGCTGTCTGCTGCCGAAGGAAATGTGGGCGGCACCGGCACGGTAGCCGACCTGATTGAGCAGGCCGCGCTGGAGCGTGAAATGGAGATTGTCAACATCCGGGCCAAGGCGGCGGGTGAAGCGGCGAATCTGCGCACGCGCGCGGCCAGTGAAAGCCGCGCGGCCGGGTTTGCGCTGGTGAAAGGCGTGCTGGGCGGGGCGATGGGCTATGCCGCCACGAAATCTGACCAGCGCAACACAGCCAGCATTCTTAACGGTCAGAAGGTGGGGCGGCGCTGATCATGGCGGGATGGTTTACAAGCCGGGTGAATGCCAGTGTGGTGCCTGCCGCGCCCGTGGCCGAGCCGCTGGGCATGGGCGAAACAATATCGGCGCTGGGGCGCACCGCTGGCGCGGTGATCCAGAACGATACGGCGCTTGCCGTGCGCGAGAAGGCGCGGGCGCAGGATACGGCGAGTTCGGCATTTGCAGTGAAGCTGGCGCAGGGCGAAGGCGAATATCAGCGCTGGGTGACCGATCACCAGAACGACGCCGATTTCGAAGTGAAGGCCAGCGCCAAAGTTGATGCCGACATGGCAGGCCTGCGCGGCGAACTGGGTAACGACCGGGATCTGTTGAACCATTATGAGCCGCTGCTGACGAAGAGCGCTGAAAGCCGCAAGAGCGAAGCCTATGCCCATGTGGCAGCAGTGCGCGCCAAGGCCAGCGCGGGCGCTGCAAATGATCTGATCACGACATCGGCCAACAACGCGATGAGCGCGCCGCACCGCACCGCCGAGTTTGCCGACACAGTGACTGCAGCGATCATGGCCAACAGCACGATCCCGGCTGCGCTGCGACCGGTGGCGGCGCATGCGGCGGCGGGACAAGTGTGGGTTTCCGGGCTGTCGCAATCGATCCGCGATGGCGGATACGAGGCGGTGGCCAAAGAGCTGGACGCTGGCACCTTTGACGGCCTGCTGCCCGAAGGAGCGAAGGCTCAACTGATGCGCCAGATCGAGGCGGAGCGCGGCGCTTCGGCGGCGGCGACGCGCGCGGCAGCCGCAGATGTGCAGCGCCAGGCGCGCGAATCGATCAATCAGGTGAAAGTGGCGATCGACCACGGCGAGGCGGTTCCGGCGGCGACGATCGATGCGGTGATCCGCAGCGGCACAGCAGCCGGACTGCCGCCTTCGGAGATGATGGAAGCACGCTATCTGGGCGAGAAGATGACTTATGCCCAACGTGCGAAGGCGCTCGATTCGGGCGCGCTTGATGCACAGATCACGGACCTGCAGGGCAGGCGTGCGGCGGGCGGATCGGCGCAGCTCAAGCCCGCCGAGCAACGCATGCTCGACCAGTACGAGACCGAGCAGAAGGCGCGCGATGACAGCGAGGGGGCCAGGCTGAGTTCGCTGCTGAAACAGGGCGTGGAAGGGCGGGCTGCAGGCGTTGCCAGACTGGCGCAGTTGCCGCCTGAGCGGCGCTTTGCAGCGGCGCTGGCGGCAGGTGACAAGCAGGCAGCTGTGATCGCGGGGCTGGACCCTTTGGCGCAGCGCTGGGCAGTGCAAGGCGGGTTGATGCGGCGTGAGCGGCCCGACGTTTTCAAGCCTGCCGCTGTGCCGGGCAAGGACGGCGATGCACAAATCGAAGCCCTGTTCAAAGCCAAGCTGGGTGGCGTGGCCGACCATGATGGCGGGGCCTATCAGGAGATCCGCGACACTGCGCTAGATATCATGGCGGCGAGTGGTCACAAGTACGACAAGGTCAATCTGGAAGTCGCAATCGACAGGGTTTATGGTGGTTCGTTGCGCGGCGGCGTTCGCTATGGCGGAGTGCATACCGTCAACGGTTTTCAGGTGGTGATCCCGCCCTATCTGAATACGGAACAATTCGCGCAGCGCTATGCGCGGCATGACTTCAAGGGTGCCGTGCTGGCGAACGGCCAGGCCGTGAGCGCGGCGGACATCAAAGCGCATTTTCAGATGAAGCTGGTCGATCCCGCACCGGACGGGACCGAACGTTACACACTGGTCGGTCCCGACTTCAAGCTGCTGCAGCGCCGCCGCCCGGATGGTGCCATTGAACCCTATGTCCTGAACGTGCCGGTCAATCCCGGAGTTCGCGTTGCCATTCAAAAAGCGCCGGACGTGCCTGGATTGATCGAGGCCGGAAATATTGATCTTCATCACCGGCCCGTAGTTCACAACAAGGATGGCTCAATTTCAACCGTGCGATCAATCTCGATCGGTACGGACAAAGGTGAAGTCCTGATCCCAACGGTGTCACCGGATGGGCGGATCATGTCAGAAAAAGAGGCGGCAGCGGAGTATCGAAGGACCGGAAAGCATCTCGGCATATTCAAGACGCCCGAGCAGGCAACGGCATACGCGGTTAGCCTGCATAACGATCAAGCCAAAGAATATGGGGGCCGCTGATGCCGCCAATCGCACCACCCAGCTTGCGCAGCCCCGATCGCAGCGGACCGAGCGCGGGCGCGCCGCCGCCTGACCCGACATGGTGGGAGGGGATCAAGGCGAATTTCAATCTGGGCAAGGACATCCAAGACAATCTTGTCCAATCAACCCGTAACCACGACGCCTATTTCGATGCGCTGGACGCGCTGAGCAAGCTGGGGGTCGATACTTCGCAGCAAGGGCCGCTGTTTGATGACGGCGCGACATCGAGCATGGCGATGACGGTAGCCGGGCCAGTCTATGCCGGGCCGCGTGGCACCGCGCGCGTGCTGAACCATGACAAGGTGTTTGCCGAGATGCAGCGCCAGCGGGCGATCAACGCACAGTCCTTTGGCGGCCTTCCGGCAACGCGTGCAGAATGGGATCAGCAGATTGCCACACGCTTTGGCGCGCGCGCGCGCGATCAGGCTGTGGCGGCGCGTGCAGGGTTTGTGCCTTGGGCCCTTGGCGGCGCGGCGGCGGGGCTGACTGACCCTGCGCAAGTGATGACTATGGCGGTAGGCGGTGGCGGCGGTACCATTGCCCGTTTTGTGCTGGGCGAGGCGCTGGCGGGCGCGGCGGGTACGGCGCTGATGCTGCCCGATCAAAAAGCCGCGATGAACCGCATGGGCGAAAGCTTTACCGCTGCAGACATGGCAAAGGAAGTGGCGCTGGGCGCGGCGGGCAATGTCGTGGTAGCTGGAGCGGGCAAGTATGTGGCTGCGCCCGTACTGGGCGCGGCGGTCAAGGTGGCGGGCAAGGCGGTTGCCCCGGTGCTGGAAGCGGGACTTGCGCGGATCATCCCGCATCTGCCCGAAGGCATGCGGCCGAAAATCAGGGGAATTGGCGATATCCCCGACGCGGACCTTGCCAATGCGTTCGAAGCCGCCGTGGGCAAGGACCGGATGACCGAGGCCGAGCGCGGCGCGGTTTCGACGTTGCGGCGCGCAAGCGACGAGGCGGCGAGCAATCCGTTCGTGCCAGACGGGGCGGGCATCAAGGCACACCAGAGCGCTTTGCAGGATGCGCTGGACCGGATCACGACAGGCACGCCTGTTCGTTCGGTTCGTTCTGGGCTTGGCGATGCCAGCGGCTTGCAGAGCGGATCTGTGCGCGCGCCAGTTGCGGGCGATGGGCTGGGTATGACCGGGCGCGCGGCGCAAGACTATGTGGTGAATCGCATTGCGGGCAATCCGCGCGTGGAGGGCACGGGTAAGAACCCGGCGAGCAGCGCGGTGGGGCTGGGCCAGTTTGTGGACGACACGTTCGTCAACGTGTTTCGCAAGACGTTCCCGGATCAGGCTAGACTGGGCAAGGCCGCTATCCTTGCGCAACGCGGCACCGGGGTGGAACGCGCCATGCTGGAGCGGCTGACCGCCGACAATGCGCAGGCGCTGGCGCGGGCGCGGCAGCCGGTGACGCCGACCAGCCTTTACCTTGCCCACTTTCTAGGACCGGATGATGCGATCAAGGTGCTGAGCCATGGCGGCGAGACGCCGCTGGCCGGGCTGATCCGCAAGGCTTCGATCAATAGCAATGCCAGCATTCTGGCGGGAAGGACGGTGCGCGATGCGATTGCTTTTGCCGAACGGAAGATGGGGGGCAGGGATGCTGGTGGCGGTGCTGGTAGCGTTGCCGACGGGGCCGATGGGGCAGACGCGCTGGCACTGGAAGCCCAGCGCGCGACAGACGGCGTGGCCGCTGCGGAAGCTGATGTGCAGGCCGGGCAGGCCGCGCGCGGTCCGGCGATCGACAGCGAGACGGCGGCGCTTGCGCAACCGATGCGCGCCGAAGAACCGGGGCTGTCCGGCGAAAGCGCGCCCGGCCCGACGCTGCTGCCCGAATATCGCGACACGATGCCGCACACGCTGGAGACGGTGCCTGCGAGCCAGATCAACGTGGATGCCGAGACATTCCAGTTCAAATCGGGCGGCGATCAATACGGGGTGACAGACCGGCTTGCCAATGTTGACCAGTGGCAGCCGGGTTTTTCGGGGCGGGTGATCCTGTGGCAGGACAAGGCGGGCCGATACTTCGTGGCGGACGGCCACCAGCGCACCGGCCTTGCCCGCAGGATCGGCGCGAAAGAGGGCCGCGACATATCGCTTGATGCCTATGTGCTGCGCGAGGCGGATGGGGTGAGCGCGCGCGATGCCCGCACCTTTGCCGCAATGAAGAACATTGCCGATGAAAGCGGCACGATTACCGACATGGCCAAAGTGCTGCGCGATGCCGGGCCGGATGCGCTGCGCAAGGCCGGTGTGCCACGCGGGGCCAAGGCGCGTCATGCGGAGGGGGCGGCGCGGCTTTCACCAGAAGCCTTCAGGATGGTAATCAACAAGGTAATCCCTGAGGAATACGGAGCCTTGATCGGTGCGCGGCTGCCAGACAACCCCGAAGCGCACGTGGCGATGGTGCAACTGCTGGCGAAGAGCAAGCCCACCAATGCAGCCATGGCGGATGATATCGTGCGACAGGGGATCGAGGCGGGCTTTCAAGACGGCGTGCAGACTGATATGTTCGGCGAGCTTGGCACCATGTCCAGCCTGTTTACCGAGCGCGCCCGCGTAAAAGAGGCCGCAATGAGCCGACTGCGCGGACTGAAGCGCATTTTCGGCACGGCGGCCAAGGAAGCGGGTACGCTGGAAACAGCCGGTTCGAAGATCGATGTGGCAGCGAGCAGACAGGAAGTCCTGAGCAATGACGAAGCCCTTGCCCTTATCGACAAACTTGCCTGGTCTGCCGGACCCGTCAAATCGGCCATCGACCGCGCCGCAAAGCGGCTTGCCGATGGCGAACCCCTCGCCCGCGTCTCCGCCGATCTTGCGAGCGACATCCGAGCCACTGACTTACGCGCTGCGGCCATGGATGGGGCCGATGCTGGCGGAAATGCTGGCGGCGGAGGATCAGAGTCGCCGGACCTATTCGACGTAAAACCGTTCGACCCGCAGGCGCAGGCGACGCTGGCGGGGTTTGACGATCCGGTGGCCGAAGCGGCACAGCGACAGGCCGACAGCGCGCTGCATGATCTGGACCTGTTCGTCCGCGACAATCCCGAGACAATGATCACGCCGGATGCGGACGCGGAGCCGGTGCCGCTGGCCGAGTACCTGCGCCAACTGGACGAGGAAGAGGCGGTGCTCGACAAGATCGATGCCTGCCTTGCGCCGCCCGCCACAACAGGAGCCTGAGCGATGTCGATGTCCGAATGCGTGAAGGGGCTGGTAGCCGAAGGCGCGATCCGCAAGGATCAGGGCGAGAAGGCCGAGGCGCTGTATGAGCGGCACTTCAACCGGCTGAAGCACGAAAAGGGCATGATGGCCGCCGCGAGCGAGGCGACCGAGCTGACGATGAAGCATTTGCGCGGCGAGGCCAAGGCGGCGAAGCGCGCGAAGATCAGCACGGCGATGGCACAAGTGAACGCGCTGAAGGACATGCGGACCTATGCCGGGGGCATGGGCGAAGGCGGGCTGTTTGATCCGCGTTCGCTGACGTCGCTGGCGGCGTGGGACGACAAGGCGCGGTTCATGGACCTGGAAGGGCAGCACGAGGCGCTGCGGGCGACCTATCATTCCACGCTCGATTCGATGCTGCGCGAGACGCGGGCGAAGGTGCTGGGCAAGGTGCGCGCGCCCGCGCTGGAAGAGGACATCCTTGCCGCCGCGTATGGCGAGAAGGTCGACGATGTGAACGCCGTGGAAATGGCAACGGCGGCGAAGAAGGTGGCCGAGCTGGCGCGCCAGCAGTTCAACGAGGCGGGCGGGCATATTGCCGCGCGCGAGGACTGGCACTGGGTGCAGGACCATAGCGGCGACAAGTTCCAGCGCGCCGGGTTCGACCAGTGGAAGGCCGATGTGATGGGCGCGGACGAGCGCGGCGTGCCGATCCTGAATACCAGCACCATGCTGGACAATGCCACCGGCCTGCCGTTCGAGGGTCAAGCCTTCGAAGATGTGCTGGCCAAGATGTACGATGACGTGGTGACCGATGGCCGCGCCAACATGGTGATCGGCGGCATGGGTGAAGGCAAGGCGCTGTATAACCGCCACGCCGAAGAGCGGTTTTTCGCCTTCACGGATAGCAAGACGCACCTGTGGTATGCGCAGAAATACGGCAAAACCGGCATGGTGGAGGGGATGAGCCGCCACCTTGACCGGATGGCGCGCGATGTGGCGGCGATGCAGCGGTTTGGTGCGAACCCGGATGCGACGATCAAGCATGTGGGCGATGCCGTAATCGCCCAGGCCGCGCGCAAGGTGGGGCGGGAGCCAAAGCCTCGTGCGAAGCTGCTGGAAAACCCGGTGGCGGCGGTGAAACAGACCTTTGCGCCCGATGCGGTGGATAGGGCGCAGGCGGCGGCATCGGAATTGCAGGCGATGTACGACGTGTTCATGGGCAAGCATGACAACATGATCCCCAAGAGCCGCCGTGTGGCTGCGGGGTTCGATGCCTTCCGCGCCTTTGAGACGAGCGCCAAGCTGGGCGGCGCGTTCTGGTCGGCCGCGCCGGGCGATATGGCGACATCGAGCGTGACGCGCAGCTTCAACGGGCTGCCGCAGTGGTCGATGGTGGGGGACTATATCCGCATGCTGGCCCCGACCGAGGACAGTCTTGCGCAGCGCCAGATGCTGATCCGGCACGGGGCAATGGCATCGGACTGGGCGCATTCGGGCGCGGAAGCGCATCGCATGATGGGCGAGGAATTTTCGGGCGAGGCGGCAAAACGGCTTGCGGAACTGACGATCCGTGCATCGGCGCTGGCCAAACATACCGATGTGTCGCGGCAACTGTTCGTGAAAGGGTTCAACGCCGGCATTGCGGACTTTGCAGAGTTGCCATTTGAAAAGCTCGATCCGAAATTTTCCGCCGCGATCAACCGCTATGGCATCGGCTCTGCCGAATGGGACAAGATCCGCGCAACGCCGCTGGAGCCGGCGCACGGCACCCAATGGTTCAATCCGATGGCGATCGAGGATACCGCCGTGCGGGATGCCTATCTGCGCATGGTGCATACCGAGAAGAAGTTTGCCGTGCCGGAAACCGATCTGCGCACGCGAGCAATGCTGGCAGAAAACTTCAAGCGCGGCAGCGTATTTGGCGAGACGATGAAGACGCTGTTCCTGTTCAAGGGGTTCGGCTTGACATTGATGAACACACACGGGCGGCGTGCCCTTGGCCAAGGTGGATTTGCAGGTGCACGGTTTCTAGCAGCCTATGCCGTGCGCATGGGCATTCTGACCACGCTGGCGGGCGCGGCGGCGATCCAGATCAAGAACTTGCTGCGGGGGCAGGACGTGGAGCCGATGGACAATCCCGCATTTGTGGGGCGCGCGGTGGCGCAAGGCGGCGGATTTGGCATCTTTGGCGATTTCCTGAAAGCGAGCGAGAACCGTTTCGGCGGGGGCATTGCCCAGACGATTGCCGGGCCGGGCGCTTCGACGCTGGGGAACGCGATCGACCTGACCTATGGCAATGCAGCGGCGGCGGTGCGCGGCGACACGCCCCATGTGGGCAAGGACATCGTAAAGATCATGCGGCAGGAAGTACCGGTGGCCAGTTCGCTGTGGTATCTGCGCCCGGCCTATGACCGGCTGCTGGTGCATGAGATCGACAGCGTGATCAATCCGAACCACGATCAGGACGAGGCGCGGTTGCTGGAACGCTATCAGGACCAGCGCGCACCGATGTTCGTGCCGCCGGGAACGCTGCTGCCCGTACGCGCGCCAGACTGGGGCAACGCGTTCGACACGCCGGGCGCGCCAGAGAACAAGGAGGCAAAGGCCAGACAGCAGGCAAAGGCGGAGGCGGAGGCTGCTGCGGCGATGTGACTTGCGAGCTGTTGACCTGACGGCCTCGATTCGATAACACGCGGTCACCGGGGACTCCTTCCAGCCCGTCCCGGCCTTTGCCGCTCGCATGGCGTGAGCGCGATCAGGTCGGGTACGCGCTATGACGGTTTCTTCGGCAATCCTTACCCATAGCTATGTCCCCGGTTCTGCCATGCTGACGGAATCGCTGGCAGGGTTGGTGGCGCTCGATCCCAGCCACCTTGTCGTTACCGATTCGACGGGCGCGATACAGGTGCTGGGCACCGATTACACGATCACTGGCAATCTTCGCACCGGCACCGGATCAATTCGCACCTTGCGAGCCTTTAGCGCAGGCGCGGTGGTAACGGTACGGCGCATCACTGACCGCGCGCAGCAGGCTGCGTTGGTGCCGACACAGCCGATGCCCGCAAAGAGGATCGAGGCCGAGCTGGATCGCAGCGTGCTGATCGCGCAGGAACAGGATGCGCAACTGGGCCGGGCACTCAAGGTGCCGCTTGGCGAAAATGCGCCAGCTTTGGGTTCGGTCGCATTGGCCCGGACGGGGCAGGTGCTGGGGTTTGTCGGTGATCAGCTCGTGCCGATTGAGGTGGGACAATCGGATAGCAAGCGGATTGCATGGGTGACGCCTGAAATGTTCGGTGCTCTCGGCGATGCCCGCGTGACCTACGATAGCGGCGGCGTCGCTATCGCGTATGCCGGAACGGATGACACGGTGGCCGTAGCAGCGGCGTTCAGCGCGGCGATGGCGGCCGGTGCCGAAGTGCGCCTGTCGCGCTGGTATCGCATCACATCGCCCTTGCCGACGATGACCAGCCCCTATGCCATCGTCGGGATTGGCCGTTTAAAATGCGGACTGGTGATGGACGCAGCGATGGCTGGCGCAGCCCTGACCATCAGTGAATGTTGGATGGGCCGCGACACGGACGAAATCAAGGCTGGTCAGAACGTCCGCGACCCGGCTGCGATCTACTCTGGCCTGCGTCTTGAGGGATTCGGTATTCTGGGCAGCCGGTCGTCGCCCAACGTCCAGCATGGCATCGTCTTGCGTCGACATGTCGACAAATTGCGCATGCGTGATGTCGGAGCATACCACGTGCGAGGCTGCGGGCTGTGGATGGGCTACGATGATCGGGCAGTCGGTGCATCGAGCGCGTATAATCGCGAGTGCGATATCCAGTTCGAGGCTCGCTGGTGCGGTTATCTGGCGGGTGGGTATGCTGCCATCAGGTACTGGTCGTTTGCCTATGCTGCGGGTGACGATGCCAGCAACAATAATGTTTTCGATATTGATTGTTATTATTCGGACGGAATCGGCCTGCATGTGTCGTGCCGCACAACTAATACTACCGGCGCGTCCATCCGTTATGACAAATGGTCGCGGGTCATGGTCGAACTGGCGGGAAGTCACACGGTATTGATCGAGGGAAGCGTCATCAATTCGCAGTGGGAATTCATCGAGTTCAACCCGACGACTGCCGGAACTTACGGCATGCTGCTGCAAGAATGGGCCGGGCAAACGACCGCTGCGGCAGGCTTCGACAAGATGCCGCGAAACTTGGTATTCAGCGGTGTGAACGGTGGCCGTGCCGGGACCAGTGGCGTGCGCGTGATCAATGGCCTAAACATTGACTTCCACGACCTGACGCCGAGTTCTTATCGGGCGCAGGGTGGCACCGATTATCACCTGATCGTCGAAAGCACCGTTGTGGGGATTATCTCCCTAAGCGGTGCCGCGTCTGAAGGGTATCGCGCAAACATAAGCTGCGATGCCTCTGTATTGCGCCATCTCAAGGTCGATATTGGGAAGTATACGACGAATTCGGCCTCACTGTATCCAATCCTTTCGAGTGCCGGAAGTATGGTCTATGTGCCCGACGCTTTCGCCGGCTCGACCCCGGGCATGGCCTATTCGAACGGTGCGGCATGGATGATCTGGCCGGTTTCGATCCTGCCGTTTCGTTCTGACGACCAGGCGGTTGCTGCCGGAACGGCAAAATACCAGGTGCGTGACTGTGAGGTGGTTGGATCAAATACACAGGCTGCAGAGTTTCGCGTCTTCAATGGCAGTGATGCCACCTATCAGGTGATCTGGCGGACACCGACTCTCGCCGGAAACGGCACGTTAGCAACGATTGGCGTGCTGTCGCCTGTGGCCCTGAACGGTGCATTCGGCGAAGCCCCCGCACTGAGTTTCACCCCTCGTGGCCACCTGCTCGCCAATCAGGGCGTAAAGCTTGTCGTGCCGCAATACACCATCGATTCCGAGCCGAGCTTGCTTTATCGCGGCGTGATCGGCGACCTCAATCTGATCTCCTACCAGCCCGGTGCCTATGCGTCGCGGCGCGGGATCGGATGGCGCAACGGTGTGCCGACCGCTGCTGCTCCCCCCGATGCGAAGGGGGGATGGCTTGTCCTGAACACCGAGGCTGCATTGGGTGGCGTGGCTGGATGGATTTCGCTGGCCAGTGACGGATCATGGGTCCCCATCGGCATCGTCGGCGGGGTGAAAGCCGCCGCGCAGGCAGACAGCACGGCTTCCGACATCGCCACGCTCAAGGCGGATTTCAACGCGTTGCTGGCCAAGCTGCGCAGCGCAAATTTGATGGGCTAAGGAGCTGTCTCGGCATGACGAGGTATTCACCCCACTCCCAGGATGAATTGGGGCGCCGGATGGAGACGATGGAAGCCGCGCTGCGTGAGCTGCTGAGCGAGGTCCAGGGCATGCGTGGCGAAGTCGCTGCGGTGCAGACTGACGTGGCGGAAACGCGCGAGATAGTGACTGCGTGGGAAGCCGTCAAAACTGGCGGAAAATTCGTAAAGTGGCTGGGCGCGCTGGCTGCGGCCGTGGCGGCGATCGCCGTCGCGGCAAAGGCCGGGCTGGCGATGATGTTCAGGTAAAGGGGCGTTTCAAATGACCATCACAGACCTGCAACACCTGATCGGCGCGACGCCCGATGGCAAATGGGGGGCATTGTCCAAGGCGGCACTGCTAGCGCATTTTAGCGGGCGACCGGCAACGCCGCTCTCCTCGGCCGACCTGGCGGGGGCGTGCACGCGGTTGGGCTGCTCGATCCTGCAACTGCAGGCGGTGCGCGCGGTCGAATCGAGTGGTCGCGGCTTTGATGGTGGGGGCCGTCCGAAGATCCTGTTTGAGCGGCACAAGTTCCACAAGTTCACGGGTGGCCGGTTCAGTCCCGCACCGTTCAGTCTGGCACAGGCGGGCGGCTATGATGTCAATTCCTGGACCAAGCTGGCCGATGCGATCGGCACCGGGGCGGTGGATGCGGCATTCATGGCGTGCAGCTGGGGCGCGTTTCAGATCATGGGCGAGTGGTGGGATGAATGCCTGTACGCCAGCCCCTATGCGCTCGCCCACGCCTGCGCCCAGGACGAGGCGGGCCAACTGCAACTGCTGATCAAATACGTCGAGCATTTCGCGCTGCAGGACGAATTGAAGCAACTGACCAGCAACCCCGAAACCTGCCGTCCCTTCGCCGCCGCCTACAACGGGCCGCGCTATGCGGTGGGTGGCTACCATGTGAAGCTGGCGGAAAGGATGGCAGCATGAGGCTGCCGAACTGGCCGCCGCGCGACTGGCGCAAACTACTGGCGCTGCTGTTCTCGATCATGGGCGCAGTGGTATTGACCTTGTTCGTTTGGTGGGGTTCAGCGGCGCTGCTGCCCGATCAAGGCTGGACGACGGCAAGCGAGGCGGACCGGGCTAACACGCTGCGCTGGGTGCTGTGGATTGCGATCGGGGGCATCGTTGTCGTGCTGTTCGGCCTGGGCATGGCGATCAACCGGCGAACGCTGCAGGCGAAATGGGGTGACAAATCTGTGGGTTTTGATGGGGGCGAGAATAGCGACGGTGATGGTACGGGGACAGTATCGACCGAAGGCGCTGCCTGATACCGCCCGTTCTGACTTTGCGGATATTGAGCGCAAACTGAAGTATATTGCTGCAGATTAAATTATTGAAAAAACTATATATATTGCAGCTTCCCAAGCTGAATACGAGGGTTCGATTCCCTTCACCCGCTCCACTTACAGCATAGATCGCAGGAATCCGGGCTGCCGTTCGGGGTCAGGATCGCCCTGTCGATCGGGTGAGCCTGATCGCGTCCGGGCTGGTGAGCCTTGCAAGTTCGGCCGCGATCTCCGCGCTCCGCACGGGTTTGACGAGGTGCCCTTGCATACCGGCAGCAAGGCAGTCATCGATGCTTTCCTGATAGCCGTTCGCGGTGACCGCAACGATCGGAAGCATTTCTGCGGTAATGCCGCCTTCCCGCAGCAACCGGGTCGCGGTCATGCCGTCCATTCCCGGCATCTGGATATCCATCAGAACCGCCGCGAAGGGCTGCGCCGCAGCAATGGCCTCGTGGACCATCGCAATCGCCTCCTGACCAGTCCGTGCCAATGCGACATGATGGCCCAGTTTCTCGAGCATGGCGGTCACGATCATCTGGTTGGTGCGACCGTCCTCGGCCACCAGAAGACGCATCGGCGCAAGCGGTTGCAAAGTCGGCGCCGGGGCCGGCAATCGGGCGGACACGGTTGTCGCGTCCGGCAAGTTCAATCTGATCCGCAAGACCAGCGTTGTCCCGACGCCGGGCGTGCTGCTCAGGGTCAAGGTTCCGCCCATGGCCTCGGCAATCCGGCGCGAGATCGGCAGACCCAGCCCCGTACCGCCATAGCCGCTGGCGATGCCCGCCTCGGCCTGCACGAAGTCGTCGAAGACTTTTGCCTGCGACGTTTCGGCTATGCCGATCCCGGTGTCTTGCACCGCGACGACCAGCTCGTCACCCTCTGTCCTTGCGGACAGGCGAATCTGGCCTGCTTCGGTGAACTTGACGGCGTTGCCGATCAGGTTGGCGAGAACCTGGCGCAGCCGCAGGCTGTCCCCGAGAACGGACCGAGGCACCTCGGGCGCGATATCGAGATCGAGCGCCAACCCCTTGCCGACCGCGCTGGCTGTCATCAGGCTCAAGCAATCCGCCAGACAATCGTGGAGGTCGAAGGGCTCGACCGACAGTTGCAGGCGCCCGGAATCGATCTTGGCGATATCCAGAATGTCGTTGAGCAACCGCATCATGGTCGCGCCGGATTCTGAGATCAGCCGGACATAGTTGCGGCTGGTTTCGTCAAGGACGCTGTCCTGAAGAAGCTCTGCCAGCCCGATCACACCGTTCATCGGGGTGCGGATTTCATGGCTGAGGTTGGCCAGAAACTCGCTCTTCGTAGCGGCCGCCTGCTCGGCGCGGAGACGGGCCTCGATCAGATCGTTTTCGAGCAGCTTGCGCGCCGTTATGTCCCTGACCGAGGCCACGATCTCGAACGGCTGCCCCTGCCGGTTTCGCAGCAGTCGGCAATTTGCCTCAAGCCAGAGATAATCGGTGCTCGATGTCGCAGGCCGCGAACGGTAGGCCACGCTGAGATCGTCGACCGCTCCCTGCATGAGCTGGTCGAAGCTTGCGCGGACGCTGTCGATATCTTCCGGGTGAATGCGGATCAGAACCGGCATGCCGACGATTGCATGGGGATCGTGGCCAAGCACCTCGCGCACGGAAGGCGTCACATAAAGACACCGCCCGTCCAGTCCGATCCGGAACACCATGTCGTTGATGTTCTCGGTGACCAGACGCAACTCGCGCGTGCGCTGGGCCAGTTCGAGGTCGCTGGCCTTGCGCTGGGTAACATCCGTCACCGCCGCGATGTAACCGCTCAGCCGCGAGCGGCCATCGAATTCACCCGTTGCGGTAAACGTCAGCCACCGCTTGAGCCCGGCCCTGTCACAGTAGTTGATCTCGTTCTCGAAGACGGCGCCGGGTGTCATCAGCGACCGATTGATCCGGTCTGTCACTTGCGTGTTGTCGAGGCCGAGCACCTCGGCCCACGGCTTGCCGATGATCGCCCCGGCGGGCACCATTATGAGCAGCTCGATGCGCTGGTTGACATAAGTGATCAGTCCGTCGCGGTCGCAGCGCACGATACCGATCGGAGAGGTGTCGCACAGCTGGCGGAACCGCTGCTCGCTCGCTTCCAGTGCGGCCATGTAGCGCGCTTGGTCGGACACGTCGCGGATGCTGCCTGCGGTACCTTCGAACGTTCCATCCGCCGCGCGGATGATGCGTATGCTGATGTCGGCATCACGCGTCTCGCCATCGCGCCGGACATAGCTGCGCAGGATCCGCAGTTCGTCGGCATCTTCGTCGTGGGGCTGCGGGGATTGCGCCAGTCCGCCGACAAGATCGCTGAGATCGAGCACCGCTGTACCCGTTCCTTCAAGCGTGTCGGCCACCGCGTAGCCGGTTATCGCCTCCCACGCCGGATTGAGGAAAGTCCAGCGCCCCCGGGCGTCGGTGCGAAACACAACTTCCTGCATGTTGTGAAGAATCTGGGAGGTGAAGGCGAGGGTTTGCGCCAGTTCCTGTTCCAGACGGCGGCGCGCCTCCATCGACGCCGCGATCGGCAGGATGCAGCCGTAGCAGCACAGATAGGCCGTCTCGAGATAGAAATACCGGCTCTCGGCCGGTATCGCCAGCACATCGGCCGGTCCATTTCCGCTGGCTACCGCCCAGGTGGCGATCAACAAGGAAACCAGATGTGCCGCGGCGGTATCGCGGATGCCGAGCGACAGGCTGACCCAGACCAGCGCGGGACAGACGAAGAATATGTACGTGTGGCCTTCGCTCAGGAAGACCGCAGAGGTGAGCGCGCCGACAGCGGCGAAACCGGCCACGCGCCCTCGCGAGAGCAACACGGACAGATCCAGCGCCCGGTCGCCGAGCACCCCGAGAAAGATCGGCGTCGCAACGACGATGCCAAAGGCATTCGGCAGAATCCATTGGAAGGTGCGGGCGTTCGCATAGTCCGACAGGCTGGTCAGCGCGCCGGCAGTGGCCAGGGACTGAAGCGTTCCGTCGCGCAAAAGGATGACAACGCCGAAGATCAGGCTGAACAATGGCGCAATCAGAATGGCCACGACAGCAAGCTTGATCACGGCGTCAGGCCTGGTCAGGTCAAGACCGCCGGGTGCAAGTTTCCTGAGAACAGCGGAGCCGATCAGGGCCTGCGCGCCAGCCAATGCCGCGGCAAAAGCCGCGTTCGCCAAGCTGATGCCGCCCAGCATGAGGCCCAGCATCGCGGCCAGAAACATGCGCAGAATATGCTGCCATAGTACCTGTTTCCGACGTCCGGGTTGCGCCAGCCCAAACGCGGCCGCAAGCATGATCGATGGCCCCAGAACGACGGTCAGCGCACCCGAATGGCGGCGGATGAACTGCGCTTCGAGCATGGCCAGCAGAACAATCAGGCCGTCACGCGCCCAATGCGCCCGATTTGGGAACAGACTATTGGACGCCAAGGTCATGCAGCCTCGCCGCTCGCCGCCCATCGCTCGCGCTTGCGGTAAAGGGTCGATGCGCTGACCCCCAGCATTCTGGCGGCGGCGGGCAAGCTGCCGTCGGCATCCGCGATGGCGCGAGCGATGACGAGCCGCTCGATCTCGTCGAGCGTCATGCCCCGCAAGGCTGCCGCAAGATCGGGGTGCGAAGCGTTCGATCCGGATGAGGTCTCGCTCGCCAACGCCGCAGTGACCGGCAGCGGCTGCACCGCGCCGCGCTCTGCCGGAAGCGCCGCAAGCGGAAGGTCGGGGCCATCCCAGAGCACCGCGGCCCGCCGCAGCACATTTTGCAGTTCGCGCACGTTGCCCGGCCAGCGATAGGCCATCAGCGCGGCAAGCTGAGCCTGGCCCAGCGGGGCGAAGTGCTTGCCCTCCTCGCGCGCGAAGCGTTGCAGGAAGGTTTGCGCCAGTTCGGCGATGTCGCTGCCGCGTTCGCGCAGCGGCGGCATGTGCACGGGGACGACGGCAAGGCGATAATAGAGATCCTCGCGGAAGCGCCCTTCGGCCACCTCGCGCAAGGGATCGCGGTTCGTGGCGCAGACGATGCGCACGTCGACTTCATCCACGCGGCTTGTACCGACGCGCTGGACCGTTCCGGTCTGCAGGAAGCGCAGCAGCTTCACTTGCAGCGGCAGGGCCATTTCACACACCTCATCGAGGAACAGCGTTCCCTTGTGCGCCGCCTGAACGGCCCCGATGCGATCATTGACGGCGCCGGTGAACGAGCCCTTCACGTGGCCGAACAGCTCGGACTCGAGAAGATTTTCAGGGATCGCACCGCAGTTGATGGCAATGAACGCCCCGCCACTGCGCCCGGATTCGCGGTGGATGCTGTCGGCGCATACTTCCTTGCCGGTTCCGCTTTCGCCAGTGATCAGGACCGTCGCCCGGCTGCGGGCGATACAGCCGATCTGCCGATAAACTTCGCGCATGGCACTCGAGCTGCCGACAAAGCCACCGGGGTTGGCTGCGGGCAACCGGGGGTCGGCAGCCAGCGCAGGCGCACTGGTCAGGATCGTCGGCCCGGTCTCGACCGCGCTGGCGACAACGGAAATGAGCCGCTTGGCAGCCAGCGGCTTGACCAGAAAGTCATAGGCCCCAAGCCGCATCGCGTCGATCGCGCGTGACAGCGAGCCGTCTGCGGTAACCACGATGACGGGCTGTTTTGCCAGCAGATCGACGTTGGTGCGCAGCAGTTCCAGGCCATCGATATCGGGAAGCTGCAGGTCGAGCAGCAAGGCGCTGAACGCCTCTCCTTGCGCGAGGGCGCGCAGAACCGCCGCACCTGTGTCCACCACGACCGCCTCATAACCCGCCTTTTCGAGATGACCGGCATACATCAGGGCGAGAGCGGGAATGTCTTCGACGATCAGGATGCGTTTGCGAGTCATGGGCCGTACCAGCGTTTGAAGGTGTCCAGGGCCTTGAAGCAGGATGCGTGCCAATTCCCGACAAGTATGAACGGGCGCATCCGGGGAATCCCTTAGCAGTTTCTTCGCATTTTGCGCATGAAATCCTTCGCAAAATGCGAAGATCGATCGACGCAAAATGCGACGATTGCGCCTTTGCAAAACGAGAATCGGCTCGCATTCCATCAAAACCGCGGTTTTCCGACGCATTTTCGAACTGGCACGCAGATTGCCATGACCGGGCAAACCCCGGAGCTGCCCATGCCATTGATCCCTCGCCCACGACCGACCTGCACCGCCCGAGCGACGCGGACTTGCGCAATGCTGACGCTGGCGCTGACCAGCGGGTGCGCCACCATGCCACAGCCGCGCAACCTGGCCGGAGCGCAGTATCAGCCCACGCAGCATGTGCAGGCAGCCCCTGACGCGGATCGCTGCAAGGCCCCGGCGCTGCCTGCCGCACTCGGCCCCTTGTCGGCTGAACCCGCCGAGACGCTGGCCGCCTATCCCGACATTCTGGGGCCCGGTGACCGTCTGCGGGTCGACGTGAGCGGCGACCGGGATGTGCTCTCGCACGACTATGTCATCTCGGCGAATGGCAGCCTGACGATCAACGGGAGCGTGACGATCTCCGCAGCCGGACGCAGCAGCGCTTCCGTGGCGCAGGAGCTGCGCGAGCGGCTCGTGGCGGCAGGCCTGATCCGCGACATCGCCAACAACTTGCGCCTTGTCCCCACCGAACGCGCAGGCGTTGCGGTCTCGGTCGAGGGCGCGGTGTTCGAACCGGGCGTCATCGTTGCGGGCGACCGTTCGAACGAGGTGCGCGCCACAACGGTGGCCAATCCCGCTCTGGGTGATTTCAACAACGGCCGATCGCTGGCGACAGCCATCCGCGCTGCGGGCGGACTGCGGCCGGATGCCGCGCTCGATGCCGTCTACCTTGTCCGCGGCGACCGCTATGCCCGGATCGATCTCAGCCCCGTTCTGGGCGGAGTGGAAGGCAGCGACGGCAGCGGCGGCCTGCCGGTCGACCCGCAGCTTGCTCGCGGCGACCGCATCATCGTGCCATCGGCCGGCTGCTTTCAGACGCGGCTGGTCCGCCCCAGCCCGGTCACCGCGCCGGGTATCCGGGTCTACATGTCGAACCTTTCGCGCCCGGCGGCCAGCAATGCCTCGTCGGCGATCGGTCGCGATTCAACCAGCTTGCCGTATGGCACGCGCTTTCTGCAGGGTCTGATCTCGGCGAACTGTGTCGGCGGTTCGGCGATGAACGCCGGACGCAGCGCGGTGCTGATCTCGCACAATCCGTTGAACGGGCATTCGGTGGTGATTGCCCGGAAAGTGGAAGCCCTCGTTCGCGATGCCGATCGCGACGAGGTCGATCCGTACCTGATGCCTGGCGATGCGATCGCGTGCTATGACAGCACGGCGATGACTTTCGTCGATGCCGTGGGCGTCGTCGGCAATCTGCTCGGGCCGGCGGTGCTGGTGAAGAGCCTGAAGCCATGAACGCGGCGCAGGACATGATCGTCGAACGGCGCCTGATCCGCATCTGGCGGGTAGTGTGCAACGGCCTGCCATCGGTCGGCCGCTATCGGCGCTATCTCGTGATCCTTGGTCCGGTGATCGCCTCGATCTGGCTCCTGACCGTGCTTTATCTGATCGCGATGCCGCGCAGTTACACCAGCCAGTTCAGCCTGATCCTGCCCGGATCGGGCATCGGCAGTTCGATCAACGTCGAATCGATCGGACAAGCCCAGGGTACGAGCAACTCCGCCTTTGCCAGCCCCACGCTCAGCCCGACGGAAAACTACAAGCAGTTGCTGACCGCCGATGTCACCTTGCGCGCGGCCGCACGCATCGCGCATGAGAGCGAGGACGGCTTTCCGGCACCGACCATCAAGCTGATCGACCAGACCAACCTCATCTCGATCAGCATCACCGCGCATGGCGCCAAGGCTGCCCATCGCCGGGCCATGGCCCTGCAGCAAGCTTTCGTCGAGGAGCTGAGCGCATTGCGCGCAGACGAAGCCAAAAAGCGCGAGGAAACCGATCTGGCCCACCTGAGCGAGCTGTCCGAGAAGGTGAAATCGGCGCAGCGCAAGCTGATCGAATTCCAGGCCAGCCACGGGCTCGCCACCCTGGAGCAATTCAACAGCCGCATCGCTTCGGTCGATACGATCCGCGACAAGGAACGCGATCTGCGCGTGCAGATGCGCATGCAAGGCGGCACGGCCGGGCGCCTGTCGGGCACGCTCGGCGCCAGCCCCGGTAGCGCGAATGTGATCATGCGCCTCAAAGGAGACCCTGTTTTCGCCGAGCTTGCGCAGCGCTATGCCGCCGCCAACGCCGATGCCCAGCTCAAGGCCGGTACGCTTGGCCCCCAGCATAGCGCGCGGGCACAAGCCGATGCGGAAAGCGCGCAGCTGCGTGCTGCGCTGGTGCATCGCGGACAAGAGCTGACCGGCCTTTCCGAACAGGCGCTGATGCGCCACACCGATCTGCAACTGGGCGATGGCCGGTCGACCCTGATGCAGACGATGAGTGCCAGTGACGCGCAGGCGGCGGGCACGCGCAGCGCGCTTGCCGAACTCCACGGCGATCTGGCTCAGGCCCGCGCCGACGCGCCGCAATGGATCCTGCAGGCCCAGCAACTGGCCGACCTGCAGCGCGACCAGCGCGTGACCGAGGCGGTCTTTTCATCCGCGCTGGCCCGGCTTGATACCAACAAGCAAGACCCTTTCGCGTCCTATCCGCTGGTGCAGGTGCTTGCCGCGCCGTCGCTGCCCAAAGCGCCTTCGAGCCCTTCGACCATCCTCGCCCTTGCTGGCGCGCTGGCCGCGACCTTCATCACCCTCTTTGCCTTTGGACTGTTATGGCTGCGCCAACCGATCCTGCGCCGAATGCTGCAGAACGCCTGATCGCCTTCACCATCGGCGGGAGCTATTGGCTCTGGCTGGTCGGTGGGCTGTACATGGCCGGCCCGCTGCTGGGTTGGGCGCTCGCCGCCATGGCGGTCCGCGCCACCTATCTGGCGCCCGCCTTGCCGCAAGCCGAGCGGCCCGGCACCCTGCCGGTCCAGTTGTGGGCATGGCTGCTCGGCATGGGGGCGATGCTCTGCATCCTGCTGGTTGCGCACGCCAATTTCAGCTTGGGAGCCGGTCAGACGATAAAGTCGGCCGTTGGCTGGGCGAAAGGATGGGCCTTGCTCGGGCTCTTTCCGTTCGCGGGATATGCCTTGCCGATCCGGCTGAGCGTGCTGGCGCGCGCGGTGTGCCGTCTGGGGCGCCAGACGCTGATCCTGATGCCGCTGTTCCTTGCCGCCCCTTATATCCACCTGCCTTCGATCCTGTGGGTCTCGCCCTTGAAGGTTCTTGGCGGGGCAAGCGACGAGTTCTTCGCCGTCGTACTCTATACGATCGATCCTGAAATCGGCGTGGCGCGCTGGCAGTTCTTCGCGCCGTGGTCTCCTGCGGCGGGCATGGTGGCGATGATCCACTTCCTGATCGCGCGCGAAGAGCGGAAACCGGGCTGGCGCTGGATGGGCTATATCGCCAGCGTGCTGATGGCGGTGCTGTCGCAATCGCGCATGGCGCTGGTCGCGCTGGCCATCATCATCCCCATCACCATGGTGGCCGGCAGGCTGGGCAAGGCAAACACCTGGTTCGCGTTCGCCCCGATCTCGCTGCTGGCTGGCTGGCTGCTCCCGCAACTTGCGGCGCTGAGCGAACAAGGAGCCAGCAGTTTCAACGGCGCCCGCGCCTCATCATCGCGCGTCCGGGCCACGCTGGGGCGCATTGCGGTCGAGCGGTGGCAGCATGAAGCCTATTGGTTCGGCCACGGGATCGTCGAGCGGGGGCCACATCTGGTGGAATACATGCCGATCGGCAGCCACCATAGCTGGTACGGCCTGCTTTATGTGAAGGGGCTGCTGGGCGTGGTATCCTTGGGCATACCCATGGTTGCCTCGCTGATCGGCTGCGTGTTCGCGGCGACGCAAGGACGATACGGACGGCTCGCGCTGTCCATGAGCCTGACTTACTGGCTCTACAGTTTCGGCGAGAACCTTGAGGTTCTGACCTATATCTCGTGGCCCGCCCTGCTGGCGCTGGGCATCGGCTTGCGCCTTCAGGGGCAGCCAGAGCCCGCGGAATGACCTGTGCAAGCGCGTTCCTTGATGCGCGCAAGCGCGTTGCAAAACGCCAAGTCCTTCGCATTCTGCAACGACAGACGTTGCAAAATGCAATGATCTGCGAGCGAGAACGCCGCAAACGTCAACGCGCCTGCACTTTCCATGGTGTGGCATGTGACTTGCTTAACCGAACCGGAGAGCACTCCGTGACTGCTGGAACCGGGAATTTGGAATGAAGGGTGTCATCATTGCCGAACTGATCCGGTGGATGGAGCAGGCGTTCTCGCCCGCCATTGCCGACGCGGTCATTACCCGGTCCGAAGTTCCCGGCGACGGCGTCTATACGACGGTCGGCAATTATTCGCATGCCGAGGCGCTGGCGCTGATGGGCGCACTCGCCGAGATTTCGGGTGAGCCGGTTCCGGTCCTTGCCGACAGCTATGGCTTTTGGCTCGCCAGCCGGTTCATGGAGCTCTACCCCCAGATGTTCGAGGGGTATACCGACGCCGTCACCTTCCTGCGCGATGTCGACGGACAGCATCACCGCGAAGTCACCAAGCTCTATCCCGATGCGCGCACGCCCAGCATCGTGGTCGATATCGACGGCGAGGAACTGACGGTAAGCTACGGCTCGCACCGCCCGCTTGCCGACATCGCGCATGGTCTGGTGCGCGGGTACATCGCCTATTACGGCGATGATCTCGAGGTCATTCGCGACCCCGGTTCGCCCGGACCGCATGCGGCCCGTTTCCTTGTGCGGGCGCCTTCGCGCCAGCCGGTTTCGTGAACCAGCACCGATGCCCGGCACACCCCTGACACGGTATACGGTGCCAACCCCGGTCGCGATTGCGATCGAGCCCGCCGACAGCGCAGCGCAGATTGCCTTGCTCGAACGGCGGCTGGCCCGCGCCGAGGCTGCGCGGGCGGCAGCAGAAGATCTGCTCGAACAGAAAAGCCGGGTACTCGCGGCTGCCAACACCGAACTGACCGCCCGCAAGGAAAGTCTGAGCACCAGTCTTGAGCGGCGTACGCGCCAGTTGCTCGATGCCCAGCGCGTTGCCGGGTTCGGCACGATGCTGTGGGACATCCGCAGTCGGCAGCTCGAGTTGTCTCCGCAAGTCCAGGTGATGATCGGGCTTGAGCCAGGATCGGCGGTCAAGACCTATCGGTCGCTTGTGCGGCGGCTGCTGCGCGAAGACCGTCGTCGGATGCTGCACTGGATGAACCGCGAGCTGCTGGCCGGACTGACGAACGGCCGTTGCGAACGGTGCGAAGGACGGGCCGATCAGGCTCAGACCGGTTCGTGCGAGGAATCCTTGCGCGAATACCGCATCGAGGTGCGCTGCCCCAATGGGGACGTTGGCGACGACGTGCGTTCGCTTTGCGTGATGGCGCAGTTCCAGATCGACAGCCAGTGCCGCCCGGTGATGATCTTCGTGACCGTGCAGGACATTACCCGCCAGGTTCGTGCCGACAACGAGGCGGCAACCTTGCGCGCCAGAGAACTGCAGCGCCTGCAAGACCTCGAGAAGCTGAACGAGGAACTGCTGATCGCGCGCGAGCAAGCCGACATTGCCAACGATGCCAAGTCGCGGTTTCTCGCGATGATGAGCCACGACATCCGCACGCCGTTGAACGGGGTGATCGGCATGTTGAGCCTGTTTGACGAAAGCACCCTGACCGCCGAGCAGAAGCGGACGCTGGCGCTGGTTCGCTCCAGCGGCGACCAGTTGCGCGTGCTGCTGAACGATATCATCGATCTCGCCCGTGCCGAAGCCGGCAAGCTGACGCTCAGCCCCGGCCCGACCAATCTGGTCGACGTGCTGACGGATGGGGCGGACTTCTGGCGGCATCTCGCAACGGAAAAGAGCCTCTCGCTCGAAATCGTGCTGGCGCGCGACACCCCCTGCTGGATCGATGCCGACAGCGTGCGGCTGCGCCAGCTGATCGACAACATGCTCAGCAACGCGATCAAGTATACCAGCGAAGGCGGCGTGATGCTCAAGACGCGCGTGCTGCCACAACGGCGGCTCCGCATCGAAGTCGTCGATACCGGCATCGGCATCCCCGCCCATCGCCGGGCCGAACTGTTCACCGATTTCAGCCAGCTCAATCTGCTGGGCAGCGAGCCCGGCGGTGCGGGGCTGGGCCTCGCCATCTGCCAGCGCATCATCGAGGTCATGGGCGGCACGCTTGGCGTGGATGACGCCGGACGCGGCAGTTGCTTCTGGTTCGAGATTCCGGTTGCCGAAATCCCCGTGCCCAAACGGGTCGCAAACCCGGTCGTCCGGTCCTTCGCGGGACCGGACGGCCGGACACCACGCGTGCTGGTTGCCGAGGATCTGGCCACGAATCGCATCGTCATCGAAGGTTGCCTGCGCAAGCTCGGCTGCGAAGTCCGGGTGGTGGAAGATGGGCAACAGGCCCTCACCGCCGTGGAATCGGGCGACGCGTACGATCTGGTGCTGATGGATATGGCGATGCCGGTGATGGACGGGCCCGAAGCCACGCGCCGCATCCGGGCGCTGCAAGGTGCGCTCTGCGACCTGCCGATCATTGCGCTCACGGCCTTCACCCGGCCGGAGGAACTTGCTCCGATGATGGCAGCCGGGGCCAACGACAGCGTGGCAAAGCCCATCGTGATCGAAGATCTCTATCGCGCCATGAGCAAGGCACTGGCCTTTCCCGTCGCAAGCGGTAACGCGCATCGGTTCATAAACTCATCGCATTGACACAAGGCAGGGTGTGCATGGACCTGATCGATCCCGAACTGACGCTGAGCCAGTTTGAAGCGCTGCCGCCCGAGATCGTGGCCCCTCTGTGCGAGGCGACTGCAACGGATCTGCGCGATTGGGGTCAGCGTCTGCTCGACGCTGTGGCTGGGGATGATCCCGATGCAATCCGGCGCGCGCGCCATTCGCTCAAGGGACTTTGCGGCAATTTCGGGGCAAGCGCCGTGATGCGGTGCGCCGATGGCGATCTGCAGTCTGCCGACGCGCGCGCCCGCTTTCACGAATGCATCGAAGCGACGATCGCCACCATTCTGGCGCTCGCCGCTCCGCTTATCCCGCAATAGACGCCGCTCCGCGCGATTCTCAATAGGCGCCGCGTGCCGTGATCACGGCGGGCACGGTACGCACGATCAGCGCCAGATCCGCCAGGATCGACCGCGAGCGCAAGTACTTCACGTCCAGTTCGACCTGCTGCTCGAACGGAACGTTGGCGCGCCCGCTGACCTGCCAGGTACAGGTAAGGCCGGGCTTGCCCATCAGGCGTGCACGGGCATCCGGCTGATAGCCGACGACTTCGCGGGGCAAGGCCGGGCGCGGTCCGACGACCGACATGTCACCGGCAAAGATGTTGATCAGTTGCGGCAGTTCGTCGAGCGACAGCCGGCGCAGGGCAGCGCCGACCCGCGTGACCCGGGGATCGTGCTTCATCTTGAAGCACGTGCCATCGCGCTCCGAGCGTTCGCGGATGGCGGCCAGCCGGGCCTCGGCATCGATCACCATCGAGCGGAACTTCCACATCCGGAATGGCCGGCCATTGGCACCGATGCGCGTCTGGCGGAAGAACACCGGCCCGCCATCCTCAAGCCGGATCGCCGCACTCACCAGCAGCAGCAGCGGCGCCAGCAGCAGCAGCGCCATTCCCGCCGCGATCCGATCGATCCCGTGCTTGAGGGCGAGCGACGCCCGACCGGAGAGATCGCGCGCCTGCCAGGCATGAAGTACGGACGCGGCAAGGAAGAGCGGATTGCCGAGCACATAGCGCACGAACAGACGGCGCGGCTCTTGCGCCAGACGCCAGATCCATTCGCAGCCGATCTTGCGCAGCGCGGCAGGCGCACGCGGGATCGAGCCCGAGTAATAGTCGAACAGGCCGCCCACACCCATCACCACCCGCGCCATGAGGCGATCGCGGATACGGTCGATCCAGATTTCCTGCGTCGGCACGCCAAGCCCGACCAGCACGATGGCTGCACCCGAGGCATTGATCTGCGCCACCACGCGGTCTTCCTCGCTCGCGCTCCAGTAACCGTGGCGGGTTCCGGCCACCTGAAGCGCGGGGTAGCGCTCCTGCATGGCCTGTGCCGCCGCCGCAGCGATGCCTTGCTTGCCGCCAAGCAGAAAGATCGACTGCCCGCGTTCGGCGGCGCAGCGGCAAAGCTCGGGAAAC
This sequence comes from Novosphingobium sp. FKTRR1, assembly GCF_020404405.1. Taxonomy (GTDB): domain Bacteria; phylum Pseudomonadota; class Alphaproteobacteria; order Sphingomonadales; family Sphingomonadaceae; genus Novosphingobium. Next base: position 89,061 of record NZ_JAIZDA010000012.1, on the reverse strand, counting down.
AGGTCGGTACCGTTCAGGTTTTCACCCAGCGAGGTTCCCGCCAGACGGGCCGCGATGGTCAAGCCGCTGCCATCGGGCAGCAGGAAGTCGGCGCGGTCCAGAACCTCGCGGTAGGTGCGGTTGGTCTGCGCGACGTTGACGCAATGGGCATTGATGAACTGCACCGTGGCACATTCCCCGGCCTTGGCCATGGCAACCAGTTCTTCGGCGACATGGGCGCGGGTAGAGACCATCAGCTCAAGCCCGAACAGCCGCGCACGCGGGGTCTGGCGCAGCGTATCGCCGAACGGCTTGCGCCGCGCAGCAGGCGTGAAGCGGGCGTCGGGCTGACCGGAGTAAGTCTCGAAATCAAAGCGCTTGAGCATGGGATGTGTCCTGCATTGTGATGCAGGGCTCAACGCAGATATTGTGCCAATATGGATTCTTCAACTCTTTCAGAGTCTTGCGCAATTTTTGGGCGGGAGGAGACGATGAAGCATGGCACTATGCAACGTCCCGACCTTTGCACTTCGCACTGCACGTTGCGAAATGGCAAGGTCAGTATTGTTAAAAAACAGATAGATATTCCGAACGGACGCAAGGCAGCACGATGCCCACCCAGCCGCGCAGGCTGAGTGGGCAGGAAACATGATCGTGCAGCCGGGAAGCGTATCAGGTCATCATTTGAAAACCAAAATGGTACATTATAAGTGCCCGATCATGCCGCAAGGCGGGCTGGTCGGTCGGTCCCTTTGGCCGATGTCCGGTTGGCGACATGGCGGATCAGACCGGGATCTTCATCGGGCATGTCAAGGATGCCGCCCTCCAGATGCAGCGCGCGATCGAGCGCATGGGGAAACAGCACGACGTCCAGATTGCGGTCGGGAAACAGCGGCTCGCCTGGCTGGATCTCGCCGTTCAGCACGCGGGCAAAGGCTGCGGCCAGATCCACACCGATATGGCGGCCCAGATGATGGACCGGCACCGGACGCGGATTGCACTCGATCAGCACTGGCTCGCTGCCATCATCCGGGACCATGAAATCGAACGAGGCGAAACCGGTCAACCCGAGCGCCGCCACCATCTTGCCGACGGCGTCGGCCATGGACCGATCATGGCCAAGCCGGACCGAAGTGCTCGGCCCATAGGGGTGGATCTTTGCCAGCCGCACACCACACAACCCGCCGATCAGACGGCCCTGCCAGGCCAGCACACTGAACATTGCGGTGCTGCCAGCGATGCCGGACTGGACATCCATGGCCGTGACCGCCGGATACCAATCGCGGCCAAGTACCCTGCGAACGAGACGGCGGACCATCATGCCGCGTGGGCGCGCGGCCTTGCAGGCTGCGCGCAAGGCCTTGGCATCGTCGCACTTTGCCACGCCAAGGCCGGCCCAGCTGAAGGACTGCTTGAGATAGACCGGGTAACCCATGCGCTCGCCCGCACGGTGGGCTTCACCGACCGACGCCACGGTCACGCTTTGCGGCACGGAAATGCCGAGCGTTCGCGCGAGCGCGATCGTGTCGGACTTGAAGAGGCTGGCGGCAAACATGCGCGGATCGCCCAGCGACGCGGCGATCACGGCCCTGGCCTCTGGCCCGATCAAGGACGCGCAGCGCCCCTTGGCAAAGGCCTGAAGCAGGATCACGGCCTGCTCGTCTCCGGGGATGATGAGCTTGGGCGGCGCGGCCTTGATCGCTGCGGCCAGCGCCTTTGCGATGGAGCGAATATGGCGCGAGCGCGGCAACACATGCTGCGCATCGAGAAAAGCGCTTTGCGCAAGGATGTTGTCGCTGGGGCACAGCGCCGCCACGGACAGGCCCGCGTTGTGCAGCATCTGCGGGAAGCGCGCCGGACCGAAGCGTCCATCTTCGATCGCGAATACAAGAATGTCCATGTCGGCACCTTTTTGAAGGGAGCGTGCTGATGACGCACGCGGTTCAAAGCAGATGCCGTGCCATTTCTGATTATGGCTTTTTTTCAGTTCTTTAGGTGCAACCGCCTGCCAAGGGCATTGCATTTTGCAAACGCCGGGTACGTTTTTGTGCATTCTGCGGCTGCACCCGGCAATGCCCTTTGCACATTGCACAGGACCAGCAGGGCGTGGCGATCCCGCCCCGCAGGAATACGGGCTTTCCCCTAACTGGCACGCTCCTTGATTAAGCTTGGGCATTCCCCGTTGCGGAGAGCATCCCTTGCCATTGCGCCTGATCCAGAAAGCCGAAAACCACATCGGACCGCACTTCGCGCAGTTGGCGCGGGGTCTGGGCAGTTATGGCAGCGCGGAAGTGGCCACACGCATCGTGCGGCTGCTGACAACGGTGGTCATCGCGCGCAGCCTTGCGCCCGAGATCGTGGGCGAGGCCGCGCTGGCGCTTACCGTGTTCGAATTGGTCCGCGTGCTCGAACGGATCGGCACCGGTCAACAGATCGTGCAGGCCAAGGCGGACGAACTGGCGGCGACCTGCAATTCGGTCCAGCGGTTCTATGCTGGCTGGACCGGTGCGTTGATGATCGTGCAACTGCTGGTGGCGGCGCTGCTGGCGCTGGCATTCCATCGGCCGACCGCTGGCGCCATGCTTGCCGTCCTCACGCTGGTCTATCCCTTCATGGCGGGCGGCCACGTACAGTTCTATCTCGCCATGCGTGCAGGACAAGTAGCCCGCCTCGCGCGGATCGGGGCGTGCCAGTCCATCGCCGATCAGATCCTCACCGCGGCACTGCTCCTCCTCTGGCCCAATGCCTGGTCCATCGTCCTGCCCAAGCTGCTGACCGCACCGATCTGGCTGATCCTTGCACGCCGCGCCGCGCCCTGGCGGCCTGATCGCGCTGCAGGGCAACTCCCGGCTTCGCGGATGCTGCGCTATGCCGGCCCGATCATGCTGGCCGACGGGATGACCGCCCTGCGCACGCAAGGCGACAACCTGATCATCGCCGCGCTGCTGGGCACATCGGCGCTGGGCACATACTACTTCGCATTCAACGCCGGTGTCGGGATTGTCAGTTCGCTGGTGACCGCGTTCGGTTCGGTCGCCTTCCCGATGCTTTGTGCGGCGAAAGTCGGCGCAGCCCGGATGGGTGTGCTGCGCCGCCTCGTGATCGGCGGTGCCGCCGTGTTCGTGCCGATCGTCGCGCTGCAGGCGCTGGCCGCGCCGCTTTACGTCCCACTGGTGTTCGGTGCGCACTGGGCCTTCGCCGCCCCGCTCATCGCCATCCTGTGCCTTGCCGGGCTGCCGCTGCTGGTCGCGCAGATCACCGGCTGCTGGCTGCGAGCCGAAGGCCGGGTGGGCATCGACGCCGCAAACAGCACCCTGACGTGTGCGCTGGCACTGGGCGGACTGTGGCTTGGTGCGCACTTTGGCGGACTGATGCTCGCCGTCATCGGCCTGATCGCGGGCCAGACCGCAGGGGCACTGTGGAACGGCGCGCGCATCCTGCTTCCGGCCCTCGACCTGCCTCGTCGCCACGCCCTTCGTTCGGAGTTCGGCTCATGATTCTGCCTGATTTCCTGCCTGCCGGTTCGCCCGACGCATACGTCGACATCGTCCCGGAAATCTCGGTCATCGTTCCCGTCTACAACGCTGCCGCCACGATTGGCGCGACGATCGCCTCGGTCCTCGACCAGACGTTTCGCCGTTTCGAGATCGTTGCCGTCGATGATGGATCGTCGGATGAAAGCCTTGCCGTCCTGCTCGGCCTTGCCGCGCAGGATTCGCGCATCCGGGTCATCTCGCAGCGCAATGGCGGGGTGTCCTCAGCCCGCAACCTGGGAGCCGAAACAGCAATGGCGCCTCTGATCGCGTTCCTCGATTCCGACGACTTGTGGGCCCGCGACAAGCTGGCCTGCCACGTCGCTCTGCACCGCGCAGCGCCCGAACTTGCCGCAAGCTATGCCCGGATCGCGTTCATCGCGCCGGACGCCGACACGCTGGACGGCGCCCGGACGGTTTCGACCCTGACCCGCCACGCCCCGGCGCTTGCCGATCTGCTGGGCGAAAACCCGGTATGCACCGCGTCCAATCTTGTCGTGCGCCGTGACTGGTTCGCGCACATCGGCGGTTTCGACGATCGCCTCAACTTTGCCGAGGATCAGGAGTTCGTCGCTCGGCTGGTTTCGCGCGGCGGAAAGGTCGATGGCATAGACAGCGTCTTGACCGGCTATCGCTTCAGCCCGGACGGGCTGTCGATGGACCATGCGCGGATGCACGCTGGCTGGCGGGTTCTGGTCGATCGCTACATCGATGACGCCGCGATCCGCGCTTCGCTCGAAGCCCTGTACAGCCGCTACCTCGCGCGGCGCGTGCTGCGCTCGGGGGGAAGCCCTGTCGAGGCATTGCGCTTCGTCCTGCGCGGCCTTCGCCTTGATGCGCGCAGCTTCATGGCAGAGCGCCAGCGGGGCCTTGCCACCGTGCTGGCAGCCTGTGCCGCGCCGCTGATCCCGGCAGCCCTGCGCCGCCGCCTCTTCGCCTGAAAACCCGCCCGTCAGCCAGAAAGCCTGAGCCATGATCTCCTCAATCACGAACACCCGGTCCGCTCCGCGCGTTTCGGTCGTCATGCCCGTCTACAATGTCGAAGCCTATGTCGCCGAGGCGATCCGCTCGGTGCTGGCGCAGACTTTCACCGATTTCGAGCTGATCATCGTCGATGATGGCGGTGCCGACGCATCGATGGCCATCTGTCGGTCATTTTCCGACTCCCGGATCACCATCGTGGCGCAGCACAACCGCGGCCTTGCTGGCGCACGCAACACCGGTATCGCCGCTGCCCGGGGCGAATACGTCGCGCTGCTCGATTCCGATGACCGCTGGCTGCCCGAGAAGCTGATGCTGCATGTCATCCACCTCGACAATGCTCCTGCCATCGGGGTGAGCTTCGCGCCATCGCGCTTCATCGACGGCGCCGGGCAACCGCTGCGCATCGTCCAGCGGCCGAAATTGACGGCCATCTCCGCTCAGGACATCTTCTGCCGCAATCCGGTCGGCAACGGGTCGGCACCGGTGCTGCGGCGCACCGCGCTCGATACCGTCGCCTTTGCCCACCCCGATGACCGGACCCGCCCGTGCTGGTTCGATGAAACGCTGCGCCAGTCGGAAGATATCGAGATGTGGCTGCGGCTCTCGCTGATGGGCAAGGTGCGCTTTGAAGGGATCGCGCCGGTGCTGACCGAATACCGCATCGGTGGCGGCGGGTTGTCCGCGCAAATCCTCAGGCAGTATGAATCCTGGCAGGGCGTGGTCGCGCGGATGGAACGTTATGCGCCGCAATTCACCGCGCGCCATGTCGATCGCGCGCGCGCCTATCAGTTGCGCTATCTGGCGCGTCGCGCGATCCAGCTTGGCGATGCCGGGATGGCCATGGTGCTGCTGCGCGGGGCACGCGCCAGCAGCATCCGGCCTTTGCTGGAAGAGCCGGTGAAGTCACTGACCACGCTGGCAGCGGCCATTGCGGGGCGCATGATCGGGCCTGACCGGTTTGCCCGGTTCGCCGGGCACGCAGCAGGCGGGCAGTTGGTCGCGTGACGTTCGCCGAACCACAGTGCAACCGCATCCGGATTGCCAATCTGCTCGACGATTGTTCGCTGGGCGGGGTCACGCGCGCGCTTGGTGTGTTCGAAACGGCGCAATTGTGCCGGATTGCCGAACCGACGACCATCGTCCTGCCGCCGACCACGATCGTGGCGCCGCGCATCGCAGCCGACGTGATCATCACGCATTTCCCGCCCAACTGGCGCCGACTTGCGCTGCTTGCGGGGCTGAAACTGCGCAATCCCAAGGCGCGCATCGTCCATGTCGAGCATAGCTATACCCGCGCGTGGGAAGCCCTCCATGTCCCGGACCGGCCGCGCTTCCGGGCGATGCTGTGGCTGGCGATGCGGCTTGTCGACCAGATCGTGTGCGTCTCGGTCGCGCAAGCAGAGTGGCTGCAGGAAGCTGCGGGAATCGACGCCAGCCGGATCACCGTGATCCACCCTTATGCCGAAAACCCCGGACTTGCCGAATTGCCCTTGCCTGTGCCGAACCAGCGCTTGCGGATTGGTGCCTATGGCCGGTTTTGCGAGCAGAAGGGGTTCGACAGCCTGATCGCCGCTTTCCGCAACGGCTGGTTTGCGAATTGCGACCTCATTCTGGGCGGGTTCGGCGCGGATGAGGCGAAGCTGCGGGCTCTGGCAGCCGATTGCCCGGCAATCCGCTTCTCCGGCAAAGTCGCATCCGTGGCCCGGTTCCTGCAATCCTGCGATGTGATCGCTGTGCCATCGCGTTGGGAAGCGTACGGCATGGTTGCCAACGAAGCGCGCGAGGCCGGACGGCCCATACTCGTCGCGCGGGTCGATGGACTTGTCGAGCAAGCCACAGGCGCCGGGGCCGTGGTCGATTTCACCGATCAGCAGTCGATCGCAGTGGCGCTTTGCGATCTTTGGGTGGGAGATTTCAAGGAGATTGCAGAACGCGCCCGCGACACGACACACAATTGCCATCAGCTCCGCCAAGCGCAATGGACCGCGCTCTTGCGATCAGTCGCCGGAGCGTCGCCTGCGCGGGATCGTGGCTGTGCAAGGCATCTTCGGCCAGCCGCGCCTGTCGCGCAGCGATAGTGGTCCGGCTTACGGCGCCGCACCTTTCATTTCCGCGTTTTCGGCTTCGAGTTCGGCGATCCGGGCGCGCAGGCGCGTGATCTCGGCCGCAACGTCGGCCGCGTCGATCTTTTGCGGGATGTGCTGCGGGCAGTTGGTATCCCACGCCTCGACGGTGAACACGATCGCCTGCTCGGGCCGGGCGCGATAGCCTTCGGGCATCAGGCGCGCGATCAGGGCGCCATCATCCAGGACATGCGCGCGGCCCCAGACCTTGATCCGCCGACGATGCGCATAATCCATCAGGAACAGGAACGCCTTGTCGTTCTCGGCAAGGTTTCCGGTGGAGATGTACTGCTTGTTGCCGGTGTAATCGGCAAAGCCGAGCGTGTGGTCGTCGAGCACCCGGATGAACCCCTTGGGTCCGCCGCGATGCTGGGCGTAAGGTTGTCCGAGCACGTTGGTCGTCGCCAGATAGGCGGTGTCGACCTCTGCCAGGAACGCGGCAAGATCGGCGTCGATGGCGGTACGAAATCCGCCGCGCGCCTCTTGCCGCGCATAGGCTTCGCGCGAGCCGCGCGCGCTCTGGATGTTCTTTACCGTGGGCGTGAACGCGATGTCGCTGGCGGGGGGAACGGGCATGGCCTTCACACCTTTCCTTGCGGGTTCGACTGCTTTGCTGGTCAATCTGGCACAGTCTGCCCGAACTTGCCCGCGCTGGGCAGGTTTCATTTCGATCAGAGCGCGGCCAGCGCGCCGTCCGCCACCCACCGACCCAGCCATGCGCCCGCAAGCTGCACGCCTTGCGCCTCGCCATGGGCATCGACCAGCCGCGCGCAGATCGCCGTGAATGTCGCCCCGCCAAGCAGCGTGGGCGCAACCTCTGCCTCCTGCGGGTCGAGCGCGCGGAAGCAGGCAATGTCCTCCTGACGCCAGACCAGCACACGCACCGGTTCGGCAAGGAGCGCACGAGGCGGCGGTTCGCGGTTTGCCGCAAGCGCCGACCAGATCGCGGGCGCATTGCTGGCGAGCGAAAGCAGCCGTGCCGTCGGCACCCAGCGCAGCACCGCCCGATCCCAATCGACCTGCGGCACATCGCCCAGCGCCAGCGCCGCGCCGTCGGGTCCGACAAAGGCGTCGGTCAGTGCCTGCTCAAGCATGGCCAGTTCTCCCACTTCGGTGTCGTCGGGCAGTGCCTGCGCCAAAGCTTGCGGGAAATACGCCGCATAGTGATCGAGCGACCAGCTTTCGGGCGGGCGCGCGTCGATATGCGCTGCCGCGATGGCGTGAAACAGCTCCGGCCCGATCCATGCCAGCGTCTTGGCAAAGCTTTCCTCAAGGCAGGCCATCAGCGCGCAGCGGTAGTTGTTCTGATAGACCAGCAGACCGGGCGCGGCATCGGGCGAAAAGCGGGACTGTGCTTCATCGCTGCCGGTGACGAGCCAGTCGCGGAAATCCTGCTGGAGCGCGGACAGGCTCATGCCGCGACTTTCGGCAGCGCCAGCGCGCGGGCCATGTCGAGTTCGGCGAGCAAGTCGGACAGCGGCGGAATGTCATCATCGCGCTCGATCATCACCGCAACCGGCCCGACGCGCTCCATCACCCGCGCAAACAGCGCCCACACCGCAGGCGGGACAGGCCGGTCATGCGTGTCGATCAGCAGGTTTTCGCCCTGTGTGTGCCCCGCAAGGTGGATCTGGCGCACGCGGTCAAGCGGCACGCCGGCGATGTAGTCCAGCGGATCGAACCCGTGATTGACCGCGCTGACGTGGATATTGTTCACATCGAGCAGCAGGCCGCAGCCGGTCCGCGCGGTGACTTGCGCCAGAAATTCCCACTCGGTCATCTGCGATTGCGCAAAGGTGATGTAGCTGGAGGGGTTCTCCACCAGCATCGTCCGGCCAAGCGCCTCCTGCGCGCGGTGCAGGTTGGCGCACACCAGGTCGAGCGCCTCGGTGGTATAGGGCAGCGGCAGCAGATCGTGCGAATTGAAGCCGGGCGCGCGCGACCAGCTGAGGTGGTCGGACACGAACAGCGGATCGATCGCATCGACCAGCGCGCGCAGGCGGGCGAGGTAATCGGGGTCGAGTCCTTGCGCCGAGCCGAGCGACATCGACACGCCGTGCAACGCGACCGGATGGCGCTCGCGCACACGCTGGAGGATGTGCCGGGGCCGTCCGCCCGCGATCATGAAGTTTTCCGAAATGACCTCGACGAAATCGACCGGAACCGCGCCTTCCAGAAAATCGGAATAGTGCGGCTTGCGCAAGCCGAGGCCGAAGCCGGAAAACGACGGAAAGGTCATGGGCTGCTCCGCAAGCACGATGCCGTCACCCCACCTGCAGGGCGACGGCATCGACGGCCTTGGACTTACTTGGTTTCGGTCAGGCTGCCGCCTTCGGCCTTGCACTGCTTGATGGTCAGCGTCTTGAAGCCCTGCCCCTTGCATTCGTTCTGGCCCTTGCAGTCGTGACCGAACGATTTGCAGTCCGAGGTGCCCTTGCAGGTGTTGACGCCATAGCAATGGACCTCGGCCGTGTCCTTGGTGGCGGCCATCGCCGGGGTGGCGACGGCGGCGGCGGCAACGGCGATCACGGCGGCGCTGGCGGCGAAAGTAAGACCGGAAGAAAGCGTGTTCATCGGATGGCTCCTGAATGTCATGTGCCGGGTGCGGCACCTGCTATTCGGGCTGACCGAAACGATGGTTACAGCCCTGCACGAATTACCAGCGCAACAGGCGCGGCCCCACGAACGCGCCGACCGAGGCCGCCATGCCGATGCCCAGCGTGTACCAGGTCAGCACGAAGATCGCCGACACCTCGGGGCAATGCAGGCAATAGAGCGTGGCGGCCCAGGCCCCGGCGGTCAGCCCTGCGGTGGCGCCCGCCGCGCGCAGCCGCGTTGGCGCCAGACTGCGGAACGACCACAAGAGCCCGCCAAAGATCGGCAGCGACAGCAGGAACACCCGCGCCGAGCAGATACTCCAGCTTTGGCCCAGCCACATCGCCAGCCACTGCGCCGATGGCACATGGCTCATCTCGAACACACCGATCGCGGCGAGGGCCAGCACCGGCAGCGCCATCACCCACAGCCAGCCAGCCGCATCCCCGTCGGGGCGGGCAAGACGCGCCGTCGCCGCGACCGCGCAAGCCCCGAGCGACAGCGTATAGCCCCACTTCATCCAGAACGAATAATGGCGGATCGCCGTGGCCAGATCGGGATTGAAGCCCAGCCACAAGGCGACCAACAGGAAGGTGCCGAGCGCTCCTGCGGCGATACCGGCAACCAGCCGCCGACCGACGGCGCGGCGCGGAACCGGAGGCGTATCGCGCACAAGGGCTTCGATGAGTTGGTCGGTATTCACTGTCATTCGCCTCTGATCCGGGCCGCCAGCGCTTTCAGGCCGCGATGCACCGATACCTTGATGTCCGATTCCCCGATGTTCTGACGGGCCGCCGCTTCGGCCGTGCTCAGCCCCTCGATCCGGGTGGCGCGAATGGCATCGGACTGCTTGGTCGGCAGATCATCCAGCAGCCGGTCGATGTCCATCCGGGCACCGCTGGAATCCTCGAACCCTTCGGCCACGAGAATGTCCTCCAGCCCCTCGATCGTGCAGGTCCGTCCGCTTTTGCGGAAATGGTCGATCATCTTGTAGCGCGCGATCGCGAACAACCAGCCGCCGAATGGTCGTTCCGGATCGTAGGTGGCGCGGCGGGTGTGCACCGCGATCAGCGTTTCCTGCACCAGATCGTCGATATCGCTTTGGCCATGTTGCATGCGACGCCGGTAGAACGCCGTGACGATCGGGACGATCGCGCGCAGCAGCCGCGCCTGTGATGCGGCGTCGCCGTTCAGGCCGCCGATCATCCACGCCTTAAGCTGTGCTTCGCCTGCTCGCATAGTGCCTTCGCGTATCCTTACGTGCAGCCAGGGCGATTGGTTACACGGCGGGGCGCCGCGCGACAAAAACATATTCTGTAACCGGATGCCGCATTCCTCCGAAAGGCGTTGCGTCAACCGGGTCGGATCATCGGCACGGCGACATCGATCCGGTTTCCCGATTCATCCACAGGAGCACGACCATGAACTTTGCCCAAGCCGCCGCCGCCGCACTGACCCTCGCTGCCGCCGGAGCCATCTCGGCAACTGCCGCCCATGCGGCTGACGCCCCCAAGACCGAAAAGTGCTATGGCATCGCGCCCGCCGGCAAGAACGACTGCAAGGCCGGTGCCGGGACCAGCTGCGCCAGCACGTCGGTCAAGGACTATCAGGGCAATGCGTGGAAGGCCGTGAAGATCGGCACCTGCACCACTACCAAGACCCCGCACGGCTTCGGCTCGCTCACCCCCAAGGCCTGAACGCACCCAAGGCCTGAACGCACCCGTCGCTCGCCGTTGCTGACGGCCGAGCGACGGACCTGCCCAGTGCTGGAGAAAGACCCGATGCAAGCCCTGATCGCTGTCCATGGCAAAGCCGCCGCGCTTGCCCGGCGCCTGTTGCCCGAATCGCTGCTGCTGCTGGTCGCCCGGTTGGGAGCCGCTTCCATCTTCTTCATGTCGGGCCGCGCCAAAGTGGAAGGCTGGTTCACCATCACCGACGGCACGTTCGATCTGTTTGCGACGGACTATGCCCTGCCGCTGATCCCGCCGCACATCGCGGCTTATGCAGCGACGATATCCGAGCACCTTTTTTCGGCGCTGCTGTTCTTCGGCCTGTTCACCCGGATCGGCGCGCTGGGCCTGCTGGGCATGACGTTCGTGATCGAGGTATTCGTCTATCCCGACGCCTGGCCGACCCACATGAGCTGGGCAGGCCTGTTGCTGCCGCTGCTGGCCAAGGGCGGCGGCTCGCTCTCGCTCGACCACCTGCTGGGAGGCAAGACCGGCGCGGGGCGCTGATGCCCAGCCGCTCAGGTCCGGCCGCTCAGGTCCGGTCGCTCAGAACAGTTCGATGCGGGGAGCGAGGTCTGTCTGGACATCGTCTCCGGTCACTTGCGCATGCGCCGCGCGTTGGCTGTGCATGACATAGCGCGATTGCTGCGCCTGCAACCGCTCGTCGAGCGACGGGGCGGGCGGGGGCTTGCCCAGCCGCGCCGAGGCCACGCTGTCGCACACGTGATCGCCCAGTTCGCCGATCGCCTCGCCGACTTGCTCAAGCCTTTGGCAGATCACGTCCTGAAACTGCACGTGTCCCAGAATGGTCGACAGCCGCTCGACCATCTGACGGTGGCCGCCATCCATCGACTGGATCATGGACGAAAGCTCCTGCCCCGCCGTCGCCAGGTTGCCCTGAATCTCGTTCAGTTCGCTGATCAGCCGGTCAAGCTCGCAGCTCGATCCTTCCGCCTGCGGCCGAGCGCGGTCGAGTTCCTCGTGCATCCGGCGGGTGAACGTGGCGATCCCCGCGCCGATCTCTTTCGAGGCGTTCTGCGTCAGCTTGGACAGCGCGCGCACTTCACCGGCAACCAGCGCGAAGGCCGCCCCCGCAGACCCGGCGCGTGCGGCTTCGACTGCCGCGTTGATCGACAGGAAATAGGCCTGGTCGGCAATGGCCGCCATCGTGTCGATGATCGGGCGCAAGGACTGGAATTCCTGCGCAAGCTCGGACAGGCTGTCAAAATTGGTGCGGATCTGGGCGGTCCGTTCATCGAGCGTCGCCTGCAGATTGCCGATGATCTCGCGCGGTCGGGCGCTGGACCGGGCCAGCGCCTCGCTGCCATCGAGCGAGGCATGCATCCGGCCGATCTGGTCGCGCGCCTGCCCGTTGATGGCGTCCACTTCGTGAATGACCAGCGCGATACCCGCTTCGGCGTCGGTCTTGACCCCCTCGATCTGGCGCAGCAGCGTCTCGACATAGACCGGTACCGCGCCGAATTCGGCATCGAGCGCGCGCAAGGCCGAGCGGGCGGGCTGATCGTTGTCGACAACCAGCACTGGCTGCGGCGGTGCGGCGGCGGCCCAGCCAGTATCCTCGTCCGCGTCGTCCTCCGCTTCCGGCCGCGTCTCATGCTCTGTAGCGGGGCCTGATCGCACCACTTGCCTGCGCCCGGCGCGGAACGCGAGCGCATGGGTGCCAGCCAGCACCAGTGCGGCACCGCCCAGGCTCAAGCTTGCGGGCCCCAGACTTGCAAGAAGATCGATCATCGCGCTGCTATCTGCCGCTCATTTCCCTCTGTCTGAAGTCATCCGCCCGGCAGAACCTGCTTGATCACGCCGATCAGCGCCGGTCCGGCCACGGGCTTCACCAGCCAGCCGGTAGCGCCCAGTCGGCGGCCCTGATCACGGATATCGGTCTGGCTTTCGGTGGTCAGCGTCAGGATCGGGGTAAAGCGGAACGCGGGCAAGCCGCGCACATGGCGGATCAGGTCCAGCCCGCCCATGCGCGGCATGTTGATGTCGGTGATGATGAGGTCGGGCTTGATGCCTGTCGCCAGCCGATCGACCGCGGCCTGGCCATCGCTGGCCGCCTCGACCTTGTAGCCATTCATTTCCAGCGTCGAGCGCAAGGAAAGCAGCATCGTGGCGGAATCATCGACGATCATGATGGTCTTGGCCATGGGACTTCCTGTCAGTTGGCGGAAAACAGGGGGACGAGCCATGCCGCGAGTGTCGGATCATCGGGCATGGTGGCGGGGCGAATGTGCGCAGACAGCAGCACCTGCAGGCTGGCGGGGTGAAGATGGGTGCAGCGCTTCAGATCGACCCGGCGTCCGGGCTTTTCGCCAAGCCAGCCTTGCAACGCGTCGGCTTCCTCGACGCTGACCACCCCTGCAAAGGCGGCACGGGTTTTCAGCAAGCGGATCGGCATCACAGCAGCATCCTTGGATTGAGCACCAACAGCACCGCACCATCGCCCATCAGCGTGGCGCCCGAATAGGCGGGTATCCCCGCCAGCACGCCGGTCAGCGGTTTCTGGATGACATCGAGCGTCTCGCGGAAACCGTCGACCACCAGCGCGACGACATTCTCGCCCAGCCGCGCGACCAGCAGCGACTGTTCGCCATCGTCATCGATCCGCGCGGGCCGGGGAATCCCCAGCAGATCGTTCAGTTCGCGGATCGGCAGGATGCGATCGCGGCGCAGGATGGTGCGTTCGGTCTTGATCCCGCGGATCTCGGATGTGGACAGACGGGTCGTCTCGATCACCATGTCCACCGGCATGGCGAACAACTGGCCTGCCGCCTCAAGCACCAGCACCCGCGTGACCGCCATCGACAGCGGCAGGGTAAGCCGCAGATGCGTGCCGCTGCCGGTGGTGCTCGACAGCGCCACATCGCCGTGGAGCGCCTCGATCGCGCTGCGCACCGCATCCATCCCGACCCCCCGGCCCGAAAGATCGGAAATGGCCTCTGCGGTCGAAAACCCGGCGGCAAAGATCAACTGGATCGCTGCTGCATCATCCATCGCCTCGGCGGTGGCGGCGTCGACCAGCCCCTTTTCCACGGCCTTGGTCCGGATGCGCACAGGATCGATGCCGCGTCCATCGTCGGTAATGTCGAGCAGGATGCGGTCGCCTTCCTGATGCGCCCGGATGGTCAGGCGCCCGGTGGCGGGCTTGCCATTGGCGCGGCGCTCGGCCGGTGTTTCGAACCCATGATCCAGACTGTTGCGCAAGATGTGGATCAGCGGGTCGGCCAGCGCTTCGATGATCGCCTTGTCGGCTTCGGTGTCCTCGCCTTCGAGCACCAGTTCGACGTCCTTGCCCAGCTTGCGCGAAACGTCGCGGACGAGCCGGGGAAAGCGCTGAAACACCACCGAGACCGGCATCATGCGGATGCGCATGATGGCATCCTGCATTTCCTCGGTAACGCGGTTGATGACGGCGTGCTGGCTCTTGATCTCGCGCGCCATGTCCCGGTTGCCGTAAACCTTCTCGGCACGCTGGGCCAGAAACGGCAGGGCGTTGCGCGCCACCACCATCTCGCCGATCAGCCCCATCAGCCGGTCGATCTTGCCCTGATCGACGCGCAGGCTGCGGGCGTGTGACGGGTGGGGCGAGACGGCGTCGACCGGATCGTCTGCAGGTGCAGGGGCCGCAGCAGCGGCAGCGACAGGCGCGGCCGATGGCGCCGGGCTGGCCAACCGGTCGATGATCGCCAGCAGCGCGTCGCTGTTGCCTGCCAGCGCGGCCGCGCAGGCTTCGGGCAGATCGGGCGCCGGATCACCGCAAAGCGCTGCCAGATTGGCGACCACCGCGCCGGCGGCGGACAGCCGCGCCGCGCGCCAAGGCGCATCGTCGGTCAGCGCGACGATGCGCCGTTGCGCGGCCAGCGCTTCGGCGAGCACCGCCCGGTCCAGCCCGTCGTCGGCGGCCGCAGGGGTCAGCGGGCACAGAGCCACCCGGTCCATCGCATAGCGGAAATGCGCTTCGATCCCGGCCAGCGGCGCGGCGCTGAGCATCTCGAACCCGAGCAGGCAGCGGTAGGGGTCGAGTTCGCCCAAGGCAGGCAATGCGCGCGCCCCGATGATCCGCTGCCAGACCACTTGCGGGGTATGCCGGGCGGTGTGGAACGGATCGTCGCCGCGAAAGAAGCAGTCCTCTTCGGGCTGATAGCGCAGGAAATGCAGCGCGCCGCCATGCCGGGCTGCCGCAGCCATCGCTTCGGCAGGCACATCGATGCCTTGCTCCGGCGGCGGCGCTGCCGGGACCGCCACGTCCTCCTGCCCGCCCTCGCCCGACAAGGCGCGCAGCCCTTGTGCCAGCGCGGCGGCGGCCCCGTCATGGACTTCGTGAGCGGCCTGTGCGCCGACCTCGCCCCGAGTGGCCAGTTGCGCGCACATTCCGCTCACGAAATCCATTGCCGCCAGCAGCGTGTCGACATGATCGCGGGTCAGCGCCAGCTTGCCCTGGCGCACTTTGTCGAGCAGGTCTTCGGCGGCATGCAGCACGCGGGTCATGGCGGGCAGATCGAACAGCCCCGAATTGCCCTTCATCGTGTGCACCAGCCGGAACAGTTCGTTCATCGCGGCAGGCTCGCCCGGCCGGGTTTCCAGCACCATGATTTGTGCGCCGATGCCTTCGAGCAGTTCTTCGGCTTCGGCCAGAAACTGCGCGAGCAGCGGGTTGATCGGCGAATGGATCATGGCCGCAGCGCCCGTTCGGGTGGCCGCGTCGCCCCCACCAGCGCCCGCACTTGCGCCAGCAGCAAGTCACCGCGCACCGGTTTGGGCGAGAACAGATTGGCGCCAAGGCTGACCGCCGCATCGCCGACATTGGCCCCGGTCTCGTTCGACACGATCATCACCGCGCC
Source organism: Novosphingobium sp. FKTRR1 (assembly GCF_020404405.1). Taxonomy (GTDB): domain Bacteria; phylum Pseudomonadota; class Alphaproteobacteria; order Sphingomonadales; family Sphingomonadaceae; genus Novosphingobium. Next base: position 73,258 of record NZ_JAIZDA010000012.1, on the reverse strand, counting down.
TTGCGGCATGTCTTCCTGCCGCAGCGTGCGCAGCATCGACAGCCCGTCCATGCCGCGCATGTTGATGTCGATGATGTACAGGTCGTACGGATCGACCAGCGCCTTTTCCAGCCCCTCGATCCCGTCGATCGCCTCGTCCACGCCATAACCGGCGCGGCCCAGCACGTCGCGGTAGTACAGGCGCTGCGTCTGCGCATCGTCGACGACCAGAATGCGTGTCATGCCACCTCCTGTGGCTTTTGGTAGGCCAGCGCGTCGGGAAAGCGGCGGACGCGAAACAGCGAGGAAATCCGGCTCATCGATTCCGAATGGCCCAGCATCACGTAGCCGCCCGGATTGAGCGCCTCGTACAAGGCCTCTGCCGCGATCCGGCGCGAGGCATCGTCGAAATAGATCAGCAGGTTGCGGCAGAACACGACATCGAAGTCGCGATAGTGCGCGGTTTCCTGCGGCAGGCACAGGTTGCAGCGGCTGAACTCCACCGCGCCGCGCAAGGTGTCGTTGATCTGCCAGCCATCAGCCTTGCGCGCGAAGTACTTCTTCAGCCAGCTTTGCGGCAGGTGTTGCACCGAGCGGTCATGGTAATGGCCAATGCGCGCCTTGGTCAGGATATCGGTGTCGATGTCCGACGAGATGATCTCGACATCCCAGTCCTTGAGCCCCGCCCAGCGCTCCAGCAGCACCATCGCCACGGTATAGGGCTCCTCGCCCGACGAGGACGGCATGCACCAGATCCGGATCGGCCTGGTGTCGCGCTTGCGTGCAACCACATCGGGCAGGACCGAGCCGACCAGCGCGGCAAATTGATACTCCTCGCGCAGGAAATACGTCTCGTTGACCGTCATCACGTTGATCAGCGCCTGCATCTCGGCGCCCGACGGATCGGAGCGCAGCACCGAAAACCAACTGTTGAACGTGGTGCTGTCGGTGGCGGCCATCCGCTCGACCAGCCGCTTGTCGACGAAATAGCGCTTGGAGTTCTCGAAGTGGATACCGGTGCGGCGATAGAAGAATTCGCGGAACTTCAGGAACTCCGCGTCCGAAATGGCCTGTGGCGTGGTGGCCTTGGCGCTTGGCTGCGCCGGGCGGACTGCGTTCATGATTCAGCTTTCCGCGATCTGGCTGATGGCAAGGTCAGCGGCAAAGGCAATGAAGGGTTCGTTGGCAAAGCGCAGCCGCGCCGCGCGGATGGCGGGCAGCGCGATCGGCGTGCCCATTTCGGCCAGCAGGTCGAGCACGATGGCGCAGACATTGCTTTCGGTCTCGCGCCCAAGCAGCGCGATCAGCCAGCTTTCCACCTCGGCGTCGGGCAGGCGTTCGATGGCATCGAGCGCCCGGATGCGGATTTCGGCTGATGCATCGGCCAGCAATTGCGCCAGCCGGGGCCGCGCAAGCGTCGGCCTGATCCGGCGCAACCCGTCGACCCCGCAGGCCCGCACCGCCGGGTCAGGATGCGCCAGCAGGGCCGCAAGGGCAGCGGCGGCCTCGGGCGTGTCGATCGTCACCAGCGCGGTCACCATCTGGGCGCGCCGGGCCGAAGCCGTCTCATGTCCAATGTCGCGGGCGAGCATGTCGGCCGTCGCCGGGATGGCCGGTGGCTGAACCGGTAATCCAGGGTTGCTGCGGTCGGACCGGGTGAATGGCATGTCACGCGGCCTCCGCCCAGTTGCACAATTGCGCGGCGATGCGATGCGCGGGCAGGACCGCCTTGGCCCCGCCCCGGTCGACCAGTTCGCGCGGCATGCCATAGACGATCGCGGTTTCATCGGATTCGGCGATGGTCCGCCCGCCGCGCCGGGCGATCTCGGCAAAGCCATCGGCGCCATCGTTGCCCATCCCGGTCAGCATGACCCCGACCAGCGACGTGGCCGGGCAATGCGCCAGCGCCGAGCGCGCCAGCAGTTCGACCGACGGGTGCCACAGATGCTGCGCGCTTTCCGGGCGCGGCAGGGCGTAAAGCCCTTCCGACCGCCGCGCGACAACCATGTCTGCACCGCCCCGCGCGACATAGATCTGACCGGGGGTTATCGGGCTCGGTGCCACCACTTCCTGCACGGCCAGCGGGCACATCCGATCCAGCCGTTCGGCGAATGATTTGGTGAAGGCGCCCGGCATGTGCTGCGCCACCAGCACCGGCCAGGGGAAATCGGCGGGCAGGAAGGGCAGGATTTCGCCAAGCGTGCGAGGCCCTCCGGTGGAAACGCCGATCAGCACCAGCCCATCGCCCACCTTCTGGGCCGGACCGGGCCGGGGCGCCGCGCGCAGGCGGGAAAGCGCTTGCGATCCGGCGGAACGGGGGGCTGGCCGCGCTGCGGGCGGGGTGGCCGGCAATGGCCGCAGACGGCTTTGCGCCGCCGCCCGCACTTTGGCGATGAGGTCGCGTTCGATCTCGACGATCGACAGCGAGATCGTGCCCCCCGGCTTGGGGATGTAGTCCACCGCGCCCATGTTGAGCGCTTCGAGCGTGGCGAGCGCGCCCCGCTCGGTCAGCGAGGAGACCATCACCACCGGCACCGGCCGTTCGGTCATGATCACCGACAGCGCGGTCAGCCCGTCCATTTCGGGCATGTTGATGTCGAGCGTCACGACGTCGGGGGCAAAGCTGATGTTCTCGGCGATCGCTTCCTTGCCGGTGCGGGCCTGGCGAATCTCGAATCCACCCGCTGACGCAAACAGCGTCGACAGTTGCCGACGCATCAGCGCCGAATCATCCACGATGAGCAGCTTGATCACGGGTTCAGGCAGCTTCACGCGTCGCTTCATCGCCCGCCAGCAAGCACGCCGGATCGAGCAATTGCAGCATCCGCTTGTCGGCCGCCAGATTGGCGACTTGCGGCAGCAGGCGGCTCTGGCCTTCGGACAGGCTGGGGGCGTCCTCGATCACGCCTGCCGGAACCACCAGCACTTGCGCCACGTGATCGACGACATAGCCGGTGGCGACGCCCTTGTGCTGGAACACCATGATCCGCTGGCGCTCGTGCGCTTCGGCGCGCTCAAGGCCCATGCGGCAGCGCAGATCGATCACCGGCAGCACGTTGCCGCGCAAGTTGATGACGCCTTCGACATGCGCGGCCGACTTGGGCACCCAGAACATCTCGTCCGGCACGCGCAGGATTTCCTTCACCGCCGCAATGCTGACGCCGAATTCCTCGGCACCCAGCCGGAACACGACCAGTTGCCGGGTATCGTCGGTTGCTTCGTCGGCGCCGCCATCGTCATGGTCCATCGTCGCATCCTCCTGCGCATCGGTGGGGGCCCGATCCGCCGCGTCGAGCGCATCGCGGACGGCAGGGTGGTCGAACAGGTTGTGGCCATTGACGATCGACACCAGCCGCTTGCCGCCCTGAAGCTGGCAGACCCGCGTGATGTCGCTGTCCTCGCCGCGCGTGGCGATCAGGCCGGGCAGGTCGCGCACGTCGGCCAGCCCCACGCGCAGCACTTCGCTGACCGCATCGACCACCAGCCCGACCGAAAGCGAGCCCAGCCGCAGCACGACGATCCGGCTTTTTTCATCAAGTTCGCGGTGCGCCAGGCGGAACATCGAGCGCAAGTCCATCAGCGGCAACAGCCGCGAACGCAGCGTCATCACCCCCAGCACGTGGGCCGGGGTCTGCGGCAGAGCGGTGATCGCATCGGGCAAGTGCACGATTTCCTGCACATCGCTTATCGCGATCCCGTAATCTTGCCCATCGAGCAGGAAATTGACGAGCTGGATCTCGTCCTGCCCGCCTGCGTCGTCGTCCCGGCGCTGATCGTCGGTCTTGCGCACAAGGGCCGCGCCGTTCTGCGCCGCCCTTTGCGCCAGACCGGCGATCAGCGCGAATTCCTGCGCGATCAGGCTGGCAAACTCGACGATCATGGTGACGGCGTGGCCACCGGCATTCTTGATCATGCCCGCCAGATAGTCGACGTCGATCGCTCCGGTGCAACCGGCCACACCCTCGATCTGGTTCTGGTCGACGCTGAGCACGCTGGACACCCGATCGACCACGAAGCCGACCGGTTGGCCGACGTCGATCACCACCGCGCGCGTCGCTTCGTCAGCCTCGCGTTCCTCCAGCCCGAGCAGGCGCCGCAGCGACACGATCGGCACGACCGAGCCGCGCAAGTTGGCCACGCCATCGAGTGCGGGCGGCGCCAGCGGCACGCGGGTGACATCGGGCACGCGGATGATTTCGCGCACCGCCACCATGTTCACCGCAAAGACCTCGTTCTGCAGGTGAAAGGTCACGAACTGGCGGGTCAGCAGTTCGGCATCATCGTTGTCGGCCAGCGTGTCGCCGGTTTCGTCCGCCAGTTCTTGCGCCAGTGCCGTCGCGGCAGCGGGCGCCACGGTTTCGAGCGGCTCGCCGCCTTGTGGGTCAAGCCCCGGTATCGATTGGTCGGTCATGGGATAACGTCCCTTGAGGGAACCGGCGAAGGCGTGCGCGCCCCGGCCCGTCCCGCTGGCGATCAGGCGGCGCTTTGCAATTCGTCGGCAAGGGCCGCGATTTCCTCGATCGCGCTGACCAGTTCCTCTGCCCCCTTGGCCTGCTGCGCGGCGGCGGTGGCCGCTTCGGTCGCTGACTTGTCGGCCTGCTGGGCGGTGGCCGCGATCTGTTCGACGCTGGTTTTCACCTGAGCGATGGCCGTCGCGATCTCCAGGCTGGCGGCAAGCACCTGCTGGGCGTTCTTCTCCACCTCGGCGATATCGGTTTCGATCGTGTTCAGCGCAGCGGTCGATTGTTCTGCCTTGACCACTTCGGCCTGCGCGGCGTGGACGATCTCGGTCAGATCCTGTCCGACGACGCCGATCTGATCCTGCACCGCCTTGACCAGATCCTTGATGCGGTCGGCATTTTCGGCGCTGTCGTGGGCAAGGCTGCGGATATCGGTGGCGACCACCACGAAGCCCTTGCCATATTCCCCGGCGCGCGCCGCTTCGACCGCGCCGTTGACCGCCAGCATGTTGGTCTGGATCGACACCGTGGCGATGGCATCGACGATCTTGTCGATGCGGCGCGAGACCAGTTCCAGATCCTTGACCTGACTGATGATCGTCCGCGTCGAATCCGCCGATGCGCCGATCCCGGTGATCATGACATCCACCGCAGCCTTGTTGGCATCGAGCAGTTCGCGGATCTGGGCGATCTTTTCCGCAGCGGCGGTCGCACGATCGCGCGCGAGTTCCACCCCGCGTTCGATCTGCGCGGCGGCGGCGGCGGCCTCCTCGGTCCCGGCGCTGGCCACTTCGGTGCCTTTGCGGATCTGCTCGATGGCGGTCATGATCTGCAACCCCGACCGGCTGATCTCGTGCACGCTCGACGACAGTTCCTCTGCCGCCGAGGCGACTTCCTCGGCGCTCTTGGACACGTCGGACGAGTTCTTGAGATCGTCGGCAAGGTCGGACATCATCTGCGAGGCCTGCTCGGCTTCGGCCAGCGCATCGGCTTGCGCATTGACGGTCTTGGTCGATTCCTCGGCGGCGGTGGATTGCTGTTCGGCAGCGGCGGCGATGTCCTGCATGCCCTTGAGCGCTTGCGTGGTGGCCGCGCTGGATTGCGCCGCCCCTGCCGCGATTTCCTGCGAGGCGGCGACCACATCGCCCATGTCCGAGCGGATCTGGTTCAACTGGACGGTGATGACCTTGGCCTTCTCGACTTCGTCGTCGATGGCCGCGCTCGACTGGTTGATCCCGTTCGAGATCGTCTGCACATCGCGTTGGATCTGCGCGATCAGGCTCTGGATCTCGCGCGCGGATTGTTCGCTGGTCTCGGCCAGCGTGCGCACTTCGTCGGCGACCACGGCAAAGCCCTTGCCATGTTTGCCGGCATGCGCCGCTTCGATCGCGGCATTGAGCGCCAGCAGGTTGGTCTGGTCGGCGATCCGCCCCACCGCCTTGACGATATCGCCGATGTTGGCGGCCTGCTTTTCCAGTTCGGCGACCATCGCCACCGAGGCGACCTGGCGGTGCGCCGCCATCGACACGTTGCCGATCAGGTCGGTGATCTGGGCCCCTGCCTGCGCCACGATCACTTGCGTCGCCTCGCAGCGGGTCTGGCCGGATTCGGCGCTGGCCAGCTGCCGGTTTACCGCGCCCGAGACTTGCTGGAAGGCAACCAGCGATTCCTGCGCCGCGCCGGTCGCCTCTTCGGCCCCCACCGCGATCTGTTCGGACGCCTGCTTGAGCTGTTCGGCGGCTGAGGCCGCTTCGTTGATACCCGACACCAGCTGGGTCGTCGCCGCGGCGACCCGCTCGGCAACCTGCTGCTGCTTGGCGAGGGTGCGCGCGCGTTTGCGGCGGGCTTCGGCGTCGCGCGACGAAGCATTGGCCGTGCGCGCGGACGGCGCGGTATCGGCGGGAACGATTTTCTGGACGAGGGCCATCGAAGCATCCTTGCAATCAGGCAGGCTGCTATGCTGCCTTCGATGCCGGGATATGCCCTTCAGGGTTAATAACGGGACAAATGGCCGTCCGTTCTACGTTGTATAGGGACTACGATACAATACCTATACAATGGTAACGGACCATTGTTCTCGTTCTCATCGCCAATTGCTGTGACTTGCGCCAGACATCCCAAAGCAAAGCCACCTGCCGCGCGGTGCGACAGGTGGCTTGCACTTCGTCCGTAGCCGGAGTCCCGGTCGATCAGAGTACGAGGTCGCCGACCAGCAGGTTCACGTTGTTGTCGAGAATGATCTCGAAGTCGGCGGTCAGATCGCCCGTGGTGTTGCCGAACAAGGCTGCGTGGCCGCCATCGGTGCCGAGGCGCAACTGGCCAAGGCCGGTGAACGCCCCGGTGCCGAGGAAGGTGAAGGCCTGATCGCCCGCCAGCACATCGTTGGCATCGATCCCGCTCAGGTCGATCCGGTCGGGGCCATGAACGAAGTCGGTGATTTGGTCGGCCCCGCTGCCGAGCGGGCTGTCGAGCACGCTCAGGAAGCGGAACACATCGCTTCCGACACCGCCGGTAAGGCTATCGCTGCCCGCACCGCCGATCAGGATGTCGTTGCCCAGTCCGCCATCGAGCACGTCCGCGCCATTTCCGCCCAGCAGCACGTCGTTGCCGCCGCCGCCATTGATGTGATCCGCCCCGTTCGAGCCGGTCACCGTGTCATTGCCCGCGCCAGCGTCGATCGAGGTGATCCCGGTCAGCGTCACCCCGGTGAAGTCGATCGTGTCGTTGCCCGTGGTCAGCGCGACTTTCACCCCGGCAAAACCATTGGCGTCGATCACCTCGACATTGCTCAGCGCCGACAGGCCGATGGCGATATTGGCGGCGCTCGCCTTGATCGTGTCGGTGCCCGCACCGCCATTGACCGCATCGTACCCGGCCGAGGCGCCGACCAGGAAGGTGTCGTTGCCGTTGCCGCCGTTCAGCGTGTCGTTGCCCATGTTGCCGATGATCGTGTCATCGCCCGCGCTGCCGGTGATCGTGTCGTTGCCCGACAAGCCGTCGATCGCGGCGAGCCCGGTGAGCGTGTAACCCGAGAAGTCGAGCACGTCGGCGGTGCTGGTGCCGACCACCTTGACCCCGGCGAACCCGCCGCCCGAAATGGCCTCGATGCTGGTGAGCGAGGCGGCATAGATCGTCAGGTTGTCGACGCCCGCAACCACGGTGTCGGTGCCCGCGCCGCCGTCGATCACGTCCCTGCCGCCGCTTGCGCCGATGGTGAAGGTATCGTTGCCAAGCCCGCCGGACAGGATGTCGTTGCCCGAGCCGCCATCGATGCGGTCATTGCCGTCGCCACCGTTGATGGTGTCGTTGCCCAGACCGCCGAAGATGGTGTCGTTGCCCGCGCTGCCGGTGATCGTGTCGGCGCCCAGACCACCGTCGATCGACACGATGCCGGTCAGCGTCACGCCGGTGAAGTCGAACACATTGGCGGAGTTGTCGCCAAGGATCTTGACCCCGGCAAAGCCGCCGCTCGAAATCGCTTCGACCCCGGTGATCGCGCTCAACCCGATGACCACGTTGTCAGCCGTTGCCAGCACGGTATCGGTGCCGGTGCCGCCGTCGATGTTGTCGTAGCCGCTCGCCAGGCCGACGAGGATGGTATCATTGCCGCCACCGGCTTCGATCCGGTCGTTGCCGATGCCGCCGTCGATGCGGTCGTTGCCGTTGGTCAGCGTCACCCAGTCGTTGCCGCCCAGCAGGTTCACGGTCCAGTTGTCGTCGTCGATGAACACCACGCGGTTGGCGCCGCCGGTGCCGGTATACGTCTTGTTCTCGACCACGTTGGTCAGGTCGACGTTTACCTGCTGGACATAGCTGGCGCCCGCGCTGTCGGTGACCTGCACCTTGATCGCATAGGAGTGGACCGCCGAGTAGTCGAGCGCAGCGCCCGCCGCGACCTTGAGCACGCCCGTGGCTGCATCGATGGTGAACTTGTTCGTCCCATCGTTGAACGCCGGGTTGTTCAGCGGCAGCAACGCATAAGTGAAGCTGCTGCTGTCGATGTCGGTCGCGGTGAAAGTGCCGACCACGGTGCCCGCCGCGCTCTTTTCGGCCACCGTGTTCGACGACAGCGCAAGCGCGGTCGGCGCATCGTTGACCGCATCGAGCGTGTAACCGATCGTCGCCGCGGTCGAGCCGCCGTTGCCGTCGGTCACCGCGTAGCTGAGCGTCACCGCGCCGTTGAAGTTGGCGGTCGGCGCGATCGTGTACGTGCCGTTGCCGTTGTCGGTGACCGTGCCGTTCGAAGCGGTCACGCTGCCCACCGACAGCGTGTCGCCTTCGGCATCGGTGTAGCCTGTCAGCAATTGCGCCTTGGTCACGGTATAGGCCGTGTCCTCGGTGCCGTGCGCCAGCGTGGCGTGCGCCCCGGTCAGCGCCGCAGCGGTGTTGACGAACTGGCTGATGAGCTGGAGCTGGCCGCCTTCGACGAGGGTGGCGGCGTTGGCGCCGGTGGCAGCAGCGTGGTTCTGCGTGGTGATCAGGAATGCCTTGTGGTGGACATCGCCGAACGTGGCAGTCACGTCGAGCACGCCCGAGCTTTCCTCGTCCTGCGTCAGGAACTTGGTCGGATCGGCGACGTAGCCGGGCTGGTTGGGATCGTTGGCCTGCAGGAACAGCGCCGGATCGTGGTGCGCGATTTCGTGCAGCGAGTCGGTGGTCGGGTCATACTGCCACACCCGGCCCACGCGCACGTTGGCGCCCGGATCCTCGCACAGCGTGACTTTGCCCTGCGCGTCCACCGTGATGTTGTCGAACATCACCTGGCCTTCGGTGCCATCGAGCACCGCAGTGATCTTGCCGCCCTTGGTCGGGTCGGTGATGTCGTTGAAGGTGAACTGATAGAGCCGCGAGTGGAACGTGCCCGCCGTGCCGTTGGCGGCAACGTTGTCGGTCACCACGAAGTAGCCGCGCGCCGCGTTGGTCGGATCCCACGCGATATCCTCGGGCCGCAGGAACTGCGTCACGCCCGCTGCGTTGCTCGCCGTTTCCAGCTGCGCCCCGGTCTTGGTGCTGACATCGCCCAGCGCGGTCAGCGTGAAGTCGGCGTTCTGCAGGTTGGTCGTCTCGGTTTCCTGCGTCAGCCCGGTCACGGTGAAACCGTAGAGCTGGCCGTCGGTCAGGCCCGCCTTGTCCACTTCGGTGCCGGTTGCCTGCTTGGTGCCGATGTAGACATAGACCTGGCCCTTGCCGCCACCCGCATCGTCGGTGCCCATGACGATGGTCTTGTCCTGCGCATAGCCGTTGGCGATCGCGTTCTCGTGGGCAAACTTGCCCATCCAGGGCAGTTCATAGGCCGTGCCCGCTTCCGAGCCGGTCACCACCACACCAAGCTGCTTGCCTTCGGCGCCCGCTTCCTCGCCGGTGAAGAAGATCTTGGCCGTGCTGCCAAGCCCGGTCGCCGCGTTGTACAGCGCGCTTTGCGAGGGCAGGTCGGCCGAGCAGAACCGGCTCAGCGCCAGCGTCGAGGTCACGAAGCTCGTGCCGTTCCACAGCTTGAGCGTCTGGATCGCGTCCTGACCAGAGATCACCGACAGCGTCGACTTGTCGATCACCAGTTGCGACACATAGGAACCGTTTGCGCCATCGGCGCGGGTCGTGCCCAGCGGCGTCGCGATCTCGTGGTTGACCAGCACCGTCACCGTGCCGTCGCCGTTGTCGAACATGCCGATCCCGTCGGGGATGCCGCCGAACAAGTAGGTGCCGCCGCCGACCTTGCTCGTCGCATCGCCCGTCGTGATGATCGCCTGGACCGTCACGTTCGGGTCCGAGGACAGCAGGTAGGCCGCCTTGCTCGAATGGGTGTCGGCAATGTCGGTCACGTTGACGCTCAGCGCCTGATCGGTCGTCGCCGTGCCGTCGCTCGCGCGCACCGTCACCGCATAGCCATTGTCGTGGCCAGCGTCGGCCGGCGCTTCATAGTTCGGCGCGTTCTTGAAGCTGAGCGCGCCGGTCGTCGCATTGATCTGGAACAGCGCCGCGTCCGCACCGCCCGCAATCGAATAGGTAACCGCATCGCTTTCGGCATCGGTTGCATGAACCGTCGTCACCGCCGCCGTGTTCTCCGCCACCGAAACCGTCGCCGTCGTTCCAGCACCGTTGCTGTCGATGGCCGGTGCGGTGTTGATGCTGGCGGCGGTGATCGTGGCGTCGGCAAACTTGAGCAGTTCGACGTTGTTGAGCGTGTCGGTACCGTCGGCGCTGGTGACGGTCACCGTGGTGCCATGGCGGGCCAGCGTGGCGTCGGCGAGGTTGCCCGAGAATGCAGCCGTGTCGGTGCCCGCGCCGCCGTCGATCGCATCGTTGCCCGCACCGCCGGTGATGGTCTGCGCGCCCGCGCCTGCGGCAACGGTATCGTTGCCATCGCCGGTCGCGATGTTGCCGTTGAGCACGCCGAGGTTGGTCACCGTGTCATCGCCGCTGCCGGTGACGATATCGCCGTTGATCGTGCCGTCGGCGGCGTTGAGGATCGTGTCGCCCTGGTTGTCGGTGATCGAGATCGCCTCAAGCGTGGTGCCGGTCAGCGTGCCGTGGTTGGTGAAGTTCAGCCCCGCGAACGCGTTGCCCAGATTGCTGTCGTCCGAACGGATGCCGCGTTCGTCCGAATAGATCGTGCCGTAGTTGACGACGGTGCCGCCGCCGATGGCGAGGCCTTCGTTGTTCTCGCCGACGGTGTGGCCAAGGGCGTTGATCGTGCCGTAGTTGGTGATGTTCACCTGACCGTCGACGTCGATGCCGTCGCCATCGGTCAGGCCGTTGGCGGTGCCGGTGATCACGCCGGTGGCGGCGTTGGTGATGGTGGTGATCGTGTCACCGGCGGTGTCGAGGTTCAGCCCGCTGCCGCCGTGGCCGATGATCGTACCGGCATTGTCGAACGCGGCCGGCAGCTTGCCGGTGACGCCGTGACGCGCGCCTTCGATGTCGCCACCGCCGTGGTTGTTGATGGTCACGCCCGCGCTCGTGCCATAGTCGATGCCGTCAGCGCCGCTGGTGCCGACCGACTGGCCCTTGATCACGCCGTAGTTTTCGACCGTGGCATAGGCCGAAGGGCGCAGGCCGTCGTTGTCGTCGCCGATGATCTGGCCGGTGGCGGTGTTGGTGATCGTCACGTGCGCGGTGGCGCTGGCGAGCAGGTTGTTGAGGTCGACACCCTGTCCGCTGCCCGCGCCCAGCGCTTCGATCGTGCCGCTGTTGGAAATGCTCAACGTGCCGTCGAAAGTTGCCGCGCCGCTGACGCGGATGGCGTCGTTGGCCGAATGGATCGTCGCGCCCGCTGCGTTGGTGATGCTGATCGTTTCGGCAGCCGCAACCGCGGCGACGTCGATGGCGCGCGTGGCGGTGCCGTTGATCGTGCCGCTGTTGTCGATGGTCAGCGTGCCGCCGCCCAGACCGCTCAGCACATGGACCCCGTTGGTGGCGCCGCTGACGTTGCCGGTGTTGTTCAGCGTGAAGCTGGCCGCGCCACTGGCGGGCGCCGCCGCCGGAACCTCGATCGCCCCTGCCGCCGTGCTGATGATCGCACCGGCGTTGTCGATCACGACCCCGCCCGCCGCCGCTGCTGCCGACGCATCGATGGTGAACGGCGCGCCGCTGGTCGACAGCGTGGTGCCCGAGGCGACGGTGTAATGGTCGTCGCCCGCCAGCGTCACGTCGTCGTTGGTCAGCGTGCCGGTGCCATCGGCCACGTTGATCGAGGCGTTGCTGGCGCCCGACAGATGCAGCGTCAGCGTTTCATCGCCTTCGAGCACGGTGTCGCCGTTGACGGTGACCGCCACGGTCTTGCTGGTTTCGCCCGGCGCGAAAGTCAGCGTGCCCGAGGTGGCGACATAGTCGCTGCCCGCAGTGGCCGACCCATCGGCGGTGGCATAGTTGACGGTGACCGTCTGGACCGACGCCGAGCTGAGCGTGACGGTGAAGGTCAGCACCTTGGTGCCGCTGTTACCTTCGGCGATGCTTGGGCTGTCGACCCCGAGGCTGCCCAGCGGGGTCTGCACGAAACCGGCCGACTGCGACGAACCGTACGTCGTTTCGCTGCCCGCCGCACCCTTGGTCCAGTTGGCGACGTTGCCGAGCAGCGCGGCGTAGTCGGAGAAGTTGGGGTAGCCGCTGCGCGCGCCGGTGTAATAGGCGCTGTCGCTGCCATCGGTGACCGAAAGCTTGTACTTGGCATCGAGCGAGGCGGGGGCAACACCGTCGACCGCATTGCCGATGTTGATATAGGCCAGATGCGTGACCGGGGTGTTGACCGTGGCATCGCTGGCAGCGGTATAGGCATAGACCGCGTCGGCCGTGCTGCTGAAACCGGGGTTGGTGTTGCCGGTGAACGTCACGAAGCTGGCGCTGCCCACGGTCGCGCCGATGGCGTTGCCGAACGTGCCCGGAGGGGTCAGTTCGATCACCGTGCCCGCCGCGACGCCGCCTGCGGGCGCAACCCACTTGAAGTACGATTCACCGGCGTTGAAGGATGTTGCGCTGGCCGACGTCAGCTCGTTGTCGCTGAAGTAGATCACCTCGCCCGCGGCAATGGGATTCAGCGCCACGAAGGCAATCCAGTCGGTGCCGAACGTGTTCATTCCGACGAATGCGATATCACCTTGGCTGACAGTCATGTTCGGTCCCCAGTCTCGATCGGTTCGACGGGAACGCGCGCTCCCGCCTTGAATTCAAGCGGTCGGGCGAAAGTTGACCGACATCCGGCGGGAACGACGCGAACAGGGCGCGCAAGGTCGCGTTCGCAAGGCAGGCCTTACGAATGCGAGGTACGCCTCGGCACGGTATTCAACAGATTCCCCCCGGAAGCAGAAACCCCGTTCCGACATCCTTGACGATGGTTACCGGCGGGTTGTGTCGGCTTGGTTACATCGAGCAATCAGCAGTTTGCGCAATAAATACCAAGCAATTCAGCTTAGCGCGGCATTCAAGACTGCCGCGTGACTGCAATGTCGCCAATTCACTTGGGCGATCCGCAAAAATGTTCGGACAGATGCAGCCGCAGGAACGCAGGGCACGCTATCCCAGCCGCAGCCCCAGGTCGGCCAGCAGTTGCGCCGCCTGTTCGCGCGAGATGATCGCCCCGCGAAACAGGTTGGCGTCGATCAGGCGCAGGCCACCCAGATCGGCCCCGCGCAGATCGGCAGAATCGAACCGCGCGCCGACCACATTGGCGTCGCGCAGGCTGCACCCTTCGAGCACGGCTTCGCGGAAATCGCATTTGCGCAAGTCCGCCTGCCCCAGATCGACGCGGCGCAGGGTCTGCTTGCGAAACGAATGGCCGGTCAGCTTGGCGCTGATCAGCAGGGTTTCCTCGAAAGTCGTGTCCATCCCGCGCACGTCCGACAGGTCCGCGCCGGTCAGCTTGCAGCCGGTGAAGGCGGCTCCGTCAAGCCTTGCCCCGCGCAGGATCGCATTGTTGCAATCGCTCGACACGAAGCGGGCATCGGTCAGGTCGGCCCCGCGCAGATCGGCAAAGGCGGCGCGGCACGATTGCCAGCGCGTCCGTTCGAGCCGCGCGCCCGCCAGCCGCACATGGCGCAAGTCGCAGCGCTCGAACGACCAGCCGGTCAGGTCAAGTTCGGGGGCATCGGCATGGGCAAGGTCGCAGTCGATCAGGTGCAGCGCGCCTCCTGCGCGGGCCAGCTCGGCCAGTTCGCCGCCTTCAAGCGCGCGCCCGCTGATCGCTGCAGGGGCGGAATCGTGGCCGATGTCACGGCTGGCAAACAGATCGTCCTGCATTGGTCATCCCATTCGCCCGACCCGTCTTGTCGACGCTCTTGCCGATGCCACGCGGCGGCAGAGTATACAAGGTGAGGGCTACCGGGTCAGGGCTACCGGGTCAGGGCTACCGGGCCCCGGCTACTGGGCCCCGGCTACTGGGCCCCGGCTATTGGGCCCCGGCTATTGGGCCAGCCCTGTCAGCCCAGCGCGACGTGGCGCAACCCGTGCAGACCCGGAAGGCCTTGCTGAAGCGACTTCGCCGGATGCATGTCGAGTATCCGTTCGGGCAGGCTGGCGAGGAAGTGGGCCGAGCCATCGAGCCGGGTTGCGGCGGCGGGAAAGGCCAGCGTCACAATCGCAATCCACAGCAGCGCCGACAGCGAAACCGACCACAGCACGCAACTGCGGGCGTTGCGGAATGTCACCAAGGGGGGCCAATCGGTCATCGTCGATCCTTTCTGTCATCCGCCCGCGCGCGGGATAAACCAAGCGGAATGTAGGGGCGATGAATGGCCGGTTATCCGCCAGCAATGGTTTGCGGTTCGGCGGGAATGCGGCTCCTCCTGCGGCGGCCCGGCTCGCCCGCGCTTGCCTCGCATGGTTCAAGGCGGCATAGGCGCTAACCATGCACGACATCCGCCAGATCCGCGAAAATCCCGCCGCCTTCGACGCCGCCCTCGCCCGCCGTGGGGTGGCGCCGCAGTCGGCCACGATCCTCTCGCTCGACACCGCCCGCCGCGACGTGGCCACCCGCCTGCAAGAAGCGCAAGGCCGCCGCAACGAAGCGAGCAAGGCGATCGGCGCCGCGATGGGCAAGGGCGACAAGGACACGGCAGAGGCGCTCAAGGCCGAAGTCGCCAGCCTCAAGACCGCGCTGCCCGCGCTTGAGGATGAGGAGCGCCGCCTGACCGCCGATCTCGACGCAGTGCTGGCCGCTTGGCCCAACCTGCCCGCCGCCGAAGTGCCCGAGGGCGCGGACGAGGCCGGCAATGTCGAGGTCAGCCGCTGGGGAACCCCGCGCAGCTTCAGCTTCACCCCGCGCGAACATGCCGATGTCGGCCCGGCGCTGGGGCTCGACTTCGAGACCGGCGCGCTGATTTCGGGCGCGCGCTTCACCTTCCTGCGCGGGGCAATGGCCCGCCTGCACCGCGCGTTGGGGCAGTTCATGCTCGACCGCCAGACCGCCGAAAACGGCTACACCGAATGCGCCCCGCCGCTGCTGGTCAAGGACGAGGCGGTGTTCGGCACCGGCCAGTTGCCCAAGTTCGCCGAGGACTTGTTCCGCACCGGCGATGGCCGCTGGCTGATCCCCACCGCCGAAGTCAGCCTGACCAACGCGGTGCAGGGCCAGATCCTGAGCGATGCCGCGCTGCCGATCCGCATGACCGCGCTGACCCCGTGCTTCCGCAGCGAAGCGGGCGCGGCGGGACGCGACACGCGCGGCTTCATCCGCCAGCACCAGTTCGAGAAAGTCGAACTCGTCTCGATCACCCGGCCCGAGGATTCGGAAGCCGAGCACGAGCGGATGACCCAAGCCGCCGAATCGATCCTGCAGGCGCTCGACCTGCCCTATCGCAAGATGCTGTTGTGCAGCGGCGACATGGGCTTCACCGCGCGCAAGACCTATGATCTGGAAGTCTGGCTGCCGGGTCAGGACACCTATCGCGAGATCAGCTCGTGCTCGAACTGCGGCGATTTTCAGGCGCGGCGGATGAACGCGCGCTATCGGCCCGAGGGGCAGAAGGGCACCGCCTTCGTCCACACGCTCAATGGTTCGGGCCTTGCCGTGGGGCGCACCCTGGTGGCGGTACTGGAGAACTACCAGCAAGAGGATGGCTCGGTCGAGGTGCCGCCCGTGCTGCTGCCTTATACCGGCGGCCTGACCCGGCTGGTGCCGCAAGCCTGATGCGGCAAGCCGGGCTGGCGTTGGGCCTGATACTGGCGCTGATACTGGCGCTGAGCGCGGCCGAGACCCGACCCGCTATTGGCGCCCCGCTCCGCTGCGAGGCGGGCACGCCCCGGTTGCGCTGGCCGACTTCGGGTGCGCTGATCACGCGGTTCGGCGCGGTGGTGAAGGGCCTGCCCGCCAACGGCATCGACCTTGCCGCCTTTTCCGGGATGACCGTGCGCGCCGCTGCGCCGGGGCGCGTGGTCTTTGCCGGCAAGGAGCCCGAACGCTTCGGCCAGTTGATCGTGATCGACCATGGCCAGGGCTGGTCCACCGCCTATGCCTATCTTGGCAAAGTGATCGTGCGCGAAGGGCAGCAGGTCAGCCCGCAGACCGTGATCGCGCGGATCGGCACCAGCGGCGAAGCGAAGAAGCCGACGCTGCACTTCGAACTGCGCCGCGCCACCACGCCGCGCGACCCGCTGCCCTGCCTGCCGCTAAGGCTCTAAGGACGCCTGCCGCTAAGGCTCTAGGGACGCCTGCCGCTCAGGCCTTGAACAGCCAGAACGTCAGCCCCATCGCCAGATAGGTGACCAGCCAGTGTCCGGCGTCGATCCACGCCAGCCGCGCGCTGACGCGCTGATGGCTATGGCTGATCCACAGCGAGGGGATGACGAATGCCAGCGCAAGGCCACCCGACATCATGAAATAGAGCCAGGGCTTGATCGCCAGCGTGGCCGGTCCGACTCGGGCGAACATGTGCCCCATCATCGCGGCCGAAACGAACAGCAGCGCGGCCGAGATGGCCAGCGTGCGCAGCGGCGAAATACGGGTGCCAAGCCCGCCGGGGCCAAGCTCCTCGACACGCGCCCGCCCGTGAATCGGGCCATACCAGATCGAGGACACCACCAGAGCGGCCAGCGTTGCAAACAGCACGGCCAGCCAGTTAACCGGACCCATCGTTATCATCTCCAGCCCCGGACAATCCCTTAGGCGAAGCCACTTGGCATAGCAATTGACACTCCATGCCATCGGGCCGGATTCAGGGCCGAAACCGGGGCCGGATTCGCAGAACGTGACGAAAGCCGCAAATGGGGTTATGGGCCGCTCCAAGATGACCTCCCCCACAGAACCGCTCACGATCCCCGCAGCGCCGCGCGTCGGCATGGTCAGCCTTGGCTGTCCCAAGGCGCTTGTTGATTCCGAACGCATCCTCACCCGGCTGCGCGCCGATGGCTATGCCATGAGCCCCGACTACGCCGGGGCCGACGTGGTGCTGGTCAACACGTGCGGCTTCCTCGATTCGGCCAAGGAGGAAAGCCTTGCCGCGATCGGTGAGGCGATTGCCGAGAACGGCCGCGTGATCGTGACCGGGTGCATGGGCAACGAGGCCGAGGCCATTCGCGCCCGCTTTCCGCAAGTGCTCGCCGTCACCGGCGCGCACCAGTACGAGGATGTGGTCGAAGCCGTGCACGAAGCCGCGCCGCCTTCGCTGGGGCCCTATATCGACCTGATCCCGCAGGCCGAACCGGGCGACGTGAAGCTGACCCCGCGGCACTATGGCTACCTGAAGATTTCCGAGGGCTGCAACCACGCCTGCGCGTTCTGCATCATCCCGCAATTGCGCGGCAAGCTGGCCAGCCGCCGGATCGACGCGGTGTTGCGCGAAGCGGAAAAGCTGGTGGCGGCGGGCACGCGCGAACTGCTGGTGATCAGCCAGGACACTTCGGCCTATGGCGTCGACGTGCGGCACGAGACGCGGACGTGGAAGGGGCGCGAAGTGCGCACCCACATGACCGACCTTGCCCGCGAACTGGGCCAGTTGCGTACCCCCGAAGGCGATGTGCCGTGGGTGCGGCTGCACTATGTCTATCCCTATCCGCACGTCGACGCGGTGATCCCGCTGATGGCGCAAGGACTGATCACGCCCTACCTCGACATTCCGTTCCAGCACGCCAGCCCCAGCGTGCTGCGCGCGATGAAGCGCCCGGCCAACGAAGCCAAAGTGCTCGAACGCATCAAGGCATGGCGCGAAATCTGCCCCGATCTGGCCATCCGGTCGAGCTTCGTGGTCGGCTTCCCCGGCGAGACCGAGGCCGATTTCCAGTACTTGCTCGACTGGCTCGATGAAGCGCAGCTCGATCGCGTCGGTGCCTTCCGGTTCGAGCCGGTGGCGGGCGCTGCTGCCAACGACCTGCCCGATCCGGTGCCCGAAGCGGTCAAGGAAGAGCGCTATGCCCGGATCATGGAAAAGACCGAAGCGATCAGCGTCGCGCGGTTGCAGGCCAAAGTGGGCCGCACCATCCGCGTGATCGTCGATGAAGTGGGCGAGCCGGACGAGGATGGCGACATCGGCGCGACCGCCCGGTCACAGGCCGATGCCCCCGAAATCGACGGCGCGGTCTATCTGCGCAACGTGCCTGCCGACCTGCAGCCCGGCGACTTTGCCAGCGTGCTGGTCGAAGATGCCGACGCGCACGATTTGTTCGGGGTCATCGCCGCGCGCTGAGTGGTGCGCGCCTCAGGCGGCGTAACGGGCGGCGGTTGATCCCCCGCCTGATCCTGCGCCCGATCCCCCGCCTGATCCTGCGCCCAGATCGAAGCGCGCCACCAGCGAGCCGAGCGTGTCGGCGGCATGGGCCAAGCTGCGCGAGGCGGCGGACGATTGCTCGACCAGCGCGGCGTTCTGCTGGGTCATGCTGTCCAGCCCGCTGACCGCGCTGTCGACGTGGCGGATGGTCAGCGACTGTTCCTCGGACGTGCGCGCCAGCGTGCCGATGCTGCCCGACAAGTGCTCGATCCGCTCGACGATGCGTTCCAGCGCGCTGCGGGTCTGGCCCATCATGCCCACGCCATTGGCCACGTCGCGGCCGCTGGTGCGGATGATCTCGTTGATCTCGCGCGCGGCGTCGGCGCTGCGCTGGGCCAGCGCCCGCACTTCGGTGGCGACCACGGCAAAGCCCTTGCCCGATTCGCCGGCCCGCGCCGCCTCGACCCCGGCGTTGAGCGCCAGCAGGTTGGTCTGGAAGGCGATGCCGTCGATGATCGCGACGATCGCTTCCATCCGCGCGCTCGACCGCGCAATTTCCTCCATCGCCGCCACCGCATCGCCCATCGCGCTGTCGCTGATGCGCGCCTCGCTGCTCGCCTCGGTCGCGGTGCGGCCAGCATCGGTGGCGGCTTCGGCGGCGTTGTCGGCGCTGGCCGCCAGTTGCCGCACCGCCGCCGCCGATTCCTCCAGCGATGCCGCTTGCGTTTCGGTGCGGTTGGACAAGTCGGTGGCCGCCGCCGCGATCTCGCCTGCACCCACCCGCACGCCTTGCGCCGCCTTGACCACCTCGCCGATGGTCGCGGCCAGTTCGTCCATCGACTGGTTGAAGTCGTGGCGCAGCGTTTCATAGTCGCCGGGGAAGGTCTGGGTCAGGCGCACGGTCAGGCGGCCATCGCGCAAGGCGGCAAGCCCCTTGCCCAGCGCTCCCACCACTTCGCGCTGCATGTCCATCTGCGCGTCGGCCTCTACTTTGGCGCGGTTCGAAACGGCGGTGCGGATGGTATCGAGGGCGCGCGCGATGTCGCCGATCTCGTCGGGCTGGTCGATGAACGGGACTTGCCGGTCAAGATCGCCGCTTGCCATCACCGTCATCGCCCCGGTCATGTTGCCCAGCGGACGGATCACCCGCGCAAAGAACGCGCCGATCACCGCCGCCGAGACGAGCGCCGCCACCACCGAGATGACGATCAGCATCTCGCGCGACCCGCTGGTGACTTCGGCACCGTCCTTGTTTTCCTGCTCGGCCAGCTTCTGGTTGTATTCGACTTGCGCGTTGATGGCCGCTTCAAGCGCATCGCCCGCCGGGTTGAGCCGGGTCTGCACCAGTTGCAGGGCAACATCGGTGTGCATCTCAAGCGCGGCTTTGCGCACCGGCTTGGAGACCTCGACCCACTGCTGCCAGGCGGCGGTCGTCTTGGCAAAGATGGCGGCTTCCTGCTCGTCGGAAACCAGTTCCCGATAATCTGCCAGATCCTTGTCGGCCGCGCCGATCTCCTTGTCGATCTGGGCGTCGAGTTTGCGCTTGTCCGCCTCGACGGGTGCCAGGATTTGGCCAAGTACCGCCAGACGGGCTCCGAACACGTCGTCATCCAGCGCATTGAGCGCCTTCAGGCTGGGGATCGTGTTGTTGGTCGCATAGTCGAGATGGCCGCCGACACGCCCGACGGCGGCGATGCCGGTGACCCCGGCGATGATCGCCATCGCGGCCAGCACAAGGCTGCCCGCCACGACAAGTGTCTTGATTCGCAACCCGACCAAAATGCGCATCTTTGCAGCCTTGTTCGATGCGGAACCCGGCTCAGCCCGTGATGGGACGCGCGGTTCCGAGGCTTTAGCCAATAGCCCGCATCGGATTGAGACTTAGCGCACCGTGCCATAAGGGGATCGGTGTAGGTCGGGACCGCAGGCCATTAACCTCTGAGCATCGCGGACATCCGCGCCTGGGCCTGTTGCCACGTGGGTCGGCGTAAACCTTACAGCCAGCCGATCGCGCGGAACCGCCACCACAGGCCGGTACACGCCGCGATGATCGCGCTCAGCACCACGTAATAGGCATAGCGCCAGTGCAGTTCGGGCATGAATTCGAAGTTCATGCCATAGATCCCGGCGATGGCGGTCGGCACCGCAAGGATCGCCGCCCACGACGCCAGTTGCCGCGTCATGTCGCCTTGCCGGTGCTGTTCGAGCAGGCTGGCGGTCTCGACGATGGCGGCCAGCGTTTCCTTGAGCCCGCGCATCCGCGCCAGCGCCCGGCGGACGTGATCGAGCACATCGCGAAACCAGATCCGCGCCGATGGATCGACATGCGGCAGTTCGGCCTCGGCCAGCTTGACGCAGACTTCCTCCATCGGCCCGATGACCCGCTCGAACCGGCGCAACTGGCGGCGCAGGCGGAAGATGCGGCGGATCGTGCCGGGGGCGGGAAAGGCATCGATCGCGGCTTCCTCGATCGATTGGGCCACGTCCTCCAGCTCGTCCATCACCGGCTGATAGCCATCGACGATGAAGTCGAGCACGGCGTGGAGCACGTAGTCGGCGCCTTCTGACAGCCGCAGCGGGTCGGCCTCGAGCGTGCGGCGCAAGTCGTGGTGCGCGCGGGCGCTGCCGATGCGCACGGTGATGACGCTGTGCGCGCACAGAAAGATGGCGGTCTGCCCGTACTCGATCTGCTCGTCGGCGCCGAGCGTGGCGGTGCGCGCCACCACGAACAACTGGCGGCCATAAGCCTCGACCTTGGGCAACTGCTGCGGGTTGAGCGCATCCTCGACCGCCAGCGGGTGCAAGTCATACTGGCGGCGGACCTGCTCCATCTCCTCGGGCGTGGGATCGGTCAGCCCGATCCAGTCGAAGGTGTTGGCCGGTGGCACGTGGTGCACCAGCCCATCGATGGACACCGGCGCCGGGTGCGCCTTGCCTTGCGAGTAACGTCGTGCAGCCGCGATCATGGCGCCGTTGTGTCGGCTTGCGCGTCATTGCGCAACCGGCTTGGCAAGCGGGGCCAGCGCTATTAACATCGGTTTCAATAAGAAATGGAGAGGTCATGGGATACGAATCGCCAGTTGCGGGCAACGGTGCCGCATCATCGCCGGGTTCACCCGCCGTCGCCGAAGTCGATGTCGCCATCATCGGCGCGGGCATTTCGGGCATCGGCATGGCCGCGCACATGCAGATGCGCTGTCCCGACCGCAGCTATGCCGTGCTCGAACGGCGCCCGCGCATCGGCGGCACCTGGGATCTGTTCCGCTATCCCGGCGTCCGTTCGGACAGCGACATGCACACGCTGGGCTTCGTGTTCGAACCGTGGAAACACGAAAAGTCGATCGCCGACGGCCCCTCGATCCTCGACTACCTCAACCGCATTGCCGATGAACGCGGCATCCGTCGCCACATCCGCTTCGGGCGCAAGGTGCTGACCGCCGACTGGGACAGCGCCACCGCGCGCTGGACTTTGGTGAGCGAGACCGACGACGGCGCGCGCGATGTGCTGGTGGCGCGGTTCCTCTACCTCGGCTCGGGCTACTACGACTACGACCAGCCCTATGAGGCGGCGATTCCCGGCAAGGAGGATTTTGCCGGCAAGCTGGTGCATCCCCAGTTCTGGCCCGCCGACCTCGACTATGCCGGCAAGAACGTGGTGGTGATCGGCTCGGGCGCGACGGCGATCACCGTGGTGCCCGCGATGGCGCGCGAGGCGGCGCACGTCACCATGTTGCAGCGCACTCCCACCTGGTGCGGCATCCGTCCGGCCAAGGACGGCATCGCCAACTTCCTGCGCCGCATCCTGCCCGAACGCACCGCCTATGCCATCACCCGGTGGAAGAACGTGCGGGTGCAGAACATCGTGTTCAAGCGCGCCCGTGAAAAGCCCGAGCAGGTAAAGGCGTTCCTGACCGACAAGATCAAGGCCGCGCTGGGCGACAAGTTCGACGCCAAGGCCTTCACCCCGCCCTATGATCCGTGGGATCAGCGGCTGTGTCTGGTGCCCGATGGCGACTTGTTCGACGCGATCCGTGCGGGCAAGGCCAGCGTGGTGACCGACCACATCGACCGGATCGACGCCACCGGCATTCGCCTGCAATCGGGCGAACACATCGCCGCCGACGTGATCGTGACCGCCACCGGGCTGAAAATGAACATGGCCGGGAACATCACCGTGCGGGTCGATGGCGCCGAAGTCGACTGGTCGCAGCACTATTACTACAAGGGCTGCATGTTCTCGAACGTGCCCAATCTGGCGGCGGTGTTCGGCTATCTCAACGCCTCGTGGACGCTGCGCGCCGACATCGATTCGGAATATGTGTGCAAGCTGCTCGACACGATGAAGCGGCGCGGGGCCGACGTGGCGACCCCGGTGCTGGCCGCCGATCACGGGATGACCGACGACAACGTCTATGACTTCTCGTCCGGCTACATCCAGCGCGCGCGGCATCTGCTGCCCAAAAGCGCCACCGACATGCGCTGGCGGCTCAATCAGGATTACGTCCGCGACCGCGCGTGGATGGCCTCCGACCCGATCGAGGACGGCGTGCTGCACCTGACCAAGGCCACGGCGCAGGCCGCGCCAGCCCTGCTCGAAGCGGCCGAATGACGCTCCTTGCGCGCAGGCGCCCTTCGGGGTGCTTGCGCGCGGGCGCCATTGCGCTATCGCTTGGTGCATGACCACCGCACCGCGCATCTGGACCGCCGCCCTCATCGTCGTGGGCGATGAAATCCTCTCAGGCCGCACGCAGGACAAGAATATCGCGCAAGTCGCGACCTGGCTGGGCGTGCAGGGCATCCGCCTGCGCGAAGTGCGGGTGGTGCCCGATGTGATGGACGCCATCATCGAGGCGGTGAACACCTTGCGCGCACGCAACGACTATCTGTTCACCACCGGCGGCATCGGCCCGACGCATGACGACATCACCGTCGATGCCGTCGCCGCCGCGCTGGGCGTGCCGGTGGTGATCCATCCCGAAGCGCGCGCGGTGCTCGAATCCTACTATGCCTCGCGCGGCGGGCTGAACGAGGCGCGGCTGCGCATGGCCCGCGTGCCCGAAGGCGCCGGGCTGATCGAGAACCGCCTGTCGGGCGCGCCGGGCATTCAGGCCGAGAACATCTACCTGATGGCGGGCGTGCCGCACATCACCGCGCAAATGCTCGACGGCCTGACCGGCACGCTGGAGGGCGGGTTGCCGCTGATCGCCACCACCATCGGCTGCTGGGTTGCCGAAAGCGAAGTGGCCGACCTGCTGCGCGAAACCGAAAAGACGCACACCGCCTGCCAGATCGGCAGCTATCCGTTCTTCCGCGAAGGCCGCGTCGGCGCCAACTTCGTGATCCGCTCCACCGACGAGGACGAACTGGCCACCTGCGCCCGCGTCCTGACCGAAGGCCTGACCGCCATCGGCCGCGAAGCCGTGGCAGGCGGCATCTGACGGGCCAGCCCTGCTCTGCCCGCTGCCCCTGATTGCCAGCGGATGCGCCTTTTTCGGCCAGTTCGGTGCAATATCCAGGGCCTGCCGCTTGCGACGACCTTCGGGTGTGATACCGCTGCCTGCTACCGCCGGGGTTGGGGAGCAAGCATTTGATCCGACGTGACGTTTGGGCTGGATTGGCGCTTGCGGCGATGCCGTTGCCGCTATTGGCCGCCCCTGCAGATACGGTCATGGTCGGCAAGCCCGGCAGTTGGGTGATGCCGCCCCCGGCGGTGCCGCCTGCCCCGCCGGAAGAGGCCACCGCGATGCGGTTCGCCTATCTCGACAACCAGATACTGGCGGGCCCGGCCGGGCTTGAGACGTATTCCGCCTGGCGGATCAAGGTGCTGCGTCCCGAGGGGCTGGCGGTGGGCAATATCGTGCTCAGCTGGCGACCGGACAGCGGCGCGGTCCACCTGCACGGCTTGCGCCTGATCCGCTCGGGCAGCGTCACCGACCTGACCCAGTCGGCCCGGTTCACCGTGCTGCGGCGCGAGGACAATCTCGAACAGGCGACGCTCGACGGCAAGCTGACCGCCGTGTTCCAGGTTCCCGGCCTGCAAGTGGGGGACGAGCTGGAATTTGCCGCCACGATCGGCGTCAAGGATCCGACGCTGCCCGATGTTCGCGCCGCCTTGGCGCTGCTGCCGCAGGCGGGGATGCCGGGTGCTTTCCGGCTGCGCGTGGCCTGGCCGACCGGCACGCCGATGCGCTGGCAATCCACCCCGGACCTTGCGCTTGCCGCGCCCGTCTCGGCGAACGGGGTAGATGCCCTGACGGTGGAGATGCGCGATCCGGCCGCCCCACCGCCGCCCGTCACCGGTGCGCCGCTCCGCTACAGTTTGCGCCGCATGGTCGAGTTCACCAACCTGAAGGACTGGGCCGACCTGTCGCGCCGGCTTGCCCCGCTCTATGCCAAGGCCGCGCAGTTGCGGCCGGATTCCCCGTTGCGGGCCGAAGCGGCGCGGATCGCGGCGGCCACACCCGACCCCGAACGGCGCGCCAGCATGGCGCTGCGGCTGGTGGAGGACAAAGTCCGCTACGTCTATGTCGGGCTCGATGGCGCGAACATGACCCCGGCCAACGCCGACGAAACCTGGCAGCGCCGCTTCGGCGATTGCAAGGGCAAGACGGTCCTGCTGATCGCGCTGCTGCGCGAACTGGGCATCGCTGGTACGCCGCTGCTGGTCAACACAAAGGGTGGCGACCCGCTGGCCGACCGGCTGCCCGATCCGGCGCTGTTCGACCATGTGGTGGTGCGTGCGATGATCGCGGGCAAGCCCCGGCTGCTCGATGGCACGCGGCTCGGCGATGGCGAACTGGCGACCCTTGCGCCCAACGAATGGCGCAACGGCCTGCCGCTGACCGAGGCAGGCGACGGCCTGCTGACGCTGCCGCAACCGCCCGCGCCCTGGCCGCTGCGGCTGACCGTGCTCGACGTCGACCTTACCGCAGGCTTCGGCGACCGGGCGCCCGTGAAGGCGACGCGCGTCGTGCGCGGGAACGAAGCGATGGCCATCGGCGGTGCGCTGCGCAGCATGCCCCTCGATCAGGCCGAACAGGCATTGAAGCGCTATTGGAACGAGGCCGAGGGCTGGTTCGAGCCGACCCGTGTGACCTGGCACGCGGACGAGGCCAGCGGTGCCGTGGTGCTCACCGCAGCGGGCGAAGGCGATGTCGAATGGGAGGGCGGCGGCAAGAACGACGACCAACCGGCCAACCAGCAACCGGCCAACCGGCAACTGGCCATCTGGGGCGCAGGATTCGTCCCGCCCGCCAAGTTCCGCCGCCCGCGCGAACAGGACCAGACTTTGCCGTGGCAGACCGATTTTCCGGCCTACTCCTGCTGGATCACGACCCTGCGCCTGCCGCCCCAGACGCCGACATGGCATTGGGAGTTCAACGCCGAGCCCGTCGACCGCACGCTGGGCGGCGTGGCCTATTGGCGCCGGGCCGCGCTGCAGGGCAATGTCATGCGCACGGTGATGAGCCGCCGCACGCTTGTTCCCGAAATCTCCGCGCAAGACGCCGAGGCGGTGAACAAGGCGCTGCCCGACTTCGACAACGCCATTTCGCATGTCCGGCAGGCGCCGACCTTCAAGGGCGCGGCAAGCTGGCCCGCCCGGCCGCTGCCGTTCACCGACGCCACCGACTGGACCAGCCCGCAAGCGCCGTGCGCGGCTCCGGTGGCAAGTGCCTCGCCAGCACCATGAGCAGGGCGGATGCCGCGATCCGGGTCGCGCCACTGGCAGCTTGCGCGCTGCTGCTGGCCGGCTGTGCATCGCCGCAATTGCCCCGGTTCGAGGCCGTGCTCGCCGCGCACGACAGCGCCACGCAAGCCTTGGGCGAATGGTGCGCGGCGCAAGGCATCGCCCGGCCAGCCACGATCCGCGCGCTGGCCGACCGGGGCGCCGCGTTCGCTGCCACCCCCGCCATCCGCCAATCGCTCGGCGTCGGTGCGGACGAGGCGCTGGCCTATCGCCACGTCCGCCTGACTTGCGGGAACACCGTGCTGTCCGACGCGCGCAACTGGTATGTGCCTGCAAGGCTGACGGCAGAGATGAACCGCACGCTCGAAACCACCGACACCCCGTTCGGCAAAGTGGTGATGCCGCTGGGCTTCCGGCGCGAACGGCTGGCGCAGCGGCGGGGCCGCATGGCCGAGTGCCCTGCCGCAACCGTGCTGTCGCATCGCGCCTTGCTGCGCGTACCGACTGGACAGGCCATCAGTCTGGTGGTCGAATGCTACACCGACAATAATCTGATGAAGAGGCGGGGATGACCGAACAACTGGTGCTGGTGGACAAGGCCGAAGGCGTGGCGCTCGTCACGCTCAACCGTCCGCAGGCGATGAACGCGCTGTCGCAGGCGCTGCGGCAGGCCATCGTCGATGCCTTTGCCGACGTCAGCGCCGATCCCGCCGTCAGCGTGGTGGTCTTGACCGGAGCGGGCACCCGCGCGTTCTGCGCCGGGCTTGACCTCAAGGAACTGGGCACCGCCGGGGGGCTGGGTGCGGTCGCGCCGGGTGCGGATGCGCCTGCCGACGCCGCCGGTGCCATCGAGCGCTGCCCCAAGCCGGTGATCGCGGCGGTCAACGGCGTGGCCATCACCGGCGGGTTCGAGATCGCTCTGGCCGCCGATGTGCTGATCGCCAGCAGCAATGCGCGCTTTGCCGATACCCACGCCCGCGTCGGCATCCTGCCCGGCTGGGGCCTGTCGCAAAAGCTGCCGCGCATCATCGGCATGAGCCGGTACAAGGAGCTGGCCTTCACCGGCAACTTCATCGACGCCGCCACTGCCGAGCGCTGGGGACTGGTCAACCGCGTCGTCGCGCCCGACGAACTGGTCGCAACCGCGCTGGGTCTGGCGCGCGAAATGGCTACGGTTCCGGCGGCCACGCTGGTCGCCTACAAAGCGCAGATCGAGGGCGGCAACGCGCTTGCCTATGCCGCGGGGCGCAGTTTCGAAAAGGACGCCAGCCGCGCCTTTTCCGCCGCGCTGACGCCCGACGAGATCGCCGGGCGCGTCGGCGCGGTGCAGGCGCGCGGGCGCCAGCAGGCCGGCTGAGCGGACTTGTTCGGAGGGCGCAGGCCATGCGGATATTGCTGACCGGATCGTCGGGCTGGCTGGGCCGCCACCTTGCCCCGCTGTTGCGCGCAGCCGGGCATCAGGTGACCGGGCTTGACGTGGTGGCGGGGCCCGAAACGCAAGTGCTCGGCTCGGTCGCCAACCGCGCGGTGGTCGATCGCGCGATGGGTTTCGGGATCGAGGCGGTGATCCACACCGGCGCCTTGCACAAGCCCGACATCGCCCGCCATCCGGCGCGCAGCTTCGTCGATGTCAACGTTACCGGCACGCTCAACTTGCTCGAATCGGCAAAGGCGGCGGGGTGCAGCCGCGTGGTGATGACCTCGTCCACGTCGCTGATGATCAGCCAGTCGATCCGCGATGAACGCGGCGATGCGGCGGTGTGGCTGGACGAGAGCGCCGGACCACTTGCGCCGCGCAACATCTATGGCGTGACCAAGCTTGCCGCCGAGGGGCTGTGCCGCCTGTTTGCCGAGGCGCATGGCCTGCCCGGCGTGGTCCTGCGCACCAGCCGGTTCTTTCCCGAAGACGACGACACGCTGGTTCGCCCCTCTGGCGAGAACCTCAAGGCCATCGAACTGCTCCACCGCCGCCTGACCGTGGAGGACGCCGCCCGCGCGCATATCGCCGCGCTGGATAAAGCGCCCGCGCTGGGCTTCGGCTGCTTCGTGGTATCCGCGCCGCCGCCGTTTGCCCGCAGCGATCTGGCCGAGCTGAAGCGCGATGCCGCCGCCGTGATCGCGCGGCTGTTTCCCGATGCGCCCGGCTTGTTCGCCGCCAAAGGCTGGACCCTGCCGCGCAGCATCGGCCGCGTCTATGACCCGGGCCTTGCCGAAGCCGCGCTGGGCTTTCGCTGCCGGACCGATTTCGCCAGCGTGCTGGATGCGTTGCGCGAGGGCCGCCCGCTGCCTTTCGCGCACGACCCGGCCTATGTCTCGCCGATGGTGCGCGGATAGCGGTGGTGGCGTTGCGCCCCGCTCCGCTGTAGAGGGGCCGCGCAAGTTCCCGCAATTCAGGCAGACCCATGGCGCGCAAGCACCCCAAGCACGGCCCCTATGACCTTCCCGACACCGACGAGGACGCGCCTGCGCCGGTGGTGCCGTGCTGGCTGTGCGGCCGTCCGACGGGCAAGACGGTGGTCTGGCACCACCCCATCCCCAAGAGCCGGGGCGGGCGCGACACGGTGCCGATGCACCCGATCTGCCAGAACACGCTGATCGCCAACTTCACCAATTCCGAATTGCAGCGCTATGGCATGGACGTGGAAGGCCTGCTGGCCAACCCGGCGGTGCGCAAGTTCGTTGACTGGGTGGCCAACAAAGACCCCGACTTCAACGCCAGCATCGCCAAGAAGGGCCGCTGAGCGCGGAAGGCATTGCGCGCGGAAGGCGTTGCACGCGGAAGGCGGACACGCGAAAAATCCGGGCGCTACCCCGGACCATGTGCGAAGAATAACCAGATAGGATCACGCGACCGGAGCGGCGCCAGCAATGGCGCTGCGGGCAGGAGCGTGCGTTGCCGTGTGTGTGCGAATGTCCGGGCCCCGCCAACGCGCGCTGGCCCGGATCGGCCTTTGGTGTGATCAAACCGCGCGTGGGCAGCGCTGAAAAGACCGGCGGCGGCTCGCAAACGGCCGGTCCGGCGGAAGGCATTGGAACCAAAGGGTTCCGGTCCTTCCCGGGCGCAGCACATGGCTCGCCCGTCCACCCCGCGCGGGTCTGGCAGCAGATTGCCCGGCCTGGGACTTGAGGGGGGAGAAACGCCCACACAAGACCCGCAGCAACCCACCCCGGTCGCGCCGATCAGGCTATGACCCCTGACCGAAAGAGCCGTGAGAACAAGACCGGCCTTGGCCCCGCCTCTCGATCCTTGCGCGGGGAGTTATCCTATATGGTTCGTTTTGTCAAGGTGGGTCGTGGCAGATTGGCTGTGCGGCTGCTGTCGGGCGAGGCCGTCTGGCGCCGAACCCCCTCCCCCACCCCTCCCCACCGGGGAGGGGAGTCAGATCACCACTCGCCCCCGCACCGTTCCCCCCTCCCAGTGGGGAGGGGTCGGGGGAGGGGGTTCGCCCTATCTGGCAAGAGGACTTGAATAGAAGAGAAGTATACTGTCCCAGTCTTATATTTTTCTGCAAAGTGAATATTTGATAAAAATTTCATATTTGGAACAGCCACCATGGTTTTGCAAATAAATGTGCAAAAGGCAGATCAAGGTGGAGCAATCGACGTTTCCGTCGGATTACCTTTGACTTGTCGGGCAATTATCTCTTCTGGATATTCATTTCGTTCGACAGATTCCAGCGGTCGGCCGATCAG
Source organism: Novosphingobium sp. FKTRR1 (assembly GCF_020404405.1). Lineage (GTDB taxonomy): Bacteria > Pseudomonadota > Alphaproteobacteria > Sphingomonadales > Sphingomonadaceae > Novosphingobium. The sequence goes on along the minus strand of NZ_JAIZDA010000012.1, from coordinate 43,310 downwards.
ATTTTTTGGCACACCCAGATTGTTTTCAGCAGATCCAAATTCGATCGCCGCCGAAAGCCCCCTCACCCCAGCAACTTAGCGCCCTTTTCGCGGATCGTGCCTTCGATCATGCCGCGGGCGAAGCCGAGGCCTGCGGGGATTTCGACGTCGAACACCAGCGCGGCGTCCTCGATGTCCAGCGAGCAGGGGATGGAAAAGCCCATGGCTGAGACGTCCATGGCGAGGCGGTCGTCGGTTTCCCAGCGCAAGTCGACGCTGGCCAGCGCGCCCAGCGATTCGCGCGCCTTGTCCGGGGCGTCGCCCATGCGCGCTTTCAGGCGGCGGCGAACTTCATCCTTGCCGAGGGTGTGGGGGATGGCGACGCGCATCAGGTTTCCTTCGGGGGCGATAGCTGCGGGGACTGCAATTGCGGCGCCTCCCCAAGCGCATCGCCGTACTTGTAGTCAAGATAGCGGCCACGCACCGCCAGCGCGTCCAGGTCACCGGCGGCCAGTTGGCGCGAAATCTCGTCGATCTCGCCGCTGACTTTGCCCAGCGCATCGGCCAGTTGCTGGTCGGCGCTGCGCCCGCCGCGCTGTTCGTTGCGCAAGTGCGCGGGGATGCGGCGATAGCTTTCGACCATGCCGGGCAAGTGTTCGCCCACCAGCTTGCGCACTTCGGCCACGGCAGGCTCGGCGGGGTCGAGCCCTTCCAATTGCACGCCAAGGCTATCCAATTGCACGCCGATCCGGTCGACCAGCCGCACTGCCGGCGCGGGCAGCGCGGGGCGCTGCGCTTCGAGCCACAGCTCGGTGCGGCCCACCATCGTGCGCACATCGCCGCTGTTGAGCGCGCGCAGATCGGGCACTTTGAGCCGGGGAAACGTGCTGAAGAACGCCAGCACGGCAAGGCCCGCCAGCACGGCGGCGAACAGGCCGACCACGCCGATGCCGCCGATCACCAGCCCGGCGATCATCGTTGCCAGCATGACCGCGCCGATGGCCAGCGCCACCCGCGCCGCCTTGCGCGCCAGATGCCGCCGCTTCAGCTCGGCCGAGCGCCGCCCGATCGACCCCCGGCGCCGTCCGCCCGCGCGCTGGTGCGTCAGCGATTGGCGCGCCGATGCCAGTATCGCCGCGCTGTCGTGTGCCTCGCCCGCCATCAGCCCTCAAGCGTCAGCAGCGGCGAGGATTCGGGACCGGCCAGTTGCGCCTGGGTGGCGCCCTGGGTGCGGGCGATGTAGCCCTTCGACTTCTCGACTTCGCCCGAAAGCGTGTCGATGGTCTGCTTCATCGCGTCCAAAGCCTTGATCTTGAAGGTGTCGATGGTGTCCATCGTGTCATAGATATTCTGGAAGGCGCGTTGCAGCGTTTCCAGCGGGATCGTGCTGGACACCGCCATCTCGTGGATCTTGCCGGTCTGTTCGCGCAACAGCTTGCCGGTGGAATCGATGATGTTGGCGGTGGTGGTGTTGAGCGCGGTGATCTGTTGCAGCACCAGCCGCTGGTTGGTCATCGCCTGCGCCACGGTCACGGCGGTGCGCAGCGCGGCGACGGTGGTGGTGCTGGCGCGATCGACGCCCTTGACCAGTTCGACGTTGTTTTTCTTGACCAGATCGAGCGCGAGATAGCCCTGCACCGTCACCGCCATCTGGGTCAGCAGATCCTGCGTACGCTGGCGGGTATAGAACAGCGCGGATTCGCGGATCGCCTTGGCCTTGGCCGGATCGGTGTGGTCAAGATCGAGCGCGGCATCTTCAAGCTTGCTGTCGAGTACTTTGGAGATGTGGATCATCTGTTCGATGTTGCCCATCGCCTCCCACAGCTTTTGCCGTTCGACGTCGATGGTGGCGTTGTCCATCAGCAGCTCGTCCTTGCCCGAGGCCAGCCGGTCGAGGATCGCCTTGATGTGCCCTTGCGCCGAGACGTAGCCGTCGAAGTACTTCTTCACGCTGTTGCCGAAGGGGATGATGCCAAGGAACTTGCGCCCCGACGACAGGTTGCCCTGACGGCCGGGATCAAGCTCTTCGACCGTGCGGCGCAGCGCGGCCAGATCGGCGCCGACGCCGCTGTCCTTGTCCATCGCGCGGATCGGGCGATCGAGAAAGCGGTTGGACATGCCCGCCGCCGCCGCGATCTCCTTGCGCCCCATGTTGGTCAACTGGTCGACGCGCTTGCCGAATTCGGGGCTTTGCGCGTCTTGCGCCAGCAGATCGGCGACGAAGGCATCGACCTTCGCCTCAAGCTTGCTCTTGGTGTCGTCGCTGACCGGCACCAGCCCGGCGGCCTGCGTGGGCGCCACCACCGGCACCGGATCGGGCGGCGTCAGGGTGATCGCCGGGGCGGTTGCAGTTGCGCTTGCGGTGTCGGTACTGGTGCTGGCCATGGCTCGTTTCCGGTAGAAGTGGCGTAGAGATGGGGCCCCGGCCAACCGCATGCAAGCTGCACCGTCGATGCAGGATGGCGGTTGGTCGATCCGCATGATCGGTCGGAAGGGGAGGCTATCGCACCGCGCGGCTTGCCGCTAGCCTGCAAAGCGATGAAGCGGCGCGATGTTCTGGGCAGTCTGGCAGCGGCTTTGGCGAGCAACCTCGCCTTGCCTGCGCTGGCGCGTCCGGCGGTGCGCGTGCCCGCCGGGATCAAGGCGCTGCGCCAGTTGGAACAGCGCAGTGGCGGGCGGCTGGGCGCGTTCGTGCGCGATACCGCAAGCGGGCAGGGCTTCGGCTGGCGCGAGGGCGAGCGGTTCGCGCTGTGCTCCACCTTCAAGCTGTCGCTGGCGGCGCTGGTGCTGCGCGAAGTGGCGGCGGGGCGGCTGGATGGCGGGCAGGTGCTGCCCTATTCGGCGCTCGATCTGCTGCCCGCCTCGCCGATTACCGGGGCGCATGTCGCGCGCTATGACCTCAGCGTGCTGGCGCTGGCCGAGGCGGCGCAGACCACCAGCGACAACACCGCCGCCAACCTGCTGCTCGACCGGCTGGGCGGCCCTGTGGCGCTGACCGCGTTCTGGCGCGAACTGGGCGATGGGCTGACCACGCTCAACCGCAGCGAGACCGCGCTCAACCGCACCGATCCGCGCAGTGGCGAGGACAGCACGACGCCCATGGCGATGGCGACCACGCTGACCACGCTGATGCGCACCGGGCCGGGATTCCCGCTGGCGGCGCGCGACACGCTGCTGGGCTGGATGCGCGCGACCACCACCGGCGGCAACCGCATCCGCGCCGGGATTCCTGTCGGATGGAGCGCGGGCGACAAGACCGGCACCTTCAGCGATCCCGCCTTTGCCAGCCGGATCAACGACATCGCGTTGATCGAGCCGCCGGGCCGCGCGATGCTGGTGGTGGCGGTCTATTACGAAAGCGCGGGGCCGCCCGGCGCCTTGCGCACAGGCGACGAAGCAGTGCTGGCCGAAGTTGGCCGCATCGCCTGTGATCCCGGTTCGTGGAGGTTGAAGCGACCATGATGCGCTGTGCAGTATTCGGCGCCTCGGGCGGGGTTGGTGCGGCGCTGGCGCGCGCTCTGGCTGCGCGCGATGACGTGGCCGAGGTTCACGTCGGTTCGCGCGGCGCGGGCGGGGTGCCGCAAGGGGACAAGTTCCGCCCCTTCGCCTTCGACCTGACCGACGAGGACAGCATCGCCGCCGCCTGCGCCCGGATCGGCGCACCGCTCGACATGGTGCTGATCGCCACCGGACGGCTGACCCGCGCCGACGGCAGCGGCCCGGAAAAGGCGTTCCGCGCGGTGACGGCGCAGGGCCTTGCCGAACTGTTCGCGATCAACACCATCGGCCCGGCGCTGATCGCCAAGCATGTGCTGCCGCTGCTGCCCCGCGAGCGGCGGGCGGTGTTCGCGGCGCTCTCGGCGCGGGTCGGCTCGATCGGTGACAACCGGCTGGGCGGCTGGCACGCCTATCGCGCCAGCAAGGCCGCGCTCAACATGCTGGTGCGCAATCTGGCGATCGAGCTTGGCCGCACCCACCCGCAGGCGCTGGCGGTCACGCTCCACCCCGGCACGGTCGACACCGCGCTGTCCGCCCCGTTCCAGAAGGGCGTCACCCCGGAAAAGCTGTTCACGCCGGACCGCAGCGCAGCAGCCTTGCTGGCGGTCCTCGACGGCCTGACCCCCGCCGACAGCGGCAAACTGTTCGCATGGGACGGCGCGGAAGTGGCGTTTTAGGGGCGGGATTGTGCAGTTTGCCTGCTGAAAGCCGCCGTTCCGGATGCGACACCATTGCGGACATCCACAATCGCAACCGCACGCCCCCAACCGTCACCCCGGGCTTGACCCGGAGTGACCGCAAAGGGCGCGGACGCGTGGTGCCGCGCACCCGCCGACCCCTCACTTCTTCGGGGCGGTCATGTCCTGTACGGCGATGATCTGCCATTGGCCGGCGCGGCGCAGCACGGTGTCGGTCCAGATCAGTTCGCGCGGAGCGGCGTTGCCCTTGGCATCCTGCACGATGGCGCTTTCGCTGCCATAGATGACGGCAAGGTCGGGGGTGAAGAAGCGCACTTTGGCGCCCAGCACCTTGCAGTCGCGCTCGACCGGTGCGGTCGTGCCGGGCTTGGGCAGCATGTCGGCCTTGGTATAGAGCGGGCCCGCCGGGCTGGTGCCGACGAAGTCATCGGCGATGAACTTTTCGACGAAGGCCTTGTTGGCGGCATAGCGAGCATCGGCGGGCACGCAGGCCAGCGTCGCCCAGACCCGCTCCATTTCGAGCAAGTCGGCGGCCACCGGATCGCCCGGCGCTGCCCAGTGCCCGTCGGCGGCCTGCGCCTGTGCGGGGCCGGGGACGGCCAGCGCGAGGCTGGCGATGGTGGCGATGGCCAGGAACCTGCCCGGCAGGGTGCGCGATTTCATGGAACTGCCTCTCCCGCTGACGCATGAGCGTCGATGCGGTGAGTACCAAGCTCTGCCGAAGGGCGCGACGCCCTTTTTCCCGCCGCTTACGCCGCCAGTTGGTAAGGCTCGATCTCGCCGGTCAGGTACAGCTTCTTGGCCTTGCTGCGGCTCAATTTGCCGCTGCTGGTGCGCGGCAGGGTGCGCGGGGGGACCAGTTCGACCACGCAGTTCATGCCGGTGATGGCGCGGACCTTTTCCCGGATGGCTTCGCGCAGCTTCAGCCGTTCCGCCGGATCGCTGACGCGGCAGTGGACGAGCACGGCGGGGGTTTCCTCGCCATTTTCAGCCTCGACCGAGAAGGCCGCGATATCGCCCTGATGGAAGCCGGGAAGCTGCTCCACCGCCCATTCGATATCCTGCGGCCAGTGGTTCTTGCCGTTGATGATGATCATGTCCTTCGCCCGGCCGACGATGAACAGATAGCCCTCGGCATTGAGGTAGCCCATGTCGCCGGTGTCGAGCCAGCCATCGACCATGCAGGCGGCGGTCGATTCGGGATCGCGGAAATAGCTGTGCATCACCGACGAGCCACGGCACCAGACTTTGCCGATGTGATGGTGGCTGACCGGCTTGTCGTCCTCGCCGCGAATCTGCACTTCCATGCCGCGCACCGCCACGCCGCAATTGACGATGGCGCGATAGCGGGCCGGGCGCGACAGATCGCGCGGAGTGCCCGACAGGCGCTCTTCCTCGACCAGCTCGACGCGGATGCCTTCGCCCGGCGGCATGATCGTCACCGCCAGCGTCGCTTCGGCCAGACCATAGCTGGGCAGGAAAGCGGCCGCCTTGAACCCGGCGGGCGCAAAGGCATTGACGAAGCCCTGCATCACGTCGGGGCGGATCATGTCGGCGCCGTTCCCGGCAATGCGCCAGCGCGACAGGTCGAACCGTTCGGCCACGTGCGTCTGGCTGGAAATGCGGCGGGCGCAGATGTCATACCCGAAGGTGGGCGAATACGACAGCGAGGCGCCCTGGTTGCGGCTGATCAGGTCGAGCCACGCCAGCGGGCGGCGGGCAAAATCCTCGGTCCGCAGGTAATCGGCCGACATCTGGTTGGCGATCGGCGACAGGAAGCAGCCGACCAGCCCCATGTCATGATACCACGGCAGCCAACTGATGCAGCGATCGCCCTCGACAAAACCCATGCCGTGGGCGTGGCCGGCCAGATTGGCCATCAGCGCGCGGTGGGTGACCGCGACGCCATGCGGAAAGCGGGTGGAGCCGCTGGAATACTGCAAGTAGCTGATCGCATCGGGATCGGGATCGGGCAGCGCGGTGTCAGCCGGTGCGACTTCGGCAAATGCCTCCCACGTCAGGCCGGGGCAGCCGTGGCGTTCGGCGGCAGCGGCGCACATCGTGGCCAGTTCGCCGGGGAACAGCAGCATCCGGGGATCGGAACTGCCAAGCTGGACGCACAACTGGTCGATGTAGTTTTCCTTGCCGCCAAAGCTGGTCGGCAGCGGCAGCGGCACCGGCCATGCGCCCGCGTACATCGCACCGCAGAACAGCGCGGCGAATTCGGGGCCGGTTTCGGCAACCAGCGCCACCCGGTCGCCCGGCTGAACGCCATGCGCGACCAGCCGCCGCGCCGCGATCAACGCATCGGCGCGCAGCTCGCTGAACGGGTACGGGCGCACCAGCGTGCCGCGCGGATCGTGGAAGTTGAAGCCGCGCAACCCTTGCGCAGCGAAATCGAGCGCGTCGCAAAAGGTCGGAAAATCGGCGAACCGGCGCGCACGGCCATCATCGTTGGGGGTGGCAACCAGCGCATCGCGCGCCGCTCCACGATCAACGACAGCTTCCAGTACAGTCATGCGATACCCCGAATTCGTTGTTGTGCGGCGGGCGATGTCCTGCCCTGCCGCAGCTGGCGCCGACAACCTTGTCCCCCGTCTTGCGAGCGGATGCAGAGCTGCCGGTGTTCTCATTGTTCCGCGACTGTGGCACGAATATGGCCAATGCACGATGAACAGAACCGGCCACGCCGCGCGCGTCCCATTCCGCCACAGCTCGATGATGCGCAGCTTGAAGAACTGGCGCTGGGCTATGTCGCACGCTTTGCCACCAGCACGGGCAAGCTGGCCGACTATCTGAAGCGCAAGTTGCGCGAGCGCGGCTGGGATGAGGACACGCCCGCGCCCGATATCCCGGCGCTGCTTGCCCGCTTTGCCGAGCGCGGCTTCATCGATGATGCGGGGTACGCCCAGGCGCGCAGCGAAACCTTGCGCCGCCGCGGACTTGGCGACCGCCGCATCGATCAGACGCTCAATCAGGCCGGGATCGGCGCCGACTTGCGCGCCGCCAACCGCAGCAGCGAGCGCGCCGCCCGCGAAGCCGCGCTGGCCTTTGCCCGCAAGCGACGGCTCGGCCCGTTTGCCGGCAGGGGTGATCCCGGTGCCGCGCCAAGCGATCCCAAGACGCGCGAGAAACACATTGCCGCGCTGTTGCGTGGCGGCCATGCGCTTGGCAACGCGCGGTTCATCGTCAATGCCGTTGACGTGGCCGAGATCGAGGAATGGGTACTTGAAGGGATCGACGACGATGAACCTGCACAAGATCACGGGTAAGCTGGCGGCCTTTGCAGCCGCCTTGGTTCTCGCGGCGTGCTCACCCGCAACGGCAGACAGCAAGCCGACTGCGCAGCCCGGCACGACCTCTACCCAAGCGCCAGCGACCCCCACCCTGCACCCGATCTCGGGCCTTGCGGTCATTCCGCTGACCGTCACGACCGCCAATGGCCCGCGCGTGCTCAAGGTCGAACTGGCCGCCAGCGCCGAGGAGCAGGAACACGGCCTGATGTTCCGCACCGCGATGGGGCCGGATGAAGGCATGATCTTTCCGATGAACCCGCCGCGCCGCGCCGCGTTCTGGATGCGCAACACCGTGATCGGGCTGGACATCATCTTCATCGGTCCCGACCACAAAGTGCTCAACATCGCGGCGAACGCCGTGCCTTACGATGAAACGCCGCTGCCTTCGGCGGGGGCGGCCAGCGGCGTGCTCGAATTGAACGCGGGCCGCGCGGCGCAGATCGGCTTGCGGCCGGGCGACCTGGTTACATGGTAATCGCCGCCCTTTTCGATGCTTTTGCGGCGAATGCAGGCGCGCGCGTACCATCCGCGCTTGCCGACTCCCCCTTCCAGCGGCTAAGCGCTGCGGCATGAGCATCCTTGGCAAGATCTTCACCTGGTGGGACGGTGCCACCATCGGCACCCTGTTCGACAGCGCGCGCAATGGCGAGCAGGTCGGCACCGACGTTCAGGGCAACGCATACTTCCGCGCAAGGAAGCCCTTTCCCAAGGGTCATCCCTTCGCCGGGCGTGAGCGTCGCTGGGTGATCTACAACGGTCCCAACGATGCCAGCCGGGTTCCGGCGGAATGGCACGGCTGGTTGCACGGCAGCTTTGACAGCGTGCCCGAAAGCAATCTGCCGCCGCCGCACATCTGGGAAGTGGACTACACCCCCAACGCCACCGGCACCTCGGCCGCCTATCGCCCGCAAGGCGCTCTGGAACGCGGTGGCAAGCGCGCCGCCGCTACCGGCGATTACGAAGCCTGGTCACCGGAAGGCTGATGCGGCCCCGGTCAAGGCCGCTTGCCGCGCTGGCTTTCGCCTGGGCGGTTGCGCTGCCGGGCCTGTCTGCATGCGGTAGCCAGAACGAGGCGCCACCACCGTCCGAGGCGACGGCCAGCGCCGGGCCGGTCGATTCGGCCAGCGGCGTCGTCGAAAGCGAATATGGCACCCCGGTCAAGGACCGCGTCGCCACGCTCGGCTTTCTCAACAAGCGCAACAACATCACGCAGGAACTGGTGCTGCGCACCGGCGAATCGCGGCGCATCGGCAATGTCATCGTCAAGCTGGCGACGTGCGAAAAGACCGCGCCGTGGGAAGACCCGCCGGAAACCGGCGCCTTCGTGCAACTGTTCGTGCAGGAACGCGCGACCACGCAGGAAAAGCTGGCCTGGCACAAAGTGTTTTCGGGCTGGCTGTTCCGCAACGCCCCCTCGCTCAACGTCGTGCAGCACCCGGTCTATGACGTGTGGGTCAAGGACTGCGCGATGAAGTTCCCCGGCGAGGAGGACAGCCCGACCGCCGCCGCATCGGCCAAAAGCGCCGAAAAGCCTTCGGGCACGGCGCCTCCCGATGAAGCGCCCGCCATCGAAACCGCGCCCGAACCCGGCGACGATGCCCCGGTGGTTGAGGAAGCACCAACCCGGTAACGCGGCGCAAGGCCGGTCCGCTGCGCCTCTTGCAGCAGGCCAAGGTATTGCGATTGCGGGATTTCGACTGCCCCCAGCGAGGTCAGGTGCGGGGTCGTGAACTGACAGTCGAGCAGGCGCGCACCGCCCCGGCGCATGGCCGCAACCAGCCAGCACAGCGCCACCTTCGACGCATCGCTGGCGCGGCTGAACATGCTTTCACCGCAAAACACCGCGCCGAAGCCGACGCCGTAGAGGCCACCGACCAGCCGTTCGGCGCGCCCGCCTCCCGCTCCCTCTTCGACCTGCCACACCTCGATCGAGTGGGCGTGGCCGAGCGCGTGCAACTCGCGATAGCTTTCGCGGATGCGGCGGCTGATCCAGCTGTCGGGCGCATCGGCGCGTGGCGCGGCGCAGGCATCGATCACCGCATCGAACGCGCGGTTGCAGGTCACGCCAAAGCGCCCGCGCCGCAAGGTGCGCGCCAGCGAATGCGACACATGGAATCCGTCGAGCGGCAGGATCGCGCGCTGGCGTGGCTCCACCCAGTACACTTCGGGATCGTCACGACTGTCCGCCATCGGGAAAATCCCGGCGCGGTAAGCCCGCAACAACAAGTCGGGCGGGATGATCTGTGGGTCGTCACGGGCCATGGCGGATAAAAACGTTCTGGGTCGGTTGCATCCCCCGCGTCAACCCATTAAGGGCGCGTTCTCCGACGGCAATGCTGTCGGCGCAGGAGTGTAGCTCAGTTGGTAGAGCATCGGTCTCCAAAACCGAGGGCCGTGGGTTCGAGTCCCCCCACTCCTGCCATTTTCCAATAAGTTTGGCCATTTTCCGAAAAGGTTGGCCACTTTCCCAAGATTGCCGCCGCGGCAGTCTGCCCGCCGCTGCCGATCGCGGGCCGATTCGGTCAGTCCGCTGCCCGCAAGCCGCGGTTTCGGGTGGGTCTTGCCATCGCGGCGCATGTCGCTTACATGACAGCCAACTTCCGACATCGGAGATTTCGCAGCCCCTCCCGGACCCGTCCGGGGCGGCGATGTCCCCTAGGCGGAAGACGTGACAACCTTTTTCATTGCAGACAGGCAAGCCATGGCCAAGACCAGTCCAAGCGAGTTCGTCAACCAGGTCCGCGCCGAAGCGCGCAAGGTCGTCTGGCCGACCCGCCAGGAAACGACCACGACCGCGATCTTCGTGGCATTGATGATGATCCTGCTCTCGGTGTTCTTCCTGGGCATCGACAGCATCTTCGGCTTCATCGTCAGCTGGCTGCTTTCGCTCGCCTGACCCGCCTGCCCGATCAGACTGCATAACAGGAAACGACCCGACCATGGCCCGCTGGTACATCATCCACGCCTATTCCGGCTTCGAAAACAAGGTTCGCGACGCGATCATCAGCGAGGCTGAACGCATTGGCCTGTCGCAACTGGTCGAAGCGGTTGAGGTTCCGACCGAGACCGTCACCGAAGTGAAGCGCGGCAAGAAGGTGGCCGTCGAGCGCAAGTTCATGCCCGGCTACGTGCTGGCCAAGCTGGCGATGAACGACGACATCTACCACCTCGTCAAGAACACGCCCAAGGTCACCGGTTTCCTTGGCACCAACTCCAAGCCGCAACCGATCTCTGAAAAGGAAGCGGCCCGATACTTCGGCGCCCGCGAACAGGCCGCTGCCGAACCGCGCAAGCAGGTGCTGGTCGATTACGAGATCGGCGATTCGGTCAAGGTCAACGCCGGCCCGTTCGCCTCGTTCAACGGCATCGTCGAGGAGCTCGATTTCGACAAGAGCCGCGTCAAGGTCTCGGTGTCGATCTTCGGCCGCGCCACCCCGGTGGAGCTGAGCTTCGAGGAAGTCGAACTGGTAAAGTAAGGGCGCGGTCGCAAGCCGCGGCCGAATCCTTGCATTTGCCGCGCGTTCCCTGTAGGGGCGCGCGCTTCCATGGGGTTTTCCCCGTGGGTTTCGCGCGGGAGAGGCCTTCGGGCCTTGTTTGACCGCTTACTCTGCGCCCACCCGGGCAACAGGAAGATAGGAGGCCCGCAATGGCCAAGAAAATCGACTGCTACATCAAGTTGCAGATCAAGGCCGGTGAAGCCAAGCCTTCGCCGCCGATCGGCCCCGCGCTCGGTCAGCGCGGTGTGAACATCATGGGTTTCTGCAAAGAATTCAACGCATCTACCCAGGAAATTGAAAAGGGCACGCCGCTGCCCACCGTGATCACTGTCTATGCCGACAAGTCTTTCACCTTCATCACCAAGACGCCGCCGGCAACCTTCTTCATCAAGAAGGCGCTGGGCCTGAAGTCTGGTTCGAAGGCGCCGGGCAAGGATTCGGCCGGCCAGATCACCCGTGCGCAGCTTACCGAAATCGCTTCGTCCAAGATGAAGGATCTGAACGCGAACGATCTCGAGCAGGCAGCGAAGATCATCGAAGGCTCCGCGCGTTCGATGGGCATCCAGGTTGTGGAGGGCTGATCCGATGGCCAAGCAGACCAAGAAGCAGAACGCCCTTGTCGAAAAGCTGGGCGACAACCAGAAGCTCTATGGCGTCGATGATGCCATCCAGCTGCTCAAGGACCTCAAGAGCGCCAAGTTCGACGAAACGCTGGAAGTTTCGCTGAACCTCGGCGTCGATCCGCGCCACGCCGACCAGATGGTCCGCGGCATGGTCAGCCTGCCCGCAGGCACCGGCAAGGACGTGAAGGTCGCCGTGTTCGCACGCGGTGACAAGGCCGAAGCGGCACTGGCCGCCGGTGCCGATCGCGTCGGCGCCGAAGACCTGCTCGAAGAGATGCAGGCCGGCAACCTCGACTACGGCCGCGTCATCGCCACGCCCGACCTGATGGGTCTGGTGGGTCGTCTGGGCAAGCTGCTGGGCCCGAAGGGCCTGATGCCGAACCCGAAGCTCGGCACCGTCACGCCGAACGTCGCCGAAGCGGTCAAGACCGCCAAGGCCGGCCAGATCGAATTCCGCGTCGAAAAGGCCGGGATCATCCACGGCGGCATCGGCAAGCTGTCGTTCTCGAACGAATCGCTGCGCGCCAACTTCGACGCGTTCGTCGATGCGATCGTCAAGGCGAAGCCTGCTGGCGCCAAGGGCAAGTACGTCCGCAAGGTCGGCCTTTCGACCTCGATGGGCCCCGGCCTGAAGGTTGACGTGGGCCAGGTCTACGGCGGCTGAGGCTGTCGGGATTGCGACCATTCATGGGGCCGGGGGGCAACCTCCGGCCCTTTTGATTCGATACAACCGGGAAACCCTGCGATGGCTGACAGCGACAGTGAACCACCGGCAAACCCGGTAACCCGCGCGCGCATCGAAGTTGAAGCACAGATCCCGCCCGAACGGCGTGGCCCCGGCTGGGACCGGCATTGGCGCGAACTGGAACACTACGCCGCCGAGGCAATGGACTGGACGGTGCAGTCGCCCCCGCCTTCGCCCAAGAAGAAGCGGCAAAACTGACCCTCTGCGCTGACTCTCAGCGCAGATCCTTGCGCTCAAGCTCCAGCAGTTCCTGCGGCAGACGCAAGGTGCTGGCCACCAGCCGCGTTTCCAGCAGCAGATAGATCAGCGCGACCATCAGCAGCGATATCGCCAGAAAGAACGCGACTTGCGTGGCGATGCGCAGTTCCTGACCCAGCATTTCGCCGAGGAACAGGATGCCCACCGTCACCCCGATTCCGATCCCGCTGAGCACCAGAATCAGCAGCGCATGACCGATCAACTGGATGCGGCGGTCGACATTGCGCATTTCGACGACCACCGCATCGTGCGCAACGCCGGTCGTTTCGGCGTGCAGCTTCTTCAACGCGCGCGAGCGGTCGACGATGCGGCCCAGCCGGGTCGTCAGGATGTTCATGATGTTGCCGATCGCCACCAGCACGAACACCGGCGCCAGCGACAATTGGATGGTCTGTGCGATCATGCCAACGAGTTTAGCCGATCTGCGCGCGCTTGTCTGCGCATTGCGCGATTTCGGGCCATTCCGCAGCCGACTGGCGCCGCTGGCCCCGCAAGACCTTCAGGGCGTGTAGAAAAAGCGCTGTTGCCAGCCGTAATCGGCGGCGATGGCCGCGCCGTTCTGGTCCTGCGCAGGGCGGAAGCGGAAGCGCTCGACCGCAAGGCGGCAGGTGATCGCGTCCGCTGCCGGATCGCCGCTGGGATGGTGGACCCGGCAGGCGCTGGCACGGCCATCGCTGGCAACGCTCAGCACCACGATCACCATTGTCCCCAACCGCTTGGCGCGGCCTTCGCGCGGGTAGTCGGCTTCGGTCAGGTCTCCGGCGATCTTGACCGGCTTGACCGCAACATAGCGCCCGCCCGCGCCAGCGCCGCTGCCGCCGCTGCCCGGACCATTGCCCGCACCCGCTCCGCCGGTGCCCACGCCCGCGCGGGCAGCGCCCGACTGCACGTCATCGCCGGTTCCGGCAGCGGGAGCCGCAGGTGGCGACGGTGGAAGCGGCAGGCGCGCGGGCGGTGCCACGGTCTGGGTGGCGGCCGCCTTGCGCCCGCTCGCCCCTTGCGCGCCCTCGGCTTCGTGCGCGGTGGTGGTGCGCGGCGGTTCGGGCGGTTGGGGCTTGTCGGGCAAGTTGATCGCGGGCGTCACCACGGCGGGCGGGGCGGCCGTGACCAAGGGAACATCCCCCGCCAGTCCGCGCACCAGCAGCAGCGCCAGCAAGGCCTCGATCGCCAGCACGCCGAGCCCGATCGCCCCGCGCGTGCGGCCTTGCAGCGCGGAACCTTCGGCATAACGGGAGGAAACAGGTGCGACCATCGCACCGGCTTCTAGCAGGCTATGAGCAGACTGTCGTCGCGCGCCAGACTGACCAGCCCCAGCCCGTGTGCCCGCGCCTGTTCGACCGCAAGCGTCGAGGGTGCGGAAATCGTCACCAGCAGCGGGCACCCGGCAATGATCGCCTTCTGCACCAGTTCGAAGCTGCACCGCGCGGTCAACAGGATGAACCCTTCGCCGGGGGAAAGCCCGGCGCGGGCGAGCGCGCCCAGCAGCTTGTCGAGCGCATTGTGGCGGCCAACATCCTCGCGCACGCACAAGACCTCACCCGCCGGCGAACAGAACGCGGCGGCGTGGGCGGCGCGGGTCTCGCGCCCCAGCGGCTGGGCATCGCGCAAGGCGGTGAGCGCGCGGAAGATGGCGGGCGGATCGGGATCGAGCCGCGCGGTGACAGGTGGCAACGGGCGCAGCACTTGCTCCAGACTTTCGATCCCGCACAGCCCGCAACTGCCCTCAGCCAGCCGCAACCGGGCGCGGTCGAGCAGCGGGGCGGCATCGCTGGCGGCAAGTTGCACGCGCAGCATCCAGCCGCCTGCAGGCACTTCCACCGCATCGGCCGACACGAAGCCCGCCGCGCTGTCGATCAACTGTTCGGACAGGCAAAAGCCCAGCGCGTAGTCGGCAAGATCGGTCGGCGTCGCCATCATCACGGCATAGCCGATACCGTTGATCTCGATCGCGACGGGAGCTTCCACCGCCAGCGCGCGGTCGAGCGTCCGGGGTGGCGCTGCGTCGGCAAAGTGTTCGCGAAAGGCGAACGGGGCAGCGCCGTCAACCGGCATCGGCACCCTGCTGCAACCGCTGCAGCGCCGCCAACGCCACCGGATCGAGCCCTTCACCGCCGTGCTGGTCCAGCCATGTGGCGATCTGCGCGCGCATCCGTCCGCTCCAGAACGCGGCGACATGGTCGGCCACGGTCGCCACCGGATCGGCCTCGTGCGTCACGTTGCGGGCAATCTGGTTGACCATGCGCACCAGATTGGCGGTCGAATCTCCGCTCATTCCGCCGCCTCCATCGCCGATCCGGCGATGCGGCGCGAACGCTGGCTCAGCGCCTCATAGCCTTCTTGCCAGTCGCTCGGCCCGTTCGACGGGGTGATCTGCACCGCCGTAACCTTGTATTCGGGGCAGTTGGTCGCCCAGTCGGAAAAGTCGGTGGTGACGACGTTGGCCTGCGTCGCCGGGTGGTGGAACGTGGTGTAGACGACGCCCGGCGCCACCCGGTCGGTAACCGTGGCGCGCAAGGTCGTTTCGCCCGAACGGCTGGCCAGCCGCACCCAGTCGCCGCTTTTGATCCCGCGATTTTCGGCGTCGGTCGGGTGGATTTCGAGCAAGTCTTCCTCGTGCCACACGACATTGGCCGTGCGCCGGGTCTGCGCGCCGACGTTGTATTGCGACAGGATGCGCCCGGTGGTCAGCAGCAGCGGGAAGCGCGGCCCGGTGCGCTCGTCGGTAGGCACGTAGTCGGTCACCACGAACTTGCCCTTGCCCCTGACGAAACCGTCGATGTGCATGATCGGGCTGCCATCGGGCGCGGCGGCGTTGACCGGCCATTGCAACGACCCATCGGCATCGAGCCGGGCATAGTTGACCCCGCTGAACGAAGGCGTCAGCCGCGCGATCTCGTCCATGATCTCGCGCGGGTGGGTGTAGTTCCAGTCGAGCCCGATCGCCTGCGCCAGCAATTGCGTGACCTGCCAGTCCTCGTAACCATTGAGCGGCTCCATCACCTTGCGCACCGGCTGGATGCGGCGCTCGGCATTGGTGAAAGTGCCGTTCTTTTCGAGGAACGTCGAACCCGGCAGGAAGATATGCGCGTAATTGGCGGTTTCGTTGAGGAACAGGTCATGCACGATCACGCATTCCATCGCGGCAAGGCCTGCGGCGACATGCTTGGTGTCGGGATCGGACTGGAGGATGTCCTCGCCCTGGATGTAGATCGCCTTGAACACCCCGTCGGTGGCGGCATCGAGCATGTTGGGGATGCGCAGGCCCGGTTCGGGATCGATGGGAACGCCCCAGTCGGCTTCGAACAGCGCGCGCGCGTCGGGGTCGGAAACGTGGCGATAGCCCGACAGTTCGTGCGGGAAGCTGCCCATGTCGCACGCGCCCTGCACATTGTTCTGACCGCGCAAGGGGTTCACGCCGACGCCGCGACGGCCGATATTGCCGGTCGCCATGGCCAGATTGGCGATGGCCATGACGGTCGAGGAGCCCTGACTGTGCTCGGTCACGCCAAGGCCGTAATAGATCGCGCCGTTGCCGCCGGTGGCAAACAGCCGCGCCGCCTCGCGCACCGTCGGCGCATCCACGCCGGTGACGGGGGCGAGGAATTCGGGGCTGTTGCGCTCAAGCGCCACGAATTCGGCCCAGTGCTGGTATTCGTCCCAGTCACAGCGCTCGCGCACGAAAGCCTCGTCGGCAAGGCCCTCGGTCACGATCACGTGCGCCATCGCGGTCAGCACGGCCACGTTGGTGCCGGGGCGCAGCGGCAGGTGATGGTCAGCCACGACATGCGGGCTGCGCACCAGGTCGGTGCGGCGCGGATCGATCACGATCAGCTTGGCACCCGGTTTTCCGTTATTGGGACGAAGACGCCGCTTCATCCGGCTGGCAAAGACCGGGTGGCCGTCGGTGGGATTGGCGCCGATCACCAGAATCACGTCCGAATCCATCACGCTGTCGAAGTCCTGCGTTCCCGCCGACGTGCCGAACGTGGTCTTCAGGCCATAGCCGGTGGGCGAATGGCACACCCGCGCGCAAGTATCGACGTTGTTGGTGCCGAACCCCGCCCGCACCAGCTTTTGCACAAGGAAGGTCTCCTCGTTGGTGCAACGGCTCGATGTGATGCCGCCCAATGCATTAGCGCCGTACTTGGCCTTGATCCGGGTGATCTCGCTGGCGGCGTGGCCCAGCGCCTGTTCCCAACTGACTTCCTGCCAGGGCTGGTCGATGCTCGAGCGGATCATCGGCTTGAGCATGCGCTCTTCATGCTGGGCATAGCCCCAGGCGAAGCGGCCCTTGACGCACGAATGGCCGCGATTGGCCTTGCCGTCCTTCCACGGCACCATGCGCACGACCTGTTCGCCGCGCATCTCGGCGCGGAAGGTGCAGCCGACCCCGCAATAGGCGCAAGTGGTGACGACCGCGCGTTCGGGCTTGCCGATCTCCTTCACCGCCTTTTCCTGCAAGGTGGCGGTGGGGCAGGCCTGCACGCAGGCACCGCAACTGACGCATTCGGACGAGAAGTAGGTGTCGCTGGCAAGGCCTGCGCTGACCTTGGATTCAAAGCCGCGCCCCTCGATCGTCAGCGCGAACGTGCCCTGCACTTCATCGCAAGCGCGCACGCAGCGCGAACAGGCGATGCACTTGCTGGGGTCGAAATCGAAATAGGGGTTGGAGGTGTCGGTCGCCTCACCCAGATGGTTGGCGCCTTCATAGCCATAGCGCACATCGCGCAGGCCCACGGCGGCGGCCTGATCCTGCAGTTCGCAGTCGTTGTTGGCGCTGCAGGTAAGGCAGTCGAGCGGGTGGTCGGAAATGTAGAGTTCCATCACCCCCCGGCGCAGCTTTTGCAGCCGCGGCGTCTGGGTGTGGACGTTCATGCCCGGCGCCACCAACGTCGTGCAACTGGCCGGCGTGCCGCGCATGCCATCGACTTCGACCAGACACAGGCGGCACGATCCGAACTGCTTGAGGTTGTCGGTCGCGCACAGCTTGGGGATCGACCCACCGGCCAGGGCCGCGGCGCGCATTACCGTGGTGCCCGCAGGCACGCTCACCGCGCGGCCGTCGATCTGCAGCGTCACTTGCGTGTCGGACACCACTTCGGGCGTGCCGAAATCGGGCTGCTTGCGATACTCATGGCGTTCAAAGCCCATGACGGTATTCCCCAGGTTTGGACTGCAACGCGGCAAAGTCTGCCAGCGTGTTGATATTGGCCGGAATGGTGGCGGTCTCGATCGCGCGCGCACCCACAAGCTCGGCAAAGGCGCGCATCGAATGGCGCGCCGTGCTGTGCAGCAGCACATCGAGCGTTCCCAGACAGCGCGCTGGCCACAGGCCGACGACCGGTTGCGCCGCCAGATAGGCGGGCGCCGGGCTCAACACTTCGCGCAAATCGTCGGGCAGGCCCAGACTGTCGACGCCCACGCTCAACACCGCGTCAAAGCCGTTGTCCAGCGCATGGGCCAGCGCCCCGGCGATGCCGCCCAGCGGCCCCATGCCCGGCGCGGGATGGTCGGCGATGCACGGTGCCGGGCCGACCGCGCGGCCAACCACCACCACCGCCTCGCACTGGCGCTGCAATTGCGCCACCGCGCGCGCCAGCAAGGTCTGCCCGTCGAGTTCGGCCAGCGCCTTGTCGCTGCCAAAGCGGGTGGACAGGCCCCCGGCAAGCACCGCGCCAAGGATCATGGAAAGCCCCGCCCGATCATTCCGCCGCGTCCTGCACCGGCACCACAGCGCCGAAGTCCTCGGGGAAATGCCTGAGCGCAGACAGCACCGGATAGGGCGTGAACCCGCCCAGCGCGCAGAGCGAGCCGAACTTCATCGTCTCGCACAGATCTTCCAGCAAGGTGATCTCCTCGGCCAAGGAGCGCGCGCCTTTGCGGGCATTGTGCATCTGGGGCAGCGCCTCGACCTTGTCCGCACTGCGGGTAAAGTCAGACCCCCGACGCGCGCGGATGCGGTCGATCAGTTCGACCCCGCGCGTGCTGCCGATGCGGCAGGGGGTACATTTGCCGCACGATTCGGCGGCGCAGAAGTTCATCGCAAAGCGGGCCAGCGCGCTCATGTCGGCGCTGTCGTCGAACACCGTCAGCCCGGCATGGCCGATCAGCCCTTCGGCTTCGGCAAAGGCCTCATAGTCGAAGTTCAGGCCAAAGTCTGCAGGCGGGTGATAGGCACCCAGCGGTCCGCCGACCTGCACCGCGCGCACCGGTCGGCCCGATGCGGTACCGCCGCCGATGTCGTTCACCAGTTCGCCCAGCGTGATGCCGAAGCCGACCTCGAACAGCCCCCCGTACCGGACGTTGCCCGAAATCTGGATCGGCATCGTCCCGCGCGACCGGCCAAAGCCGACATCGGCGTAAGCCTTTGCCCCGTTGGCCAGAATCCACGGCACGGCGGCCAGCGTCAGCACGTTGTTGACCACGGTCGGCTGGCCGAACAGCCCTTCGAGCGCGGGCAGCGGCGGCTTGGCCCGCACCTCGCCACGCTTGCCTTCAAGGCTGTTGAGCAGCGAGGTTTCCTCGCCGCAGACATAAGCGCCCGCGCCGACGCGGATCTCGACCGCAAAGGGCGCGATCAACGGCGCGGCAAGCTCTGCCGCCGCCTGCATCTTGGCGATGGCGTGCGGATATTCGCTGCGGATATAGACATAGCCCTTGCCCGCGCCAACCGCGACGGCCGCGATCGCCAGCCCCTCGATCAGCATGAAGGGATCGCCTTCCATCACCATGCGGTCGGCAAACGTGCCGCTGTCGCCTTCGTCGGCGTTGCACACGATGTACTTGGTCGAACCGGCCGCCTTGGCCACGGTGGACCACTTGATCCCCGCCGGAAAGCCCGCGCCGCCGCGCCCGCGCAGGCCCGACTGGGTGACTTCGGCAATGGTGGCTTCAGGCCCGAGTTCGCGCGCGCGCGCCAGCCCGGCCCAGCCGCCGGTCGCGCTGTAATCGGCAAGGCTGAGCGGCCGGGTCTTGCCGGCACGGGCAAAAGTGAACCGCTGTTGCCGAGCGATGAAAGGATGCTCGGCAATCGCACCGATGCCCTTGGCGCTGGAGCCATCGAGCACCGCCGCCACGTCGCCGGGTTCGAGCGGGCCGAAGCCCTGCCCGCCAATATCGGCCAGCGGCTCCAACCAGTGCATGCCCCAACTGGACACGCGCTCGACCGTGCAGCCCGCCGCAGCAAAAGCCGCCGCCACTTCGTCCGCCCCGCAGGCAAGCGCCAGCGCGTCATCGCTGATCCGCACGATTGGCTGAACCTTGTCCGTCATGCCAGCGCCTCCACCAGCGCATTGAGCTTGGCCGCATCGAGCCGGGCGTGGAGCCGGTCCCCAACCATCGCGTTGGGGCCCACACTGCACAGGCCAAGGCAATAGATGGTTTCGATCTTGACCCGGTCCTGCACCGGCAGCGCGGCGGCCAGCGCCTCGACCCCGCGCGCCTGACAGCTTTCGGCGCGGCACAGCTTGAGCACCGGACGGCTTTCGGGGTGATCGTGGAAATCGTGGTAGAAGCTGACCACCCCGTGCACTTCGGCGCGGGTGAGGTTCAGCGCCTGCGCAATCGTGCGGATGGTGGCTTCGGACACATGCCCGAATGCGGCCTGCACATCGTGCAGGATCGGCAGCAGCGGCCCTTCACGGCTGGCGTGTGCGGCGATGATACGGGCGAGTTCGGCAGCGTCTTCCATGGCTGTGCAGCCAACGCAAAAGCCGCGCCAATTGCAAATCGATTTGCCGGATGGCTGATAGAGCTACTCTATCACAAGGCCCCGAGCGGCGGTCAGAGCCGCGCGCGACAGCGGGGCCATGGGATCGCGGTCCATCACGACAAGGCCGATCCGCCGCGCCACTTCGGGTTCATCGAACGGCACGAAGCAGGCCCAGTCCAGCCCGCTGAGCAACTGGGCATAGCCATCGGGCACGATCGCGCAGAACCCGCCCGAACGGACCATCGCGAACAGCGCGACGTGGCTGTCGGCGGTCGCGCGCGGGGCGGCGACCAGCCCGCGCGCCGCCAGCCGCTCGTCCAGAATGCGGCGGTACTGCATGCCGGTGTGCAGCAGGCACAGTGGCTGTGCCACCGCTTGTGCCCAACCGATCGCGGCGCGATCATCGAACCCCGCACCGCGCCGGGCAAGGAACAAGTACTGTTCCGCCGCCAGTGGCACCGCCAGCGTATGCGCGGGCGGTTCATGGTCGAGGTAGGTCAGCCCGGCATCGATCTCCAGCGCCGCCAGCGCATGCTCGATCTCGCGCGAGGTGGCCGACCTGACCGAAAGGGCAAGGCCGGGGTTCTGTTCGAGCAGCGCTTCGGCCAGTTGCCCGACGAGCGGCAGCGCGGCGGGAATCGCGGCCAGCGTGAATTCGCCCTGCACCGGTGCGCTCGCCACGGCGCTGGCCATCATGTGCATCGCGCCCAGGATCTGCTCGGCCCAGGGCAGCATCGCCGCCCCTTGCGCGGTCAGCCCGATGAAGCGCCGCTCGCGCTCGATCAGCCGGTGCCCGCATTCCTGCTCCAGCGCGACCAGCCCCGCCGACAGCGTCGGCTGCGACACGCCGCATTCGCTGGCGGCGCGGGCGAAATGCCTCACCCGCGCCAGTGTCACGAAATAGCGCAAATGGCGCAGTTGCAAGGTCTGCCCTCCGGTGAAAGGCTTTCTCTATCAGCCCTTGTGGACGTGTTCCAAGTACCACGCGACGAAATTGGCCACACCTTCGCGCACGCTGGTGGCCGGCTTGTAGCCAAGGTCGTTCACCAGATCGGACACGTCGGCAAAGGTATCGGGCACGTCGCCCGCTTGCAGCGGCAGCAGGTTGCGGATCGCCGTGCGGCCCAGCGAGTGCTCCAGCGCTTCGATGTATTCGGTCAGCTTGACCGGGTTGTTGTTGCCGATGTTGTAGATGCGATAGGGCGCGTCGCTGGTGGCGGGATCGGGGTTGAAGGCGTCCCAGTCCGGGTTGGGCTGCGCGGGCCGGTCGCAGGCACGGATCACGCCTTCGACGATGTCGGTCACATAAGTGAAGTCGCGCGTGTGGTTGCCGTGGTTGAACACGTTGATCGGCTCACCCGCCAGAATCGCCTTGGTGAACAGGAACAGCGCCATGTCGGGCCGCCCCCACGGGCCATAGACGGTGAAGAAGCGCAAGCCGGTGGTGGGCAGGCGATACAGGTGGCTGTAGCTGTGCGCCATCAGCTCGTTCGCCTTCTTGGTGGCGGCATAGAACTGCAGCGGGTGGTCGACCCCCTTGTGCTCGGTGAACGGCATCGCCTTGTTCGCGCCATAGACCGAACTGGTCGAGGCATAGACCAGATGCTCGACCCCGCCGTGGCGGCAGGCTTCGAGGATATTGGTGAACCCGACGATGTTGCTTTCGACATAAGCGTGCGGGTTTTCAAGGCTGTAGCGCACGCCCGCTTGCGCGGCGAGGTTGATCACCCGGCGGATGTCATGATCGGCAAACATCTTCTCCACCGCAGGCCGGTCGGCCATGTTGGCGCGCACGAAGCTGTAACGCGCATTGGTGCGCGCGGCGGTTTCTTCAAGGATATTCAGCCGCGCTTCCTTGATCGTCGGGTCGTAATAGTCGTTGACCACGTCGATCCCGACCACGTCATCGCCGCGTTCGAGCAGGGTCTTTGCGGTGTGAAAGCCGATGAAGCCGGCGTTACCGGTAACCAGAATTGCCAAATGCCGTACTCCGGATGGGAAGATTTCAAGTGGGCCTTACAGGCTCCAGTACCGCAAGCCTTCGGGCAATGCATCGGGCGTCAGCGCTGATTTCACGTCGATCACCACGCCGCCCGGGCTGAGCATCGCGCCGATCGCGGCACTGCCAAGGGCAAGGTAATCGGCGTGGCTGACCGCAAAGATCACCGCATCCAGATTGTGGAAATCGTCGAGCGAGGCCAGTTCCAGCCCAAACTCGTGCAGCGCGGCCTGCGGCGAGGCGAGCGGATCGTGGACCAGTGGCACGATGCCGAATTCGGCCAGTTCGCGCACGATATCCTCGACCTTGGAATTGCGGATGTCGGGCACGTTTTCCTTGAAGGTCAGGCCCAGAATGCCCACCCGCGCCTCACGCAAGGGCCGCCCGGCATTGGCCAGCAGCTTGACCGTACGCTGCGCTACATAGGCGCCCATGCCATCGTTGATCCGCCGTCCGGCCAGAATCACTTGCGGGTGATAGCCAAGCTGTTCGGCCTTGGCGGTCAGGTAGTAGGGGTCGACGCCGATGCAGTGCCCGCCGACAAGGCCGGGATAGAACTTGAGGAAGTTCCACTTGGTTCCCGCCGCCGCCAGCACATCCTTGGTGCGGATGCCGACCAGATCGCAGATCTTGGAAATCTCGTTCATCAGCGCGATGTTGATGTCGCGCTGGGTATTCTCGATGACTTTGGCGGCCTCGGCCACCTTGATCGAGGCGGCGCGGTGGATGCCCGCCGTCACCACCGACCCGTACAGGTCCGCCAGCCGGTCGAGCGTCGGCCCGTCCTGCCCGGCCACGACCTTGACGATCTTCTCGAACGGATGCTCCTTGTCACCCGGATTGATCCGTTCGGGGCTGTAGCCCAGCGTGAAGTCGACCCCGCTTCTCAGGCCGGAAACCTGCTCGATGATCGGCGCGCAGACTTCTTCGGTGGCGCCGGGATAGACGGTCGATTCGAATACCACGGTGGTGCCGGGCACGATCACCTTGCCCACCGTGCGGCAGGCGCCTTCCAGCGGGGTGAAGTCGGGGCGGTGGCCCTCATCGACCGGGGTCGGCACGGTGACGATGATCACCGGGCACCCAGCCAGCGCCTGCGGATCGTCGGTCACCTCCAGCGTCGAGGCAGCCAGTTCTTCGGGGCTGATCTCGTTGGTGTAATCGGTGCCCGCGCGCAGCGTCGCGATGCGGTGCGCGCTGATATCAAAGCCGGTGACGGCATACTTGCGGGCAAACGAGACAGCCAGCGGCAGGCCGACATAGCCCAGCCCGACCACTCCGATACGTTCGACGGCTGCCATGATCGTTACAGGTCCAATTCAAGCTTGTGCCCCCGGCTTTGCAGGAGCGGTTCATGCCCGAAGGCTTTAGCGGCCAAACCCTTCCGGTCCGGTAAACAGCGGGCAATGTGCTGCAATCTCTACCGCATGGTGAAACGCGACGATGCATTTTTCGGGTGCATGAACCATAATTTTGACTAAACGCTGCGGCCAAATCCGTTTGTGATGGCCAAATCCGTTTGTGATGGAGAGTTGACGATGAACGCGCCCACCCGGATCGATGCCACCGGCACCAGCGATGCCGCCGTTCCCGCCGTGCGCACCGACTGGACGCGCGAGGAGATCGCCGCGCTGTTCGACCTGCCCTTCACCGAACTCGTGTTCCGCGCCGCCGAAGTTCACCGCGCGCGCCATCGCGCCGACGAAGTGCAACTGTGCACACTGCTGTCGATCAAGACCGGCGGCTGCCCCGAGGATTGCGGCTATTGCGCGCAATCGGTCAAGGCCGACAGCGGGGTTCAGGCAACCAAGCTGATGGAAGTGCAGGCGGTGTTGCAATCGGCCGCTCAGGCGCGCGACAATGGCTCCAAGCGGTTCTGCATGGGCGCCGCCTGGCGCAACCCCAAGGACCGCGACATGCCCGCGATCATCGCGATGGTGAAGGGCGTGCGCGAGATGGGCATGGAAACCTGCATGACGCTCGGCATGCTGACGGCCGAGCAGACCGCCCAACTGGCCGAAGCGGGCCTCGATTACTACAACCACAACATCGACACATCGCCCGAACGCTATGGCGACGTGATCACCACCCGCACCTTCGCCGACCGGCTCGATACGCTGGCGCAAGTCCGCGCCGCCGGGATCAATGTCTGCTCGGGCGGGATCGTCGGCATGGGCGAAACCCGCGCCGACCGCGTGGGCTTCATCCACGCGCTGGCAACGCTGGAAGCGCATCCCGAAAGCGTGCCGGTCAACGCGCTGGTGCCGATCAAGGGCACCGTGCTGGGCGACATGCTGGCCGATACCCCGCTTGCCAAGATCGACGATATCGAGTTCGTCCGCACCGTTGCCGTCGCGCGGATCACCATGCCGCTCAGCATGGTGCGCCTGTCCGCCGGGCGCGAGAGCATGAGCGAGGCGACGCAGGCGCTGTGCTTCATGGCCGGGGCCAACTCGATCTTCACCGGCGACCGCCTGCTCACCGCCGCCAATGCCGGTGACGACGCCGACGCCGCGCTGTTCGCCCGGCTGGGGTTGAAGCCGATGCAGGGTGAAGAACCGTTGCGCGCGATGAAGGCCGTGGGCGGCTGTTCGGGCGGCTGCGCGGCCTGACCGGCATGGCTGACGGCATGACGACCACGCGCGCAGCCTCGCTTTGGGATGCGCATCGGGCAGACTTGTCCGCGCTGTCGGCCAAGGCGCGCCTGCGGTCGTTGAGCGCGCGCCGGGGCACCGATTTTTCGTCGAACGACTACCTTGCCATGGCCGGTGCCCCACGCCTCGCCCAAGCGGTGGGGGCGGCCATTGCGCGCGGGGTGCCGCTCGGTTCGGGCGGATCGCGGCTGCTGCGCGGCAACGACCCCGAACACGAAGCGCTCGAAACCGAAGCCGCCGCGTTCTTCGGCAGCGAGGCGGCGCTGTTCTTCTCATCGGGCTACGCCGCCAATGTCGCGCTGCTGTCCACCCTGCCCCAGCGCGATGACCTGATCGTCCATGACGAACTGATCCACGCCTCGATGCACGAAGGGCTGCGGCTGACGCGGGCGACCGCCGTGGCCGCGCCGCACAACGATGCGCAAGGCTTTGCCGACGCCGCGCAGGAATGGCGCGCTGCCGGACATACCGGCCGCATCTGGCTGGCGTTCGAATCGCTCTATTCGATGGACGGTGATAGCGCGCCGCTGGCCGATCTGGTGGCGGTGGCCGAACGCTACGACGCGGTTCTGCTGATCGACGAGGCCCATGCCACCGGCGTGTTCGGCACCAACGGACGCGGCCTTGCGGGCGGGCTCGACGGACGCCCCGATACGATAGTGCTGCGCACGTGCGGCAAGGCGCTGGGCTGCGAAGGCGCGCTGGTGCTGGGGCCGCAAGTGGTGCGCGACTTTCTGGTCAATCGGGGCCGCCCCTTCATCTTCTCGACCGCGCCGTCGCCGCTGGTCGCCGCCGCTGTGCGCGAGGCGTTGCGCATGCTGGCCGATGAGCCCGAACGCCGTACCGACCTGCACGCGACGATCGCGCATGCCGAACGCGTGCTGGCGCCGCTGGGCGCGCAGGCCACCGGCACGCAGATCCTGCCGCTGATCCTGCACGACGATGCGCGGACCATGGTAGTGGCTGGCAAGCTGCAGGCCGCCGGGTTCGACGTGCGCGGCATCCGCCCGCCGACCGTGCCACAGGGCACCAGCCGGTTGCGCATCTCGCTGACCCGCAACGTCGCCACCGCCGATGTCGATGCACTGGCGCTGGCGCTGAAAGAGGCCTTGGCATGACCGCGTTCGTCGTCACCGGAACCGACACCGGCATCGGCAAGACCGTGTTCGCCGCTGCCCTGGCCGGGGCGCTGGGCGCGCATTACTGGAAGCCGGTGCAATCCGGCCTGGCCGATGGCGCCGACAAGGATGAAGTCGCGCGGCTGGCCGGCCTTTCTGCTGACCGCATCGTGCCCGAAGCCTATCGCCTGACCGAGCCACTGTCGCCGCACCGCGCTGCCGAGTTGGACGGCATTGCCATCGACCCCGACCGGCTGACCCTGCCGCCGCAGCGGCCGCTGGTGGTCGAAGGCGCTGGCGGCGCGCTGGTGCCGGTAACACGCACCGTGCTTTATGCCGATGTGTTCGCGCGCTGGGGTCTGCCGGTTATCGTGGTCGCGCGCACGGCGCTTGGCACGATCAACCACAGCCTGCTGACCATCGAGGCGCTTCGCGCGCGCGGCGTTCCCATCCACGGCGTAGCCTTCGTGGGGGAGGCGAACGAGGACAACGCGGCGACGATCGCTCAGATCGGCAAAGTCCGCCGTCTGGGCTGCCTGCCGGTGCTGCCCGACCTTAATCCGCATGCGCTCGCCGAAGCCTTTGCCGCGCACTTCCTGCGGGACGATTTCATATGAGTGCGGTCTGGCACCCGTTCACCCAGCACGGGCTGGAAGAGCCGATCCCCACGGTCGTGCGCGCCGAAGGGGCCGCGCTCTACACCGCCGACGGCACCCGCGTGATCGATGGCATTTCAAGCTGGTGGGTGACCACGCATGGCCACAACCACCCGCGCATCGTCGCCGCCATTCAGGCTCAGGCGGCCAAGCTCGACCAGTTGATCTTTGCCGGGTGGACGCATGAACCGGCCGAGGCAGTGGCCGCCGGTCTGACCGCGCTGCTGCCGCCCGAATTGACCCGCGTGTTCTTTTCCGACAGCGGATCGACTTGTGTCGAAGTCGCGCTGAAAATGGCGCTGGGCTTTCACGCGCATACCGGGACCGGGCGCAGCCGCATTCTGGTGCTGGAACACAGCTATCACGGCGATACCATCGGCGCGATGTCGGTCGGCGCGCGCGGGGTATTCAACGCGCCTTATGCGCCGCTGTTGTTCGATGTGGGGACCATTCCGTTCCCGTTGGGCGATGGTGCCAACACGCTTGAGGCGCTGGAGCAGGCCTGCCGCGCCGGTCCTGCCGCATTCATCGTCGAGCCGCTGGTGCTCGGTGCTGGGGGCATGCTGATGTATTCGCCCGCGTTGCTGGCGCAGATGGCGGCCATCTGCCGCGCACACGGCGTCTTGCTGATCGCCGACGAAGTGATGACCGGCTGGGGCCGCACCGGCACGTTGCTCGCCTGCGAACAGGCCGATGTCGTGCCCGATATCCTGTGTCTGGCCAAGGGGTTGACCGGCGGGTCGATGCCGCTGGCGGTGACCATGGCGCAAGAACCCATCTTCCGCGCGCACTGGTCGACCGACCGGGCCAGGATGTTCTACCATTCGTCCAGCTATACCGCCAATCCGATCGCCTGCGCGGCGGCCGTCGCCAACCTGGCGCTGTGGCGCGAAGAGCCGGTGCGCGAGCGCATCGCCGTGCTGGGCGCGCGGTTGCAAGCCTTGCTCGACAGTCTGGCCGACCTGCCCGGCGTCACCAATCCGCGCCGCACCGGCACCATCGCCGCGTTCGACCTTGCCGTGCCCGACGGCGGCTATCTCTCGGCTCTGGCCCCACGCCTGATGGCCAGCTTCCGCAAGGCCGGGGTGCTGCTGCGCCCGTTGGGTAACACGATCTACCTGATGCCGCCCTACTGCATCGACGAGAATGACCTTGCCACCGTGCGCGCGGCGATCGTCGGTGCGATTGCGGAAGCGGCTGACCAGGCGGTTTGATCCGCTCGGCAGTCAATCCAGGCACTTTCCCTTAGCGCCTATTCAGTTAGAATAAACGAAGAAAACCAGTGCATTAATTGCATCCTTGCGGCGCGCGTTAAAGCCCGCGCTGCCATTTCATCGCTCGAAAGTGGATGAAGTGGAGCCTTGCGCAATGAAGCCCGGACACCGGATCATGCCGGTCATGCTCAGCACTCTTGTTTCGATGGCGGCCTATGCTGCGGTGGCCCTGAACACCAGCTCCGGCGGGTCAGGCGCCAAGCCGGTCGTACTGGCGACGCTGGCGGCAACCGCTGCTGCCGTCGCCCCAGTGCCCAACGCCACGCCGCTCCCGCCGGCGTCCTCGGCCAACACGGCAACGGCGGGGATGCAATTCGGCACGCAGACGCACTTTTCCCAAGGCTGGTCGCAATCCGCGCTGGCGCAGGCGACCCAGCTTGGCGCGCCACTGCTGCGCGATTCGTTGGCGTGGAGCGCAGCAGAGCCGACCCCCGGCACCTACAACTTCACCGGCCCGGCGGCACAGGCGCTGCAAGCGGCGTGTGCCCGTGGCTTGCGCCTGATCGTGACCGTGCCGCCCGCCAACCCGCTGTACGATGGCGGCAAATGGGTGACCACCGCCACCGGGCAGGCCGCCTATGCCGCTTATCTCGATGCGCTGGCCACACGTTTCGGCACTTGTCTTGCGGGCATCCAACTGGGCAACGAGTTGAACGGCGGCAGCAACATGGCCTTTCCCGCAGGAACCGACGCACCGAAGGCCTATGTCGCCTTGGCCCACGCGGTGAAAGCACGGTTGGGCGGCCGCGTGCCGGTGGTGGCGGGATCGACCAACATGATCGCCACCGGCTTCCTCAAGCCGTTCTTCGCCGCTGGGCTGCTGGCGCACGTCGATGCCATCTCGGTCCATCCCTATCGCCTGCGCGGCGAAGGGCTTGATATCGAACTGGCCAATCTGGACGCGGCGATGACCGCCGCCGGGCGGCGCGTGCCGGTGTGGGCGACCGAGTTCAGCGTCGACAGCCCCGACACCGCCTTTGCGGCGGGCGAACTCGTCAAGCAGGCCACGTTGCTGGCGGGCGCCGGGGTGCCGGTCGCCTCATGGTATGCCCTGCTCGACCAGACGTGGTTTCCCGACATGGGGCTGATTCACGATGGCGGGGTCAAGCCACAGGGCCGGGCCTTTGCCGCGCTGCAACCCGTTCTGGCGCTGGGGCGGCCGACACGGGTCGATCTGGGTGATCCGCTGCTGTTTGCCTGGCGCTTTGGCGCCGAGACCACGGTGATCTGGGGCGCACCGCGCAGCCTTTTCATCGGCGCCGGCGGGAGCGTGACCGATGCAATGGGGAGCGCGGTGAGCGGTCCTGTCATGATCGGTGAGGCACCGCTGATCGTGCGCGGCACCACCGCCTTGCAACCCGGCGCAAGCGACTGGGTGGCCGATTCGCTGATGGGTTGGGCCACCGCGCAATGGCGCGCCTATGCCGTCGGTGGGCCACCGACCAAGCTCGCCTACACTCCGTTGGCATTGTTCAACGATCAGTTCGACAGCTATTTCGGCGCCAAGGGCTTGCGTCCTTTGCGCATCGGTACGACCAGCGCCGCCCCGGCAGGCGACGGCACCAACCCTGTCCGCACCGGGCTGCGCTACACCGCACCGCAAACGCAGGCGCTGGAACTGCGCGGTTGCATGGTCAAGGCGGCGAGCGGCGATGGGGTCGACCTGACCGTGCTGCGCAATGGCAAAGTGCTGTTTGCCCGCGTGGTCACGGCCTCGCTGACGATCGATCCGGTTCCGCTCGACCTTTCCTTGGGCGACAAGGTAGACGTGCTGGTCGGGCCCAACCGTACCTTTGGCGGCGATGCCTACCGCTATCGCTTCGTGCTGTTCCGCAAGGGGCAAGGCACGCCGGTCGACTGCCCTTCGTGAAGGTCTTGCCCGGTCAGGGCGCCGGTTGAACCACCGGCAGGGGCGCGCGCCGCACCGTCAGCATCTTGACCGGGGGGCTGAGCATCTGGCCCTTGAGCGCGCCCTCCCCCTCGGTCGCGCTGCGTGGCGCGTCCCAGATCTTGCGCACCACATCCATGCCCGCGACCACGTGGCCGAACACCGCGAAGCCCGCTTGCGCCTCGGGGTCGGTCGCCTTGGGATCGGCGTCGAGCCCCTGCATGTCCGACAGCAGGATCGAGAAGTCCGACGTTGCCGTGCCCGGCGCAAAGCGCGCCATCGAGACTGCGCCCGCCTTGTGCGAAAGGCCGGTCTGGCTGGTGGGTTCGTGCGCGATCGGCGGCAGCAGCTTGCGTGGATCGCGCACGCCCGCCTGCACCAGTCCGCTCGGCTGCTCTCCCCAGGCCAGATGCATCGCCCGATAGAACGTCATCCCGTCATACCGGTGCGTGTCGACATAGCGCAGAAAGTTGGCGGTGGTGACAGGCGCGTGCTTGCCATCCAGCTCCAGCTCGATCGGCCCAAGATCGGTGGTCACGACGACCCGCACCGTATCGGCCAGCGGGATCGGCGCGGGCACGGGCGCCGCATGGCGAACACCTCCACGCGGCGGGGCAGCGGCCACAAGGGCCAGAAAGAGCGGCAGCGCAACAAGCGCGAATCGACGGTTCATTGCGCCATCGTGCCGGGCCTGTGGTCCCGTGCCAACCACCGATCGTCCATTCGAGTCCGGCTGGTTAACCGCTCCCCCGCACGGATACGCAGGTCGGTCCTTACCCTTCGGCGACCGGCACATGGGTAGAGCGCGCCTTCAACAGGCCTGAGGTCGCTGCAGGAGCCAGACCGGTGCGGTTCAATATCTCGGCAAAGATCCTTGCCGCGTTTTCGCTGTTGCTCGCTGTGGTGGCGGCAACCGGACTGGTTTCGATCGAGAAGATCGGCGAGGTCAACGCGCTCTCGGCCGAAATGCGCACCCGTTGGCTGCCTTCGGCGCAGGCGCTGGGCGATATCCATGCCTATTTGTCGCAATATCGGATCAAGCAGGTCGATCTGGTCGCCGCGCCATCGCCGCGCACCGAAAAGCTGGTCCGCAACGCCCAGGCCGTGATCGACGGCCTGCTCGGTGACTACGCCAAACACGCCGAATCGCCGCAGCAAAAACAGTCGCTTGGCCAGCTCAAGCAAAGCTGGACCGCCTATACCAGCCGTAACGAGGAACTGACCCGGCTGGCTCAGGCACACGATGCCAACGCCAGGGCAATGCTCGATGGCGAGGCACTCGATCAGTTCTACGCGATGGAAGACACCGTGCTGGCCATGATCGATCAGGACAGCAAGGCTGCCTCGGCGGTGTCGGCGCAAAGCGCGGCGATCTATGATCAGGCCCGCATGTTCATGTTCGGCGCCATCGGCGCAGGGCTGGCCGTCGCGGTCCTGCTGCTGGTGCTGTTGATGCACAACATCGCCCGCCCGCTCAAGCGCATGAGCGAAGCCGTCGGCCAGTTGGTCGGCGGTGACAGGGAAGTGGCCTTGCCCGGCCTTGGCCGAAGCGATGAAATCGGGGCGCTGGCTGGCGCGCTCGATCGGTTCAAGGATCTGTTCGCCGCCGATCAGCTACGCGCCGACGAGGAGAAGGCGCGCGCAGCCCAAACGCGCGCCACGATCGACGCCATCGGCGGTGGCCTTGCCGCACTGGCTGAAGGCAAGCTCGACTATCATGTGCCTGAAACCGGCGGCGGCGCACTGGCCAAGCTGCATGCCGATTACAATGCGGCGGTCGGTACATTGGCCGGTGCGCTGGGCAAGATCGTGACCGGTTGCGGCACGATCCGGGTCGGCACCCACGAAATCGCCGCCGCCGCCCATGATCTGGCCAACCGCAGCGAACAACAGGCCTCGTCCATCGCCGAAACCGCCAAGACGCTGTCCGAGTTTTCCGGCGCGGTGAAGATCACTGCCGACAACGCCCGCCAGACCAGCAGCCGACTGGCTGTGGCCCGCGCCACTGCGGGCCGGGTCGAAGGCATCTCGCACGAGGCGATCGGGGCCATGCGCTCGATCGAGGCATCCTCGCGCGAGATGGCCGAGATCGTCAACGTGATCGACGGCATCGCCTTCCAGACCAACCTGCTGGCGCTGAACGCCGGGGTCGAGGCGGCGCGCGCGGGCGAATCGGGCAAGGGCTTTGCCGTTGTCGCCACCGAAGTGCGCGCACTGGCGCAGCGCAGCGCCGATGCCGCCAAAGACATCAAGGCGCTGATTTCCACCAGCACCGAACAAATCGTCGGCGGGGTCACGCTGGTCGAATCGAGCGGCGAGGCGCTGCGCCAGATCGTCGGCGAAGTCGGCTCGGTATCGGGACTGGTCGACGAAATCGCCGAAGCCGCAGAAAAGCAGGCCAGCGGCATCGCCGAAATCTCGGGCATGGTCGCGACGATGGATCAGTTCACCCAGCAGAACGCCGCGATGGTCGAGGAGACCTCGGCCGGAACCCGCAACCTGTCGGAGGAGACCGAGGGGCTGATGGCGCAGCTCGAACGGTTCAGCCTGGGTGGCAGCGGGTCCGCGCTCAATGCCCGGCACGATCCCTTCCAGCCAAGGGCCACGCTGCGCCCGGATGCATATGCCCCGCAGCCATCGGCCCCGCCTTCACCGCCCCCGCCATCACCGCCACCATCGCCCGCACCGACCCGTGCGGCACCCGCGTTCCAAGGCAACGCAGCAGTCAAGGCAGACACCGACGACTGGTCCGAGTTCTGAACGGCTGGGTTGGTGTTAAGGGCCCATCCCTAGGCACTGCTTTGCCGCAAGCTAACGGCCATGCTGCAAAGCAGCATTTGCGAAGGGTCCACCTGCTGATCGCCGCTTTGCGGTGGTCGGGCCGATCTGCACGCCCGCCCATTCCGCTGCCAAACTTCCAAGGAATGCTGCCCATGATGTCGCTTTCCCGCCGCCTGATGTTCGCATTTTCCGCCGCCGGTCTGGCGCTTGCCGCCACCGCCACGCCCGTGCTTGCCCAGTCGGCCGATTGGGTGAAGTCGGTCGCCCGCGCGATTGCCGCCAAGCAGACCTATCCCCGCAGCGCCCAGATGCGCGGCGAGGAAGGCACCGCCAAGGTCAAGGTCTTCATCAATGCAGGCGGCGGGGTTGACCGCACCGAACTGGTTACCCCCTCGGGCTCGTCCACGCTCGACAAGGAAGCGCTCGCGCTGCCGGCCCGCGCCGGTCAATTGCCCGCCCCGCCGGGCGGCGCGACCTCGGTCACAGTGCCGATCACCTGGAAACTGCTCTGACCGCTTCTCGATCTTTCGGTCACAGCAGAACGACTGGGGGTGGAGCGATCCGCCCCCCTTTTTCGCTCTGAAACCGGAACGACAGGCTACAAACCGGCTCTTCGCAGCAGGGCCAGCACGTGCAGCCATTTCTGGTATCGCGCCCAGCCTCGCAGCGTCATCTTGTCGGCTGGGCGCACCGCATTCAATTTCATCCCGGCATCGATCAGCGCAAGCGCGGTCGCTTCATCGTCTATGCTGAAAATGACCGGCTCCCCATCATCGTCCCGATAATTCGGGTCAGCCCCGGCCTTGAGCAGCATTCGTGCAACATTGGCATCGCCGACGAATTGGAGCACGCTTTGCCGATAATCCGACCGCGTCAGCACTGGATCGGCGCCAGCATCCAAAAGCATTCGGACCACGCCGGCACGATCACACTTCGCCTTCGCGCGATCATCAGAACAACTGCCGCTTGCTGCTTCGAACAGTGCCGTTTTCTGCGCGGTGGCCTGATCATAGCCGTCAACCTCGGGGTGCAGCGTCAGCAGCCATGCCACCATGGCTGCGTTGCCGTTGCCTGCCGCCATCCGTAGCATCACCGTGGCAGCGTCGGACGTGATCGCCGCTGGATCGACCCTGGCCCGGATGACATCGTAGCTGCCCTGACTGTCGCTCTGGATCGCCGCGCGAAGGGCGTTGCGCAAATCGCTCTGGCGCTTTCCTGCGCCATGATCGAGCAACCATGATAACGCCGTAGGTTGCTCGCGCGCGGCGGCTATTTCCAGCGGGTCGCTGGCGTCTGGCGCAACGCCAAGGTGTTGAAGCCGCGCCATCATGTCCAGATCGCCGCGCGCTGCGGCAGCCAGCATGAGTTGCGCACCCACCGGGCCATCGAACCTTGTGCCTTCGGCTTGCAACAGCGGAATGA
Organism: Novosphingobium sp. FKTRR1; assembly: GCF_020404405.1. Lineage (GTDB taxonomy): Bacteria > Pseudomonadota > Alphaproteobacteria > Sphingomonadales > Sphingomonadaceae > Novosphingobium. The sequence goes on along the minus strand of NZ_JAIZDA010000012.1, from coordinate 9,213 downwards.
CCTCGGCGGTCCCCTCGATCCAGCGGCGCGAGCCAGCCGTCGCGTCGATCGCGTTCTCGATGTCGGTCACGGCCTGCGGCATGCCAACCTCTCGCCCGACGTAATCGATCACCCGTTTCGCGCCATTCCCGGTGTCGATGGACACCACATAAGTCGGGCTATCCGTCACGCTCGCCCGATATTCGCCCTTCAAGGCGAAGAAATTCCCTTCGCGGAATTGCTGTAGCAGCGCATCGATTTGCGCCCGGTCGATGCGGGCAAAGTGTTTGCCCGTAACGCGCACGAAGGCGGCCGCCGAGTTTTGGCGATGACGATGCGCCACGCCATCGACCGCCTGCTCCTGCGTGGAGAACTCGACCAGTCCATCACCACGGATAACCAAACGATAATCCGGACAAGTCCCAAAACAGGCCGACCGCGTGAGCGTGATGCGCAGCTTCGTGTAATCGACTTCAGGCAAGCGCGCCTGTGCAGAACAGGCGGACAGGATCAAGATCGCCACCGCACCGGGTCTGGCACGCCAGATCGCGCGCATGATCAGGCTGAACCAGCGTTGCTGTGTGGTTGGTCGGGACATGGACGAATGGCTATTGAAGTGCAGCCATCACGGCAATCCTGCGACTGACCGGCGACAGACTTTCAATCTTTGGCCAAGGCTGCGCCGCGATCCAAGGCTTGGCCAGTCACCTGTCAAAGCTCCTCGATCCGCTCGGGCGTCAGGCGGCCGCGCAAGGCATCGACCAGACCAAGCCAGTTGCCCTTGACCCGGCCGACGCGATCGACCCACGGTTCGGGAGCGAGGCTGCGCAGATGGTTGGCCATCAGGTTGCGCAAGATCAGCTTGCGGGCGAACCGCGCGCTCATTGTGCCCTTGCCCCACAAGTACAGCGGGTTCTGCACTTGCGAATAACCGAGCCGCAGCCCCGAAGCGCGCGCGCCCTTGGTCCCCAGATGGACCCCGACAAAGGCGTCTGTCGCCACCGTGCGACCACGCCGTCCGGCCTGTACGGCGAAGTCGATATCCTCCTGCCAGCCATAGAGCTTGAGCCGTTCGTCAAAGGCCAGCCCGGCAATGCTGGCCGCGCGATAGGCCATGTTGCAACCGTAAAGACCTTCGACGCAGCGCGCGTCGCCATGCGGAGGCGGCGCTTCCCGGTCATAGTCGCGCAGCATGCGTTCGGCGGCCCCGAGCGGCACGCCGGTGGTCCGCGCCCCGTCGGCCAGCAGCCTGCCGGTTGCACCGGCAACGTCGGGATGGCTTTCGAGAAATGCCTCTAGCCGTTCAAGGCAATGCCGCGAGGGGAGGTAGTCATCGTCAAAGAACGCGATGTAATCCGCCTTTCCCTCGACCAGCCGCAGCGCGCGATTGCGCTGGGCAGGCAGCCCGCGTGGACCGCTCACGACCGTGCAGCCTTCGCGGGCAGCGGCGCCGGGCAGATCACGGTCGCTGACTACCGACAGGATGATCCGGTCGGCCTTCCGGCTTTGGCGCCGCCAGTGGTGCAGCGCCGCCGAAAGCATGTCGGGCCGACCGGTGCTGGCCAAGATCACGACAAGGCGGGGTGAGGCAGTGGGCTTCAACGTGGTCACTCCGAAATTTGGCGGAAATCTTCAAGAAAACCCGCGTGAGGCAAGCAGATGCCGCCCGACACGGGTCAATGCCTGCCCGACGGCATAGGCACTCAGGAGCATCAGGCAGGCTGCCGTCAGCGCCGAAGCGCCGGGGGCAAGTGCCGCTGATGACTGGAAGGTGGCTGCAATCGTGGCGGTGATCGCGCCCGCGAGGCTGGGCAACATCGCCCACGCCAACGCCGATCCGGATAGCCGCGCATCGCGCACCAGCATGCCCATCGCCGGACCAAGCGATACCACCGCAGCCAACAAGCCCGCCGCGGCCACTCCCATGATCCCGAAGGGCACCGCGACGACCAGCGCAAGGACGTTGGCGGCCAGCGTAACTTGCGCCAGCTGCTGCGTCAGGTCCGCCCGGCCGATCAGCGGCAAAAGGGGATCGGTGGTCATTGTCACCAGACGACCGATCGCGCCAAGCGCCAGCAGTGTCAGGATCGGTGCGGCATCTTGCCAGGCCGATCCCAGCAACAGAGCCACGATCGGTCGGGACAGCAACGCCAACAGCAGCAGCGGCGCACATGCGACACTGAGGGTTGCATCAAGCAAACGCAGCGCCGCGATCGGCACGCAGGCCCGGTCATGCTCTGCGGTGCGGCGCAGAAAGGCCCAGCCGAATACGCGCGCGGGCTCACCGATCACGTCCTGCACCAACCCGGCCAGCCGAATGGCCGCACGGTACAACCCCACTGCGGCAGGGGCAAAGGCCAGGCCCGCCAGCAACGTGGCAAGATTCCACTGGAGAAAATTGAGCACTCTTGCGCTGCGCACCTGCCGTGAGAAGCACCGCATCTGTCCGATCACTACGGGTTCCGCATGCGCGCGCCAGACGCCACCGCCAGCCAGCACAAGCCCAGCCAATTCGACGCCGAGCAGCGTCAGTTTGGCCCCGGCCAGCGCTGTCAGGCCAGCCCCGTCGGCCAGCAACACCAACCCGGCGAAGCATGACGCCACTTCGGCCAGCGACGTTATCAGTGCCAACGCATTCAGTCGTGCAGACCGGGTCAGTACGCCTTCGCGCACCGCTGCAAGCGGGCGCAGCACGACCCACGGCAACAGCAAGATCCCTACGGCAAGCACCGCCGAACCGACCTTGCCGCTGATGGCCGCCATGGCCAGAGCCGCTGCGCCCCAGCTTGCCCAGAACGCCCCGTCGCGCAAGGCAAGGCCATGGACGACGCCGACGGTCCGCGCATCCTCGCAAGCCACCACTTGTTCACGCCAGCCGCCTTCGGCCAGCACCGCAAGCCCCGTGGCGATCGCAAACAGCAGGCTGAACCAGCCGAAGTCGGCCACGCTCAACACGCGCGCGGCGCTGATGAACAACACGAATTGCAGCCCCTGAGCCCCCAGCCTGGCCACACCGATCGCTCCTGCTCCGACAAGCGCCACGCCCCGTGTGCGGCCCATCTCGGCCGCGCGGAGCCGCGCGGAGAAGACCGGCGCAAGTCGCGCTCTCGTCGGCCAGAGCGACAGCGGCGTTGTGGCGGTTTTCATGCCGTTCAACCGAACTGGGCGGTTGCGAACGCTTCGCTGAGCCCGCCACCGATCCCTTCGGCGACCGCTGCCCGGATCTGCGCGTCGAACACCTCGGGCGCAAACCGCCGGGCATTGGTTACCGCTGCGGCAGGATCGAAATGCGGCTGCCAGGCTTCGAACCGTTCGACCGCATCGATCAGCGCTTCGGCCGACTGGTCGTGAAAGAACAGACCGGTCTGGCCATCGATGATCGTCTCCCCGGCGCCGCCGCCACCAAAGGCGATCACCGGCCGCCCCGAAGCGTTGGCTTCAACCGGAACCAGTCCGAAATCCTCCTCCGCCGGGAAGATCAGGGCACGGCATTCGGCATAGGCGCGGCGCAGTTCGTCAAACGGCAGGTGTTCGACGATGGTGATGTTAGGTCCGGCGCGCGCGGAAATCTCGGCCGCGCATTCCCCGGTGCCGACCATCAGCAGGGGAAGGCCCAGCCGGTTGAACGCTGCGACAACAAGATCCGCGCGCTTGTACGGCGTCATCTGGCCGACCCAAAGATAGCGCTCGCGCACAATCGCCGCTTGCGAGAACAACGCGACATCGACCGGCGGATGCACCACCGTCGCATCCCGGCCCCAGGCCTTGCGCACGCGCCGGGCGATAAACGCGCTGTTGGCGATAATGCGGTCGGGCCGCTGCGCCGAACTGGTGTCCCACTGGCGCAAGCCATGGAACATCACCGGCATCATCTGTCGCGCCAACCAGCCGGCCTTGATGCGATAGGGGTGGTAATGGTCCCACAGATACCGCATCGGCGAATGGCAATAGCACAAGTGGAACGCATCGGGCGCGGTGATCACCCCCTTGGCAGGTCCGGATTCGCTGCTGATCACAAGATCATAGCCACGCAAATCAAGCTCTTCGAGCGCGCGTGGCATCAACGGCAGATACTTCTGGTAATGCCGCTGCGCCCCCGGCAGCCGGTTGATGAAGGTGGTGTAAACCCGGCGCGCGCGGATCAGGTCCGACACCTGATCCGGCGCGTAGACGTGCGTGAAGATATCGGCTTCGGGATAAAGCCGCAGCAGGCGTTCGAGCACACGTTCGCCACCGCGCATGCCCACCAGCCAGTAATGCACGATGGCCACGCGCGGTGCGCGGCGTGGACCGATCCCCGACCGCAGCGGCGCGTGCATCGCAAAAGCGTGGTGTGTCATCCGGGTATCCCGTTGCTGGCCGTCGGTTCTGCAGGGCCCTGGCCTGCTTCGCGCAGATCAGGCCTCCGCTCCGACCATCGCGCGCTTCCCCGCAACCCGGCAACGCCGTCCACCTCCGAACTGGACCGATAACGTCCAGCCGCATCCAGCCATCCGGCCGATGTTCCGCCAAGCCCTGTTGCGCTGCAGCACGAAAGGAGCGGGTGCGCGGCAGTATTGCTGTCCCAACGCGAGCCATTGCCGAACTTGCGCTCGACCGATTTTGGTGCAAACCCGAAGCAAATTCGCAACGTTGTGTGAGTAGCGGCGTCTCGTCGCGGCGTTTGCAGCCGCGCAAGCTTGTTTGCGGCACGGCTTGAAACCGCTTGGCGCAATGCACCATGGCTGGCAGGAAGCAGGCGCTCGCCGCCGCCCCCCGCGCGGCGAACTGGCCTGGCCCTGCAAAGGGTCGATACTAGGTCGAAATAGGAGATATCGTGTGACGGTAACCACGGTTCGCGACTTGATGCAGGAAAGCGGCGTAGCCTTTGGCACCAGCGGCGCGCGTGGGCTGGTCAGCGCCATGACCGACCGGGTCTGCTACGGCTATACCCTTGGGTTCCTGCAATACATGGCCGAGCAGGGCGAGTTCGCCAGCGGCGGCGAGGTGGCGCTGGCCGGAGACTTGCGCCCATCGAGCCCGCGCATTCTGGCCGCCTGCGCACGCGCCGTGCGCGATGCCGGTGGCGTGCCGGTGTTCTGCGGCTATGTGCCGACCCCCGCGCTTGCGTTGTTTGCGTTTGGCCGCGGCATCCCCTCGTTGATGGTCACCGGCAGCCACATTCCCGCCGACCGCAACGGCATCAAGTTCTACCGCTCTGCCGGAGAAGTGCTCAAGTCCGACGAAGCGGGGATGAGCCGTCAGGTGCTCGACCTTGGCAGCGACCGCTTCGATGCCGCCGCGATGCTGGCTATGCCCGAGACGCTGCCGCCGATCACCGACGCCGTGGAAGCTTATGTGCAGCGCTACCTCGACCATTTCGGAGCAGGCGCGTTGGCTGGCAAGAAGGTCGGAATCTACCAGCACTCGGCCGTGGGGCGCGACATTCTGGCGCGAATCGTGCGCGAACTGGGCGCCGAAATCGCGCTTCTGGGCCGTTCCGAAGTGTTCGTTCCGGTCGATACCGAAGCCATCCGCCCCGAAGACGTCGAACTGGCGCAAGGCTGGGCGGCCGAATTTGGGCTTGATGCGATCGTTTCGACCGACGGCGATTCGGATCGGCCGCTGATCTCGGATGAGAGCGGAAAGTGGCTGCGCGGCGACGTGCTTGGCATCCTGTGCGCCAGCGCGATCGGTGCCACCAGCGTCACCACGCCGGTCAGCAGCAACACCGCGCTGGAAAAGTCGGGTCGCTTTGCCCGCACCCGGCGCACCCGGATCGGATCGCCTTATGTGATCGCCGCGATGACCGAGGAACTGGACGCGGGCGCAAGCGTGGTCTGCGGGTATGAGGCCAACGGCGGCTTCCTGCTGGGCAGCGCGGTTCCGGGCAAGACCGGACTGACGCGCGCTTTGCCCACCCGCGATGCGGTCCTGCCGATACTTGCGGTGCTGGCCGCCGACGCTCCCTCGGTTTCGGCGCAATTGGCCGACCTGCCGCAGCGCTTCACCTATAGCGACCGGGTCATTCCGTTCCCGCCCGAAGTCAGCAAGGCGCTGTTCGCCCGCCTGACCGACGGCGATGAAGCGGCGCAGCAGGCGCTCCAGACCGGGCTGTTCGGCAGCTTTGCCGGGCCGTGCACCACCATCGACCACACCGACGGCGTCCGTGCGACCTTTGCCGGGGACGCGGTGATCCATTTGCGCGGATCGGGCAACGCGCCTGAACTGCGCTGCTACACCGAAGCGGGCACCGAAGCCGATGCCGTGGCGATCAATGCCAGCGCCGTCGCCGCGATCAAGGCGCAACTGGGCCTATGAGCGTTGCGTTCCGGCGTGAAGGCGATGACGAACATCTTGAGCCCAAGTTCGAACTGCCGATCCCGCCCGGCCCCAACCGCGTCACCGCGCGCGGCGCGGCGCTGATCGGCGCGCGCGTGGCCGAGCTGGCGACGCAGATCGCGCAGCCGCATGACGAGGCCGCGCTGACGGCGCTCAAGCGCGACCTGCGCTATTGGCAGACGCGGCAGATCACCGCCGAAGTGATGCCGGTGCCTGCGGGCGATGTGGTGGAATTCGGCACCACGGTGGCGTTTCGCTTGGGCGGCAAGATGCGCACGCTGTCGCTGGTGGGGGATGACGAGGCCGACCCCGCCGCCGGGCTGATCGCGTTTTCGGCGCCGCTGGCCCGCGCGCTGATGGGCGCGGAAGCGGGCGAGCTGCTGCCGTTTGGCGGCAAAGACGAGGCAATCGAGGTGCTGGCGGTGGCCGCCATCGCGCCAGACGGCGCGCCACGATGACGCAGATTCTGGTCGATGCCGATGCCTGCCCGGTGAAGGAGGAGATCTACAAGGTCGCCTTTCGCCACGCGGTGCCGGTGACCATCGTCAGCAACAGCCCGATCCGCGTGCCCGCGCATGATCTGATCAGCCGCGTGGTGGTCAGCGACGGGTTCGACGCCGCCGACGACTGGATCGCCGAGCGAGCCGATGCGCAAACCGTGTGCATCACCGCCGACATCCTGCTGGCCGACCGCTGTCTGAAGGCGGGCGCCACGGTGATCTCGTCCAATGGCAAGCCGTTCACCCACGCCTCGATCGGCTCGGCCATCGCCACCCGCGCGATCATGGCCGACTTGCGCGCGGGCGGCGAGGCGATCGGCGGACCGCCGCCGTTCAGCAAGACCGACCGGTCGCGGTTCCTGTCAACGCTGGATGAAGCGCTGGTCCGGCTGCTGCGCCGCCGCTAAGGCGGGTGGCATGACGCTGCACAACTTCGACCCCGCCACTTTCCTGCGCGACCATTGGCAGCAGCAACCGCTGTTGATCCGACAGGCCTTTCCCGGATGGGTCAATCCGCTTGAACCCGATGAACTGGCCGGACTGGCGGGCGAGGCGGGAGTGGAAGCCCGCCTGATCACCGGGGGCACCGGCACATGGGCGGTGGAACATGGGCCAATCGCGGCAAAGCGCTTCTCCCGGCTTGGCAACAAGGACTGGACCTTGCTGGTGCAGGCGGTCGACCATCAGGTGCCCGACGTGGCCGCGCTGATCGCGCCGTTCCGCTTCATTCCGAACTGGCGGATCGATGACGTGATGGTCAGCTATGCCGCCGATGGCGGGGGCGTCGGCCCCCATTTCGACCAGTACGATGTGTTTCTGGTGCAAGGATCGGGCAAGCGGCGCTGGCGGATCGGCCAACGCTGCGACGATGCGACGCCGCTGCTGCCGCACGCGGACTTGCGCCTGCTCGCCGAGTTTCAGGCAACCGAAGAATGGCTGCTCGAACCCGGCGACGTGCTCTACCTGCCGCCCGGCGTGGCGCACGATGGCGTGGCGGTGGGCGATGATTGCATGACCTATTCGATCGGGTTTCGCGCGCCATCGCGGCACGAACTGATCGGATTGTGGGTGGACGAGATCCTGTCGGGGCTGACCGAGGACGACCGTTACGCCGACCCCGGCCTTGCCGCTCAGCCCAATCCGGGCGAAATCATCCCCGACGCGCTCGCCCGGCTGCAGGCGATGGTGATTGGGGCGGTTGCCGACCGCACCGGCTTTGCCGACTGGTTCGGACGGCACACCACCGAGCGCAAGTATCCCGAGGTCGACTGGCGCCCCGAGGCACCCGCCAGCGCACATGAGGTCCGTCAGGCACTTGCCGAAGGTGCAGCGCTGGAGCGCAACCCCGCCAGCCGCTTCGCCTTTGTCGAGCAAGGCGAGCGACAGGACGGCAGCGCGGTGCTGCTGTTCGTCGATGGTCAACGCCACGCTTGTACCGGGCTGGTGGCCGACCTTGCCCGCCAGTTGTGCGCAAGCGATCTTGTCGAAATCGCGCCTGCACTGGCAAGTTCCGAGGCAGCAGTCGCGCTGATGACGACGCTGATCAACGAAGGCAGCATCGCCTTTGCCGCCGAGGATGATGACCGGGACTGACCTTCAGCGCGGCACCGCGCCCTCACGCCACTCGCCTTGCGGCACATCGGCCACGGTCCAGTCGCCGATGCGCCAGCGCACCAGCCGCAGCGTCGGCAGCCCGACTGCCGCGGTCATGCGGCGGACCTGACGGTTGCGGCCTTCGCGGATGGTCAGCGAAATCCAGCTGTCCGGCACGCTCTTGCGAAACCGGACCGGCGGATCGCGCGGCCACAAATCGGGCGCGGCGATCGCCTCGGCTTCTGCGGGCAGGGTCGGCCCGTCGTTCAGGACCACACCGCACCGCAGCCGGTCAAGCTGCGCCTCGTCCGGCTCGCCTTCGACCTGCACCAGATAGGTCTTGGGCAGCTTGAAACGCGGATCGGCAATGCGCGCCTGCAGGCGGCCATCATCGGTCAGCAGCAGCAGCCCTTCGCTGTCACGGTCGAGTCGCCCGGCCGGATAGACCCCCGGCACCGCGACATAGCGCGACAGCGTGGGCCGGGCGGTAGCGGTGCCGCCATCGGTGAACTGCGACAGCACGCCATAGGGTTTGTTGAACAAGAGCAGGCGCGGCATTGGCTGATCGGTCCTGAAAGCGAAAGAGCCCCCCTGTGCCCCGGCGCTACCGCCTTGCGCAAGGCTTGAGGCTCAGGGTGGCCCGGCGTCAGCCGCCGTGATGGTTCGGGTCTCCGTAGATCGGATTGTCCTGATTGCGGATTCCGAGGTGATCGCGCGCGGTGTTCCGATTTGATGGCGCGCGGGATTCCGAGGTGATGGCGCGCAGCGTTCCGAGAATTATCCGCGCAGCATTCCGAGGTGATGGCGCGCAGTTTGAGGT
>NZ_JAIZDA010000011.1 GCF_020404405.1 Novosphingobium sp. FKTRR1 | reverse complement strand
GCACCGGTCGCGCCGATCAGGCTGTGAACCCTGACCGAAAGAAGCAAAAGACAAGACCGGCCTTGGCCTCGCCCCTCGATCCTTGGCAGCGCAATTATCCTATATGGTTCGTTTTGTCAAGATAGCCTGATGCGCGGCCGTCAATACTGCCTCAAATTCGGGCAGGAACGTCCGGATAGGCGGTCGCCACGTCACCCAGCGCATCGCGCAGCGGGCCGAGCCATGGTTCGAACAGCTTCCAGTGATCGACGCCATCGGTGAAGATCGGCTGGCGGACTTGTTCGGAACTGGCGGTGCGCACCGCGCGGCGGTTCTGCCAGAAGTTCAGGCAGGCATCCTCGAACGGCACGCCGACATGGGCGAGCAGGCGGCGCACCTCGCCCTCGGTATCGGCGACCATGCGCTCGTAGATCACGCGATGGACGGCGCCGGGCGCCTGACGGTCGAAGGCGGCCATCTGCGCCACGTAATCGCGGTAATAGTGGCCGATTTCCGCCAGATCATACGTGAACACCTGGCCCCGCGCGAAGTGCTGCTTCCAGCCCGAAAAGCAGCAGCCCATCGGATGGCGGCGCGCGTCGATGATCGTGGCATTGGGCAGGATCAGCCGGATCAGGCCGACGTGCTGCCAGTTGTTGGGCATCTTGTCGATGAACAGCGGTTTGTCGGTCTTGCGGTGGACGCGCGTGCGTTCGATGTATTCCTCGCCCAGCCGGGCAAGATCGGCGGGGGCAAGCGAGGCGAGCACCGCGCCCAGCGAGGCGAACTCGCCGCTGTCGATGCGCGCCTGCAAGCGGTCGGCCAGCATCATCAGGTCGGGCAATTCCATCGTGCCCTCGATCTGCGAATGGCTCGACAGGATCTGCTCGACCAGCGTGGAGCCCGAGCGCGGCAGACCGACCACGAAGATCGGATCGCGCGCCGGGCACCCTTGCGCGGCATGGGCGGCCAGGAACGGCGCGGTGAACAACGCGGCATGGTCGGCCACCGCGCGGGTCACCTCGGCACCATCGTATTCGACTTGCTGGCGGCGCAGCGCATTGCCGCGCGCATAGTGCGCGAACGAAGCCTCGGCCTCGGCCGCATCCTCGTGCGCCTTGCCGAGCGCGAAATGCAGTTGCGCGGCCTCCTCCTCGTCGGTCACCGAAGCGAGCGCGGTGGACATCGTGGCGATGTCGGCGGCGTCGAGCTTCACCGTCTTGAGGTTGGCAAGGCTCCACCACGCCTCACCCAGCGCGGGATTCTGCGCGATGGCGCGGCGATAGGCGGCGATGGCGTCGGCCTGATGGCCCAGCGTCTTTTCGACATGGCCAAGGTTCATCCACACGCGCGGCTGATCGCCACCATGGCTGACCAGATGGCGATAGAGCGTGCGCGCCTCCTCCTGTTCGCCGGTGCGCACCAGCAACGAGGCAAGCAGCAGCGCGTGACCGGCTTCGCGCGGGGCATCGGCGACAAGGCGGCGCGCGTGGGGGATCGCGTCGGCCACGCCGGGGCCAAGCGCCAGAATGCGCACCAGCAGCTCGCGCGCTGCGCCAAAGCCGGGCGCGATGGCCAGCGTGCGGTTCAGCAGCGCGACCGCTTCCTGCAGATCGCCCTTGCGCCAGGCGATCTCGCCCAGCATCCGCAGCGCGGCGGCATCGCGCGGGTTTGCCTGCAAGCGGCCCGCCAGCAGCGCTTCGGCCGAATCGAACTGCGCCTCACCCAGCGCAGCGGCGGCGCGCAGGAGTACCGGATCGCGCGAGGCGGCCTGAATGGCAGAAACGTCGGCGGCGCAGGCCTCGGCCTCGTTCCCTTGCGCGCGCAAGGTGTCGGCCAAAGCCGCCCATGCCGGGGCCAGATCGGGTTTGAGCGCCACGGCGCGGCGCAAGGCGGCCATGGCATCGCGCGGGCGATCGAGCGCCAGCAGCGTCAGGCCCAGTTCGCACGCGGTGGCGGCAGAACGCGGCTGTTCGGCGGCAAGGCGCGCCAGCACGCCAAGCGCTTCGGCAAACTGGCCGGTCACGCGCAGGGCCTGCCCCTCGATCAGGATGGCCTGCGGATGGCCGGGCACCACGCGCAGGATCTCACGCGTTTGGGCCAGCGCCATCGCGGGCGCGCTCATCAGCAAGGCCTGCGCATGGCCGAGCGCGGCATCGAGCGTGCCGACGGGCCCGGATTCGGCGGTGGTGGCCGTAGTGGTATCGGTAGAATCTGCGACCAAAGTGCGACGCCCCTTATCGTTGCCGGCGCCCTTGGAACTGCGCCAGATCGGCCTTGTTGTCGAGTCCGAGCCCGGCGCAAGCGTAAAAGGGCAAGCCGATCAGGCGCTGCGCCATCCGCCGCCACCCTTTTAAGCCATATCGGACCAAGCGCGTTGACTCGCACCGCGCCGATGGCACAAATTCATTTCGGACACCCGTACTAAAAGGCAATTTTGCGGGGGTCGGTGGGTTTTTGTCGATCGCTAAGTGCCGTGTGCGTTGCACCGGACGCTTGTTTTGCAACACGCAAAGCGGGCGACGGGAAACTGTGTTCGCAAGCGTTTGCACGGGCACCGCGTGGTCGACCGCATGGCTTGAATGAACGGACCCGCAAAGCGGGCCGTGCCGCAGGAGAGGGCACTTCGGAGCAACAAGGCCAACAGGGGGTCGTAAATGGCAGTTTCAAGAAGTTCACGCGCCAAACGCTTTGCAGGATTGCTCGGTGCATCGACGGTACTGACCACGCTGGCATTGCCGATGGCGGCGATGGCGCAAGAGGCGCCCGCCCCGGCCGAAGCGCCGCAACCGGCGGCCGACAGCGGCGGTCTGACCGAAATCGTCGTGACCGCCACGCGCAAGAGCGAGAGCATCCAGAAGGTCGCGATCTCGCTGCAGGCGCTCGATCCCGCCACGCTGGAACAGCATCAGGTCAGCAGCTTTGCCGACTATGCCAACCTGCTGCCTTCGGTTTCGTTCGAAACGCTCGGGCCCGGCCGCAGCCAGCCCTTCTTCCGCGGCATCTCGGTTTCGGGCGGTCAGGCATCGACCGTCGGCGTCTATCTTGACGACATGCCGATCACCGCGCCCGACCGTAACCCCGAACTGCACATCTATGACGTCGAGCGCGTCGAGGCGCTGTCGGGTCCGCAAGGGACGCTGTTCGGCGCCAGCTCGCTTGCCGGTACGCTGCGCATCATCACCAACAAGCCCAAGTTCGACAAAGTCGAAGCCGGGATCGACGTTCAGGCCAACAAGTGGGGCAAGGGTTCCGCAGGCGGTCAGGTCGAAGGCTTCGTCAACGTGCCGCTGTCCGAAAAGGCGGCGATCCGCCTGATGGGCTTCTACGACAAGACCGGCGGCTACATCGACAACGTTCCGGCGGTCTACAATTACGAATCGGTGCCCTACACGATCAACAACAGCGCGATCGCCAAGAAGGACTACAACACCAACGAGGAATGGGGCGGCCGGGCGCAACTGGCGCTAAAGCCTTCGGATGACTGGACGATCACGCCGGGCATCACCTATCAGGGCCTGAATTCGAAGGGCGCCTACAACTTCGATCCCAAGTTCGGCGATCTGGTGGTGCACGATTTCAGCCCGACCTGGCTGAAGGATGACTGGTATCAGGCATCGCTGACCATTCAGGGCAAGATCGGCGATTTCGACATCGTTTCGGCCACGGGTTACTTCAACCGCAAGATCAAGAACTCGAACGACTACACGTACTATTCGGTCACGTACGACAAGCTCGCCGCCGCCGATCCGGGCTATATCGAATATACCAACTTCAAGGACAAGAACGGCAACTTCATCAACCCGACGCAGCAGTATTACGGCGAGATCAAGCAGCGCAAGTTCACGCAGGAAGTGCGTCTGTCGGTACCCAAGGACTGGCCGTTCGACCTGACCATCGGCGGGTTCTACCAGTTCCAGAAGTCGATCAGCGACGTCAACTACTTCATCCCCGGATTGAGCCAGGCGACCAACATCTATGGCTTCTCGCCCGCCCTGCCCGGCGCAATCAATCCGGACTCGTTCTATCTCGTCGAACAGGATCGCCACTTCAAGGACGGCGCCGCCTTTGCCGAAGGTAGCTGGGAATTCGTCAAGAACGTGAAGATCACCGGCGGTATCCGTCGCTATGTGTCCGATACCGGCAACGTCGGTTTCGCCGGCATCTGGCGCAGCGCCAAGAACACCACCACCGCGCATCAGGCCGATGGCACGCCGGGTTGCTGGAACAGCGATCCTGCGGTGATCTACAACAAGTTCATCCACCCCACCCGTCTGAGCTGCATCAACACCGGCAACCAGAACTCGCACGACGTCGGCGAAACCCACAAGGTCAGCCTGTCGTGGCAGGCAACGCCCGACAAGATGATCTACACCACCTACTCGACCGGGTTCCGTCCGGGTGGCGGTAACCGTCTGGCCGGATCATCGCCGTACAAGCCCGATACGCTGACCAACTTCGAACTGGGGTGGAAAACCCGCTGGGGCAGCAACTTCCGCTGGAACGCGGCGGTCTATTACGAAAAGTGGAAGGGCGTGCAGTACGTCGTCATTCCGCCGGGCTTCCAGGGTGCGGGCGTGGTGGTCAACGCCGGTGACGCGCGGGTCTATGGTATCGAGACCGACCTTGAATGGCGGCCCTACGAAGGCCTGACGCTGACCGCATCGGGCGCCCTGAACGACGCCAAGCTGGCCAACAACTTCTGCGCACTGGTTTCGCGCGCCGACCTCAGCGTGCGCCCGTCGTGCTCTGATGCCACCGGCGACATCGCCGCGCCGAAGGGCACCCGCCTGCCGCGCCAGCCGATCTTCAAGGGTTCGGCGACCGCGCGCTACACGTTCGATCTGGGCGGCAAGGAAAGCTTCGTCCAGGGCAGCGTGTTCCACCAGTCGGGCAGCACGTCGGACCTCGACCTGTCGAACAACGCGCTGCTCGGCAACACGGCGGGCTTCACCTCGTTCGACTTCTCGGCAGGGACCAAGTTCGAGAACATCGCGATCGAAGCGTTCATCCAGAACGCGTTCGACCGCCGGGGCATCTTGTCGAAGAACACCTTCTGCTCGATCGAATTCTGCTCGGGTTCGGCCCGCAGCTACCCGATCAAGCCGCAGTTCTTCGGGATCAAGGCAAGCTGGCGCTACTGATCGACCGGATCACCGTTCGTCACGATGGACCCCTCGCGCTGCGGCGCGGGGGGTTTTTCGTTGGGCGGCGGAGGTGGCTGCAACGAAGCGTCTGGCTTGTCGCGAAAAGCGCGCGGCTCAGATTCGCCCGGACGCCACCAGGCCGGTCACTTGCGCCGTGGCAAAGCTGATGCCGTGGAGGTTGCGCTGTTGCGCCACGCCGGGGATCGGGCGGGGATAGCCCGAGGCGTACAACACGCCGGCTTCCATCAGCACGTCGCCGCGCGGCACGTCCCAATCGAGGCCGACCGCGATCACGCCCGGCAGCATGCCCGGCCAGCACGGATCGCCCTCGGCGGTGGTGCGCGGGGCGACGAGGCGCGCGCTGCTGCGGGCCAGCGCGGCGGCAAAGTGTTCGGCATGGGCCGGGTTGGTGGTGCCAAGGCTGAGGTTGATCAGGCTTGCGCCCTGCCCGCTCGCCCAGTCGATCGCCGCGATCAGCGCGCGCGGACTGGCGCGCAAGGCATCGCGAAACACCCGCACGGGCAGGATCAGCGCTGCGGGGGCCAGTTCCTGAATCGCGGCGGTAACGGCGGTGCCGTGGCCGATGCGATCAAGCGCGGCGTCCTCCTCCTGCTCGATAGTACCGTCGGGCAGGACGCAGGCACCGGGCAACAGGCGCTCGGCCACGATATGCGGATGGCCCGGATGGACCCCGCTGTCGATCACCGCGATGCAGACAGGCTCAGTCATGCAGGCTCAGCCATGCAGGCTCGCCTTGCCGTCGCGCAGCGTCACCACCATGTCGGCAGCCTCGGCCAGCGCGGGACGATGGGTGATGATGACCAGCGTGGCATCGGGCAGCATCCGGCGCAGGCCCTCGCCCACGCGGCGTTCGGTTTCGGCATCGAGCGCGGCGGTCGGCTCGTCGAGCACCAGCACCGATGGCCGGCGCAACAGCGCGCGGGCCAGCGCGATGCGTTGGCGCTCGCCCGCCGACAACGACAGGCCGCGCTCGCCGACCGGGGTCGCCAGCCCTTGCGGCAGCCGCACCAGCAGAGCCCCCAGCCCCGCCGCCTGCGCCGCCTGATCGACCGCCTCGGGCGTGGCCGCATCGCAGGCGAAGGCGATGTTGGCCGCGATCGAGGCGTTGAACAGGAACGGAGCCTGATCGACCAGCAGGATCTCGCGCCGCAGGTCGGCCAGCGCCACGTCGCGGATATCGTGCCCGTCGACCACGATGCGCCCGGCCTGCGGGTCTTGAAAGCGCACCAGCAAGTCGGCCAGCGTCGATTTGCCCGCACCGCTTTCGCCCAGCACCGCGCAGTGCGCGCCCGCCGGGATCACCAGATCGACCCCGTCGAGCACCGCCTCGCGATCGTGGCGGAAGCAGACGCCTTCGAAGCGGATTTCGCCGCGCACCGGGCCGAGCGGGGCGGGATCGGCGCGCTCGGTCACGTCGGGGGCGGTGTCGAACAGCTCGAAGATGCGCGCCAGCGACACGCGCGTGCTGGCAAGCCCCGACGACAGGCCGAGCAGCGCCTGCACCGGCGCGAACAGCCGCGCGTGATAGGCCATGAACGCCACCAGCGTACCTATGGTCAGTTCGCCGGTGAACACCCGCCAGCCGCCATACAGCGTGACCGCGGCGGTCGAGATCGCCAGCAGCGCGCCGGGCAGCGCCCCGGTCAGGAACGAGGCGACCTGCATCCGCAGCATCGTGTCGACAAAGCGGCCATTGGCGTGGGCAAAGCGCGCCGCCTCGTGCCCCTCTGCCCCCAGCGCGGTGACCACGCGCATGCCCATGACCGTATCGACCAGCAGGCTGCCAAGGTCGGCGCCGCGCTCGCGCATGTCGCGGGTGATCAGGACCAGCCGCTGTTGCAGGCGCACGAACGTCAGCACCGCAACCGGCACCAGCACCGTTCCCACCGCGAACAACCGCCAGTCGAGCCACAGCATCAGCACCACGCTGCCGATCAGGAACAGCACGTTGCCCAGCGCCGCCAGCAGCGTATCGGCCGCCGCGCGCTGCACGTCGCTGACATCGCTGTTGATCCGGCTCATCAGGTCGCCCAACCGGAAGCGCGCGTAAAAGCGCGGGCTGAGCGTCTGCAGATGGCGCAACAGCGCGACGCGAATGTCGAACAGCATCGCCGCCGAAATCTTCACATAGCGATAGCTCGACGCGATGTTGAGGCCGTAGCCGCCCAGCGTGACGCCGACGGTGGCCGCCGCGATCAGCAGCAGCGCCTGTCGGTCATGGCCCAGCAGCGCCTTGTCGATCATCAGCTTGGACAGATAGGGCTGCACCAGATTGACCGCTGTCGCCAGCAGGCTGAGCGCCAGCACAAATACCAGCCGCGCGCGATAGGGTGCAAGGTAGGGCAGCAACCGCCGATACGTGCGCCATTGCGCCACCGATGGCGCGGGCGGCGCGGGAGATTGGAGCGGAGGCACCATGCTCAGCCGACCGTGTCCCGCGCCACCAGCCGGTTGCCGCGCAGCACGAAACCGGGCTCGGGTTCGGCGGCCAGAATTTGCGTGCACCAGTCATGGCCGGCGGCGGTGGCCTCGGCCTGTGCGCGCCACCACGCGCCAGATCCGCCATTGCGGTAGAACGGCAGGCAGGCGGCAAGGTGGCGGCGCAACGCGGCGATCAGCATCGCGCGGTAGTGGCGCAACAACGGAGCCGGGTCGAGGCTTTCGGTCGCGCAGTCCCCGGCAATCGCGCTGGCCACCGCCGCCGCCAGAATGCCGCCGCGCGCCGCCGTGGCGGTACCATCGCCGCACAAGGGATCGAACGCCAGCGCGCCGCTGCCCAGCGCCAGCCAGTCGGGTCCGGTCAGGTGATCGAGCATGCGCGGCGCGGTCTGAAAACGCGCCTCAACCGCCCCGGCGCTGGCGATCGCAGGCGCGACAAGGCGGCTGTGGCCCAGCAGCGCGTCGGGCTCTGCCCCCACCGCCAGCAGCCAGCCGTGCGTAGCGCCCAGCGGGATCAGGAACAGCCAGCCAAGCGGCGTGGCCTCGATCAGCACGGCGGCGGCATCGGCGCCAGCGGCCAGCGTGACCGGAGCCGCCGCCGCCTCGCGCTCACCAAACAGCCGCAGCGCGGGTTCGGGCACCGCCGTGTCGGCATACAGGGTAAAGGCCTGGGCCGATCCCTCCGCGCAGACGGGTGCGGGCGCTGGTACAGGGGGGGCAAGGCCGGACAGCAACTCTGCCCCGGTCACTGCCACCGCGTTGTGCGGCACAGTCACCGGCTCGCCCTGCCCCCAACGCACGATCCGTCGCTCGATGGCATGCGCGCCGCTGAAGGTGCCGCTGGATGGCTGGAAACAGGATGGGCCAAACAGGTCGCGCAACAGCGCCAGTGCCTGTTCGCCCAGCATGACCACCGGCGCCGCTCCGCGCGCAGGCCCCGGCTCGACCGCGAAGCCGACGCCATTAGCGGCCAGCGTATGCTGCGCGGCCAGCGCTGCCACGCCGCGCCCCCGGATCAGGACGGCCGCGCCGCCCGATCCGGTCATGCCCGCAAGCCCCCGCGCGCCATGTTACTTGAGGACGAGCATGCCCGCCATGGTCGCATCGGCGCCCAGGTCATAGGTCTTTTCGTATTTCAGCGTCTGCGCGTTGTAGAGTTCGATGTCGTAGCTGGCGCCATAGATGTACAGGCTGGCGCCATCGCCCGACATGCCCAGCGTGAAGCGCGAACGGCAGTGGAATTCGGCCTTGTCGGTCAGCTTGAGGCTGGCCATGTCGAACTTCCAGAACTCGCAGCGCTTGTTGCCGGTCATGCCGTTGGTGACCACGGTGTAGCCGGTCTTGCCGTCGGGCGTGATCTCCAGCCCCGAAATGCCGGTGGTGATCGGCCCCATCGAGGTGAAGCTGAACTTGCGCGAATTGAGGTCGAACTTGCCGAGGCCAAACACCTTGTTGTGCACATAGGGGTCGGCGGCGGTGAACAGCGAGACCAGTTCGTTCGAATTGGTCATTTGGAACCCTTCGACGCCGCCGCCAAAGGCCACCGATTCATACCCCGTCGCCTCGGGCTTCTGCACGTCGATCCGGTCGACCACCTTCAACGTGGCGACATCGACCACCAGCACCTTGTCCTTGAACACGTACATCGTCTTGCCATCGGGCGAGAGCATCACCGGCGCGCGATAGCCGCCGTTGAGCGCATCGTCCTCTGGCGTCAGTTCGGCGGTGCGCACGACCTTTTTCTGAGCGATGTCGATCACCGCGAACGACTGCTTGCCCACCTTCCAGCGGTCGACCAGCTTGTCGGTGCGCAGCAGCGTGGTGTAGAAAAAGCGCCCGCTGGGATCGGGCACGCCGCCGTTGAAGCGATAGCGTTCGGTCGGGGTGTTGAGGTTGAACTGCGTCAGGATCTTGTGCGACTTGGCGTCCATCACGATCACGCTGCTGTTGGTGATGGTGGTGGCAAAAATCTTCGACTGGTCGGGCGTGATCCGCAGCGAGACCGGCAGCCCGCCTTCCAGCTGGATCTTCTCCTTGATCGCGCCGGTCGCCTCGTCAACCGTGAACAGCTTGTCGGGATAAGTGCCGAGCATCAAGGTGCCGGCGCTGGCCGGAACGCCCCCGGCAAGGGCCAGAGCAGAGACGGCGAAGGCGGCCTTGCGGACAAGCGTGGTCATGCGGTGGTCCCTTATCGGTGCGGACAACAAGCGGGCGCAGGGCGGAGGCGTCCCCGCCCCGCGATCAGGGAAAGACGATGTCGAGGTTGCGCCAGTCCTTGGTCGCGGCGGCGCAGTTGCTCGCCCAGTCGGGCGAATAGTTGACATGGTCGGCCATCTGCACCGGCCAGAAACAGGTGACATAGCAGTCATAGATGTCACGTTCGACCGGCTGGCACAGCCCGGCGGTGCCGCCGCTGGCGTCGACTTCCCAGCCCGGCGAGAACGACAGCGAACAACCGACCGGCACGTGCGGCCGGGGTGCCTGCTGCAGCGCGACCACATCCTCATCCATCGAGGCCATGTCGGCCTCGATCTTGCGCGCCTTGGCGTTGAGCGGCTTCAGGTGCTTCATTGCAAGCCCTTTCGTTCAGCGAAGCGTTCGAGAAATTCGGGGTTCTTCTGCGCCAGCGTACCATAGATTTGCAGGCAGCGATCGGTCCACTGGCGGATCCAGTCGCAGTAATGCAGGTTGGCGTGGCCGGTGTCGCCATAGCGCACGAACGCTTCGTGATGGCACCCGCCCGCGCACAGCGGCCGCGCCCAGCAACTGGTGCATTCGTACTTGGCCGCGACATGCCCGCGCGTCAGGAAATCCTCGCGCTTTTCCTGATCGAGCCCGGTCGAGATGTGCCCCAGCGTGTGCGTGTCGGCATCGGTAAAGCGATGGCACGGCGACAGATCGCCCGAGGGACTGACCCCCAGCAGGCCAAGGCCCGCGCCGCACGGATGCGACTTGTTGCTGCCCGCGATCAGTTCGCTCAAGGTTTCGGACACGTTGGTGAAGCCGTGGACCTTGCCCTGCAGCGCGTAGTCCAGCCATTCGTCGGCCAGCGCCTCGAAATCGGCGAGCACGCCGGTCATCGCATCGCCATTGAGCGAATATTCGCGCTCATCGGCCGAAGTCACCGGGGCAAAGCCGACCTCATGAAAGCCGATATCGTGCTTCAGGTGCTGGTAGATGCGCTTCACGTCGGTGACCCCGGCGCTCAGCGTGACGCGGGCGGTGACGGCGCGGGTCTTGTGCCCGGCGATCAGCTTGCGCAGCCGCGGCTCCATCACCGCATAGCTGCCCTTGCCGTTCTTGTAGACGCGGCGGGCATCCTGCAGTTCGGGCGGACCGTCCATCGATACGGTGACGCCGACCGCATGATCCGACAGGAACTGGATGATCTCGTCGGTCAGCAACGTGGCGTTGGTGGTCAGGCTGTAAGTGATGCGCTTGCCCGCCGCTGCCGCCGCCTCATCGGCATAAAGCACCACGTCGCGCAGCAGGCGGAAGTTCATCAGCGTTTCGCCGCCGAAGAAGGTGATGTGCACCGCCTCGCGCCGCCCGGCGCTGCCCAGCAGAAAATCGACCGAGGACTTGGCGGTTTCCACCGTCATGTACTTGGGCTTGCCCGCCGGGGTGGCGATCTTGTCGGCGCCGAATTCGTAGCAATACGTGCAGGCCAGGTTGCACTGGTTGGTGACGTTCAGCACCAGCGCCTGCAACGGGAAGTCGGCGGGCGGGGCGGCGGGGGTGAGCCCCTGCACCACCTGATTGGCCTCGATCGCGCGGGCCAGCCGCAGCTCGCGCACCAGCCCTTCGGCATCGACGGCGGAAAGGCCATCCCCGATCAGCGCGCGGACCAGATCGTCATGGTCCAACTCACCTTGCGCCAGCAGGTCGAGCACCTTGCGCGTCGCCCCGTCGGCGGCAAAGATCGCGCCTGCCGTTACCAGATAGATGAAGTCGGCCCCTTCGGCCCGGAATTCGTGAATTTCGCCAAGGCGATAGCGGTGCGCCAGAAGTGTCGTCATTCGGAAACCCCCGGATTGTCCCAACGCTTGTACGCCGGGACGGTGACGACCAGATAAGACCTTGCGGTCAGCGGCTGGCCTTGCGCGTCCTTTTCGGTCCTGGCCTTGGCCACCACCCAGACATCGCCATAGTTGTTGCGATTGCCGCTGCGCTGCGGGTTCGGGCCGTCGATGGACGGGCTGAAGAACCCGGCATTGCTCAGCTTGCCGACGTAGTGGACGTCATCGTCGTACCAGGTCGCCTGAAACTCCTCGACGCTGAAGTCGGCATCGACCGCGCCGACTTTCACGTCGTCGGCAGTGTGCGGCTTGCCATCGGGGCCGTTGTCATAGCCCCATGCGTCGAACTGGGCATAGCCGATGCCGCGCTTGCCCCCGGCCTCGCCCAGCCGGGCCAGACTGGTTTCGGGCGTGACCTTCAGGTAATCAACCTTGCGATAAAGCGGCAGCCCGCCTGCCAGCACCGCCGAGCCGACCGACACGTCATGCACCGCCGCCTTGGCATCGGGCGCAGCGTCGACGCTGACCACGATCTCGCCCGAACTGGCCGAGACCAGCTTGGTCACCGTGACGCCAGTGCCCAGATCGATGTCCTTGGCGGTCAATCCGCTGGGGAACGCATCGCCATAGACGTGGATCTGCGCGCCCTTGGTTCCGGCCTTGATCGAGGCGGGCCAGACCGCGCTGATCGTCGGGCTGCCATCGGCGCGGGTCAGCGTGACGTCGTAACCGAATTCCTGATAGTCGCCCCAGAACCAGCGGCCGCTCGCGCTCTTGCGGTCGGGCGAGAACGTCAGCGCGCTGCGGAACGGCTGGTCGATGGCGTCGGGCGCGGTGGGCGTGGCGCCCGAGGTGACGCGACCGCGCCAGGCATAGCCGCCATAGACGACGCCGTTGCCGGTGGCGGTAAGGCCCGCCGCACCGGTCACCGAGCGCAGCGCGATCGAGGTCTTGAACTCCTCGTCCGTGGCGCCCGGCGCAACGATGAACGAGCCATAATACTTGCCCTTGCCCGGCAGCCACGCGCTGACCAGCCACTTGCCGGCCAGCCGGGGTGCCTGCTTGCGTGCTTCCCATGCGGTCCATTCGGGGGTGCGCAGCGGCGCGACCTTGCGCAGATATTCAAGCGCGACCTGCCCCGCCGTCACCGGAATCGCGCCCGGCTTGTTGACCACCGGCTCGGTCTCACCGAACACCGCGCCGGGACGGTCGGTCGCCGGGCGGCGATACTGCGCGTCGGCCTGCGAATAGAGCGCGACGTGGAAGTCCTGCAGGTTCTTCCATTCCTGCGCCGACCGCCGCCAGGACAGCGGCTGGGCAAAGGCGTGGCAGGCAGCGCAGCTCGTCCGCACCGATTCGCTGGGAATGTTGGTCTCGTCGATCACGCGCTTTTCGACCAGGTACGACACCGGCTTGGCCTCTTCCGGGGCCAGACCGTGACTGCCCGCAAGATAGCGCACGATGTGCCGCGCGTCTTCCGGGGTGACCGCCGCGCCGTTCAGTCGGACCATGCGCTTGATCGCCTGATCCCAGCCTTCGGGCGTGGTACGCACCCACGAGATGCGCGAAAGGTTGCCCTTGGCATCGGCGGTGTGACACGCGCCGCACTTTTCGCGGGTCAGCGCATCGGTGACCGGAATGCCCTCTTCGGTTTCGGCATCGGCTGCGCCCGGGCTCGACTGACCGATGACCGCGGTGGCCGAAAACAGCCCCGCCGCCCCCAGCAGGAACAGGCCGGTAAGCCGACGGGCGGCACCCGACCGAGGCGGCATCGAAGGAACCGTAGCGGCGACCGGAACGACCATCTGCGTCAAACCCCCTGAGCCATGCGGGCACCCCGATTCGATGCCCTTGCGTCAGATGCAAGACTGGACACGCGTCCAAGATTTGGTCAAACGCTTTGTACTAAAGCTTGAGTAATGCCCGCTAAAAGGGTGGAGGCCTGTTCGGTTCAGGCCGTTCAAGCCAGTTGCAGCGGCAGGCTGCGCAACCGCTTGCCGGTGGCGGCGCGGATGGCGTTGGCAACCGCCGGGATCACCGGCGGCAGCGTCGGCTCACCAAGCCCGGTCGGTGGATAGTCGCTCTTGACCCAGCTTATCGCGATCTCGCCCGGCTTGGCATCGAGCCGCAGCAGCGGGAAGTCGGTGAACGTCACCGTCTGCACCGCGCCTGCTTCCTGCACCACCGGCTGCCAGACCAGCGCTTGCGCCAGCCCGTCGATCGCGGCCCCTTGCGCCTGATGTTCGGCGTTGAGCGGGTTGATGATCTGCGAGCCGATGTCGCCTGCGATCCACACTTTGTCGACCTTCACCGCACCGTCGGTCACCGTCACGTCGACCACTTCGGCAAAATAGCCGCGATGGCTGAAATAGAAGCCGAAGCCGCGACCCTTGCCGGCGACCGACGAGGACTTGCCGGTCCACCCGGCGAAGGCGACCACGCGCTCGATCACGGCGCGCGCACGCGCGGTGTTGAACACGATGCCGGGTCGGTCGGTCGGCAGTTCGCGCGGGGCCCCCAGCGTGCGCAGCATCAGCGCGGGCAAGTCGGTTCCCGCCGCTTCTGCCACTTCATCAAGGAAGCCCTGGAACACGAAAGCCATCGCGTTAGAGGTCGGCGCGCGCAGCCAGCCGGTGGTGAGGTTGGTGGTCAGGAACGACTGGGCAAGGTGCGTGTCGGGCACCACCGAGGCGGGAAACTCGCTGGCCGGAAGTTCCGCCGCGCGCACCGGCTTGCCCCCGGCGCCAAAGGTCACGAAGTGGTCCTTGAACGCCACCAGCGCGCCTTGCGCGTCAAGCCCGGCGGTGAACCGGTGCCAGCCTGCCGGGCGGTAGTAATCGTTGCGCAAGTCGTCGGTGCGGTCGAACAGCAGCTTGACCGGACGGCCCGGCAGCGCCTTGGCCACTTGGCCGGCCAGCACCATGTAGTCGTTCATCAGCCGCCGTCCGAAACCGCCGCCGATCCGCGTCATGTGGATGGTCAGCGCTTCGGGCGCGATGTTCAGCATCGTCGCCACGTCCTTGCGCCCCGATCCGGGGTTCTGCGTCGGCGCCCAGAATTCCAGCTTGCCGTCCGCATGCCACAGCGCGGTGCAGTTCTGCGGCTCCAACGTGGCGTGCGCCAGAAACGGATAGGAATAGTCGGCGGTCACGACTTTGGCCGCGCGGGCCAGCGCCGCATCGGCATCGCCCGCCTTGAACACCGTGGCGTCGGGCGCCTTGCCCAGCGCGGCGGCCGCCTGCGTGGCATAGAGCGCGGTCGAAAAGGCTTGTTGTTCAGCGATATCCCAAGTGATCTTCAGCTTGTCGCGCAGCTTCTGCACGGTCCACCACGAATTGCCGACGATGGCGACGGCATCGTGCTTGCCGGTGGCGCACTGGCCGCTGCTGATCGGTACGACCGCGACCACGCCGGGCGCCGCACGGACCGCGGCATCGTCAAGGCTGGCGAGCGTACCGCCGATGGCCGGGCACTTGACCAGCGCGGCGTGGAGCATCCCCGGCAGGCGGGTGTCGATGCCATAGAGCGGTTCGCCGCGCACGATCTTGGGCGTGTCGACGCCGCGCTTGGCGGTGCCGATGATGTGGAATTCCTCGGGCTTTTTCAGCGTGACTTTGGCCAGATCGGGGACGGGCACGGCCGCTGCCGCACTGGCCAGCGCGCCATAAGTGGCGCTGCGCCCGCTGGCGGGATCGATCACCCGCCCGGCCGAAGTCCTGAGCCCGCTGGCCGCAACGCCCCATTGCGCCGCCGCCGCGCTCACCAGCATGGCGCGCGCCGCCGCGCCGACCTGACGCGCGGGCAGCCAGTTCATCGGCGTGGCGGTGCTGCCGCCTGCCACCTGCACGCCATAGAGCTTGTCGTTGGCGTCGGTCTGCTCGATCCGCACTTGCTCCCACGCCACGTCGAGTTCATCGGCCAGCAGCATCGGCAGCATCGTCTTGATGCCCTGCCCGAT
This sequence comes from Novosphingobium sp. FKTRR1, assembly GCF_020404405.1. GTDB lineage: Bacteria > Pseudomonadota > Alphaproteobacteria > Sphingomonadales > Sphingomonadaceae > Novosphingobium. The sequence goes on along the minus strand of NZ_JAIZDA010000011.1, from coordinate 118,078 downwards.
CTCGGGATTCTTGGCGCCGATGGTCACCGTGTTGTCGGGCGCGATGCGGATGAAGGCGTTGAGCACGACCGCTTGCGGGGCGACCACGCCTGCGGCCAGCGCCATCTGCGCATCGAACGTCAGCGCCGCGCCGCCCGCCAGCGAGGCGACCAGAAACGAGCGGCGGCTGAGCGCGGGATCGGCGACCTGGGTTTTACCAACGATCGGCGCGGTCATGCCTTTTCCTCCAGCCCGGCGGCAACGCGGATGGCGCGCTCGATCCGCACATAGGTGGCGCAGCGGCAGATGTTGCCGTTCATCCCGCCGACGATATCGTCGGGACCGGGCTTGGGCGTGGCGGTCAGCAGCGCGGTGGCCGACATGATCTGCCCGGCCTGACAATACCCGCATTGCGGCACGTCGATCGCCTCCCACGCCTCAACCACCTTGCGGCCGACCGGCAGCGCGGCGACGCCCTCGATCGTGGTGACGTGCTTGCCCACCGCCTCGCCGATCGGGGTCTGGCACGAGCGCACCGCCTGCCCGTCGAGCAGAACCGTGCAGGCCCCGCACAGTCCGGCGCCGCAGCCGAACTTGGTGCCGGGCAGGTCCAGATCCTCACGCAATACCCACAGCAGCGGCTTGTCCGCTTCGGCTGTGACGGCGCGCTTGCGGCGGTTGACGGTCAATTCGATGGGCACGGCACTTCTCCATCCAGACGCGGCACCAACCCTTGAACTGACGCTGGGTTCCGCTCCGCCTCGTTTCGACCATTTCAGGACAGGCTTCAAGGATCGCGTCAAGACGCAACGTCGTTATTCGCGTCCGATCCGGCATAAAGGGCGCCGGGGGTGACTCGCTTCGGCAGCGGGGAGATGATAGCGCAAGGGCATGACGGTGAACACGGCGGGGGCCCAGATACAGGATCAGCCAGCGGCAACGCGCCCGGGAACCTACTTGCGCGGAACCGAAACGGTCGACGCCATCCTGAAGGCCGCGCACGACGTGCTGATCAACGAGGGCGCCAGCGCCTTCACCGTCCGCCGCATCGCCACCGCCTGCGGGATGAAGGTCGGCAACGTCAGCTATCACTTCCCGCGCAAGGAACTGCTGATCCAGATCCTGCTCGACGAGCTGCTTGAAAACTATGACAAGCTGCTTGAGGCAGAGGTTCGGCGGCCCGACCTTCTGCCCGAAGAACGGCTGCGGATGATCATCGTCATGTGCCTTGACGACATCGGCGGCAAGCGCACCACCCGGCTGTTCACCGAATTGTGGGCGCTGAGCAACCACAACGCCTTCATCGCCGAGCGGGTCCGGGTGTTCTACCAGCGGGTGCACGATTTCATCGGTGAATACGTGGCCGAACTGAACCCGGCGCTGTCACCCGCCGAAGTGCGGACCGTGGCCTTGTACATCAGCGCCGCAATGGAGGGCGCAACGCCGTTTGCCGGGTTCGAGAAACCGTGGGCGAGCGAACTGCCCGCACTCACCCGCATCGCCGCGCGCCATCTGGTCGAACTGGCCCGCTCGATCACCCCGGACGAGATTGCCGGACTTTCGTCCTGAACCGGCCGACCAGCATCATTGAACCACAACCCTTTTAAGCCATGCTGCATCGCAAACTTGGAAAAAGCCGCAAAGGCGCTTGACTAAAATTGGACGGGCGTCAAATCTTGCTCTCGAAACGCGGAACAACCCCATGGCAACACGATACAGGTCCGGCCTGTATCCGCTTGCGATCGGAACAGATTTCGCTCCACCGAAAAGCCATCAGGGGGCCGACGAGATGAAACTTGCCGCCATCGTTCGACAGTCTGCCGTCCGACAAGCCATCGCTCGAAAGCCCGTCGCCTCGGCGGCACTGGCTCTGGCCATGCTCGCCGCGCCGGCAGCCCATGCCGCCACCGCCTCGGTAGAGCCCGAGGAATCGGGCGTGAACACGCTTGAGGCGCCCAAGGCGAGCTGGTTCTTCGTGCAGCGCGGGTTCGTACTGGGCGGCACCTCGATTTATGACAGCAACACCGGCAAGCTGCTCGGCCAGGTCGAAACCCCGGTGCTGGGCGACATGGCGCTCGATCCTGCGGGCAAGGCCTATTACGTCGCGCAGACCATCTGGACCAAGCGCACGCGCGGCACCCGGCAGGACATGGTTACGGTCTATGATGCCAAGACCCTGAACTTTCAGGCCGATATCGACATTCCCGGCCGGATGCTGGTGGGCGGGCGCAAGAACAACTTCGTCGTCAGCGACGATGGCAAGTTCGCCTATGTCTACAATTACAACCCGGCCACGTCGGTCAACGTGATCGACCTGACCAAGCGCAAGTTCGTCAAGGCGGTGGAACTGCCCGGTTGCGCCGATCTGGTGACCGTGGCCGGAGTTGGCCTCTCGGCCCTGTGCAACGATGGCTCGATCGCGACCATCGCCCTTGCCGGCGCCAAGCCCGAGATCACCCATACCGCACCGTTCTTCAACGCCACCACCGATCCGGTGTTCGACAACTACGCCACCGACAAGGCGAAGAAGCAATCGGTGCTGCTGACCTACACCGGGCTGATCTACACCGTCGCGCTGGGCGCCAAGCCGGTGGTCGGCGAGCCGTTCTCGATCCAGGAAGCCGCCGGCATCCGCAAGGGCGAAACCAAGCCGCTCGAAGTCAACTGGTTCCCCGGCGGCGGTCAGCCGCTGGCGCTGCACCGCCCGACCGGACACTTGTTCGTGCTGATGCACCCCGGCGAATACTGGACGCACAAGGACGGCGCCACCGAAGTGTGGGAAGTCGATCTGGCGACCAAGAAGGTGGTCAAGCGGATTGCCGTGCCCGATCTGCCCGAAGCGGTCGAAGTAACTCAAGAGGCTGAGCCAAAGCTGATTCTGGCCGGCGGCAGCGACACTTTGCGGGTGATCGACCTCAAGACCGGGGCGATCAAACACACCATCAAGGAAGCCGGTTCGGGCCCGATCACGGTTGTCGAAAACCCGTGAGCGACCTTGCCCTCCAGCTCGGCCCCGTGGCCAGCCTGGCCGGGGCAATCGGGATCGGTCTGGTGTTCGTCCAGGCCGGTGCCGCCAAGTTGCGCCATCGTGACGTGCTGCCCGGCGTGATCGCCAACTATCGGCTGCTGCCAGATGCGCTGGTCGCCCCGCTCGCTGCGGTACTTCCCCCGTTCGAGATCGTGCTCGGACTGGTGCTGGCCGCCACGGGTGATATGGCCGCCGCCCTCGTCGCGGTCTCGCTGCTGCTCGGCTTTGCCGGAGCGATGGCGATCAACGTGGCGCGCGGGCGGACGCAGATCGACTGCGGTTGCGGGCGTTCGCAATTGCGCCAACCGATCGGATGGCCGCTGGTGCTGCGCAATCTCGTGATGGCCGCGCTGCTCGCGCCAGCCTGCGCTGGTTCGTTCCGGACCGGTGGGGCTGAGATCGGCGCGCAAGCTGTTGCGCTTGCCGCCGTGGCCGGGCTCATGCTGTTTCTGCTTTACCAGTTGTTCAACGCCATCGTAGCGCTGTCGGCCTCGCCGCTGGCGTCCGGGCGGAGGTGATCGCCAATGCTGACTACTCTGATCGTCGCACAAGTCCTTTCGTGGATCGTCATTCTGGCTCTTGGCCTCGCGCTGCTGGCGCTGGCGCGGCAAGTGGGCGTGCTGCACATGCGCGTGGCACCGGCTGGCGCGCTGACCACCGCGGGCGGCCCCTCGGTCGGCTCGACCACCAAGGCGATCGAGGCGACGACCATCGACGGCGCGCACGTCCATGTCGGCGGCCCGGCTCCGGGCGCGGCATTGCGCCTGCTGATGTTCGTCTCGCCGTCGTGCCCGCTGTGCAAGAACCTCATCCCCATGGCCAAGAGCTTTGCCCGCGATGAACGCGTGCAACTGATCTTCGTGGGCGATGACGATCTGGCCGCGCAACGCGCGATGATCGAGAAGCAAGGGCTCAACGGCTACCAGTTCATCAATGGCCCGGAAGTGGGTCAGGCCTATGAAGTGGGCAAGCTGCCTTATGCCGCGCTGCTCGATGCCGATGGCGTGGTGCTGTCGAAGGGCCTCGTCAACAGCCGCGAACACCTCGAAAGCCTGATCGTCGCCCACGAAATGGGCGTGCGTTCGGTGCAGGACTACATCAAGGGCATCACGGCCGAAGTGGCCTGAGCCGATCGCTTCACAACCGGATGACGCTGGCCCGACCAGCGGCCATCCGGGGACCGGACAACAGGGGATTTGGCAATGAAGAAGTTCGATCCGGACAGCCTTGGCGAAAAGATGCTGCGCCGCTTTGCCGGTGGTACGTCGCGCCGGGGCATCCTTGCGCGGCTTGGCGCGGCGCTGGTTGCGGCGCCCGTGTTCCCGCTGCTGCCGGTCAGCCGTGCCGAAGCGGCCAAGCCCGACCGCTCGCCCGAGACCAAGACCATCTTCGCGCGCAACGCGCAGACCAGCGATGACACCAAGTGCACCTATTGGCGTTATTGCGCCATCGACGGCGCGTTGTGCACGTGCTGCGGCGGCGGCATCCATACTTGCCCGCCGGGCGCCGAACCGTCGCCGGTCTCGTGGGTCGGCACTTGCATCAATCCCGAGGACGGCAAGGCCTATCTGATCGCCTACCGCGATTGCTGCGGCAAGGCGTACTGCAACAAGTGCAACTGCAACGGATCGGATCGCGAAACGCAGATCTATACGCCGCAGCTCAACAACGATATCATCTGGTGCTTCGGCACGCAGAGCATGGAATACCATTGCTCCACCGCCGTTCTGATCGGCGCAGCGTAAAGGGTCCGGGTCGGGTGATGCTGAAATCTGGTCGCGTCGTTCTCGCACTGGCCATCGTTGCTGCAGCCGGGCTAGGTGGCTGGCGGATCGATGTGCGTGCGCAACAGTCGGCGCCCGTTTTCTCGGCATCGCCCGACCCTCACGCCGCGCCCCGGCCGCTGATGGTCGACCCTGAGCAGGCGCGCGCCGACTATGTCGAGAATTGCGCCGGGTGCCACGGCCTGCATGGCAGCACGGTTCCGGCCAAGCTGCCCGAACTGGCGGGGCGCGTCGGCTGGTTCATGTGCACGCCCGAAGCGCGCGCCTATCTGATCCGCCTGCCCAACGTCGCCAACAGCCGCATCACCGACAATGCGCAACTGGCCGACATGATGAACTATGTGATCTTCGAGCTGGGCAAGGGCAGCGTCAAGCCGGGCACACCGCCGTTCACCGCCGAAGAAGTGGCCTATGAACGCAAGTTCGCGCTGTCGGACCGCTCGCTGTCCGACGAACGGCTGCGGCTGGCCAAGCAGGTGGTACAGCGCTGCCACGCGCCCGACTCGATCAAACTGCTCTATCCGGGTGAAACCGCCAAATGATCGCGCCTGCGCCGATCGATGCCGTGCGGCTGCTGCTTCAGGGCGCAGAGCAAGGCGTTGCTGGCACGCTGGTCACGCTGGTCGGCATCGAAGGGTCCAGCTCTCGCGCCATCGGCACGCACATGGCGGTGCTCGCCGATGGCCGCCATCTGGGTTCTTTTTCGGCCGGATGCATCGAACGCGCGGTGCAGGCCGAAGCGCTTGACGTACTCGCGCAAGGCCGTTCGCGCACGGTCCGCTATGGCGCCGGTTCGCCCTATATCGATGTCAGGCTGCCTTGCGGCGGCGGGATCGATTTGCTGTTCACCCCGACCCCGCCACCCGCCGAACTGGCCCGCGTGCTGGCCGCGCATGACCGGCGTGAGATGGCGGAACTTCAGCTTGATGGCTTCACCTGCCGCTATCCTCCCGCCCTGCGCGTGGTGGCGCTCGGTCATGGCGAGGATCTGACCGCGTTTGCCGCGCTCGCCCGCGCCTATGGCCTGACGGTCGATGCCTTTGCCCCGGCGAGCGACCTGCCCGGTGGGCTCGACATCGTCCCCCTGCCCCAGCGCGACCGCCTGCCCGCGCTCGCGACCGATCGCTGGACCGCCATCGTGTTCCTGTTCCATGACCGCGACTGGGAGGAGTTCCTGCTGCCTCAGGCGCTGGGGCTGCCCTCGTTCTATTGCGGCGCGGTCGGCAGTCGGCGCACCCACAGCGCCCGGATCGACACTTTGCGCGCGCAAGGCGTGCCCGCCGTCCAACTCGACGCCTTGCGCGGCAATATCGGGCTGATTCCGGGCACCCGCGATTGCGGCACGCTGGCGCTCTCGATCCTGGCCGAAGTGGTGCAGGACTATCAGGCCAGCGCCACCATCACTGCCTGGGCCCCGACCATCCGTGCCATCTCCTGATTTTTCGGCTCCTGATTTTTCGGCTCCTGATTTTTCGGGAATAGCACTCGTTCTGCTGGCTGCGGGCAAGGCCAGCCGGTTCGGTGCGGACAAGTTGGCGGCACAACTCATCGACCGGCCGGTTGCGCGCCATGCCGCCGACATGTTGGCCGCGCTGCCGTTCGTGCACCGCTTTGCCATTGTGCGGGAACAGACCCCGCCCCCGCCCGCCCCCCTGCCCGGCTACACCTGCCTGCCGCTCGATCCGCCCGACGCGCCGCAAAGCCGCTCACTGGCAACCGGGGTTGCCGCAGCGCGGCGCGTGGGCGCGCAGGCGGTGCTGGTGGCGCTGGCCGACATGCCATTGGTCCCTGCCAGTCACATCGCGGCGCTCGTCTCAGCCTTCGACGGCGACCGCATTGCCAGCCGCGACACCGCTGGCACGCCGATGCCGCCTGCGCTGTTCGGCGCGCGCCATTTCGCTGCGCTGGAGGTCTTGCTGGGTGATCGCGGCGCGGGGGCGCTATTGCGCGATGCGCCGTTCGTTACCCTGCCGCCCGGCGCCGAGCATGATATCGACACGCCCGATGACCTCGCCCGCGCGGCCCGCCAGTTGGGCCAGGCCGACTAGGGCGTAAACGCATCAATCGGGCGTGAAGTCGCGCAGTCTTGCCACCGTCGGCGCATCCAGCTTGCGCAGCAGCGCAACCACCAGATCAACCGTCTGATCGAAATCGCGCCGGGTGATGATGCCCGTGTGGGCGTGGGTATATCGTGCCGGAACCACCAGATTGACGGTGGGCGCACCCCCGCCGACGGTCTGCATCTCGGCGGAATCATCGCCATAGCCGTTGACCAGATCGACCTGGAGCGGGATGCCCTGCTCTTTGGCCACGCTGCGGACCAGCGCGGTCAGCTTGCGGTTGGGCAAGGCGCTGGTATCGAACAGGAACATGCCGGGCCCGGCGCCCAGTTTCACCTGCGAATCCTCGGCGCGCGCGCCGCCTGAATCGCCGGTCACCCCGCCTTCCAGCGCGATGCCGATGTCAGGCTTGACGATCGCGGTCGAAGCGCGCGCGCCGCGCAAGCCGATCTCCTCCTGCACGGTGGCCACGAAATAGATCTGGTTGGGATGGCCGCTGGCCTTCAGCCGCTCCATCGCCAGCAGCAAGACCGCGCAACCGACGCGGTCGTCCCACGCCTTGCCGGCATAGGCGCCGGTGCCGTTCAATTCCTGAAACGGGCTATCGGGCACCACCGGATCGCCCGGCGACACGCCCAGCGCCGCCACGCCCGCCGCATCATGCGCGCCAAGATCGAGGAACACCGCATCGCGGCGGATCAGTTGGGTCCGTTCCTCGGCCGGGACGAGGTGAATGTCGCGGATCGAAGTGACCGCATGAACCGGCCCTTTGCTGCCCAGGATGATCCAGCGCTGCCCGGCGATCGCCTGATCCAGCCAGCCGCCCAGCATCTGCATCGACAGAAAGCCATCGCCGGTGACGCGCCGGACGATGCCGCCCAATTCGTCCATATGCGCATCCAGCATGATCCGCGGACCGCTACTGCCCTGCCGCGCGATGACCGAGCCGAGCCCGTCATATCGCAGATCGTCGGCCAGCGCCTTCATCCGGGGCGCCATGATCTTGCGGACCGGCTCTTCGAAACCCGATGGCCCGGCGGCCTCGCTCAAATCCTTGAGCAGCGCCTCGGTCCGGTCCTGCGCAATGGCCGGACCCGCTGCCAGCACGGCTGCGGCGCCGGCGAGGAATGAAGCCAGACGCTTGTTCAAGCGATTGTGCGCCATCGTGATGTCCCTCAGATCGGTCAGCCGGGAAAGCCGCTGCGGTTGCGGCCGATGAACGAGCAGGCATAAGCCAGCGCCAGCACGGCCAGACTGCTGACCAGTTCGATGCGCGCCCCCGGGCTGAACGCCATCGCCACCAGCACCGCGCCCATCGCGGCAAAGCTGATCAGGCTGCCCCACGGGTGCAGCCACATGCGGATCGGCGCCGGGGCAGTCTCGCGCTTGCGCATGGCCAGTTGAGCAATGCACACGCTCATGTAGACGAAGATCATGATCGCGCCCGAAGCGTTGACCAGAAAGCTGAACACCACTTCGGGCGAGAGCACCGAGCAGGCCAGCGCGACATAGGCAAAGCCGCTGGCCACCAGCGTCGAGCGCAACGGCACCGCGCGGCGGCTGAGCGGCACCAATGCGCGCGGGGCATCGCCCTTGTCCGCCAGCACGTAGAGCACGCGGCTGGTCACATACATGCCCGAATTGAGCGCCGAAGTGACCGCCACCAGCACCACCGCGTTCATCACGTCGGCAGCGTGGGGGATCTTCATCGCGTTCATCGCGGCGGCAAACGGCGAGTGGCCGGGCACCACGTCGCTCCACGGCATGACCGACACGATCAGCCCGATCGACAGCACATAGAACAGCACGATGCGCAGCGCGACGCTGCCGGTGATCTTGGCGATGACGCGCGCCGGTTCCTTTGCCTCAGCTGCGGCGACGGTGGCGATTTCGGCTCCGCACAGCGCGAAAATCACGCTGGTCACGCCCGCCAGCGCCGCGCCCCAGCCGAACGGGGCAAAGCCGCCATGGCTGACAAGGTTTCCGAACGTCGGCCCGGACGGAGACGTCACGCCCACCGCAAACAGCCCGGTCACCGCGATGAACGCGATGATCGCGGTCACCTTGATGAACGAGAGCCAGAACTCGAACTCGCCATAACTGCGCGCCGACAGGAGGTTGACCCCGGTCATCGCCGCCACGAACACGGTGCCGACCAGCCAGACCGGAAGGCCGGTCCAGCCGTTGATGATACCGCCCGCCGCGATCGCCTCGATCGCCACCACGACGACCCAGAAATACCAGTACAGCCACCCGGCAACAAAGCCCGCGCGCTCGCCCAGCCCGATCCGCACCAGTTCGGTAAACGAGCCTGCGGCCGGATGCTGGCTGGCCATTTCGCTCAACATGCGCATGACCATGATCACGACCAGCCCGGCCAGCGCATAGCTGACCACCACCGCCGGCCCCACCCGCGCGATCGAAGTGCTGGAACCGACGAACAGACCGGCGCCGATGATGCCGCCGATGGCGATCATGGAAACGTGGCGCGAATGAAGCGAGGCGCTGAGGGCCGAAGCCCCTTCGCGCGGCTGGTGGTGAACGCTCAAGAAATACCCCTGGGAATGCGGTAGGACAAATGCACCACTGTGATGCCACAGCCGCCGCCAAGGTCAACGCCCTCGGTGGGGTTATGCGCCGCTGCCAGGGTCGATGCGGCGCAACGGCCCCACGCTCAGCGCGAAAACACCAGCTTGCCGCCGACGAACGTCATGTCGACCGCGCCTTTCAGGATGACTTCGGGGTCGGCGGCCAGCGGGTCGAACGGCAGCACGATCATGTCGGCCAGCTTGCCGGGTTCCAACGTGCCCTTCTCGGCCTCCTCGCGCGAAAGCCAGGCGCCGTTGGCGGTGTAGCTGCGGATCGCCTCTGCCCGGCTGACGGCTTCGTCCGCGCCGTGCACCGCACCGCTCGGCCCCTTGCGGGTGATCGCGGCATAAAGCCCGACCAGCGGCCCGACCGGCAGGTTGTCGCTGGAAAACGCGGTGAAGATGCCGAACTTGTGCGCAGGCGTGGCCACCGCGTTGTTGTGCGCCAGCCGCTCGTCATCGAGCACCTGCATGTAGCGGTCCTCAAGATTGTAGAGGAAGTTGGGCTGCTGGGCGATGGCGATGGAATGGCTGGCCATCTTGGCCATCGTCGCTTCGGGCGGCATGATCGTGAAGTGGTCGGTGAACCAGCGCCGGTCGGCCTGCGGATGGGCCGGGTCGGCGATGGTATCGAGCGACTTCACATAGGCATCGATGGTCTGCACGATGGCGGCATCGCCGATGCAGTGCAGCCCCATCTGCCAGCCAAGGCGATTGGCGGTATCGACCATGTCCTGCAGTTCGGCATCGGTATAGCGGCCCTTGCCCCGGAAACCGGGCTGGCCCTTGTAATCGGCCAGCAGCCACGCGGTCGGCCCGGTAAAGCCGCCATCGACCGCGTTTTCACCGATCGCGCCAAGCCGCAAGTGGTTGTCACCATATCCCGATTTATAGGGGAACGCCTTGAGCCGCTCGGCGCCGGGGTACGAGATATAGAACGTGATGCGCGGCAGATCGGCGGCATGGGTGGCGTAGATCTCCTTGGCGCGCGCCCAGCTGAGGTTCGCCCCACCGAACAGCGCGCCGTCGTTGCTGGGCAGCGCCCCGCCCTTGCCCACGGGTTCGTCGTCGATCGTCGTGCTGGCATCCCAGAAGCTGGTGATGCCCAGCGCAAGGATGCTCTTGAGCCAAACGATGTTGGGCTCACGCATTTCCGCCCAGGTCGGCTGGGGGATGAACTTTGCCACCAGATCAAAGCGTTCGCGGATCACGCCGTTGGGTTCGCCCGCCGCGTCATGCTCGATCAGCCCCGACTTGGGATCGGGCGTGGTCTTGTCGATGGCGGCAATCTTGAGCGCCGCCGAATTGGCCACCGCCGAATGCGACCCCGCGCGTACGAGCATGACCGGATTGTTCGGCGCTGCCGCGTCCAGATCGGCGCGCGACAGGTTGCGCTTTTCGGTGAAGTTCGATTCCTGCCAGCCATAGCCGGTGATCCACTTGCCCGGCCCCAGCAGCGCCGCCTTTTTGCGCAGCTGGTCCTGCACCTCGCCGATGGACTTCGCCTCGGCCACGGCGATGTCGCTGGGCTTTACCGGGAACGGGTGGAGGTGCGCATCGATGAAGCCGGGCAACAGCGTGCGCCCTTTGAGGTCGATCACTTTGGCCGCGTCATAGCGGGTCAGCAAATCCTCGCCGCCGGTCGCGACGATGCGTTCGCCCTTCACCGCGATGGCCGAGCGCACGCTGAACGCCTTGTCCACCGTCAGCACTTTGCCGTCGTGCAGGATCAGGTCGACCTGCTCCTTGGCCAAGGCGGGGGTGGCAGCGGCGGCGACCGCAAGGGCCAGAGCGGAACACAGCATCAGGCGCATCGGCACTCTCCATTGGCGCTAGTTCGGGCAATTCAGGACGCTTGTCCGGGATGGTAGCATCTGGCGGGCGGCTGGCAATCGGGCATCACCACCTTTTCTGGGCCACACTTTCCGGGCCACTCGTTCCGGGCCACCCTTTCTGGCCGGTCAGTTGAGCGTGCGCACCGCAAAGGCCGCTGCCGCCGCGCGGGTTTCTACCCCCAGCTTCTGGAACACCTGCTCCAGATGCTTGTTCACGGTGCGCGGCGAGATACCCAGGATTTCGCTGATGGCGCGGTTGGGCTTGCCGTAACTGATCCACAGCAGCACCTCGGCCTCTCGCTGGGTCAGCCCATAGCGTTCGCGCAGCGCCTCGATCTCGGCCCCCTCGCGTTGCCAGTTCAGTCGCAGCAGCGTTTCCCCCGCGCGCAAGTGCGCAACCAGCACCAGTTCGACCGGTACCCCGCCGACCTCCAGCTTGATCAGCGACCCGGTGCGCTCGGCCGGGGCCGCCAGCCGCGCGGTCGCTGCGCCAAGCGTTGGGGACAGAGCAGCGGAAAGATCCTCGCCCTCGCCCGCAGCTTGCGCTGCGGCCAGCAGTTGTTCGACATGCGGCGTGGCCCATAGCAGCGCCCCATCGCGATCCACCGCCATGAGGTGCCGTCCGGTGGCATCGAGTGCAGCGCGGCCGCCTGCTGAAACCCGCGCATTGTGCAGATGGACGGCCATCCGTGCGAGCAGTTCCTCGACATCGACGGGCTTGCGCACATAGTCGATGCCGCCCGCCGCCAGCCCGCGCACCGCGTGTTCGGTTTCGGTCAGTCCGGTCATGAAGATCACCGGCACCGCGGCCAGCCGCGCATCGCGCTTGATCGCGCGGGTCGTCTCGAAGCCGTCACGGCCGGGCATCACGCCATCGATCAGGATCAGGTCGGGGATCACATGGTGCAGCAGTTCGAGCGCATCGTCGCCCGAGGTGGCGATCAGCGCGGTCATGCCCGCACGCTCGATCGTCTCGATCAGGAAATGCAGCGATTCCGGATTGTCATCGACCACCAGAATGGTGTCGCGACCCGCGTCGGCAACCCCCGGATCGGCGCGCGGATCAAGAGCCATCGGCAGCACCCCGGCGCAAGGTTTCGCGCAGGCCCTTGAAATCGAACGCGTCGAGCTGTTCGCGCAGGCGCGTCACGAGCGGCGCCGCAGCGGGTGCAGCCTGTTCCATCGCGGCAAGGCGGGCTTGCACCCCGCGCACATTGCCGATCCGCGCCAGCGCGTCGATTTCGGCCACGAAGGGCAGCGCGGGCTCCGGAACGCGCAAGTCGGCCTCGTCCGGCACTGGCGGCGGGCCTGGTACTGCCCTTGCTGCCGTCGCGCCCTCGTCGGTGGTCCAGCGCAAGTCCAGCAACCGGGCCAACGTTTCGAGCAGCGCGGACAGTTCGATGGGCTTGGTCAGGAACACGTCGTGCGCCGCGCATCCGGGGTCGTCCGGACCTGCCGGGTGGGCGTCGGACGAAACCATGACGATGCGCGCGGCATCGCCATGCATCGCGCGCAAGGCTTGCGCCGTGTCCCAGCCGGTGCGGCCCGGCATCGAAATGTCGAGCAGCACAACATCGGGCGCCTGCGCGCGGGCCATCGCCAGCGCGGTATCGCCATCGCGCGCGCCGTGCACGGCAAAGCCCAATGGCCGCAGCAGCGTCTCGATCACCCCGGCCTGCGCGGCATCGTCATCAACCACCAGCACCGTCCGGCGCGCGCCCTGATACCCGGTGACGGCCTCGGCGCGCAGGGCTTGCACCGGTTGCGTCACCGGTTCGCTCAGCGTCAACCGCACCGCAAAGCGCGAGCCCGTGCCGACCGTGCTGTCCACGCTGATTTCGCCGCCCATCACGCGGACCAGCGTGGCGATGATGGCAAGGCCGATGCCGATTCCCGGCTGCCCGGCCGAGCCTGAAGCGGTCGTCCGGCCAAAGGCGGTGAACAGGCGCGGAAGATCGGCCTCGGGAATGCCGATGCCGGTGTCGATCACCTCGAAAGTGGCCATGTCGTCGTGCCAGCCGACGCGCAAGGTGACCGTCCCGCTGGCGGTGAACTTGACCGCATTGTTCAGCAGATTGGTCAGCACCTGCTTCAACCGTTTCTGATCGCCACGCACGAATTCGGGCAGCGGCGCCGCAATATCCAGCCGGAATGCCAGCCCCTTGGCGCTGGCTTGCGGCCGGATCAGGCCGGCCAGTTGCTCGACGAAGGCAGGCAGACGGATGGTATCGTGCGACAGCCGCAGCATGCCCGCTTCGACTTGCGCGATATCGAGCAGGCCATCGACCAGATTGGACAAGTGCTCGCTTGACCGGCAGATGATCTTGCCGACCGTCTGCGGCGCCAGATCGCTGCCGCGTTCGAGCAACTGGGCATAGCCGTAGATCGAATTGAGCGGCGAGCGGATCTCGTGGCTGACCGATACCAGATAGCGGCTTTTCGCGGCATTGGCGGCGTCGGCTGCTTCGCGCGCGCGTTGCAGCGCAACGGCGGTTGCCTTGTGGGCGGCGATTTCCGCTTCAAGCCCGGCCAGATGGTCGCGGGTTTCGGCTTGCGCGGCGCGGCTGGTATCCTGCGCCTGTGCGATCAGCCAGGCACCCAGCACCGACAGCACCAGAAACACCAGGAATACCGCAAACAGGTTGGCGTCGAACGACCCGCGCAGATCGGGCCCGGCCATGTTCCGCAAGCGCTCGATATGGGCGTGGCCGATCAGTTCCAGCATCAGCGCCTGCGCCAGCGTGAACGCCGCCACCATGCCCACAAGCTGCACCGCCGATCGGGTTGCGCGCTGGCGGAGGCCGCGCAGCATTTGTGCGGCGGCGTGGATCGGCAGCGACAGGCGATAGCGCAAGGCACCCCACCGTCGCCGCCAATCGCCCGGAGTCAGAGCAAGTGCGTGCGCCCGCTTGGCCATGGCGTTTCAGCGGGCCAACGGCATGGCCAGCGGCAGAGCATGGATCAGGTCAGCGATCATCCCTGTCTCCCTGCCACCGCGCCGCACCCGCGCCCATGAGCGAAACGGCGTATGCTGCGGCCCGCCGGACGCTGAAATCGCTGTCCCGAACAAGGACGCGATCCGCCTTGCAGATGTGCCCTTCCGGGAATCTACGTCAAACGCCCCATAGGCAGAGCCCCCACGCCCCGACAGTTTATGTGCAGTGCAGCATGCCGGACCGGCGTGCCCGTCGGGTAATTGTTGTGCGTCGCAACCCGGCGGCTTTCGAACCCAGAACGACAACACCAACACGGGGGGTCATCTTCATCATGCGTATCCCAGCGCGTACTCTGCTGCTTTCCGCCTCGGCCATGGCCTGCCTTGCGACCGGCCTTGCCGCGACACCGGCATTCGCGCAGAGCGCCGCTCCGCAGGCCGATCCCGCACCCAGCGGCGACAGCGGCGAGATCATCGTCACCGCCACCCGCCGCGCGATCAGCCTGCAGGACGTGCCGGTCAACATCACCGCAGTGACCGCCGACAGCCTGAAAAACCAGCGCGTCGACGATATCCGCTCGCTCGCCGCGTTCACTCCCGGCCTGACCATTCAGGACACCGGTCCGCGCGCAACGGGCACCATCGTGATGCGCGGCCTTTCGGCCAGCGACAGCAGCACGTTCGGCGATAACGGCAACAACATGCTGGCCACGTACCTTGGCGAAATTCCGCTTTATCAGGACTTCAAGTTCATCGACATGAACCGGGTCGAAGTGCTGCTTGGGCCGCAAGGCACGCTCTACGGCGTCGGCACGATGGCGGGCGCGATCCGCTATATCCCCAACCGGCCCGATCCCGAAAAGCTCGAAGCGACCCTGCACGCCCGCGCCTTTACCGAAGCGCATTCGCATGGCCTGGGCTATTCGGTCGACTGGGCGGTCAACCTCCCGATCGTCGAAGGCAAGATCGCGCTGCGCACCGCTTCGGGTTACTATTACGACCCCGGCTTCATCGATTACAACTATCTGGTCAACACGCCGGGGGTATCGACGCCGCAGCCCAACCAGCCTTCGTCGTTCTTCGGATCGCTCGGCACGCCCGATCAGCTTGCCGCCAATCTGCACAGCGTCAAGGACGCGAACTTCGAAAAGACCTTCACCACCCGCAACCAGTTGGGCCTGTTCCCGACCGAAGGCGTGAAGGTCTACCTGTCGTACGTGCATCAGGAAACCAGCACCGATGGTCGCCAATCGAACGGCGGCGGCGTGTTCGGCACCGGCAAGTACGAAGCACCCTGGCGCTATCTCGAACCGGCCAACCGCGTTACCGACTTGTGGTCCGCCGAAGCCGAAATCGAACTGGGCGACATTGCCGAACTGGTATCGGCCACCGCGTTCACCCTTCAGAACAACACATCGTCGGTCGACGTGACCGACCTGCTGATCGACCTCGATTACGGCTATCAACTGTTCCCGCAGTTCTCGGGCTATACCAAGCAGAAGGCGCGCAATACCCAGTTCAATCAGGAGCTGCGCCTCGTCTCCAAGCACGGTGGCCCGTTCAGCTGGACGTTGGGCGGCTTCTTCAACCGTCAGAAGACCGACAGCACCTATCGCGAGATCGTGCCCGGCTTCCCGGCGTGGGCGGGCATCGACCGGCCCGATCAGGTCGAATATGCCTCGTACGTCAAATCGAACACCAAGGAAGAAGCGGTGTTCGGCGAAGTGACTTATTCGCCGATCAAGGCGCTGTCGTTCACCGCCGGTGGCCGCTATTACAAGTACGACGCGTTCGTCGATGGCGGTCAGGCGCTGCCGCTGTTCCAGGACTATCCGCAGATCAACTTCCGGTCGCGTACGGGCGCGACCAAGGACAGCGGAACGGTGTGGAAGTTCAACGCCTCGTACAAGTTCAGCCCCGACGTGATGGTCTATGCCACGTACAGCAAGGGCTACCGCATCGGTGGCGTCAACCGCGTGGCGCCTTGCGTGCTGCCGCTGCCGCCGGGCCAGAACCTGTGCGCCTTGCCCAACGAACTGACCTACACCCCCGACACGGTGAAGAACAAGGAACTGGGCATCCGCTATACCCTGTTCGGTGGCAAGCTGCGCGGCAACCTGTCGATCTTCAAGGTCGACTGGGATGGCATCCAGCTTGACGGCCTGACCACCAACGGCGCGATCGGCATTACCGTGAACGGCGGCAAGGCGATCTCGCAAGGCGTGGAACTGAACTTCACCGCCAAGCCGGTGCGCGGCCTGACCATCAACGGTTCGTACTCATACACCGATGCACACCTGACCGAGGACGTTCCCGGCTTGCTCAAGTTCCGGCATGGCGAGGAAGATGCCAAGGCGGGTGACCGCCTGCCCGGATCGACCAAGAATTCGGGCAGCATCGGCGTGACGTATGAGCACGAAGTCGGTCTTGACCAGACGATCACGGCCAACTGGACCACGAGCTATACCGGCGACATCCTCAGCCGCGTCGGCGCGCGCGGTTTCGGCGAACGGCTGCCGGCCTACACCACCCACCGCGCCTCGATCGGCTATACCGTCGGCAAGATCGATACGCGGCTGTACATCGACAACATCTTCGACAAGTTCGCGGTCGTCGCGGTCAGCAACGACCTGTCACGGCGGGTGACGGTCGATGGTATCGTGTCGCGCTACTATGCCAACTCGATCCTCAGCCCTCGCAAGATCGGCATCGAGACCACGATCAAGTTCTGATCGGCTTTCACGCAGGTTTTAACGCGTCATCCTCGCTCCGGCCGGTTTCAAACCCGGTCGGAGCGTTTTTCATGACGACGGTGCGATTGCCGCGCTTCGCCTCAGTCGAGCGCGATCCCTTGCGCCTGCAGGAAGGCCGCCGCATCGGCCAGCGCATCGGCGTGGGTATGCCAGCGGCCGATGGCGTCGGCATTGAGCGGGCGGCGCACCTGTTGCGCGCTCGGCGTGGCCACGGCGCCTTGTTGCGCGTGGAAATTCAGGCAGGCCTCGTCCCACTCCAGCCCGCAGTGATCGAGCAGGCGGCGGGTCTGCCCCTCCTGATCGGCGACCAGCCCCTCATACGAAAAGTCAAGCACGCGGCCGGGAAAACGCTCCTGCCAGAACGTCACCAGCGCACGTTGCTGCGCCAGATAGCGCGCGCAGTCGAGCGGATCGTAAGACCACGCGTAATAGCTCGAATGCGCGGCGAACAAGTGCTTGTAGGTGCTCAGCACCGCATCCATCGCGCCCCGCCGCAAACACACGATCCGCGCGTTGGGCAGCGCCATGGCGATCCAGCCGACATACAGGAAATTGAGCGGAAACTTGTCGATGAAACGCCCGCCTCGCGCACCAGCGTTCTGCCGCGCGCGCGCCAGATAGGCCCTGCCCAGCGCGCCCGGATCGAACGCAGCGGCGGCGGCCACAGTCTCGGGATCGAGCACGTGGCGCGAGCGCGTCGCCGCCGCTTCCTTCACCGCCAGCGGCATCGCCTGCAGTTCTCCGGCGGCGGTCAGTCCGGGATGCGCGGCCAGAATGCGCTCGACCAGCGTGGTGCCGGTGCGCGGCAGTCCGACCACGAACACCGGCGCATCGGGCAAGTCCGACGGCTGCGGCAGCGGCCCTGAAAAGGCATGGCGGATCGCGGCGAACAGCGCCTCGTCCTGTTCCGGCCGATAGCCCAGCCGCGTCTTGTGCGCGCTGTTGGCCGTCTTGAGGTGGGCGAACGAGCGGGCAGGCTCGCCGATATCCTCCAGTTCCTTGGCTGCGGCGTGGTGCAGTTGCAGCCGCTCGTCGGGATCGCGCACTACGCCCAGCGCCGCCTCGATCCGCACGACATGGTGGTCGTCGCGGGTGTGGCGACGCAGCCCGGCAAGCCCCAGATGCGCCCGCCCGGAATGCGGTTCGCGCGCGATCACGGCCTCATACTGCACGGCAGCCTCGTGCGTGCGACCGAAGAAGCCCAGCGAGGTGGCAAAGTTGAAGCGATAGTCCGTGTCGTCGGGCGCCAGATCGACCGCCCGCGCAAACAGCGGCAGCGCCGCGCCATGATCGCCCAGGCGCGCAAAGACGCAGCCGATCGTGTCTAGCACGCGGGCATCGCCGGTCGGCAGTTGCGCCGCTGCTTGCGCGGCTTCGGCGGCGGCGGCGTCCTGCCGGGCAAGGATCAGCAGGCGCGCGGTCTGCGCGGCATATTCGGCGTTGGCCGGATCGAGCCGCCGCGCCGGTTCGATCAGCCGTAGCGCGTCGCCCACCCGTCCGGCCTCGGCGCTCGCCATGGCCAGCGCGAACAGCGCCTCGGCATCGCGCGGATCGCGCTGCAGCCGCGCGCGCGCCTCTGCCGCGCAACCGGCGAGGTCACCCGCCGCCAGCCGGTCGCGCAGCACCGAGCCCGCCATGTCAGGCGGCGCGAACCCGTGTCATCACTTCTTCGTAAGCGCGATAAGGTTCTTCACCAAGGTATTGCGTATAAACGCATTTTGCCACGGCAGCTTCGGGCGGGAAGATCGCCGGATTGTTGCGGTAGGCCGGGTCCATCAGTTGCAGCGCGGCCGCGTTGGGCGTGGGGTACGAGATGGTGCGCGAAATGTCGGCCCCCGCCTCGGCGCTCAGCACATAGTTGATGTAGGCGTGCGCCGCATCGGGGTTGGGCGCGCCCTTGGGAATGCACAACTGGTCGGACTGGATCAGGCTGCCCTCCTTGGGCACGACGAAGGCCAGATCCTTGTCCTCCTTCATCACTTGCGCGATGTCGCCGTTGTATTCGATCACCAGATCGACATCGCCCGACAGCAACAGATCCTGCCCGTTGTCGTCGTGGAACACCGCCACGTTGTTCTTCTGGCGGATCAGCAGCTGCTGGACCTGCTGCAAGGTCGCCTTGTCGAACACGTTGGGATCCTTGCCCAGATAGATCTCGACCATGCGGCACAAATCGGCGGCGTCCGACAGCAGACCGATGCGGCCCTTGTAGCGGTCCGAATCGAACATCCACTTGAAGCTGTCGGGCACGCCGTCGACCTTCGACTTGCGATAGCCGATGCCCATTACCAGCCAGGTATAGGGCATCGCGAACTTGCGACCCGGATCGTAAGGCGGATCGACGAACGCCGGGAGAAGGTTCTTGATGTTGGGGATCTTGGCATGGTCGAGCGGCATCAGCATGCCCGCCTGCGCCATGCGCCGGGTGAAATCGTGGCTCGGCAGGATCACGTCATAGCCGGGATTGCCGCCGCGCAACTTGGCGAACAGTTCGTCGTTGTTCGAATAGAGCGACATGTTCACGTGGATGCCGCTTTGCTTTTCAAAGCCGCTCAGCGTGTTCTTGCCGATGTAGGTGTCCCAGTTGTACAGGTTCAACTCGTTCTTCGAACCCTTGTGGCACCCGGCCAGCCCGGAAAAGCTGATGCCCACCGCCGCCGCACCCAGACTCGCGAGGAACCCGCGTCGCGATCCGCGATTCGGCAAAAGGGAATTGGGGGAAAACGGCATCGGCACCTCGTGATCGTGGCCCTTTAGGGGCGTTGCTGGCTACAGGCGTATGTGATGCCAGTTGCCGGGTAAAGCGCTTTGCTGCGTCAAGCCGCTTCAAACTAGGGCGGCACGGTTTGCGTTGTTCACGATTGACGGACGCGGGCACCCGGCTTATCTGTGATCTTAGATGGCGGCGCATGTGGCTCTGCCAGGGATCGACGAAACCACCATGGCTACTGTCCGCAACTACGATATCCCGGCGCTGCGCAAACTTGATGTCGCGCACCACCTGCCCGCACAATCGAGCTACAAGCTGCAACAGGACATGGGCGGCAGCCGCATCATCACCCATGCGCAAGGCAGCACGGTCTTTGACGGTGAAGGCAACGCCATCCTTGATGGCATGGCCGGGCTGTGGTGCGTCAACGTCGGCTATGGCCGTCCCGAACTGGTCGAAGTCGCCGCGCGCCAGATGGAAGAACTGCCGTTTTACAACACGTTCTTCCGCACCGCCACGCCCCCGCCGATCGAACTGGCCACCAAAGTCGCCAGCCTGCTTGGCGGCAACCTGCAACACGTGTTCTTCAACAATTCGGGGTCGGAATCGAACGACACCGTGTTCCGCCTCGTGCGCACGTACTGGGCGCTGAAGGGCGAACCCGACCGCACGATCTTCATCAGCCGCCACAACGCCTATCACGGCTCGACCGTCGCCTCGGCCAGCCTTGGCGGGATGACGTTCATGCACGTGCAGGGCGGCCTGCCGATCCCCGGCATCGAGCATGTGCAGCAGCCCTATCACTTCGGCGAAGGCTTCGATGAAACCGAAGACGCCTTTGCCGAACGCTGCGCCAATGCCATCGAGGAACGCATCCTTGCCGTCGGCCCGCACAACGTCGCCGCCTTCATCGGCGAGCCGGTGCAAGGTGCTGGTGGTGTGATCATTCCGCCCGCCGGTTACTGGCCGCGGGTCGAGGCGATCTGCCGCAAGTACGGCATCCTGCTGATCGCCGACGAAGTGATCTGCGGTTTCGGACGGCTGGGCCAGTGGTTCGGCTTCCAGCACTATGGCTTCACGCCCGATCTGGTGTCGATGGCCAAGGGCCTGTCGTCGGGCTACCTGCCGATTTCGGCCACCGGCGTGTCGAGCGAGATCGTCGAAGTGCTGCGCGCTTCGGGCGAGGAATTCGTCCACGGTTATACTTACTCGGGACATCCGGTGTCGTCGGCCGTGGCGCTGCGCAACATCCAGATTATCGAGGACGAACAGCTTGTCGAGCGGGTCCGCGACGATACCGGGCCCTATCTGGCGCAGGCGCTGCAACGGTTGACCGCCAATCCGCTGGTTGGTCAGGTGCGCTCGCTCGGGCTGATCGGCGCGGTCGAGATCGTGGCCGAACCGGGCACCAACAAGCGTCACGGCCAGAAGGACGGGGTTGGGGGCGGCGTAGCTGGCCCGATCGTGCGCGACCACTGCATCGCGCGCGGGTTGATGGTGCGCGCCATCCGCGATTCGATCGTGATGAGCCCGCCGCTGGTCATCACGCATGAGGAAATCGACCGGCTGGTCGATATCATCGCCGCCGCGCTCGAAGCCTCGGCAGAGCAACTGGCCGCGCTGGGCTGAGCTTGCGGGGAGCGGCGGCCCGTGGGCTTCCGCTTCCGCCGCTCCCCTCTCGCCAAGACGGCCAAGGTCGATTAAGGGGCGGCGCATGTCGTCCCCGCTCGTTGCCGCTGCAACCATTCCGCCCGAAAAGCTGCAAGCCCTGCTCGGTTTTGCCGATCTGGCGGGCATCTCCGTCTATGCGCTGTCGGGCGCACTTCTCGCGGCGCGGCTGCGCCAGACGTTCGTGACGATGAGCTTTTTTGCGCTGATCACCGGAGTCGGTGGCGGATCGGTGCGCGACCTGCTGATCGGCGCGCCGGTGTTCTGGGTGCGCGATCCGATGGTGGCGCCGCTGTGCCTTGCCGTCGCGCTGCTGACCTGGTTCACCCCGCACCGCTGGTGGGAAGGCAAAGTGCTCGAATGGGCCGATGCGATCGGGCTTGGCGCCTATGCGGTGCTGGGCACGGCCAAGGCTTTGGCATGGGGCGTGGCGCCGATCCCGGCCGCGCTGATGGGGGTGATCACCGGTAGCGTCGGCGGTGTCATCCGCGACGTGCTGGCGGGCCGCCCCTCGATCATCATGCGCCCCGAACTCTATATCACCGCTGGAGCGCTGGCGAGCGCGCTGTGCGCGGCGGGCACATGGATGCACCTGCCGCGTGGGGTGGTGTGGCCGCTGTCCGCGCTCGCCGGGTTCGGCCTGCGCGGCGCTGCAATCCGCTGGAACCTCGCC
Organism: Novosphingobium sp. FKTRR1; assembly: GCF_020404405.1. GTDB lineage: Bacteria > Pseudomonadota > Alphaproteobacteria > Sphingomonadales > Sphingomonadaceae > Novosphingobium. The sequence continues at coordinate 96,065 of NZ_JAIZDA010000011.1, read as the reverse complement.
ATTCCGGCCTATCGCGCCCGGCGGAGCTGATTGCCCGCCGAACGCGATGGGCCATTATGACCGCGCTCAATCCATCGTCACCACGACTTTGCCCAACGCCTGACGGTTTTCCAGTTGCGCGATCGCTTCGGCCCCGCGCGCCAACGGGAAGCGGGCCGAGATGCGCGGAGAAATCTTGCCCGCCGCCAGCAGGTCGAACAGTTCGGCCACTTGCGCCTTGAACTTGGCTGGTTCGCGCGCGGTGAAGGCGCCCCAGAACACGCCGCACACGTCGCACGATTTCAGCAGCGTCAGGTTGAGCGGCAGGCGCGCGATGCCCGCCGGGAAGCCGACCACCAGAAAGCGCCCTTCCCATGCGATGGCGCGCACCGCCGGTTCGGAATAGTCGCCGCCCACGATGTCATAGACGATGTTCGCCCCGTTCGGTCCGCAGGCGGCCTTGAACGCCTCGGCCAGCTCCTTCGACTGCACTTTGTCGAACGGCGGGCGGCCATAGATGACCACCTCGTCGGCACCGGCCTCGCGCGCGACGGCGGCCTTTTCTTCGCTCGATACCGCCGCGACGACCCGCGCGCCAAAGGCCTTGGCCAGTTCCACCGCCGACAAGCCGACGCCCCCGGCCGCGCCCAGCACCAGCACGGTGTCGCCCGCCTTGATGTGGCCGCGATCCTTGAAGCCGTGGATGGTCGTGCCATACGTCATCAGCAGCGACGCGCCGGTGTCGAAATCGACGCCCTCGGGCAAGGGGAACAGGCGGCCCTGTTCGACCACGACCTGTTCGGCCAGCCCGCCATTGCCAACCATGCCGATCACCCGGTCACCCACGGCAAATCCGGTCACGCCTTCGCCCACGCTGGCGATCACGCCGGCCAGCTCACCGCCGGGCGAATAGGGCCGCTGCGGCTTGAACTGATAGAGATCGCGAATCATCAACGTGTCGGGAAAGTTGATCGAACAGGCCTTCACCTGCACCACCACTTGCCCCGGACCTGCCACCGGATCGGGCAGATCGTCGAGCACCAGCGTTTCCGGACCGCCCACAGCGTGGGTGCGCAAGGCCTTCATGTCATTTCTCCCGCGTCAGTTCTTGCGAATCCGGCAGGATGCTTGGGCACCCGACCGGTCAGGCGACCAACGAAGCAATTTTCGGCGGCTTTGGGAAGCCCGTTTAATTGAATGATTAAGCGGCGACGCCGCGGGCGAGGAAGGGCCGTTCATCGCGGACCTTGCCCTCGAAGGTTGCGATCTGGCTGTCGCGCGCCAGAGTCAGCCCCACCTCGTCAAGCCCGTTGAGCAGGCAATGCTTACGAAATGCGTCGATTTCGAAGGGAAAGCGATCCTGAAACGGCGTGCTGACGACCTGGTTTTCCAGATCGATGTGGATCGGATCGGTCTTGGCCACTTCGACCAGCCGGTCGACCGCTTCCTGCGGCAACACGACCGTGAGGATGCCGTTCTTGAACGCGTTGCCCGAAAAGATGTCGGAGAACGACGGCGCGATCACCGCCTTGATCCCCAGATCGAGCAGTGCCCACGCGGCGTGTTCGCGGCTCGATCCGCAGCCGAAGTTGTCGCCCGCCACCAGAATCGGCGAGCCCGAAAACTCGGCACTGTCGAACAGGTTGTCCGGATCCTTGCGCAAGGCTTCGAACGCGCCGCGACCAAGACCATCGCGCGTGATCGTCTTGAGCCAATGCGAAGGGATGATGACGTCGGTGTCGACGTTCTTCTGGCCGAACGGATACGCGCGGCCTTCGATCTGCTGAACCGGTTCCATGGGCGTTGCTATAGCCGCGCAAACGGCGCGTGCAACGCCCGAAGTTGCGGATTCAGTCGGTTTCGACCGGATCGACCGGCGGCAGCTTGGGCGCAGCCTTTTCAGCACGTTCCTTGCGGCGCGAGGTGTAGAGCAGCGCGGCGGCAAGCGCTGCCGATCCGATTGCGGCCCCCGCCAGTGCTGCCTTGCCGGTCCAGTTGGCGCCTTCGGTCTTTTTCGTCACGGATCGCTCCTTTGCGGGCTTTCGGGGATCGCCTGTCAGGCCCAATCTTGGCCCTCCCTGCGCCGATTGCAACATTCAGCCGAGGAATTTCCGCAGATCAGCCCATGCAATCTGCTTCGTTTCGGCCGAGATTCGGCAATACGCCGGGCTGCTGGACGGCAGATGAACGCAGGCCAGATCGTCGCGCCCGGCCATTTGCCGCATGCCCAGACGCGCCGCTGTAGCGCCGTTGAATGCGACCGCGCGCAAGGCGGGCAACGTGGCAACGAGGTCGGCCAAGGGTGCCGGCTCGACATCGCGCAGCGCTGTATCGAGGCTGCCCTTGCGGCTGGCCGCGCGCACCGTGTCCCACAGCCCGATACCCGATGCGCGCAGGACCGCGAGTCGCGCGTCATAATCGAGCGCGGGCAAGTCCGCCCGGTCGATCACCCCGCCGATCAGGTGCCAGAACCGGTTGCGCGGGTGTGCATAATAGCGCCCCGCCGCAAGGCTCGCCTCACCCGGCAGGCTGCCGAGCACGAGCACGCGCGTATCCGGCGTAACAACCGGCGCGAACGCCGTCTTGCGCACAGACGCGTTCAGGCGAGTTCGCGCACGTCGGTAAGGCGCCCGGTCACCGCAGCGGCGGCGGCCATCGCCGGGCTGACGAGGTGGGTGCGCGCGCCCGGACCTTGCCGGCCGACGAAATTGCGGTTGCTGGTGCTGGCGCAACGCTCGCCCGCAGGCACTTTGTCCGGATTCATGCCAAGGCACGCCGAACAGCCCGGTTCGCGCCATTCCAGCCCGGCGTCGATGAACACGCGGTCGAGCCCTTCGGCCTCGGCCTGCGCCTTGACCAGACCCGAGCCGGGCACGACGATGGCCCATTTCACGTTGTCGGCCTTCTTGCGGCCGCGCAGCACGGCGGCGGCGGCGCGCAAGTCCTCGATCCGGCTGTTGGTGCAGCTGCCGATGAACACATTCTGGATCTCGACCCCGCTGATCGGCTGGCCTGCGGCAAGCCCCATGTAGTCGAGCGATTTCTGCGCTGCCACTTGCTTGGAGGCATCGGCAAAGCTCTCGGGTGCAGGCACGATGCCGGTGATCGGCAGCACGTCCTCGGGGCTGGTGCCCCAGGTGACGCTGGGCGCGATGTCGGCGGCATCGATCACCACGACTTTGTCATAAGTCGCCCCCGGATCGCTGCGCAGCGAGGTCCACCACGCCACGGCGGCGTCCCAATCCTCGCCCTTGGGTGCGAAGGGGCGGCCCTCCACGTAGGCGAAGGTCTTTTCATCGGGCGCGATCAGCCCGGCGCGCGCGCCATGCTCGATCGCCATGTTCGAGACGGTAAGGCGCCCTTCGATCGACAAATCGCGGATCACTTGCCCGGTATATTCGATGACATGGCCGGTGCCGCCCGACGCGCCCAGTACGCCGGTGATGTGCAACACCACGTCCTTGGCGGTCACGCCCGGACCGATCTGGCCCTCGACGCGCACTTCCATCGTCTTTGAGCGCTTGAGCAGCAACGTCTGCGTGGCGAGCACGTGCTCGACCTCGCTGGTACCGATGCCGAAGGCCAGCGCGCCCAGCCCGCCGTGGCAGGCGGTGTGGCTGTCACCGCACACGATCGTGGCGCCAGGCAGCGAAAAGCCCTGCTCCGGCCCGACCACGTGGACGATGCCCTGTTCGCGGTCGGCGTCGCCGATGTAGCGGATGCCGAAGGCGGGCGCATTGCGCTCAAGCGCATCGAGTTGCTGCGCGCTTTCGGCGTCGGCGATGGGAATGCGCTTGCCCGCAGCATCGCGGCGCGCGGTGGTGGGCAGGTTATGATCGGGCACCGCCAGCGTCAGGTCGGGGCGACGTACCTTGCGCCCGGCAAGGCGAAGCGCCTCGAACGCCTGCGGACTGGTGACTTCGTGCACCAGATGGCGGTCGATGTAGATCAGGCTGGTGCCATCGTCGCGATTCTCGACGACGTGAGCGTCCCAGATCTTGTGATAGAGCGTGCGGGGGGTGTCGTTGCTGGCCATGGGCTGCGGGGTAAGCGCGCCGCGCGGCCTTTTCAAGGCATAAGCTGTGCCTTGCGTTGCTGAAATGCGCAATTTAATTGCCGGAACCAGCCCAACCGGCGATTGCCTGCTCGGGTAAGCGCGTCCGGAAGGAGTCGCCCAAACCCGTGCGACGCGCTAAGGACGCGGCATGATCGCAGCCCTCATCGTTCTTGCCACCATTCTGGCCATGGAATTCGTCGCGTGGTCCAGCCACAAGTACATCATGCACGGCTTTGGCTGGGGCTGGCACCGCGACCATCACGAACGGCACGACCGCTTCTTCGAGAAGAACGATCTCTATGCGCTGGTCGGGGCGGCGATCTCGATCAGCTTCTTTGCCATCGGCAGCCCGCTGGTACGTGGCGCTGCCGCATGGTGGCCGGGCACGTGGATCGGCCTTGGCGTGCTGGGTTACGGGATCATCTATACGCTGGTGCATGACGGACTGGTCCACCACCGCTGGTTCCACTGGGTGCCCAAGCGGGGTTATGCCAAGCGACTGGTGCAGGCGCACAAGCTGCACCACGCCACCGTCGGCAAGGAAGGCGGGGTCAGCTTCGGCTTCGTGTTCGCGCGCGATCCCGCCGTGTTGAAGCGCGAACTCAAGTCGCAACGCGAACGCGGCATCGCCGTGTTGCGCGAAGCGGTCGATTAATCCAGCAACGCCGCCAGCGCCGCGGTGGCACGCGCGGTAATCCGCCCATCATCGAGCGGAGCCAGCAGCGCCGCACCATCGACCGCGACGATCAGCAAGGACGCCAGTTCCGCGCGGCGCTGCGGATCGGGTTCGGCCAGCCGCGCCTCAGCCCAGGCCTGAAATCCTTGCGCGATGGCATCGGCAATCGCCTTGAACGGCGAGATGCCGCGCCCGGCCTCGGCGGCGATTTCGGCCCATAGCTCCATGTAGGGTCGCAGCGTCGGCTGGAGCGCGGCCTGCGCGGTCAGGCGAAACAGGGCCCCTGCCGAAAGCGTCGCCCCCGTCGGCAGCGCCGCCTCAAGCATGGCCGACATGTCCGCCGCCAGCCGGGCCAGCACCGTGCCGAGCAGATCGGCCTTGTCGGCGAAGTAATAGAGCAACATCCGGTCGCTGGTACCCGCCGCCGCCGCCAACTGGCGCAAGCTGGTCTGGCCAAGGCCATGGGCCAGCACGTGCGCGGCCAGCCGCTGCTCCAGCGCATCGCGGGCATGTTCTCTTTTTGCCATGGGGGACTTGTAGCACTCGCTACACGAGTATACAACTGTAGCGAGTGCTACAGATTCGTTGGAGGACATGCCATGCCTGCAGATCCGCTTGCCGCCGTTCGCCTGTCAGGCCAACAGTGCCTGATCCTGTCTGTCGCCGGGATCGTGGTGTGGTTCGCCGCCGCGTTGCTGCTGGGCACGCTCAACGCGCACGGACTGCTCGGCGGAACCGCCTCGGTCATCGGTTATGCGCTGACAGTACCTGGCACCCTGCCCTTCGTTCTGGCGCTGGAAAGGTTGGCGCGCCTTGCGCCCGCGCAGATCGTGCCCGGCTATACGCTGGCGACGGTGGTCGCGATGTTCTGCGATGGCAGCGCCGTGGCGTTCTGGCCGACGCTGTACGGCACGGATGACCTGCAAGTGCGACTGGCCGCAGGGGCAGTGTTGTGGGGCGCTGCGGTCGGCATTGCGCTGGCGTTTGGCGTCGCGTCGATGCGAGCGCGACGCGGTTAGAGGACGGCTACCGCATCGCCCACCGCGATGCGCCCTGCCCCATCGGGAATGGCATTCTGGCCGAAGATTGGCTGGCGTTCCCACACCCGGCCCATCGCCTTCAACGTGCGCAAGGGTTCATTGCCCAGCGACTCGCCCGTCAGCGGATGCTGCGTGGTGACCACGCAGCGGGTGCACGGCTTGACCACGCGCAACCGCAAACCGCCGATTTGCAAAGCCCGCCAGCCATCCTCGGCAAAAGCCTCATCCACACCATCAAGCACGATGTTGGGACGGAACCGCGCCATTTCCACCGGATCGTCCAGCCGCGCGTTGAGCGCGGCGAGCGAGGCGGTCGTGGTGATCAGCAGCGGGAAGCCATCGGCGAAGCTGACCTCGTCTCCCGCAGCGCCATAGTCGGGATCGACCGCACGGTGCGATGCATCGGGCATATGGAACAGGCGCAAGGGCCGCCCCAATCGTTCGCTCAACCAGTCGTCGGCGTCGTGCCCGGCAGGAAGGGCCGCGACCGGGTCGCGCCAGACGGTAACTGTCTGCGGTGCGGTGTCCGCCACGGGTTCGGCCACGCGCAAGGCGGCGCCTTGGTTGTCGCGCAGGATGAGCACGCCATCTTCATGCTCCGCGCCGATCAGCGCCATGCCGGACAGTTCGCGCCGTGTGACGAAGCGCCCTTGCGGATTGGTCACGAGCCAACGGCGATCCGCCGCAAGCCCGCGCGGCGTGACCGCAACCTCGGCCAGCTCCTGCGCACCCAGCGACTTGACCGGATAGCGATACAGCGCGGCGATCTTCATTCCGGCCACTTCAGTGCGCCCCCATTATTCCGCACGGGTCCATATCCATGATCCGCTCAGCGCCATGACTCCGGCGGGGATCAGCACCCAGGGCCAGCCCAGCGAGATCGCGGTGATCGCCACCGAAGCGGCCATCGTCGATAGCGCGGCGATCTTGGCGCGGCGCGGGATAGCCCGGCGCTGGCGCCATTCCACCAGCGGCGGCCCCCACTTGGGGTGGTCGAGCAAGCGTTGCTCCCACGCCGGATTGCCCCGCGCAAAGCAGAACAGCGCCAGCAGCAGGAACGGCACCGTCGGCAGCAAGGGCAGGAACGCCCCCACCGCGCCGATGCCGACAAAGGTCAGGCCCGCAAGGGTCCAGAGCGGGCGCATCGTCGTCAGCGCCTACCCGGCGGCCAGCCGCGCCGCATGTTCGCGGACCAGCGCGATCATGTTGGGCACGCCCTGGGTGCGGTTTGACGAAAGCTGGTTCTTCAAGTCGAACGGAGCCAGCCGTTCGGCGATATCGGTCTGCGCGACTTCGGTCGCCGGGCGATCCTGCACTGCGGCCAGCACCAGCGCGACGATGCCCTTGGTGATCGCGGCATTGCTGTCGGCCAGAAAGTGCAATCCGGCCTCGGCCTGCTGGACCGGATAGACCCAGACGCTGGCCGAACAGCCGCGCACCAGTGTGGCATCGGTTTTCAGCGCATCGGGCATCGGTTCCAGCTCGCGCCCCAGTTCGATCAACAGGCGATAGCGTTCATCGCCGTCAAGGAATTCATATTCTTCGCGGATGTCATCGAGGCTGCGCATCGCGCGGCTTTAGCAGAGCCGCGCCCAGCCTCAAGCCTTGGGGCGCATACTGCCCCCATTGCCTTCAATTCTGGCGGAGCGCCTCGATCTCGTCGGCCAGCTTCTGGCTGCCGCGCTGGTCGGTGATGATGCGTTCGAGCACTTCGACCCGGCGGCGCAGTTCGATCACTTCGCGTTCGAGCGCCACATTGTCCGTTCCAGCGACCGGCAGCGTCCGGTCCCAGCCCGCTTGCAGGCGATGGCGGCGCAAATTGGCGATGGCGATGATCGCAACGATCGCGACCACAGCAGTCCAGAAACTCATTTTCAGCAACTCCAACTCGTTTGGTCGCGCGCGAAACGCGGCCTCAATTGACCTTGAGATCCTCTGCGCGATGCTCTGCGACCGGTTCGCGCAAGTCCTCGATCTGCGCGGCAAGTCCCATGCTGCGGTCGGTGACGATGCGTTCGAGCACGCGCAGCCGCTGTTCAAGCCGTTCGGTGTGGGCCGCCGCTTGCGCGGCCTGCGCCGCGTTCTGGCGCGACAGCATGTCCAGTTGCCGCTCCTTGAAGGCCAGGCGGCGCTTGTAGACATCGCCGCCGATGCCCAGCGTCACCGGCAGCCCGACGACGATGAACGCCAGCGCCAGCAGCTCAACCGGGCTCATTGCGGGGCACCTCCGCCCAGCCGCAGCGCCTCGATTTCGCGGGTCAGCGAATAGCCGCTGTCGGTGACAATGCGTTCGACATTGGCGAGCCGGTCCTTCACCGCGCCCAGTTCCGCACGCAACTGGGCGTTCTCGCCGGTCAGCAGCGCCAGCCGTTCCTGCGTTGCGACATCGGGCCCCTTGGGATGGAGCGCCTGCCCCCAAACGCCATCAAGCGGATAGCCGTGCTTGATGCGCATGCGGGTCAGATGGACCCACCCTGCCACCCACGCCAGGGGGGCGACCACGATACCGATGCCGACCAGCGGCAATTGCGTGATCACTTCAGCAGGCAGGCTCATTGCACCCTCCCGCTCTGCTCAGTGGCCGAGGTATCATCGAGCCGACGCACATCGCGCAAAGCCTCAATCTGTGCCGCCACGTCGTAACCCTTGTCGGTGACGATGCGTTCCAGCACCCGTACCCGCTCTTCGAGCGCCTGAGTCTGGAGGGCATGTTGCCCGGCGATGTCGACGGTGGAGCGGGCGCGGATCTCTTCCATCTTGCGCTGGTGTCGCATCCAGATGGCAAAGCCCCCCAGCATGAACGGCGCAAGCGGTATCAGCAGCGCCAATGTACCGTGGTCCATGGTGATTTCCCCTGTCGGCCAAGCCCTTGGCCATTTTTGCCCCGGCGACCCGGGGTTCAGCGCAGCTTTTCGATCTCGGCCGAAAGGCGCGGATTGCCCGAAACATAGAAGTGTTCGACTTCGGCCAGACGGCGGTCGATGTCACGGAAACTGGAGCGCACTTCGCGGGCGGTGCGCGCCGGTGACTGGCGCACGCCTTGCCAGAAACGCTCTTCCTGCCGGTCGCCGTACAACGAAGCGGGCTTCTTGTCCGCCAGCATGCCAAAGGCGAAGTAGATCAGGAACGGCCAGCCCATCGAGAAGGCGGCGATCAGGAACCCCAGCCGCACCCACAAGGCATCGATCCCGGTGTAGTCGGCAATCCCGGCGCACACGCCCATGAACTTGCCATTGACCTTGTCGCGATAGAACCGCGTCCGCACAGCGCTCATTTGCTGATCCCCCCTTTGTCGGCCAGGCGTGTCTCGGCGAGCAGACGGTCCAGCTCGCGCAGCTTCTGATTGTCGGTATCCTTGTCGGCCAGCACGCGCGCCGGGCGGAAGTCCGGGTTGTCGGCCGCCACCAGCCGCTCGACCGTGTCCATCCGCTCGTCAAGGCGGCGAGCAAGCTGATACAGCTCCTCCAGCAGCGCCTCATCGCCCGAGGTCAGGGTGGCGGCGGTTTTCCAGCGCGTGACGTAATGCAGGATGACCCACGGCAGCGCGACGAACAGCATGGCCGTGACGCCGATCGGAACAAGAATGTCCTCCACGGCTCAGCCTTCCCCGTTCTGGTCGGACTTGCCCAGCGCACGTTTCATCGCGGCCAGTTCCTCGTCGATCTTGTCCTGCCCGGCCAGCGCGGCGATCTCATCGGCCAGCGACGGCGTCGACTTTTCAGCCAGGTTCAACGCATCGGCGCGACCTTCGGCATAGTCCACCCGACGTTCGAGCTGGTCGAAGCGGGCCAGCGCCTCGTCCACCCGCTCATTGGTCAGCAGGCTGCGCAGCCGCACGCGGTTCTCGGCGCTTTCGAGCCGGGCGGCGATGGCGGTCTGCCGACTGCGAGCTTCGCGCAGACGGGTCTGCAACTTTTCGATGTCGGCCTCATAGGCGCGCATCGCATCATCCAGCACCGTCACTTCGGACTTGAGCTGGTCGGCCATGTCGGTCGCCTTCTGGCGCTCGACCAGCGCTGCACGCGCCAGATCCTCGCGGTTCTTGGACAGCGCCAGTTGCGCCTTGTCCGACCAGTCGGCCTGCAGTCCTTGCAGCTTGGCGACGTGGCGGAGCATCTCCTTCTGGTCGGCAATGGTGCGCGCCGCCGAGGCCCGAACTTCGACCAGCGTTTCTTCCATCTCCATGATGATCATCCGGATCATCTTGGACGGATCATCCGCCTTGTCGAGCAGGTCGTTGAAATTGGCGGCAATGATGTCGCGCGTCCGCGAGAAGATGCCCATCAGGTTGACTCCGTACGTGGTGGGGCGCGATTGGCCGGTCGCACCCGGTGAAGTGGAAAACTCGGCCCTCTGGCGCAGCCCCTCGACTTCGCTGTCGAAGCGCGAATGGGGGCGACCCCCGTTGGATACGGGTTCGAGCACCATGGTCAAGCGGGCTCGCCGGTGATCGCTGCGGCCGAAGCATAGACATGCGGCACGAGGTCGATCTGGCCATTGTTGATCTGGCGGGTGAGCGCGATGCAGTTGAGCGCCGCCAGAGCGAGGATGCTGACCAGCGCGGCGCGGCCAAGCGGGGTCGAAAAGAAGCGGGCGGTGTACATGGTCGGTCTCCGTGGGTTTCGCTCGAAGGCGGCGTCCAGTGGTGTTGCCCATGGTATAGCAAAGGGTGTGCCAAACCTGCGAAAGCACGGATTTCCGCCATTTCAGCCCATAAGCTCGGCGAATATGGCTGGGAATTCTTGCGCAACCTTGGCGGATTACGCTACACGTTGGTACAACGGAGGGACGGATGGATCGCGAAGCCCAGTTCATCGGACAATCGGGTGCGTTCCTCGATGCGGTGGAGCGCGCCAGCCGCGCCGCGCCCATGCGCCGCCCCGTACTGGTGATCGGCGAGCGCGGCACCGGCAAGGAACTGATCGCCGAACGGCTCCACCGCCTGTCGACCCGCTGGCAGGAGCCGCTGGTCACGCTCAATTGCGCCGCTTTGCCCGAAACCCTGATCGAGGCGGAACTGTTCGGGCATGAGGCGGGCGCCTTCACCGGCGCCACCCGCGCGCGCGCGGGTCGGTTCGAGGAAGCCGACAAGGGCACGCTGTTCCTTGACGAACTGGGCAACCTGTCGATGGGCGCGCAGGAGCGTTTGCTGCGCGCGGTCGAATATGGCGAGGTCACCCGCATCGGCGCCAGCCGCCCCTTGCGGGTCGATGTGCGGATTGTGGCGGCCACCAACGAGGATCTGCCCCGCCTTGCCGAACAGGGCAGGTTTCGCGCCGACCTGCTCGACCGGCTGAGTTTCGAGGTCATCACCCTGCCCCCGCTGCGGGTACGCGAAGGTGACGTGGCGGTGCTGGCCAACCACTTTGGCCGACGCATGGCCGCCGAACTGCAGTGGGACCGCTGGCCCGGTTTTTCCGACGCCGTGCAGGATGCCTTCGAAACATGGCCATGGCCGGGCAACGTGCGCGAATTGCGCAATGTGGTGGAGCGCGCGGTCTATCGCTGGGACAACCCTGACGCTCCGGTCGGCGCGGTGCAATTCGATCCCTTCGACAGCCCTTGGAAGCCCACCGCGTCGATGCGCGGCGCCCAGCCCGACCAGCCGCACGCCTCCCCGGCGGCCGACCTGCGGCCCGCTCCGCCCGAGCCTGCGGCGCCCCAACAGACACCTGCCCCATCGACCGGCCCCACCCACGATTTCGACGCAATCGAGGACTTGCGCAGCGCGGTCGACGGGCATGAGCGCGCCATTCTGGAGCACCACCTTGCGCGCAACCGCTTCAACCAGCGGCAGACCGCCAAAGGCTTGGGGCTGACTTACGATCAGTTGCGCCACTGCCTGAAAAAGCATGGCTTGCTCGACCGCGCTGCCAGCGCCTGACGCCCGGCACTTCAGACAAAATCCCGCCCATGGCCCTTACCCGCCTGACCTTGCGCCATTTTCGCAACCACGCCGCCACCCGGCTAGAGGACACCGCGCGTTTCAATGTGCTGGTCGGCGAGAATGGCGCGGGCAAGACCAACATCCTTGAAGCGATCAGCCTGCTGGCACCGGGCCGGGGCTTGCGCCGGGCACAGGCCGCCGAGATGGCCGGTCACACAGGCGACGGCGGCTTTGCCGTGGCTGCCGAACTCGAGCACGGCGCAATCGCCATCGGCACCGCCACCAGTCCGCAAGCGCCGGGCCGCCGCACCGTGCGGATCAACGGCGCTGAGGGTCCGGCCACGCGGCTCGCCGAATGGCTCGCTCTGACCTGGCTGACCCCGGCGATGGACCGCCTGTTCAGCGAGGGCGCGAGCGGCCGCCGGCGCTTTCTCGACCGACTGGTGCTGGCCATCGAGCCAGGCCATGCCCGCACCGCTGCGCGCTATGAAACCGCATTGCGCGAACGCAATCGCCTGCTGACCGATCCGGTCGAGCCCGACCCCGCCTGGCTCGACGCGCTGGAGGCGCAACTGGCCGAAACCGGCAGCACCATCGCAGCCTCGCGCAGCGCGATGGTTGCGGCGCTGGGTGCGGGGCTGGAAGCGCAGCCCGACGCGCCGTTTGCCCGTCCGACGCTCACTTATGCCGCCGAACTGCCGCCGATGGCCGACGCCTTGCGCGACGCCTTGCGCCAGAACCGCCGACGCGACCGCGCCGCAGGACGGACCCTCAACGGCCCGCATCGCGACGACCTGCACGTGATCCTTTCGGCCAAGGCAGCCCCGGCTGCCGATTGCTCGACCGGCGAACAGAAGGCCATGCTGATCGCCATCGTCCTGGCCCATGCAGCCCTAGCAGCCGGTGATCGGCCGCGCCTGCTGCTGCTTGACGAGATCGCCGCGCACCTCGACCCGCTGCGCCGCGCCGCGCTTTACGAGCGGCTGGGCGCATCGGGCGCGCAAGTGTGGATGACCGGCACCGAACTCGCCCCGTTCGACGGCCTTTCCGCCGCGGCCGCCATCTGGCAGGTCCGCGACGGCACGGTCGAGCGAGCCTGAAGCCCTATTTCTCCGCCGCCTTCAGCGCCTGCACCACCTCGCCCTGAGTGGCGGCCACGATGCGGTCGACACCCTGCGCATTGGGGTGGATATGGTCGTCGAGCAGCAAGTTGTCGTTGCCGATCACCGGCTGGAGAAAGAACGGCACCAGCGGCACTTTGTGCGCCTTGGCAAGTTCGGGCCAGATGGGATTGAAAGCCTTGGCATAATCGGCACCCAAGTTGGGCGCGGCGAGCATTCCGGTCAGCATCACCGCGATCTTGCGACGCTCAAGCTCCGCCACGATCGCCTCAAGATTGGCGCGGGTCTGGGCTGGCGGCAACCCGCGCAACATGTCGTTGCCGCCCAGCCCGACCAGCGCCAGCACCGGCTTGGCCGCCTGCCCATCGAGCGTGAACACCAGCCGCTCGCGCGCAGCCGCCGTGGTGTCGCCCGAAACCCCGGCGTTGACCACCCGCGCCTTCACTCCGGCGCGGTTCAGGGCCGCCTCCAGCTTGGCCGGGTAGCTTTCGCCCGGTTGCAGCCGATACCCTGCATAAAGACTGTCGCCGAACGCCAAAATCACCGGGGCGTCGGCGGGCGCTGGCGCCGCCTTGGCCGGATTTTCGGCAGCCTCACGCGTTTCGAGCGCAGCCGGAGCGGTCCCGCGCGAACACGCACCCATCGCCATTGCGGCCAACGAAGTCAAAAGCAGACGGATCGGTAAGTTGCGGGCGGGCAAACTGGTGCGCATGGCATCCTTTTGGGGCTTTTCGGGCAACGGTATGGCTACGGGGCTGGACAAGCCGACCCACGCCACCAATCTAGGCGCGGTGAACGTCATAACAAGCACCAACTCGCCCATCATCGTTGCGCAAGACCTGACCCTGTCGCTGGGCGAAGGCGACGGGCGGGTCGATATCCTGCGCGGCATCAGCCTGACCGTCCATCAGGGCGAGACGCTGGCGCTGCTCGGACCGTCGGGTTCGGGCAAGTCGTCGCTGCTGGCGGTGTTGGCCGGACTTGAACGGGCCAGCGGCGGCACCTTGCAAGTGGCAGGGCAGGACTTCGTGGGATTGAGCGAGGACGCGCTGGCCACCGCGCGGCGCGGGCGGATCGGCATCGTGCTGCAGGCATTCCACTTGCTGCCGACGATGACCGCGCTGGAAAACGTCGCAACGCCGATGGAACTGGCGGGAATGGCCGACGCGATGCCGCGCGCCGCCGCCGAACTGCAGGCCGTCGGCCTTGGCCCGCGCTTGAACCATTATCCTGCGCAGCTTTCGGGCGGCGAGCAGCAGCGCGTGGCCATCGCCCGCGCGCTAGCCCCCCGCCCCGCGCTGCTGTTCGCCGACGAGCCGACCGGCAACCTTGACCACGCCAACGGTCTTGCCGTGGCCGACTTGCTGTTCGCGCGCGCGGCTGAGGCGGGGGCGGCGCTGGTGATGGTCACCCATGACGAGGCGCTGGCCAGCCGCTGCGGCCGCATCGTGCGCCTGTCCGACGGCCTGATCGCCTCGGACGAGCGCGCGTGAGCCGCACCGCCACGAACGGCCATCTCGACTGGCGCACCGTCTGGCAGCTTGCCCGACGCGGGCTGGACTGGAAATTCAAGGGCCTGCGCCTACTTTTGGTGTGCCTTGTGCTGGGTACGGCAGCGCTCGCCGCGATCGGCACGCTGACCGCCACGATCGACCGCGAACTGGCGACACGCGGGCGCGCGATGCTGGGCGGCGACGTGCAGTTCACCATCGCCGGGCGGCCAGCGAGCCCAGCCGAACTGGCACAGCTGCGCGACTTTGGCACGGTGTCGGGTGGCGTGCGGCTTCAGGCTATGGCGCGCAAACCGGGCGACGACACCAGCGCCGCCCCGGTCGAACTCAAGAGCGTCGATGCACGCTGGCCACTCTATGGCACGTTGACGCTGGCCGGTGGCCGCAGCGCGGGTGCGCCGCAGGACATGGCCGTATGGATCGCGCCGGGCGTGGCCGACCGGCTGGGCGTGCATCCGGGCGATGCTTTGCGCATCGGTTCGGCCACGCTGATCGTGGCTGGCGTGATTGCCGACGAACCCGACCGGCTGAGCGAAGGCTTCGCGCTCGGGCCGACGGTGATCCTCTCACCACAGGCGCTCGATGCCGCCGGATTGGTCCAGCCGGGCTCGATGGCGCAGTGGAAGTATCGCGTGCGGCTTGCGCCAACCACCGCGCCCGACGCGGTGATCGACCGGTTCAAGACGCGCTTTCCCGATTCCGGCTTCGTGTTCCGCACCCGTGACAAGGCCGCGCCGGGTATCGACAACTTCGTCGCCAACATGGGCCAGTTCCTGATGCTGGTCGCGCTGGCCGCGCTAGCCATCGCCGGGATCGGGATCGGCAACGGCGTGACATCCTACCTTGAAGCCCGGCGAACCAGCATCGCCACGCTCAAGATCCTGGGCGCCACCAGCAGCGACATCGCGCGCATCTTCCTCCTGCAACTGCTGGTTGCCAGCACGCTTGCGATCGCACTGGGGCTGGCCATCGGCGTGGCCGTCACGCCGCTGCTCGGGCTGGCGCTGGCGGGGCTTTTGCCGGTGCGGGCGGGTTTCGTGATCGATGCGCCTGCTCTGTCGACCGCCGCTGCCTATGGCCTGCTGATCGCGCTGACATTTGCCGCGCCGCCGCTTTTGCGCGCCCGCGACTTTCCGGCGATGGCGCTGATGCGCGCCCGTGTCACGCCGCTCACCACCCGCTGGCGCGCTATCGTTCTGCCGGTGGGTGCAGGCCTTGCCGGGATCGTCGCGCTGGCGGTACTGACCGCGCGGCAACCACTGCTGGCGCTTGGTTTTCTGGGCGGCGCGGCGGTAGTGTTCGCCATTCTCGCAGGCCTGGGAGCGGGCCTTACCCGGCTTGCCGCGCGCCTGCCCCGGCCACGCGGGGCGATTGCGCGCATGGCGCTGGGCAACCTGCACCGACCGGGCGCGGCGACCTCAGCGCTCGTGGTTGCGCTTGGCTTCGGCCTGTCGGCCTTCGTGCTGCTGGCCGCAGTCGAGACGAGCCTTGATGCCAACATCGCCGCCCGCGTTCCTGCCCGCGCCCCGGATTACTTCGTGCTCGATCTGCCGCGCGACAAGGCGGCCGACTTTACAGCGCTGGTCCGCCATGCCGCGCCCAAAGCCGCGATCCGCTCGGTTCCCAGCATGCGCGGCGCGATTCTGGCGTTCGGCCCGGCCGACCACATGATCCGCGTCGCCGACCTCAAGACCATTCCCGACGATGCCTGGGCGCTGCGCGGCGACCGTGGGCTGACCTATGCCGCCACCGTGCCCGAGGGCAACCAGATTACCGCCGGGACGTGGTGGCCACAGGCCTATGCCGGGCCGCCGCTGGTCTCGGTCGACGACAAGCTGGCGAATGTGCTCGGCCTGAAGCTGGGCGACCGAATCACGATCAGCCTGTTGGGCGTGGAGCGGACCGCGACCATCGCCTCGTTCCGGCGGATCGACTGGGAATCGTTCGGTTTCAACTATGTGCTGGTGTTCAGCCCGAACGCCATCGCCGATGCACCGCACAATCTGGCGGCCACCGTCGAATTGCCCGCCGACGAAAAGGGGCCGGAGGTACGCCGCGCAATCCTGTCCGGACTGGTCCGCGCGCTGCCTTCAAGCTCGGTGATCGAGGTTGGGCCGGTGCTGGCGCAGGCGCGTATCTTGCTGTCGCAGATGGGCACGGCGGTATTGGCCGCAGCGTCGGTAGCCATCCTTGCCGGGCTTGCCGTGCTGGCAGGCGCGATCGCCGCTGCGCGCGAGCGGCGGCAGTACGACAGCGTGATCCTGCGCGTGCTGGGAGCAAGCCGGGGGCAGTTGCTGGCGCTGCTGCTGAGCGAATACGCGCTGCTGTGCGCGCTGCTGGCGGCGGTGGCGCTGCTGCTGGGCACGGGCGTGGCGTGGGGGGTGGTGACGCAACTGTTCGGCTTTGAATGGCTGCCCGGCTGGGGGCGCATCCTCGGCGTGCTGGGCACCGGGGTTGCGCTGGTGCTGGGCCTTGCGCTCGCTGGATCGTGGGGGGTGCTCAGCACCCGCCCGGCGCGAACCTTGCGCGAGTTGTAACAGGCGTCGTTACCGGAACGCCCCGGTATCATAAGGCGCTTTGGGATCGGGGCCATAGCGATTGGGGCCATTGGTCCCTTCGAGCAGCATCAGCACCAGCAGCGCAAACCAGCCGAGCAACGGGATCAGCGATAGCAGCAGCAGCCAGCCCGAGCGGTCCTGATCGTGCAGCCGCCGAACGCTGACCGCCAGCGCCGGGATCAGGCTGACCAGCCAGAACCCGCTCGCCAGCCAGTTGCCCGGCCCGACCAGCCTGCTGCCATAGACGAACGCGCCGCGCACGCTGGTGTAGTCATTGGTGCCGAACGCCGCGTTCAGCACCACCATGACGAGGAAATAGAACAGCGCGAAGCTCCAGTACTCCTTGCGCCGCGACCGCCCGGCAAAGTCGGCGTATCGGCGATAGGGCGAAGTCATCCAGTCGAACATCGGCGCGTCCTCAAGGCTGATGGATCAGGCGAACACATCTACGCGTGAAGGGTCAAGAGGGTCCGCGCCGAACCGGTTGGGACCATTGTCGCCGGGCATGACCATGAACACAAGGAAGGCGATATTGATCAGGAACCCCAGATAGGGAATCTGACCGAGCACGATCACGCCCAGATACCACCATCCCGAAAGGTTGCGGTCATGCAGGCGGCGCACGGTGACCGCGATAGATGGGACCAAAGCGGCCAGAAAAAAGATGATGGCGATCGCTAATCCAAGGTAGAACAGCGGGGTAAGGCTGCTGAAGTTTGCCGTGTTTTGCGCCAGACCGAACAGGCCACCGGCAAACATCAGGATCGCTGCAAGCGCGTAGACGACCCCGCTCAACAGCGCGAACATCCAGTATTCGCGGCGGCACGAACGGCCCGCAAACTCTGCATAACGCCGAAACGGCAGCAGCATCCATTCCATCTCGTGTCCCCAATTGAAGCGCCAATTGCCCCGGCGCGCCCTAGGATTGAGCCACGAAAGCATGGCGCCTGCAAGCGAAAGTGGTGTGCGTCCGCTCACATCATTCAGGTGTCGGGGCTTCGCGAAAGTTCAGAAGCGGTAGCGCACCGTCCCGCCCCAGGTGCGCGGCTGGTTGGTGTAGCCCGAGATCGAGTGGATCTGCGCAGGGCTGTCGAAGATGTTCACGAGATAGCGCTGGTTGGTGATGTTGCGGCCCCATGCGGTCACTTCCAAGCCGCTTGGCATCACCCACGTCAGCGAGCCGTTCACTTCCTTGATCTCGGCGCGGAAAGGCTCGGCGGCTGCAACGGCGGCGGCGGTCGAGATGTCGAGGAAGGCGGGAAGCCCCTCTTCCAGCGAATGCGGCGATTCATAGTGGAAATCGCCGCGCACGATCAGGTGGTGGCCGCCCTTGCCCACCGCCACATCCCAGGTCGCGCCGATGGTGCTGGCAAAGCCCGGAATGCCTGCAGGTTTGGTGCCAGAAAGGTCGCCAACCGCCGACAACAGGAAGCTGTCGTATTTGGCATCGAGTACGGTGAACGCGCCGTTCAGGGTCAATCCATGGCCGGGGCGCAGGCTGCCTTCGAACTCAAAGCCCTTGACCGTTTCCTTGCCGGCATTGGCCAGCACGAAACCCTTGCCGGTGAAAACGTTGGACTGGAAGCCACGAATTTCCTGTTGGAACAACGCGATATTGGCCGTGGCTATGCCGAAATCGCCCTTCAACCCGATCTCATAGACCCGCGAGTTTTCTGGTCCTGCAAAGCGGGTGCCATACGTCTGGTTGACCTGCTCCAGCCCGGCTGCCGCCAGTGCGCCCCGGTCGCTTTCGAACGGGCGGCTGTCGCGCGACAGGTTGATCGAGCTGGCCTTGAAGCCGGTGGCGTAGCTGGCATAGAGGTTCAGCTTGCGCGACAAGTCGAACGCCACCCGCGCCACCCAGGTCAGCTTGCCATCGCTGGTCCGGCCCGGCTCCACGACGTTGGGCAGCCCAAGGAACGCCGGGAAATATTGCAAGGGTGTCAGCCCCAACAGTGGCGCGGTCTTGGCCGCAGCCGCGCTGCGGATCTGGGCAAAGCCCGCCGGGTTGGCCGCCGCCACGCCGGCCACTTGTGCCGCCGAGGCCAGGGGCACGCCAAAGAACGTCTGCCCGATGTACTGCGCCACCCCGAACTGCGTCGCACTGTTGCGCAAAGCCGGAATGTCCAGCCCGCTGAACACGTCGGTCGATTGCGCGTTGGCGCTGAAGTGCTTGGTATCGCGGGTATAGTTGGCCCCGCCGGTTAGCGTGACGCGGCTGTTGATCTTGAAATCGGCCTGTCCGAAAACCGAGAACGCCGCATCCTTCAGCCGGTACTTTTCGTTCAGTCCCTGCCCTTCGGCAAAGAACTGCCCGGCATAGTTGCGACCCGACAGCGCGCCAAAGGTGCTTTCCAGCCCGGCAAGGTTGAACGCTCCGCCCGATGCGCCCTGCACCAGCAGATCGGCATAGCTGCGCGCAGCCTTGCCCCAACTGATCTGGTTGGCCTGATCGATCTTCTCGTTGAAGTAATACACCCCGGCGAGCAGCCCGATCGGTCCGTCGATGTTGGTCGCCACCCGCAGTTCCTGCGTGAACGTGCGGATGCGCTGATCCTGATAGTTGCGGCCAAGCAGGTCGGCGCTGGTAAAGTCCGAATCCTGATCGGTCTTGGCATTGACCCCGCGATAGGCGGTGATCGAAGTGAAAGTGAGCGGACCCAGATCATAGTCGATCTGGCCCGACAGACCGAAGTTGCGAATGTCGTTGGTCGACGGCCGGTTGGTATAGGTCAGGTCGGCAAAGCGCTGGTCGACGGTGTTGACCTGACCACCCAGCGCCCGCACCGCCGCCGTGGCGGCCGAGGGCTGCAAGTTGACCACCGCGCAGCAGTTCTCATTGATCCGGCTGACATCGCCGATCAGCCGGACGCGCAAGCCGCCAGCCGGCTCCCACAGCAGTTGCCCGCGCGCGAACCAGCGGTTGCGGTCGTTGTCCTTGCCTCCGGTGCCGGGGTTGTCGACATAGCCGTCGCGACGGTTGTAGCCACCGGCCAGACTGAACGCCACGTCCTTGGCAATCGGCCCGGTGATCACGCCCTTGGCGACGAGCGCGTTGTAGTTGCCGTAGCTCGCCTCGACATTGCCACCCCAGCGGAACTGCGGCTTTTGCGTGACGATCGAGATCACGCCGACCGAAGCGTTCTTGCCGAACAGCGTCGATTGCGGCCCGCGCAGCACCTCGATCCGCGAGACGTCGGGGAAGTCGCCGATCTGCGCGGCCGAACGAGAACGGTACACGCCGTCGACGAACACGCCGACCGACGGCTCGATCCCCGCGTTGTTGGCGCCGTTGCCGAAACCACGGATGATGAAGTTGGTGTTGGCCGAGCTTTGCAACTGGGTGACGCGCAGCGAGGGCACCACGCTGGTCAGATCCTTGATGTCGCGGATCTGCGCGCGCTCCAGCGTCTGGGCCGACGTGACCGAAACCGCCACCGGCGCCGACTGCAAGGTCTGTTCGCGCTTGTTGGCGGTGACCACGATGGCATTGCCGACGGCCTCGGGCGCAGCGTCGGCGCCGGTGGCCGGTAACGCTTCCTCGGGCGCGGGCTGCGCTTCCTCAAGCGGGGGCGGAGGCACGTCCTGCGCCGCGGCCAATGCCGGATCAGCCATGGCAAACGCGAGCGCGGCGGCTGTCAGGCAGGGGCGGATGAACGCAACCGTGGCGCATTGCTGCGCCAGAATCACCCTGCTGCGTTCACCAAATCGTGCCATCTGCAACCCCATCCCTGATCTTCTCAACGGCCACCTGGCGTACTCGCGCCAATGCGGCCAGCAACCGTTCGCCGCTCTAGTAAAAGCCTCAACCTCTGTGAACAATGGGAAACCGCCACATTGGCAATGCTTTGGCGGTTTCCTGTCGCTTTTTGATCCCGTTTGGGGCAGCGTGAGCATGACAGCACGCGACGAGTCCTTGCCGCAACGCACAATTGCAGGTAAGGGCCCGGCGATTCTTTGTGCGCGCAACAGGTCTGACTGACTTTCGGCGCACCTGATCGCCCCTGTAGATGCCCGCCCCTGTCGAAAGTTTCCCATGTCACTGCCCCTGCGCAATATCGCGATCATCGCCCACGTCGACCACGGCAAGACCACGCTGGTCGACCAGCTGTTCCGCCAGTCCGGTACCTTCCGCGACAACCAGCGCGTGGAAGAGCGCGCGATGGACTCGAACGACCTGGAAAAGGAACGCGGGATCACCATTCTGGCCAAGCCGACCTCGGTCGAGTGGACGCCCGAAGGTTCTGATCAGCCGGTGCGCATCAACATCGTCGACACCCCGGGCCACGCCGACTTCGGCGGCGAAGTCGAACGCATCCTGAGCATGGTCGACGGCGTGATCCTGCTGGTCGACAGCTCGGAAGGCGCGATGCCGCAGACCAAGTTCGTCACCGGCAAGGCGCTGGCGCTGGGCCTCAAGCCCATCGTCGTGGTCAACAAGGTCGACCGCCCCGATGAGCGCATCCAGGAAGTGCTCGACGAAGTGTTCGACTTGTTCGTGTCGCTGGAAGCCAACGACGAACAGCTCGATTTCCCGGTGCTCTACGCCTCGGGCCGCAACGGCTATGCCAGCGAGGATCCCGATCGCCGTGAAGGCACGCTGATCCCGATGTTCCAGAAGATCGTCGACCACGTGCCGCCGCCGTCGCTCGACGTCGATGCGCCGTTCACGTTCCTCGCCACGCTGCTCGATCGCGACAACTTCCTCGGCCGCGTACTCACCGGTCGCGTCCAGTCGGGCTCGATCCGGGTTAACGATCCGATCCGCGCGCTCGACATGGATGGCAACATCATCGAAGTGGGCCGTGCATCCAAGCTGATGACCTTCCGCGGGCTTGAACGCGTGCCGGTTGACGAAGCGCGTGCGGGCGACATCATCTCGCTGGCCGGCCTTGCCGTCGCCACCGTGGCCAACACCGTGGCCGCTCCTGAAGTGACCGTGCCGATCAAGGCGCAGCCGATCGATCCGCCGACCCTGTCGATGCGCTTTGCGGTGAACGACAGCCCGATGGCCGGTCGCGAAGGCAGCAAGGTGACCAGCCGCATGATCCGTGACCGCCTTGAGCGCGAAGGCGAATCGAACGTCGCCATCAAGATCACCGAATCGGCCGACAAGGACAGCTTCGAAGTCGCCGGGCGCGGCGAACTCCAGCTTGGCGTCCTGATCGAAACGATGCGCCGCGAAGGGTTCGAACTGGGCATCAGCCGTCCGCGCGTGCTGTTTGGCGAGGACGAAGACGGCAACCGCACCGAGCCTTATGAAACCGTGCTGATCGACGTGGACGATGAACACGCCGGAACCGTCGTCGAGAAGATGGCGCTGCGCAAGGGCGAGATGATCGACATGCGCCCCAGCGGCGGTGGCAAGACCCGCGTCACCTTCACCGCCCCCTCGCGCGGCCTCATCGGCTACCACGGCGAATTCCTGTCCGACACGCGCGGCACCGGCATCATGAACCGCCTGTTCGACAAGTACGGTCCCTACAAGGGCCGGATCGAAGGCCGCAAGAACGGCGTGCTGATCTCGAACGGCGCCGGCGAAGCCAATGCTTATGCGCTGGGTCCGCTCGAAGAGCGCGGCATCCTGTTCGTCGGCGTGGGTGAAGCGCTGTACGAAGGCATGATCATCGGCGAAAACGCCAAGCCGGACGATCTTGAAGTCAACCCGATGAAGTCGAAGCAGCTCACCAACTTCCGGTCGACCGGCAAGGACGACGCCATCCGCCTGACCCCGCCCAAGGTCATGACGCTGGAACAGGCGATCGCCTACATCGACGACGATGAAATGGTCGAAGTGACGCCCAAGTCGATCCGCATCCGCAAGGCCATTCTCGACCCGAACGAGCGCAAGAAGGCCAGCCGCAAGAAGGAAGCGGCCTGATTTTTCATCCCCCGGTCCGCCAAGGACCGGGGGATACCTTCATGAATGGCCGTCAGGCCTCACGCACCGACAGCGGCTGACCATTGTTGGCCAACCTGACCGCACCGGTGGTCGCTTGCGCCACGGTTGCGGGCCAGCGCGAAGCGACGAAGCGCGCCTTGCTGACCCAGGCGACCGACACCCGGTCGGACTGGTTGCCGCCAAGGATGCAATAGGCGTCATCATCCTCGCCCAGATAGAACCCGACGTGGCCCTTGCCACTGGCGGGCGACACCCGCCAGAACACGATGACCGCCCCCGGCGTCGGCTGCGTGGCATGGCCGAAGCGCTCCCACGAACGTGCGCCCAACAGCCCGCCGGGCAGTGGTTCTTCGGGCAGTGTGGCGCCGATGCAGTGGCCGACGAACAGACCGCACCATGCGATGTCGTCGGATTTGTACATGCCTTGTCCCAGATCTTTCGCCCAGTCGAGGATGACCGGGTTGTCGATCGCCCCCGGTCCTTCCTTCAACCCGAGCAGGTGCTTGGCTTCCTCAAGCCACACGAGCGGCACCGTCCGTCCGGTGGTCGGTGCTTCGCCCGGCGCTGCGGGGGATGCGGCGCCAAGCGCGGCAACGGTCTGCGGACCGGCGATCCCGTCGACCGCCAGCCCCTTCTGCTTCTGGAAGGCCTTGACCGCCGCGATCGTCGCGCGCCCCCAGA
Organism: Novosphingobium sp. FKTRR1; assembly: GCF_020404405.1. Classification (GTDB taxonomy): domain Bacteria; phylum Pseudomonadota; class Alphaproteobacteria; order Sphingomonadales; family Sphingomonadaceae; genus Novosphingobium. Next base: position 72,653 of record NZ_JAIZDA010000011.1, on the reverse strand, counting down.
TGCCATCAATCGGCCCGGTCGCAAAACCGGCACGTGCAAGTGCTTGCTGAATGTCCTTGATCGTCATGATTGGTCCCCAACGCCTGACTTGGGCAACAATAGCCGATTCCCGGTCCCGCGCGCGTGACTGGCATCACTTTGGCCACGACGCCGCGCAATTCCCAGGCTGAACGAAGCTGAACGCGGCCTTCAGCAACAATTCAGGCCGACTCGGGCAGAAGGACTTTCATCGAACCAAGCCCGGCCGCAACGAACGGCCCGGCAAGGGGGGACTGGAGAACCGCCATGACTGTTGCCACCAATCTTTCAAGGACTGCCAAGGCCCTGCTTGCCGCGACTTTGGCAGCCAGCGCCATCGTTTCGGCCGCCCCGGCGCAAGCGCGCGACTATGACCGCCATCGTGGCGGCGGGGATGGCGCGGCCATCGCCGTGGGCGCGGGGATCGTCGGTCTGGCCATCGGTGCCGCCATCGCATCTGACCATCATCGTCGTGATGACGGCTATTACGCCGGTGGATCGTACAATCAGGGCTATTACAACCGCGGCTACTACCCGGTCGTGCGCGGCGGATATTACCAGGATGACTGGCGCGCGCGCGAATGGCGTGAACGCCAGTGGCGCGAACGCGAGCGCCGCGAACACGAATGGCGCGAACACGAGCGCTATGAACATGGCGATGGCTGGGGTCATCGCGGCTGGTAACGCAGGTTAACCGGCTGATCCGGGCAGGCCTTCCCCCTGCCCGGATCTTTGCCTGTGCATGATCGGGCACTTTATCCCAACTGGCCTGACCTCGGTTCCGGTTTTAGGGCCGGATGAAGCCGAACAGCACCATGCGGCAGCGCTGGAAGTCATACGAATTGGCAATCACGCCCCCACTCCGGGTGCCGCGATTACCGATATGGAGCGGCGGACCATCGCTGGATGAACAACTGGCAGTACGCCCAAAAGGCCGCGTCTGCCCGCCCTTGTGCTGCGGACTGCTGGTGATCTTGCCCGCGTTCGCACTGGACATGGTGCCGACGACCTAGGGCGTTCCAGCCGCTCAAGACGGAAATTGCACGTGCGTCGGCCCAACCGTGGCAGCACGTACCAACCCCAGAGCGATCACGTGTTCGCCGCAGCCAAACATCACCTCCCCCAAAAAAGGATGTGGTCGACGTCTATCATCAGCGCGGGGTTGCCGGCACTCTCGCCAAGCGGGCCACTGGTCGCTAAAGCGGCGGCGACATGACCGAACTGCCCCAAACGCCCGTGCCTTATTCCGCAGCCCCCGGCCCCGACCTTTCGGGTTTGCGCGTGGCATTGTTCAGCGGCAACTACAACTATGTCCGCGATGGCGCCAATCAAGCGCTCAACCGGCTGGTCGGTTACCTGTTGCGGCAGGGCGCGGCAGTGCGGGTCTATAGCCCGATCGTGGCCAAACCCGCCTTTGCCGCCACGGGCGACATGGTCAACGTGCCCGCTTTGGCAGTTCCAGGCCGCAGCGAATACCGTGTCCCGATGGCATTGGGCCGGCGCGCGCGGCGCGATCTGAAGGCTTTTGCCCCCAACGTGATCCATGTGTCCTCGCCCGATGTCGCGGGCCATCGCGCGGTGACGTGGGCGCGCGGCCGCGGCTTGCCGGTGCTGTCGAGCGTACATACCCGTTTCGACACATATCCGCGCTATTACAACATGGCGTGGATCGAGCCGGTGCTGACCGCGCTGCTGCGCCGGTTCTATCGCCGCTGCGACGCGCTGGTGGCGCCAAGCGAATCGATGGCGCAAGTGCTGCGCGACCAGCGGATGAACTATGACATCTCGCTGTGGTCGCGCGGGGTCGATCGGACGATATTCAACCCCGGACGCCGCGATCATGAATGGCGGCGCAGCTTCGGCATTGCCGACGATGAGGTCGCCATCGGCTTCCTCGGTCGGCTGGTGATGGAAAAGGGGCTCGATGTCTTTGCCGACAGCATCGACGAGTTGAAGCGGCGCGGCCTTGCCTACAAAGTGCTGGTGGTGGGCGAAGGCCCCGCCCGTGCGTGGTTCGAGGCTCGGCTGCCCGATGCGGTTTTCGTGGGCTTTCAGGGTGGCGCCGATCTGGGCCGCGCTGTCGCCAGCATGGACGTGTTGTTCAACCCCTCGATCACCGAAACCTTTGGCAATGTCACGCTTGAGGCGATGGCCTGCGCTGTGCCGGTAGTGGCGGCAGAGGCGACCGGCAGCGAAAGTCTGGTTGCGAACGGGGTCAACGGCCATCTTGTAAGGCCCGGTGCGGTCCACGCGTTTGCCGAGGCGCTGCGCAGCTATCTGGCCGACCCCGCCTTGCGGGCAAGCCATGGCGCGGCGGGTGAAGCGCGCAGTCTCGACTTCAGCTGGGACGCGATCAATCAGGCGGTTGCCGAAACCTATTTGCGTTTGATCCGCCAAAAACGCACGGCGCGCTGACGTTCAGCGCAGCAAGCCCTTGCGCGCCTGTCGCCAGGCATAGCCCATTTGCAGCAGCAATGCCGTCCAGATCGCCAGTTCGATGCCCGCTGGTGGCAGGACTGGCGGGGGAGCGACAAACCATTGGTATCCCTGTGCCACCGCCAGTCCCAGCAACGATAGCGCGAACGCGGTGACCGCGTGGCGTGAGCGCGCCAGCAGCAGCATCGACCCGACCAGTGATGCCCATACGCCCAGCGCCCAGAACGCAGTGAGCCATGCGGGCATGGCACGAAGATAGGCCAGACTGTCCGCCCCAAGTCCCATTTGCGCCAGATACGATGCCGGCGTCAGTTCGGACATCAGGTAGTCGTAAGCGCCAAAGGCGTTCCACAGCAGGCCGACCGCGCCGACCAGCAGCAGGTGAAGCGGCAGTTTCTTGCGGGCAACGTCATCCATGGCACCGATCCCCCGACCCATCAGGATCGGGAGGAAGATACACCCGGCGGCGCTGCCCGACAAGGATCAGGCATCGACCCATGGATAGCCGAGCGGTGCCTCGCGAAAGGCAAAGCGGTCGATGTGGCGGGCGACCGCCCCTTTCAGACCATCAAGCTGGCCCGCTTCGCTAGCCGTGATCGTGCAATCGAGCGTTTCGGGGGTTGCCTGGAAGGTCACCACCGCTTCGCCAGCCCACGATGCACCGCGCGCATCGCGTGGGAACACGATACGGCCGTGCTGTTCGTCGAACGTCACGTCCAGATTGTGCTGCCAGTGTTTGCAGACTTGCTGCAAATAACGGCTTGCGCTGGCGGTCGGCACCTTGGCGGTGCTGGTGAAGATCACTTGGGTCACAGACGTTCGATCCTTCGTGCGGCTTCGTCAAGAATGTCGGCGATCTGGTGCGCGGTGGCGGTATCGAATCCGGCCACACCGATGCGACCGCCCAGCGCCAGCTTGAGGTTGGCCATGGCGCGCATCACCGGCGGACTGGCTTCGCGGGCGGAGGCATCGGCCAGACCCTGCAACCGCGCCTTGATCGCCGCAATCGCATCGGCGTTGCTCATCGCTTCGGCCTTGCCTTCGTCGGTCGGAGTGAACGCCTTGCGCGCCCCTTCTCCGGGTACTTCTGCGATCAGGCCTTCGTCGACCAAAAGCGCCAGCGTCGGATAGACCACCCCCGGACTGGGCGCGTATTGCCCGCCGGTCAGATCCTCGATCGCCTTGATCAGTTCATAGCCGTGCCGATCGGCCTCACCCAACAGGTCGAGCAGCAGCAAGCGCAGTTCGCCCTGTGCGAACATCCGCCGACCGCGACCGCCCGGGCCACCCCGACCACCGCCAAAGCCGCCGGGCCCGCCGAAACCACCGTGCCGGCCGCCTTCACCGTCCCGGCCGTGACCGAAACCTCGGCCAAAGCCACCGCCAAATCCGCCACCGCCAAACGACCGATGACCACGACCGGTTTCGCCGGCCTCGAATGCGCCCCACAGGGCACGCTTGTGGCCCTTCCCGGGCCGGTTGATGTCGAAACGCATATATCTCCTTTTCGATTCGATGGCTCTAAGATATATCTTTATGCAGTCTCTTCAAGAGGGGCCTGCATTTTTTTCCGCATGCGCCTATCTTGGTCCGCGATGGTCGATCTGTTTGCTCCGCCCCCGCAGGAATCCCCGCGGTCCACCGCTTCCGAAGATGCCCCGCTGGCCGACCGGTTGCGCCCGCGCGACTTGTCGCACGTCATCGGCCAGTCGCACCTGACCGGCCCCGACGGCGCGATCGGGCGGATGGTGGCGGCGGGCAAACTGTCCTCGATGATCCTGTGGGGACCGCCGGGCACCGGCAAGACCAGCACCGCGCGGCTGCTGGCCGATGCGGTGGGCTTGCGCTTCGTGTCGATCAGCGCGGTGTTTTCGGGCGTGGCCGACCTGAAAAAGGCCTTTGCGGAAGCCGAGGCGATGGCGCTGGCCGGGCGCAAGACGCTGCTGTTCGTGGACGAGATCCACCGCTTCAACCGCGCGCAGCAGGATGGCTTTCTGCCGTTTGTCGAAAAAGGCGTGGTCACGCTGGTGGGTGCAACGACCGAGAACCCCAGCTTCGCGCTCAACGCAGCGCTGCTCAGCCGCGCGCAAGTGCTGATCCTGCATCGGCTTGATGCCGCCGCGCTGTGCGAACTGCTGGCGCGGGCCGAGGAACTGACCGGCCTGCGCCTGCCATTGACCCCGCCAGCGCGCGAAGCGCTGATCGCAGCGGCTGACGGCGACGGGCGTTTCCTGCTCAACCAGGCCGAGATGCTGTTCGACGTGTCGCTGCCAGCGCCGCTCGATCCCGAAGCGCTGTCGAAGTTCCTGATGCGACGCATGGCCGTCTACGACAAGGATCGCGACGGGCATTACAACCTGATCTCGGCGCTGCACAAATCCTTGCGCGGATCGGACCCGCAGGCTGCGCTGTACTGGATGGCGCGGATGCTGACGGCAGGTGAGGAACCGCTCTATGTTCTGCGTCGGTTGGTGCGCTTTGCCAGCGAGGACATCGGTCTGGCAGACCCGCAGGCGCTGGTGCAATGCCTCGCGGCAAAGGACGCCTACGAGTTTCTCGGCAGTCCCGAAGGCGAACTGGCGATCGTGCAGGCCTGCCTCTATCTGGCCACCGCGCCCAAATCGAACGCGGCTTATGTGGCATTCAAGGAATCGTGGAAGGCCGCGCGCGAGACCGGCTCGCTGATGCCGCCCTCCAGCATCCTCAACGCGCCGACCAAGCTGATGAAGGACATCGGCTATGGCGCGGGCTACGCCTATGACCACGATGCCGAAGACGGGTTTTCGGGCGCGAACTATTGGCCCGACGACCTGCCTCCGCGCAGCTTCTACCGCCCGGTCGAACGCGGTTTCGAACGCGAGGTGGCCAAACGGCTCGACTGGTGGGACAAAAAGCGGCGCGAGCGGCGCGAGGGATGAGCGCAAGCGCTATGCGGCCCGGCAGGTTCCGGCACTTTGCCGCAATCGACTGGTCGGGCGCGGCAGGCGAGCGTCACGCCGGAATCGCCGTGGCGCTGTGTCGTGCAGGAGATGCCGCTCCCGAATTGGTCCGTCCCGCTCATCGCTGGAGCCGTGCCGAAGTGCGCGACTGGCTGGCGCATGACCTGCCCGACGCAACGCTGGTGGGCATGGACCTTGGCATTTCGCTACCGTTCGCCGATGAAGGGGCCTTCTTTCCCGGCTGGGGCGACAGCCCAACCGATGCACCCGCGCTATGGGCGCTGATCGAGCAGATCTGCCAGCACGAGCCACACTTCGGTGTCAGCGCTTTTGTCGACCACGACCAACTTTCCGCTTATTTCCGCCGTCATGGCGGGCGCGAGGGAGCCGCATTCGGCGGCGGTCGCGGGCGGATGCGGGTGGCCGAACTGGCGCAACAGCGCATGGGCTGCCAACCAACCTCCAACTTCAACCTTGTCGGCGCGGCGCAAGTCGGCAAGTCGAGCCTTTCGGGCATGCGCGTGCTGCATGAACTGCGTGGGCATCTGCCGGTCTGGCCGGTCGACCCATTGCCTGCGCATGGGTCGGTCGCCTGCGAAATCTACACGACCATCGCCGCAATGGCAGGGGGACGCAGTGCGGGTCGATCAAAGATCCGCCAGGGCGCAGAGCTTGACGCCGCGCTGGCGGCACTAGGCAGCGGACCGGCGAGGCATGAAGGCCCGATCGACGATCATCGCACCGACGCCATCCTGACCGCCGCGTGGTTGCGCACCGTGGCGCACGATCCCGCGTTGTGGGAGCCCGATGGGCTGACCCCCGCGATTGCCCGTACCGAGGGGTGGACGTTCGGCGCGCGGTGATCCACAGAGGTCGCAATTGAAACCACAAGAAGGTTGCGATGCCCAGAACCGCTGCCAGCGCGCTCGCGCTGCTCGCCTCAGCCCTGCTGACCCTGCCGATCACGACAACGCCTGCTGCGGCAAAGACCGCCGCACCAAAGCCCAAGGCCGACTGGGATGGCTTTGTCAAACAGACCGTCGAGCGCTGGTTCGTGATCGATCCGTCGACTGCGGTCTATCAGGGTGCGCACCAGTATGACGGTCAGTTGCCCGACTGGAGCGCCGCTGGCCTCAACCGCAAGGCGACGTTCCTGAAGGGTGTGATCGCGCGCGCGGGCACCTTTGGCAAGCTGACCGAGGCGCAGCGCTTCGAACGCGCTTATCTGGTGCAAGTGGCCAAGGGGCAGTTGTTCTGGCTCACCGATGCCGACACGCCGCACCGCAACCCCTCGTTCTATGTCGGCGGCGGACTTGATCCCAACGTCTACCTGTCGCGCGACTATGCGCCGCCTGCGGTACGGATGAAGGCGCTGATCCGCTTTTTCGATGCCGTGCCGCGCGCTGCCACGCAAATCCGCACCAACCTGAACCAGCCGCTGCCCGCAACCTTCCTGTATTACGGGATCGCCGGGTTCAGCGGCTTTGCCGATGCTTATGCCAACGATGCCCCGCGCGCCTTTGCCGACGTGAAGGACGCAAAGCTGCAGGCACAGATGAAGGCCTCGTCGCTTCGCGCCAGCGCCGCGATGAAGGGGCTGGCCGAATGGCTCAAGACGCAGAAGGCCGGCGGCGACTACGCGCTTGGCGCCGATCGTTTTGCCCGCATGCTCTCAGCGACAGAGGCCGTGGATGCTCCGGTCGCCACCATCGCGGCAGCAGGCAAGGCCGACCTTGAACGCAACCGCGCCGCGCTGGTCGAGGCCTGCGCCGCCTTTGCCCCGGGCAAGGACGTGCCCACCTGCGTTGACAAGATGAATGCCGAAAAACCGGTCGGTGGCCCGGTGGCCGAGGCGACCCGGCAGATCCCCGATCTTGAGGCGTTTGTCCGCTCGCACGATCTGGTAAGCATTCCCGGCACCGAAAAGGCGCTCGTGCGTCCCAGCCCGCCCTACAATGCGCAGAACAGCGCCTATATCGATCCGGCCGGACCGCTCGATAAGGGGTTGCCGTCGATCTATTACATCAGCCCGCCCGATCCGAGCTGGCCCAAGGAAAAGCAGGACGCCTACATCCCCGGTGTCGCAGACCTGATGTTCACCACCGTGCACGAGGTCATGCCCGGCCACTTCCTGCAGTTCCTCCATTCCAACCGTGCCGCATCGCCTGTCGGACGGCTGTTCGTCGGTTATGCCTTTGCCGAAGGCTGGGCGCACTACACCGAAGAGATGATGTGGGAAGCGGGCCTTGGCAATGGCGATCCCAAAGTGCACATCGGCCAGCTTTCCAACGCCTTGCTGCGCGATTGCCGCCTGCTGTCGGCCATCGGCCTGCACACCGGCGGCATGACCGTGGCGGAATCCAAGGCGCTGTTCCGCGAACAATGCTTTCAGGATGAAGGCAACGCCGACCAGCAATCGGCACGCGGCACGTATGATCCGGCTTACCTCAACTACACGCTGGGCAAGCTGATGATCCGCCGCCTGCGCACCGACTGGACCGCCACGCGTGGTGGCCGGGCAAGCTGGCGCGCGTTCCACGATGGGTTCCTGTCGTTCGGCGGCCCGCCGATCCCGCTGATCCGCCAGACTATGCTCAAGGAAGACGCGCCACACGCGCTGTTCTGATTGATCCGGGCCGCGATCCTTTCGTCCCGACCTTGTGCAGTTACAGGGTCTGGACGCCGGGCGCGGTTTGCGGCATGGGGCCTTGCGGATGGGCCGGCTTAGCACAGTGGTAGTGCAGCGGTTTTGTAAACCGAAGGTCGGGGGTTCAAATCCCTCAGCCGGCACCAGTTCCCCTCCCCGCCAGTTTGAACCCCCTTCGCTCTTGGCGAGCGCTTCGCCGCAAGCGGCTGCGCTGGGGGTTCAAATCCCTCAGCCGGCACCAGTTCCCCTCCCCGCCAGTTTGAACCCCCTCGGCTATTGGCAAGCGCTTCGCCGCAAGCGGCTGCGCTAGGGGTTCAAATCCCTCAGCCGGCACCAGTTCCCCTCCCCGCAAGTTTGAACCCCCTCGGCTATTGGCGGGCGCTCCGCCTTTTTCGAGCTTAGCATTCGTGGCTTTGCTCTGCCTGTTGCATCCAGCCAGATGACCCTTCATAATAGAATTTGAATTCTATTAATCGGCCGTAGTTAGATGTGGTCGGAGGGGAGACGTTGCATGATCGATCGTCGCACGATGCTGGCCGCCGCCGCTGCGCTTGGCGCGGGTTCCGCCTTGCCCAGACCGGCTTTGGCCGCTGCGCTTTCAGTGAAGTCGGGCACAGGTCCGGTACCCGCCTTTCCCAAGGATTTTCTGTGGGGCGCTGCAACAGCGGGTCATCAGGTCGAAGGCAACAACGTCAACGCCGACATCTGGCTGATGGAGAACGTAAAACCGACCACCTTTGCCGAACCTTCGGGCGATGCGGCCAACAGCTTCGAACTGTGGCGGACCGACCTCGATCTGGTGAAGGGTCTGGGCCTCAACACCTATCGTTTCAGCTTGGAATGGGCGCGAATCGAGCCGCAGCCGGGCCAGTTCTCGATCGCCATGCTCGATCACTACAAGGCGATGATCGAAGGGTGCCGCGAGCGCGGTATCGCGCCGATGGTCACGTTCAACCATTTCACCACTCCGCGCTGGTTCGCGGGCCAAGGCGGGTGGCATCACCCTGACGCCCCGTCGCTGTTCGCCCGCTATTGCGACCGCGCGGCGCGCCATCTGGCAGGCGGCATCAGCCGTGCCACGACGCTGAATGAGCCCAATCTGGCGGGCCTGTTGGGCGAACTGCTGCCTGGCGACCTTGTTGCGGCAGACAAGGCCACGCAGGAAGCCGCCGCGCGCGCGATGGGCTCTGACCGCTTCAGCGCGGGCAGTTCGCTGTACGTCGCCGACCCTGCACGCTTCCGCGCCAACCAGATCGCCGGACACAAGGCAGGGCGCGCGGCGATCAAGGCGGTGCGCGGCGATCTTCCCGTGGGGGTGAGCCTGGCCATGATGGACGATCAGGCGGTTGGGCCGAACTCGCTGCGTGATGCGATGCGCGAACGGTTCTATGGCGAATGGCTGCGCGCGGCGCAGGCTGACGACTTCGTCGGCGTGCAGAACTACGAACGCAAGGTGTGGAGCAGCAAGGGCCTGCTCCCCGCGCCGTCGGATGCCCGGCGCAACACGATGGGCGCAGAAGTGTGGCCCGGATCGCTGGCTGGCGCAGTCCGCCATGCGCACGCGGTGGCGAAAGTGCCGGTGATCGTGACCGAACATGGCGTCGGCACCGATGACGACACGATCCGCGCCTGGTTGATCCCCGCCGCCTTGCGCGAACTCAAGGTTGCCATCGACGAAGGCGTGCCGGTGCTGGGCTATGTCCACTGGTCACTGATCGACAACTTCGAATGGTTGTTCGGCTATCGCATCCACTTCGGGCTGCATACGCTCGACCGCCAGACCTTCCGCCGGACCGCCAAGCCAAGCGCTGCGGTGCTGGCCGACATTGCCCGCCGCAACTCGTTGTAGAGCGACCGCTCGACGAAGGTCCGGGAACCTCTGTCCCGGGCCTTCATGACCATCGGCACCGCCTCTAATGCGTCACGCCGCGTCCAGAATGCGGCGGCACATCGCCTGATGCGCGGCGACTTTGTCGAAGGCGTCGGCGACCATGTAGGCGTGGCCTTCCCATTCGCTGCAAATCGTGCCGGAAAACCCGCCATCGCGGAAGATCGGCAGGATCGTGTCGTAATCGATCGCCTCTTCGCGGCCATCGGCATCGACGCCATAGAACTTGCCGTGGATGTGGATGGTGCGATCGACCAGTTCGGACCAGCCACGAGGATCGTTTTTGGCCAGAATGAAGAAGATGAGGCTGACGGCCTGAATGTGCTCGGACGCATGGCCATCGCGAGTGGCGATCTCGCGCAACTTGCCCGCGCGGACGTGCGATTCGCCCGGCTCCGGCCAGATCTCGAGCAACAGCGCGATAAGGCCTTCGGGCACGCCCCGCGCGCGCGATGCGTCCAGAAAGCTTTGCGGAAGGCGCTCTGCCGTGCCGCCGAAGTCGGGTATCCAGCCCAGCGCGGGCGAGTTGACCTGCTCGTAGACCTCGCGATAGGCGAGCACGAGCGGATGGTGCGCATGGGCCGGTGCATGCACCTCAAGCCCCAGTTTCAGACCCAGATCCTCGGCATAGGGCGCAAGTTCGCGGACCAGCGACGGCGGCGTGGCGAATTGGTAGCGCAAGATCGGAAAGCCCAGCTTCACGGCCGCGCGCATCTGGCGACGATGGTATTCGGCCAGCACATCGTCGGCCACCGGCTGACCGGGCTTGAGGAAGCGGTCCGAATTGATCGCCAGCGAGGTGGGGCGCAGTCCGAGTTCCGCGATCAGTTCACGGAATCGCTCGGCGAACGCGTCATCGACATCGGGGAAGCCCCGGATCGACTGGAAGCCGACAACTTCGACACCGGGGCCCTGCCCGCGACGCGCCACTTCGCGCAACAGGTCTTCAAAGCCGTATTGCCGTGAAATGTATTCGTTGGTGTAGGCATAGAGCGTGGCGCTGGTTTCGATCACACCGGTCTTGGTCGTCATGGTTGCCTTCTCCTTCTCGTCACCAAACGGCGGCCGCTCAGCGGACGAGCAATGTCTCGGACTGCGCGTTGGCGCGCTTCATGCCGGGAATGTAGGGCGGAAACAGACTGATCGTCAGCGCCACCCGGTGCGCGCTGCCGGGTGCAAGCGACAGGCCGGGTATGACCAGCCGCGCACTGTCGAGCACGAACCAGAAGCGGTCGGTCTGATCCTCAAGCTCTGCCAGTGTCCACGATCCGCCATCCAGTTCGAAGCGCAGGCTTTCCAACGGGATTTGTGCACCATCCACTTCCAGCGCCTCTACCCGCACGGTCGAGAGTGGCAGCGACCGGTACCACGGCAGCCGCACGTCGAGCCGCCCGCCGTCGGGGCCTGCGGACAGGCCACCGTCACCAATGACACGTTCGACTGGCAGCATTTCAAGCCCTCCCCTGCAAGCGGATGCGACCGGCGGTATCATGACCGGACGCCTAAATTAGAATTTATCTTCTAATTATGACCTGTCGCAAGGTCAAGACCGATTGCCGGTCCTGTGACAACAGGGCTCTGGACATATGAGAATATATATTCTAATTTTGCCCACGGTAGCAAGCTGTCGGCCGAACAATGCTGATGGATGGAAGAGGACGGTGGCGCTTGGCCATGACGCAATACGACTACATCGTTGTGGGTGCGGGATCGTCGGGTTGCGTCCTTGCCAACCGGTTGAGCGCCGATCCGGCCATGCGCGTATTGCTGGTCGAGGCTGGCGGCACCAACCAGAACCCGTTCATCAAGATGGCCGGTGGCTTCGTAAAGATCATGGGCGACCCCCGCTTCTTCTGGACATTCCCGGTCGTCCAGCAAGCCGGTCGGCGGCGCGAGATGCACGCCTATGGCAAAGGCCTCGGCGGCTCGTCCGCGATCAACGGCACGTGGTATTTGCAGGGCATGCCAGCCGATTTCGACGGTTGGGCGCAGGCGGGTCTTACGGAGTGGAACTGGGCCGAAATCGCGCGCTGTTTTCGCGAAATCGAGAGCTATCGCGATCCTGGTGCCCATGCCGGGCGCGGCATCGACGGACCCTTGCAGATCACCCCTTCGGATCACGATTCGCCGGTGTTCCGCGCCATGCTGGCCGCGTGCGAAGGCATGGGCGTACCGCGCCTTGACGACATCACCCAGCCGGGCACCGAGGGTGTCGGACGGACGCAATATACCGTTGATCGACGGGGCAAGCGCGCATCGAGCTACGAGGCGTTCGTGGCCCCGATCCGCAACCGGGCGAACCTGCACATCGTTACGCAGTGCCAGATCAAGCGCATCGTCATCAAGGACGGACGCGCCACCGGGATCGTGTGTGACCGCGACGGCGAGGAGACAACATTTGCCTGCAATGGCGAGGTGATCGTGTCGGCCGGGGTCTATCGCTCGCCGCACCTGCTGCAGCTTTCGGGCATCGGACCCGGCGCGCTGCTGTCCGAACACGGCATCGTGGTGGCGCGCGACCTTCCCGCTGTCGGGCGGAACCTTGCCGACCACCAGAAGCTTGGCATTTCCTATGATCTCCACAACGATCCGGGCACCAACCGGGAATTCGTCGGCTGGCGGCTGTATCGCAATGCCTTGCGCTATTTCCTCACAGGAAGCGGCCCTCTGGCGCGGGTCGGCATGCCGCTGACGATGCTGTGGTCAAGCGAGCGGCGCCCCGACTGGCTCGACTTCCAGCTCGCCGCCGCGCCCTTCGCCATGCGCACGGTCAAGGAGATGACCGAAAAGCCCGGCAGCCCGATCTCGGACCGCCCCGGCATCACGTTCTCGGGCTATCACCTGCGGCCGCGCAGCCGGGGGTCGGTCGCGCTGACATCGGCCGCGTGGCGCGAGCCACCGCTGGTCGATGCACAGATGTGGTCCGATCCGTATGATCAGGCCAAGGCGCTGGAATTGCTCAAGGCGCTGCGCCGCATGGCCGCTGCGCCCGAACTGGCGCACTTTGTCGGGGAGGAACGGACGCCCGGCGCCGAACGGCAAAGCGACCATGACCTGATCGCGGACTTGCGCCAGATGGTCGATCCCGGCCTGCACGGTGTCGGTACTTGCGCGATGGGCCTTGATCCGGCCACCTCGGTCACCGACGGGCGTTGCCGCGTCCATGGTATCGACGGTCTGCGGGTGGTCGATTGCTCCATCATTCCGCATCCGATTTCAGGCAACACCAACGGCCCGGCAATGGCGGTTGGCGCGCGCGCTGCCGAACTGATCCTGCAAGACGCGCGTGGGCGCGCCACGCCAGCAGCACTTTCATCCATCAACACCACACACCACAAACCGGCCTGACCGGTCAAAGGGGAGTTCAATGTCAGCCAAAATCAAACGGGGCGTCAGCCTTTACAGCTTTCAGGAAGAGATGTTCCTTGGTCAGATGAGCGTCGAGGACTGCGTGTCCTTTGCCGCCTCGATCGGGGCTACGGGTATCGAGATCCTGCCCGAACAGAACATGCCCACCTTCCCGCACATCACCGACGCGCAAGTGGGCGAATGGCAGGACTTGCTGGCCCGCCACGGCGCGCACTTCACCTGTTATGACATGTTTCTCGACACCAAGCTGCGCAAGGGCGAATTGCTCAGCGACGATGAGCAGGTCGAGAGCATCCGCCGCGATCTGGTGCTGTGCAACCGCCTTGGCATCCGCAACATGCGCGTGCTGGTGTTCGTGCGCCCCGACATTCTGGAACGCTGCGTGCCCTATGCCGAACAGCTTGACGTGCATATGGGTGTCGAAGTCCACGCGCCATGGCATCTTGAGCACGCCTGGATCCTGCGCACGATCGAGGTGGCCGACCGGCTTGGCACCAAGCACCTTGGCATCCTGCCCGACATGGGCATCTTCATGAAGCACTACCCGCCCGAATTCCGCGCCCGGTTCGAGCGCGAAGGCGCGCGCCCGGAAGTGACCCAGTTCATCGTCGACCAGCACGAAGCCAAGATCATGAGCGAATACACGATCTACGAAGTGGCGGTGAAACTGCAGGGCAACGCCGCCGAAGTGCGGATGGCCGAGACGCTGCGCCACGCGCCCTTCGCCAACCCCAGGCGCATCGGCGATTACGCCCCCTATTTCCGTCATATTCAGGCCAAGTTCTATGGCATGACCGCCGAAGCCAACGACCCTTCGATCGCCTATGACGAAGTAATTCCCGAGCTGGTCAAGGCTGGCTGGGAAGGAACGTTGTCCAGCGAATACGAAGGCAACCGCTGGGTGCAGGATGCCCAACCCGTCGACAGCCGCGAGCAAGTCCGCCGCCAGCACGCCATGTTCACGCGCCTGATTGCACAAGCCGAAGGGGAGATCGCCTGATGTTCGACCGTTACCTGATCGATGCGGCAAGCCTGCACAACACCGGCCCGCTCGATGCGCCCACGGGCTTCGCCTTTGCCGCCAAGCTTGGCTATTATCGCGGCCTCGGGCTGTCGATGATCGAGGAACTGAACGTTTCCATCGATGGTGAGGCGCTGCCGCGCGCTGCAGTGCGTTTCGACGAAGGCAATGGCCCACTGACGCTGGACGAGATGGAAACCGCCTATGACCGGCGCTGGGCGTTCGGCGCTCCGGCCACGATCAGCGTGGACCTGCCCGGCGGCTTCCCTGAGGGCGAGCATACGTTGTCGCTGCAACAGAAGCTGCGGATCAGCTACATGCCGTTCCCATCCTTCAATTTCGACCAGAAGGTCGTGAAGGTGGCCGCGTGATCGATCGGCGTTCGGCGCTGGCGCTCGGCGCGACGGGCAGCCTCGGGCTTGCTTTGCCGACCGGCGCCATTGGCCGAACGCCAGCCGCAGTCACCCCCACCGAACAACGCCACGCCGATCTTGGCAATGGCACGTTCCTCAACCCCGTGCTGGCCGGGGATTTCCCCGATCCGACCGTTCTCAAGGATGGTGACGATTACTACCTGACCCATTCCTCGTTCGAGGCATCGCCCGGCCTGCTGATCTGGCACTCGCGCGATCTGGTCAACTGGGCGCCGGTATGCACCGCGCTCGATGAACCGCTCGGCACCGTGTTCGCGGTCGATCTCGTCAAGCATGCAGGCCGGTACTTCATCTATATCCCGTTCATGGCGGCGCCTTGGTCAACCGGGCTGAAAAGCTTCGCCAACATCTTCGTGATCCATGCCGACAGCATCCGGGGTCCGTGGAGCAAGCCGATCGACCTTGGCATCGGCGAGTTGATCGATCCCGGCCACGTTGTGGACGAGGATGGCAAGCGGCACCTGTTCCTGTCGGGCGTCAACCGCGTGCGCCTGTCCGACGATGGCCTGTCCACCGACGGCCCGGTTGTCCCGGCCTATGCAGGCTGGAAGTACCCCGACAACTGGGTGGTCGAGGCCTATTCGCTCGAAGGGCCAAAGCTGTTCCGGCGTGGCGACTACTTCTATCTGGTCACCGCCGTAGGGGGCACCGGCGGGCCGCCGACCGGACACATGGTTGCGGTTGCGCGCTCGCGGTCGATCTACGGCCCGTGGGAGGATTGCCCGCACAACCCCATCGTCCATACGCTCAACGCAGCCGAGAAGTGGCATTCGCGCGGCCACGCGTCGATCTTCGAAGGACCGGCGGGCGACTGGTGGATGATCTACCACGGCTATGAGAACGGCTATCGCACGCTGGGTCGCCAGACGCTGCTCGAACCGGTCGGGTGGTCGAAGGACGGCTGGCCGGTAGCGCTGGGGCGCGACCTTGCCCGGCCGCTCGGCAAGCCACGCAAGGGGATAGCTGGCCCGCACGGGATCGTCTGGGCGGACGACTTCGCCACCTTCGCGCTCGGCACCCGGTGGCGCTTTTACAACCAGCCGCCCGGCGAACGCAGCCGCGCGCGCGTACAGGATGGCGCATTGGTCCTTGAAGCCAAGGGTAGCGGGCCGCAGGACTGTTCGCCGCTGACCCATCCCGTGGGCGACCACAGTTATGACTGTGCGGTCTCGATCACCCTGGAGGATGGGGTCGAGGCGGGATTGCTGCTGTTCTTCAATGACCGGCTGTTCCTGGGCATGGGCTACGATGGCAAGAACATGACCTCGTATCGCGGGGGCAAGGCCAGCTACTGGTCCGAGCCGGTGGCAACGGGCCAGTCGATCGACTTGCGCATCGTCAACGATCGCAACATCGTGACGATGTACCACCGCGTGGCCGGGGGCGACTGGGTGCGCCACGCTGTGCGCAGCGAGGTTTCAGGCTACAACGCCAACACCGTCGACGATCTGGCCAGCCTGCGCCCCGCCCTCTTCGCCTGTGGCAAGGGCCGGGCGCAGTTCCGCAGCTATCGCTACACGGCCGGAGTGGCGGTTGGCTGATCCGCCTCCGCACGCCGCATCTGCATAAGCCGACGCCGCGCGCGGATGCCGGCCGCATCCGAAGGCAGGATCACCGGGTGCAAATCCCAAAAGTCCGCTCCCGCCATCGCTTGCTGCTGGGCGCAGATCATCGGCTCGTCCTCCTCGAGAAACACCTTGCGCGCCATCGCTGCCGCCTCCTCGCCGTGTCCGCGCGTGAAGAAGTAGTGCGTGGTGGTGTCGGTTTCGGGCGTGAGGATGTGCGGATTGGCCATTGGTGGCATGATCGGATCGGCACCGTTCGAACCGGCACGCGCCATGCCGATGTGCAGCGCAAGCGACGCAGGCGCGTTCCAGCGGATATGCAACCATTGATCGATCGGAACTCCCTCGCCCACGATCGCTGTGGCCCATTCCGGCGCGCGCGAATTGGGCATGTCCCAGCGGTTCCAGACCGAACCGTCATCGTCGGTCGTGACGCTCTGGACCCCGAACTCGAACAGCGCGCCGTTCACGCCGAACGTCTCGGTATGGAGGAATTCGGCGTGGCTGAGATCGAGCAGATTGTCGGATATCAGCTCGTAATTGACATCCATGACCAGCCAGTCGCGTGCATCGTGCGCATCCTCGATGAAGGAAAAGTCTGGGATCGTCTTCGGATCGGCCAAGGCTGCGTCGCCCGGCCAGAACCACAGGGCTCCGTATCGTTCAACCAGTGCGTACGTTGCAACACGCGCTGCGCTCGGCACGTCTTTGCCAAACGGATTGAACACACAGGCACCGTCGAAGCCGAAGGTCAGTCCGTGGTAGCCGCAGGCAATGGTGTCGGCCACGCGCTTGCCCCGGCTGAGCGGCGCGAAACGATGCGGACAGCGGTCCGCCAGCATCGCCCAGTCACCCTGTTCCGAACGAACCAGCAACCACGGCTTGCCAAGCAGCTTGCGCGCCAGGAAGCCACCATCGGGCACTTCCTGAGCCCATGCCGCCATGTACCATGCATTTTGAACGAATTGTGACGCCGCCATTGATCCACTCCTGAAATGGAGGGCGCAAGGATACCGGTCATCATTCGCTGCATCCCCGCACCCACCGCAAGGACCACCCCTTGCGAACGCTGTGGGGCCTGCAGACGAGACCGCTATTGCGGCGACGCCCCAGACCGGACTTTTTCGTTCCGGTCACCAGGCTGTTGTCCCTTGATCAGGGACACGAGTTCTTAAATTAGAACTACGATTCCTGTCAAGGCCGGATCAGATTGTCCCGGCCTTGAGCAGTCCGACCGCGTGGTCACACGCGCGCGCGGTCAGCGCCATATAAGTCAGCGAGGGGTTCTGGCAGGCCGAGGAACTCATTTGCGCGCCGTCGGTCACGAACAGATTGGGCACGTCATGCGCCTGACTGAAGCGGTTGAGCACGCTGGTTTTCGCATCCCAACCCATGCGCGCGCCACCCATCTCGTGGATGGCGGTGCCGCCCGGCCCAGGCTGGTCCAGTCCCATCACCACATTGCCGCCCGCAGCGGTGAGCATGGCGGCAGCTTCGGCCTTGGCATCGGCCAGCGCGGCGCGTTCCTGCGCGCCGTGTTCGAACGCGATCTCAAGCTGCGGCAGGCCGTTGGCATCGGTCGCGCTCTTGTGCAGCGACAGCCGGTTGGTCGCCCGTGGCAGGCTTTCGGCAAAGGCGACCAGCACCATCCGCCAAGGTCCGGGACGGTGCAGTTCCTGCTTCAGCTCCGCGCCAAGACCGGCGGCGCGTTTGCCGCGCGTCCACGCCGATTGCAGTGCGCCCCCCTGAAATGAATAGCCGCGGGTAAAGCCGTTCCCGTCAAGCGTTTCAAGGTTGCGAAAGCGCGGAATGACTACTCCTGTCGGGCGGTTGCCGAAGGTGGTATGCGCCTCGAATCCCGGCATCAGCGCGATCGCCGACAGCGTGTTGGCGTGGTCCATGATATGCGTGCCCAGCACGCCGCTGCTGTTGGCCAGCCCGCCGGGCATCGCCTCGCTTGCCGAATTGAGCAGCAGATGCACCGAGTTGAAGGCACCGGCGTTGAGGAACACGATGCGGCTGGTCGCGCTGCGCCGCTGCTTGGTCTTGGTATCGAGCCACCGCACCCCGGTGACGCGCCCGGTCTTGGGATCGTGATCGACCCGCTCGACAACCGCATCGGTGATCAGCGTCAACCGCCCGGTGCTCTGCGCCGCTGGCAAGGTCGATGACTGGGTGGAGAAATAGGCGCCGAACGAGCAACCGCGATTGCAGATGTTGCGATACTGGCAGGGTGCGCGGCCTTCATCGGGCTTGGCCTCGGTCAGGTTGGCGGTGCGACCGATGGTAAGGCAGCGATCGGGCCAGCGCGCCGCGATCCGCTCGCGCACCGCCTGCTCAACAATGCTGAGCGCCATCGGCGGCTGGAACCGCCCGTCGGGCAGTTGCGCCAGCCCTTCGTGCGCACCGGATACGCCGATGAAGCTTTCCACCTTGTCATACCACGGTGCCAGATCGGCGTAGCGGACGGGCCAATCCGTGCCGATCCCGTCACGCTTGTTCGCGCCGAAATCATAGTCCGACCAGCGATAGCACTGCCGTCCCCAGGTCAGCGAACGTCCGCCAAGCTGGTAGCTGCGGTACCAGTTGAATGCGCTGCCCGCTGCGGTGGCATAGGGGTTTTCGTGATCATTGACGAAGTGGTTCTGCGTCCACTCGGTGAAATGGCGGTTGAGCGCCTGCACCGGGAATTCGCGCTGATACAGGGCACTGTCGCCAAGGCCACGGAACGGCAGTTCCCATGGCGCCTTGGTCTCGGTCTCGTAATCCTGCTGGTGGCGGATTTCACGCCCGCGTTCCAGCATCAGCACCTTGAGCCCGGCCTCGGTCAGTTCCTTGGCCGCCCACCCACCGGTGATGCCCGATCCAACCACAATCGCATCGAAATCTTGCATCAGCCGAACTCCACGGCGGTCCAGTCGTTCGACCAAGCGCTGTCACCAGCCTTCAGCGGCACATCGGGATCCCAGCGTCCGGGCACAAGTTCATAGCGCAGTTCCTGCGCAGCACCGGCTTGCGAGGTGTAATAGCCGGTCAGGATCAGGCCCTTGAGCGAAGCCCACGGCGATGGCACGGCA
Source organism: Novosphingobium sp. FKTRR1 (assembly GCF_020404405.1). Taxonomy (GTDB): domain Bacteria; phylum Pseudomonadota; class Alphaproteobacteria; order Sphingomonadales; family Sphingomonadaceae; genus Novosphingobium. The sequence goes on along the minus strand of NZ_JAIZDA010000011.1, from coordinate 53,259 downwards.
AGCGGCGGTCCGGGCGGAAAGGCAGCATTGTCGATGCCGGTCAGGATGCGCACCTGTTCGAGCGGCGCAAGGCGCAGGAAATCACTGCCAGCCGCTTGGTCAAGCGTCGCTTCGAGCCAGTCGAGATGGCGCAGCGTACCATCGGCGCGCAGGAAGGGCCGCAATGCGGATTCGGACGCGGCGACTGGCACACCCGTGCCGCCAAGTCCGTGTGCCAGAGCGAGCACGACAAACGCCGGGACACCGGTTGCCAAAGCGCCCGGCGTACCGGTCTGGGGGATAACGATGTCGCTAACCCGATCAAGCACCCGCAATTGGCGGCCGGTCGGGATCGCATCGGCTGCCAGGGCTGGCGTCGTGACGGGCAAGCCGAGCACCAGCCCCAACAAAGCCGCGCCTTGCAGGAAATCACGCCGTTTCAAGCCGTTGCCAACGCCAGTATCCATGCCCGCTCCGACTTGTCCCAAACTGTTCTGCCAAATGGCAGCGGAGCGGCTCGCCCTTTGCGCACCGTTCCGCTGCCCCAACGCTATCAGAACTTCACGCTGCCGCGCACGCCCCAAGTCCGCGGCGGCTGGAACTGATAGGTGTTCAGCCCCGCCACGAAATTGCGCGCGGCATTGGCGAGCACGACCTTGTCGGTGAAGTTGCGCACGAAGGCTTGCAACTGCCACTGGCCGCCCTCGGGCTCGTAGGTCACCGAGGCATTTCCGGTGACAAAGGCGTTCGAGCGCGTATCGGCATCGTTGAACACCGAATAATTGAACTGCGAGCTGTACTTGCCATCGATCCGGGGCGTCAGTTTTCCACTGCCGACGCCGATCGCATATTCAAGTCCGGCCGACGCCGAAAGGCTCGGCGCGTTGGGCAGGCGGTTGCCGCCGATCGAACGGGTCGTCCCACCGCCATCGCGAACCGAGATGCCATCGGCAAACTTGGTGTGCAGATAGGCCGCGTTCAGATCGATCCGCCCGCCTTGCCCGAACAACGCGATGGTCTGCAGCTCGGCGCCATAGATCTTCGCGCTGCCGACGTTGAAGATGCCGTCGCCGCCACCCAGCGCTGCCGAGGTCTGCGAGGCCTGATAGCCCTTGTAGTCGAAATAGAACGCCGCGGCGTTCACCTGGAGACGGTTGCCGAGGAAGCGGTTCTTGGTGCCGATTTCAAAGGCATTCAGCTTCTCCGGGCCATAGGGCAGCGAGGCTGCGCTGCCGTTCGAGTTGAATCCACCGGATTTGTACCCGCGATCAAACTTGGCATAGACCAGCGTGGCGGACGATGGTGAGTAGTCCAGCCCGATGTGGAACGTGGGTTCGCCGTGGCTGAGGTTGCCGTTGCCCACGACCGGGAACGCGATCGGCGGAGCAAACGGGCTGGACAGTGCCGGGATGGTCAGGAACGACTGACCGGTGCGGACTTTCTTGTCCCAGGTGTAACGGCCACCGACGGTCAGCTTGAACTGCTCGTTCAGCGCATAGGCAACCTGCCCGAACACCGCGTCGGACTTGGTCTTGACGTTGTAGTCGAACTTGATGCCGTACTTGCCCGCCTGACCAAGGAACGCGAGAGGCCCGCCCGGCGCGAACGGCCCGGTCATGACCACGTTGAACAGGCCCGAATCGATGGTGTTGGCTTCCTCGAAGTGGAAGTAGCCGACCTGAAAGAACAATGGATTGTTGACCGAGTTCGACAACCGGACTTCATGGTTCCAGGTGGTCGGCGCCTCGCTCTGGATGAACTGGCGGATCGCGGGGTAGACCGGCCCGGTTGCGTCAAGGCGGTGTTTCCACGAGGACTTGTCGTAACCACCGGCATAGACCAGCGTCAGGTCGCCGGGCAGATCGGCAAGGCTGGCTTCCCAACGAAAGCGGTCGGCACGGGTGCGGGTCGACGTAGCGGCCACGTTGGCGAACGAGCGGGCATCGCCAAAGCTGGGGCGCGTGCCGAGATCCGACGTCATCGACACATCGCCGACGTCATCGATCTCGTCATGCTGATACGAGGCCCACAACTTCAGGCTTTCGACCGGCTGGATCGCGACCTGAATGCGTCCCGAGTTCAGGTATTCGTCATCGCCGCGCCCCGAAACGCCGGTTAGGGTGCGATAGCCGTCATGCTGGCGATGGATGCCCGATACCCGGAACTGGATTTTGTCGCTTACCGGCACGTTGGCAGCGACCTCGGCATTCAGCGCGCGATAGCCGCCGCCCTCAAGCGATGCCTGCATGGCAGAGGTCTTGCCCGGACGGTTGGTAATCACGCTGACCAGACCACCGGTCGAATTGCGACCATTGAGCGTGCCTTGCGGCCCCTTGAGCACTTCGACGCGGGCAACGTCGTAAAGCGACGTGCCGATCGCGAAGGCGCGGTTGGTGTAGAAGCCATCGCGTGCGATCGGAACAGACGGATCGCCGATTTCGGTGACATCGGTCGATGCGATGCCGCGCACCGCGACATAGGCAGCGCCGGAACTGGTCGTCACGTTCACGCTCGGGTCGATCGCGGCAAGTGATTGGACGTTCGAGATGCCCTTGGCCGCCAGATCGGCGCCGGTGTAAACGGTAAGCGCGATCGCGGTTTTCTGGGCAGAGGTTTCGGCACGGGTCGCGGTGACGACGATTTCCTGAATGCCCTGCTGGCCATCATTGGCTGGGGTGGACGCGGGCGTAGCCGCGCCCTGCGCCATAGCGGCCGTGCTGGCCAAAAGGCTCGAACCGACGAGCAGCGCGCGGACCAGATCATGTTTCATGCCGAAAACCTCCCCAAAGCAGTCCCGCATTGCCGGGCCCTGAACTAAAATCATAGTTCTAGTATTCTTGATTCTGATTTGCGTCAAGACGCTGCGGCATCCGGCTTCTCAGCAATTCCCATCAGGCTGCGGTTGAGCGCGCGATCAGCCCCTGCAGCGGCGAAATCGTCGAAGGCGTGATCGGTCACCCGGATGATCTGCCGGTCGATGAAGGGCGCCCCCTCGGCCGCGCCCTGCTCGGGATGCTTGAGCGCACACTCCCATTCGAGCACCGCCCAGCCGGGGAAATCGTACTGTGCCATCTTCGAGAAAATCGCCGAGAAATCGACCTGCCCGTCACCCAGCGAACGGAACCGGCCCGGCCGATCCACCCACGACTGATAGCCGCCATAGACCCCCGAGCGGCCATTGGGGCGGAACTCGGCATCCTTCACATGGAAGCAGCGAATACGCTCGTGATAGATGTCGATGAACTGGAGGTAGTCCAGATGTTGCAGCACGAAGTGGCTGGGATCGTACAGGATATTCGCGCGCGGATGGTTGCCGACGCGGTCGAGGAACATCTCGAAGGTCACCCCGTCGTGCAGATCCTCGCCGGGGTGAATCTCGAAGCCGACGTCGACGCCATTGTCGTCGAAAACATCGAGAATCGGCTTCCAGCGCCGTCCCAACTCATCGAAAGCGTCCTCGACCAGACCGGCCGGGCGAGCGGGCCAAGGGTAGAAATAAGGCCAGGCGAGCGCACCCGAGAAACTCGCATGCGCCGTCAGCCCGAGATTGCGGCTGGCCTTGGCCGCGAACCCGAGTTGCCCGACGGCCCATTGCTGGCGTGCCACAGGATTGCCGTGCACGGCGGCAGGCGCGAACCCGTCGAACTGCGCATCGAACGCCGGGTGCACCGCGACCAACTGGCCCTGCAGGTGCGTCGACAACTCGGTGATGGCCAGTCCCTTGTCGGCGAGCATTCCGGTGATCTCGTCGCAATAGGTCGCACTGCTTGCCGCGCGTTCGAGATCGAACAGCCGCGCATCCCATGAAGGGATCTGCAAGCCCTTGTAACCCAACCCAGACGCCCAGTCGGCAATGCCTTCAAGGCTGTTGAACGGCGCTGCATCGCTTACGAACTGGGCAAGAAAAATGCCCGGGCCCTTGATGGTCTTCATCGAACGCGGTCCTTTTCAAAAGGTCGAAATGTCAGATTGTCAGGGAGACCCAGCCCGCTTGGTCGCGGCTGGCAGCAACGGCCGTAGCGATGAAGGCCATTCCGCGCAGTCCATCGGCAATGCCGGGCAGCAACGGCGCCGCCTCGCCACGCAAAAGGGCGGCAAAATCGCGATAGAGGTTGGCAAAGGCCTCAAGATAGCCTTCGGGATGTCCCGCTGGTGTGCGCGTCCGGCCGGCAGCGTCGGGACCGATCTGCGGGCCACCGGCGTGGATGACCTCGGTCCGCCCGTCGGCGTGATTGAGCGTCAGTGCATTGGGCCGCTCTTGCTGCCAGACAAGGCCGCCGCGCTCGCCATAGACGCGGATGCGCAGGCCATTACGTTCGCCAACCTCGATCTGGCTGGCCAGCAGCACGCCACGCGCGCCATTGTCGAAACGCAGGAGTACCGCGCAGTCATCATCGAGCAAGCGGCCGGGAACCACGGCGCCAAGGTCGGCAAGCAGGTGGTCGACCCGCAAACCGGTCACGAATTCGGCGAGTTGGAACGCATGGACACCGATATCGCCGATGCAACCGCCGAGCCCTGCCCGCGCTGGATCGACCCGCCATTCGGCCTGCTTGCCGCTGGCCTCGCCCGCCAGCCAGCCTTGCGGATATTCGACCACGACCTTGCGGATCGCACCCAGTTCGCCCGCCGCCACACGCGCGCGCGCCTCGCGCACCAATGGATAGCCCGAATAGGTGTATGTCACGCCGAACGGCAGCCCGGCCACTTCGACCAGCCCTGCCAACTCGTGCGCCTCGGCCAATGTGGCAGTCAGTGGCTTGTCCGACATGACCGGCAGCCCAGCAGCCAAGGCAGCGCGCGCGGCGGGCAGATGGTGGTGGTTGGGGCTGACGATGGTGACGAAGTCGATACCGTCAGCCCGAGCCGCCTCTCCTGCCAGCATGGCCGGAACATCGGCATAGGCCCGCGTCGGATCGATGCCATAGGCCTCGCCCGCCTGACGGCTCCGCCCCGGATCGCTGGAGAAGGCGCCAGCAACCAGTTCAATCTCGCGGTCCAGCTCGGCCGCTATCTGATGAACCGGACCGATGAATGCACCGGGGCCGCCACCGATCATTCCCATTCGCAGTCGACGCACCAACTTCTCCCTCGACAGGTTCTATTTGTAATGCATATTCTAGTTTGTTAGGAATGGTTCCGTCAAGGCATGAGGCGCCCCGGAGCGCGCCCCGCCAGGGAGATGTGATGTCCAGAATTCGCGAGTTCTACCGAGCGCTGACGCTGAAGCCGCAAGGCTTCACCATGGTGATCGCCGCGTTCCTGCCGGTTTTCGCCATCATCGCGATGTTCCCGGTCGTCGCCTCGATCATCGCGCATTTCAAGGATGACCCGGCGGCACCGATTCTCGTGCCGCAAATGGTCACGGCGCCCGGCTATGCCATCGCGCTGCTGGCCCCGTTCGCAGGACTGTTCGTCGACCGTTTCGGACGGCGCAAGCTGCTGCTGATCTGCACGTTCTTCTATGGCCTGATCGGCGCGGCGCCGTTCCTGCTCGACAGTCTGCGCGTGATCATCGGTACCCGCATCCTGCTGGGCGTGTGCGAGGCTGGCATCCTGACCATCGTCAACACGCTGATCGCGGACTACTGGGACGACAACGGCCGCCGCAATTGGCTGATGCTGCAGGGAATGCTCGGGCCGGCGTTCCAGCCGCTGGTGTTCTTCGCGGTCAGCGCGGTTGCCGCAACCCGCTGGAACGGCGGGTTTCTGGTCTACCTCGTCGCCTTCCCGATCTTCGTGTCGATGTACTTCAACATGTTCGAGCCGACCAAGCCCGCACCGGCGGCAACCGATCGCGGGCCACAGGGCGAGGTCACCGCCTTCCCGTGGGCCGACGCGCTTGCGGTCGGTGCGCTGACGCTGTTCGTGTCGATCCTCTATTACGTGTTCATCGTGAACGGCAGTATCGCCTGGGCGGAAATCGGCGTGAACGATCCGATGAGCGTTACCAAGGTCACCGCGATCCCCGCGCTGTTCATCGTGGCGGGCGCGGTCCTGTTCCGGTTTGTCTCGCGCTATTCCAACACCGTGCAGATCGCCTCGATCCTTGGCGTGCTGGGTCTTGGCCTTGCCGGTATCGGCCTGTCGCGCGGCGTCACGGCAATGCAGATCTCGCTGGCGATCCAGCAGACCGGCGCAGGGATGGCTGTTCCCGGCCTGATCGCCTGGGCGCAGTCCAAGTTCGACTTCACCCATCGCGGTCGCGGCATGGGCATCTGGACGAGCGCGTTCTTCCTCGGCCAGGCGATATCGCCGATCGTCGTGGGCGCCGTCGCCGCTGCGGCAGGTACGATGCAAGGCGCGTTCGTGGCAACCGGTGTGGCCGCGCTGGCGGCAGCGGTCATCGGCGCCGCCGTGGCGCTGCGCCACGCTCCTGCAACGCGATAGGCTGCTGTCCCGACAGCGATCTGCCGTAGGGGCGACCTGATAACAAAAAACCCTGCGGGCCCTTTCGGTCCGCAGGGTTTTTAGGTCGTAAACTCATAAATCGGGTGCGATCAACTGCGCATCAGGACAAGCGGTATGCCACCATCTTCGGCCGATCGGGCCAGCCGGACCGCAATGGGCCCGCGCATCGCCTGCCAGCCCTGCGGCTGCCAATGGCGCAACAGGCGAGGGTCCGGCTGGATGACGACTTGCGCCGCCTCGCCCGCACCAAGCCAGACCTTGGCAAAGCCAAGCAGCGCGCATTCCGGGGCATCGCGATAGAGTTGCACGACCTCGGCGCCTGCCCGGTCCGAGGTGTTCGTGACGGTAACGTGCACGCTCTCCCCCTCGACCCGCGCAGCGCTCCACGCAAACCTGGCGTAGCCTTCTCCACTGCCGACCGGATGGCGCGCAGGGCGGCCATCGGCGATCAGGCCGCGATAGCCGATCCGCGATCCTTCGGCATAGACCAGCGAGCCGTCGGCGGCAGGGGTCAGATCGAATGCCGGATAGTCGCTTTCGCATTGCGCGATGGAGACCGGCATTCGCCCGCCCGGTTCGCGGTCCCCGGCGAGCACGCTGGCCAGCGCGTGGGCAAAGCCCTGCCCCGGATACCATGCCACCAGCAAAGCCGCGCACAAATCGCCCCATTCGGCATCGAACGCATGGCCGACATTGACCACCGCAATGGTGCGCGGATTGACGGCGGTCACCGCCCGGATGAGCTCGAGTTGCGCCTCGGCCAGCTTCGTATCGGCGCGGTCCTTGCTCTCTACGCTCGAGTCCGAGGTTTCGCCCACGATCAGCACGACCGCATCGGCAGAACGCGCCGCATCGATGGCGCGGGCCAGCATGGCTTCGGCGCTATCGGGCGAACGGACGCCGAACCACAAGCCGTGCACCCGTGCGCCGACGAAGCGGAAGGTAACCTCGACCTCCACCTGCGTACCCGCTTCGAGCACCACGTCGGCAAATTCGGCATCGCCGCGCTTGAGCACGCCCATGACATCGCGCGCATCGACGGTTCCGCCTGCGCGGACCGCTTCGGCGCCGTTGACCGACAAGCGCGCCGCCCCTGTCGAACCGACATAAAAGCGGTGCGCACCCGACTGCGTTACGCTGAACCGACCCGTCGCGCGAACCGATCCGGCCCGGTCGAATCGTGCCTGATCGTGGACGCCCACGAACCAGACCAGCGAATTGGTATCGCGCGTTTCGCTGGTCAGCGGCGCGCCCGAACAATCCTCGCTGGCAAAGTAGTCGATGGTCATGCCGGTCGTGCAGCCATCGCCAATGTCGCGCGCGGGGCGCACCGGCATCGCGGGCAAACGGGGTTGGGGATCGACGCCCGGTTCGAACACGATCTCGCAAGCCTCGCCAAAGCGTGCCCTGATCCCCTCGATCGGGCTGGGCGTGCCGGGAGCGACCGCGATCTTGGCGAACGTGCCGCCCTGATAGCACGGCGCGGCGGCATTCGGCCCGATCACCGCCAGCTTGGTCAGCGATGCAGGGGACAGCGGCAGGATGCCGCCTTCATTGCGCAACAGCACCATGCCCGCCGCCGCTGCTTCCTCAAGCACGGCTTCGGCCGCGGACGGGTCCGCAGGGGCCGCCTTCGGGCCGGTCACGCGCTGCGCCACCCGCGCCACACGCTCGGCCGCGTCCTGCAAGCGTCCTTCCGCCACCGCGCCATGCGCGGCCGCGTCGGCCAGCTTTTGTCCCATCACGCGCGCAGGCCCCGGCATTTCGAGGTCGAGCCCGGCATTGATTGCGTCCACACCCGAATGCGTGCCGAACCAGTCGGACATGATCAGCCCATCAAAGCCCCACTCATCCTTGACGATATCGCTGAGGACGCGAGCAGATTCCGAACACCACGCGCCGTTCACCTTGTTGTAGGCGGCAAGGAAGGCGCGGCAGTCGGCCTCGTGCGCCAGTTCGAACGGCAGAAGATAGACCTCGCGCAATGTCGCTTCATCGACCTGCACATCGACGCTGTCGCGCGCGGTCTCGCTGTCGTTGCACACCATGTGCTTGGCAACTGCGCCGGTCCCGGTTTCCTGCAGGCCGGTGATCCACGCCGCACCAAGGCAGCCCGCAAGGAAGGGGTCTTCGGAAAAGTATTCGAACGCGCGTCCGGCCAGCGGACTGCGCGCAAGGTTGAGGTTGGGTCCGAGCACCGCATCGACCCCGCGCGCTACCGCATCGCCGCCGACGACCCGGCCCACCTTGCGCACCAATTCGCGGTCCCAGCTTGCGCCGAGCGCCGTAGGGCACGGCGTAAGCAGCGAGATGTCCCGCTCATCGACATTGCCGCTGGCAACGCCCATCGGCCCATCGGCCATGGTGAACGAGGCGATACCCGCATCGGGTATGCCAACGCTCGCCCACATCGCCGCTCCGGCGGTAAGCGAACTGGCTTCATCCAGGCTGAGCTTGCGCACCGGGCCGCTCATCGCAGCGCCGGGATGACTTGCGTGGCCATCAGGTCGAGTGTCTGGTTGGCGAAGGCCAGCCGCTGTTCGGTCAGCGGTCCGGTCGTCGTGCCGCACAGCACGTTGCCGATGCCGAGGTCGCGATAGGGTCGCAAGTGTTCGATCACCGTCTCGGGCGAACCGTACAGACACCAGGTTCCGATCCAGCCTTCGTCAAGCGCGCTGATATTGACGTCCTTCTTATGATTGGCCTCATCGGTTTCGGCACGACGGTTGAACGCATTCTCGCGATCGACCGCGTCCTGATAACCCTTGAGGATCACTTCCAGCTCGGCGCGGGCCTGCTCGTCGGTTTCTGCGATGTGGACGCATTGATACGTGTGTGTCGTCCAGTCGAGCGCGGCGGCGATGGTCTCTGCCGAATGCCCCTCCTCGTGCAGCATCGCCTTGTAGGTGTCGAAGTACTTCTTCACGTGAACGAACGGTTCGTTGCCGTAGATTTGCGGCGGGGTGAATGCCGGGATGAACGCTGGCCAAGCATGGACTGCTGCGCGGCGCGCGCTCGCTTCCTTGAGCGCGACGGGCATCAGCCGCGCATGCTTTTCGCCATACGTCGACGGGGTGATGCGCTGCAGCACACGGCCGCGATAAGGCCCGTTGTCGATCTCGACCGCCGGGTCGTCCATGCCCTTGGCCCACAGTTCCTCGGCGATGGCGAGGTTGCGGTCGGCCAGCGTGGCGGCATCCTTGTAGTTGACCGCAAAGCCGATCATTTCCTCGGGTGTGGTACCCGATCCGACACCGACCAACAGCTTGCCCTTGGTCAGTTGGTCGAGCACGTTGATCCGCTCGGCAAATCGTACCGGATGGTGCAGCGGCACCGAGACGACTGAAAAGCCAAAGTGCATTTCCGGCATCTTTCCAGCAAGATAGCCGGCAAAGATGAAGCTGTCGCTGGCCACCGGCATATAACCGTTAAAGTGGTGATCGGGCATGAAGATGGCATCGTAGCCAAGCCTGCCCGCCCGCAAGGCATGGCTTTCAAGGTCCGCCATAAGCTGACGGTCCCCCTCCGGACCGAGCGAGCGGGCGTTGAGGAACACTGAGAAACGCATGGACTTCCCCTGGCTATTCTGCAACCGGATCATGAGCGATCCGCTCAAATTTAGAATTGACGTTCTTGTTTTAATAAGGGCAGCATCGGCCGCATGTCAACGCGCGTCAGGATCAAACAGGCAGACCCCGTACTTGCCGTGGAAAGTGTCAGCCGCAAACCGCAGCAGGGGCGCAGCAAGGCATCGCTTGAGCGAATGCTCGCGGCTGCCCAGCGCCTCATGATCGAGCGCGGCAGCGAGGAATTCACGCTGCAGGAAGTCAGCAAGGTCGGCAATGTCTCGATCGGTTCGATCTATCTGCGCTTTGAGAGCAAGGACAACCTCGTCCGCGCGGTGATCGCCGACGAACTTGAGCGCATCATCGGGGATGAGGATGCGATGATCGCCAAAGTGCTCGCGGCATCGACCAATCTGGCCGAGTTCATCCCGCATTACGTCGAGGATTTCGCTGAAATCCTGCGTTTTCATGCCCCGCTGCTGCGGCTGAGCATGTTGCGCGCCGCCTATGATCCGCTGATCGCAGAGCCGGGCAAGCGCAGCGCCTTTCGCTCCGTAGAAATCGCGACGGCGGCCATGTTGCGGTTCAAGGCGGAGTTCGGCGGCACCGATTGCGAACGCAAGGCGGCGGCATCCTACCAGATCATCTTTGCCACACTGGCCCGGCAGCTAAGCCTTGGCTCGACAGGTGAATCGGTTCACGGCCAGCAGGATTGGACCTTGCTCAAGATCGAGTTGGGCCGGATGTGCCTGGCCTATCTCAAGTCGGCCGACTGACGCCGCCGACGCCAGCCGGTCTGAACCGCCCCCTCCTTAACGCGAAGCCAAAGGATCAGGGCGACATGGCTGCTTGAGGATAGTGCCACAGGCGGGGCGCTCTTCGGGCAGCTTTGGCGTGACGCCGCTGGCCTGATCCCATTGCCCCACCAGCAAGCGCGAAGGATGCTGCGCATCGTGCAGCACGGTGATCGTCTGAGGCTGCGAATAGGGGGCAAAGCCGTTGCCGCCATACTGGCTGGGCGTATCGATCCACAAGCGCAGGCGCGAGCCCTTGCGGAACAGGTGTGCAAACTTGGTCAGTTCCACGCGCCCGAGCACCGGCTCGCCGGGCGTCAGGCTTGCCATCGTTTCGGGCCGGTCGAGCGGATAGGGCCGCAGCGGGTTCGATCGGCTGTCATCCTGCACCCGATCTGACAGGCGCAGAAAGCCGCGCTGCACGAACATTTCCTGCCCATCGGGGCGCACCTCGGTCAGCGTCACTTGCAGATCGGCATCCGAGCCGGTGGCCGCCACCCACAAGTCCGCGCTGGCCGAGCCATAAGCGAACAGCGTGTCGTCCATGGCGGCGCTGGTATAGGCAAGACTGCCCTTGCGCCAATCGGTCGGGAGCGGCCCCCAAGTGTCCGAAAGGAAGTCTGCATTCACCGTCGGGCCGGGCAGCGGATAGGCGAAGTCGTCGCCCCTGCCTTCACCCCTGCCTTCACCCCTGCCGTCGTTCTTGCCGTCGCTGCCACCCTGCACCAGCTTGCCGCCGGACGACAGTTCGAAGGACACCGGCTTGACCGCAGCGGGATAGCGCGGAGCGTTGACGACCAAGCGCGGCTGGCTGTTCTCGTTGGCCAGCCGCCCACCGGTTGCGGTGCTCGTCTCAAGCCAGACCTGCACGTGCGGCCCTTTGTCGAAACCATTGTCCTGACCCTTCACGAAGCGATCGAAAAAGCCGAGCAGGGTTTTGCGGAACACCAGCGATTCATACATGTCGTGCGGGCCGTTGGTCTGCACGAACCACAGCTTTTCGAGGTTCAGGTTGTCCTGATAGTAGTCCTCGCGAGGGGTGGTCGCCTCGTCCTGAAAGGCCTCCATCGACAGGATCGGCACTTCGATCCGACCAGTCCGCGCACCCAGATGGCGGATCTCGATATAGTCGTCGCGCAACGGATGCTTGGTGAGAATATCGGCCACGCGAGCCGTTTCGGCCGTTTTCAGATTGGTGGCGATCTGGGCGACGCAGCGGTTGTCACCCTCGGCGCGGGCCGATTGCAACGCGCTGTCCCAGCGGCCGTGCAAAAAGTCCCACCATCCCGCAACGAAGTTGGGTGCGGGCACACCCCCGATCGCCCAGCTATCCAACCGGGCGTCACCCAGCACCATGCCAGGCGCAATGGCCTTGAGATGCGGCGGACGCTCGGCCGCGGTGGCAATCTGGCTCATCCCCGCCCAGCTCCAGTTGGCCATGCCGACGCTGCCGTTTGACCAGCCCTGCGCGGCGAAGAATTCGATGGCATCGCGCCCATCCTGCCCATAGGAGCGCGCCAGAAACTCGAACTGGCCTTCCGAACAGGCGGTGCCGCGCGCATTGACACCTGCGACCGCATAGCCGGCCTCGACCAGCGTCCGGTCGAGGTTGACCGCCATTGCGGTGTTGTCGTCAAGATAGGCCGCACCACCGATCGAGCCGGGATCATATCCCGAATAGTTGACGATCACCGGAAACGGCCCCTTGCCCTTGGGCAACAGCACCGAATAGCGCAACTGCGTGCCATCGCGAGCCGCCAGGTAGCCGGTCAGGCGCTTGGCCCAGAACGGTTGGTGCTGGACTTGGGCCATCGGGTGCGACGCATTGGCATCGCCCGGAGCCGGAGCATTGCCGGGGGCCACACCTTGCGCGAACCCGCCCGGAGCAACCGCCACAAGCGCCAGCGCGGATCCAAACAGGCTTGCGCACCAGCGCTTGCGCTTGGCACGCTGCGCATGACGGTGGCGATCTTGCATGCGTTCGTTCCTCGTTGCGAGTTTCACTTCGCCCGCCCGCCTCATGTGACCTTGTAGACCTGAATCAGACGGTCATTCTCGTGCGGGCCCTTGGCCACCGCATATGCCGCAGGCACGGGGAAGATCAGCGTGGCGACGTAGACCGCCTTGTTCAGCCAGTCATATTTGCCCGCAGGTGCATAGAATTCGGGCTGGAGGCGATAGACTTCCTCCTGCCCCGGTAGCGGGGGATAGCCGATGCCCTTGTTGTGGATCACGATTGTCACCCCGTCATCGGTCAGCAGCCGATAGAGTGCATCGACAAAGACCACCCCGTCGGGTCGCATGACCGGGAAGTCGCCGCCCCCCGGCACAACCGTGCCCTTGATGCCCTTGCCCCAGAACTTGCCGCCAATGATCGGCCAGATCTCGTCGCGAATGCCATCGCGCGATGGCTTCTTGCTGTCCGGACCACCCGTGGCGACGGGGTCCGAACAAGTAGCCACGATGTTGAGCACGAGCTCGAAGCCCGGCTGGCCGAGCGGGGTCAGCGAGCCGACGACCGCCCCATCAGCTGCATGCGCCGCGCGATCGGGCAACAACGCGACCAGTCCGGCGCCCGCTGCAGCACCGAGCAGATGGCGACGGTTGACTTTGCGCAGATCATCCATGGCGTACGGCCTCTCCCTTGCCACCGAGTCCGAGTTGCGATCTCAGTTAGCTATGAGATATAGCAATGCCTAATCAAGGGCAAGTCCACTTGGCAAACCACAGATGATTTTTCGCGCGAATTCTTACGATCACAGATAACGCGTGAGCGGCATTCGATCCGCTTGATGAGCAAGCGAAATGCCCGACGCCGCTCCGGCGTCGCCCGTCAGGAAAAGCTGATCGTCACCGACTTGAGGTCGGCATATTTGTACAGAGCGTGGAGCGAGCGATCACGACCGAAGCCGGATTGCTTGAACCCGCCGAACGGCATCGTAACGTCGCAGGCGTCCCAGCCATTGACCCACACCATGCCCGCGCGCAGATCGCGGGCGAAGCGATGGGCGGTATTGACGTTCCCGGTCCACACTCCGCTCGCCAGGCCGTAATCGGTGTCGTTGGCCAGCCGCAGGGCATCGTCGGGCGTGTCGAACGGGATCACCGCCAGCACCGGCCCGAACACTTCCTCGCGCGCCAGCGCGCTGTCGTTGCTGACCGTATCGAACACCGTGGGGCTGAGGAAATAGCCACCGCTATCCTTGCGCACTTGTGCCCCGCCAAGCCGTAATCCCGCTCCATCCTGTTGCGCCCGCGCGATGCGGGTGAGCACCGATTGCATCTGCTTCTCGCTGACCACCGCGCCCAGCCGCGTCGCCGGGTCAAGCGGATCGCCGGGCACGATCGTCTCTGCGACCTTGATGACGCGGGCCACGAAATCGTCGTGAATTTCGCGCTGGACCAGCAGGCGCGAACCAGCGGTGCAGACCTGCCCCTGGTTATAGAAGATGCCCCATGCCGCCGCTTCGGCTGCGGCATCCAGATCGGGCGCATCGGCCAGCACGATGTGCGGACTCTTGCCGCCAAGTTCCAGACTGACCCGCTTGAGATTGCTGTCCGCCGAGTAACGCATCAATTGCCGCCCGACCGGCCCCGAACCGGTGAACGTGATCATTTCGACATCGTTGTGCAGCGCCAGCGCCGCGCCAGCGGTGTGGCCATAGCCGGTAATGACATTGAGGACGCCCGCCGGAATGCCCACCTCCAACGCCAGTTCAGCCACCCGCAGAATTGACAGCGAGGTCAGTTCCGAAGGCTTGAGCACCATCGAATTACCCATCGCGATGGCCGGAGCGATCTTCCACATCGCCATCAGCAGCGGGAAGTTCCACGGCACGATCGCGCCGATCACGCCCAGCGGATCGTGCACCGCATACGACAGCTTGCCATGCCCGCCGGGGCCGACCTCGCCATAAATCTTGTCCACCGCCTCGCCATAATAGCGCAGCGAGGTGATCGTCAGCGGCAGGTCGATAGCGCGGGTATCGCTGATCGGCTTTCCCGAATCGAGCGTTTCGAGCACCGCCAGTTCCTCGGCATGGGCCTCCATCGCGTCAGCCAACTTGAGCAGCATTCGGCCGCGCGCACGCGGCGCCAGATTGCGCCAATGGCCGGCTTCGAATGTCGCGCGCGCGGCGGCGACCGCCTTGTCCACGTCGGCCACATCGCACGCTGGCAACAGGCCAAGACGTCGTCCGGTGGCCGGGTTCACCGTTTCCAACGTCGCGCCATCGCTGGCGGCAAGCGCGGCGTCGCCGATGATCGCGGCTCCGGGCAGGCTTTTGGGCAGGACGGGTGCTTGATTGGACATGATGGACACCAAAAATTGTGATCACTGATTGGGAACTTATGGCGGGCTGAGTGAGGATGCGCAAGACGCTTGCAGGGCCCCTGCCTGCCTCTAACTCGTGTGCTGGCGATCTAGATCGTGAAACTTGCAGCCGTGCAAAGCCACACCCCAACTGAGATCGCAAAATGGTTCAGACTGGACCAGACTGGCCGACAAACACCGGTTTTCCTGCGTGCAAGAAACGGTGTACCTTCGTGAGATTGCCCGATCGTACCGCAGTTTGTAAGATCGCTGATTGCAACGCGCACCGTATGGCTGAAGCAGCCACGCAAGGATGACAGATGGCAGGCACTTCCACCGCAATTGACGATGAAATTGGGCAGGCTTCGGTGGATAATGACGATGCCTCGTCGTTGCGCGAACAGGTTTATGAAGAACTGCGTTATCGCCTGATCACAGGCAGAATTGCTCCGGGCGTCGGCATCTCGACCCGTGGCCTTGCGCAGCAGATGGGTGTCTCGCAAATGCCCGTGCGCGATGCTCTCAGCCGGATCGCGGCCGAAGGCGCAGTCGAAATCCGTTCCAAGCGCGCGGTGATGGTGCCGCGCATGACACTCGAACGCTTTGCCGAGATCATGGGCCTGCGCCGTCTGCTCGAACCCGAAGCCGCCGCCGCCGCCTTGCCCCATATCCATGCCGACCTGCTGCGCCAGATCCGCGCCGCCGACGAAGCCACCGACGCTGCGTTGCGCGATGGCGATGTCAACGCCTACATGGAATCGAACTTCAGCTTCCATTCGCTGATCTACCGCGCCGCGCCTGCCCCCACGACCAACCGCATGATCGAAAGCCTGTGGATGCAGTTCGGCCCCTTCATGCGCGTGGTCTATGGCCGCTACGGCACCGCCGCGATGGAGGATCACCACCAGCAAGCGGCCAAGGCCATCGCCAAGCGCGATCCGGAAGGCCTGAAAAGCGCCATCCTCGGCGACATCAACGACTGCGCCACGCTGATGAACGAATGGGAGCAGATTTCGGGCTGAGCCGTCCTGATCGTCTTATCCCAGCAGATCCCCAACCGCCCGGTGGGCCATGTCGATCGCCGCGTCGGTATAGGCCGCGCGGGCCGAATCCGCATTGGCGATGGCGATCGCACCGAATTTCCGCCGTCCGATCACGTTGGGCGCATTGGGTCCATCCGGCTGCTTGTCCCACAGCGGATTGTATTCGGGCGAATAGCCATGCGGCCAGCGATTGACGATCACCGCACCGATATCCTTGCGCGCATCAAAGCCATAGGGCCCGACCGTGCGCGTCAGCAGATCGACAAGGTTGTCTTCGAAGGTCGCGAAGTCGGTGCCCAACAGCTCGGCCCGCCCGGCGCGGCTTTGGTCATGTTCCGACAGTCCGGGCGCATGCGGAATGCGCGAGAACTGCATAAGGACAGGATCGTCGACCGATTTTGGCCCGGCATAGCCGCCGATCTCGACCGCACGATCGATAAAGGCGTTCTGATAGTAGCCCGTGGGGAACTGGATCGTCCCGACCCCGGCCTTGGCCAGCGCCCGCCAGTTGTTGAGCAGGACGCTGACATAGACCAGCGGTTCCTTGACCAGTTCGTGCAGCGCTTCCTTTTGCGGCGCTGGCAGCGAGGGCACCAGATAAGGGATGATCATGTTCCAGCACGCCATGACGACATGCCGCGCAGCCACTTTGCGCACTTGTCCGCCGCGCGCATAGACGATGTCCGCGCCTGCGGAAACGCGGTTCTCCACGCGCAGCACGGTTGAAGAAAGCCGCAACCGCACCTTGTTCTGGTCACGATCAAGCACGGTATAGTCGGTGGGCGCCAGAACCGACGCAACCGCGCCCGTACCCGCAGGCATGAACCCCGGAATCAGGCTGGCGACCAGTAACCGCGCGATGGTGGCATTGCCGTCGGGGAAGTGAAAATCGTAACTGCCGCCCGTCTCGGCAAAGCCGCGCGGAGTATAACCCATCCGTGCGATGCCGCCCTTGGGCAGCGTCACGCTTTTGAAACCGGCAAGCCCGGCCCCCCACGCGTCCAGCGCACTGATGCCATCGGCCCCAACGCACCACCAGCCCAGCGGCCGGTTCTGGTAGAGCTTGATCGCATCAGGGCCCAGCCGCCCGTGCTTTTCAAGGTAGGTGCGATAGCTGATGGTCGAAAGATAGAGCTTGCGCTTTTCCGGCGCGAGGTGCGCGATGGGATCGGTCCGTCCTTCTTCAAGCGCGGCGATCTGCGCCTTTGCCGCAGCGGAAATCGGCGCATCGGCAAAGCTCCGGTAGTCCGGTTGCCCGGCGCCGAACTTGGCCAGATGATCGCGGCCAAAGCCCTCCTTGTCAAAGAACACCGCGCCGCCCAGCTTGGCATCCGTGAGCGCCCCGCCGCGCACTTCACCATACTTTTCAATCAGATCGGGCACGTTTATATCAAGCCGTCGCAACAACCCATCGGCAACGGGGCTGTACGGCGTCGGACTTTCGATGCCAGCGGTGCCGCCGTTCATCAGCGCGATCCTGCCATCGGGCAGACGGAATTCGTTGCGCTTGGCATGACCGCCAAAGTCATCATGGTTTTCAAGGATCAGAATGCGTGCGCCCGGTTGCCGGTCGGCATAGAACCGCGCCGCAGAAAGTCCTGAAATGCCGCCACCCACGATCACCAGATCATAAGCCTCCTCGGCCGGACCGGCCAACGCCTGCCCCACCGCTTCGCCATCGCGCAGGGCATGGGCGATCTCGAACGATCCGGGGTGCGAACCGCGCATTCCCTGCCGCAGCGGGGGATAATAGCCGTTGGGCTCGCCCGCAGCGCCTGCAAGCGCAGGCCGCGCGGACGGGCCTTGCGCATGCAGCGCGCCCGGCATGACGCCAAGCCCGGCAGCGGCGGCCGATCCGACCGCAGCACCCTGGATGAAATCGCGCCGGGTGATGGCTTCAAGTGGTTGCTTGGAGATGCTCATGCGCCCGCTTCCGGAAATTGGCTTTGTCTTGATATCACATGCTGACCAACCGATGCGCGCACCCGGCCGGTGCGACCACACCGTCACGGAACGCGGGCGGCTTCATTCGCGGCTGAGCAATGGTCCGACGAGTTTATTCAACACCATCCTGGCTGTAGATCACGTAATACTTGGTGTAGCCGTCCGACTCCCACACGCCCTTCCAGCCCTTGTCGAGCGAGATCGCATCGCCTTGCCCGACCTTGGTCACATGGCCATCGGCCGAGGTCAGCGTGATGCCGCCCTTGACGAAGAGCATGAATTCATCCTCGGGATATCCCTTTTCGCGGAAGTCCTCGCGATGCTTCTTCTTGACCGTGTAGACGCCGCTCATGAACTTGCCGTCGGCCGATTTGCGCAAGGGAGCGTCGATCACCGTGCCATCCTTGCCGATGTTGACCGCAGCCTTCGACTTGAAGATCGCCAGCGGCATCGCGGCGGCCGGGAGCTTGGCGGGGTGGCCGGCTTCTGCCTCGGCGGCATGGCCGATACCGGGCAGCATCAGGGCGGCGGCCAGCGTCAGTGTCAGCAATCGCATGGGTTTCATCTCCGTTAGCGCTTCACAATGCGCTGCAAGGCGCCTTGGCCGTGGCGACCACCGATCTTTCCACGTTCATGCACGATGACGGCTTCCACGCGTTCCGGGCAAGGGCAAAATTGACGCCAAGCGGTGCATGGCATGCAACAGTCTGTGCTTGAAGACCGGCCGATAGATCGCCAAAGCGGTGCCAACAAGCGCGCAGGGCACGAGTTCATGGATACCAATCATCTGGCCGGCAAAGCCATCCCGCCGTTCGCCGCATTGCGCGCATTCGAGGTGGTCGGTCGGCTCGGTGGGGTGCGGCGGGCAGCCAGTGCCCTGCTGATCGATCACACCGTCGTTTCGCGCCATCTCAAAGCTTTGGAAGAATGGCTCGGCATCGCACTGTTCGAACGCCAAGGCGGCAAACTGATCCTGACCGAGGCGGGAAGCCGCTATCACGCGCGCATTTCGGGTGCGATCCTCGACGTTATATCCGCTACGCGCGACATCATGGCCGATGGCCGGATCGAGGACGTGCGGCTGTGGTGCATCCCCGGCTTTGCCACGCAATGGCTGTCCGATCAGCTTGCCGCGTTCGAGCGCACCAGGCCGGGCTTTCAGGTCGAGTTGCGGCCCACCGATCATGCGGCCAACCTGGCCCAGTTCGAGGCGGACATCGATATCCGCTATTATGGCGATGACTGGGGGCCAAAGGCGGACGGTCCCGGCCTGAAGGTGCTCGAACTCGCACGGCCGCCGCTGATGATCGTCACCAGCCCCGCGCTGGCAGATGGACTTTCCGCGATCTCCAGCGCGCAGGATCTGCTGTCTGCGCCCCTGCTGCACGAAGAGAACGGCGAGCAATGGCGTGCCTGGCTTATCCGCAATGGCGCCACCCCGCGCGGACCGCTGGCCGGGCCGCTGCTGTGGCACGCGCATCTGGCGATCGCCGCGGCTCGACAGGGGCGCGGACTGGCGCTGGCCAACCGCTATCTCGTCGCCGCCGACCTTGAACGCGGCGATCTGGTTGAGTTCGCGGTGCCCGGCACACAGCCCGAGGCGATCGGTGCCTATTACCTCGTGGCCCGCGCTGACCGCTGGAATCAACCGGCTGTGGCGAAGTTGCGGCAGTTTCTGGTTGAGCAGGCGGCCTGAAGCGCGCGGGCGCGCTCAGGTCAGCAGAACGACCGGCGCGGTGGGCTCCCAGCTCAGGTAAACGCTCTCGCCCGCAGGAAGAGCCGGATCGGCCATCCGCTCGCCATTGGGGCGGGCCACCTTGAACGTGGCCCCGCCTTGCGTCTCGACATCGTACAGCGTGACCGAGCCGAGATAGGCCGAGCGGATGATCGTGCCTTGCGTGACATTGGCAGGCGGCAGCGCGGCTGGCCCCTCGGGGCGCGGCTGCGTGGCCGGAACCATCGCCAGCTTTTCGGGACGGATACCCACCCAGACCCGTGAATCGGGCGCGCCGGTCACGCCATGATTGACGAAGATCGGGGCGTCGAGCCCTTCGGCCTGCACCGCTGCATGGTCCGGCTCGTCGGTCGACAGCGTGCCTTCGAGCAGGTTGATGGTGCCGATGAAGTCGGCGACAAAGCGATTGGCGGGGTATTCGTACAGATCGCTGGGAGTTGCCACTTGCTGCAATGTGCCCCGGTTCATCAGCGCGCAGCGGCTGGCCATGGCCAGCGCCTCGTCCTGATCGTGCGTCACCATCACGAACGTGACGCCGACCTCCTGCTGGATCGCCGCCAGTTCGGCGCGCATCGCATCGCGCAGCTTGGCATCGAGCGCCGACAGCGGCTCGTCGAGCAGCAAGACCTTGGGCCGCTTGACCAGAGCGCGCGCCAAAGCCACGCGCTGGCGCTGGCCGCCCGACAACTGGTCGGGCATGCGATGGGCAAAATCCTCAAGCTTCACCAACCGCAGCGCATCCTGGACGCGGGTGGCGCGCTCTTGCGCGGGAACGCGGTCGATCTTCAGGCCATAGGCCACGTTGTCGGCCACGTTGAGATGCGGGAACACCGCATAGGACTGGAACACCATGTTGATCGGGCGCTTGTTGGGCGCAACGCCGGTTACATCGACGCCATCGATCAGGATGCGGCCTTCGCTGGGTGTCTCCAGCCCGGCCAGCATCCGCAGCAGGGTCGTCTTGCCGCAGCCCGAAGGCCCCAGCAGGGTGAAGAACTCGCCTGCCTCAACCTCAAGACTGACGTTGTCGACCGCGATGAAGCTGCCGAAACGCTTGGTGACATTCTCGAAACGGATCATCGGTTCGGACATGGAAACTCAACCCTCGAGGGACGCGACATCCTTGCCCTGCAGGCGGATGCCGATAACGGTGAGAAGAACGGTGATCAGCATCAACACGCTGGAGGCGGCGTTGACCTCTGGCGTGACCGAGAAACGCACCATCGAATAGATCTTGACCGGGAAAGTGACCGTGTTGGGCCCGGCGGTGAAGAAGGTGATCACGAAGTCGTCGAGGCTCATGGTGAAGGCCAGCAATGCGCCCGAGATCAGCGCAGGGCGCACATGGGGCAGCAGCACGTCCCACAGCGCGCGCACTTCGCTGGCACCAAGATCGCGCGCCGCTTCTTCCATCTCGCGGTTGAAGCTGGCCAGACGCGCCCGCACCACGACACACACGAAGGGAAAACAGAACGTGATGTGGCTGATGATGATCGCGCCCAGATCGAACGGCCAGGGCAGATCGCGCGGCCAGGGAAACACCGAGCCAAAGAACACCAGCATCGCCACGCCCATGCAGATTTCGGGTACGACGATCGGCAATGTGATCACCCCGTCGAACAGGCCGCGTCCGGGAAAGCGGAAACGCCACAGCACGATCGCGGTCAAAGTGCCCAGCACCACGCTGAAGATCGTGGCGATCAAGGCGATGGTCAGCGAATTGACGAAAGCTTCGATCAGCGAGTCATCGCCCGCCAGTTTCACGAACCAGTCGGTGGTGAACCCTTCCCAATGGATGGTCCGGCGCGAGTCATTGAACGAGAACGCCACAAGGCTGATGAGCGGCAGGTACATGAAGGCCAGCACCACCCCGACCCATAGCTGCAGGGGCAGGCGCCGGGCGTAATCGAGCGGACCGATTTCCGATTTCTTGCTCATGCCGCCTGCTCCTGCGCGCGGGCCTGGCGGCGGTCGCGAATGGCCATGGCCACCATCAGGATCAGCGTGAGATACATCAGGATGAACGACAGCGCGGCGCCGAACGGCCAGTCGTTGGCGCGCTTGAACTGGCGCTCGATGACCGAAGCGATCATCTGGCTGTCGGGTCCGCCAAGCAGGTCGGGCGTCAGATAGGAGCCCAGCGCCGGGATGAAGCCCAGCAGGATCGCCGAATAGATGCCCGGCTTCACGATCGGGATGACCACGCGGAACAGTGTGCTGATGTGCCCGGCACCCAGATCAAGGCTGGCCTCGATCAAAGAGCGGTCCATGCGGTCGAGCGCGGAATAAAGCGGCAGCACGATGAACGGCAGGTGGACATAGACCAGCCCCACGATCACCGCGAAGTTGGTGTGCAGCATCTCGACCCGGCCGATGCCGACCGCCTCGAGCGCGTCGTTGATGTAGCCTTCGTTGCGCATCACGGCCATCAGCGCATAAGTGCGCACCAAAAGGTTGGTCCAGAACGGCAGCATGATGCCAAGCAGCAGCCAGATCTTGCCTCTGGCGCTCGCGAAAGTCATCGCCAGCGCATAGGGGAAGCCGACAAGCAGGCAGATCGCCGTGGTCAGCGCGGCGAACCACACCGACTTCACGAATATGAGCAGATAAACAGGCTCGGCCACGCGCGCATAGTTGTCGAGCGTGCCGGTGATCGCGATCTCGGTCAGCCCCAGCGTGCGACCGAAGCTGTAGGCCCAGATCACACTGAGCGGGATCACGAAAAACGCCACGATCCAGACCAGCGGTGCCGAGAACGTCAGCCAGAACGTTCGTGACCCGCCACGCCCGCCCAGCGCTGTTGGGGCATCACTCATTGGTTTCCACCTCGTCGCAGGCACCCTTGCGAGCGCCGCCCTTCTCCCCAGGCAATAGATATCGAGCCACCGCCCCAGGGGTGGGAGCGATGACCGCGCAATCGTGTTGCGTTCCTGCCTGCTGCAAATGCCCGACCTTGAACAATCAGATCACTTTTCTGCGATCACACCTACGTCAGCGGCGAAACCACGGTCAAGCGATTCATCGCCGAATGCCAACAAGGATGCCACCAATTTTTGCAGCGACATCACCTGCGCGATCTGATTCCCCGCATGCGCGCCGGGATTCCGCCATGCCTGAGGACGTTCGGCGGCCTGCACCGGCGACGCGATGGCATGTGGCGCCGTTCATCACAGCCTTGTTCAACCAAGCGAACGGCGCGCGGGGTCACCTCGGAAGCAACCCCCGGCACCATCGCCGTGAACGTAGCGTCCTGCCGGACTTTCCGCCTGCTGGGCGCGACATACTGTAATGTGCGATCGCAGCGCAGGATGTCATTTTGTGGAGGCAGCAACCCGCAACGCGGTTTGACGAGCGCGGCGCGGCTGGCCATCATGGCAGGCATGACCATTCCCAACATCACGCGCCGTCAGGCGCTCACCGGGGCGGCTGCCGCAATGGCCAGCATCTCCCTTCCCGCCCGCGCTCTTGCCGCCGTGTCTGCCGCCACTACTCCTGCAGCAGCGCTGCTCGACACGCTGGCGTGGGGGCTGCTGGAACGGGGGCCGACCGGGGCGACTGCGCTGGGGGTGGACACCGGCGCGCATGCCGCCTTGCGTGGCAAGCTCGATGACCGCTCGCCTGCGGGTGTGGCGGCGACCAAAGCCTTCCTGACCGACGCGCTGGGCAAACTCGACAACGTGGAACGCACCGGCCTCGATGCCGGGACATTGACCAGCCTTGCGGTGACGCAAAGCGCGTTCCGCACCGCGCTCGATGGCATGGCCCTGCCCTATGGCGACGTGGCGATCGGCGGGTGGCGCAACACCCCCTATGTGGTGGTACAGAACGTCGGTGGATGGCTTGATGTTCCGCAGGCACTCGATGGCGACCAGCCGGTGCGCGACGCCGCCGATGCCGAATACTACCTTGAACGGCTCGCCGCCACGCCAGCGCTGCTCGATGGCGAGACGGTGCGCATCCGGCTGGCGCGCGAAGGCGGATTGGTCCCACCTGACTTCCTGCTCGACAAGACCATTTCCGGCCTCACCCGCGCCATTGCCGAGGCGGCGCGCGCCGATGGGCCGCTGGTGGGCCCGCTGGTGCGCAAGGCGGCTGCCCTGCCCGGCCTCGATGCTGCGACGCTGAGCGGGCGGGCCAGCCGGATCGTGGCCGACGGGGTTATACCGGCCCTGCAACGCCAGCTTGACGAGATCCGCCTGCAACGCGCCGTCGCCACCAGCGCGGCGGGCATGGCCAGCCGTCCGCACGGGGCCGAATGGTACGCCTGGGGCTTGCGCGCCAGCACCACCACCCGCCGCACTCCGGACGAGATCCATGCCATCGGTCGTGCGCAAGTTGCCGAATTGCAGGCGCGGATGGACACCATCCTGCGGAGCCTTGGCCTGACGCAAGGTTCGGTGGCCGAGCGGATGAAGGCGCTGCAGGCGCGCCCCGACATGACGTTCGGAACCGACGATGCCGCGCGGGCAAAGATCGTCGCCTACATGGAAGGCAAACTGACGGCCATGCGCGCCAAGCTGCCACAAGCCTTCCGCAAGCTGGTACGGGGCAATCTGGAAATACGCCGGATGCCGCTGGCTGAGGAACCGGGCGCACCGGCGGCCTATGGCGGGCCGGGCTCGATCGACGGGCGCATTCCCGGAAAGATCTGGGTCAATCTTGGCGACCCGTCGATCCACAACCGCGTCAGCATCCCCGATCTGGTGTTCCACGAAGGCATCCCCGGCCACGTCTGGCAGGGCGAATATGCGCAAGCGCTGCCACTGATCCGTTCCATGCTGGCGTTCAACGCCTATTCCGAAGGCTGGGCGCTCTATGCTGAGCAACTGGCCGACGAATTGGGCATGTACGACGACGACCCCGCCGGGCGGCTGGGCTATCTGATGGGCCTGTCGTGGCGTGCGGCGCGGCTGGTGGTAGACACCGGCATCCACGCGCTGGGTTGGACCCGCGATCAAGCGCTGGGCGAGTTCGTCGCGGCGACCGGGCTTGCCCGCAGCAACGCCGTCAGCGAAGTCGAGCGGTATTGTTCGTGGCCAGGGCAGGCCTGTGGCTACAAGCTGGGGCAGATCGAGATCAACGTGCAGCGCGACCGGGCCAAGGCCGCGCTGGGATCGCGCTTCGATTTGCGCGATTACAATCAGGCGGTGGTCGACGGTGGCAATGTGCCGCTCGATGTGCTGGCGCAGAACGTGGAGCGCTATATCGGAGCAAACAGGCGTTGACGATCGACGGCGCGGTTCTCCACAATCTCACTCAACCCATGGAATGAGAGCTTGATGATCATCGAAATGCGCCGCCGTTTTCCTGTGATTTCAAGCCTGACCTCCTTGATGGGTTTGCTGGTCGGCGTGGTTGCCCAGCCAATTCCGGCATGGGCGGCAGATGCCACGCCTGCGCCCGGCGAAACGTCAGGGCAAGCGGCAGCGTCACCGGCCAAATCCTCATCGTGCAAGGCCGCGTTGATGCTCAAGCTGCCGGTAGTGATGGAAGGCTTGCGCGCCAGCGTACCGGTGGCCGTGAATGGCAAGGACATGCGCTTCTGGCTGGATAGCGGCGCATTCTTCAGCTTCATGCCCGAAGCCAAGGCGCAGGAACTGGGGCTGAAGCTGCAGAACCTGCCGTTCGGCTTCCAGATGTCGGGCATTGGCGGCAGCACCACCCCCAGCCTTGCCACGGTCAAGTCGTTCGGGCTGGTCGGCCAGACGCTGAAGGACGTGCAGTTCGTGGTGGGTGGCAGCGATATCGGCAACGCCATGCTCGGGCTGAACCTGCTTGCGCTGGGCGATACCGAATACGATCTGGCCAATGGCGTGGTGAACCTGTTTCAGGTCAAGGGCTGCAGCCAGTTCAGCCTTGCATATTGGGCCGGCACCAAGCCGGTCAACGTGGTTAAACATCTGCCCGGCACCGACGCGCACGACAAGCACATCTATGCCGAGGTCACCGTCAACGGCAAGAAGCTGCGCGCCTCGTTCGATACCGGTGCACCGACAACGAGCCTTAGCCGCCGGGGCGCGGAACTGGCCGGGATCACGGTCAGTGACAGCAAGGCGGTACCATCTTACAGCATGACTGGCATCGGCAGAGGCAGTCGGGCAAGCTGGATCGTCAAGATCGCCGACTTCGGCATCGGCGACGAACACATCCAGAATACCCCGATGCGGATCATCGACGAGCGGATCGATTCGTTCGATGTGCTGCTGGGCGCGGACTTCTTCCTGGCGCACCATATCTTTGTCTCGCGCAGCCAGAACCGCATCTACATGACCTATAACGGCGGTCCGATCTTCTCGATCAGCACCGACGGCGAAGTCGCCAAGCAGAACACCGTCGAGCGCAATCTGGGCGGCGATGAAAAGACCGCCGCGCCAACGACGGCGGATGGCTTTGCCGGGCGGGGCAGCGGGCGACTGGCGCGCGGCGATACGCCCGGGGCGCTTGCCGATTTCGATGAGGCGATCCGCATGGCGCCCGATCGGGCCGATCTGCTGGCCACCCGCTCGCGGATGCTGCTGCAAAGCGGCAAGAGCGATGAAGGGCTGAAAGATCTCGATCGCGCGATCCGCTTGAGCCCGCAGGACCACGACCTGCTCGCCACCCGCGCGTGGGTACGGCTGAACCGCGACGACCGCGTCGGCGCGCTCGCCGATATCGATGCCGCCAGCGCGCTGGTCCCCAAAGGCTCGTTCGACGCGGTAAGCCTCGCCATTCTCTATGAACGGCTCGGCCGCGCGGACAAGGCGCTGGTGTTGATCAATCCCGTGCTCGACATGCACAAGGAGGACAGCAAGTATCCGCAATTGCTCAATAATCGCTGCTGGCTACGCGGGCTTGCCAATGTCGAACTGGCCGCTGGACTGGAAGACTGCAATAAGGCGATCCGCAAGCTTGGCGCCCACCCTGGTTTGCTCGACAGTCGCGCTTTGATCCAGTTGCGGCTGGGCGATACCGCAGCCGCCATCGCTGATGCCGATGCCGCGCTGGCCGTTAAGCAGATGCCCAGCACACTCTATTTCCGCGCGCTTGCCCACAAGGCTCGTGGCGAAACCGAAGCCGCCGCAGCCGATATGGCCGCGGCGGTGAAGCTGGAAGCAAATGTCGTGAAGCGCTTCACCCCGTTTGGCATCGGGACGGAGAGCAAATGATCGACCGGGCGGGTCCAGTCCGCCGGTCGATCATGTAACCTCGATCAGAATACGATGACCGAGCGGATCGACTTGCCCGCATGCATCAGGTCGAACGCGGTATTGATCTCTTCCAGACCCATCACATGGGTGATCATGGGGTCGATCTCGATCTTGCCGGTCATGTACATGTCGACGATCTTGGGCACATCGGTACGGCCCTTGGCGCCGCCGAACGCGGTGCCGCGCCAGTTGCGGCCCGTCACCAGCTGGAACGGACGGGTGCTGATTTCGCGGCCCGCTTCGGCCACGCCGATGATGATGCTGGTCCCCCAGCCGCGGTGGCAGGCTTCCAGTGCAGTGCGCATCACTTCGGTGTTGCCGGTGGCGTCGAAGGTATAGTCCGCGCCGCCGTCGGTCAGTTCCACGACCTTGGCGACGGTTTCCTCGCGGCTCAACCCCTTGGAGTTGAGGAAGTCGGTCATGCCGAACTTGCGGCCCCATTCCTCGCGGTCGGGGTTGATGTCGACGCCGATGATCTTGCCGGCCCCTGCCAGCCGCGCGCCCTGGATCACGTTCAGACCGATGCCGCCGAGGCCGAACACCACGACGTTGTCACCCACTTGCACCTTGGCGGTGTTGACCACTGCGCCCACGCCCGTGGTCACGCCGCAACCGATGTAGCACGAGGTCTTGAACGGCGCGTCCTCGCGGATCTTCGCCACGGCAATCTCGGGCAGCACGGTGAAATTGCTGAACGTCGAGCAGCCCATGTAGTGAAAGATCGGCTGGCCCTTGTACGAAAAGCGGGTCGTGCCATCGGGCATCAAGCCCTTGCCCTGCGTGGCGCGGATCGCGGTGCACAAGTTGGTCTTGCCCGACAGGCAGCTTTTGCACTGGCGGCATTCGGGGGTGTACAGCGGGATCACGTGGTCGCCCGGCTTGACCGAGGTCACGCCCGGCCCGACTTCGCGCACGATGCCAGCGCCTTCGTGGCCGAGGATCGACGGAAAGATGCCTTCGCTGTCCAACCCGTCGAGCGTGTAGGCGTCGGTGTGGCAAACGCCGGTGGCCATGATCTCGACCAGCACTTCGCCGAACTTGGGGCCTTCCAGATCGACTTCGACGATTTCCAGCGGGGTCTTGGGCGCAAAGGCCACGGCGGCACGCGTCTTCATCAGGGCATCTCCCGGTATCTGCCACAACTGGGCAGCAAGTCTTGCGCTGCATAGAAGCGACAGGTGTGGTTTTCAATCGTGGAGCGCGCGCCATTAGCACGGCTGATGTGGTGCATGGCATCCAAGAAGTGCATGCCCCGATGCCACAAACCGATGCGGCGGGGAATCGCCAGTCGGCAAAGCAGCGGCTATGGCCAACCGCGAAACGGCTTTGGCCGCATGGTTATGGGGATTATACGACGATGGGTGCACCGCTGATCCTGACGCTTTCCTGTGATGACCGCCCGGGCATCGTCGCTCAGGTATCTGGCAAGTTGTTCGAGGCAGGCGCCAACATCCTTGAGGCGCAGCAGTTCGACGATGGCCTCAGCGGCCGTTTCTTCATGCGCGTGGTGCTCGATCCCGGCAAATGCGGCGTACTGCCCTTGCGTGAGGCGTTCGCTCCGGTGGCCGAGCAGTTCGGCATGGAGTGGCGGCTGCGTGACAGCGTGCTGCGCCGCCGGGTGGTCCTGATGGTCAGCAAGTTCGACCACTGTCTGGGCGACCTGCTCTATCGCACCCGCATCGGTGAGTTGAACATGGACGTGGTCGCGGTCATCGGCAACCACCCCAAGGAAGCGCTGAGCATCCCGGTGGCGGGCGACATCCCCTATTACTACCTGCCGATCACCAAGGACACCAAGCCGCAACAGGAAGCCGAAGTGAAGCGCATCGTCACCGAGACGGGCGCCGAGCTGGTCGTGCTTGCACGCTACATGCAGATCCTGTCGGACGACATGACCGAGTTCCTCTCGGGCCGCTGCATCAACATCCACCACAGCTTCCTGCCCAGCTTCAAGGGCGCCAAGCCCTATCATCAGGCGCACGCGCGCGGGGTAAAGATGATCGGCGCCACCGCCCACTTCGTCACCGCCGATCTCGATGAAGGACCGATCATCCATCAGGACGTGGAATCGGTCAGCCACGCTGACGGCCCCGACGATCTGGTGCGCAAGGGCCGCGACATCGAACGCCGCGTGCTGGCCGAAGCGGTGCGCCTCCACCTTGAAGACCGCGCTCTGCTCAACGGCAACAAGACGGTGGTATTCCGCAGCTGATCCTTTTGCGCCTTGCCCGCACCCTGTCCGCGCAGCATGATGTCACCAAACGCCGTGGCATCATGCGGCGGAGGGGATCTTACCATGCGGGTCAACGCGCTCGATCACGTCAACATCATCACGGACAAGCTGGACGAAACCGCCGCGTTCTATGCCGCGCTGCTGAACCTTGAGCGGCGCGACGCCCCGCCCCCGTTGACCGCACAGAACGCGCAATGGATGTACGACGCGGGCGGCAAGGCAATCATCCACATCAATTCGGTCGACTGCCCGCGCACCTTCGACCGCGCCGTCCATCCCGGCGCGGAAACCGGCGCAATCCACCACGTCGCTCTCAACTGCACCGGCTACGATGAAATCACCGCCCGCATCGCCGCCCAAGGCCTCTCCGCACAGATCAACACCGTCGCAGCCATAGGCCTGCGCCAGATTTTCACCACCGACCCCAACAACGTCCTGCTGGAACTGAACTTCTTTGGGGATTGAGGGGGGGGGATTGAGATGAGCGCCCGGCAAGGCAACGCCTGACGGACGCTTGCAGGCACTATGTTGAACGTGCCGCGATGGAAGGCCGACGCTCAACCTTTTTCCTCGGTATCGGCGCCGCCACTGTTACCCACATACCGGCGCGAGCCTTGACGGGGATTCAGCGCATCCAGCGCATCGGCGTTCTTGTGGCCCCAATCGTAAAGCTGCTGCACGGGCTCAACAAAGCGAATGCCCAATGGGGTAAGTTTGTATTCAACCGCAGGCGGCATGGTGCTTACGACTACCCGGTCGATGAGGCCGCTTGTCTCCATTTGGCGCAAGGTCTGGGTCAGCATCTTCTTCGAGATGCCCGGCAGGCTGCGTTGCAACACACCTGTCCGTGCCGAGCCAGCGTGTAGGGCGTGCAACGTATGCAGGATCATGCTGGTCCATTTGGTCGCAAACAAGTCCAGCACGCGACGTGGGGCACAGTCTTCAGTCCATTCCTCGCCCGACATGGCGCACTCCAGCTGGGCACCCTAAGGTACCTGGGGCAGCAAATGGTGCCGTCTAGACCATTGGCTTAGGCGTGCCTAGCTTCGCACGACGATGCCTCTCAGCACTTGGACTAAGCCATGACACAAGCACAGCGCCCTAAAATCCTGATCACCGGCGCCACTGGACAAGTCGGCAGCAAAACGATCGACTTCCTCATTGCGAACACCGAAATCGAGATCATCGCTGCGGTACGATCGCCTGAAAAGGCGGCTCCTCTTGCCGCGAGGGGCATCGCAACGGTTCTGCTGGATCTGGATGACGAAAGCACCCATCTGCCCGCGCTCGCAGGGATTGACCGACTGTTCCTGGTCACCGGCTATACCGTCGATATGCTGCGCCAAAGCAAGGCCTTGCTCGACAATGCCAGGAAGGCCGGGGTGAAGCATGTTGTTCATCTGGGCGCTTGTGGCCGGGATGACACGACGGTTGCGCACTGGGCATGGCATCAGCTTGTCGAACGTTACGTCGAATGGCTGGGCTTTACCTTCACCCACTTGCGCCCCGAATCCTTCATGCAGAACGTGCTGAGCTATGGCGGCAAGCGGGTCATCAACAACGGCATCATCAACGCCTACATCGCCGACGCGCGCATGAGCTGGGTTGATGTCGACGATGTCGCACAGGTTGCCGCAGTGACCTTGGCCCACCCCGAATTGCACGCAGGCAAGACCTATCGGCTAGGCTATGACGCCGTGACGTACGAGGAACTGGCCGAATTGATGACCTCCATCGTTGGCCAACCCTTCCGTTATGAGCCTCTTGCGCCTGAGGTCTTTCTCAAAGCCATGCAGGATGCTGGCGCCGAAATGGCCTATATGAACTGCGTCTATGATCACTGGAAGCGTTACGCTGCCCGGATGATTCCCGGTGCGGACGATACCTTCGATAACTTCCCCGAGATCACTGGTTGCGCACCAACCACATGGGCGGGCTTTATCGAAAGGCACAAAGCCGAACTTGTCTATTGAGCCACAAGCACGCCTTGCAGTTGCTTCATGACAAGGCGGGCACTTGTACTTCGCCATCGATGGCACTGCGAACCGGCAAAGCTGACCGCCCCGCCTGTTACTTTCGAGCGAGTCTAACCAGCCCTCCCGACAAACCCCGCCCAGGCGGCCGCGTGGGGATTGGCGCTCGTTTCCGGCTCCCAAATCTGCGCCATCAGGGCGCGCGCCTCAGGCTCCGCCATGCCGCGTTCCCGGTGCAGGCGGTAGAAGAACGCCGAGACGCGCCAGTTGAGGATACAGTGGACGTGGACGGGTTGCGGGCCCTCGCGCAGTGCGGTGCGCAAGGCGGCAAGATGCGTCTCGTCCGGGGCGTCGAAGGGAACGGGGATGTGGCTGTAGGCGATCCCTGCAGCGGCGAACATCGCGGCTTCGTCAGGCAGGGCTTCGGGGTGGTCGGCCAGCGCAAGGTTGATCACATGGGCCACACCCAGTGCGGCCAAACGCGGCACGTCCCCGGCCACTATCCGGCCCGATGTGGTGGTCCGCTCGTCCAGCCGCTGCCAGGCGCGGATGTCGGCGGGATCAGATGGGCCTGCCGACATCCGCTTATCCTTCCTACTCAGCCAGCAACGTCGGCCAAAGCGGCGATGAACGCCTCGATGTTGCCGTCGGTCAGCCCGGCAATGTTGATGCGGCCCGAGCCTGCCATATAGACGCCGTGGCGCTCGCGGATCGCAAGGATCTGCTCACCCGACAGCGGCAGCATCGAGAACAGCCCGTTCTGGATGCCCAGCGGCGCCATCGCGATAGGCCCGACCTGCTGCGCGGCGGCCAGCCGGTCGCGCACCCAGCGCATGCGGTCGCGCATTTCGTCAAGCTCGGCCAGCCAGTCGGCGGTCAACGCCTCGTCCGACAGGATCAGGCGGACGGCAGCCGCGCCATGGTCGGGCGGCATCGACCAGCTTGCGCGCGCGATCGTGGCACCGTTGGCCAGTGCCCGCTCCAGCGCCCCGGCATCGCCGGTAACCGCATAGAACGCGCCGACGCGGTCGCGGTAGAGGCCGAAGTTCTTGTCGCAGCTATAGGCGACGAGCGCTTCGGGCACATGGGCCAGCACCTTGCGCAGGCCATAGGCATCGGCCTCCATCCCCTCGCCCAGACCTTGGTAAGCCAGATCGATCAGCGGGAAGACGCCGGTCGACGCCAGCAGCGGCGCGATCTCGTCCCACTGCGCGGGCGTGTAATCGACACCGGTGGGGTTGTGGCAGCAGCCATGCAGCAGCACGATGTCGCCTTCCACTGCCTCACCCAGCGCGGCCTTGAGCGCGTCAAGATCGGCGGTACCTTCGGCGGTGGTGTGGCGGAACGTCTTGAGTTCCAACCCGGCGGCGGTGACGATCTGCGCGTGGTTGGGCCACGACGGCACGCCCATCAGCACGCGCTTGGCGCCTGCACGCTTGGCCACCTCGATCGCCAGCCGCACCGCACCGGTGCCACCCGGCGCCTGCATGCCATCGACGCGCGCGGTGTCGAAATCCTTACCGAACACGAACGGGATCAGCGCACGCACGAAACCCATGTCGCCTTCCGGGCCGAGGTAGGCCTTCGATTCCTGCTCGGCCAGCAGCTTGGCCTCGGCTGCCTTGATCGAACGGAATACCGGCGTATCGCCTTCCGAGGTGCGATAGACGCCCACGCCAAGGTCGATCTTTTCGGGCCGCGGGTCGGCATTGTGCAGCTTGATCAGCGCCAGCAGCGCATCGGCGGGTTGGGGGCTGAGGGTTTCGAGCATCGCGGCATGCCTTTCTAGATGGTCCGGGCGGCAGGGTCCGGGGTCAAACAGCGGCGCCCCAATGCCCCCCCCACGCAGCCTAGGCAAGGCCTATTGTCGCACCCTCCGCAGGTCGCAAGGGAACGCGCTCAGAACGGCACCCAGTTCTGCTTGTGACTGAACTTCATGTACCCGGCGTTGACGCCCAGCCGCAATCCCGCGCCCATCCGCACCGGCACGATCACCACGTTGCCGCGCCGCAAGTACGAAACGTTGAACCCGCCAACCAGATAGGCCTGCCCCTCACCCGCGCCATAGCGGTGGAACAGTTCCTCGGTATCGTTGAGGTTGTAGACCAGCACGAAGGTGTTGGAGGCGCTCGCGCCAAGATCAAGACCAAGCGATGGTCCGGTCCAATAGACGGGCAGATCGCCCTCGATCCGGTGATGCAACGTGCCCGAACCATAGCGCAAGCCGACGAAAAACGCGCCGCCACCCTCGCGTCCGGTGATGTAGCCGTTGGGCTCACCCTGCTTCTTCAGGATGTCGCGGATCATCAACGCCAAACCGCGCGCGCCCTTGCCGAACACGCCCTCGGCCGCGCCGATCAGGTCATCCTCGCGATAGGTGCCGCCCGCACGCGAGCCTGCTGCTGCCGGGGGGTAGGCGTTGCCGGCGGGTGATGGCAGGGCCGCAGCGGGTGCAGCTTGAGCCGACGTTTGCGCCTGCCCGCTGGTGGCCCCGCTGGTGGCCCAAGACGGTCCGGGCACCGGAGCAGGCGGCGGCGGGGCAGGAGGTGGCGCCAGCGGTGCCGCACGTGACTGAGACAGGTCGGAGTCGATCGCGCTGTTCGGATCGATCGACTGGACTTGTGCCCTGGCACTGGTGGCTTGGGCCGCCAGGGCAGCGGCGGCGACAAGGGCATAGGCAAGGCGGCGTTGCGGCTTCATGCGTTGGCGTTCCCGTAACTTGCTGACGCTGCCTAACCGGACCGGCAGGTTCGGAGGCGGTGCGCTCGCAGTGGCTTTGTCTGCATCGGCAGGATCATCGCGGCAATAGAATGAACCGGCGATGACGCGTAACTGGCGATGACCCGAGTCTTAAATGCGCCCAATCGCGCGCTGAGTGCGCGTACGCCGACGCAAACCCTCGACTTTTCCACATGCATGAACATTTTGTCGCACACCCTTGCCGCCCGCAAATTCGCTCGCTATAGGCCGCCTTCGCCGCTGCGATCCGGAGACGTGGGTGAGTGGCTGAAACCAACGGTTTGCTAAACCGTCGTACTGGTAAATCCGGTACCGAGGGTTCGAATCCCTCCGTCTCCGCCACGGCATGTTGATTTGATTGAATATTTCTCTCATTCAGCAGGCTGTTACCAAAATCGAACCCTAAATAACGTTGCCGCTAGAGGCGGTTGTGCGCGAACGATGACGGTCTAAACAGTTGCGGGGGTATTGAAGCCATGCCGCAAGATTTGGAAGCTGCCGTCGAGCTTGGACGCAGGGAAGCGGAGACGTTTCGCCGCATCCATCGCCTTTACAAGCACGGGTTCCGCCCGGACTGGTCAGTGACCGATGTAGAGGATGCAATTTGGTGGAAGCATCCGGGCGGCTTCCCGGATTTGATCCTGTATCCCGATGGGATGCTGGTGGCGGTAAACGGGCGCGCGACCCTGTCGCCCGGAGCACGCCATGACAAAGATCGCATTTATAACGAGGCCGCGACGGACGGATCGAAATTCGATCACTGGCTTTCATCGGCCCCAAGGCCGACATGGTGGCAGGCGGGACGCTATGGGCGTGAACGCTACATCTGGATGCCCATTGGAATTGCCTTTTTCTATGGGCTGCTATGGCTCTTCGCCACAGGCGTTGAGACGGTGGGGCGAGCTATTTGGCGCGGCGTTATGGGTTGAGGCTCGGCAGATTCGCCAACTCGTCATTTGGTGCGGAAGCGCACTTGGCCAATTTTCACGTGCACGACCATTCGTCCGTTCCGAGGTATCCGCTGAAGCTGAAACTCAATCACCTCCGCATGCTCTTTGACAGCTGGGAGCAGTTCAGGGCCGTGCCCGCTTAGAGCGACTCTCGACAGTTGAGCAAAGCGGTCCTGCTGGAAGCGCTGGCCATTGAAGTCTTTGTCCCACGAGATGAGAATGCGCCCGGCTTTCAGGGCGGTCATGCCGACCAATGGATCAGGCGAGTCTGGCGGGATATGATGGCGTAGCCTGAGAACGCTATGCCCCCGGCGTTGCAGATATTTACCGATGGAATCCGGGACGTTCTGATCCAAGAAGAATTGAAGCTTGGCCGATGCGCGGGGCATCAGGCAGCAGCACCCGCCTTCCACTCGTCAATTGCCGCTTCAATGTCTGAAGCGACCAGCGTCGGAAATTCGGCAAGGATTTTCTTGTGATCAAAACCAGCCGCTAGAAATTCGATCACAGTTGTCACCGGTATGCGAGTGCCCGCGAAAACTCGCTCGTTTTGAGCAACAAAGCGGTGGCGTTCAAATCGACCGGCTTTTTCGGCTCGATCGTTCAATGCTTCGATCTTCCGGCGAGTGCTGCGAATGACCACCCGCAACGGGATATTGAAAACCCGCTGGCCTGAGACGACTTCTTCTCGCAGATTGGTCGCCGGATTATCGAAAACCACTCGCTTGCCCAGGACATAAAGCGTCGAGGATGTCCATCGGCTTGTGCCGAGATGGGCGAGCTTTTCGGAGACCTGCTTGAGATGCCCAAGCGGAATGCGCTTGGCGTTTCGAAGATCATTTAGCACTTGGAGCGAGACTAGGTCGCGAAACGAGTATGCACGCCCATAGGGCACGTGCGGCTGGTCCACGCGGTAGCTGGGGTGAAAGAACCCGCTTTTATCCCATTCCCTTAATTGGTTAAGCGAAACGCCGGTGATCCGGGCCGCTTGTTCATCGCTGAACGCGCCAAGGGTGTATTCTGCTTCCACAACGAATCTCTATCGCAATGGCGCGACGCGTCCAGCAAGATTTTCTGCGATGGCCGAATCGAGACAAGCCGCTTCCCGTCAGCTTCTGAGTCAGCGGAGATTGCGAAGCATGGCCACTAAGGCACCCGCCTCGGCAGATCGTGCCCCGTGCTTCCAGGCGTTGCGGTTGCCTTTCGGTGCCCCGCTACCCTTTCCGCCGTGCATCCTGCACCGCTTCGCACCCTTCACCGCTGGGGAACGGCATGGCTTGCCCGATCGGGTTCGGGCTTGGCAGCGCGGGGCCTGTGCCAGCCGTGCCGGTTCCGGCGGTATTGTCGGTTGCATGGGGTTGTTCGGCTGGTCCCGCATTTTCGTGGCCCCCCTGTCCGGTGTGCTGGTGGTGGTGGAATTGATCGGCAATGACGGCCTGCGCCCCTTCGTTGACGTGAACGTGCCGCACAGTCTGTTCCCGTGGCTGGTGCAGCTTCACCAGCGCTTCGATCGTCGCGCGCGAATTGGCCTGCGCCTTCAGGGCGATGCGGCCATACAGTTCGACGGCATTGGGATACTCGCCAAAGTTCGCCGCCATGCGCCGCGCTGTTTCGGCAAAGATGTTGTCCAGCGTCATGGCCTGCGCTGCCAGCATCATGCTTGCCAGCGCCAGGTCGCCACCTTCAAGGCGCTTCACCCGCTCCCGCACATCGTCGGCATAGTGCGACATATCGGGGCGATCCTCGGCAGGCAGCCCTTTGGTTAGCGCGTCCTGAATCTGCGCAATCGCCAGTCCGTGCCGGAACGAAGGGGCGTTCAAGTTCCCTGCTGCTCGCTGCCGGGCTGCTTTTGCTTCCTCGGCGGTTTTGGGCGCTTGCGCTTTCGCCTTGCTCTTGCGGGTGGTCATCGTATCGCCTCCTTTTTCGGGAAAACACGTCGGGCAGTCACTGACAAAACTGCCAAAAGGGTGGTTGTGTCGGTTTTGTCAGTTCGTGCCGGGGCCATTGTCAGCGCCGCAGCGCCTTGGGGTTCGCCGTGTATTGCATTGTCGGCCTGCCCCCTGCCTCGGCCTTGATCGTCGTTGCGGCGATCCAATCCGCATCGATCAGCGCGGCAAGCCCGGCTGCAATCCTGTCCTTGTCGCCCAAGCCGGACCAGTTCTTGCGGTGAATGTCGCGCGCGGTGAAGGTGCCTTGCAGATCGCCCCTTTGCACCCGTCGCCAGATCGCACGCGCGGCCTCGGCATTGTCGATCGACAGCGAGGCATAAGCCCGCACCGCATGGCTTTCCAGATAGCCCGCCCAGCCAAGCGCCTGTTCCGCCGCCTCGGCAGATACCGGACCATGGGCGTTGTTCGCCAGGTGACAGACCAGCGCCAGCCGGGGGATCAGCCCGCGAAACTTGGCAAGGTGCGCCTGCAAGGCCGGTGGCAGATCATCGCCGCACAAGCGTTGCTCCAGCGCGCCGCGCCATGCGGAAAACATGTCCTGCGCCCCATCATCGAACCGCAGATAGGGCACGCCATAGGGGCCGGAATCCTCGTCCCATATCGCGCCCAGTTCCCGCACGTCCAGCGCAGCCAGGTCCTGATAGCAGGCAAAGGCACGCGCCCGCGCTTCGCTGTTCGGGTGCCGATCGACTTCGCGGAACGGCCCGGTAAAGTCTGGCCAGACCAGCAATTGCAGGCGCTGCACCATGCCATCATCGCGTTGTTGCAGGCTTTCGCGGATATAGCCCGCAAGGCGGCTCGGCTGGGTTGTGCCACAAACCGACAGGTTCACCGCCGCAATCCGCACCGTGCCGCGCATGATGCGATCGAACGTGTAACCGTCCTGCCCGCCCCAGCCAGTCAGGTAGAAGCCGCGCGCGGATGCCTTGTCCGGGTTGTCCAGATCGGCAAACAGCGACAGCAGTTCATCCCGATGCACCATGATGCCGTTGGGGTTGTCGCGGCATATCTCGCCCAGCTTTTCCGCCGTGCCGTCGCTGGTAAGGTGGCGTTTCATCGCCGGGGGCACAGGCTCGGCCACAGCGCGGATCATCGAAAGCGCCGCGTCGCGCCGATTGCCGCCGCCCTTGTCTTTCAGGGCATCGCGTGCGCCCCGCTCGGCAACTTCCTTTTCCAGCTTGTGCAGTGCCTCGGATGCCTTGAAGTCGGCCAGAGCGCTTTCATTGTCCTGTGCCGCCTGTGCTTCCAGCCGCCGGATCGGCCCCAACGCTTCCGCCGCCGCCGGGCTTTTCAGGCTTCCCGGTGGGGCCACAACGCAGCCCCACAGGTTGCCCACTTCCAGCCAGTCGGTGCGCCGTTGGGGCCGGATGCCGACCTTGCGCCCGATCAGCGCGCCCGCCGCCACCATGGCCGGAATCGCCACCAGATCGACAGGACAGTTCATCCGCTCGGCAATGTCGATCGCCCATGGCCGCAATTCGCTTGGCAGCAAGGCCGGAGCGAAGGGCTGCACCGGGGGCAGTTCATCGCGCAGCGGCACAGGGTCCGGCCAGGCGTCGATCGGTTGCGACTGTTCCAGCCGCTCTTGCAGGTTCGGGTTAGCGGCCATGGTCGGCCCCCTTCAGTTCGTCGTTGAAGTCCTTGAAGCCGTCCAGCGGTCGGATGATGCGCACGGCCAAGCCTCGCAGGGCATAAGCCCGCGCCGCGTCCTGCGCCGCCACCTGTCCGGCTTCGTCGTTGTCGGCCCCGATCACGATCGATCGGACGGCTGGCGGGAAGTCCATTGCAGGCAGGAAGGTTGCGCCCGCCGCCACCCATACCGGCCCGCCCAGCAGTTCCAGCAATGACAGGCCGGTTTCCGGCCCCTCGCAGACCGTCACCACGTTGCCCGCGTCCGGTTCGCCCAGGCGGATTGCACCGCCCTTCACCTTGCCCAACGATCGCTTGGGCTTGGCAACGTCGGCTTTGCCCATGCCGTCGTGCGCCAGCCAGATACGTTGCACGCCGATCACGTCGCCCGCCACGTCCTGCACCGATGCCACAAGGCAGGGCAACTGCCCCAGGTTGTCACAGGGAAGCCGCAGGAAGCGCAGCGAAGGCGGATAGGGCGGCACGATGCCCCGGAACCGGAGATAGGCCTCTGCCAGTGTTCCCGCCGCCGGTTGCGCCCGGTTCCAGATCGACAGCGCCGCGCGTATTTTTCCCGTATTTACGGGGAGGGGGAACAGCGGTGGAGGTCGATCTAGGTGGGGAACGTCGCCCGCGCCCAGCATGTGCGCCGCACCGATCAGGTCAAGGTCATAGGCCAGCCGCACGAAGTCCAGCACGTCGCCCGATGCGCCACAGCCAAAGCAATGGAAGCGGGTTCCGTCATGGTAGATCGTGAAGCTGGGCGACCGATCGGCATGGAAGGGGCAGCATGCCACCCATTCGCGCCCGGCTGGCCGCAGCGCCACCAGCTTGCCGACAATATCGGGCAAGGGATGGTCCCGGCGGATTGCTTGCAGGTCGATCATTCCACGCCCTCCCCGCCATCGGGGCCAAACTCGGGCAAGACCCAAACAATTGCGGGTTTTCCGCTCGGGTTGGTCCGGGTGCGGCCCGAATCCACCACGGCCTTGTCGGTGACCAGTTCGGAGATACGGGGTTGGATGCCCCACCGATCCCGCCCCGATGAGTCCACAACCTCCAGGGCGGTCATGCCGTGGGCCTGCGCCTCATGGATCAGCCTATAGGCGATGGCGCGCAGTGTGTCGGCAAAGGGTGAGATGGCCGCATAGGCGGCATTGCTGGTGCGGGTGCGCCTACCCATGACAGGCACTCCCGAACACTGCCGCCGCCATCATCGCAGCCATTTCCGGGCGGACGTTATACGCAGCGATCAGGAATTGAGATTGAAGTGTGAGTGGGTTAAGGCAATCACGGAAGCTGTCCAGGCTATTCCGTGAGGCCTCGCCAGCGTGCGGGGCTTCACTGTTCTGGGGCATGGCCTTATGCCTCCCCAGCGATCAGGCGGTGCAGGCTTTCGCCCTTCACCAGCGTCTTGCGGCCGATCTTGAAGGTTTCGAGCGTCCCGGCATTGATAAGCTCATGGAGCTTGGTCGTGCCGATACTCAGTGCTTCGCAGGCATCCTTGCGGGAATAAGTAGGCTTGTAAGTCATGGACGTGGTCTCCGTCCAGCGTTCGCAATGAGCTTTACGAACGGTGGCGGATGACTAGTTAGCCCACAAAAAAACCGACACGAAAATCGACGTTTCTATTTGTCTGTCGATTTATTTGTCGATTTTCCGATTTGGCGGCCTGCCTTGCCTCGTTCCTTTGACCTGCTTCCATTCAGCGCGAAATTCAGGAAGTTTGGTCCCGCACCATCGTGGATGCTGCTTATAAATCTTATGTGCCGGGTCTGCCGATCCCATTGGTTGAGCCTCCATCCAATCCCGCCGCTGTTGATCGTTGAAGGGCTTTTCGTCGGCTGGCCCGTCGTCCTCTGTTGGGTCGGCTTCGCATATCGCCGCTATGCGCTCGCCATCGACTGGCGAAGGAAACGCCGCCACTAAATCGGCGCGATGCACTGCAATGTCAAAGGCCCAAGCGGTCAATTTGTTCTTTGCGCTGACCAGTTGCGCCGCGCCGTCCGAATAGATGACCGCGCCGCCACGCCAGACTTCTTTCCTCAACACCGAGGCGAGGCCATCGCGCGTGGTGCGTCCAATCGTGTGAACAGCCCCCCGTTCAATCGCATGATGTAAGTCATCCTCTGCCGCTCGCGCCGACGTGCACCATTGCGCCGCCATGTAGTGCTGCGCGCCCAGTGTAACATCCGCATCGCCGTTGGATGACCATTCCGTGGCCCAATATCGCAAGGACGCGATGTTGCGGTGATCGCGGCCGCCAACCCAAGCAATCGCCTCGGGCCAAGTCCACCATTCATCATGAGCGGCGGCATCGCTTAGACGCCTCAGCGCCGGCAGGGCTTCCGGATCAAAGTCGGTCCAGAATATCGGACTGTCAGGGCTTCCGCTGTCAGCAGACGGGATAACCTTCGACTGACGGGGGAAGTGCAGCATGAGATTGTCACGACTGACTTTGACTTCGGTGAAAAGGTCTCGCCGCTCGCTGGAGTGCGACTGGCTATCGTTCTTTGCCCGATACGTGCGGTGCAACCCCTCGCCGTAATTCAGATCATCCCGGCCAATGGTGAAAGCCTTATAGTCTTCCAATTTCAGGGGGTGGATTATGTCGTTTGTCGCACCTTTTTCCCAAAGGCTTGCGACGTGGCGTCCAGAAAAAGCGATTCGGCTGTCAGCACCAGCCGCCACTATCTCGGCCACGGCCTGTGCCACCTTGCGCTGCACTGCCTGCAAATCACCATTTTCTAGGCGTTCCCAGTGCAACGCCATTTCAAACTGCACGGGTTCCAGTGCAATTCCGAACGCGACCCAAGACACGGCTTCGGACAGGGACACGCGAGCGCGGGGGCTTGGCTCTCGAAAGGTCAGCGGGGTGACCGTTCCGTCATACGCTAGGGCAATGTCCGCCGGCAGATCATCAAGGCGGGTCGGCTCCTGCGATGCCATCCACGTCTCGAACTCGACCTTCGGCACCGCCCAATGCTTGCTGCTCCACGGCCACCATTCATCAGGCCAAAGGGGATCAAGGTCCAGGACACCCATCTGTAGCGCGTTTCGAGCCACGGACAGGTGCACGAACGCGGCCTTGGGCAGCGCCTTGAAGGCGTGTCCGTCAAATGACGATGCGGAAAGCGCGCCGGTTAGAATCGCGCGCTGGAAAACAGCCGTCAGATGATCGTCCAGCTTTATCGAGTCGCGCGCTTCTGTCTCGGTGCCGCCGAAGCATTCCAAATACGCCTCAACGCCAAAATCCCCGAGCCACGGCGCAAGATCACCCGTAACGACACGACGTTCGATCAGCGCGCGAAGCCGTTGCCGCACAACCATCCCCGCAATCCAGCCGGCAGGTAAGCTGTCGATCCATCCACAGTCAGGCAATTCGTCCATGCCGCCTCCCGAGCGGTTCCCGGATTGGTGGCGGGGAAGCACGTGGGAAGCGTGCTTGTCGGCTGGCCGGCCTATCCCCGCCCGATCAATATGGGGCTTCTGTCAGTTTTGTCAGCGCCTCAGGGGGTATTTTCACCGGGGCTGCAATATCCCGCGAGTGCCTTCAGCTTTTCTATCGCTTTGGCGCGCTGGATTGGAGGCAGGCGGGCAAGCATTGATTCAACCTGTTCCGCAAAGGCCCATCGCTCGAACGCGTCCCGCTGCCACTGAGCTATGACAAGGGCGTCCGCCCGGCTGGCGCACCAGTGGCGTCGATCCTCATGGCCTATGCGCCGCGCAACGGCATACCAACGGGTGCGATGGCGCACCTTCACGAAATGCCGCTCACTTTCGACAGTGACAATCCAGCGGTCCTTGAGCACGAAAGGCAGGATTGATGCCATGGAGTTGCTCATAGCTGCACACGATCAATCAGGACGTATTCCAGCCTATCCAGTCGCTCAGGCTCCAGCGAAACCAGTCGCGCAGTTCCGTCGCCCATTGTCTTCGCCGTGCCGATCACCTTGTGCATGGAAAGGATGCGGTCAGCGGGGACACGTAGAACGCGCGGCGGATTGTGTTGCTCCAACTCGACCAACGGCATCAATTCGCTGCTTGGCGCGGCCTGAAACGGGAACGTAATTCCGGGCATGATCGA
This sequence comes from Novosphingobium sp. FKTRR1, assembly GCF_020404405.1. Classification (GTDB taxonomy): domain Bacteria; phylum Pseudomonadota; class Alphaproteobacteria; order Sphingomonadales; family Sphingomonadaceae; genus Novosphingobium. Next base: position 10,725 of record NZ_JAIZDA010000011.1, on the reverse strand, counting down.
CCGCAGGCGCTTTACCCTGCTCGGCGGTTCGTCCAGTTGGACAGCATCTGGCACAAGGCAGATGCCAACATAGTCGCCGGGCTGAAATTCAGCGTCTTTCGAAAAGGCGATGCACTCGCCATCCTTGAAAACCGGCTCCAGGCACTTTCCCTTTGCTGTTAATGCGTAGATCGTCGGTCGGTCCGATGGATCAATCTCGTCCGGAAACTTTGCGTTCGGATAGACCGGCTTGTTTAGGCCGGTTACGGGGTCCGTAGCCATTGTCAGCACTCCTATGCTGGTGGTGGTAGGGCCAGCGGGGAAGGTAGTAGCTCCCACGCTGGCCCGCTTTCATCGGGCACCGCGCCCGGCGAAACTCTATGCGGCGGTATCGCCCCGGATCGGCGTCACGTTGTCACCAGCCGCGTCGATCGTGCTGCAACGGGTTGCCCACGCCTCCATGAGCTTGCGCCGCTTGTCGAACAGATCACCGCGCCGATATGCGGCCTCGGCCTTGTTCCCGATCACGTGGGCCAGCGCCATTTCGCAGACCTCATGGGAGAAGCCGGTGCACTCGGCGGCCCAATCGCGGAAGGCGCTGCGGAAGCCGTGCACGGTGCAGTCCTGCTTCATGCGGCGCAACAGCATGGTCATTGCCATGATCGACAACTTGTCCTCGCCGTTGCCGGAAAACAGGTAGTCGCCGCCGACCTTGGCCACGCCCTCCAGAATCTCGACAGCGCGGGGCGACAGGGGAACGCGATGTTCCTTGCCCGCCTTCATGCGGCTGGCCGGAATCGTCCAGATTGCCTTTCCTAGATCGACCTCGGCCCACTTCGCGCCAAGCACCTCACCGGAGCGGGTGGCAGTCAGCACGGTAAACTCCAGCGCCAGCGCGGCGGTTGCATTGCGGGTCCGCAGCTTCGCCATGAACGCTGGCACCTCGGCATAGGGCATTGCCTTGTGGTGGCCACGGGATAGCCGGGTGCGCGCGGGAAGCATCTCGGCAATGTGACCACGCCACCGGGCGGGATTCTCGCCCTGCCGGTGCCCACGGGCGCGGGCGGCATCAAGGATGGATTCCAGGCGGCCCCGCACGCGGCTGGCGGTTTCCGGTTTCGTGCGCCAGATCGGCTCCAGCGCCGCCATGACGTGGGCAGTGTCAATGTCGGCAACGGGAATGTCGCCCATCTTCGGATAGACGTAGGTTGCCAGCGTGTTGCGCCATTGCTGCCGGTGCTTGTCGTTGCGCCAGCTTTTTTCATGCGCGGCGATGTAGGTTTCCGCCGACGCTTTGAAGGTAATTCCGGCGATGGCCGCAGCTTGTGCCGCCGCAGCTTCCTCGGCTGCCGACTGTTCACGTTGCTGGAGTGGATCGACTCCCGCCTTCACCAGCCGGCGCAGATCATCGGCAAGATCGCGTGCCTTGGCCAGCGCCACCGCACCCGGCCCTGCGGCTGGCCCCAAGCCTACGTCGCGCGAACGGCCCTTGAGCATGTAGCGATAGACCCACGAGCGCGCCCCGCTTTCCTTCACCAGTAATTGCAGGCCGCCGCCATCGGCATAGCGACCGGGCTTGGCGTTCTTCACCGTCAACGGGGTGAGGGCATTGCTGAGCTTCTTGGGCATGGATGGCTCCCTGTTCGGGAACCAAACCCTCAATTCGCGATGCGAGGTCCACGGTTCCCTAAACCGTTCCCCGATAATAGCGCGGTTTTATGGGAACGCAAGCGAACCAGTGCGGACCACCGTTTGGCAGCGTAGTCAATAATCCTAGGGTTTTCCCGATATAATCGGCCATAAGCGGTTCATTGCGAATGGTAGTATAGCGGACTCCGTCTCCGCCATACCTTTAAAATTGATCGCTTAGATGCTCTCGGGGCCCATTCCGGGCCATAGGGCGATCCAGTCGAGCATTTCACACTGAGACCGGATCAGCCTTCCCGCTAACATTCAAGCACATTTCGGCGTCCGATGCGCGAGCATGCTCATTGTGGAAGCAGTAGAAAACGGCGTCGTTCTGCATTCCATCATGCAGGGTATCGAGCATGCGGACTGCCTGCTTGAAGGCCACATGGGCCCTGGGCGGCGTGGACAAATTCCGCGTCGGTTCGGCTCGGAATATCGGCATATTCCTTCACCTCACCTCCTCGAATTGACGGCTTTTGACTCCAGCCGTGACCTCGTGGAATTTGTCCAGGCCGCCTAGCTCAGGTGTGCAGACGCTCTGCTGCGCAAGCCATCAGGCCAAAGCGAGGGGGCGGCAGCTTTCGTACAGGAACCAGCCTCGACGTTCGGTTTCGTCGATCCACACTTCGATCAGGCTGGCGGTAGCCACGTCGGAGTATTCATCGCACAATACATGGACGCTGCGCAGCTCTGCGACGAGTTGCTTGTTATCGCCATGAAGTTCGGCGAGCATGTCCACCGGATCGACATAGTCGGCGTTGTTGTCCAGCAGGCGCTGTTTTGAAGCGATGTCGGAGATCGAACGGATGGTCGTGCCACCGATCTTGCGGGCGCGTTCGGCGATCGCATCCGTCATCGCGAAGATCTGGTCAGCCTGCTCGTCGAGCAGCAGATGATAATCACGAAAATTCGGGCCGCTCATATGCCAATGGAAGTTCTTGGTCTTGATATAGAGCGCAAAGACATCCGCGAGCAGTGCCTTCAACCCGCCGGCAATGTCACGGGTGGCGTTCTCGCCGAGATCGGTCGGTGTGCCAAGCCGCTGCCGGGCGGGCGAAACAATAGCGTGGTTGATCACTGTTCGTCTCCTGTCTGTTCCGAGCGGCAACGTGCCGTTCGATGTCCCCGAAGATACGTCAGGAAGTGCCGACGCCAATCCAAACCAAGGTTTGTAACCCCTTCGTATGGATAGGCGGTCGGAAACGCCGCGCATAAATCTTGCTCGATGTTCCAGAGCCCACCTCCCGTTTTGCGCCGACGCACCATCAAGCGGTTGATACCTCTGCTTGGCGGAGCGACCGGCTTGGCGCTTGCGCTGACCTGGCGCCCAGCGATCGCCCCGATCCAGCCGCCGCCGGCGAACAGCTTTTCGCCGACGATTGTCGCGCGTGGCGCAGCGTTGGCGCAGATCGCCGATTGCATGGTGTGCCACACCGCGCCGAACGGGCGCCCGTTCGCCGGGGGACGCCCGCTGAAGACGCCGTTCGGCACACTGTATTCAACCAATATTACCCCGGACCCGGCGACAGGCATTGGCCACTGGTCCTTTGCGGCGTTTGAGCGGGCGATGCGCCAGGGCGTCTCGCGGACCGGCGCTCATTTATACCCCGCTTTGCCCTATGAGCATTTCACCCATGTCTCGGATCAGGATCTCGGCGCGCTCTATGCTTTCCTTATGAGCAGGCGACCAGTCGCCGCGATTGCACCCGCCAACCGCCTGATCTTCCCGCTAGGGTTTCGTCCCATGCTCGCTGGCTGGAACCTCCTGTTCCTGCACCAAGGGCCGCTAACCATTGATCCCAGCGAATCTGCGGAATGGAACCGGGGCGCCTATCTGGCAGAGGGGTTGGGCCATTGTGCTGCATGCCATTCGCCACGCAACCTGCTCGGCGGCGAGGAGAGAAGCCACTTGTACGCTGGGGGCGTAGCCGAGGGCTGGCGTGCGCCTGCGTTGGACCAGAGCAATCCGGCCAAGCAGCGCTGGACGCCAGAGGCCCTCTACACCTTCCTGCGAACCGGCATATCACCCGATCACAGCGCCGCAGCCGGTCCGATGGGGCCAGTTGTGGAGAGCTTGTCCCACGCGCCGGACGCCGACGTCCGGGCGATTGCCACCTATATCGCCTCGAAGATGGCAGAACGAGCCTCCTCCAGCCCGAGCGTCCCGCCGACAAACAAACCCTACGGCGCAAGGCAGGCTTACCCGATCGGGGCAACGCTATTCGCAGGGGCCTGCGCCGGATGCCATGACACCGGCGCCCCCATGGCTGGGCAGGGTCGCCCCTTGCTGTCGCTGGCGAGCGATCTCTCCGACACTGATCCGACAAGCGCCATTCAGGCAGTGCTGCGCGGAATCGAGCCCCCTGTCGCCGACCGCGGGCCCAATATGCCGCCTTTCTCAGACAACCTTACTGACGAACAAGTTGCCGCGACCCTCGCCTATGCCCGCGCGCGCTTCACAAACCAGCCGCCCTGGCCACACCTCGATAGAATGGTCGCAAAAGCTCGCAAGGAGAGCCAGCCATGACGATACTCAGCGTCAACGGGAAATCGCGTCAGGTCACCGCGTCGCCCGATACCCCCCTCCTCTACGTGCTCCGCGACGATTTGGGCCTTAACGGCGCCAAATACGGCTGCGGTCTGGGCCAGTGCGGTGCTTGCACAGTGCAACTCGATAGAATGGCCGTGTTCTCGTGCGTTACCCCGCTCGCGGCTGTCGGGACGCGCGCTGTTCGCACCGTGGAAGGATTGGGCAGTGCCGAAGCGATGAGCCCGCTCCAGCGCGCCTTTGCCGAGGAACAGGCCGCTCAATGTGGCTATTGCATCGCCGGAATGCTGATGCGCGCGCAAGCGTTGCTGGACGCAAACCCAAGTCCGAGCGACGCGCAGATCCGCCAGCATATGCAGCCCAACTTATGCCGCTGCGGAACGCATATACGCATCCTGCGCGCGATCCGGCGTGCTGCGGGACCACTGGCATGAGCGCCCCGATAGACCGACGGCAGGTGCTGGCGGGCGGTGGCCTGCTGGTGGCCTTCAGCTTTGCCGGACGCGGTTTTGCACAGCTTGCAGGCGGCGGTGAAGGCGGGGCTGCGCCCAAAGTGCTGCGGCCCGATCTGCCGGGCAGCCTCAAGTCCCATCCCGAACTGGATTCCTGGATCCGCATCGCGCCCGATGGCGCCATAACCGTCTTTTCGGGGAAGGCCGAACTCGGCCAAGGCATCCGCACCGCATTGCTGCAAGTGGTCGCCGAGGAACTGGATGTCCCGCCGTTCACGATCAGCTTCATAACCGCAGACACCGCACGCACGCCCGATGAGGGGCTGACGGCGGGCAGCCATTCGATGCAGGATGGAGGTACAGCTCTCGCCAATGCCGGTGCCAGTGTCCGCCTGCTGCTGACGCGTGAAGCAGCGCGCCGGTGGAAGCTGCCCGCCGAGACGCTGACGACGGACGGTGATGGGAATGTCGCTGCACCAGACGGGCGGCGCTTGGGCTTTGGCGTCCTTGCCGCCTCGCTGTCGCTGCATGGCGAGGCGATTGCCGACGCGCCGCTCCGTGATCCGGCCGTCTATCGCACGTTGGGGCGCAACCTGCCGCGCGTCGATATTCCCGCCAAGCTGACCGGCGGTGCGGCTTATGTGCAGGATCTGCGGCTTCCGGGCATGTTGCATGCCCGCGTGGTGCGCGGCCCGAGTTATGGCACCCGGCTTGCAAATCCCGATCTGGCGGCGGCCGGACGCATGCCGGGTGTGGTCAGGCTGATCCATGACGGGAGTTTCGTGGCCATCGTCGCGCGGTCCGAATGGCAGGCGATACAGGCCATGCGCGTGGCGCAGGCCGGCGACTATGCCCGCACAAGGCCAGTGCTGCCGGTCAGCGAGGGTCCGCTGCGGCTGCAAGCGCTGCCCAGCCGCGAGATCGTCGTGCTAAATACGCGAGGGCCGAAGCGTCGCTCCGCGAAAACGGTCAAGGCGCGCTACACCCGTCCCTGGTACAGCCATGCTTCGATCGGGCCATCCTGCGCCGTCGCGCGGTTCGAGAAGGGCGAGATGACGATATGGTCGCACAGCCAGGGCGTGTTCGACATGCAGAGGGCGACCGCTGAACTCGTTGGCCTGCCGGTTGAGAACGTCCGGGTCATCCACACGCCTTCGGCCGGGTGCTACGGCCAGAACGGCGCCGACGACGTCACCGCCGAGGCCGCGCTGATCGCCAAGGCCATGCCCGGCCACCCGATCCGCCTGCAATGGATGCGGGAACAGGAGTTTGGGTGGGAACCGTGCGGTTGCGCGATGGTGACCGAGGTCGAAGCTGCCATCGGTCCCGACAACCGCATCACGCGCTGGACGTATGACGTGTGGAGCAATTCCCACAATAACCGCCCGGTGCGGGCCGGCGGCTACGCTGTCGCGCAGGAGATCGCGTCCGGCTTTCCGCCACAAGAAGCCAAACCGATCCCGATGCCCGAAGGCGATGGCGATCGGAACGCCAATCCGCTCTACGATTTTCCCGACATGGACGTGCGCTATCATTTCGTGCCTGAGATGCCGCTGCGCGTCTCGGCCCTGCGATCGCTAGGCGCCCACCTCAACATCTTCAGCCTCGAATCGATGTTGGACGAACTGGCGCTGGCAGGCGGCATCGACCCGCTGGCATTTCGGCTGGCCCATATGCGCGACGAGCGGGCGCGGCAGGTGATGGAGACGGCGGCACAGGACTTCGGCTGGGCCAAACGGCCAAAAGGCGACGGCCGCCGTGGCTGCGGGATGGCCTTTGCCCGCTACAAGAATATCGGCGCCTATTGCGCGATCGCGATGGAGGTCGAGGTCGAGCGCGAAACCGGCGCGATCATCATCCACCGCGTCCACGCCGCAGTCGACGCCGGCCAACCGGCCAGTCCAGACGGGATTCGCAATCAGATCGAAGGCGGCATCATCCAGTCGTTGAGCTGGGCGATCCACGAAGAAGTGACGTTCGACGAAACCAAGCGCACCAGTTTCGACTGGGGCAGCTATCCGATCCTGCGCTTCGATCAGGTGCCTGGCGCGATCGACGTCACGATCCTGCACCGCCCGGGCTTGCCATTTCTGGGCGCCGGCGAAACCGCGCAGGGCCCGACATCGGCCGCGCTGGGCAACGCCATCGCCGACGCAACGGGCGCCAGGCTGCGCGACATGCCGATGACACCAGCCAAGATAAAGGCTGCCATCGGCCTCGTCGGCTGAAATCGCCCACACTACATGATCGGGCGGTCCTTTCCGCCAGGAGGCTTGCATGACCACGATTGCCGACACACAAGCACCATCGACCACCCCGGTGAGACGTGGTCTGACCTTCGCCATGGCGGCAGCCGCAGGGGTTGCGGTTGCGAACATCTATTACAACCAGCCGATGCTGGGAGTGATGGAACATGACCTTCCCGGCGATGCGACCCGGTTCGTGCCCACTGCGACGCAGCTTGGCTATGCTGCCGGATTGTTCCTGTTGGTGCCGCTGGGCGACCTGGTGGAGCGCAAACGGCTGATCGTGCTGCAGTTCATCGCGCTTGCGGGCGCGCTGGCAATCATTGCGATGTCGCCGGGGGCATTCTTGGTCATCATCGCCTCCCTGCTGGTCGGCGTCGCCGCGACGGTGGCGCAGCAGATCGTGCCGTTTGCGGCGCATCTTGCCTCGCCCGAGCGCCGTGGGGCGACGGTCGGCGTGGTGATGGCCGGGCTGCTTTGCGGCATATTGCTGAGCCGGACACTTGCCGGTTTCGTCGCGACGCATGCCGGATGGCGGGAGATGTTCTGGCTGGCGGTTCCCATGGCACTTGGCGCGGCCTTAGCCATGGCATTGCTGCTGCCACGCAGCAAGCCGACCACCGGCCTGCGCTATGGCGAATTGATCCATTCCCTAGGTGGCCTGTGGCGCACGTTGCCGGCGCTGCGCCGTGCCGCGACGACCCAGGCATTGCTGTTCGCGGCCTTCAGCGCCTTCTGGACGATCCTTGCGCTTCGCCTTGCGCAGCCACGTTTTGGCCTCGGCGCGGACATCGCCGGTCTGTTCGGCATCGTCGGAGCGGTCGGCGTATTGGCCGCCCCCATTGCGGGACGCATCGCCGATCGGCGCGGCCCGCATGAGGTGATCGCTTTGGGGGCAGCCATGACATTGGCTTCGTGGCTCGTCTTCGGTTTGTGGGGCTCGATCGCAGGGCTTATCCTTGGCGTGATCCTGCTCGACTTCGGCGTACAGAGCGCGCTCGTTTCGAACCAGCATATCGTTTACGCGCTTCGTCCCGAAGCCCGCGCGCGGCTCAACACTATTTTCATGGGCGCCATGTTCCTGGGCGGTGCGGCCGGCTCTGCTGGCGCGACCATGGCATGGACGACTGGTGGCTGGGGCTTTGTCTGCGGCTTTGGCGCCCTTCTGGCCGCCAGCGCCACCGCGTTGCAGGCCATCAGCCTTATGCGGGGGCGCTGACCGGTGCGCATTCGCATCGCAGGCGGCCCCATGGTTCACCAGCGACAAGCAGGGTTCGATCCACGACAGCGATTCCCGGCCGCAGATGCAGGTTTCGTGGGATCACCCTTTTGCCGCAGTGGCAGGGTTGCAAGGCGACGACATTTGCAGAACCCGCCGCACCACAATCGGGGTCAATGACGAAGCGCCAAACTCTGCGATCGCGCTGGATGATGGCACACACGTCGCTGCCGTTCAGGCGATCGCCCGCTCGACCGCCTCCAGCAGCACGTCCGGATCGATCGGCTTGGTCAGAAAAGCCTGCGCGCCGCCGCCCAGCGCCTGCGCTCGCGCGGCATCGGTCGGAAAGGCGGTCATCACGATCACTGGCTGGCGCCACCCACGACGCATCAATTCCGCCAGAAGCTCGATCCCCGTCATTCCCGGCATATGCAAGTCGGTGATGATGCAGGCGATGCGACTTTCCTCGCCACAGCAGAGCAGCGCCTCACCGTTCGAGAAGCTGCGACCAGCCAAGCCCACGGAACGCACCAGACTATCGAGGCTCCCCCGTACGCCGGGATCGTCGTCTACGATTGCTATCAAGCGGGTGCGCACGAATTCTGCTCCAACTGGCCCCGCGAAAATCCGCCCGGGAACAATCCAAATGGGCCCGACGGCGTCGCGCTGCCATCATACTCAGGTGTTAAAGCGATGGATCGTTTCGTCGCGGATGCCGAGTTGCTCGGCCATTCTCACCAGATCGGCCAGGGATTGCGCCGCCATCTTGCGCATCACGTTGCCGCGGTGGATCTTGACGGTGATTTCCGACAGATCCAGCCGAGCAGCAACTTGCTTGTTCATCAGGCCGGTGACGACGAGGCCGAGCACGTCGCGCTCGCGCGGTGTAAGGCGCGCGAAATTGTTTCGCAGGTCCGCCACATTGGCCAGTGCCGCGCGGTTTTGACGGTCCCTTGCGATCGCAACCGCGACGGCGGCGAGCAGTTGATCATCGCCGAACGGCTTGGGCAGGAAGTCGACAGCACCGGCGCGCATCCCGCGCACAGTCATGGGAATATCGCCATGGCCGGTAATCAGGATCACCGGCAACGAAATCCCATAGGCAGACAGCCGCTCCTGAAACTCAAGCCCGTTCTCGCCCGACAGCCTGATGTCGAGCACGAGGCAGGCAGCTTCATCAGGGATGCCGGCCGACAGAAATGCGCCTGGGCCCTCGTAGAGCCTGACCTCGAAACCGCTTGATCGCAGCAGACTGCCGATCGCACCAAGCACCTCGGCATCGTCGTCGATGACGCATACGCAGCCGATAGAATCTTCCGCTCTTGTCATGCAGCAGCTCTCGCCTCGTTGGCATCGACCGGCAGGCGAAAGCTGAATATTGCTCCGCCGTTCCGGTTCGCGGCGGCCGTCAACGTTCCACCATGCTGCTCGATGATCGACCGGCAGATCGGCAACCCCATGCCCATCCCATCAGCCTTGGTGGTGAAAAACGGGCGGAACAGGATTTCGGGATCGGCTCCCGCGAACCCGACCCCGCGATCGCTGACATCGATCCGCACGAAGTTGCCCTCTTGGCTTGCCTCGATGCATAGATCGCGAGCGGCGGGATCGGCTTGCGCCATCGCTTGGGCGCCATTCAACAGAAGGTTCATCATGACCTGCTGGATCTGAACCGGGTCGCCCACGATCGCGGGCAGGTCGGCCGGGAGCGAGATTCGGACATCCGCGCCGTTTTCGTTCAGTTCGCGGTGCAACAGCTTTACGATCTCGTCGATCAGAGGGCCGATGGCCACCCGCTCCCGCTTGGCATCGATGTTTCGGGCAAGTTCGCGAACGCGGGCGATAACATCGGCGGCGCGGGTGCCATTTGAGGCGATATGGCCAAGGCAGTCTTTAACCTCGGCCGCGTCCGGAGCCTCTCTTGCAAGCCACCGTTGACCCGATTTTGCATATGTGATGATAGCGGACAGCGGCTGATTGACTTCATGCGCGATTGAGGCGGCAAGTTGCCCCAGCGTCGTCACGCGCGCCATGTGGGTCAGCTCCGCCTGCGATTGCGTAAGGCGGGCCTGCGCATGGTTCCGTTCGGTCACGTCCAGAGCCATGACAAGCACATGGCTCCAGCCTTGGTGATCGGGCGGCAAGGTCACGCGTAGTACGACATCGATGGGATCTCCGGCGAGGCTCAGGAACCGGACCTCCTTTTCGATTGCCGTCTCACCGCGCAGTAGGGCGGCAAAGATGTTGCCAAGTATCTCATGAGCCTCCGGCGTGTAGTGCCCTATGATGTTGCCGCCGATCAGTTCGGAGCGGTCGCGCAGTCCAAAAAGCGCAACGGCAGCCTGGTTCGCGTCGCGGACAAGACCTGCCAGCGCCGCCTCGCGCACGAGTTCGGAGCTTAGCGGATTGCCGCCTTGCAAAAGCCGATAGGCGGGAGACCAGTCGGATTCCCAGATCGGAAAACCGTAAGCGGTGTTTCGCGCCCACCTTGCGCTGGCGGGTGTCAGCGTTGAATTTCCGCGCCCTGACGTAAGTTGAGGCGCTACTCCTATGATTATCTCGGGTGACGATCCTGTGAGCAAGGGTGCTCGG
>NZ_JAIZDA010000010.1 GCF_020404405.1 Novosphingobium sp. FKTRR1 | reverse complement strand
TGGGCCAGAAGAAGCTCGTTCTTCTCAGCTTCGCTCAGCACATGAAGCGGGGGTGGGGCCATCAGCAGGGTGAATCAAACTCCGAGTCACCGCGCAACCATTTTCTGCCAACCTCCTGAGCAGTTACGCTTTGGCCAATGCGTCGAATTCCGGTTCCGACGCGGTGTCCAGAACGCCAAGTCCGGCCAGTGCGCTAAGTCGAGCGATTTCGTCCGGTGGCTGTGCTGCTGCAAGCATTTGCTACCTCAATCGAACAGCATATCTCCCTGTTCCGAATTCATTGACATCCGGTTAATCGGACAATGCATAAGTATTTGTAAATATGCATCTATCCATCACTTGGTCTGGCGTAGACCAAAGGCCGATCGCAAGTGTCGCCCAGCGTAGGAGTGGCGCACATGGCAGCGGCACCGCGACAATCGCCATAGCCGGACAATTGCTGTCGGCAGGATGGCTCACGCTTTCTTTCGCGCCGGTGCCGGTTTCCAGTTGTGCACGCCGACGTGCAGCAATTTACGGCCGCAGATGCGGCACGGCGCCCATTCGGTAAATCCTTCATGAGCACTGCGCGCCCGATCAGGCCTATGTTTTCCAACAACGCACTTGATCCGGCCAAACAGCAACTTCATGAACCTTGCCCCTGATGAATCCGACATTGCCCCATGCACCTTGAATTCGTCGGGCCCCTCTCAATTTTGTGCCATGGATGAGATTGACTCGCAACGACGAAGCATGGATAATTGAATTTTAACGATATTTTTCTTCACCATTTCAAGGCATCCACCCGCCGGGCTGCGGACACCAAGGCAATCCGCATCGGGCGAGCATTTCAATCCCGGCGTCTGATGCGCCACCGGATCAGGCCGGTCACGAACAGGAACGCGGGGAAGAATCCTATTATCACGGCCAGCCAGCGCGTGAAAAGCCCCCCGACCGAGGCATCGTGCAGGCTGTGCAGCCAGTTGTTGACGGTTGTCGTCGGCCCAGCTTGCTCGGCATTCTGCACTGCCACGACCTTGCCCGATGCGGGATCGACAAAAACGAAGCTGTGGGGAAAGCGCAGCGACGGGTCAGCGGGTTGCCTGATCCGGAACTTGTAGGCGCCCGAGCCCGGCGGCGGCACGTCGATCCACACGATCCGTCCATGGGGCAGGGCGCGCTGCGCGCTGGCGCTGGCGACCGCAATTGGCACGCGGGGGCCGGTATAGGGCATCGTGCCCAGCTTGACCGGCGGATCGACCGGTCGGCCAAGCGGGCGCAGCACCGCGTTGCTCTGATCCGGCAGGGCCAACATCACGCCAGTCACCACCAGCACCGCCAGCAGCGGCAGTCCGATCAGCCCGGCCAGCTTGTGCTGATCGCGCAAGCGGCGGCTCAGGCTGGCGCGCGACGCGTAACGCAGCGCCTTGGCCCAACTGCCGCGCGGCCACCAAGCCCAGACGCCGGTGACCATCAGCAGCATCAGGATGGCAAGGCCGCTCCAGCCGATCACCGCAAGGCCGGTCTCGCCGCTCAGCAATTCCATGTGCAGATCGTAGATCCACGTCATGACGTACCGGCCCCATACTTCCTCGCGCAGCACGCGGCGGCCATCGGGTGACAACCACAGCATCACGCGATGGCCACCGTGCTTCATGCCGGGCATGTCATAGCGGACCGGAATCGCCCCGGCCTCGCCAGTGACCTCGAAGCGCCAGGTGCCGCGGCGCTCAGGCCAGCGCGCGCGCAGCGTGGCCAGCCCCCGATCCCACACCGGAGACAGCGCATCGGGCGCGGGACCAGCCTCCGCAACCTGAATTGCCGGGTTCAGCGCGCGGTCGATCGTCTGATAGAATACCAGCGCCGATCCGGTCAGACCAAGCAGCACGAACAGCGCGCCCAGCGACAGGCCCATCCACAGATGGACCTGTCGCACTGCGACGTTGAGACGCAGGCGGGCCATGGCTCAGTACCGGACCCGCAGGCTCACGGTAACGGCGCGACCGTCACCGGGGCTGCGCAAGGGTTGCGCCGGTGCCGTGGTGTCCCACCAGACATATTCCGAGCGGGCGTCGAACAGGTTCTTCAGCGAAACCGCCGCTTCGGCATGGGGGTGGACCTGCCAGGCGACTTCGGCATTCGCCAGTTGGTAGGCGCCAAGCTTGCCGCCATTGGCCGCGCTGTTGGCATTGGTCAGCCAATACGACGACTGCCCGTTGGCCCAGACCGACAGCCGGATGCCGGGCAAGCCGGTATAGTCCAGTCCCCCCGACCACAGCACGTGCGGCACGTGGTCGATCTCGTTGCCCGCGTATTGCGGGGTAGCCGGGTCGGCCACTGTGATGATCGCTTTCTGGATCGACACCGTGGCCCACGCGGCGACGTGCGCCACAGGTTTGCCGCTGAGCTGGATATCCACGCCCCGGCGGCGGGTCGACCCGATGTTCTCGAAGTCGCCCGACGGATCGTTGAGCTTGCGCTTCAACTCGCCCGAAGCGGTCTGCTGCCAGGTGGCGATCCGCGCTTCCAGCCTATCCGACAAGGCGTAGCGCAGGCCCAGTTCCCAGCCGGTGTTGATCGACGGCGCCAGGTCGGTGAGGCGCGGCGCGATCAGATAGGCGCCCGAACCCACGCCGATCTGGAAGCTCTTGCCCCAGTTGCCATAAAGGGTGACGCCATCGAACGGTGTGGCCGCGACCGACACCTTGGGCTGGCTGATCGTGCCATAGTCGTTGATCGGCGCGGTCGTGCCCGCAAGGCGGTTGGCGAAGTGGCCCGACACCCGGTCGAACCGCCATGCGGGCGTGATCTTGAGCCACTTGGCCGGCTCTACCAGCACTTGCGCATAGGCACCGCCGACGTTCAGGATGAAGTGCTGGTCGCGGGTTTGGCGCGTGGGCACGCGGTCGACCGTGTTGAAGCGCAGCGAGGTATCGTCCTGCCACTGATAATCGCCGCCGATCTCCGCCATGAACGGGACGCTGGCCACAGCCGAATGCCAGTGCAGCGCGGCCAGCGCGCCATAGTGGTTCTCGTTCGTCACCCGGCGCTGTTGCGATCCGCCCGCCGAAAACCGCACATACCGATCGTCGCGCAAGGTATTGGCATAAGCCTTGGCGGCGAAGTCGAGCGAGTCCGACAGGTCGCTGTCGATTGCCAGCGCGTACTGGCCCAGTTGCCGCCGGTCGCCGTCCGAGGCGTTATAGGCATTGGTGGCGCGACGATCGGCGGCGGCGGTGGCGGCGGTCAGGTATCCCGCTTCCTGCGCATGGCTGACGTAATACCGCGCGCTGGCGGTGATCTTCAGCGCATCGCCGGGGGTGAAGCCCCATTTGCCCGACAGCCCCAGCCGATCGAGCGCCCCGTGCGCGCGATAGCCCTGCGCGTCGCGATAACCGATCGCGTAGTTCTGGCTGAAGCCACCCCGCTCGCGGCCAACCGCCAGTTGCCCTTCATAGCTGGCAAAGCTGCCGGCCGAGGCCTTGGCGTCGATGTAGTTGCCGCCGCTGCGGGTGATGACATTGGCGCTGCCGGCGATGGCGTGCAGGCCATAGCGCGGGTCGGCGGTGCCGCGCACGACCTCGATCCCGGCGATGCTCAGCGGGAACACCGCATCGATGAACGGCATGTTGCCGTCGTTGGCATTGGCCGGAACGCCGTCGATCAGCAGCTTGACCGCGTTGATCTCGCCTTCGCCGTTGAAGCCGCGGAACGAGAACTTGCCGCTGGTGCTGCCTTGGTTGAAATTGGTCACGAGCACGCCCGGCAGGCGCCCGACCAGTTCCCACGCATAGTTCACGTTGGCGCTCTGGGCGACGTTGCCGCCCAGCCGATCGACCGAGGTGATCACGTTGGACGAAGTGCCCGCCATGCCGCGCGCGGTGACGATGATCGGCTGGCCGACGCTGAAACTGGTGTCGACGGCTTGGTCGGCGGGGGCTGCGGTTTCGGCGAAGGCAGGCGTTGCCATGGCCGCAGCGGCCATCGCGATGATGGAAGTTTTCATGAATTTCTCGATTTACCAACGGGCTGGCTCGGCCACTTGGCGGCCAGCAACAGATCGCGGATGATGATGGGAGTGGCTGATCCGGCTCGGCCATCTGCGCAATCGCGCGCCATGACCGCCCCCATCGGAAGCAGTCTGGCGGTGGGCGATCAGCGCCGGGGCAGGGCTGTCAGGCTGGAGTCGGTGGCCCGCGCAAGGGGGGGCGATGGTGCCGGTTGCGCCGGGGGGAAATCGTGCGCAGCGGCGCCAGCGCGGCCGCGACGATGAACAGCAGCGCCAGCGCAAGCTGCAGCGGATCGGCCCCGCCCAGCGCGGCTTGGCCCAGCGCCGAAAACGCGCAATGGCCGCTGGTTGCGCTCTTGTCGGTGCCCGCTGCCTTGCCCGTTTGCCCGACCACGATCTGCTTGCTGAACACATGGCCGATCGAATCGGCGCAGACCTGAACGGTGATCGTGCGGGTATCGCTGCCCGGCATATAGCCGGCCGGGACCAGCGCCTTGACGCAGAGCGCTGCGGCGATGACCAGCAAGGCCAAGCGCCGGTGAGACAGGAAAAAGGCGCGGACCGCGTGCATCGTGGGGGCGCTTACAGCCGGGTTTGTCGCCTGTCACCTGTCCAGATCAACGTCGAGATCACGATGATGCGATGCAATCGGGCCTTGCCCGCGATACCCGTCCGCGCCACGATAACGTGATGAACACGATACGCATTCCGGTCGATGGCGGGTTGTCCATTGTCGCCGACGAACTTGGCTCGCAATCAGCCGCTACCGTGGTGCTGGGGCACGGCGGCGGCCAGACCCGCCATAGCTGGGACCGCGCCGGACTCGATTTTGCCGCGGCGGGATACCGCGTGCTCAACTATGACCTGCTGGGCCACGGCGAAAGCGACTGGGAGCCGGATGGCGATTATTCCTATCTGCGCCGCGCGGCCGATCTTGGCCATGTCGCAGCGCAGGCGCGGGGGCCCTTTGCGCTGGTCGGCGCATCGCTTGGCGGGTTGGCGGCGATGGTTGCAGTGGCGGGCGGGTTGCGCCCCGGCGCGCTGGTGCTGGTCGATGTGGTGCCCCGCCTGGCGGTGGCCGGGGTTGACCGGATCGTCGCTTTCATGTCCGCCAATCCCGCCGGGTTCGCCAGTCTTGAAGAAGCGGCCGATGCGGTCAGCGCCTATTACCCCGACCGGCCAAGGCCGCGCGATCCATCGGGTCTGGCGCGCAATTTGCGCGAAGGCGCCGATGGACGCCTGCGCTGGCATTGGGATCCACGCTTTCTCGATTCGCGCGATGATCATGGCCGCGTGATGGATCTGGTCGAATCGTCCGACTGGGGTGCTGAAGTGCCCACGTTGCTGGTGCGCGGGATGAAATCCGACATCGTGGACGATGATGGCGTCGCCAGCTTGCGCGCGCTGGTTCCCGCGCTGGAAGTCGTCGACATCGTGGATGCCGGGCACATGGTGGCGGGGGACCGCAACGATCGCTTCAACGAGGCGGTACTTGGCTTCCTGCGCCGGGTCATGCCGCCCGAAAGATAAGCGGCGGGGGCGTGGCGCGCGGTGGTGAGCGCAGACCGTTGCCCTGCAAGCTTGTCGCGGCACGCCGCTGCGCCTAGAGACAGCGCATGCCCGGAGAAATTTTAGACAATCGTGGTCGTGGGACTGCTGGATTCGTGTGGCCCTCGGTTCATCCCGAAGGCCGGAAGTTCGCGCTTATCGCTGCGGCGGTGGCAGGCGGCGCGGCCCTGCTTGGGTTGAGCTTGCTGGCCTGGCCGCTTGGTGTGCTGACGCTTGGTATCCTTGCGTTCTTTCGCGATCCCGAGCGCGTGACCCCGCGCGACGATCGGTTCATCGTCGCCCCCGCCGATGGGCTGATCACGCTGATCCAGAAGGTCGCGCCACCACGCGAACTGTGCGCCGATGATGGCACCGGCGGCCGTGGGCTCGACCCTGCGCCGGTAACCCGCGTGTCGATCTTCATGTCGGTGTTCGACGTGCACATCAACCGCGCGCCGATCGGTGGCACGATCCGGCGGGTGGTCTACATCCCCGGCAAATTCCTCAACGCCGACCTCGACAAGGCGAGCGAGGAAAACGAACGCCAACACTTTCTGGTCGAGCGTGGCGATGGCGTGAAGATCGGTTTCACCCAGATTGCCGGCCTCGTCGCGCGGCGGATCGTGCCCTTCGTGAAGGGTGGTGACATCGTTGCAGCAGGGCAGCGCGTGGGCCTGATCCGCTTTGGAAGCCGGGTCGATGTCTATCTGCCCGAAGGCACCGAGCCTGCCGTACTGGTCGGCCAGCGCATCGTCGCGGGCGAGACCGTGCTCGGCGTGTTGGGGCAAAGTCCGTTGCTTGAAGGCGTGCGTCAGTGACACCCGACGACGACGATGCCCTGCTCGACAGCGACAGCGACAGCGACAGCGCCGCGTTCGATGATGGTGACAGTCCGGAACGGTTGCCGCGCGGGCTGACGCTGCGCGCGCTGGTACCCAATGCGATTACCTCGGGCGCGCTGTGTTGCGGACTGACCGGCATCCGCTTTGCGATTGCGGGGGACTTCCGCAGCGCCGTGCTGGCGGTGATCGTCGCCGGTATGCTCGACGGGATCGATGGCCGGGTGGCGCGGGCGATGAAGGCGCAGTCGCGGTTTGGTGCGGAACTGGATAGTCTGGCCGATGCGATTTCGTTCGGCGTTGCGCCGGCCTTGATCCTGTACTTGTGGTCGTTGCAGGAAGTGCCGCGCTTCGGCTGGTTCGCCGCGCTGGCGCTGGCCGTGTGCTGCGCGCTGCGACTGGCCCGGTTCAACGCCCGGATCGATACCGAGGACCAACCGCACAAGTCGGCGGGGTTCCTCACCGGCGTTCCTGCCCCGGTGGGCGCGGGCCTTGCGATGATGCCGCTTTACCTATGGATTGCCAGCGACCGTCCCGAATTCCGTCATCCTGCCGGGGTTGCGGTGTGGACGGCGGTGATCGCCTTCCTGATGATCTCGAACATCGCGACCCTCAGTTGGGCTTCGTTGCGGCCTCGCCGATCGGTGCGGCTGGAACTGATCCTGGTATTCGGACTGGTGTTTGCCGCCATGCTGACCGAGCCGTGGCTGACCCTTGTCGGGATCTGCGTTTTCTACATCGCGCTGATCCCGCTGGGCGTGGCGCGTTATGCCCGGGTCAGGCGGCAGCGCGCAGATGCACGGGCTGCAACAGCCGCGCACGTCTGACCGGACGCGGACCAACGGGGCGCGGTGCCATCCCGGCTGCGAGCATGTCATCCAAAGGGGCGGTTGCGGGACTGGCTGCAGGGGTGGCCATCAGCACGGCGAGAAATTCGCGGTCACGCTGCAAGGCCTTGGAATCGGCAAGCAGGCGCCGCACCGCAGGGAACTGTGCCCGAACCGTCAGCGCCATGACGCCGAGCGCCACCAGCGCGGCCGAGGGAAAGGCAAGGGCAACAACAAGTGCGAGCATGGCGACTTACCTTTTCAATCGTGTTCCGTTCCCAGGTCGGATCGACAGCCCGCCTTGTCCTCTGCTTGACAGAGCGGCGATTTTCTGTGGATAACACTTCGGTTCGTTAACGGTTCCAAAGCGTTCCGTCCTGCTGCGTTTGTTCACTTTTTGTTCCGAATCGTCAAGTGCAAAATCCGCCAAAACGCGATTCTGCTTACGGCATTGAACCTATGTCGGTTTTCGAGCGATCTGGGCGCGAAACGGGCCGATACGATCACCTTTTCCCGGTCCTTGGCTTTCGATTGCACGGTGGCGCGATCGCGAATCGGGTGGATTTGCTGATTCGTTTGGGCTAGGGGCGCGCTCTGTCGAATGGCGATTCGGGCATTCCGCCCGGCTTGTGACGTTCGGCAAATCCACACGGGAAGCACGCACACCGGTGCCGCAGGCGGGTTCCTCCGCCACGGTCCTGCGCTTCCCGGAGGTGAAACCGGAAAGGAATACCCTATGGCGGCTCCCGTCGTCACGATTCAACAGCTCATCGAAGCCGGTGCCCACTTCGGCCACCAGACCCACCGCTGGAACCCGCGGATGAAGCCGTACATCTTCGGCGCCCGCAACGGCATCCACATCCTCGACCTGTCGCAGACCGTGCCGCTGTTCGCGCGCTCGCTGGAATTCATTTCGGCAACCGTGCAGGCCGGTGGCAAGGTGCTGTTCGTCGGTACCAAGCGCCAGGCGCAGGAACCGATCGCCCAGGCCGCACGCGCTTCGGGTCAGCACTTCGTCAACCACCGCTGGCTGGGCGGCATGCTCACCAACTGGAAGACGATCTCGGGCTCGATCAAGCGCTTCAAGGCGCTGGAAGAGCAGCTTTCGGGCGACACCACTGGCCTGACCAAGAAGGAAGTCCTTCAGCTGACGCGCGAACGCGACAAGTTCGAAGCCTCGCTGGGCGGCATCCGCGACATGGGCGGCATCCCGGACGTGATGTTCGTGATCGACGCCAACAAGGAAGAACTGGCGATCAAGGAAGCCAACGTGCTCGGCATTCCGGTCGTGGCGATCCTTGACTCGAACGTCAGCCCCGAAGGTATTGCGTTCCCGATCCCGGCGAACGACGACGCCAGCCGCGCCATCCGTCTGTACTGCGATGCGGTGGCTGCTGCCGCCACGCGCGGCGGCCGCGATGCCGCGATCGCTTCGGGCGCCGACCTGGGCTCGCTGGCTGAGCCGCTTCACGAAGAAGCGCTCGAAGGCTGAAGCCTGACAACCGGACAGAAACCGTGACTTGGGCCCACCGGGTTCGTCACGGTTCTGTCCCGGTTTGCGAATATTGGCCGCGGCGAGGGCACCATGGCGTGCTGCCGCGGCCGCTCCGTTTCAGACAAGAGGACAAACGCGATGGCTTATACCGCCGCTGACGTGAAGAACCTGCGCGAGCGCACTGGCGCCGGCATGATGGACTGCAAGAAGGCGCTCGACGAGGCCGCTGGCGATTTTGAAGCTGCGGTCGACGCACTGCGCGCCAAGGGTCTGGCCGCTGCCGCCAAGAAGTCGAGCCGCACCGCCGCCGAAGGGCTGGTCGGCGTGGCCGTTTCGGGCACCAAGGGCGTCGCTGTCGAGGTCAACTCGGAAACCGACTTCGTTGCCAAGAACGAGCAGTTCCAGGACTTCGTGCGCAAGGCTACCGAAGTCGCGCTGGAAACCGCTGCTGCGGACATCGAAGCGCTGAAGGCTGCCGCTTATCCCGACGGCGGCACCGTCAGCGAAAAGCTGACCAACAACGTTGCCACCATCGGTGAAAACCAGCAGCTGCGTCGCCTCAAGCACGTGTCGGTCAACGCCGGCATCGTGGTGCCTTATGTGCACAACGCCGCCGCGACGAACCTGGGCAAGATCGGCGTGCTGGTCGCGCTCGAATCCGAAGCCGGTGCCGACGTGCTCGAACCGCTGGGCAAGCAGATCGCGATGCACATCGCCGCCGCCTTCCCGCAGGCGCTGTCGGTTGAGGATCTCGATCCGACCGTGCTGGAACGCGAACGCAAGATCGCCTTGGAAAAGGCGGTCGAGGAAGCGGCCAAGAGCGGCAAGCAGATCCCCGAGGACATCCTTGCCAAGCGCGCCGATGGCGCCGTGGCCAAGTATGCCAAGGAAAACGCGCTGCTTTCGCAGGTGTTCGTGATGGACAACAAGACCCCGATCCAGCAGGTCGTCGATGCCGCTGGCAAGGCGGCCGGCGCCAAGATCGCGCTGGTCGACTATGTCCGCTTCCAGCTCGGCGAAGGCATCGAGAAGGAAGAGACTGACTTTGCCGCCGAAGTGGCTGCGGCTGCCGGCCTCAAGTAAGCAACGCGCGGTCCACGCGGCCTGACCGGCGGCGTGGGCGCAATCGCAAATCGGGGGTGCGGCCAGTGGTCGCGCCCCCTTTTTGCAACCGGGCCGCGCGCAAAGGCGGGGTGCGATCGCCAAGCCCCCCTTGCATTCCACGAACCCGCGCCTAAAGCGGGCCAGCCCCCAATCGAGACGGAACAGACCGCATCATGGCATTGCCCAGGTTCAAACGTATCCTGCTCAAGCTTTCGGGCGAGGTGTTGATGGGCAACCAGTCCTTCGGCATCGACACCGATTTCGTCGCCAGCCTGGCCGCCGAGGTCAAGGCGGCCAAGGAAACCGGGCTGCAGATCTGCCTCGTCATCGGTGGTGGGAACATCTTTCGCGGCATGGCCGGTGCTGCCAAGGGCATGGATCGTGCGCAAGCCGACTACATGGGCATGCTGGCCACGGTGATGAATGCGCTGGCGATGCAGTCCGCGCTTGAAAAGCTGGGCGTCGAGACCCGCGTCCAGTCTGCCGTGCAGATGGATCAGGTGTGCGAGCCGGTGATCCGCCGCCGCGCCGAACGCCATCTGGAAAAAGGGCGCGTGGTGATCTTTGCCGCTGGCGTCGGCGCGCCCTACTTCACTACCGATTCAGGCGCCGCATTGCGCGCTGCCGAAATGCGCTGCGATGCGCTGCTCAAGGGCACCAGCGTCGATGGCGTCTACAACGCCGATCCCAAGAAGGATCCGGCCGCCGTCCGCTATGACACCATCGATTATGGCACCGTGCTGGCCGAAGACCTCAAGGTGATGGACGCTTCGGCCGTGGCGCTGTGCCGCGACAATGCCATTCCCATCGTCGTGTTCTCGATCCGCGAGCAGGGCAATCTGGCCCGGGTGCTGGCGGGGCAGGGCACGCAGACCATCGTGCAAAAAGGAAACTGAGCCATGGCCAAGTATGACAAGGCCGATCTCGAACGCCGCATGCGGGGCGCCGTCGAATCGCTGCGTGGTGATCTGTCGGGCCTGCGCACCGGCCGCGCCAACACCGCGCTGCTCGATCCGATCACGGTCGAAGTCTATGGCGCGCGCATGCCGCTCAACCAGTTGGCCACCGTGTCCGCGCCCGAACCGCGCTTGCTGTCGGTGCAGGTGTGGGACCGCACCAATGTCGGCGTGGTGGAAAAGGCGATCCGTTCGGCAGGGCTGGGCCTGAACCCGATCAACGATGGCAACAACTTGCGTCTGCCGATCCCCGATCTGACCGAGGAGCGCCGCAAGGAACTGGCCAAGCTGGCCAGCCAGTATGCCGAAAAGGCGCGCATTGCGATCCGCAACGTGCGACGTGACGGGATGGACGCGCTCAAGGCCGATGAAAACAAGAAGGAAATCTCGGAAGACGATCGCAAGCGGTCGGAAACCGAATTGCAGAAGCTGACCGACGAACTGATCAAGGCGGCGGACGAAGTCGCCACCGAGAAGGAAAAGGAAATCCTCGGCAAGTGACCCTTCGACAGGCTCAAGGTGAGCGGACGAAGGGCCATGGCTCGGGCACGGGTCACGGCGCCCGGCATGTCGCCATCATCATGGACGGCAATGGCCGCTGGGCCAAGAAGCGCCACTTGCCCCGCGCGCTGGGACACCAGCGCGGGGTGGAGGCGGTGCGCCGCACCGTGCGTGCCGCACGCGAGATGGGGCTTGAAGCGCTGACGCTTTACGCCTTTTCCACCGAGAACTGGGCGCGGCCCGAGGATGAGGTCTCCTCGCTGATGGGGCTGATGAAGCGCTTCATCATCACCGACCTCGACGAATTTGCCGAGGCCGGAGTGCGGTTGAAGATCATCGGCGATTACAGCGCCTTTGCCCCCGACGTGATCGAACTGATCGAAGGCGCGCTGGCCCGCACGGCGGACAATCGCGGCACGACGCTGGCCGTCGCGCTCAACTATGGCGCGCAGGACGAGATCGCCCGCGCCGCCGCGCGCGCCGCGGCCAAGGGCGCGATCACGATCGACACGATCGCCGCCGAACTCGACACCGCCGACATGCCGCCGCTCGACCTGCTGATCCGCACCTCGGGCGAAGTGCGGTTGTCGAACTTTCTGCTGTGGCAGGCCGCTTATGCCGAAATGCTGTTCCTCGACGTGCTGTGGCCCGATTTCGGCCCGCAACACCTGACCGAGGCGCTGGACGAATTCGTGCGCCGGGATCGTCGTTTTGGCGGACGCTGAACCCCAGACCGGGCCCGCCGGGCCCAAGCGCAGCGACTTGCCGGTGCGCGTGGCGTCGGCGGTGGTCATGCTGGCGCTCGCAGGCTTTGCGGTATGGCGCGGGGGGCTGGTGCTGACCGCCTTCATCGCGCTCGCCGGGTTTGCGGTTTTCGTCGAATACGTGCGGCTGGTGGCGAAGATCGCACCCGATCCGGCGCGGATGGTGGCCGGGGTCGTCAGCGGCGCGTTCTATGTCGGATGGGCGGCGTTCGCGCTGGTGGTGATGCCGGTGCCGCTGCTGATCGCGGTGGTCGGACTGGTGATCGCCACCGATACCGGCGCCTATTTCACCGGGCGCGCGCTGGGTGGACCGAAGATCGCGCCCTCGATCAGCCCGTCCAAGACCTGGTCGGGGCTGGCAGGCGGCATGGCCGCCGCCGGAATCTGGGCGGGCGTGGTCGCACTGGGCGGGGGTTATCTGATCTCGGCCATCGGCCCGAACGGCCCCAGTCTTGGCGAAGCCTTGCGCACCGTGAACGTCGGCATCGCCACGCTGATCGGGGCAGGGCTTGCCGTGGTGGCGCAAGCCGGGGACTTTTACGAAAGCTGGTTGAAGCGCCGGGCCGGGGTGAAGGACTCCTCGCGTCTGATCCCGGGCCACGGCGGCGTGTTCGACAGGGTTGACGGGCTGCTTCCTGTCGCCATCATCGCGGGTACGGCGTGGGCGCTCAGCCAGGCGCTGGGCCAGTAAGAGCCCGCTTTGCAGGACAGGATCGGCTGATGGCGCGTTCGCTTACCATCCTTGGCGCAACCGGATCGATCGGGACATCGACGCTCGATCTTGTCCGGCGCAATCGTGAGGCGTTCCATGTGGTCGCCTTGACGGCAAACTGTCAGGCGGCCGAACTGGCCGCGCTGGCGCGTGAATTCGGGGCCGAAGTGGCGGTGGTGGCCGACGAAAGCTGCCTTGCCGCCTTGCGCGATGCGCTGGCCGGCAGCGGGATCGAGGCGGCGGCGGGCGAGGCGGCGCTGGTCGAGGCCGCAGCGCGCGGGGCCGACATCACCGTCGCGGCGATCGTCGGTTGCGCGGGTCTTGCTCCGACGATGGCGGCGATCGAGTGCGGCAAAGTGGTGGCGCTGGCCAACAAGGAGGCGCTGGTCTCGGCAGGCGAGGTGATGACCGCCGCCGTCGCGCGCTCGGGCGCCACGCTGCTGCCGGTCGACAGCGAACACAACGCGATCTTCCAGTGCCTTGCCGGGAACGATCCGGCCGACGTCCGCTGGATCACGCTGACGGCAAGCGGCGGGCCGTTCCGCGACTGGCCGCTCGACCGGCTGCACGCGGCAACCCCGGCCGAGGCGGTCAAGCATCCCAACTGGTCGATGGGCGCCAAGATCAGCGTCGATTCGGCCACGATGATGAACAAGGGGCTGGAGTTCATCGAGGCGTTTCATCTGTTCCCGGTGGGAGTGGAGCGGCTGCGCATCATCGTGCACCCGCAGTCGGTGGTCCATTCGATGGTCGAATACCGCGACGGATCGACGCTCGCGCAGCTTGGCCCTTCGGACATGCGGGTGCCGATCGCTTCGGCGCTGGCCTGGCCCGCGCGCATGGATACACCGTGCGATCCGCTCGATCTGGCCGCCATCGGTGAACTGACCTTCCGCCAGCCCGACGAAGTGCGCTTTCCCGCCACCCTGCTGGCGCGACAGGCGGCGGCGGCTGGCGGCGCTGCACCCGCGGTGCTCAATGCTGCCAACGAGATAGCGGTCGCCGCCTTCCTTGCCGGACAGATTGGGTTCACGCGGATCGTGCAATGTGCGCAGGACGTGCTAGGATGCATGTCTCCCCCGCCGCCCGCCTCGCTGGACGAGGTGATCGCGGTCGATCGGGAGGCGCGCATCCGGGCGCGCGAAACGATGGAGCCTGTCCGTTGACGCCCGAAATACATTCGCCGGGATTGCTGATGACCATCGTGGGCTTCGCGCTCGTGCTGGGGCCCTTGGTATTCATTCACGAGCTGGGCCACTATCTGGTCGGGCGCCTGTTCGGGGTAAAGGCTGACAGCTTTTCGATCGGTTTCGGCAAGGAACTGGCCGGCTGGACCGACAAGCGCGGCACCCGCTGGAAGCTGTCGGTGCTGCCGCTGGGTGGCTATGTCCAGTTTGCCGGGGACATGAATCCCGCCAGCCAGCCCAACCCCGAATGGCTGTCGCTGCCTGCTGACGAGCGCAACCGCACCTTTCAGGCCAAGCCACTGTGGCAGCGCGCGCTGATCGTGCTGGCCGGGCCGGTGACCAACCTGCTGCTGGCGGTGCTGATCCTCGCCGGGTTCGCGCTCGCCTATGGCAAGGCGGTGATCCCGCCGGTGATCGGCATGATCCAGTCGGGCTCGGTGGCCGAGAAAGCCGGGCTCAAGCTGGGCGACCGCGTGGTGTCGCTGCGCGGCGCTCCGATCGACAGCTTCCTGACCATCCGCATGCAGGTATCGCAAAACCCCGGTGAGCCGCTCGATCTGGTGGTCGAGAGGGCCGGGCAACGGCTGTCCATCCCGGCGGTCGCCGCCGCGCGTGAGGTTTCGGATCGGTTCGGCAACACCCAGAAGATCGGCTTCCTGGGCATCGGCCCTGCCAGCATCGAGCGCGTGGCGGTCGGCCCGGTCGGCGCGGTGGCCGAAGCGGTGCACCAGACCGGCGACATCATCGGGATGATGGTGGGTGGCATCGGCCAGATCGTGACCGGCAAGCGCGACGTCAAGGAACTGGGCGGGCCGATCAAGATCGCCAAGTATTCGGGCGAGCAGCTTGCCTCGGGCTGGCAGAGCTATGCCTGGTTCGTGGCGCTGATCTCGATTAACTTGGGGTTCATCAACCTCTTGCCAATTCCGGTGCTCGATGGCGGTCATCTGGCGTTCTATGCGGTCGAGGCGATCCGTCGCAAGCCGGTCGGGCGTCGCGGCCACGAATGGGCTTTCCGCACCGGGCTGGCGCTCGTGCTGGGCCTGATGGTTTTTGTCACGTTCAACGATGTGGCATCTTTGCGGCTGTTCGGAGGGTAACGGCACCGTGGTCCGTTAGGGTTGATGGCGGGTTCGGACGTGGGTTCACTTTCGGGTCCGGTACAAGGATTGGGGCGGGCGCGAAAAATTTCAGAACATTGCGGGGCACAAAAGCAGTAGCCGGGCCATACGACGAGCAAGCTTGCTTGCGTGTCGCTTCGGCATCGGGCAGAGGGCAGCAACATGCCTGTGCGTGGCTGCTTGCCCTGGTTTCACACGGGTGCGCCGGGCCACGGGCCGGTTGCACGATTTGACGGGATGGCGCTTTGGTGATGATTGCAGCGAACACGGGCCTGACTGCACGCAACGCAACGCGCTTGGTCGTGACTGCGGCCGTTCTGCTGGCCTCGACCAGCCTTGTTTCGGCACCGGTTCTGGCGCAGGTGGCAGGTACTGGCGCAGAAGCGGCAGCCAAGGCGCCGAAGCCGCCCAAGCCGCAGAAGCGTGGCAAGGCCGTGCCGATCTCGCTCGATGAGCCGGCCAAGCCTGTTGCCGCAGCGCCTGCGCCTGTGCAAAGCGCTCCGGCGGCCCCCGCCGTGGCGATCCGCTCGATCACCATCGAGGGCGCGCAGCGGCTCGAATCCGACACGATCCTGTCGTACATCCGCATGCGCGTGGGCGACGTGTACAGCCAGTCGAGCGCCGACCAGGTGCTCAAGGATCTGTACGCCACCGAACTGTTCACCGACGTGCAACTGCGCAACGTCGATGGCGCGGTAAGCATTTCGGTCAAGGAAAACCCGGTCGTCAACCGCATCATTCTGGAAGGCAACAAGCGCCTGAAGGAAGACAAGATCCTGCCCGAAATCAAGCTGGCGGCGCGGCAGATCTTCACCCGGTCAAAGGTACGCGCCGACGTTGCGCGCATCATCGAGCTGTATAAGCGGCAGGGCCGCTTTGCCGCGTCGGTCGAACCGAAGATGGTCATGCTCGACCAGAACCGCGTCGACATCGTGTTCGAGATCACCGAGGGGCCCAAGTCCAAGGTCCGCCAGATCAACATCATCGGCAACGAGACGTTCAAGGACGGCCAGTTGCGCAGCGAGATGGTGACCAAGCAGTCGCGCATTTTCCGCGTGTTCTCGTCGGGCACCAGCTACGATCCTGACCGGCTGGCGTTCGACCAGCAGAAGCTGCGCCAGTTCTATCTGACCAAGGGCTATGCCGATTTCCGCGTGGTGTCGGCGGTGGCCGAACTGACGCCGGACAAGCGCGACTTCATCATCACCTACGTGGTGGAAGAGGGCAAGCGCTACAAGTTCGGCGACGTGAAGGTCGAAAGCCAGTTGCGCGACTTCGACGGCGAGAAGCTGGCCGCGCGCCTGCCGCTGCACAAGAACGACTGGTACAACGCCAAGCTGGTCGAGGACACGGTTGATTCACTGACCGAAACGGTCGGCAGCTTCGGCTATGCCTTTGCCGACGTGCGGCCCGACTTCAACCGCAACAAGGATGACCTGACGATGTCGGTCACCTTCCGCATGGCTGAGGCGCCGCGCGTCTATGTCGAGCGGGTCGACGTGAACGGCAACACGCTGACGCAGGACAAGGTCGTGCGCCGCGAATTCCGTCTGGCCGAGGGCGACGCGTTCAACTCGTTCCAGATCAAGCGCTCGTCCAACCGCATCAAGTCGCTGGGTTACTTCCAGGAAAAGTTCGAGATCGAGCAGAAGCCGGGCGCGGCCAACGACCGCATCCTGCTCGAAGCCAACGTCGAGGAAAAGCCGACCGGCCAGTTGCAGCTTTCGGCGGGCTTCTCCAGCCTTGAAAGCTTCATCTTCCAGGCCTCGATCCAGCAGAACAACTTCCGTGGACGCGGCCAGACCATCGGCCTGTCGGGCGACGTGTCGCGCTACAGCAAGTCGGTGCAGGTCAGCTTCACCGAGCCTTACGTGTTTGACAAGAACGTGTCGCTGGGCGTGGATGTCTATCGCCGCGATTACAACAGCTTCAACTACTACAACTCGAACCGCAACACGACTTACAAGCAGTCGACCACCGGTTTTCAGGTGCGCGCGGGTGTGCCGCTCAGCGAATACGTCTCGTTGATCGGGCGCTACACGCTCAACCTCGACAACGTGACGCTCGATCAGGCGACCTACTACCTCAACGGCCAGTGCTCGATCTATCTGGCCGGGCGCTACCTGTGCGATGCCATCGGCAAGCGGGTCAGCTCGATGATCGGCACCTCGCTGGTCTATGACACGCTCGACAACCGCATGCGCCCGACCAAGGGTGTGTCGTTCGTGCTGGGCGCCGATGTCGCCGGTCTTGGCGGGTCGGTGCGCTATGCCCGCATCACCGCCAACGCGGCGCGGTACTTCCCGGTTGGCAAGGGCTTCGTGTTCTCGCTGCGCGGTGAAGGCGGCGCGATCAAGGCGCTGTCGAGCCGGTCGACCGACCCCAGCATCGATGACGTGCGCCTGACCGACCGCTTCTTCCTTGGCGAACCGCAGATCCGCGGCTTCGACATCCGCGCCGTCGGCCCGCGCGTGCTGCGCAAGTATTACACCGGCTTCGACACGACCACTGGCACCGGCGGCACGCAGACGACCGATCGCAACCAGTGGGCCGATGACGCCATCGGCGGCCGGTATTACTACCTTGGCCATGCCGAACTGGAAATTCCGCTGGGTTCGGGCGCGCGCGAACTGGGCTTGCGGCCGTCGATCTTCATGGATGCGGGTGCCGTGTTCGGCATCGCCCACCCGACGACTTCGGGCACCACCCTGTTGTATCAGGACGCCGTGACCGGCAGCACCACGACCTCGCCCACCGCATCGAACGGCAAGCCGAACACGGTGATCCAGAAGTTCGACGAGGTGTTCCTGGGCGATAGTCCCAAGCCGCGTATCTCGGTCGGCATCGGCGTCAACTGGAACTCGCCGTTCGGGCCGTTCCGCATCGACTTTGCCAAGAACCTGTCAAAGGTTGAAGGCGACAAACCAAAATCGTTTACTTTCAACGTGGGAACCCAGTTCTGATGAAACTTGCAAGCACTTCGGCCGCGCTTGCCGCTGGCCTCATCCTGTCTGTCGCTCCGCAGGCGCAGGCCCAGACCGCCGCTGGTCAGACGACTCCCGGCGGCATCGTCGCTTCGGGCATCGCCATCGCCAACCAGCCCGCGATCGTGCAGAACTCGAACGCGTTCAAGACCGCGATCGGGCAGATCCCCGGCGCGTACAAGGCGCAAATCGATCAGGCCAACACCCGCAAGGCGCAGATCACCGCGCAGTTGAAGCCGCTGTACGAAAAGCTGGATGCTGATTCGAAGGCCCCCAACGCCAACCGCACCGCGCTGCAGCAGCAGTATGCCCAGATCCAGGAGATCGAGCAGGCCGGTGAGCGCGAGATTCAGGGTCTGGTCGAACCGATCAACGTTGCCCAGCAGTTCGTGCTCGAACAGATTCAGGACAAGCTCGATCAGGCGATGGGTCAAGCCATGGCCAAGCGCAAAGTCACTGTCGTGATCGACGCGCAGAGCGTGCTCAAGGCCGATCAGGTCTATAACCTGAATCAGGACGTGCTGACCGAACTCAACGCGATCATCCCCAGCGCCGCCATCGTGCCGCCCGCTGGCTGGCTGCCGCGCGCCCAGCGCGAAGCACAGGCCAAGCAGGCTGCCGCCGCTGCCGCTCAGGGTGGCGCAGCGCCTGCCGCGCCCGCCGCTGCTGCGGCCAAGCCCGGCAAGAAGCCGGTCGAAGGCCGGTAAGCGTAACGGGCACCGGGGCTTGGGGCATGGCTGAAGAAACGACTGGCGGGGCTGCGGCCCCGCTCGACTACGATATCGTCAAGGTGATGGCGGCGCTGCCGCATCGCTATCCCTTGTTGCTGGTCGATCGGGTGGCAGAACTCGTGCTGAACGAGCGCATCCACGCGATCAAGGCCGTGTCGATGAACGAACAGTTCTTTCAGGGTCACTTCCCCGGTCGCCCGATCATGCCGGGTGTCTTGCAGATCGAGGCGCTGGCGCAGGCGGCGGGCGTGCTCGCCGTCGAATCGCTCGGCCTCGCCGGGTCGGGCAAGCTGGTCTATTTCATGGCGATCGAGGAAGCGAAGTTCCGCACCCCGGTCTTGCCCGGCTGCCTGCTCGACCTGCACGTCAGCTTCACGCAAAAGCGGTCGCGCGTGTGCAAGTTCGCCGCAAAGGCCATGCTGGGCGACAAGATCGCCACCGAATGCAGCTTCACCGCGATGATTGCCGATAGTTGAGATCGTGAGGGGAAGGGCTCAAGGGGCCCTTCCTTGCGGCACCGGCCCGCTCCCCCAAGCCCTTGGCGGACGCCAAGGGCGCATGCGGCAAAGACTCATCTCGACAACGCCGCCACATTCGCTTATGCGCGCGCCTTTCCAGATTCCCTGCTTCCGGTCGGAACCGGCGGCACTCAGGAGCCAGAAGCCATGAAGCCCAAGATCCACCCCGACTACCACTTCATCAAGGTGCAGATGACCGACGGCACCGTGTTCGAGACCCGCTCCACCTGGGGCAAGGAAGGCGACACGATGACGCTCGAAATCGATCCCACCTCGCACCCGGCGTGGACCGGCGGTACCCGCCAGTTGGATCAGGGCGGCCGCGTTGCCCAGTTCAACAAGCGCTTCGGTGGGCTTTCGCTCAAGAAGTAACTGGCGAACAGTCAGTACGCATCCTTCTCGTTCGAGACGGATCGGGGGCGGCCATGTGCCGCCCCTTTTCGTTGGGGCATCCGGATTGCCGCCCGAATTGCGCGGTTTCGGACGCTTCCGTCGGTTCACAGCCTTTGCGGATCGCCTAACATTCGGGCGTGATCGCCTTGCATCCCTCGCGTTTGCGTCATTCGGGCTTCTCGCTGGTCGAGATGCTGGCGGTGCTGTTCATCATGGCCTTGCTGGCGGGCGTTGCGGCCATCGCACTGCCGGGCGACGACGCGTCGCTGCGGCAGGAGGTCGACCGATTGGTGGCGCGGGCCAGCGCCGCGCGCGATCTCGCCGTTACATCCGCACGGCCGGTGGCACTGGTGGTCGGTCCCGCTGGTTACGCGCTTGAGCAACGCACGCAAGCAAGCTGGGCGCCGCTAGCCAGCGATCGACGGGGGCTGACACGGTGGCGGTCCGGCACCACCTTGCAGGCCGCAACAGCAGGGCCGGACGCACGTCACGCCGCAACGCCGTCGCGCGTTGTGTTCGACGTGCTTGGGCTTGCCGATACCGATGCGACCATGCGGTTGGTGCACGGCCATGCGCAGGCGACGGTGCGCGTTACCCGCGATGGAAGGGTCATGGCCGATGCGCGTTGACCGCACCCCCGGCTGCAAAGGCGTGGACAGCGGCTTT
This sequence comes from Novosphingobium sp. FKTRR1, assembly GCF_020404405.1. Lineage (GTDB taxonomy): Bacteria > Pseudomonadota > Alphaproteobacteria > Sphingomonadales > Sphingomonadaceae > Novosphingobium. The sequence continues at coordinate 121,669 of NZ_JAIZDA010000010.1, read as the reverse complement.
ACGCTGCTTGAACTGATGGTGGCGCTTGCCGTGTTTGCCATTGCCGCATTGGCGCTGGAGCGGCTGGAAGGTCTCTCGCTCGGACAGACGGCCGATCTTGACCAGCGCTTCTTGCGCGAGGTGGTGGCCCATAACCTTGTCGCAGAGGCGCAGTCCGATCCCCTTCCGCCGCCGGTCGGGGTTGCCGACGGCGCCGTAACCAACGCCGGTCACCGTTTTGCGTGGCAACGATCCGTCGCGCGGCTGGACGATGGCGCTTTGCTGAAAGTGCGGTTTGTGGTGCAGGATGCGGCTCCTGGCAGGGGGGCGCCTGCAACGACGCTTGAGTTCATCCGCCGTGGCGATGCGCCATGATCAGCCGACCGGTCAACGGCTTCACGCTGGTCGAAATGCTTGTGGCGCTCAGCATTTTCGCCATGCTGGCAAGCAGTGGCCTGCTGTTGCTGCGCTTTAGCGTCGATGCCGAACAGGTCAGCCGCCAACGCACCGCTGCCATTGCCGAACGCCGTCGCTTTCTGGCGATCTGGACAGCCGATCTGGCGCAGGCGGCGGCGCGCCCATCGCGCGATCAGAGTGGCATTGTCCATCCCGCGCTGGAGTCGACCGGGGCGGTGCTGCTGCGTTTGACGCGCGGGGGCTGGGACAACCCCGATGCCGCCCCGCGCGCTTCGCTGCAAAAGGTCGAATACCGCTGGGATGGCCGGTCGCTGGTGCGGACAGGTTATCCTTATCTGGATGGCGCTGCACAGGATCAGGGCGCGGCGTTGCTGGCGCTGCGCGCAGCGCCGACGATACGCTGGCGCATGGGCGACGGGCGATGGCGTGCCACCTGGCAACCAACCGGGCCGACCGATTTGCCGGTTGCGGTCGAGATCCTGCTTCCGTTCAAGGCGGGGCAAGTGCCGTTGCGCGTCGTCACTCCTGTCGGGCCCGGCGTTCCGTGAACGGGCGTTTCGAACGTGACACCGGCGCAGCGCTGCTCGCGGTGTTGCTGCTGGTCGCGGTCATGGCGGTGATCGCCTCGATCATGCTCGATCGGCTCAACCTGGCCACCCGGCTCGCGGTGAATGCGCAAGCGATGGGTGAGGCGCGACTGGCAATGGCGGGCGGCGAACAACTCGGGCTGGTGCATGTGCGCGCGTTGGTGACAGCCGATGCGGCGCGGACCGTTGAGCGTTCCGGGGTACTTGGCCGCGATACGATGACCGCGCTGGGGCGGGCGCGGATCACCGCAAGGCTGGACGACGCGGGAAATTGCTTCAACGTCAATTCGCTGGTCGAACCCGGACCAAGCGAAGGGTATTCGACCCGGCTTTTGGCGCTGCGGCAATTGCGCGCGTTGATGGCATCGCTGGCGATTCCGCCCGGCGAATCGTTTCCGCTAAGCGATGCCATGGCAGACTGGATCGATAGCGACGATTCGCCCGCACCCAATGGCGCGGAAGATGGCTGGTATCTGCGCCAGTCGGTCGCCTATCGCACCGCCGGGCGGATGATCGCCGATCTTAGCGAGCTGCGCGCGGTAAAGGGGATGACGCCGCAACTCTACCAGCGGTTGCGGCCATGGCTGTGCGCGCTGCCGGAAACGGAACTTTCGCCAATCAATGTCAACACCTTGCGCCCCGATCAGGCACCGTTGCTGACCATGCTTGCGCCTGCCGCCATGCCATTGGCGCGGGCACAGGCGCTGCTGGCCGCGCGGCCGCCCGATGGCTGGGAAAACAGCGAACCGGTGCTGCGCGCATTCGGGGCGGGGCTGTCGGCCGCGTCCGGTCCCAAGCTGGCCACCGGACCGGTGGCTGAGGGTCTGACTGTTCCGCCTGGACAGTTGCGGGTGCGCAGTCGGTGGTACGCATTGAGGCAGAACGTCGCGGCTGGTTCGTTGCGGCTCGATGTGGAGAGTCTGATCGATGCCGGTTCAGAGCGTCCGCACGTGGTGATGCGTCGCTGGGGAGACGAGGAAAGTCGCTGAGCGGCGCGGTCCGGATGGCGATTGATGCAATTTTCGCTTTTCATTTTGTCGCCTTTCTGCAAAAGCGCGCGTCTCGCAACGCCAAGGTCTTTCCGTGGCCGTTGCTGACCCTGATTGCAGGGTGTGTGGCGATCGTAGCTCAGTTGGTTAGAGCGCCGGTTTGTGGTACCGGAGGTCGGGGGTTCGAACCCCCTCGATCGCCCCATTTTTCCCCGGATTGGCGGGAAATGCATGGACAGTTTGCTGCCTGACTTCGATGCGCACGAACTCATCCAGTTCGTGCATGACCGAGCCAGCGGCTTGTCGGCAATCATTGCGATTCATTCGACTCATTGCGGGCCCGCTGCGGGCGGCGTGCGCGCCGGAACATATGTCGACACGGCAGCGGGCGTGGCCGATGCGCTGCGGCTGTCGCGCGCGATGAGTTTCAAGAACGCCATGGCCGGGCTGCCGCTGGGCGGGGGCAAGGCGGTTATGCTGCTGCCCGACCATCCAGCCACCTTTGGGTCGGCCAAGACTGTATCGGCCAAGACTGCACCGGTTAAGACCGGGGCGATGGTAGAAGCCTTTGCCGATGCGGTGGAAGCGCTTGGCGGGCGCTATGTGACCGCGCAGGATGCTGGCATGACGCTCGACGACATGGTCGCGATGGCCGGGCGCACCCGCTTTCTGTCAGGCTTGCCCGGCGCTATCGGTCAACCCGGACCATGGACGGCCAAGGGCCTTGTCGCGGGAATTGCGGCGGCGGTGGAGTGGAAAATGGGCCGCACCTCGCTGGCGGGGCTGCATGTGGCGGTTCAGGGCGTCGGGGCGGTCGGCATGGCCACCGCGCGGTTGCTGGTGGAACGGGGCGCGCGGGTAACGCTGGCGGGGCGCGATCGGGCCAAGGCGCAGGCGTTGGCCGCCAGCATCGGGGCCGATGAAGTGCCTGCCACCGACATCATGGCGCTGCCTTGCGATGTGCTGTGCCCTTGCGCCTTGGGCGGCGTGATCGATGCGCAGGCCGTCGCCGCCATGCAGGCCCCGATCGTGGCGGGTGGAGCCAACAACCAGTTGGCCAGCCCGGCCGAGGCGCAGGCGCTGCAGGCGCGCGGGGTGTTGCTTGCGCCCGATTATGTGATCAACGCGGGCGGGATGATGGCGATCGGCGTGGAATATGACGCGCGGCAACGTGGCATCGCGCCCGATCCGGCGCAAGTGGAGCGGTTGATTGCGGCCATTCCCGATCGGTTGCGCGCCATCTGGCAGGAAAGCGTGGGCAGCGGCGAAACGCCGGGCCTCGTGGCCGACCGGATGGCCGCGCGGTTGATCGGCCGGGCCTGATCCGACGCGCGGGAAGGCGCATTTCAGACCAAAGCACACTGCCTTTGCCCCGGTTTTGCCCCGTCTAGGCCCTTGCCGCGCGGGCGCGGGGGTGGCAGAGCGGCGCTGCGCCCGGCGGCACCCCTTTCCGTCGGCCAGAGGATTCGACGTCTTTCGGCGGTCATGCACGGTTTTGCCAATCCTGCCCGGTTCTTGCGCATGGCGCGCTGGCTGTTGCCGACGCTGCTGGTGCCCGGATTGCTGTTGTCGTTCGGCGCTGTGGCGTGGGGCCTGTTCATGGTCCCGCCCGATCGCCTGATGGGCGATACGGTGCGTATCCTGTTCATCCACGTGCCGTCGGCCTGGCTGGGCATGGCAGGCTGGTCGACCATCGCGATCTCAAGCGTGGTCGAACTTGTCTGGCGTCATCCGCTGGCCGGGATCGCCGCGCGCGCAGCCGCCGTGCCGGGCGCGGTGTTCACCGCCATCTGCCTTGCCACCGGGTCGATCTGGGCGCGGCCGACATGGGGCACTTGGTGGGTGTGGGACGGGCGGTTGACCAGTTTCCTGATCCTGCTGTTCCTTTATTTCGGCTATATCGCACTGGCCGATGCGGCGCAAAAGGATGCCGCAGCGGGCAGCGGCGCGGGGCGCGTGACCGCGATCTTCGGCCTGGTCGGCGCGATCAACATTCCGATCATCAACCGTTCGGTGGTGTGGTGGAACAGCCTGCACCAGCCGCCCTCGATCACCATGGGCAAGTCGGCGATCGACGGCACCTTCCTGTGGCCGCTGCTGATCGCGGCGCTGGGTTTTTCGCTGGTGTTCGGCGGCGTGGTGATCGCGCGGATGCGGATGCTGCTGGCCGATATCCAGACCGAGGCCCGCCTGCGCCGCAAGGCGTTGGGGTAACGGGCGAACACGATGCACGAACGGCTCGATCAATGGCACTACGTCTATGCCGCGCTGACCATCGGTGCGCTGGGCATGGTCGTGCTGGTGGGGTTGAGTCTGTGGGCGATGCAGCGCGCCGAACGCCGGCGTGACGAGGTCAAGAAACGCAAATGAGCGCCACCAATGCAAGCCCCGGCCGTTCGGGCGGGATCAAGGCCAAGCACCAGCGACTGGTGCTGCTGGTGTTCGCGCTGGTCGCGCTGATCGGCGCGGGGCTGCTGGCTGCCTATGCTTTGAGCAAACAGGCCTCGTATTTCTATCTGCCCGCCGATCTTGTCGCCAGCCCGCCCGAGGCCGGGCGCGCGGTGCGGCTTGGCGGGATGGTCGAAAAGGGCTCGATCAAGACGCAGCCCGATGGCGTGACGATCCGTTTCATCGTCGGCGATGGCAAGGCGCGGGTGCCGGTGCGCTTTACCGGCATCACCCCCGACCTGTTCGTAGAAGGATCGGGCGTGGTGGCCGAAGGGCGGATGGAGGGCACCACCTTCGTTGCCGACAACCTGCTGGCCAAGCACGATGAAAAGTACGTTCCGCGCGAAATGAAGAACATGACCACGGCGCAAGCCCGGCAAGTTGTGGCGCAAACCAAATGATCGCGAGACCCCATGATTGCTGAACTGGGCCTTGCCCTGCTGTGGATGGCTGCGGCGCTGGCCGCGTTGCAATTGATCGCGGGCGTGCTGGCGCTGCGGCCGCAAGGTGCGCAACTTGCCGGGATCATCCGTCCGGTGGCAGTGATGCAGGGCGTGCTGGTGCTGGTCTCGTTCATGGCGCTGATCGACTTGTTCCTGACCACCGACCTGTCGGTCAAGCTGGTGGCTGAAAACAGCCATTCGGCCAAGCCGTTCATCTTCAAGCTGGCGGGAACATGGGGCAATCACGAAGGCTCGATGCTGCTGTGGGTCACGATCATGAGCGTGGCCGGGGGATTTGTGGCGCTGATCGAAAAGCGGCTGCGCGAGGATACGCTGATCGCCACGCTGGCAGGCCAAGCCTTTGTCAGTCTTGGTTTCTATGCGTTCCTGCTGCTGGCTTCGAACCCGTTCGCCCGGCTGGCCGAGCCTCCCGCCGATGGCAACGGGCTCAATCCGCTGTTGCAGGACATCGGCCTCGCGTTCCATCCGCCGACGCTTTACGTCGGTTATGTCGGGCTTTCGATCGCGTTCAGCTTTGCCATCGGCGCGCTGGTCACCCGCGATGTCGGCCCGGCCTTTGCCCGCGCGATGCGTCCGTGGGTGCTGGGCGCCTGGGTGTTCCTGACTCTGGGCATCACGGCCGGATCGTACTGGGCGTACTACACGCTCGGCTGGGGCGGCTGGTGGTTCTGGGATCCGGTGGAGAATGCCTCGCTGATGCCTTGGCTGGCGGCGACGGCGCTGCTGCATTCGGTATCGGTGCTGGCCAGCCGCAATGCCTTGCGCGCGTGGACGGTGATGCTGGGCGTGGTGGCGTTCTCGATGTCGATGGTCGGCACCTTTCTGGTCCGCTCGGGCATCCTGACTTCGGTCCATGCCTTTGCGGTGGACCCGACGCGCGGCGGCTTCATCCTTGCGCTGCTGGCGATTTACATCGGCGGCGCGCTGCTGCTGTTCGGCCTGCGCGCCAGCACGGTGACCGAAGGCGCGCGGTTCAGCTTCGTCAGCCGCGAAGCCGCGCTGGTGTTCAACAACGTGATGCTGTGCGGCGTGCTGGGGATCGTGCTGCTGGGCACGCTTTACCCGCTGCTGACCGAAGCGTTCGGGGTAAAGGTTTCGGTCGGGCCGCCCTATTTCAACCCGGTTTCGGCGATCTTCGTGCTGCCGATGCTGGCGGTGCTGATGGTCGGGCCGTTGCTGCGCTGGCGGCAGGACAAGGCCGGGCGGGTCAGCGCGCCAGTCGCGGTCTGCGCGCTTCTGGCGGTGCTTGTGTTTGCGGGTGTGGAAGCCTTTGCCAAGGGCATCGGCATTCTGCCCGCGCTCGGCATCGGCATTGCGGCGGGGCTTGGCGTGGCGAGTTGGCTGCCGTTGCGCGGGCGTAATCTGGCCCGCACGCCGCTGCCGATCTGGGGCATGGTCATCGCCCACTTCGGCGTGGCGGTGGCGCTGTTCGGCATGGCCAGCGAGAGCGCCTTTTCGACCGAGCGGCTGGCCGCGATGAACCCCGGCGACAGCCAGCAGGTGGGGCCATACACGGTGACGCTGACCGGCATGGCGCCGGTTGCCGGACCCAACTGGACCGCGCTCGAAGCCACGGTCGAGGCGCGCTATGGCGGGGCAGCGCCCATGATCCTGCACCCGCAGGCGCGCACATTCGCCAGCCCACCGGGCAACCGCACCGAATCCGCGCTGAAAACGCGCTGGAACGGCCAGCTTTACGCGGTGCTGGGCGAAGAGGGCGAGGACGGCCGCTGGCAGATGCGCTTCTGGTGGAAGCCTTTCGTGCCGATGATCTGGTACGGCGGCGCGCTGATCGCGCTGGGTGGCTTGCTGGCGCTGCTGGGGCGGGTGGCTGCTGATGTGCGCCGCCTGATCGCCACCGACAAGATCGCCTACCGCCGCCACAGGCAGGGTCGCTGAGGATGGCCGAGAAGGATGGGCTTATGAACCAGACCGTCACGCCTCCCCCGGCTCCCAAGCCCCGCAAGCCCGGCCTTGCGCTGTGGCTGCCACTGATCCTGTTCGGCGGGTTCCTCGCGCTCGTGGTCTATGGACTGGTCCGTCCTGCCGATCGCGAAGTGGTGAGCGCGTTCATCGACAAGCCGTTGCCAGCGTTTGACTTGCCGCCCGCCAGCGCCGATCGTCCGGGCCTGTCGACTGCCGAGTTCAAGGCTGGCAAGAAGCCGCGCCTGCTCAACGTCTTTGCCAGCTGGTGTGTGCCGTGCGCGGTCGAATCGCCGCAACTGGCGCAACTGGCCCAGCTTGGCGTCGAGATCGACGGTGTCGCCATTCGCGACCGCAAGGATGATCTGGCGCGGTTCCTTGCCACCAACGGCAATCCGTTTGTCCGCATTGGCAAGGATGATGTAAGTCAGGTGCAACTGGCGATCGGGTCGTCGGGTGTGCCCGAAACGTTCGTGGTCGATGCCAAGGGCGTGATCCGGTATCAGCACATCGGCGCGATCCAGCCGCAAGATGTGCCGTTGATCCTGCAAAAACTGGCGGAGGCTGCATCGTGAGGCGCCCTATCCAGATAGTTCCCCAGATCGTTGTCCAGATCGTTGCGGCGCTGCTGTTTGCCGTGGCGCTGCCGTTTGCCCAGTCCGCTCAGGCGCAGGATTCGCTGCCGCCCGCGCCCTATGCCTACAAGCAACTGGCCGATCCGCAGCAAGAGGCCAAGGCGCAGGCGCTGATGGAAACGCTGCGCTGTCTTAAGTGTCAGAGCCAGTCGATTGCCGATTCGGACGCACCGATGGCCGGTGACATGCGTCATCAGGTGCGCATGCGGATTGCGGCGGGTGAGGATCCCGAGGCGATTCGCGGCTGGCTGATCGAACGCTATGGCGACTATGTCAGCTATACTCCGCAAGTGAAGCCGATCACCTGGCCGCTGTTCGGCGCCCCGGTGGTGTTTCTAGCGTTGGCGGCGCTGTTGCTGCGCGGTCGGTTCCGCAAGGGAGATCGCGCATGACCTGGCTGCTGATTCTGGGCATCGTGCTCGTTGTGTTCGGTGTGCTGGCCTTCGGCTTGCGCTTGCCGCGCGTCGGCTGGGAGATCACCGGGGCCGCGCTGCTGTTCGGCGTGGCGGGCTATGCGTTGCAGGGCCATCCCGGTCTTGCCGGAGCGCCCAAACCGGCGGCCGAAAGCCAGAAGGCGGCCGATGCCACGCTGTTGACCCAGCGGCAGGCGATGGGCGACAAATTCGGCAAGGGGCGTAGCTGGCTGATCCTTGCCGATGCGCTGACCCGCGAGGGCCAGTATCGCGCCGCATCCGACATTCTGGGCAAGGCCGTGGCGCAAGAGCCCAAGGACGCGGACTTGTGGGTGGCGCTGGGCAACACGCTGGTCGGCCATTCGGACGGGCTGATCACCCCGGCTGCGCAATTCGCGTTTGCCAAGGCGGCCAAGATCGCGCCCGATCATCCGGGGCCGCCGTTTTTCATGGGGTTGGCTTTGGCGCAATCCGGCCGCTTGCCCGAAGCCCGCGCCACCTGGGCCGACCTGCTGCGTCGTGCGCCGGCCGACGCGCCCTATCGTGAAGATCTGCAGGCCCGGCTGGCGCGGATCGACCAGTTGCTGGCTGCTGCTGCCGGGCAGTCCGAGTCGGCTCCGCAGCAAGCGGCTCCGACGCCATCGCAAGCGGCTCCGACGCCATCGCAAGCGGCTCCGACGCCATCGCAAGCGCCTTCGCCATCTGCGACCGGCCAGTGAATGCCTGCAAACGGCGCCATGGCGTCGATTGCGGAACACTTGCCATGCCATGCCGTTTCATCCCGGAAGGGCCACCAAGCGAGGGCGTTGCAGCGTCTTTCGGGCGGTGCTAAGGGCGCGCGCCGGCCTGATAATGCCGGCATCGCGGCAAAGGCGTCCGCGACACCGGCCCGGGGGGCACGTGGCTTGAAAGTTTCCCATGTCTGACAGTTCCCTTCCGGAATCTGCACCGCAAAGTGCCGCGCTTCGTGGCGCCGGGGGCATGCCGACGAGCGCGGGCGTGGCCGAGCGTTCCAGTGGCCTGCCCAAGCTGGCGATCGGTGCGCTGGGCGTGGTGTTCGGCGATATCGGCACCAGCCCGCTTTACGCCATGCGCGACACGTTTGCCGGGCATCATCCGCTGCCGCTCGACCGGCTGCACATCTTCGGCATCGTCAGCCTGATGTTCTGGTCGATGATGATCATCGTGACGCTCAAGTACCTGACCGTGATGATGCGTGCCGACAACAAGGGCGAAGGCGGCAGTCTGGCGCTGCTGGCGCTGATCAACCAGCAAGGCGCGGGGCGTCGCTGGGGCAAGGGCGTGGTACTGCTAGGCGTGTTCGCCACGGCGCTGTTCTATGGCGATGCCATGATCACTCCGGCGATTTCGGTGCTCGGCGCGATCGAGGGTATCGCGGTCTATCAGCCCGAACTGCATGTGGCGGTCGTGCCGCTGGTGGTGCTGATCCTGATCGGGCTGTTCCTGTTTCAGGCGCGCGGGACCGAGCGCGTGGCGGCGTTCTTCGGCCCGATCATGCTGGTCTATTTCCTGACCATCGCCGGACTGGGGCTGGCCGGCATCGCCAACCAACCGCAAGTGATCGGCGCGCTCAATCCGCTGCATGCCGTGGCGATGTTCACCGCCGATCCGTGGCGCGGGTTCGTGGCGATGGGCGCGGCCGTGCTGGCGGTGACCGGGGCTGAGGCGCTCTATGCCGACATGGGCCATTTCGGGCGCAAGCCGATCCGGCTGGGCTGGGCTTTTCTGGTCTTGCCGGCGCTGGTGCTCAACTATCTGGGGCAGGCGGCGCTGCTGCTAAGTACGCCTGCAGCCAAGGCCAGCCCGTTCTTCTATCTGGCCCCGCAATGGTTCCAGTGGCCGTTGCTGGTGATCGCCAGCCTGGCCGCGATCATCGCCAGCCAGGCGGTCATCTCGGGCACGTTCTCGGTGACGCAGCAGGCAATCCAGCTTGGTCTGGTGCCGCGCATGGCGATCCGCCACACCAGCGCGGCAGCGGGGCAAATCTTCATCCCGATGATCAATTCGACGCTGATGGTCGCGGTCATTCTGCTGGTGCTGGTGTTCAAGAGCTCGTCCAACCTGACCGCGACTTATGGCATCGCGGTGACCGGCGCGATGCTGATCGACAACGTGTTGCTGGCGGTCGTGCTGCTGCGGCTGTGGCAGTGGAAGCCGATTGTGGCGGTGCCGCTGCTCGGCCTGTTCTTCTTCATCGACGCGGGCTACCTCGGCGCAAACCTGACCAAAATCCCCGAAGGCGGCTGGGTGCCGTTGCTGATGGGGCTGGCCATCTTCACGCTGCTGACCACGTGGAGCCGGGGCCGCCAGTTGATGCGCGCGCACATGGCTTCGGCCGCGCTGCCGCTGGAGGTGTTCACCAAGTCCGCGCATTCCAGCGCCACGCGGGTGCCCGGCACGGCGGTGTTCATGGCTTCGAGCATGACCGGCGTTCCCTCGGCGCTGCTGCACAACATCAAGCACAACAAGGTGTTGCACGAACGCGTGGTCATCATGACCGTGCAGATCGAGGACATGCCCGCAGTCGATCCGGCCAAGCGTGCGCTGGTCAAGGATTTCGGCAATGGCTTCTACCGCCTGACGCTGCGCTTCGGCTTCCTTGAGGATACCGACGTGCCGCTTGCCCTGCGCGATGTGGCGATGTGCGGCGCACCGTTCGACATGATGCGCACCAGCTTCTTCCTGTCGCGCCAGACGCTGCTGCCATCGGACACGCCGGGCATGGCAATCTGGCGCGAAAAACTGTTCTCATGGATGCTGCGCAACGCGACCAGCGCCATGGTGTTCTTCAAACTGCCGACCAACCGCGTGGTCGAACTGGGCAGCCAGATGAAGATCTGAGCTTGGCCGGTGCTGCCATCGGGCTTTTGGGAACGCGGCAATCAACCCTGCGGCGTTTCGCTTTCCACTTCGGCCTTGGCTTCATCGCCCAGCCCATGGCGCAACAGCATCGGTATCTGTGCGAATGTGAACAGGAACGACAGGCTGGTGACGCCCCACAACTTGGCCTGCAACCAGCCGTCAAAGCTGAGCGTGTGGCGCAGCACTTCGTTCAGCACGGCGAGGAACAGGAAGAAGAACGCCCAGTTCCGCGACAGTTTCATCCAGCCTTCGTCGGACAGGCCGTCGAACGCGCTTTGCAGCAGCGTGCGCAGCACTGCCTTGCCGCGCCACAACCCGCCGAACAGCACGGCGGCGAACACCAGGTAGATTGCGGTCGGCTTCACCTGAATCCAGAACGGATCGCCCAGAAACACGGTCAACGCGCCAAAGCCGAGGATCAGCGCGGACGACAGCCACAGCATCGGCGAGATCTTGCCCAGCCGCCACTTGGATACGATCAGCGCCAGCACCGTGGCGGCCATGAAGGCGACCGTCCCCTTGGTCACCGCCACCACCGCGCCAAGTCCTGCGTCGCCCGCATCCTTTGGGCTGAACAGGCGATAGGCGACGAAGAACACCAGCAGCGGACCGTAATCGACCGCAAGGTTGATCCACGATGCGCCGGGCTTGGGGCTGCCGGGAGCGGGGGCGGGAGCGGGGGCGGGTGCAGGTGCTTGGGCTTCGCTCACTGGAACACTCCGGCAATGACTTTGGCCACCAGATCGGGGTCGAAGGGGCGCAAGTCGTCGATCTTTTCACCCACGCCGATGGCATGGATCGGCAGGCCGTACTGCTCGGCCGCCGCCACCAGCACGCCGCCGCGCGCGGTGCCGTCGAGCTTGGTCATGATCAGGCCCGAAACACCCGCTACCTCGCGGAAAATCTCGATCTGTTGCAGCGCGTTCTGGCCATTGGTGGCATCGAGCACCAGCACCACGTCGTGCGGCGCTTCTGGGTTCAGCCGACCCAGCACGCGGCGCACCTTGGCCAGTTCGTCCATCAGTTCGCGTTTGTTGTGCAGGCGCCCTGCCGTGTCGACGATCAGCACGTCGATGCCGGTGTCGGTGGCGCGCTTGACCGCGTCGAACACGATCGAGGCGGGATCGCCGCCTTCGGGTCCGGTGACGACATCGATGCCCAGCCGGTCGGCCCAGACCTGCAACTGGCCGATGGCGGCTGCGCGAAAGGTATCACCCGCCGCCAGCATCACCGAATAGTCCTGTTCCTGAAACAGGTGTGCCAGCTTGGCGATGGTCGTGGTCTTGCCCGAACCGTTGACCCCGATCACCAGAATGACCTGCGGGCGCGGGAAGGCGACGATATCGAGCGGCTTGGCCACCGGCCGCAGGATCGCGGCGATCTCGTCGGCCACCGCTTCGCGCAGGCGCAAGTCGTCCAGTCCCTCGTCGAACCGGGCGCTGCGCAACCGCTCGCAGATGCGGGCGGCCGCGCGCGGACCGAGGTCTGACAGGATCAGCGCATCCTCGATCTCGTCAAGCTGTTCGTCGGTCAGGCGCGTGGTGCCACCAAGCCCGGCGAGGTTGCCGGCCAGTCGCTCCGATGTCTTGCGCAAGCCGCCGAGAAGGCGCTCGGACCAGCTTTCGGTACTCATGCCAGCAATCCTTCGCTGATCCGGGTGGGGGTGATCGTCAGCACAGCGCCCGGCGCGGCACCGGGCGGCAGGCGGTAAGGGGCAAAGTCCGGCGCATGGCCGGTGCCGTCGCGTTCGGCAAGCACCTTGCGCGGTTTGCCCAGCAACGATTGCAGCCAGCCCGCGCGTTCATCGGCCACGGCGGCGCGTACGTCGGCGGCGCGTTGGCGCACAAGCGGCGGATCGACTTGCGGCATCCGCGCGGCCGGGGTGCCGGGGCGCGGGGAATAGGGAAAGACGTGGCCGTGGACGATCATGCAATCGCGCACCAGCGCCACATTGTTGGCGTGCATCTGGGCGCTTTCGGTGGGAAAGCCCGCAATCAGGTCTGCGCCGATGGCGATCTCCGGTCGTCTGGCCTTCAACCGCTCGACCAGCGCCACCGCCTGCGCGCGCGAATGGCGGCGCCTCATCCGCTTGAGCACCATATCGTCACCCGACTGCAGCGACAGGTGGATGTGGGGCATCACGCGCGGCTCTGCGGTGACGAGTTCGAACAGCGCCTCGTCGATCTCAACCCCGTCGAGCGACGACAGGCGCAGGCGGTCAAGGCCCGGAAATTCGCGCAGGATCGCGGCGACCAGTGCGCCAAGGCGCGGCGCATCGGGCAAGTCGGCGCCCCAGCCGGTCACGTCGACGCCGGTCAGCACCACTTCGCCCACGCCCAGCGCCAGATGGCGCTCCACGGTGCGCAGCACGTCCGCAATCGGGGTCGACACACTGGCGCCGCGTCCCTGCGGGATGATGCAGAAGGTGCAGGCATGATCGCACCCGGTCTGCACCGGCACGAACGCGCGGGTGTGGCGCCCAGAGGCAGTGGCGGAAGTCGGAAGTACCCGGCCCGGTCCATCGGTCTGCCAGCTTGCCGGGGTCAGCTTGGCTGGATTTGTGACCACGGCATCGACCTCGGCCATTGCGGCAAAGGCGGTGGGGTCGATCGTTGCCGCGCATCCGGTGACCACCAGCCGGGCAGCCGGGTGGTCGCGCCGCAGCCGCCGCACCGCGCGCCGCGACTGGCGCACCGCTTCGGCGGTCACTGCGCAGGAATTGACGACGACGGTCTGCTGCTCTGCCCCGGCGACCATGGCACGGATCGCCTCGCTCTCGGCCAGATTCAGCCGACAGCCCAGCGTCACCACGCGATCGGAGGCGGCTGCATCGCTCACGCCGGGTAGTCCGCATCCACAAAGCTGCCGACAAAGCTGGTTTGCGCCGGGCCGGTCATCAGAATGCGGTCGTCGGCGGTCCAGGCGATGCTCAACGGCCCGCCGGGCAGATCGACGCGCACTGTGCGGCCCACCAGTTTGCGCCGCATCGCGCCGATCGCGGTCGCGCACGCGCCGGTGCCGCACGCGCGGGTCAGTCCGACGCCGCGCTCCCATACGTGCAGGCGCAAGTGGTCGGGGCCGATCAGGCTGGCGACGTTGACGTTGATGCGCGCCGGGAACAACGGATCGTTTTCGATCAGCGGCCCCAGCCGGGCAAGATCGATTGCATCGGCATCGGGTACGAAGAAGATCACATGCGGGTTGCCGACGTTGACGGCAACCGGGCCGTTCAGGTCTTCCCAGCCGACCGGCAGGTGCAGCGTATCCATGGCATAGGCGAGGGGGATGTCCTTCCAGTCGAACCGGGGCACGCCCATGTCGACGGTCACCCCTTCAGCAGTGGCCAGCGCGTGGATCAACCCGCCCAGCGTTTCGATGCGCGTGCTGCCACCACGCTCATCGGCCAGCAGCAGGCCGACCGCGCGGCTGGCATTGCCGCAAGCTTCCACTTCGCTGCCATCGGTGTTGAAGATGCGCATGCGCACGTCGGCCTGATCGGACGGTTCAAGCACGATCAACTGGTCGCAACCGATGCCGGTGTACCGGTCGGCCAGCGCTGCTGCGCGGCGCGTGGTCATGGATAGCGGCGTGGCGCGGGCATCGATGACCACGAAATCGTTGCCAAGGCCATGCATCTTGCGGAAGGGAATAGGCATCGCCGCGATCTAGGCGGCCTGAGGACGAACCGCAACCGCCTGTGCACTGCGGCGCCGTCGCGAAAACAGGTTCCAGCGGTGGCTCAACCGAGCGCGGCGCGTGTCCTGATGCTTCCTTCAGCGTGATCGTTGCTGGCGCTTTCGTCGGCGATGACGCCATTGCTTGAAGCGGCGTGCAGCGGTGCGGCAACTGGCGGCGAAAACCCCATGGCGACAAGATCGCGTCCCACATCGGCAGCGCATACCGGGGTGCCGTAAAGGTAGCCCTGACCGCGCAACAGGCCCATGCGACACAGCATTGCCCGCACCGGTTCGGTTTCCACGCCCTCGGCAGTGATCGGCAGGCCCAGCCCCTGTCCCAGCGAGGCGATGGCCGAAACGATCGTGTCGCTGTCGCGGTTGTCGCCCATGCTTGTCACGAAGCTACGGTCGATCTTGATGCGGTCGAACGGCAGGCTGCGCAATTGTGCGATGCTGGAATAGCCGGTGCCGAAATCGTCGAGCGAGATCTTGACGCCCTGATTGCGCAGCGAGGTGATCAGCGTGCGGACGACCCCGATGTTTTCGTGCAGGCAGCTTTCGGTGATCTCGACATCCAGCCGCGACGGCGGAAAGCCCGCTTCGAGCAACAGCTTGAGCAATCTTTGCGAAAACCACGGATCGCGCAACTGGCGCGGCGAGATGTTGACTGCCAGTACCAGATGATCCGGCCACGACCGCGCATCGGCCAGCGCCTGACGGATCAGCCGTTCGGAAAGTTCGGCGATCAGACCCAGATCCTCGGCGATCGGAATGAACACGTCGGGCATCACCAGTCCGTGGACCGGCGATTGCCACCGCGCCAGCATCTCGAAACCGATCAGGTCGCCGCTCTCGATGTCGACCTGTCGTTCGTAGAACGGCACGAACTCGCCCAGCGCGATCCCGTCGCGCAGCGCCTGTTCAAGATTGGCGCGATACTGCAGTTCGTTTTCCATCGTGGGATCGAACCAGCAAAAGCGATCGCGGCCGTTGCGCTTGGCCTGATACATCGCCAGATCGGCGCGGTGCAGCAAGTCCTGCACCAGCCGCGCAACGGATTTGCCGTTTTCGGGAATGGCGCGGGCCAACCCGATCGAGGCGGACACCGGAACCCTGATGCCGTGCGTGTCGATCGGCTGCCCTAGGCCTTCGGCGATGGCTTTGCCCAGCTCATCCGGGTCCGACCCGTTGGTGTCCGCGCCGCCCGCCGCCGCGCTTGCCGGGGCAAGGATCGTGGCCGTGACGAATTCGTCGCCACCCATGCGGCCCAGCAACGAACCCTTAGGCAGCAAGCCGGCAAGCCGCCGCGCGGTTTCCACCAGCAGGGCATCGCCGACCTGATGGCCGTGCGCGTCGTTCGACCGCTTGAAGCGGTCAAGATCAATGACGGCCACGACCAGTTCCTTGCCGGTCATGGCGGCGTGGTGGGCCAGCGCCTCGATCGCCCCGTCGATGCTGCGGCGATTGAGGCAACCGGTCAGCGCGTCGGTATGCGCCAGCTTGCGGGCTTCCGCCTCGGCAATGCGCCGGGTCAAGACTTCGTGCGAGAGGTCGGCATAGCGCCGCCACCCCAAGATCAGCAAGGCGATGTTCAGGATCAATGCGTTACCCAACAGCAGATCGCCATTGGCTTCACCGTACAGATAGCCGCGGACAATGCGGGTAAGTACTGTCGACCCGGTGCCGACGAACAGTATAAGCGTTGCAATCACGATGCCGATGCCCACCACGTCAGGACCGGGGGCAGCCCGTTCCACTACACTGAGTGCAGGATGCATCGCTTGCGGAGCAATGGTGCGGTGTTTGGATCGGCCATCAGGCATTGGTTTGGCCACGACTTTCGCTGCTTCTGTATTTTCGACATAGGGTCTTGCACTGAAAGATTCGTTAAATCGCGCGTCATCAGTCAAAACCGTCACCATTTTGGCACCAATGCGTCGCGATGCGCGTCCGTTGGCCGGCGGGTTGCCCGCCAAGCTTGCGTTTTGGCGGTGATGAGTCTAAGCGCGCTGGGTCATGCGGATTCGGCACCTGATCGGGTGCACCGCCTGGCATCGTAGCAGTCGGCATCTGTCATGGACGCCAAACGCTGGTCGGCGAGGTTTCGCCCACCGGCGTTTTCGGCGTTTTGGTCCCTTTCGGGGCGGCAGAAGTTGGCAGGTAGCAGGAGTTCGTGCGTGTTCGACAGTCTTTCCGACCGGCTGAGCGGGGTCTTTGACCGTCTGCGCGGTCGCGGTGCGCTGCAGGAAGACGACGTGCGCGCGGCCATGCGCGAAGTGCGCATCGCCCTGCTGGAAGCCGACGTCGCGCTGCCAGTGGTCCGTCGCTTTGTCGATGGCGTGACCGAACAGGCGGTCGGCCAGTCGGTGCTGCGCTCGGTCACACCCGGGCAGCAGGTCGTCAAGATCGTCAACGACGCGCTGATCGAAATGCTCGGCGGCGGCACGGCCGAGCTTGATCTGGCGGCAACCCCGCCGGTGGTGATCATGATGGTCGGCCTGCAGGGTTCGGGCAAGACCACCAGCACCGCCAAGATCGCCAAGCTGCTGAAGGAAAAGCAGGGCAAGAAAGTCCTGATGGCCTCGCTCGACGTCAATCGTCCGGCGGCGCAGGAACAGTTGAAGGTGCTTGGCGAGCAGGCCGGCGTTGCCACGCTGCCGATCATCGTCGGGCAGCACCCGGTCGAGATCGCCACGCGCGCGCTCAATGCGGCCAAGCTTCAGGCGGTCGACGTGCTGATGCTCGATACCGCAGGTCGCCTGCACGTCGATCAGGCGCTGATGGACGAGATGAAGGCGGTCGCCGCCATCTCGACCCCGCGCGAAACGCTGCTGGTGGTCGATTCGCTGACCGGGCAGGACGCGGTCAACGTTGCGCAGAATTTTGCCGGGCAGGTCGATCTGACCGGCGTGGTGCTGACCCGGATGGACGGCGATGCGCGCGGCGGTGCGGCGCTGTCGATGCGCGCGGTCACCGGCAAGCCGATCAAGTTTGCCGGGACCGGCGAAAAGCTCGACGCGATCGAGCCGTTCCATCCCGAGCGCGTGGCCGGTCGCATCCTGGGCATGGGCGACATCGTTTCCATCGTCGAAAAGGCGGCGGCGACGGTTCAGGCGGACGAGGCTGAAAAGCTCGCCGCGCGGATGGCCAAGGGCCAGTTCGACATGACCGACTTGCGCACCCAGTTGCAGCAGATGCAGCGGATGGGCGGCCTTGGCGCTCTCGCCGGGCTGATGCCGGGAATGAAAAAGGCCAAGCAGGCCATGGCGCAGTCGGGGATGGATGACCGGGTGCTGTTGCATATGGATGCCATCATCGGCTCGATGACCCCGCAGGAGCGCACGCGCCCCGAACTGCTCAACGCCAAGCGCAAGATCCGCATTGCCAAGGGTTCGGGCACGCAAGTGCAGGACGTCAACAAGCTGATCAAGATGCATCAGGAAATGGCCAAGGCCATGAAGCAAATCCGCAAGATGGGCGGGCTCAAGGGGCTGGCCGGTCTGTTCGGCAAGGGCGGCCTTGGCGGCGCGATGCCGGGTCTGGACCAGCAGATGGGGCCCGGTGGTCTTGGCGGTGGCATGGGCGGTCTGGGCGGCGGCGCAGGCGGCGGGCTTGGTTCGCTGCCGGGTCTGGGCGGCGGCATGCCGTCCAATCTGGGCGACCTGCTCAAGCGCAAGTGATTTTTGAATATTGGTTTGGTTTTGAAATATTTACAGAAAGGTACGTTTGATGTCTGTTTCTCTGCGTCTGTCGCGCGGCGGTTCCAAGAAGCGCCCTTATTACAAGATCGTCGTGTCCAACAGCCGCGCTCCGCGTGACGGCAAGTATCTGGAACAGGTTGGCACCTACAACCCGCTGCTCGCCAAGGACGCCACCGATCGCGTGCGTCTGGTCGAAGACCGCGTCCGCTACTGGCTGGGCGTCGGCGCACAGCCGACCGACCGCGTTGCCCGTCTGCTCGACAAGGCCGGGATCAAGGAACGCGCCGTAACCTACAACCCGAACGCTGGCGTGCCCGGCAAGAAGGCCAAGGAACGCGCCGAGGACAAGGCTGCCAAGGCTGCTGCGGCCGCTGAAGCTGCTGCCGAAGCAGCGGCACCCGCCGAAGCTGCCGCCACCGCCGAAGCCTGAGGCTTTTGAAGGTGGCGCACGATCGTCCGGTCACGCTGGCGGCCATATCCGGCGCGCATGGCGTGGGCGGCGACGTGCGGCTCAAGCTGTTTGGCGAAGGGGTGTCGGCGTTGAAGCGTTATCGCGCGTTCAACGACGGCACCCTGACCGTGCAGTCGTTGCGCGATGACGGCAAGGGCGGCGCGATCGCCCGCTTTGCCGAAGTGCCCGACCGCACGGCGGCCGAAAAATTGCGCGGCACGGCCTTGACCGTGCCGCGCTCTGCTTTGCCTGCCCTGGCCGAGGGCGAGTACTATCACGCCGACCTGATCGGCCTGCCAGTGATCTCCACCACGGCCGAGGTGCTGGGCGAATGCATCGCGGTCGACAACTTCGGAGCGGGCGACGTGATCGAGATCCGCAAGCCCGATGGCAAACGCTTCATGGTGCCGATGCGCCCCGAAGCCGTGCCCGACTGGAATGATGAACGACTGATCGTCGAAGCGGCTTACGCTGCAGACTGACAGTTTTCCGGCTCGCCGCACGCGGGCTTGGGCTGGCGGCTTGTCGGCGGATTGATCAGATCGCGCACCAACGCGCGCAAATCACCCCATAGCGATGGAGCGGGCGTCCCCTTGCGGGCAGCCTCGGCAAGGTGTTCGGCGCGGGCGACGCGTGCAGCGTCGCGCGCTGCGACCCAGTGGCGGGTCCAGGCTTCATCCATCATCGTGTGTCTCCGGGATTGATGGCGCAATGATGCCGTGATTCGCGCGTTCCGGCCAACAAAACGACTGGCCAAGGGTATAAGGCTGCCTTATCATTCGGGCATGCCCACCCTGCCGCCTCTCTCAGCCGTGCGCGTGTTCGAAGCTGCGGCAAGGTTAGAAAACTTTTCGCGCGCCGCCGAAGAGCTGGGCATGACACAGGCAGCCGTCAGCTATCAGGTGCGTCAATTGGAAGATCGCGTCGGCCAGGCGCTGTTCATGCGCGAACGTGGCCGCGTGCGCCTGTCCGATGCGGGACGGCGCCTGGCGCCAGCGGTGTCGGCAGCGCTGAACGATCTGGCCACGGCCTTTGCCGGGTTGCGCGCCGACGACAGCGGCGTGCTGGCGATCAGCACGATCCCTTCGTTCGGGGGCACCTGGCTGGCCATGCGGATCGGCCGGTTTCAGCTTGCCATGCCCGATCTGGCGCTGCGGCTGGTCACCAGCAGCAATCTGGCCGATTTCGACCGGGATGGCATTGATGTGGCGATCCGCTCTGGCGTGGGGCCGTGGCCCGGCGTGACCCGCGAATTCCTGATGCGCTATCATGTCACGCCGATCTGCTCGCCCGAGTTCGTGCGCGCCCATGCCATCGAGCGGCCCGAGGATCTGTTGCGGGTGCAGCGGCTTGCACCCGAAGACAAATGGTGGGCGGGCTGGTTCAAGGCGTCGGGCGTGGCCGCGCCGGCCGCAACGCAATCGGGCATCGCGCTCGACAGTCAGGTCGAAGAGGCGCGGCTGGCCGGTGCCGGTTTCGGCATCGCGCTGATGACCCCGATGTTCTGGCGCGACGAGATCGCTTCGGGACGGCTGGTCCAGCCGTTCCCGACCTGCCACTTCTCGTCCGGTTCGCTGTGGTTGGTCCGGCCCGAAGGGCGCAGCGCGGTGCGCAAGATCGAACGTTTCCGCGAATGGTTGTTCGCCGAACTCGCGACCGAGCGTGCGCGCGGCGCCGCTCCGCCCGAAGCCTGGATCGAGCCTGCGTGAAAAGGATGCCGCGCGCTGCTGGGCAAGCGCGCTTCGGTCCGCCACAATACATCACAATCGAATGGGCGGAGGATGGATGATGCGTGCGTTGACAGGTGGAATGCTGCTTCTGGCCGCGATAGTCGCGCCAACTGTGGTGCAGGCGCAAGCTGCGGTGGAGCCGGTCGCCGTCGCTCCCGCCGCGCTCCATGCTGCCACGCCCGAGATCGACGCGATCTTCACCAAGTGGATGGCCGAAAACCACGTGCCGGGCATGGTCTATGGCTTGGTCAGCGGCGGGAACCTGGTGCTGGTCAAGGGGCTGGGCGTACAGGATTTGACGACCAGGCGCCCGGTCACACCCGACAGCCTGTTCCGCATCGCCTCGATGACCAAGGCCTTCACCGCGCTGTCGATCCTGAGCTTGCGCGACAAGGGGCTGCTGGCGCTCGACGATCCGGCGGAAAAGTACGTGCCCGAAATGCGCGGCTGGACGTATCCCACCACCGACAGCCCGAAGATCACCGTCGGCGATCTGCTCCACCACGTGGGCGGGTTCGTGACCGACGACCCGTGGGGCGATCGCCAGCAGGTGCTGCCGCAGGAGGACTTCACCAAACTGCTTGCCGCCGGCGTGCCGTTCACCCGTGCGCCCGAAATGAGTTACGAATATTCGAACCTTGGCTTTGCCATCCTTGGCCGGGTGATCGCCAACGTTACTGGCGCGCCCTATACCGATTACGTCGGCAAGACGCTGCTCGGCCCGCTGGGGATGACTGCCAGCGGGTTTGACGTGTTCGCTCACCCGCAAGACAAGCGCGCCATCGGCTACCGCTGGGAAAACGATGCTTGGGCGCTGGAGCCGACGATGAAGGACGGCGCGTTCAACGCGATGGGCGGGCTTGAGGTGAGCGCCACCGATTATGCCAAATGGGTCGGCTTCGTGCTGTCGGCATGGCCGCCGCGCGATGGAGCCGATACCGGCCCGGTCAGGCGCGCCACCGTGCGGCAAGTGGCGCAAGGGCTGAACTTCCAGTCGGTCAACCACCGGCCCGGATCGAGCGGCGGAGCGGCGTGTCCCGGCGCGCTCGCCTATGGCATGGGCTGGCGCGTGGTGCAGGATTGCGAGTTCGGCCTCACCATGAACCACGGTGGCGGCTTTCCCGGCTATGGCAGCCACGTTCTGCTGCTGCCCGAGTTCGGCGTCGGCCTGTTCGCGCTGACCAACCGCACTTATTCCGGTCCGTCCCCCGCGACGTGGGACACAGCGGCGCTGTTGCTGGCCAAAGGGCTCGTCAAGCGGCCTGCGGTGCCCGTCTCAAGCGATCTCGCCGCGTTCTATGGGCTGACCCGCACCGTGTGGGCGCAAGGCGGCGTGGCCCCGCTGGCGGGCAAGGTTGCGATGAACTTCGCCATGGACCGCACCGAGGCCAACTGGAGCAAGGCTCTGGCCGAGGCGAAGGCGAAGGCGGGCACGTGCGACACTGCCGCGCCGATCGTGCCGGGCGGGGCGCTGACGGGCGCGTTCACATGGGTCTGTTCCAGCGGCACGGTGCATGGTGAACTGCTGCTCGCACCGACGCGGCCGGTGACGGTGCAGGCGCTGCGCTTTGCGGTGGAGGGGAAGGATTGAAGTGAACGCGCGTAGTGTATATACGCGATGTATATACGGAGTCCGTCATGGGTCGGGAATACATAGCCAAGAGCTTCAAGTCGGGCAACTCGGTCGCCATTCGCATCCCGGCGGCGCTCGGGGTGGAGCCCGATCAGGAGTGGATCGTCGCTCGGGATGACAGCGGCGACTTGCTGATCCGCCCCAAGCCACAGGCGAAGGCAAAGCTCGACGTCAGTAAGTTCTGGGGCAAGGCGAAGGGGCTGAAGGTTCCCGGACGGCGCGATTTCGATGAACGACCCAGCACCATCGCCGCGCGCGCGGCGAATGCGACCAAATGATTGCATATCTGCTCGATACCGATTGTTCGATCTACGCCATGCTTGGAACCCACCCCGCTCTGCGAGGGCGGCTGGCGGAGTGCGATCCGGGTGAGGTGGGTATTTCAGCAGTATGCTTCGCCGAGATCGTGATGGGAGTGAACCTCGGCCATCCGCCTGATCGCGACGTCATCGAGGATTTCGTATCGGTCGTGCCGATCCTGCCCTTTGACGAGGCCGCCGCGCGAGAATACGCCCGCCTGCCTTTCAAGCACGCCCGCTTCGACCGTCTGCTTGCGGCCCATGCGCTCAGCATCGGCGCAACGGTGGTGACGAACAATGAAGCCGATTTCGCCGATGTGCAGGGGTTGAAGGTCGAGAATTGGACGGTGGGATGAGTGCTCTGATCGTTCCAATGATGATTTTTGTGATCGTGTGCATATGGCCAGCCGCAGCAGGCTATGGCCTCGGCTTAGGGAAGCCTGCCTGGTCATCTATCAAAATTGTGGGTTGGTCCTGTATTCCGGCGCCAGCCCTTCTCGGCATGTTTTGCGTTTACATTTATAGTGAAGCGCTGCTGACGCAGACGGAACAATGCGGCATCGACGCCTGCTCGTTCAACGCTGATCTCAGCACCATCTGGCTCGTGCTTGCTGGTTTGTTTGCCGTGATTGGTTCATTGACAGCGCGAGCCGGTTTAGCTCTGGCTCGTCGCCCGATCAAATCCAGCTTGGCAGCACCTTCAGAATGACCTTCACTGCAACCGTCCTCACCTTGTACCCTGAAATGTTTCCCGGCCCCCTTGGCGTCAGCTTGGCGGGCCGTGCGCTGGAGCAGGGCAAGTGGTCGATGGATGCGGTGCAGATCCGCGACTTCGCGATCGACAAGCACCGTACCGTGGACGACACGCCCGCAGGCGGCGGCGCGGGGATGGTGCTGCGCGTCGACGTGCTGGCCAAGGCGGTGGATTTTGCGCGCCAGAACCTCGCAGATCGCCCCGTCATCGCGATGACTCCGCGCGGGCGTCCGCTGACGCAGCAGCGGGTGCGCGAGCTGGCGGCTGGCCCCGGCGTGATCGTGCTATGCGGGCGGTTCGAAGGATTTGACGAGCGCATCTTCGAGGGCCGGCAGGTCGAGGAAGTGTCGGTGGGCGACATCGTGCTGTCGGGCGGGGAATGTGCGGCGCTGATGTTGCTGGATGCTTGCATTCGCCTGCTTCCCGGCGTAATGGGCGCGGCTTCAAGTGGGACCGAAGAGTCGTTCGAGAACGGCTTGCTGGAATATCCCCACTACACCCGACCCGCTGAGTGGGAAGGGCGATTGATCCCTGAAGTGTTGCGATCGGGGGATCATGGAAAAATCGCGGAGTGGCGGAAACGCCGTTCGGAAGTCGATACCCGGTCACGCAGGCCGGACCTTTGGGAGCGCCACACCGGCGTTCGGGTCCAGTCTGCCTCTGGCGCGCAACGAGACGTGCAGGACGATTGAAAATGAACCTGATTCAGCAGCTTGAAGCTGAAGCCATCGCCGAATACAAGGCGAAGAAGGAAATCCCCGACTTCCGTGCGGGCGACACCGTGCGCGTTGGCGTGCGCGTGGTCGAAGGCGAGCGCACCCGCGTTCAGGCCTACGAAGGCGTGGTTATCGCGCGTTCGAACCGTGGTCTGGGTTCCAACTTCACCGTGCGCAAGATGTCGTTCGGTGAAGGCGTGGAGCGCGTGTTCCCGCTGTATTCGCCGAACATCGATTCGATCACCGTGGTTCGCCGCGGCGTCGTGCGTCGTGCCAAGCTGTACTACCTGCGTGGTCGTACCGGCAAATCGGCGCGTATTGCCGAGCGCAAGATTACCAAGACCGATAAGGCTGGTTGATCAGGACGGGCACAAGCCCACCGCCGACAAGACGGGTCAAACCGTACAGAAGGGCGTCCTGGCAGCCAGCCAGGGCGCCCTTTTTGCTGCCCGCCATCCTCCTCCCTGCTGTCCCGATCCCAGCCACTACGGAGCCCGCGCATGCGAACGCCCCACCGCTTCCTGACAGCGGCCCTGCTGCTGACTATGCCCGCGCTCGTGCCTTCGCGGCTTTGCGCTGAACCGCAGACCACCGGGCCGTCCGGTGCCCCAGCGAAGGATCAGGCCGTGCCTCAGCCCCATGCCCCCCAAGCGACCACTGCCTTGTCGCTCGAGCGCGTCTTCGCCAGCCCGGCGATCAACGGGTCCAGCCCGCGCGGTGTGCGGCTTTCGCCCGATGGCACCTGGTTGACCCAGTTGCGCAACCGAGCGGACGAGCGCGAGCGCTATGATCTGTGGGGCTTTGACCGGCAGGCGGGCAACTGGCGCATGCTGGTCGATTCCAAGGCGCTGTCGAGCGGACGGGCGCTGTCCGAGGCCGAGAAGATGCAGCGCGAACGCCAGCGCATCGGCGACCTGAAGGGCATCGTGTCGTACGATTGGGCGGCCGACGGCAAGTCGGTGCTGGTGCCGCTGGATGGCGAGCTGTTCCTGGCCGGGCTTGATGGCAAGGCCAGTGCCATTCCCGGCGCAAGCGCGGTTCCGGGTACCGATGGCGGCGTGCTCAATCCCGCGCTGGGGCCAAAGGGCGGGCGCATCGCCTATGTCCGCGACCGGCGGCTGTGGGTCGGTCCGCTCGATGCACCGGCGCAGCCGATCACCCCGGTCGAGGCGAGCGAGACCGTGCATTGGGGCGAGGCCGAGTTCGCCGCGCAAGAGGAAATGGACCGGCAGGTCGGCTTCTGGTGGGCCCCGGACGAGACGCGGCTGGCGGTCGAACGCTTTGACGAAGCGCAAGTCGGCGTGGTCACCCGCACGTCGATCGGCGGGGCGGGCACATCGACGTATCAGCAACGCTATCCGGCTGCGGGCACGGCCAATGTCGAGGCCTCACTGTGGGTGGTCAAGGCCGATGGCAGCGGCAAAGTGCAGGTCGATCTGGGCCCTGACAAGGACATCTACCTCGCCCGTGTCGACTGGGCGCCCGATGGGGCCACGCTTTACGTCCAGCGGCTGAACCGGGCGCAGACGCAGCTCGACATGCTGGCGGTCGATCCGGCCACGGGCGCATCGCATGTGCTGTTCAGCGAAAAGGCGGGGCCGCGCAACTGGATCAACCTGTCGCACAGCTATCGCTTCCTGAAGGACGGCAGCCTGGTGTGGTGGTCCGAGCGCGACCGGCACGGCCACCTTTACCGCTTTGCCAAGGGCAAATGGCAGCAATTGACCCGTGGCGCTTGGGAAGTGATCGCGCTGGTCGGCGTCGACCAAAAGGCGGGTCGCGTGTTCTTTGCCGCCAACCGCGACGATCCGCTGACCGGTCAGGTCTATGCGCTTGATCTGGCGCATCCCGAGCAAGTGGAGCGGCTGACCGACGCAGGCTTTGACAACGCGGCGACGATGGATGCCAAGGCGCAGGCGATGATCGTGACGCGCAGTTCCGACACGCAACCGCCGCAAAGCTATCTGGCCGATGTCGCGGGCAAGCGCGTGGCGTGGATTGAGGAAAACCGCGTCGAGGGCGAACATCCCTATGCGCCCTACATGGCCGGGCACGTCCGCGCGCAGTACGGCACGATCAAGGCGGCGGACGGCAGCGATCTGCACTGGATGATGCTGACGCCGCCGCTTGAGCCGGGCAAGCGCTATCCGGTGTTCACCTATCATTACGGCGGGCCGCACATGCAGGTGGTCAAGCGCGCCTGGCACGGGCCGCTGCCGCAGGCGGTGGTGGACAAAGGCTACATCTGGTTTGCCATCGACAATCGCGGTTCGGACAATCGCGGCACCGCCTTCGAAAGCCAGATCTGGCACGCGATGGGCACTGTCGAGGTGGCGGACCAACTGGCCGGGATCGACTATCTCAAGAAATTGCCGTTCGTCGATCCGGCGCGAGTGGCGACGTTCGGCTGGTCCTATGGCGGATACATGACGCTCAAGATGCTGGAGGCGCGGCCCGGGGCGGTTGCCGCCGGGATCGCGGTGGCGCCGGTGACGAAGTGGGACTTGTACGACACGACTTACACCGAGCGTTATCTGGGCGATCCGCGCCAGGTGCCAGAGGTCTATGCCAAGTCGGGCGCGCTGGCTGATGCCGGCAAGATCGCCGATCCGCTGCTGCTGATCCATGGAATGAGCGATGACAACGTGGTGTTCGACAACTCGACCGCGCTCATCGCCAAGTTGCAGGCAGAAGCGGTGCCTTTCGAGATGATGCTCTATCCCGGCCAGACCCATGCCATCGGTGGGCCGAAGATCAGCAAACATCTGTATGAAACCGTGTTCCGCTTTCTGGATGCGCATGGTGTGCCGGGTGGCGGCAGGGCTCCGGGCCAAGGTGGCGGGGGATGACCTTACGCCTGTTCGAAACCTTTCAGGCGGCATCGTTCGCCGATACGGTCGTGTCCTATCTGGCGGCGTTCGCGTTTGGCACCCTGATCGGTGCTGAACGGCAATACCGCCAGCGCACGGCGGGGTTGCGAACCAATGCGCTGGTGGCCATCGGCGCATCGGCGTTCGTCGACCTTGGCCGCAGGCTTGGTGGCGATGTCGAATCGATCCGGGTGATCGCCTATGTCGTCTCGGGGATAGGGTTCCTCGGCGCGGGGGTGATCATGAAGGAAGGCACCAACGTGCGCGGGCTGAACACGGCTGCGACGCTGTGGTGCTCGGCCGCGGTGGGGGCGATCGCGGGCAGCGATCTGCTGGCCGAAGCTGCGCTGCTGACCGCCTGCGTGCTGGGGGCCAACACGATCCTGCGCCCGCTGGTCGACGTGATCAACCGCATTCCGGTGGCCGGGCGGGTGCTCGAGGCGAGCTATACCGTCACCATCGTCGGGCAGGGGCATGCAGGCGCGCTGGCCGACATGCTTGAAGAACGCCTTGCCGAGGCCAAATTGCCGGTTGCGGAAATCACCACGCGCGAACAAGCAGGCGGCAAGGTCGAAATCGATGCGCATTTGATGGTCACCAACGTCGACAGCGATGAACTCGACCAGTTCGTCGATGCGTTGGGTGCCAATGATACCGTGCTTTATGCCACCTGGCGCTCAGCCGCGCGGGATTGATGGGGTGAGGCGTTCGACAAATCCGATTTGAATACCGCAAATTTCGGGCCGCTGGGCCTGCAAGCGATTGAACAGGAGTAGTTGCAATGGGTTACCGGGTGGTAGTGGTCGGCGCGACCGGCAATGTCGGGCGCGAAATGCTCAACATCCTGGCCGAGCGGGAATTCCCGATCGACGAGCTGGCGGCGGTCGCTTCGGCCCGCTCGCAAGGTGTCGAGATCGAGTTCGGTGAGACCGGCCGCATGGTCAAGGTCAAGAACATCGAGCATTTCGACTTCACCGGCTGGGATATCGCGCTGTTCGCCGCAGGCTCTGGCCCGACCGCGATCTATGCGCCCAAGGCTGCTGCGGCCGGTTGCGTGGTGATCGACAACTCGTCGCTGTACCGCATGGACCCCGACGTGCCGCTGATCGTGCCCGAAGTGAACCCCGACGCGATCGATGGCTACAAGCGCAAGAACATCATCGCCAACCCCAATTGCTCGACCGCGCAGATGGTCGTCGCGCTCAAGCCCTTGCACGACAAGGCCACGATCACGCGCGTCGTCGTGTCGACCTATCAGTCCGTGTCGGGCGCGGGCAAGGAAGGCATGGACGAACTGTTCGAGCAGAGCCGCGCGATCTTCGTCGGCGACCCGGTGGCGCCGCGCAAGTTCACCAAGCAGATCGCGTTCAACGTGATCCCGCACATCGACACCTTCCTGGATGACGGCTTCACCAAGGAAGAATGGAAGATGGTGGTCGAAACCAAGAAGATCCTCGATCCCAAGATCAAGGTCGTGGCCACTTGCGTGCGCGTGCCGGTGTTCGTCGGCCATTCCGAAGCGCTGCATGTCGAGTTCGAGAACGAGATCAGTGCGATCGAAGCGCAGAACGTCCTGCGTGAAGCGCCCGGCGTGATGCTTGTCGACAAGCGCGAGGACGGTGGATACGTCACGCCGATCGAATGCGTTGGCGATTTCGCCACGTATGTGTCGCGCGTGCGCGAAGACCCGACCGTCGAGAACGGACTGGCGCTGTGGTGCGTGTCCGACAACTTGCGCAAGGGTGCGGCACTCAACGCCGTGCAGATCGCCGAGTTGCTCGGCCGTCGCCATCTCAAGAAGGGCTGATCCGACGGTTCCCGGCGGGGCTTTCCCTGTCGGCAAATCCCGCCCCATTTAAGGCAAAAAAGTCAGCCCCGGCATACATGATGCCGGGGCTGCCGCGTTTCCTTGGGGGGTGGGGGCGGGGGAGGAAACGCGGTGAGTTCTGCGCGCCGTCCCCACCAAAGGGAGGGACTGGGGCCGACGCGCGGGCAAACTGGTCAGTTGTTCATGGGGTGATCGTCGTTGTTGTCGTGGTGGTGGCGGCTGCTGCCGGCTTGTGTGCCGACTTGCGGTGGACGATCCTGTGGTGAGTGACCTTGACCTTGGCCTTGGTCTTGTGGACGGCCGTGGTGGTCACGCTGGCAGCGGCAACCGGCGCGGTGTTGCTTTGCGTGGTGACCACCGTCTCGATCTTTGCAGGCGCAGGGGGTGTGGCAGCAGCACTGATGGCTGCGGCCGTGGCGGCGTCGCGTGCTGTTGCGGCGTCTGCGGCGGATGAGGCGGCAGAAGCTTCGGCAACGCTTGCCCGTGCCGTTGCTGCGGTGGCTTCCTGATGCGCTGCATCGACCGCGTTTTCGCTGCGGACCTTGGCGATGGCGTCATGCTTTTGCAGCGTGCCGATCGCGGTATCGGCCAGTCGGCTGGCCTCGATCGCCTCGGCAATCGCATCTTCCTTGCGACCGGCGGCAAGGTCTTCCTCGGCCTTGGCAAGGCTGGCCTTGGCCCGCGCGGTCTCGCCCGGCTGGACTTCGGCGGTGCCAAGCTGGTTGGCGGTGTCGATTTTGGCATGAGCCGCCGCGATCGCCTGACGCGCGCGCTCTGCCTTGCCTGCGGCCTGCGCGGGGCTGGCAAGAGCCAGCGTCATCGCACCTGCGGCCAGCAGCGCGGCAAGGGTCTTGGAGTGCGTCATTTGGTGTCTCCGGGGGCGGAACAGCCCCCTGTGTCCTCGCTCAGATACGCCGCAGCCCGTGTCCGGTTCCGGCCAAGTGGAAAAAATGTGTCTGATGCGGCTGCCCCGCGCATTGAAAGAAAGAATCCCAAGTTCAAAAATAGAGATTGTGCGTGGGGAGGTTGCCTTGGCATGGCGCTGGCCAGTAAGCCGATGCCGTGGGAATACCGGTACCGCACGTCGCGGGCGCCCAGACAGGAACAACGATGCCCGAGCATTTCGACATTCTGCACGCGGTTGCCGGTCTGCTCGTCGGCTTTCTGGTCGGCCTGACCGGCGTTGGCGGTGGCTCGCTGATGACGCCACTGCTCGTGCTGTTGTTCGGCGTCAACCCGACGACGGCGGTAGGCACCGACCTGTTGTTTGCCTCGTCCACCAAGATCGCAGGGTCGCTGGTCCACGGCTGGAAGGCGACTGTCGACTGGAAGATCGTGCGCAGGTTGGCTTCGGGCAGCGTGCCAGCGGCGGTGATCACGCTGCTGGCGATCTCGCAATTCGGCAAGCCGCCGAAGGAAGCCAGCCACACGATGCTGCTCGTCCTGGGCGGCATGTTGATTGTCACCGCGTTCGCCACCTTGTTCCAGAAGCAACTGGCGCTGCTGGCCAAGCGGCAGGAGCGGCTGGACGATGGCAAGTCGCTGATCCCGACGATCGCGCTTGGCGCGGCGCTGGGCGTGGCGGTGACGATGTCGTCGGTCGGGGCAGGGGCCATCGGTGTTACGGCGCTGTTGATGCTCTATCCGGCACTGCGGGTATCGCGCATCGTCGGCAGCGACATTGCCCACGCCGTGCCGCTGACGCTGGTGGCGGGCATGGGGCACTGGGTGATCGGCGATGTCGATCTGCTGTTGCTGGGCAGCCTGCTGCTCGGATCGGTTCCCGGTGTGGTTGCCGGAAGCCTGTTGTCGACACGCTCACCCGATCATATCCTGCGCCCGGCACTGGCGGCGGTGCTGTTCATCTCCGGGATCAAGTTGCTGAGCTGATGCAGGTATCGACGACATTCTACGAAGGCTTCGGCGGCGCGCAGTTGGCACTGCACCGGCTGGGCACCGGACGCCCTGTAATTCTGCTGCACGGGCTGTTTTCCTCGGCAGAGGTCAACTGGATCAAGTATGGCACCGCCGCGCAGTTGGCTAATGCCGGGTTCGCCTGCCTGATGCCCGATCTGCGCGTCCATGGGCAAAGCGCCGCGCCGCACGATCCCGCCGCCTATCCGCCCGACGTCCTGGCCCGCGACCTTGAAGCGCTGGTCGATCGCCTTGCGCTTGATGACTACGATCTGGTCGGCTTCTCGCTCGGTTCGCGCACGTCTGCGCGCGGGGTGGTCGCAGGCTTGCGTCCGCGCAGGCTGGTGCTGGCGGGCATGGGGCTGGAAGGGCTGGCAGGCTGGTCCGGGCGGCAGGATTTCTTCATCGACGTGATCGACCGCTTCGGCACGATCCGCGTTGGCGATCCCGCCTACATGGCGCAGCAGTTCCTCAAGACGATGAAGATCGACCATCAGGCCGCGCGGTTGCTGCTGGGGACAATGGCTGACACCGATCCGGCCGACCTTGGCGCGCTGACGATGCCGACGCTGGTGCTGTGCGGTGACAAGGACAACGACAACGGTTCTGCCGACCGGCTGGCCGCTGCGCTGCCCGATGCGCGCCGGGCCACGATCCCTGGCACGCACATGAGCAGCGTCACCGAACCCGCCATGGGGGCTGAACTGGTTTCGTTCTTGACCAGTCCGGCTTGACCTGAGGTATCGGGCGCGGCACCAGAGCGTTCATCCGCGAACGGCCGACTTCGCGCCGTCCCGCCGCCATGAGCCATGAGGATGCCCCCGATGAACACCCGTGCTTCGCTGCTTGCGCTGGCCCTTGCCATGCTGGCCCAGCCCGCCTTTGCCGCCGATGCAGCCCCGACAGGGCCAGCTTCTTCGCCTGTCACCCCCGCTACGGTCGATGCCTGGCTGGCCAAGGCTGACAAGGCATACTTCGACCAGACCGTGATCGCCGGGCGCAACGAATGGATCGCTGAAACCTACATAACCGATGATACCGAATCGCTGGCCGCCGATACCAACGCGGCGATGAGCGCGCTGCAGGTCGAACTGGCGACGCAAGCGGCCGGTTATGCAAAGGTTCCCGGTCTTTCGCCCGAAGTGCAGCGAAAGCTGGTGATGATCCGCACCGGCATCACCAGCCCGGTGCCCGCCGATCCTGCCCTGGGCGCCGAATTCGCGCGGCTGCAGGCGCGCATTCAGGGCCTTTACGGCAAGGGCAAGGGCACTTTGAAGGGCCAGCCGATCAACGGCAGCGACATCGAGGCCGCGATGGGCACCAGCCGCAACCCCGATGAAACGCGCGAGATGTGGATTTCGTGGCACGACGCCGTCGGCAAGCCGATGAAGGCCGACTACGTGCGCATGGTCGAGATCGCCAATCAGGGCGCGCGCGAACTGGGCTTTGCCGATGTGGGGGCGCAGTGGCGTTCGAACTACGACATGGACCCGGATGCCTTCGCCACCTTGACCGACAAGATCTGGGGCGAGGTCAAGCCGCTGTACCTGCAACTGCACTGCTATACCCGCGCAAAGCTGAACGCGAAGTACGGCGATGCCGTGCAGGGCAAGTCCGGCCCGATCCGTGGTGACTTGCTTGGCAACATGTGGGGGCAGAGCTGGGGCAACATCTATGACGTGGTGGCTCCGGCCGGTGCGGGCGATCTTGGCTATGACATCGGCGATCTTTTGACCGCCAAGGGCTATGACCCGGTCAAGATGGTCAAGGCAGGCGAGGGCTTCTATTCCTCGCTCGGCTTTGCGCCGTTGCCCGCAACCTTCTGGGAACGCGCGCAGATCACCAAGCCGCGCGATCGCGAAGTGGTGTGCCACGCCTCGGCTTGGGATATCGACAACAAGTCGGACTTGCGCATCAAGATGTGCACCAAGGTCAATTCCGACGACTTCGTGACGATCCACCACGAACTGGGCCACAACTACTATCAGCGCGCCTACAGCAACCAGCCTTCGCGCTGGTACATGGAAGGCGCCAACGATGGCTTCCACGAAGCGATCGGCGATACCATGGCGCTGTCGATCACGCCCGAATACCTCGTCCAGATCGGCCTGCTCGATCGCGCCAAGGTGCCGGGACCGGACAAGGACACCGGTCTGCTGCTGCGTCAGGCGCTCAACCAGGTGGCGTTCCTGCCGTTTGGCCTGCTGGTCGATCGCTGGCGCTGGGGCGTGTTCAGCGGCAAGGTCAAGCCCGAGGGCTATGAGGCCGCGTGGAACGATCTGCGTCGCCAGTATCAGGGCATCGTGCCGCCGGTCGAGCGTGGTGCCGATGCCTTCGATCCCGGCGCCAAGTTCCATGTGCCGGCGGTGGTGCCCTACACCCGCTATTTCCTGGCGGGCGTGCTCAAGTTCCAGTTCTACGAAGCGGCGTGCAAGCAGGCCGGATGGACCGGGCCGCTGCACCGTTGCAGCTTCTATGGCAACAAGGCGGTGGGTCAGAAGCTTGATGCGATGCTCAGCATGGGCGCGTCAAAGCCGTGGCCCGATGCGCTCGAAGCGTTTACCGGTAGCCGCCAGATAAGCGGCGCTTCGCTGGTCCGTTACTTCGCACCATTGCAGAAGTGGCTGGAAACGCAGAACAAGGGCCGTTCCTGCGGCTGGTAATCGCTGCACTGCACAACAAGAGTGAATCCAAAGTGGGGGTGCAGGGCCGGAATCTACGGCCTTGCACCCCCAACTCATTTGTGAGAGCATCCACTCAATAAATAAAACTGTTGAGAGGATGCTCGGGATGAAGTTGGCGATTTCCGCCCTTTTCCGGACAATTGCGCCCTTTGCGCTGATGTTGCCCGCGACCGCATACGCCGATTCGATTTCGGCAAGCCGCCCTGAGGGGATCGTTGCCGCCTTGCAGGCAGCAGGACATGAAGCGGCGTTGACCCATGACGAAAGCGGCGATCCGTTGATTCAGGCCAGCATCGGTGGCTGGTCGACGCAAGTCGTGTTCTACGATTGCAACGAAATCACCCACGAATCCTGCCAGTCGCTGCAATTTGCCACCGGATTCATGCCCGAACGCCCGTTTGGCGCAGCACAAGCCGCCGCTTTCGTGCGCGATAACCGCTTCGGCGCGGTATCGGTGGCGGATGACAAGACGGTCAGCGTCACTTGGGACGTGATCACCGGCAGCGGGATCGATCCGCAAGTGTTCGGATTGGTGCTCAAGAGCTATCGCCTGGCGCTCGACACCATCGGTGGACAAGTGTTCGCCCCCGGCCACCAGCCGAGACTGGCCAGCGCCTCGCGCTGATGGCGGCCGTCAGGTCGCAGTCCGAGCCTTGCCGCAACAATGCGGCAGTGCGTTCGCGACCTGCTTGGGCAGGTCTGGGGCGGAACACGAAAGGCAGTTTTCGGTAGCCCCGCGCCGCTTGCAGGTTCAACCTATTGTCCCGCGCAGCCGA
Organism: Novosphingobium sp. FKTRR1; assembly: GCF_020404405.1. GTDB lineage: Bacteria > Pseudomonadota > Alphaproteobacteria > Sphingomonadales > Sphingomonadaceae > Novosphingobium. The sequence continues at coordinate 87,898 of NZ_JAIZDA010000010.1, read as the reverse complement.
ATGCGGATTGGGAAACCAATCGCTTGATCCCGCAAACGCGAGATGACGCGGACCGAACCGCTCGCCGACATTTTCCGGACAGGGATGGTAGCGGAGGAGGGACTCGAACCCCCGACACGCGGATTATGATTCCGCTGCTCTAACCGGCTGAGCTACTCCGCCATTCCTTAGGCTGCGGCCATGCCGCTGCGCCAGACCCTGCAGAACGGACGAGCCGTTGCAGGGCAGGTGGCGCGCATAGACTTGGGGGGGCGCATGGTCAAGGCGGTTTTGCGCCCCCCTGTGGGTTCAACGCTACTTAGAACTTCTGGCCGAAGCGGATGCCGAAGAATTGCGGCTTGATCGGCAGGGTGCGGCTCGATCCCGAACAGACCTCGATCGCGCAGAAGGTGTTCTTCGAGAGCTGCCCACGCTTGTCGAAGGCGTTCTGCAGGAAGATCTCGGCATTCCAGTTGGCCTTGGACACGCCGGCCGAGAAGTCGAAGCTGGAAAAGCCCGGAGTATCGCCCAGCAGGCTGTTCTTGAACGTGTCGAGGTTCGACGTGCTGCTCGACTGGTGGTTGGCGGCGGCCTGAACGAAAGAGTCGAGGCTGCCGAGGCTGAAGCCATAGCGCGCGACCATCGTGCCCTTGAACTTGGGCTGGCGCGGTAGGCGGGTGCCGTTGGCCGCCGCAATCTTGTCCGGCTCGCCCGTGCATGCGGCGAACTGCTCGGTGCTTCCCGGTCCGGTCAGGTTGCAGAAATCGCTGGAAAGCGCCGCGTCGTTGTACGCGCCCGAGCCCGAGATCGAGAGCGGACCCAACCGCCAGTCGAAGTCAGCTTCGACGCCATAGACCCGGCCGTCGCCGGCGTTGAGGGTAAGGCCGTTGCCCTGGAAGCCGGATGGCACGACCGAATACTGGATGCCCTTCCACTTTTCATAATAGGCGGCGAGGTTGAAGCGGAAGTTCGGTCCCCACGCGGTCTTGAAGCCAAGCTCGAAGTTGGTCAGCCGGTCCGCCTTGTAGGGGTGATCGGGCGCGATCGTGTTGCTGCCACCGGGGCGGAAACCGGTCGAGTACGTGGCATAGACCATCTTGTCCGACGCCACCTGCCACGCGACGCTGACTTTGTGCGTTTCGCCCGATTCGTTGTAGGGATTGGCCACGGTGACGTTGTCGCACGTGGTCACGCGCGGTCCGGTGAACGGAGTTGTGCAGCCGGCCGCCAAAGCGGTGCTTTGCACCCCTTCGAAGCCGTGGCTTTCGTTCTTTGCCCGGAACAGGCGGATGCCGCCGGTCACCTTCACATGCGGCACCACTTCGTAGGTGCCTTCGGCAAACAACGCGTAGTCCTTGAAGATGCGGTCAACTTCGGTGAGGTAGAACGCATCGCGCCGCAAGTACGAGGTTCCGCCATCCACGTTGGTCGCATCGTGCAGGCCGGGGATGTAGTAGTCCTCGTTGAACTCGTTTTTCTGCCATTGATAGAAGCCGCCCACCGTCAGGCTGAAGGGCCACGACTTCGGCACGGAGATACGCAGTTCCTGCGTGAACTTGCGGTTGGTGTTGTTGCCGAAATATTGCTGGGTCGGATCGATCAGGTTGCCCGCCTTGTTGCGGAACTGGAGATAGGCTTCATAACCCGGACCCTGACTGTCATAGAACACCGTGTAATAAGTGTAGTCGTTGGCATTCTTGATCCGCCGCTTGAAGTATCCGGTCGACGACACGACATCGAAATCGGCGATCTTGCCGGTCACGGTCAGCGCCGCCTGATACCATTCGTCCTTGTTGTAGGTTTCATGGAAGTCATGAACCTTGAGATCGCCCACGCGCGGGTCGTAATTGAAGCCGCCTTGCGCGTTCAGGTACTGATAGACGAACTGCGGCGAGACCGTCCAATCGGGCGCCGGTTGCCAGGCCAGCGCAGCGCGGCCGCCGTACTCGGTCACCGGATTGTAGTTGTCCTTGACCATGTCCTTGTTGGTAATGGTGATCGACGTTGATGGATCATCATCGCCAAGCTGGTAGGTGTGCGAACCCGCCGTGTTGTCGATGTAACCGCCATCGTGGCGATAGAAGCCGACCAGCCGCACCGCCAGATTGTCGGCCAGTGGCACGTTGACGAAGCCTTCCTCCATATGGCCGGCATCGCCCTTGCCATACTTGTTCGCCTCGACGTCATAGCCGGCAGAGAACTTGCTGAAATCCGGCTTGTTGGTGATCAGTCGCAGCGTGCCAGACAGCGAGCTTGAGCCGAACAGCGTACCCTGCGGGCCGGACAGCGCCTCGACTCGGGCCATGTCATAGACGTGGATTTCGGGCATGCGCCCGGCGGTGGTCAGCGGAATGTCGTCAAGATAGGTGCCTGCGGTCGAAAGCTGGCCGCCATCCACGGCGATCCCGCGGAAGAACAGGTCCGAGCGGCCCGGCCCGAGCGATGCGTAGCTGACGCTGGGCAGCAGCGTGACATAGTCGGAGAAGCTGTTGACCTGCCGCTGTTCCAGTTTTTCGGGCGTCAACGCCTGAAGGCTGATCGGCACCTTCTGGATGCTTTCGGAACGACGGGTGGCGGTGACCACGATCTCGCCAAGGCCTTGCTGCGCATCCGCACCGGCGGCAACCTGATCGCCCGAGGCAGGCGCGGGGGCTGGGGCTGCCTCCTGCGCAATGGCGGCAACCGGGGCCAGCATGGCAAGGCAAGACGCCGTGCCGGAAAGCAACCAGTTGCGGCCTGTCGATTTTTTTGAACGCTTCATTCTGCCAACCCCATTGGTTCTTGTCGCTGCGGTCTCAGCCGGTCTGATCGGCGATCACAGACGATGTATGCAACAAACTGCCTCTCCCTCCCGGATTGTCAAACGCCTTCCTGCTTTGCGCCTCGTGACGACGCGGGGATGATGCATTGTTGCAACGTCTGTGATCTATGCCGACCAAGACCATCCCTGAGGAGCCGTCCTTATTCAAGCTCCGTTTTGGCGCGGACTGGACAGCGGGCGGGTCCATCCATTATGGGATCACAGATATGACCAATCATGCTCTCGCGCCGCATCAGCAATCCCTGTCCGCGTGGCTGGGGAGGCACACCGCGATCACCCGCGTCGAAGCGTTCGTGTTCGACATTGCCGGCGCCGCAAAGGGCAAATGGCTGGCGCGCGACAAGGCGGGCTCGCTCGATGCCAAGGGTCTGCCGGTCCCGATCTCGGTCTTCGCGCAAGATGCGTGGGGTTGCGACGTGGCGGATGCGGGGCTGGCATTCGGCACCGGCGATCCCGACGCCTTGTGCTACGCCGTGCCCGGCCGTTTTGCCGCCATGCCGTGGCTGGGTGATGGCGTGGGCCAGGCCTTGCTGACGATGCGCGATCCTGATGGCAACCCGGTGGTGTCCGACCCGCGCGGCGCGCTGGAACGAGTCCTGGCGCGTTATTCTGCCAGAGGGTTGACCCCGGTGGTGGCGATGGAGCTGGAATTCTATCTCTACCGGCTCGAAAATGGCGTGCCGGTGCCGCCCGATGGCAACATGCGGCGCAACGACACGCTGTCCACCTCGGCACTGGCCGAACATGCACCGTTCTTCGATGCGGTATTCGATGCCGCAGCGGCGCTGGGCATTCCCGCCGACGGGGTAATCAGCGAGGCCGGACCCGGCCAGTTCGAACTCAACCTGCTGCACCGCGCCGACGCGCTGGCCGCCGCCGATGACGTCATGCTGATGCGCCGCGTGGTGCGCACGCTGGCCAAGGTCCACGGACTGGGGGCCACGTTCATGGCCAAGCCTTATGGCGATGCCTCGGGCAGTGGCATGCACATCCATGCCAGCGTGCTCGACACCAAGGGGCGCAACGTGTTGGGCAAGCCCGAGGGCGGGCCAAGCGATCTGCTGCTCCATGCCGTAACCGGCCTGCTTGGGGCGATGCCCGAAACGATGCTGGCCTTTGCGCCCAACTTCAATTCGTTCCGGCGCTTCCGGCCTGATGCCCATGCGCCGGTGTCTGCGGGCTGGGGCGTGGATGACCGCTCGGCAGCGGTGCGCGTGATCAATTCCGACGCTCGTTCCACCCGCATCGAACACCGCATTTCGGGAGCCGATGCAAACGCCTACATCGCGACCGCCGCGATGCTCGGCGCCATGCTGGAGGGTATCGAGGCCGGAGTGGCGCCGCCACCGCCGCAAGATCCGACCAACCCCGGCGCCGGGGCTGCGCTGCCGGTCGAATGGGGTGTGGCGATCGACCGCTTCGCCAGTTCGATCTTTGCCGAGGCGATCTTCGGCGCGCGTTTTCGCGACATCTATGTCGCCTGCAAGCGGCAGGACCGCGCGGCTTTCCTTGGCCATATCGACCGCTTCGAGTACGATACGTATCTGGGCTTGCTCTAAGGGCGCCGCGCCCTTGTTGGCGCTTGCCGGGCAGGCTAGCTTGACTTGACGGTTTGCGCCGCGACAACATGCGGCAAACGTATAATTGGGGGAATTCCGGCGATGGCCGTGACACTGACGATCAATGGCAAGCCTGCCAGCTTCGATGTCCCGGCGGAAATGCCGCTGCTGTGGCTGTTGCGCGATGTGGCGCAGATGACCGGAACCAAGTTCGGGTGCGCGGCGGGCCTGTGCGGCGCGTGCAGCGTGCTGATCGACGGAACCCGCGCTTTCTCGTGCCAGACGCCAGCGGGCGATGCGCAGGGCAAGGCGATCACCACGATCGAAGGGCTGACCGAACAGCCCTTGGGCAAGGCACTGGTCACCGCATGGGACGAAGTCGATGTCGTTCAGTGCGGATACTGCCAGCCCGGCCAGATCGTCGCTGCAGCCTCGCTGCTCAAGGACAATCCCAAGCCTGATGATGCCGCGATCGATGCCGGTATGGCGGGCAACATCTGTCGCTGCGGCACCTATCCGCGCATCCGCACCGCCATTCACCGGGCAGCCGCCCTGCATGCCGGGGAGAAGGCATGATGCGCGCCAGTCGTCGCCAGTTCATCGCTGGATCGTCGCTCGCGGCCGGGGCGCTTGCCGTGCCGGTACTTGCCACGCACGCTGCCACGCCAGCGGCAAAGGCGCTGGCCGCCAACACCTGGCTCGGCGTGGGCCTTGATGGCAAAGTCACGCTGGCCTTGCCCAAGACCGAGATGGGGCAGGGCATCCTGACCGCCGTGACGATGATCGCTGCCGAGGAGCTTGCCGTGGCCCCCGCCGATGTGGTGGTCACATTGGCCGATGGCGACAAGGAGCGCTTTGCGCCGATCAGTCAGGAAACCGGCGGTTCCACTTCGATCCGCGAACTGTGGCAGCCCTTGCGCGAAGCCGGCGCCAAAGCGCGGGCGGCGCTGGTGCAGGCGGCTGCCGCGCAGTGGAAGGTTTCGGCAGCCGATTGCCACGCGTTCAACGGCGCGGTGGTGCATCAGGCCAGCGGCAAAGTGCTGCCCTATGCCGCGCTGGTCACTGCCGCCGCCGCAGCGCCACTGCCGACTGAGGCGCCGGTGCTGGGGGCCAGCGACTACAAGGTCATCGGCAAGCCGCATCGCCGACTTGATGGTGCGGCCAAGGCGCGCGGAAAGGCCGAATTCGGCATTGACGTGATCGTGCCTGGAATGAAGTTTGCCGCCATCGTCCAGTCGCCGGTATTCGGCGGCACGCTCGCCACCGCAAATGAGGCGGCCGCCAAGGCCGTGCCCGGCGTGGTCGCGGTGGTGAAGGTGTCCGACGCGCTCTATGTCGTGGCCGACAACACCTGGGCCGCAAAACAGGGGATCGCCGCCGCAGCGCCCACCTGGACCGCCGACGCGGCGCACAAGGCGACCACTCACGCGCAGATCACCGGCGCGGTGGCCGCTGCGCTCGAAAAGCCCGGCTTCGCCGCCGTCGACAACGGCGATCTGGCCAAGGCGCGGGCCGGGGCCAAGCGCACGTTCTCGGCCGAATACCATCAGGCCTTCCTTGCCCACGCGACGATGGAACCCGCCAATTGCGTGGCGCAAGTCAAGGATGGCGCCTGTACGGTGTGGACCGGCACGCAAGTTCCTTCGGTCGCGCGCGATGCTGCAGCCAAGGCGCTCGGCTTCGCGCTCGACAAGGTTACCGTCCACAACCGCCTGATGGGCGGCGGCTTCGGGCGGCGACTGGAAACCGACATGGTCGAACGCGCGGTCCAACTTGCTGCGAAGGTGCCATGGCCGGTCAAACTTATCTGGTCGCGCGAGGAGGACATCGCGCACGACTGGTACCGCCCGGCCTATGCCGATCGCTTCAACGTCGCGCTCGATGCCGAAGGCAAGCCGGTCGCGTGGGAGCACAAGATCGCGGGCTCGTCGATCATGGCGCGGCTGATGGGGCCCGCCTTCAAGGGTGTCGATGACGATGTGGTCGATGGTCTGACCGCGCCGCTCTATGAAGTGCCCGCGCGCAAGGTCACCTTCCAGCAGGCCGAAAGTCTGGTGCCGACCAGCTGGTGGCGCGGCGTGGGGCCATTGCGTACCGCTTTTGCGGTGGAATCGCTGGTCGACGAACTGGCGCACGAACTGGGCCGCGATGCCATCGAATACCGTCTGGCGCTGATCACCGATCCGCGCGCGCGCCACGCGCTCGAAACCGTCCGCGCGCTGTCGGACTGGAACACGAAGCAACCGGCTGGCACAGGTCTTGGCGTGGCGGTGATCCACAACTGGGACACGTACATGGCGGCCGTGGCGCAAGTCTCGGTGGGGGCGGACAAGCAGATCGTCGTGAAGAAGGTCACCGTCGCGGTCGATTGCGGGCAGGCGATCAACCCCTCGGGCATCCGCGCGCAGATCGACAGCGGCGTGCTGTTCGGCGGCTCGGCAGCGCTGTTCGGCGAAGTCACCTTCAACGGCGGTGCGGCCGAACAATCGAACTTCCACGACTACCGCGTTCTGCGCATGAACGAAGCGCCGCGCATCGAGACCACGCTGATCACCAGCACTGAAAAGCCAGGCGGCATGGGTGAACCACCGTGCGCGGTGATCTTCCCGGCGCTGGCCAACGCGGTGTTCGCCGCCACCGGCAAGCGGCTGCGTACGCTGCCTCTGCAAAAGGCGCTGGAGAGCGTTTGAGAGATAAGGGGAGGGGGATCTTCCCCTCCCGCCGCCCGAGCCGGGCGAAAGTGCCGAGGTGTCAGCGATGCGCCTATCAACACGGTACGGACTTGTCGGGATAGCGGCACTGGCGCTCCTGTCGTCGGTCCACTGGGTGCGCGACCACCACTGGCATTTTGGCCCCGTCGGCACCTATCTGCGCGGGGTCGCTCCCAACTTCGCCGCCGCCATCTCGATCAGCTTCGTGCTGTTGAGCGTCTGGACAGACCGACAACGCGGTGACGACTTTGTCGCGCTGCGGTTGCGTTTCCTTGTCTGCGCCGCGATCAGCGGAGCCGGGCTGTGCGGCTGGGAATTCGTGCAAATGTTGAACAACCGGCTGGTGTTCGACACGCAGGATCTTGTGGCGACGCTCGTCGGCATCGCGGTATCGGCCGGGCTGTTTCATGCGATCACCCCGCGCCGCCCCGATTGAAACCCCGTCAATCGCAGCGATGGACGACCCGGCGCCGTCCCTGCGTGCCTTGGTGCGGCCATAGTGTTGCGAAACAAGGCGAATGTCGTTGCAACATGAGTGGGGAATGATCGTGCCAGCAGTCGATCCCCCCGCGATTGTTCAACCAGCCTTGCCCGCGGACGTGCGGACGTTCGATCTGGCGCGGGTGCGACCGACCGTTCCGCCCGCTCCGGCTTGCGGCGATGACAGCGCGGGCGAGATCGTGGTCTGTGCCACCGACCAGAAGCGCTATCGCCTGCAACCCTTGCCGCAGACTTTTGCCCAGCCAACTCCGCCGATGGCGCGCATGGCTTTGGGCAATGGCGTGGTCGCCGACATTCACACCGATCAGCGCATGGTCGGTGGAACGCCGTCAAACCGCATCATGGTCGGGGTGAAGTTGCCGTTCTGAAACGCGATTGCCAACGCAAGAAGGGCCGCCCGGCGGTCCGGACGGCCCTGTGGCTGGTGGTTGGGGGGCGAGCCCGGTTGGTGTCAGATGTGGATGGCCTTGCCGCGCACGCCCATGGCGGCTTCCTTGAGCGCCTCGGAATGCGTCGGGTGCGCGTGGCAGGTATAGGCGATGTCCTCGCTGGTCGCGCCGAATTCCATGGCCAGCGCGGCTTCGGCGATCATCGTGCCGGCCACCGAGGCGATCGCCCAGACGCCCAGCACGCGGTCGGTCTTGGCATCGGCGATGACCTTGACGAAGCCGTCGGGCTCATGGTTGGTCTTGGCGCGGCTGTTGGCCAGCATCGGGAACTTGGACACCTTGATTTCGCCCAGTTCGCGGGCGGCTTCCTCGGTCAGCCCGACACCGGCGAATTCGGGTGCGGTGTAGACGACGCCGGGGATGACCGCGTGGTTGACGATGCCGGTAAGCCCAGCGATGTTTTCAGCCACGGCAATGCCTTCGTCCTCGGCCTTGTGCGCCAGCATCGGGCCCGGAACCACATCGCCGATCGCCCACACGCCATCGACCTTGGTGGCAAAGTCGTGGTCGGTTTCGATCTGGCCGCGTGCATTCACGGCAAGCCCGATCTTGTCGAGGCCGAGACCGTCGGTATGCGGACGGCGGCCAATGGCCACCAGCACACAATCGGCCTCGATGGTGGCTGCCTCGCCACCCTTGGATGGTTCGACGGTGAGCGTCGCCTTGCCGCCATCGACCGCAACGCCGGTCACCTTGGTGCCGAGCTTCAGGTCGAGGCCCTGCTTCTTGAAGATCTTGGCGGCTTCCTTGCGCACGTCGCCATCCATGCCGGGCAGCAACTGGTCGAGGAATTCGACAACGGTGACCTTGGCGCCCAGACGACGCCAGACCGAACCGAGTTCCAACCCGATCACACCGCCGCCGATGACGACGAGGTGGTCGGGCACCTTCTTCAGCGACAGCGCGCCGGTGCTGTCGACGATCACGCCCGCATCGTTGTCCACGGTCACGCCGGGCAGCGGTGTGACGCTGGAGCCGGTGGCGATCACGATGTTCTTGGCGGTGACCTTCTGGCCCGCGACGGTGACGGTGTGCGCGTCCTCGAACGCGGCATACCCCTTCAACCAGGTAACCTTGTTCTTCTTGAACAGGAACTCGATGCCGCCGGTCAGGCTCTTCACCGAGTCCGTCTTTTGCGCGAGCATGGCTTCAAGGTCGAGTTCTACCGGGCCGGTCTTGATGCCATAGCCCGCCATCGTACCGTTGGCGGCGTGGTCGTACAGTTCCGAGCCGTGCAGCAAGGCCTTGCTGGGAATGCAGCCGACGTTGAGGCAGGTGCCGCCGAGCGTCTCGCGCCCTTCGGCGCAGGCGGTCTTGAGGCCGAGTTGCGCAGCCCGGATCGCCGCGACATAGCCGCCAGGACCGGCGCCGATGACAAGAACGTCGTAATCGTATTCAGCCATGTTCGGCCTCCGTTGCGCTGGCACCCCTCGACAGGCTCAGGGTGAGCGGACTTGGCATTCAATTCACCAACAACCCCGGCTCATCCTGAGCTTGTCGAAGGATGCTGCACACCATCAGATCAAAGATCGATCAGCAACCGGGTGGGATCCTCGATCGCTTCCTTGATGGTCTTGAGTGCGGTAACCGCCTCGCGTCCGTCAATGATGCGATGGTCGTAGCTGAGCGCGAGATACATCATCGGACGGATCACGATCTCGCCGTTGCGGACCACCGGGCGGTCCTCGATGCGGTGCAGGCCGAGCACGGCGGACTGCGGGGGGTTGATGATCGGGGTGGACATCAGCCCTCCGAACACGCCGCCGTTGGAGATGGTGAAAGTGCCGCCGGCCATGTCGGCCATCGTCAGCGTGCCTTCGCGCGCCTTCTTGCCGTATTCGGCAATCGCCTTTTCAATGCCTGCGAACGACAGCTTGTCGACATCGCGCACCACCGGCACGACCAGCCCGTTGGGAGCCGAAACCGCGACCGAAATGTCGACGTAATCGAAGTAGACGATCTCGTCGCCCTGCATCTGCGCGTTGACCGAGGGAATGTCCTTGAGCGCCAGCACCGAAGCCTTGGCAAAGAAGCTCATCAGGCCAAGCTTGATGCCGTGCTTCTTTTCGAACACGTCCTTGTACTTGGCGCGCGCTTCCATCACCGCCGTCATGTCCACGTCGTTGAACGTGGTCAGCAGTGCGGCGGTTTCCTGCGCGCTCTTGAGCCGCTTGGCGATGGTCTGGCGCAAACGCGTCATCTTGACGCGCTCCTCGTTCCGCCCGGCGACTGCAGCTACGGGAGCAGCGGCAGGTGCGGCGACAGCGGCTGGAGCAGCCGGAGCGCCCTGCTTGGCGGTGGCGGCGGCGAGCACGTCTTCCTTGGTCAGGCGACCGTCCTTGCCGGTACCCTTCACCGTTGCCGGATCGATCCCGTATTCCAGCACCGCGCGGCGCACCGCGGGCGACAGCGCGATCGCATCGGTGTCACCGATGGCGGCGGGTGCAGCGGCGGCAGGTGCAGGAGCGGGAGCCGAAGCCACCGGGGCGGGCGCTGCAGCGGCGGGAGCGGCTGGAGCAGGTGCAGGCGTAGCGGCGGGAGCCGCCGCAGCGGCAGAGCCAGCGCTCTCGATCAATGCGATCAGCGCACCGACCAGAACCGTGTCGCCTTCCTTGACGATCAACTGGCCCAGAATGCCGGCGGCAGGCGCAGGTACATCGACCGCGACTTTGTCGGTTTCGAGACTGACGATCGGTTCATCGGCGGCAACTGCATCGCCGGGCTTCTTCAGCCATTGGCCGACGGTCGCTTCGCTGACGCTTTCACCCAGCGTCGGAACCTTGACTTCGATGGACATGTTAGCGGTTTCCTTGGGAAGAATGGGGGGCCTGCGCCCGGTAACGGTGGCTCAGGCTTTCTTCTTGCGGCGGATCTCGCCACGGACAGAGAGGGCAAGGGCGTTGCTGACCAGCGCGGCCTGTTCGGCAGCATGGCGCTTGGCAAGCCCGGTGGCGGGAGAGGCCGACGCGGAGCGACCGGCATAACGGGAACGGTGAACCTTCGCCTTGGCGGCCTTGAGCGATTCCTCGATCAGTGGTTCGACAAAGAACCAGGCGCCGTTGTTCTTGGGCTCTTCCTGGCACCACACCACATCTTCAAGCTGCGGCATGCGCGCCAGACGCAGTGCCAGCGGCTCACCCGGGAAGGGGTAGAGCTGTTCAAGGCGGATGATCTGGGTGTCGGTCAGGCCAGCGGCATCGCGCGCCTCGATCAGGTCATAGGCAACCTTGCCGCTGCACAACACCACGCGGCGGGTGTCGGCATCGGCCGCGCCGTTGGTGTCAGACAGGATGCGCTGGAAGTGGCCTTCGCCGATGAAGTCCGAAGCCACCGACTTGGCCAGCGCGTGGCGCAGCAGGCTCTTGGGAGTCATGATGATCAGCGGCTTGCGGAACGGACGGTGCATCTGCCGGCGCAGGACGTGGAAATAGTTGGCCGGGCTGGTGATGTTGCACACCTGCAGGTTGTCTTCGGCGCACAGTTGCAAATAGCGCTCGAGCCGGGCCGAGGAGTGTTCCGGACCCTGCCCTTCATAGCCGTGCGGCAGCAGCATCACGAGGCCGTTGGCGCGCAGCCATTTGGCTTCCGACGCGGCAATGTACTGGTCGATGACGATCTGCGCGCCGTTGGCAAAGTCGCCGAACTGCGCTTCCCACAGCACCAGCGTCTTGGGATCGGCGCTGGCATAGCCATATTCGAAGCCGAGCACGCCGTATTCCGACAGCGGGCTGTCGTGCACCTCGAAGCGGCCGTGCGGCAGCGTGGCGAGCGGAACGTACTTGTGCTCGTCGGTTTGATCGACCCACACGGCGTGGCGCTGGCTGAACGTGCCACGCCCCGAATCCTGCCCCGACAGGCGCACGTTGAAGCCTTCGGTGACCAGACTGCCATAGGCGAGCGCCTCGGCGGTTGCCCAGTCAAAGCCCTTGGACGTTGCGAACATCTCGCGCTTGGCATCGACGACGCGGCCCAGCGTCTTGTGGATGGTCAGTCCTTCGGGAACGGTGGTCAGCACGCGGCCAAGGCTGTCGAACAGCTTCTGGTCGATGCCGGTGGGCACGTTGCGGCGGGCGGTTACCGGGTCGGCGGGCTTGTTCAGCCCCGACCAGCGGCCACCGAACCAGTCGGCCTCGTTGGCCTTGTAGCTCTTGGCCGCTTCGAACTCTGCCTCGAGCGTGGCGACGAACCGGTCCTCGCTTTCGCCCTTCCAGTTCTTGTCGATCACGCCCTGTTCGGTCAGGCGGCTGGCATAGAGCGTGGAGATCGGCGGATGCTGACGGATCTTGGCGTACATCAGCGGCTGGGTGAAGCCGGGCTCGTCGCCTTCGTTGTGGCCAAAGCGGCGATAGCACCACATGTCGACCACCACGTCGCGGCCGAAGGTCTGGCGGTAATCGACCGCCAGCTTGCAGGCAAAGGTCACCGCTTCGGGATCATCGCCGTTGATGTGGATGATCGGCGCCTGCACACCCTTGGCGACGTCGGACGGATAGGGCGACCCGCGCGAGAATTGCGGGCTGGTGGTGAAGCCGATCTGGTTGTTGATGATGAAGTGGATGCAACCGCCGGTGTTGTAGCCCTTCACCCCCGAAAAGCCGAAGCATTCCCAGACGATGCCTTGCCCGGCAAACGCGGCGTCGCCGTGGATCAGTACGGGCAGCACCTGCTTGTGCTTGCCCTTGCCGATATCGTCGCGGAACACCTGCTGCGCGCGCGCCTTGCCCAGCACGACCGGGTCCACCGTTTCCAGGTGGCTGGGGTTGGGCTGCAAGCTCATGTGCACCTTGATGCCATCGAATTCGCGGTCGGTACTGGTGCCGAGGTGATACTTCACGTCGCCCGAACCGCCCACGTCTTCGGGATTGGCGGTGCCGCCCGAGAACTCGTGGAAGATCACGCGATAGGGCTTGGCCATCACGTTGGCGAGGATGTTCAGGCGGCCACGGTGGGCCATGCCGTAGATGATCTCGCGCACGCCCTTCGAGCCGCCGTACTTGATCACGGCTTCGAGCGCGGGGATCATCGATTCGCCGCCATCAAGGCCGAAACGCTTGGTGCCGACGTACTTGCGGCCAAGGAACTTTTCGTACTGTTCGCCGCGGATCACGGCGGCAAGGATGGCCTTCTTGCCCTCGGGCGTGAAGTCGATCGACTTGTCGCCACCTTCGATCCGGTCCTGCAGGAACTTGCGTTCCTCGACATCGGAGATGTGCATGAATTCAAGGCCGACCTTGCCGCAATAGTTCTTGCGCAGGATCGCCACGATTTCGCGCGGGGTCGACCATTGCAGGCCAAGCACGCCGCCAAGGTAAACCTTGCGGTCGAGCGCGGCGCCGATGATGCCGTGATACTCGGGCGAAAGATCGGCGGGCAGATCCTGCCGCGCCAGCCCCAGCGGGTCGAGGTCGGCGGCAAGGTGGCCGCGCACGCGATATGTGCGGATGAGCAGCATTGCCCGGATCGAATCGGCGGCGGCCTGTTCCAGCGCGGCTTCATCAAGCGCGGGCGCGCCGCCCTTCTTGGCCGCCTTGGCGATTTCCAGCTTCAACGCCATCGGGTCGAGCGCACGGGTGAGATCGTCGCCCGATGCGGCGTCGGTCACCGGCCAACGTGGCGAAGCCCATGATGGACCAGCTTGCGGACCTTCCTGAAGCAGATCCAGCTCGAACTCGTGCACGTCGTGACCCATCATTCACTCCTTTGCCCCCGGGGAGGGTGGGGCTTCGGAAACCTTGCGCAAGATGGCGCAAGGGGTACTTTCCCGAGGTGGCGAACATACTCGCCAATTCTTAACCACGCGGAACCGCTGCTGCCTGCGCACTTACGCGGTTCTTGCAAACGGGCCGCTCCGTTGGTCCCGTCCACGTTGACCCAAGCTGAACCGGGGCAAGCGGCGGCGGAGCGATCCGTTCGCAGGGGGGAACCGGCGAAGCGAAGCAGAACGCTCCGTCACCGGTTCCGACCCGATCAGGCGAGCGAGGGGTCGATGCCCTTGCACGCCACCAGCAGTTCCTTGACCGCATCGACCGAGACCTTGAGGCCGGCCTTGTCGGCTTCGTCCAGCTCGATCTCGATCACCTTTTCCACGCCGCCTGCGCCGATCAGCACCGGCACGCCGACGTAGAGGCCGTCAACGCCGTACTGGCCATCGACATAAGCCGCGCAGGGCAAGATGCGCTTCTGGTCGCGCAAATACGCTTCGGCCATCGCGATGCCCGAGGTGGCGGGCGCATAGAACGCCGACCCGGTCTTGAGCAGCGCCACGATCTCGCCGCCGCCCGAACGGGTGCGCTGCACGATCGCGTCGATCTTTTCCTGCGTCGACAGGCCCATCTTGATCAGGTCGGGCACGGGGATGCCGTTGACCGTCGAGTAGCGGACGACGGGAACCATCGTGTCGCCATGGCCACCGAGCACGAACGTGTTCACGTCCTTGACCGAGACGTCGAACTCATCGGCGATGAAGTGGCTGAAGCGGGCCGAGTCGAGCACGCCTGCCATGCCGACGACCTTGTGGGTCGGCAGGCCGGAGAACTCGCGCAGTGCCCAGACCATCGCGTCGAGCGGGTTGGTGATGCAGATGACGAATGCGTCGGGCGCGTTGTCGCGAATGCCTTCGCCGACAGCCTTCATCACCTTGAGGTTGATGCCGAGCAGGTCATCGCGGCTCATCCCCGGCTTGCGGGCGACACCGGCGGTGACGATGATCACGTCTGCGCCAGCGATGTCCTTGTAATCGTTCGAGCCAGTGATCTTGGCATCGAATCCTTCGACCGGGCCGCACTGCGACAGGTCGAGCGCCTTGCCCTGGGGCACGCCTTCCACGACGTCGAACAGGACGATGTCGCCCAGTTCCTTCTGGGCGGCGAGGTGTGCGAGCGTGCCACCGATGTTGCCGGCGCCGATCAGCGCGATCTTCTTGCGAGCCATGCTCTACGGTCCTTTCCCGTAAGTCGCGGGACAAGAGGTCAAGCTACCGCCGTCGGCACTCCTCCTCGCGCCCCGCGTGACGGGAAGGGATCGGGCGGCTCAGGGTCCGTAGGCCTGTAAAATGACGATTGCAAGGCGCAAAAACCGCAGAAATCCGGGTTTATTTGATAACAGTTCGCAATATCAAGGGCGGTCCGGCAAGGCTTTGCCGCGCGAAGTCCCCAACGGCAAACGGTCGCCGTTTGCAGCGTGGGCGTGGCCGGGGTGTTTGGGTAATGGGTTCGATCCATCGCCGACGTGGTTTAGATTTGCAAAGTTACGCGGCTTGACGACTCAGCGCTGCACCCGCCGGGCGCGACCATCCAGCAGGCGGCTGACCCCGATCCACCAGCGCGCTTTTTCGAAGTCACCGGCCGCCTGCGCACTGTCTGCGCTCGCCGCGGCATGGGCGGCGGCCGACAGGCCGTGGCTGCCGAACAGGCGCAAGGCGGCTTCGAGCATGGCATCGTCGCCGGTCCAGTGGGCGGGCGCGGCGCGGCGGTTGGCGTTGTCGTTGACCGCGCGCAATTGCCATCCGCGCGTCGGCCGCACGAGGCAGGGCGACACGATTCCATAGCGGGGGGCGAAACGCAGCATCGACAGATCCTTCCTTGCGGTCGGGCACCGGACCTGCGTGCTGGCACAAGGGTCCGACGCAGCCGACCTCGTCGGAAACCGCATTAGGCCCGTCTGCGTGAACACCCTATGAGGCGTTACAGTAAAGAGCCGGATAACGATGTGGGGGGAATAGCGCGTTGATTCACTATGTTGCGCTGGTTCATCCGCCAGGCTGAGCGATCCATTTGCCCGCGTTCTCGAACGCCGGGTTGGCGAGCGGGGCGCCCGAACCGCTCTTGGCCGCCTCGGGCGAGGCCGGCGCGCGCAAGGCCGCATCGCCGCCCCGTTGCTGCCATTGCGGCGCATACGCCGGGCCGACGGCATGGGGTAAAGGTTGCTGGCCGAAGGCGGCACCGGACATCAGGGTACTGCTTGGGCTGCCGCTGGCCTGCGTCTGGCGCAGGGCCGCGATACGCCCGGCCTCGAACGCCTGCTCCAGCGCAACCGGATCGGCAATATCGGCTATGGCCGGGGTCCAGGTGCGGGGATGCGGTGCGGCCAGCGGCTCGCCACCGCTGTAGGCCACGGCAAAGCTGTCGGCGCGTCCGGCGCGTCCAGTCCAGCTATAGAAGCGGTGCGCGCCGATCGTGCCGACAAAGCGCAGGCTGTCGGCCCAATAGGGATGCACGGCGGTGGTGTGGTAATGCGTGGCAAGGCCGACCGGGGCATAGACGAAGCCCGCCAGCGCCTGTTCCGCCACGCGCCGCGCGCGGTCCCAGAACTGGCGAACCGGCGCGCGGGCCAGCGCGCCGTCGCAGGCAAAGCTGAACTGGCAGCCGGGCCGCTCCGACCCCTGATAGACCACGCCGCACACCGTCTTGGGGAACGCCGGATGGCTGACACGGTTGAGCACGACTTGCGCCACCGCTCGCTGGCCGCCGTCAGGTTCGCTGGCAGCTTCGTAATAGATCGCGGCAGTCAGGCATTGCAGCGCGCGCCACTGGTCCTGTCCGCTGCCGCGCAGGAACAGGGGGCGCGCGGTGGGATTGTCGAACGCGCCCGAAGCATCGGGCACCGGGGCGGGCGCATCGTCACCGTGGATCGTGGCGAGGTTGCGCTTCCACGCCGCTTCGGCCGCATCGGGGCTGAGCAGGCCGGTGTCTTGCGGCGAAAGATAATAGAACGCCGATCCGGGAAAGCTGTCGCCGGGTTGTTCAAATGGCTGCAAGCCCGCGATGCGTTCGTGTGCGGCGGCGGCATCGATCCCGCCGGGATTGCCCCAGCCGATCACACCCAGCACCAGCGCCAGCGCGCCGATGGCCGCCACGCCGCCCAAACGCTGCCGCCAGATCGAGGCGCGGTTGAGCATTCGGCGTACCGACACCACGTCGCGCGTGCGGATGCGCGCGGTGAATTCACGCGGGGCAAAGGGATCGGCCAAGGGCAGGGGCTGCCGCTGATCCTGCTGCGGAGCAAGAGACAGCGAGTCGCTTGATGTGATCTCGCCGGGCGCGGTTATTCCTGCCGCATCACGCACGAGGTGCGGCGGCAGGATGACCGGTCGATAGGCGATTTCCAGCGGCATCGGATCCTTACGCGCGCTCCTGTTCATGATTGCGCTAGCGCAGGCCCGCATCGGGTGCATCCAGCCATTCCGTCCCGTCCCGCTACGGCACACAGGGTTGCTGGGCGGTTAACCGTACCCCGCGCCGATTGCGAGCGGAAGCAGGGGCTTGCCCGATGGTGCAGGCGGCGCTAACGACCCTCCCGACGCCACCGGTGCCCCTTAACGGGGGCTAAGAGGGAATTCGGAGAAGTCCGCCAATCGGACCTTGACCGAAGCTGCCCCCGCAACTGTGCCCGATAGCGCCCTGTCCATATGCCACTGGCGCAAGCTGGGAAGGCGGGCAGGGAGCGATGACCCGGGCGAGCCAGGAAACCTGCCGGTGTGTGGTCGTTCCGCGGCCGGGCGGGGTGTACCGGGCGTATGCGTGATGGTGCGTGCCAGCTAAGGCCCCGCGCACCCTCTCGCCATGGACGGCAAACGTCCATGGGCCGGGAGTTTGACGCATGAAGTCCATTTTGCTTGCCGCCACAGTCCTGTCCGCCACCGTTCTGACTGCCTTTGCCAGTCCCGCGCTGGCTGAAACGACCGACAGCGTTCTGATTTCCGACACGATCCGTCCAGAAGCAATCACCGTCCTTGCCACCGGCAGCGCGCTGAGCGTCGACAAGGCCGGCCAGCCCGTCACGGTGGTGACTGCCGCCGATCTCGACCGCGTGCAGGGCCTCGACATCACCCGCGCGCTCGCGCTCGTTCCCGGCCTGTCGCTCAGCCGCAACGGCGGCCCCGGCGCGTTCACCGGCGTGCGCCTGCGCGGGTCGGACAGCGAGCAGGTGCTCGTGCTGGTCGACGGCTTGCGGGTGGAGGACGTGTCCGGCCCTTCGGGCGGGTTCGACTTCGGCACGCTGACGCCGGGCGGGATCGACCGGATCGACGTGCTGCGCGGCTCGAACTCGGTGGTCTGGGGCAGCGCGGCGATCGGCGGCGTGATCGCTGTCAGCAGCGCCGACCTCAACGGCGTCCGCGCCAGCGCCGAAGCCGGATCGCACGGCAGCTATGCAGGGGATGCAGCAGCGGGGATCAAGCAGGAACGCTATGCGCTGACGCTCAGCGCCGGGCTGGCGGGCACCGACGGCGTTTCGTCCGCCGCTTCCGGCACCGAGGGCGACGGGTTCCGCCAATGGCGCGTCGGCGGCAAGGGACGCTATGCGCTGACCGACACGCTGTCGCTGGTTGCTACCGGCCGCTATGCCGATACGCACACCGATATCGATGGCTATCCTGCCCCGACTTACACATTCGGCGATACGCCCGAATACCAGATCACGCGCCAGTTCTCGGGACGCGCCGGGGTGCAGTACCGCGACGGTGGCCTGACGGTCGACGCAGGCTATGCCCACGCCCAGACAGCGCGCGACTATTACGACCCGACCTATGGCAGCGACGTGCAGTACGGCTATCGCGGCTATAGCGAACGGGCCGACTTGTCCGCGCACGTGCCGTTGCCGCAAAATCTGTCGCTCAATGTCGGGGCCGACAGCGAATGGACGCGCTTTCAGTCGACGTATGACGCCCGCCAGCGCGCACGACTGACCAGCGGTCATGCGCTGCTGACCTGGGACAACGGCACCGCCTTGCTTGCCGCTGGCGCGCGCGTGGACGATCACAGCCGCTTCGGTACCAACTGGACGTTCGGGGCCAACGGCTCGGTCGCGGTGGCGCAAGGCCTGCGCCTGCGCGCCAGCTATGGCGAGGGGTTCAAGGCGCCGACCCTGTATCAACTGTTCAGTGATTACGGCAACGGCGCGCTCGTGCCCGAACGTTCGCGCAGCTATGACGCGGGGATCGAGTGGGCGAGCAGCAACGGTTTGGTACACGCCACCACCACGCTGTTCCGCCGCGATACGCGCAACCAGATCGGCTATGTCTCGTGCTTCTCGGTCAGCAATGCCCTGTGCAACGATGGCCGCTATGGCTTCTATGACAACGTCGGCAAGGCTCGCGCGCAAGGCGTTGAAGCGGAATTGACGGTGAAGCCGGTCGAAACTGTCAAGGCGGCCGTGGTCTACACGTATCTTGAGGCGACCAACCGCACGCCCGGCGCGGCGACCTTCGGCAAGGATCTGGCGCGCCGCCCCCACCACAGCCTGACGACCACGCTCGACTGGACGACGCCGCTGCGCGATCTTGCGCTCGGGGCTGATGTCACGGTTCGCTCGGCCAGCTATGACAACGCCGCGAACACCGTGCGTCTGCAGCCCGGCGTACTGCTGGCGCTGCGGGCGAGCCTGCCGGTGGCCAAGGGCGTGGAAGTCTATGGCCGGGTCGAGAACCTGCTCGATCAGAACCGTCCGACGGCGGCGGGCTATGGCACTTGGGGCCGCGCCGCGTTCGGTGGTCTGCGGGTGCGCTATTAACCCGCCACACGCCACGCGCGCCCGGCATCGGCGGGGCAAGGGGAGGGGGCTGCTGGCCCTCTCCCTGCTGGCGATCTGTCCGTTGCAAAGCGGTTGCGCCCCACAGTCTCAGGCCGAGGTTCCGCAAGCCAAGGTTGCCCACTCGCGCCCCACTATCGTCTCGCTGAACCCCTGTACCGACGCGATTCTGGCCGAAGTCGCCGACCGGTCGCAAGTGCTGGCGCTGTCGCACTACAGCGCCGATCCGCGCGCCTCATCGCTCGATCCGGCGGTGGCGCGGCGCTTTGCCTTTACCCGTGGCACGGTCGAGGAAGTGCTGGCGCTGCGGCCCGATCTGGTCGTCGATGGCAGTTTCATCGATCCGGCAACCGCTGCGGCCTATCGACGGCTGGGGCTGCGACTGGAAACCTTCGGTATGGCCGCCAACGTGCCCGATGCCCGCGCGCAAGTACTGCGGCTGGCGGCGCTGGCCGGGCATCCCGAACGCGGTGCGGCGCTGGTGGCACGGATCGACGCGGCGCTTGCTGCAGCCAAGCCCACGCCGGGCTCACCGCCGGTCGCCACGCTGATGTGGGAGCCGGGGGGGATCGTGCCCGGCGATGCCACCTTGATCGCTGACCTTATGCGTCATGCAGGGCTTGCCAACTTTGCCGCCGCGCGCGGGCTTGGTCAGGGGCAGCAACTGCCGCTGGAGCGCGTGCTGGCCGATCCGCCGCAATTGGTCATCACGGCCGGGGCCGACCGCGCGCTGGCGCATCCGGCGCTGGCCCACCTGACCGGAACACGCCGCGCCCGCTTTGCCCCTGGACTGCTCTATTGCGGCGGCCCGACGATCATCCGCGCCGCCGCGCAGCTTGCACAAGTGCGCCGCGCTTATGACGCAGGGTCGCAATGAGCCGATTGAACGGCAATCTCGCCCTGTTGCTGTTGCTGTTGCTGTTGCTGGCCGTGCCACTGGCGCTGATGGCGGGGCAGGTGTGGATCGACCCGCTGGGCTCGCCGGTGCGCCATGCCGTGCCGATCCTGATGGAACTGCGCCTGCCGCGCACACTGCTGGCGGCGGTGCTGGGCGCAGGGCTTGGCGGAGCGGGTGCCGCGATGCAGGGCTATTTGCGCAACCCGCTGGCCGACCCCGGACTGTTCGGCGTCGCACCGATGGCGGCGCTTGGCGCGGTCCTGTCGTTGTTCACCGGCTATGCCGCGCAAGAGTTCCTTCTCCCTGCCTTCGCGCTGGGCGGCGCGGCGCTGGGCATGGCCTTGCTGGCGCTGATCGCCGGGCGTGAGGGCGGACTGGCCCTGTTCACGCTGGCGGGGATGATGATCGCCAGTCTGGCCGGCGCGCTGACCAGCCTTGCCATCAGCCTGTCGCCCAATCCCTTTGCGATGAGCGAGATTGTGACCTGGCTGATGGGCGCATTGGCCGATCGCGGCTGGCACGAAGTGGCCATCGCCACACCGCTGACGCTGGCCGGGCTTGCGCTGCTCGTGCTGGCCGGGCCTGCGCTCGATGCGCTGACGCTGGGCGAGGCGGCGGCCCGCTCGCTTGGCGTGCGCCACGGGCGGTTGCAGGCGCTGATGATCGCGGGCGTCGGGCTGGTGGTCGGCGGCGGGGTGGCGGTGGCGGGCATCGTCGGCTTTGTCGGACTGGTGGTGCCGCATCTGGTGCGCCCATGGACCGACCAGCGCCCTTCCGCGCTGATCGCGCCGAGCGCGCTGGCGGGTGCTTTGCTGGTCGTGGTGGCCGATGCGCTGTGCCGTCTGGTGCCGCTGCAAGGCGGCGAATTGCGACTGGGCATCGCGCTGAGCCTGATCGGCGCACCCTTCTTTCTGCGGTTGCTGGTGCAGCTGCGGCGCGAGATCGCATGATGCAACTGGAAGCGCGCGCCCTGTTCGTCCGCAACCGGCTGCACGAGGTGGACTTTGCCCCGGAGCCGGGCCGGGTCACCGCCATCCTTGGTTGCAACGGGGCGGGCAAGTCCACGCTGCTGACCGCCATGGCCGGACTGCTGCCGGGCAGGGGGACCAACGCCGTGCGGCTCGATGGCAGGCTGCTGGCGCGATGGAGCGCGCGCGACCGTGCCCGGATCATCGGCTATCTGCCGCAAAGCGCCGAAGTGGCGTGGAACCTGTCGGTCCGCACGCTGGCCGGACTGGGGCGCCTGCCGCATCGGGCAGGCCTGGCAGTGGATGAACAGGCCGTCGCGGCAGCGCTGAAAGCGCTGGACCTGACCCACCTTGCCGATCGCGCGGTGCATACATTGTCGGGAGGTGAGCGCGCCCGCGCCTTGCTGGCGCGCGTGCTGGCGGGCGAACCGCACTGGATACTGGCCGATGAGCCGGTCGCCAGTCTCGACATGGCGCAAGCCCGCGCGCTGCTGCTGCGGCTGCGCGCACTGGCACATGACGAGGGGCGCGGCGTGTTGGTCGTGCTCCACGATCTGGCGCAGGCTATGAACCACGCCGATGCGGTAATCGTGCTCGACCATGGCGTCGTTGTGGCGCAGGGCCCGCCCGAACAGGCGCTGACTGCTGGCTTGATCCGCATGGTCTGGGGCGTCGACGCGCAATGGCTGGGCGAACCTGGTGCAAGGGCGTTGGCGGTCGGGGAGGCATGATCCGCTGAAGGATCGTCGCGCGGAAGGCACGCTGCCGGACCGCTCGCCCCAAGTTCCACCTTGCGGGTGGGGGCGGGCTTCCCCACTTGCGCAAAAGGTCCCGCACACGGGCTTGCGGGAATCGAACAAATCTGGAACACCGCCGTCCCATGTCCTTATCGCAAATCTCCATTCGCGGCGCGCGTGAGCATAACCTCAAGGGTTTCGACGTCGATCTGCCGCGCGACAGTCTGATCGTCATCACCGGGCTTTCCGGCTCGGGCAAGTCGAGCCTGGCGTTCGACACGATCTATGCCGAAGGGCAGCGGCGCTATGTCGAAAGCCTTTCGGCTTATGCCCGCCAGTTCCTCGAAATGATGCAGAAGCCCGATGTCGAGCATATCGACGGGCTGTCTCCGGCCATCTCGATCGAGCAGAAGACGACCAGCCGCAACCCGCGCTCGACCGTGGCGACGGTGACCGAGATCTACGACTACATGCGCCTGCTGTGGGCGCGGGTGGGCATTCCCTATTCGCCCGCCACCGGCTTGCCGATCACCGCGCAAACCGTCAGCCAGATGGTCGACCGGGTGATGACGCTGCCCGAAGGGACGCGCGCGTTCCTGCTGGCTCCGGTGGTGCGGGGTCGCAAGGGCGAATACCGCAAGGAACTGGCCGAATGGCAGAAGGCGGGCTACACCCGCGTCCGCATCGATGGCGAAGTCTATGCGATCGAGGACGCGCCCGCGCTCGACAAGAAGCTCAAGCACGATCTTGAAGTCGTGGTCGATCGCATCGCGGTGCGCGACGGCATCCAGACCCGCCTTGCCGACAGCTTCGAACAGGCGCTCAAGCTGGCTGACGGGCTGGTCTACATCGATCTGGCGGATTCGACGGTGGCGGAACTGCAACCCTCCGCGCCACACGCGCCGAGCGAAGTCGTGGCACCCGCAAGTGATCTGTCGACTTCGCTTGAGGCGAACGGGGTGGATGCCGGCAAAAGTGCGGCAAAAAAGGCCGGCATGAAAAAGACCGGCCTGCCCGCCAACCGTATCGTCTTTTCCGAAAAGTTTGCCTGCCCGGTCAGCGGGTTCACGCTCGATGCGCTCGAACCCCGGCTGTTCTCGTTCAACGCGCCGCAAGGTGCGTGCCCGGCGTGCGACGGACTGGGCGAAAAGCTGCTGTTCGATCCGCAACTGGTGGTGCCGAACGAGAACCTCAGCCTGAAGCAGGGCGCGATCGTTCCGTGGGCCAAGTCCAACCCGCCCAGCCCTTATTACATGCAGGTTCTGGCCAGTCTGGCGGCGCATTACGGGTTCAAGCTCGATACCGCGTGGGAAGCGCTGCCGGGTGAGATCAAGCTGGTCATTCTCTACGGCACCGGTGGCAAGGCGGTGCCGCTGACCTTCGTCGACGGCAAGAAGAGCTACACCGTGCAAAAGGCGTTCGAGGGGGTGATCGGCAACCTCAACCGGCGCCTGTTGCAGACCGAAAGCGCGTGGATGAAGGAGGAACTGGGCAAGTACCAGACCGCCCAGCCATGCGAGACCTGCAACGGTGCGCGGCTCAAGCCAGAGGCGCTGTCGGTGAAAGTCGCCGGGCGCGATATATCGAGCGTGACGTGCCTGTCGGTTGCGGCAGCAGTGGAGTGGTACGGGGCGCTCGATGCGCAACTGACCAACCAGCAAAGCCAGATCGCCAAGGCAATCCTCAAGGAAATCAACGAGCGACTTGGCTTCCTCAACAATGTCGGGCTCGATTACCTCAACCTCGACCGCACCTCGGGCACTTTGTCGGGCGGTGAATCGCAGCGCATCCGTCTGGCCAGCCAGATCGGGTCGGGGCTTTCGGGCGTGCTCTACGTGCTCGATGAGCCGTCGATCGGGTTGCACCAGCGCGACAACGACCGGCTGCTCGAAACGCTCAAGCGGCTGCGCGATCTGGGCAATACCGTGATCGTGGTCGAGCATGACGAGGATGCGATCCGCACCGCCGACCATATTCTCGATCTGGGGCCGGGCGCGGGCATCCATGGCGGGGAGATCGTGGCGCAAGGAACGCTTGCCGACATTCTGGGCAATCCCAACAGCCTGACCGGCCAATACCTGACCGGTGCAAGGCGGATCGAGGTTCCTGCCAAGCGGCGGAAGGGCAACGGCAAGAAGATCGTGATCGAAGGCGCGCGCGCCAACAACCTCAAGAACGTGACGGCCAAGATCCCGCTGGGTACGTTCTGCTGCATCACCGGCGTGTCAGGCTCGGGCAAGTCGTCGCTGACCATCGACACCTTGCAGGCCGGGGCGGCGCGGGTGCTCAACGGCGCGCGCGTGGTGGCGGGCGCGCACGATGCCATTCGCGGGCTGGAAAATTGCGATAAGGTGATCGAGATCGACCAGTCGCCGATCGGTCGCACCCCGCGCTCCAACCCGGCCACGTACACCGGCTCGTTCACACTGATCCGTGACTGGTTTGCCGGGCTGCCCGAATCCGCAGCGCGCGGGTACAAGCCGGGGCGGTTCAGCTTCAACGTCAAAGGCGGGCGCTGCGAGGTCTGTCAGGGCGACGGCCTGATCAAGATCGAGATGCATTTCCTGCCCGACGTCTATGTCACGTGCGAGGAGTGCGGCGGCAAGCGGTACAATCGCGAAACGCTCGACGTGAAGTTCAAGGGCCACTCGATCGCCGATGTGCTCGACATGACGATCGAGGATGCGGTCGAATTCTTCAAGGCGGTGCCACCGATCCGCGAGCGGATGCACATGCTCGCCGAAGTCGGTCTGGGCTACATCAAGGTCGGCCAGCAGGCGACCACGCTATCGGGCGGCGAGGCGCAGCGGGTCAAGCTGGCCAAGGAACTGGCGCGCCGCTCGACCGGGCAAACGCTCTACATCCTCGATGAGCCGACCACCGGTCTGCATTTCGAGGACGTTCGCAAGCTGCTGGAAGTGCTGCACCGGCTGGTTGAACAGGGCAACTCGGTGGTGGTGATCGAACACAACCTCGATGTCATCAAGACCGCCGACTGGATCCTTGATCTCGGTCCCGAAGGCGGGGTGCGCGGCGGTGAACTGGTGGCCGAAGGCACGCCCGAACAAGTGGCGAAGAACCCCGCCAGCTTCACCGGACACTACCTGAAACCGCTGCTCAAGCAGTGAAGCGCGAAGGGCGCGGGGATCAGTCCGCGCCCTGGCTGCTCAGGAAGGCGATGGCGCGGCGCAAGTCTGCCTCGGCAATCGCGCCGTCCTCCATGATTGTGTGGCCATTGCGGTTGTCGCGGATGGCGATGGCGGGGGTGCCCTGAACGCCGGCAACTTCGGCCGCCTGCATCTGCTGCACCAGCCTGCGGCCAGTGTCCTGATTGCCGATACAGGAAACCAGCGCCGACGTGTCCCGCGCACCCGATTGGGCGGCGAGCAAGCCGAGCGGGTCGTCGTGCCCCGAAGCGCCCGGCAGACCCCGACCGTTGCCTTGGGTTGCTGCGAGCCAGCCATCCAGAAAGCGGTAATAGCCATCCGGTCCCGCCTGATCGCCGACGCACAGCGACGCCAGCGAGCCTTGCACGGCGGCCTGCCCGTGGAACGGCAAGGGAAACAACCGCACCACCAGATTGACCCCGGTCCCCAGATCATCGACCACGCGTTGCGGCATCGCACCCAGCGTCTTGCAGTACGGGCATTCGGGGTCGAGCCAGATGATCACGCTGAGATTGGCGGTGGGCGATCCGTGGACGCGGTCACTCGCATCGGCGGGGGCAACATGCGTTGCCACGCGCCAACCGCTGTCAGGGGTGTCGGCGGCAAGCGCGGGGGCGGCTGGCGAGAACAGCGTGAGCGCGAACAGGGTCAGCGCGGCACGGGCGATACGATGCAGATGGATCATGCAATCAGACGTTCCATGCCGTGCGTCGCATTGCAACCGCTGACTGCATCGTGTCACGGCAATGCCCTCGTTGAGGCTTGGTCGCGCCTTGGTTGCGCTTTGGCTGTTCCCGACGTTATACAGCCAGCATGACCAGACTGTTCCTTGCATGGCTTCTGTTGCTGTTCGCTCCCCTTTCGTCGGCGCAGGCGCAGACACGCGGGCCGCTCGTGCTGGCGGCGGCGAGCTTGCAGGAATCGCTCAATGCCGTGGCGGATGTGTGGGCCGCCCGTCATCATCCAAGGCCGGTGCTGTCGTTTGCGGCCAGTTCGGCGCTGGCCCGGCAAGCGCTGGCAGGGGCGCCGGCTGACTTGTTCATCTCGGCTGACGAGGATTGGATGAACGAGCTGGCCCGCGCGCGGTTGATCGTCCCGGCCAGCCGCGCCGATCTGGTCGGCAACGCGCTGGTGTTGGTGGCTCCGGCGAACAGCACTTTGCGGCTTGATCCCCGCCCCGGTTTTGCATTGGCGAGGGCGCTGGGCCCGAACGGCAGGCTGGCCATGGCGGACCCGGATACCGTCCCGGCAGGTCGCTATGGCAAGCAGGCCCTGATTGCCTTGAAGGTCTGGCCGCTGGTTTCCGGACAGCTTGCGCGTGCCGAGAACGTGCGCGCGGCGCTGGCGCTGGTCTCGCGCGGTGCCGCGCCATTGGGCATTGTCTATGCCACCGATGCGCGGGCCGAGCCCGGCGTGCGGGTGATCGGTGTGTTCCCGCCGCAAAGCCATGCGCGGATCGTCTACCCGCTGGCCCGGTTGACGAGTGCCAGCGCGCCCGATGCCGAGCCGTTCCGCCGGTTCCTGCTCTCGCCCGAGGCACGCGCGATCTTCCATCGCTTTGGCTTCACGACACGCTGATGGGCGCATGGTTGTCCGTCGATGAGTGGCAGATCGTCGCGTTGTCGGCCAAAGTCGGCATTGTGGCGGTGTTGGGCACGCTGCCGGTCGCGTTCGCGCTGGCGTGGGTGCTGGCGCGCGCGCGTTTTCCGGGGAAGGTCGTGGTCGACGCGCTGATCCACCTGCCGCTCGTGCTGCCGCCGGTCGTGATGGGTTGGCTGTTGCTGGTGGCCTTCGCGCCGCATGGCCTGCTTGGCGCGCCGCTGGAGCGCCTGTTCGGGATGACGCTGTTGTTCCGCTGGACCGGTGCGGCGTTGGCGGCAGCGGTGATGGCACTGCCGCTGATGGTCCGCGCGATCCGGTTGTCGCTCGAGGCGGTCGATCCCCGTCTTGAGGCAGCGGCGCGGACGTTGGGAGCTGGGCCTTGGCGCACGTTCGCCACGATCACGCTGCCGCTGGCGCTGCCCGGCGTGCTGGCCGGGGCGGTGTTGGGGTTTGCCCGCTCGCTGGGAGAATTCGGCGCCACGATCACGTTCGTGTCGAACATTCCGGGCGAAACGCAGACCTTGCCGCTGGCAATCTATGCCGCGCTGCAAGTGCCGGGAGGCGATGCCACGGTAACGCGGCTGGCGCTGGTGTCGGTCGCACTTTCGCTTGTCGCGCTGGTGGCATCCGAAGCGCTGTCGCAGCGGATGGGCACTGCAGGTCAGAGCCGACATGTCCTTTGACGTGGCCGTCACCTTGCGTCGCGGCACGTGGGAACGCCGTATTGCGTTCACCAGCGGCCCCGGCGTGACCGCGCTGGTCGGGCCATCGGGCGTAGGCAAGACCAGCACGCTCGATGCAATTGCAGGCCTGTTACGTCCGCGCGCCGGCCACGTGACGGTGGGTGGAGTGGCTTTGTTCGACAGCAATGGTGCGATCGATCACCCGCCCGAGCGCCGCGCTTGCGGCTACGTCTTTCAGGATTATCGCTTGTTCCCACACCTCACCGTGCGGGCAAACCTGCAGTTCGGCGAGCGTCTGGCGCCGAACAAGCGCCGCTTCCTGACGCTGGCCGAGGCTTGCGCGTTCCTTGGCCTTGGCGAACTGCTGGACCGCAAACCGTCCACGCTATCGGGCGGCGAGGCACAGCGCGTAGCGATCGGCCGCGCTTTGCTGGCGGGGCCACGCTTCCTGTTGATGGATGAGCCGCTCAGCGCAGTCGATGCGCCCCGCCGCGCCACGATCGCCGAGGTGATCGACCGCATCCGCCGTGATCTCGCGCTTCCGGTCTTGCTGGTGACCCATTCGGCCGAAGATGTTGCGCGACTGGCCGATACGGTGATTGCACTCGATTGAGCATCACCGTCACCAGCCTTTGCGGGCCAGATCCTGATGCTCGCCCAGAGCTGGCGCACGCAAGGTGACGCGCGCGGGTTCATCGGCAAAGCGGATCGGCGGCCCTAGATGACGCCGACCGAGGTCATCGGTCAGCACAAAGCCGCGCGCCGCGATCTGTTCATCCTCAAGCGCTTGCGGATAGGTGTTGACCCGACCCCAGCATACATCGATCCGGTCGAGCAGCGCCCCCGCTTCCGCCAGTGTGTGGCTGGCAAAGAACGCGGCCAGTGTATCGACCACCGGTTGCTGGTGCGGTCCTGGCGCGTCGCACAGCGGGACAAGTTCCGACCGCCCGAGATGGCCCAACAATGCCGCGATGAACTTGGGCTCTTGCCCAGCCAGCGCCAACTTCTCGCCATCGCTGCAGGCGTACCAGCGATAGAACGCCGCTCCACCGGTGGTGCGCTCGTGCCCGATGACGGGCTGTCGGCTCTCGGCCAGCGTTGGGCCAAGTACGTTGGCGGTGGCTGACAGCAACGCTTCCTGCATGGAAATATCGATGAAATCGCCGCGCCCGGTACGCTCGCGCGCATAAAGTGCCATCAACACCGCCGAAAGCCCGTTCAGCGCCGACAAATAGTCGGACAATGGCAGCGCGGGCATGGCCGGTTGACCGTCGTTCCCCTGATTGGCGCCCAATACGCCGGTCAAGGCTTCCAGCGCCAGATCATGTGCGGCGCGCCCCGAACGCGGCCCATCCTGACCAAACGCGCTGATCGCGCAAGTGATCAGGCGGGGATTGCGCGCGGCCAAGGTGGCATGATCAATGCCCAGCCGCGCCGCGACGCCGGGCCGGTTCGATTCCACGAGCACGTCGGCCTCGTCCGCCAGCCGCAGGAAGGCGGCATGGTCTGCCGTATCCTTCAGGTTCAGGACGATGCTGTGCTTGCCGCGGTTGAAGTTGCGGAAGTATACCGTGTCGGGTCCGTCCTTCAGGCCGATGTGCCGGGTATGGTCGCCGCCGGGTGCCTCGACCTTGACCACGGTTGCCCCATGATCGGCCATGGCCATCGTCAGGTAGGGGCCGGGAATGTAGCTCGACAGGTCAAGCACCCGGATTCCGGACAGTTTCATGCAAGGTCTCCCATCGCGGGAAACCATGGCCGGGAAGGGATTTCAATTCAAGCGCACGATTAAATCGGCCTTGGATTGACCCGTGCGGGCGTCAGATCTCCAACTGGCTGCCCAGTTCGATCACGCGGTTTGTCGGCAGTTTGAAGAACTGCATCGCGCTTTCGGCGTTGCGCACCATCCATGCGAACAGCTTTTCGCGCCAGATCGCCATGCCGGGCCGCTTAGAGGCGATCAGCGTCTGGCGGGCGAGGAAGTAGCTGGTTTCCATGGGCTTGAACGGACCACCCGCCCGGTCTTCGGCGGCAAGTTCGGCTGGCACGTTGGCTTCGTCCATGAAGCCGATATGGATGACCATGCGATAAAAACCATGCCCCAGATCCTCGACCTCGCGTCGGGTTTCGGGCCGCACATGGGGCACGCCTTCAGTAACGACGGTCAGCACCACGACGCGGTCATGCAGAACATGATTGTGCTTGAGGTTGTGGAGCAGCGCCGGGGGAATGCCCTCAGCCGTGGAGGCGAGGAACACCGAAGTACCCGAAACGCGGCGGACTTTGTCGCATACCGAGTTGAGGAACAAGTCGAACGGCATCGAATCTTCGGCCAGCCGTTCGCGCAGGATGCGCCGTCCTGTGGCCCAGGTCGTCAGCATCACGAACACGATTGCTGCAACCAGTAGCGGGAACCAGCCGCCGTCGGGGATCTTGGTCATATTGCTGGCAAAGTATGCGCCATCGACCAGCAGGAACACCCCGGTCATCGCGGTGGCCAGCACCGGCGGCCACTTCCACACGGCAAAGGTCAGCACCCCCAACATACAGGCGGAGATGAACATCGTGCCGGTAACGGCAATGCCATAGGCCGAAGCAAGGTTGGACGAGGACTTGAAGCCCAACACCAGCAGCACGACGAGCACCAGCAGCGCCCAGTTGACGAGCGGCACATAGATCTGCCCGGCGGCCTTGGCGCTGGTGTGCAGGATGCGGATGCGCGGCAGGAAGCCAAGCTGGATCGCCTGCTGGCTGACCGAATAGGCACCGGAGATGACCGCTTGGCTTGCGATGATCGTGGCCATTGTGGCCAGAATCACCAGCGGCAGGCGGCCCCATTCGGGCGCCATCAGGAAGAACGGGTTTTCGACCAGTTCGGGCTGCACCATCAGCGTTCCGGCCTGCCCCAGGTAGTTGAGCAGCAAGCAGGGAAATGCGACCCATAGCCATGCGATCGTGATCGCCTTGCGGCCGAAGTGGCCCATATCGGCATAGAGTGCCTCGGCCCCGGTCACCGACAGCACCACGCTGCCCAGCGCGAGGAAGGCCAATGCCGGGTCAAGCAGGAAGAAATTGAGCGCATACCATGGGTTCAAGGACCAAAGCACTTGCGGCGCGCGGACAATGCCGCTGATCCCCAGCGCCGCGATGACCGCGAAGTAGATCAGCATGATCGGTCCGAACAGCTTGCCCACCGCTGCCGTGCCACGTGCCTGAATCGCGAACAGTCCGATCAGAATCGCGATCGAGATTGGCAGCACCACTTCCTCGAACGCGGGGTGGACGACCTCAAGCCCTTCGACTGCCGAGAGGACCGACATGGCCGGGGTGATGATCGCGTCGCCATAGAACAGCGCGGTGGCGATGATCCCGAGCAGGATCGTGAAGTGGCTCCAGCGGGTCTCGCCCAGTTTGCGACCGAGCAGGGCCAGCAGTGCCAGACTGCCGCCTTCGCCCTTGTTGTCGGCATGCAGGATCACGAACACGTACTTGACCGTGACGATCAGCATCATCGTCCAGAATACCAGCGACAGCACGCCGAATATATGCGGCGTGTCGACCGGCAGCCGGTGATGGCCGATGAAAGTTTCCTTCAGCGAATAGAGCGGACTGGTGCCGATATCGCCGAATACCACGCCGATCGCGCCGACGGCCAACGTGCTCAGGCTGTCACCATGATGGAGGCCGTCATCCGGTTGGCTCGAATCGGGTGAGCCATCGTGCGAAATCGCGGTCGAAAGGGCTGTCATGGGCGCGCCGCTACGCTTCCTTAACGCCCTTCGCCAGCGTTTTTATGGGTTCTGCGCCAAAGCGCCATGCTGGGTCGATGGCCGAATTGCCGATCGGCCGACCGGGTGCCTTTCCCCCACGGTTCACTTGGGCGGCGCCGGTTCGGACAACCTGACCGCATCCGGCTCGAACCGGCTACCCGGATCGCGTGCCACCCGATTGGCCGGAACCGCGCGATCAAGCCCGTCGATCGCGCGGATGACGGTTGTCACCACGGGCGTATTGCCCTTCCCCGCGGCACGAGCGCTGCGGCCTTCGGCATCATAACGTGCCTCACCGGGCAGTACCCAGCCCGGCTCAAGCGCTCCCATAAGCGCCAACAGCCTGGCCTTGGCGATGTAGGCGTTTGCGACTGCGCTGGTGTAGCTGCTCCGCACCGACAGCAACTCGCGCAGCAGTTGCAACACGTCCAGCGTGGTGAACTGTCCGGCGCGCTCCTGCAGAACCGCGCCGTCATACGCGCGTTGGGCCGAGGCGACCGAAGCCGCCAGTCGGTCGATCCCGGCACTTTGCGCCAGCCAGTCGTTCCATGCTTGTGCCAGACCCGATCGGCTTTCGCGCAGCGCAGCATCTATTAACCGCCAGTCGCTGTCATTGGCGGCTTGCGCTTCGGCCACCTTTGCCTGTCGCAAACCGCTTTCGAAGATCGGGCCGGACAGGATGATTTCGGCCTTTTCCTCGTTGTAGTGGGCATAGTTGTCGTAAGCGCTGAGGCTGCCGCGCGTGGCGCTGGCGCGCAAGTCCAGCCGCGGCATGAGGTCGGCCTTGGCAGCGGAAACCCCGGCCCGCGAAACCTTCTCGCGCTCGTGCGCAGCCAAAAGGATGGGGCTGTGCACTTCAGCAAATGCGTAGGCTTCTTCGAGCGACTGCACCGGCAGCGAAAACTCGGGTGGCGTCACCAGCGCCCCGGCCGGAGCGCCGACCCGCTGGACGAAGTTGGCCTCGCTCGATGCTGCGTCGCGTTGGGCACTATATAGTTGCGCGCGGCCAAGCTCATAGCGGGTGAGCACCTGCTCAAGATCGGTCGCGGTGACCTCGCGTACCTTCAACCGCGCCTGATTGTCACCCAGTTCGCGTTGCAGTGCCTGCAGGTTGTCGGTCGCGATCCCGACGCCTGCGCGGTCCCGCAGAACGCCGACATAGGCGGACACCGCATCCAGCAGCGCCTGCTGCTCGTTCGAACGCACCAACTGGATCTGATAGGCCCGCTGCGCGCTGGCCGCACGTTCCTGAGAGAAATTGCGGCCGAAAGTATAGAGTGGCTGGGTCAGGATCGCAGCGGCGCTCGAGCTCCAGCCCCCGATGATTGTGTTCCTGGACGAGCCGAGGCGGCGTTGCAGAAACGTCGGCTCGCTATCGTCGCGTTGCCAGCCATGGGTCAACTGGTAATCGAGCTTTGGCCCATACTCGGCGCGGACCTCTGCCTGTCGGTAACCGTATTGTTGCAAGGTCGCACGTTGCGCCAGAACGCTTGGCGAAGTCCAGTAAGCCAGTCTGAGGGCATCAGCCAATTCGGTGACCGGAACCGCAGCATCGGCGCGTGCCACGATATCGGCTGGGGTATCGGAAGGCAGCGCCGGTCGGATCTGAACGCGCTCATCCGCATCGCCCCCAAGATAATCCCGCTCGCCAGTTCCTTCGTCTGCCGGGGCAGGTGGACCGAGCGGAGTAGGTGCCTGCGCTTCTGCCATCGATCGCGCAGTTGTGACGTAGCCACTTACGCTGCTTTCCCGGACGGGCTGCGGACGAGGCATGGTCGTTTCGGGCAGTGCCGGAGTCTTGCCTCCGGGCGCGTCGGCCATCAGTGGCGCACATGGCACCGCGAGCAAGCTCAGGCCGACAGAGATAATCAGGCTTCGCGCGAACACCGTGCGCCCTGCTGGCTGGGAGGAATTGGTCATCGGGCTCGATCGCTCAATTGTCGCGGAACGCGCGCATGAACTGATCGCGCAACGGCTTGGTGACATAGGAGATAAGCGAGCGGTTGCCGGTTTCGATATAGACTTCGGCGGGCATACCGCTGCGCAAGGTCATGCCTTCGCGCTTGACCGCTGCCTGATCCACTTCGATCCGAACCATGTAGAAGCTTTGGTGTGACTCGGCGTTTTCCGTCCGGTCGGTCGCCAGATAGACGACCTTGCCGGGGATTTCGGGCGTGGTGGCGCGGTTGAACGACGAGAACCGCACGCGGGCGTTCAACCCGCGTACGACCTGATCGATGTCGGTCGGGCTGACCATCGCTTCGACCACCATCGCATCATGGTCGGGCACGATTTCCATGATCGGTTCGGCAGGCCGCACCACGTCTCCGACAGCTGAGAAGGCGATCTTTTCGATCGTGCCCGAATAAGGCGCACGGATTTCGCTTCGGGTCTTGCCATCGACCGCAGCGATCGAGCGCATCTGCTGCTGGTTGAGCGCGGTGTTGACCTGTGCCAGATCGTTGCCCGCCTGCACACGCCGGGTCTGGGTGGTCTGAATCGCCTGTTCCTGCGCCTCGGTGATCTTGGCGCGGGTCTGGGCGATCTGCGACTGGAGCGAACCGATCGAGCCTTCCATGTCGACCGCAGTCCGCTCAAGCTGGTTCAGCCGGTTGATCGTGACCAGTTGCTTGTCCCACAATTCCTTGACCCCCTGACGCTCGGGTTCGATCAGCTTGCGCTGCGCCTGCATGGCGTGGATTTGCGATTCCAGACCCTTGATCTCTTGCTGGTACTGGTTGATCCGTGCAGCAAGCTGCGCCTTGATGTCCGCCTCCTCACGCTGGCGCATCCCGAACAAGTGCTGTTCGTCCGCCATCGCCTTGCGCGCGGTATCGCTGTCCGCGCCTGTCAATTCCGAGGGGAAGGCGATGCCGCCGACGCCAAGACGCTCGGCTTCCAGCCGTGCTTTCTGCGCCAGCAACTGCTCGACCGTCAGGTTGGAATATTGCGCGTCGGCACCGGTGACATTGTCATCAAGCCGCATCAGGAGTTGCCCGGCCTCAACATGTTCGCCGTTGTGAACCAGGATTTCCTTGATCACGCCCCCGTTCGGGTGAGCAATCCGCTTGACCCGCGATTCGACGCCGACCTGGCCCGCACCAATGACTGCGCCGCCGATCGGCACAATGGCAGCCAGCACGACCAGAACCCCGAAAAAGCCGACGACCGCCTGCAGCAGCCGGCGTAGCAGTCGCGGCGTGGCGGCATGCGTCTTTTGCGCGGGATCGTCCCACAGATGCGGCAGCAGGGCCTTGGCCTGATCCGCGGTCGGTACGATGGCGTTGCTGCTCATGCCTCGGTTCCTTCAGAGGTCGCGCGGCCCTGCCCATCGGCTGCAGCGCTCGGCTGGCCTTCCTTGACAATGCGCGGCGGCTCCGCCCCGTGCAGGCGCTTGAGCACGGCATCCTTTTCGCCAAAGTCGGCGAGGCGGCCGCTGTTGATCACGGCCAAGTGTGTGGCTGGGCCAAGTGTTGCGGGCCGGTGGGTGATCATGATGACGATGCCACCGCGCGCCTTCACGCCGTTGACCGCGTCGGCCAGGGCCGCATCGCCGGTTGCATCGAGGTTGGAGTTGGCTTCATCGAGCACGAGCAAAAACGGATCGCCGTACAATGCGCGGGCGAGGCCGATGCGCTGGCGCTGCCCAGCCGACAACTCGACGCCGCCGCCCGACACTTGCGTTTCATAACCATCGGGCAGCGCGAGGATCGCTTCGTGCATGCCAGCCCCGCGGGCAGCGGCGATGACTTGTTCCGACGTCGCATCGGGATCGAAGCGGGCGATGTTCTGGCCGATCGAGCCATCGACGAGGTCGACTGTCTGGGGGACATAGCCAAAGTAGCTGCCGAGTGTTTCTGCGTCCCACTGGTCAAGCGTAGCGCCGTCGAGCCGCACTTCGCCGCGCGCGGGCTTCCAGATGCCGAGGATGGCACGGACCAGCGTCGTTTTGCCCGCAGCGCTCGGCCCGATCACGGCCAGCGCCTGTCCCGGGGTCAGCGAAAGCGTGACGCCCTGCAGGGTGAAGCGCTGCGCCCCGGGCGGGTTCATCCATAGCTCGCGGATCGATATCTCGTTACTGGGCCGCGCAAGCGTGACGGTGCGCGGGGGCGGCTTACGGTAGATGCCGATGGCCTGAACCACGCGACCCCAGCCCGAACGGGCTGCAACCATGCCCCGCCAGTTAGCGATAGCCATATCGATCGGCGACAGTGCGCGGCCCGACAGCACCGATGAGGCAAGGATGACGCCGCCGCTTGCCTTGCCGTCGATCACCAGCAGTGCCCCGACTGTGAGGATCAGCGATTGCAGGAGCATACGAAACGACCGGCTGGCTCCGCCAAGCCGCGACACCGTGCGCGACAGGAACGATTGGGCCGCGATGAAGTCATCTTCCCACGCCGACGTGCGCGCGACTAGGCGGTCCTGCATCCCCATGGCCAACGCCGATTCGGCAAAGCGGATTTCCGACAGGGCTGCGGCCGAGCGACGCCCGGTGATCGTGGCGATCTCCTTCGACCCTTCCTGCGTGCGCCGGTTCGACCAGATCGCCAGCGCTGCCATGATCAGCGAGCCGGCCAGCGCGGTGAGGCCGAGCCACCAGTGCAGCGCGAACAGCACCAGCATGAACACGATCACCCACGGCAGATCGATCAGCGCGACCGGACCTTGCCCGGCAAGGAAAGTGTGGATCGCATCAAGGTCACGGGTGAATTGCAGCCCGTCTCCGCGATCGGGGCCGCTGCGCAGCGGGCGGCTGACGGTGGCGTAGTGGACCGCGGAGAACAGGTCATCGTGTACGCCGTTGGCGACACCGAGCATCGCTTCGCTGCGGATCGCCTCAAACACCGACTGGAATGCGTAAAGCAGCACCAGCATGGCGAACAGACCGATGAGGGTGGGGATGCTGCGGCTTGGCAAGACCGAGTCATAGACCAGCATCATGTAGGCCGATCCGGAAAAAACCAGAAGGTTCAGCAAAGTGCTGGCCACTCCGACCAACACGAGGTTGCCCCGATAGCGCTGCAGGAATACCTTGAACAACTGACGGTCCACGCGCGCGAAACTCCCCCCGGAGATCAAAATTGGGCCAGCAAGCCCGGTCAACTCTGCACCCACCCAGTTCATGGGGTTTGGCAAAGCAGTCAAGCGGCGCTACGCAGGAATTGTTACGGTTCTTGATCTATTACAGGCAGGAATGGACTATTATGTCCGAATGCGGTCAGGTTGAGCCAAGCGCATCAGCGCACCAGCGCATCAGCGCACGCCGCCTAACATTCAAGCCGCATTTGCCAGCGGTATCAGGCGTGGCGGTGCCAGTCGAAGTGCGTCCGACAGTTCGATGACCTGCGTGATGGCCTTTGCTTCGGCGGCGCTCAGTCCCGCGAAATCAGGCAGAAATGCCCGGCACGCTTGCAGCAGGTTGCCGGGGCTGCGCTCCAGTTCCGCGCGATAGAGTTCAAGCGTGAAGCAGCCATCGACATCGGCCCAGCGGACGCCGCTTGGGCCAGGTCGCTGGTGGAATGCCCAAAGCGCGTCGATCGCGCGGTTCACCGCATCGCGGGTCTGGTCGACCAAGGCGGCACCCGAGGCGCGCGCCTTCAGGCGTTGGCGATAGCGGCGTTGGCGTTCGGCATTGGTGAGGGCCATGTCCCGATAATCGCTGCCGACAGCACGTGCGGCAATCCGGGGAGTGCCCGTAACGTAACACTGCGTAGCGCGGCGCGTCGAAAGCGCGCCGCATCGATCAGTTCGCCGGATCGCTGACCGCCAGCAGCGCCAGTTCGGTGCGATTTTCGATGCCCAGTTTCTGATACATCGCGTGCAAGTACACTTTCACCGTGCCTTCGCCGATGTTCAATTCCTGGCCGATATCGCGATTGCGCATGCCGCGCGCGACCAGCCGGGCGATTCTGCGTTCGCGCGGGTTGAGCCGGTCAAGCGGCCCTTTGTCCTCAGGCTGGAGCGATAGATCGAGCGCGCGTTGCAAGTACTCTGGTGCAATCACCTTTTGTCCGGCGTGGACTTTTTCGAGCACGTCGAGCAATTCATCCTCAGCGCCTTCCTTCGAGACGATGCCGCTGACGCCGGCGCGCATGACCGCAATCAACTGGCGGTCGGTCAGGCCAGCAGTCAGCACCACGACCGGCCGTTCGTCCCCCTGACTACGCAACATTTCGAGCGCGGCGACACCATTGATGCCAGGCATGTTGATGTCGAGCAGCACAATCTGGGGGTCGTTGCTGGCGATGGCGGCAAGGGTTTCCTCGCCACTGGCGGCGCCAGCCACGACTCCGAACGGCGTGCCGCGCAAGACCGCTGTGACGCCTGCACGGATGAAACCGTGATCATCTGCCACTAATACCCCGATCATGTCGTCAGCCTTACCGGAATTTGGATTTCAAGTCGTGCGCCGGGATGTCCATGGCAAATTTGGAGACGTCCGCCCAGTGCCTCGACAC
The DNA here is from genome assembly GCF_020404405.1 of Novosphingobium sp. FKTRR1. Taxonomy (GTDB): domain Bacteria; phylum Pseudomonadota; class Alphaproteobacteria; order Sphingomonadales; family Sphingomonadaceae; genus Novosphingobium. The sequence goes on along the minus strand of NZ_JAIZDA010000010.1, from coordinate 50,066 downwards.
GCTCGCTGATCGAGCGCGGGCGCATTTTCGCACATTCGTCGGAAAATCCGCGGCCATCGTCACTGATCGATAGGCGCAGGGCATCGCGTTCATCGCGCGTCACCGCGACGGAGACCTGACTGCAGCCACCGTGGCGGACGGCGTTGGCTACCGCTTCGCGCACGACCTGACGCAATTCGTAAGTCAGAGCGATCGGTGCGACGAGCTGGCCGGGCGTCGCGTCAAGCTTCGTGATGATGCGCCAGTGGTGGCCCAGTTCATCGGTCAGCGCGGCCAGTTCGGCAACAAGGTCGGTGCCGCGATCGCCACTTTCGCCAAGCCGCAAGCGCTCGATCATCGCGCGCAGTTGGCCCTGTTCATGGCGCAAGGCATCCTTCATCGCGATTATTTCGGGGTCGGGGTCACGCCCCTCTCGCAGCCAGCGGCGCAGGGCTTCCAGGCGGAACTGGGTTCCGGCCAGGAACTGCGCCACGCTGTCATGCAAGTCCCGCGCAAGCGCATTGCGGACGCCCGCAACCGCCGCTGACTGCGCCAAGGCGGCCATTTCCTCGCGATCAAGCGCGAGGCCGATCTCGCGCGCCAGTCCGGTCGCTTCACCAAGATCATCGACGCATACGTCGGCGATGTCCCAAAGCAACAGCACTCCTTTACCGGCCGCAGAGCAGATCGGGACCAGAAGTCCCGTGTCGACGTTGCAATGGGCGGCCAGACCGATTTCGACCAGCCCCTTACGTGTTTCGTGGCGGCTATCCGTGCGGGCCACGATCGCGCGGCCACGCCGCCGGTCGAACAGGGTCGCGGCGCAATCCCGGCTGGCAAGGCTGTCGGCCAACGGGCCGGGGCCGATCCTTGTGTGGATCACGGCACCGTCGTCGTCGCGCATCACATCGACCCACGGTTCCTCGTCCTGCGCCAAAGCGATTGCCGCCCCGCCGGCCCCGATGGAGTGGCGGGCATAGGCCAAAGCGCCGCTCATAACCTGTACGCGGCGCTCGCCCGGAATGCCGGGCGGCTCGGGCAGGGCAAGCGGGGGCCGGCCGCGTCGATCGGAACCCAGCCAAGTGAGCATGATCGAGAGCAGTACCATGTAAGTCTGGCGCCGCGCGAAGCGGTATGGGTCCACATCATATCCGTATGCGACCAGGAAAGCGGCGGCCAACCCGTTCGACAGCAGCAATATCAGCGCCGTGCCGACAATCCCGTTCCAACCCCACCTGATCGTCGCATTGATCAGCAGGAACACCGCGAACGCCGTGAACGGGCTGATGAATTCCCCGTTGCTGGTTTCGGTGAAATAGACGGCGGCCAGAAACGAGGCGATGTCGGTCACGTGGACGATGCCCGCCAGGCGGAAGTCGTGCCACCAACTGCACCAGGCGATCGCCATGAGCAGCAGCGACCACGCAAGATAGCCGATCAGGAATCCATAGCAAAGATGAGGATTTCTGGCCGGTTGAGTCGGATCCAGCGCAAGCGCCAGCAGGAATGCGACGGCGATCAGTACCCGGCTTGTCGCCAGAACCCGTCCGCTTTTGCGGTTGAATTTGCGCCGACCCGATTCGGGTTTCTTCTCGGTCATGGTTTCGGTCACGTGCCAGGCCTCCTTGCCTGCAAAGCGCCCACTGCCGAACGCGGTCTACCGCGGCATGGCTTCCCGCCGAAATGGTGGTGTTCGATCATCCCTCTTGCGATCATCGCCGGATTGGACCATTCTTGCCTGAGTTGCTGAAAGATAGTGGCAGCATCTAAAAAACGGGTAGCGATGCCATCATCCCCTTGGGCCGGAGATGATGGTGTGAATTGGGCGGAAACCGCAAACGGTTTCTGGGGGGCAAAATGGTTGCTGCAAATGATGGGAGGCCGACGGCTGCGGCGTCGGGCCGGCGGGCTGTCGGCATCGTGGAAGCGTCGGATTCCGACGGTCAGGGTGTTGATTCGGCTTCTCTGAGCGCCTTCGGTCCGAATAGCTTGGGCCTGAGCCTTCCAAGTCGGCAAGTTTCTGGCAATCCATCTGTGAAGCCCGCTAAGCCGCCGCCCGCGCCGCCCGTCTTGTGCCGGGCAAGGGTTGCCGCAAGGCGTGCGGCAAGATGTGCGGCAGGGCGAATGACGCGCAGGGTGAGGAAACCGAACGACGCCAAACTCGATTGGTTGTCGATCAGTCTCAGCCAGTCCGGTCGCTGGCGAATCCTGCGAAGGCAGGAGTCTTCGCTTCCGCCGGGAGGCAAGATCCAGCCGGCTGCGGCCCGGCAGCTTAGCGGGCCGGAAGAAGTCCTGGCGCTCGCTCCTCCGCCGGCCGATACTCGGGAGGAGTCATCGCCAAGCCTGCTCGAATCACTCACGGCAAAACAGCGTGAAGTGCTCGATCTGCTCATCGAACACCGGACATCGAAAGAGATTTCCCGGCTGCTCGGAATTTCGCCACATACCGTAGATCAGCGCATCATGTTCGCGCGCGCCAAACTGAACGTGGCGACGCGTGGAGAAGTGGCCCAGGTCTATCGGCGGCTGCTGGCCGAGCGTGAAGTTTTGCAGCCGATTCAATCTGATCAGGCGATATACGAACGATCCGTATATGGGTTATCCCGTATCGTGGAGGCAGCAAGCGCCGGGCAGGTCGGAACTCAGGAAGACATGGTGGCGCCCCCGACGGGAACACAGCCCCCACAGGATGGCCGCAAAGGTCCGTTGCCAATGGAGCGGGCAGAAGCGGGTATCTCGACTGGGCAATACCATCGTGTCCTCCCGGAATTGTTTGACGGACCGAACGGCACGCTGGTGCGACTGAGCGCGATCGCGCTTATCGCTGCGTCCCTGATCCTGATCATGCTGGGCAGCCTCGCGATGATCGCGCAGTTGTCGGACATGAGTGGGCGCTGATCGGTCTGCCAGCAATTTCGATCAAGCATACGCGGGTGTCGGGGGGCATTCTGCGGTTTGGAGGTTGAAGTGGCGACATTGAGGCGGCGACAGGGATGACGGGGGATGCCGCACAGATGCGCTTGGCCAACGCTGCGCCGTTCATCGGCCTGGAAGCTTTGCGGTGACTGACCAAACCTCGGCAGGCGCTGACGTGGAGCGACCTGCACCGCGTCGCAAGCAAACCCCCAATCCGCGCAGCATGAGCTTGATGGGCGCATGCTGCGGACGGTGGCGATGAGCGATGCTGATCGTCTGGCTTTCGCGCATCTTGCTGCTGGTGTCGGTGTTGCTCGCCGTTCGCAAGGGCGACGAGCCGGAGCGGCTGGTTGCGGGGATTCTTTTTGCAACGTTTGCGCTGGATGCCGGAAATCACGCCGCATTCGGCAATGTCGAATGGTTTTCGGTCAATCCTGGCCATGCGGTGATCGACATATGGGCGTTCGTCACGCTTTTGTGGGTCGCCTTGCGCGCCAATCGCGGCTGGCCGCTTTTGGCCTGCGCTGCTCAAGGTGTCGTGCTCACAGGGCATCTTGCGAAGTCCATCGACGGCCAGATGGTGCGCAAGGCCTACTGGACGATCACCCAATTGCCGTTCTTGCTGCAGGTTCTGGCCCTCGCGCTGGGGACTGTTGCCCATATTCAACGCCGTCAGCGGGCGGGACGTTACCACGCATGGAGGCTCGATTGACGGCCATCCACAACCAAGGAGTCCAAGGATGACCGTACGGCATTTGCGATCTGTGCCCGTACCCCAGTCTGCAGAGCAAGACTGCGTGGAGTCCGAGGTGTTTGCATCGACGCCGACGACTGGTAGCGGTCGGCGCGCGCGCTCCAAAGCTTGTGCGCAAGGTGATGGCGGTGGTTCGACAGTGGGCGATGCACAACATTCTGTGACCGTCGCGCTGGCGCGCGAACTCTATGTCGCCCGGCGGCGGCGTGGGCGGCATCTGTCGTCCGACTTGTTCGGCGAGCCGACCTGGGACATCCTGCTCGATCTTTATGCCGCCACGCGCGAAGGACGCCGCGTCCCCACTACCAGCGCGTGTATCGGCGCCGATGTGCCGCCGACCACTGCGCTGCGCTGGCTGCGCATTCTCGAGTCGCGCGGACTTGTGGCGCGCGAGGACGATGGCCGCGACGGGCGGCGCACGTTCGTCTATCTGACCGAGCGCGGATTGGAGGCGATGGACGGCTTCCTGCTTGGCATGCTTGCGTCGTTACGGCGGGTCATTCCTGACGGTGCCAGCGCGCAGATTGTCATGCCCAGCCCGTTCCTCCACGCGGCGGAATAGGCATGGGGTGCGGCCGAGGGGCAGGCCCTCGGCCGTCATGCGGCCATCATGCCGCCGTCATGCGAACGGCAGGCGCCCCTGCCTGCCGGTGATCGCCAGCACCTCGCGGTTGGCGCCAAGCCGGATCAGCAAGTCCGCGCGTGATGGCATTTCGGCCAGCATCGCGCGGGTGATCCGCTCATAATGGGCGATGAAGCGGCGCAACTGGGCAGCATCGAGCAGCCCTCGCGTCTCCGCCGATCCATCCGTGTCCGATGCCGTGGGCGCGGCTGAAACGCTTGCAGCGCGCAAGGCGGCTTCCTGTTCGCCCCGCCAGCGCGCGACGACCTCGAACCCCGGAGCAGCCAACAACACGAGCCGGTCGATTCGCGCGAAAAGCCGCGCATAGTCACCGGCGAGCGCGGCATTGGCATAGCCCCGCCAGCGCCCGTCCCGGTCCTCGTCGGCTTCCAATTTGTTGGCCGGCAATGCAAGCTCGGATGGGGTTTGCGGCCTAGCACCGATGCACCAGCCCTCGAACAACAGAACTTGCGTTCGCGGGTGCGCGAGCGGCCAGTCATCGGCAGGCCGACGGTCATCGCGCGCCTTGTCGAAGCGCGGCAGGGGCACCGCTTCGCCCCGTTCGAGCGCGGCGATCGTGGCCAGACCCAGTGCCGCATCATGGGTGCCGGGCACGCCGCGTGTTGCCAGCAACGGATGCTCGCGCGCGGCCAGTTCCAGCCGTTCGCTGCGGGTAAGGTAAAGGTCGTCGAGCGATAGTGCCGCTGTAGCGGTTCCTTGCGCGTTCAGGCGCGCGGCAACTGCCCCGGCAAGCGTCGACTTGCCCGAGCCTTGCGCACCCGCGATGCCGATCACCAGCAAGCGCTGCGGCGAACCGGCGAGCGCATCTGCAATCAGCGCCGTTACTGCGGCCACGCACTGCATGTTGGCCGATCCTGTCACCACCATCTGCACTCCAGTCGGGCCAGCGGCAGAGTGGCGTCTGTTGCCCTCGGGCGCAAGGCCATGGGGGTGGGGATGGGGCGTGGACTTGCGACCCGAGGGCTTGGCTATATATGATCGTATATAGCGATTCGTCTCGCACCATTTGCATCATCGGGGGAACATAATGCGCGCAATCTTTCGCGGCACGCTGGTCAACTCCATTCTGGGGGCAGGGCTGGCGGCTATGCCTGTCCAGGCACAAGCGGCCCCGGACACCGCAGCAGCGGCGATCGATGGCCCGATCATCGTTACGGCGCGCCATCGTCCAGAGGACGCGCAGAAGGTTCCCGCCGCCATTTCGGTGGTCAGCGGCGACTTGCTCGATCGGTCATACACCATCAACACGCAGGCGCTGACCACGCTGGTTCCGGCGCTGAACTACTCTTCGGCCAATCCGCGCAACACCGCCTTCACCATACGCGGGCTGGGGTCGAGCGTGGTTGCGGTAAGCCAGGCGAACGACGGGCTGGAGCCGGGCGTCGGGTTCTATGTCGACGGCGTCTATCATGCGCGCCCGGCGACGGCGGCTTTCGATTTCAGCGATATAGACCGGATCGAGGTGCTGCGCGGACCGCAAGGCACCTTGTTTGGCAAGAATACCACGGCAGGTGCGATCAACATCGTCAGCCGCACGCCCAGCTTCACCGCCGGGGCGAGCGAGGAAGTGAGCTATGGCGAGCGCAACTTCCTGCAGGCCAAGGCTTCGGCCACCGGCGCGCTGATCGGCGATACAGTCGCCTATCGCCTGTCGGGACTGGCCACCCGGCGCGACGGGGTGATTCACAACGTGGTCAGCGGGCGGGATCACAACGGCATCGACAATCAGGCGGTTCGCGGCCAGTTGCTGTTGCAGCCTTCGAGCAGTTTCCGTTTCCGGCTGATTGCCGATTACGCCAACTTCGACAGCAACTGCTGCACGCAAGTCTATCTGCGTGTCGGAACCAGCCTGCGCCCGGCCTCGCGCCAGTACGCTGCGATGGCGGCCGCAGCACACTATGCGCCGCCCAGCACCAATCCCTATGATCGGTTGACCGATATCGATGCCGATCTGGGCGTGAACACCAATGAAGGCGGTATCAGCGGCACCGCCGACTGGAATGTCGGGGGTGCCACGATCACCTCGATCAGCGCCTGGCGGTTCTGGAACTGGGATGCCGCCAACGATCGCGACTACACCGGCCTGCCGATCCAGTTGAGCCAGCACATCCCTTCACGACAGGATCAGTACAGTCAGGAACTGCGCATCGCATCCAACGGCGAGCACACACTGAGTTACGTCGCCGGGCTCTACTACTTCCGGCAAAAGCTGGTCGGTCATCCGATCTCGATCTATGGTGCCTATGCCGCGCCGTGGCTGATCGGAAAGACCACCGGGGCCAATGCCACACTGGTGCCGGCCAATCTGCTCGATGGCTATGGCCAGAGCGGTGACACCCGTTTCGTCACCGACAGCTATGCCGCGTTTGCCGAGGCCAACTGGCGGATCGTACCACGGCTGACGCTGACCGGCGGCTTGCGCTATACGCAAGAGGTGAAGGACGGTGCGTACGACACCACCGTGTCGGGCGGGATTGCGACCAGCAGCACGGCCTTGAACAACGCGAAGCTGTCGGTGCTCCGTCCGCAGTCCTATACCGCGCATGACAGCGACGGCAGCCTGTCGGGCCGTGCCAATCTGGCGTGGCAGGCGACGGACAGCGTTATGGCCTATGGCAGCTATGCGCGCGGCTTCAAGTCGGGCGGGATCAACATGTCGGGCCTGCCGCTCGATGCCGCAAACAGCCCGGTGCTGGCGACTGCGGTGATCAAGCCCGAACGCCACGAGACGTTCGAGTTCGGGGTCAAGGCGCAGGCGCTAGACCACCGGTTGACGTTCAATCTGGCGGCCTATCGCTCCATAGTGGCCAATTTCCAGGCGACCATCGTCGATTCCAGCCAGACGGTGGCCTTGCGCGGATACTTGTCGAACATTCCCGAAGTGACGGTGAAGGGCGTGGAAGCCGATGCGGCGCTGCGGCTGGGTGATCTCGTCCTGACGGGCGCGCTGGCCTATGCCAAGGGCACTTACAGCGACTATCCTGCGGGGCCTTGCCCGCTGGAAGTGCAGACCAGCGCCACCACTGCCTGCGATCTGACCGGAAGGCGGCTGGCGGGACTTCCGCGCTGGACCGAGTCGCTGGGTGGCGACTGGACGATACCGGTGGGCAAGGGCGCACTGGTCCTGCATGCCGACAGCAACTGGCGAGGTGGGTACTACGGCGACCCCTCGCTGTCCCGATACACCTGGATCGACAGGTACAATCTGACCAACGCCAGCATCGGCTATCGGCTCGATTCAGGGATCGAGGTGGCGGTGTTCGCACGCAACCTGTTCAACGCCAACTACATCCAGAACCTGACCATACAGGCGGGCAATTCGGGCCTGATCCTTGGCACGCCGAGCGACCCGCGCATGTTCGGGTTGACCTTCCGCGCCCGGCAATAGCGGCCCGGTCACCCGCATCTCGCCTGCATTTCGAAGCGCCGGCACCCCGCAAACGCGCGGACGCGGTCGTTTGATCGCGTGGCCAAGCAGTTCATTCATGACGGAAAAATTACGCAGGGCGGAAACCTCTTGCGCTTTGTTTCATTTAAATGACACTATGTCATCAAATTGCAACAAACCGGACCGGCATCAATCGGCCCGGCACGAGAAGGAGAGACGACCATGAACCGCATCGCTCTTGCTGCCGTGTGTCTCGCGCTTTTTCCGGGGGCTGCGTTCGCGCAGTCGCCCAAGAGCGCCGATGCCCAGATTGCCGTCGTCGGCAATGGTCATCAGGATGGCCGAACGGTGGTTTATGGTCCTGACCGGCAAGGTCGCTATTCCACCAAGGTCAGCTTCACCGACCTCGATCTCACTACTGCAGGTGGTCGTTCCGCCGCAGAGCACCGCGTCGCCTGGGCTGCCAGCCAGCTGTGCAGCGTGACCGGGGATGAAGGCGATCTGCCGGGCTTTTACAATGCCGGTGCGCGCAAGTGCGAATCGCATGTGCGCGATCAGGCCGACACGGTATTGAACAAGGCTGGTGCAGAGCGGCCGCTCGCCATGTTGCGACTGGTTGCACCCGCCCGCTAAGGCGCAAATGCGGGGCCTTGGCCTTGCAATCGGCTTCGCTTGTTGACGGCGGAGGCAATTCCGATTAGGGGCGCGCATCTTCCGATACCGGTTTGTCCGGTGGCGGAGTCGAGCTGAACATTGCCGGTGCGTGCAGGCTTGCCTGTATAATCCGTCAAAGTAACCCGGTGCTGCGGCGCGGGTGGAGCGTTTCGGTTCATGCGCGTTGCGCCGGTTTGGCCCCTTCCGTGGGCTGCCCGCCCGCCTTGTGTGTGAGTTGCCCGGTACTCTTTGCCTGCGGTGCATCACCTTCAAGACAAGGTGAAGAGTCCTTCATGCCCACTATCAACCAGCTGATCCGCAAGGGTCGCGAACCGCAGAAGGCCAAGAGCAAGGTCCCTGCGATGGAGCAGAACCCGCAGAAGCGCGGCGTTTGCACCCGCGTTTACACCACCACCCCGAAGAAGCCGAACTCGGCGCTTCGCAAGGTGGCCAAGATCCGCCTGACCAACCAGCGCGAAGTCATCTCGTACATCCCCGGCGAAGGCCACAACCTGCAAGAACACTCGGTCGTTCTGATCCGTGGCGGCCGCGTTCGCGACCTTCCCGGCGTGCGTTACCACGTTCTGCGCGGCGTGCTCGATACCCAGGGTGTCAAGGATCGCAAGCAGAGCCGCTCGAAGTACGGCGCCAAGCGTCCGAAGTGATCATGCCGGGCTGGTGAGGGGTGTTTACCCTGCCGCCTGCCCGAATGGTCTTTCAGGAAAAGGGCTGGTGCTCGCGCTGCCCTGATTAGAAGGAATACAAGATGTCTCGTCGTCGTCGTCCGGAAAAGCGGGAAATCCTGCCGGATCCGAAGTTCGGTGATCAGGTTCTGTCGAAGTTCATGAACAACCTCATGCTCGATGGTAAGAAGTCTGTGGCCGAAAGCATCGTCTACGGTGCCATGGAAACCATGCAGACCCGCGCCAAGGCCGATCCGCTGCAACTGTTCCATGATGCGCTGAACAACGTGAAGCCGCAGATCGAAGTGCGTTCGCGCCGCGTCGGTGGTGCCACGTATCAGGTGCCTGTCGAAGTCCGCCCCGAGCGCGCCCAGGCTCTGGCCATCCGCTGGCTGATCACCGCTGCGCGCAACCGCAGCGAAACCACCATGGCTGCGCGTCTTTCGGCGGAACTGCTCGACGCTGCCAACAACCGTGGCAACGCGGTCAAGAAGCGTGAAGACACCCACCGCATGGCCGACGCCAACCGCGCCTTCAGCCATTACCGCTGGTAATCGCCTAGGTCGGTAACGTGGCAGTCTTTAAACGGTCACGTAAGTAACCATATGGGGCGAGCCGGACCGCAATCTGGCTCCCCCGCACCAAGGAACTCTTCCCATGGCCCGCAGCCATCCGCTTTCGATGTACCGGAACATCGGCATCATGGCGCATATCGACGCCGGCAAGACGACGACGACCGAGCGCATCCTCTATTACACCGGCAAGTCCTACAAGATCGGCGAAGTCCATGACGGCGCCGCGACGATGGACTGGATGGAGCAGGAACAGGAACGCGGCATCACGATCACGTCGGCCGCGACGACCTGCTTCTGGAAGGACCACCGCATCAATATCATCGACACCCCCGGGCACGTCGACTTCACCATCGAAGTCGAACGCTCGCTGCGCGTGCTCGACGGTGCGGTTGCCTGCTTCGACGGCGTGGCCGGCGTTGAGCCGCAGTCGGAAACCGTGTGGCGTCAGGCTGACAAGTACGGCGTTCCGCGCATGTGCTTCATCAACAAGCTCGACCGCACCGGCGCCAACTTCAAGTACTGCGTACAGTCGATCATCGACCGCCTCGGTGCCAAGCCTGCCGTGCTTTACATCCCGATCGGGATCGAAGCCGAGCTGAAGGGTCTGGTCGATTTGGTCCACAACCGTGCGATCATCTGGAAGGACGAATCGCTCGGCGCCGAATTCTTCTACGAAGAAATCCCGGCTGACCTGGCCGACGAAGCCGCCATCTATCGCAGCGATCTGATCGAGCTTGCCGTTGAGCAGGACGACGATGCGATGGAAGCCTATCTCGAAGGCAACGAGCCCGACGTCGATACGCTGAAGAAGCTGATCCGCAAGGGTACGCTGGGCCATGCCTTCGTGCCGGTGGTCTGCGGTTCGGCGTTCAAGAACAAGGGCGTTCAGCCCCTGCTCGACGCCGTGGTCGACTACCTGCCTTCGCCGCTCGACATCGAGGACGTCCAGGGCGTCAAGATGGACAGCGACGAGAAGGACAGCCGTCCTCCCGAAGACGCAGCGCCGTTCAGCGCGCTGGCGTTCAAGGTCATGAACGATCCGTTCGTGGGCTCGCTCACCTTCATCCGCATCTATTCGGGCACGCTGACCAAGGGCACGTACCTGAATTCGGTCAAGGACAAGAAGGAAAAGGTCGGGCGCATGCTCGAAATGCACGCCAACGACCGTAAGGACGTTGACGAGGCATTCGCCGGCGACATCATCGCGCTGGCCGGCATGAAGGAAACCACCACCGGCGACACGCTGTGCGCCGAACGGTTCCCGATTGTGCTCGAACGCATGGAATTCCCCGAGCCGGTCATCGAATTGTCGGTGGAGCCCAAGACCAAGGCTGACCAGGAAAAGATGGGCGTCGCGCTCAATCGCCTGTCTGCCGAAGACCCCAGCTTCCGCGTGTCGACCGACCACGAATCGGGCCAGACGATCATCAAGGGGATGGGCGAGCTTCACCTCGACATCATCGTCGATCGCATGCGCCGCGAATTCAAGGTCGAGGCCAACGTCGGTGCGCCGCAGGTGGCGTATCGCGAATACCTCGCCAAGCCGGTGGACATCGACTACACGCACAAGAAGCAGTCGGGTGGTACCGGCCAGTTCGGTCGCGTGAAGGTCAAGGTCACTCCGGGTGAGCGCGGCACCGGCTTCGTCTTCAAGGACGAGATCAAGGGCGGTAACATTCCGAAGGAATATATCCCCGCGATCGAAAAGGGTTTCCGCGAAACCGCAGAAACCGGCTCGCTGATTGGGTTCCCGATCATCGACTTCGAAGTCCTGCTTTACGACGGTGCGTACCACGACGTCGACTCGTCGGCCCTGGCCTTCGAAATCGCCGCCCGCGGTGCCATGCGTGAAGTCGCACAAAAGGCTGGCATCAAGCTGCTCGAACCGATCATGAAGGTCGAGGTGGTGTCGCCTGAGGAATACCTTGGTGACGTGATCGGCGACATGAACAGCCGCCGTGGTCAGATCCAGGGTACCGACAGCCGCGGCAACGCCCAGGTTGTCGAGGCCATGGTGCCGCTGGCCAACATGTTCGGCTACGTCAACCAGCTGCGCTCGTTCACGCAGGGCCGGGCAAACTACTCCATGTTTTTCTCGCATTACGACGAGGTTCCGGCAAACGTCGCAGCCGAAGTCAAGGAGAAGCTTGCCTGAACCACGCGTTCGGGCTAGGGGCGGCGCCTGATTTTCGGCGAGTCCGGCTGGTGCCGCCTCCAAGAGCAATCAACATTTATTGAAAAGAAGGTTTGAGCAATGGCTAAGGCTAAGTTTGAGCGGACCAAGCCGCACTGCAACATCGGCACCATCGGTCACGTCGACCATGGCAAGACCACGCTGACGGCGGCGATCACCAAGGTGCTCGCTGAAACCGGCGGCGCGACGTTCACCGACTACGCAAACATCGACAAGGCGCCGGAAGAGCGTGAGCGCGGCATCACCATCTCGACCGCGCACGTCGAATACGAAACCGAAAACCGTCACTATGCGCACGTCGACTGCCCGGGTCACGCTGACTATGTGAAGAACATGATCACCGGTGCCGCCCAGATGGACGGCGCGATCTTGGTCGTGAACGCTGCTGACGGTCCGATGCCGCAGACCCGCGAACACATCCTGCTCGCTCGCCAGGTCGGCGTGCCTGCTCTGGTCGTGTACATGAACAAGGTCGACCAGGTCGACGACGAGGAAATCCTCGAGCTCGTCGAACTGGAAGTTCGCGAACTGCTGTCGTCGTACGACTTCCCGGGCGATGACATTCCGATCGTCAAGGGTTCGGCTCTGGCCGCTCTCGAAGGTCGCGATGACAACATCGGCAAGAACTCGATCAAGGAACTGATGGCTGCCGTCGACAGCTACATTCCGCAGCCGCCCCGTCCGACCGACAAGCCGTTCCTGATGCCCGTCGAAGACGTGTTCTCGATCTCGGGTCGCGGTACGGTTGTGACCGGCCGTATCGAAACCGGCATCGTCAAGGTTGGCGAAGAAGTCGAGATCGTCGGTCTGAAGGACACGCAGAAGACCGTCGTGACCGGCGTCGAAATGTTCCGCAAGCTGCTCGATCAGGGTGAAGCCGGCGACAACGTCGGTGCGCTGATCCGTGGCATCAAGCGTGAAGAAGTCGAGCGCGGTCAGGTGCTCTGCAAGCCCGGTACGGTCAAGCCGCACACCGAGTTCTCGGCAGAGGTCTATGTGCTGTCGAAGGATGAAGGTGGCCGTCACACGCCGTTCTTCGCCAACTACCGCCCGCAGTTCTACTTCCGCACCACCGACGTCACCGGCGAAGTCGTGCTCCCCGAGGGCACCGAGATGGTGATGCCGGGCGACAACCTGACCCTGTCGGTCAAGCTGATCGCTCCGATCGCGATGGATCCGGGTCTGCGCTTCGCAATTCGCGAAGGTGGCCGGACTGTCGGTTCGGGGGTTGTCAGCACGATCACAAAGTAATATAGGCCGCGCACCGGCGGGGAGATTCGCTCTTCCCGCCGGCCGGTTTTCTGATCAGTCGGCCCGCTTTCCCTGGCCTTTGGCTTACAGGGTACAGGTGAGAGGGTGGTCCGGCTGGTTTTTGTTTTAGCTCTTTCGCATCGGTAAACGGACATGGACGCCCAGAATATCCGCATTCGCCTTAAGGCCTTCGATCATCGTGTACTTGACCAGGCCACTGGAGAAATTGCGGACACCGCCCGCCGCACCGGCGCGCTGATCCGGGGTCCGATTCCGCTTCCGACGCGTATCGAGAAGTTTACCGTGAACCGCGGTCCGCACGTCGACAAGAAGTCGCGCGAGCAGTTCGAAGTTCGCACCTACAAGCGGTTGCTCGACATTGTGCAGCCCAACGCCGCCACGGTTGACGCGCTGATGAAGCTCGACCTCGCAGCCGGCGTGAACGTCGAGATCAAGCTGGCCTGATTAAGGCCTCGATCCAGACGCAACGGTTTTCGGGTTTTCGGACCCAAAGTTCCTTTCGGTTTTGACCGACTTGGTGGATTTTTCCACCGCGACAAAGGGATACCTCCGGCTCTCGCCGCTCTTTGAGTGGCACTTGGCCGGGCAAGCGTCCCCCGTCCGCCTTTCTGCTTCGGCAGAGGGCATTCAGCCCGGCGGGGGCACGTTTCACATATCGGGCTGAACACGCCTGCGGGGGATGGGCCTTCGCAGGCCTCTGTGTTTTAAGGAGTATGGATCATGCGCACCGGCGTGATCGCGAAGAAGGTCGGGATGACCCGGCTTTTCCAGGACGACGGACGGCACGTGCCGGTCACCGTCCTTTCGCTTGAAGATTGCCAGGTGGTTTCGGTTCGCACGGAAGATCGTGACGGTTACGTCGCGGTTCAGCTCGGTGCGGGCGCAGCCAAGCAAAAGAACGTTGCCAAGCCGCAGCGTGAGCACTTCGCCAAGGCGGAAGTTCCGCTGAAGATGGAAGTGGCCGAGTTTCGCGTCGCCGACGACGCGGTGCTTGAGGTTGGCGCCTCGATCGCTGCCTCGCACTTTGTCGCTGGCCAGTACGTCGACATCACCGGTCACACCCAGGGCAAGGGCTTTTCGGGTGCGATGAAGCGCTGGGGTTTCGGCGGTATGCGCGCCACCCACGGTGTTTCGATCTCGCACCGTGCCCACGGTTCGACCGGTAACCGCCAGGATCCGGGTCGCGTCTTCAAGAACAAGAAGATGGCAGGCCACCAGGGCGATCGCCAGCGCACCCAGCAGAACCTCGAAGTTGTCCGTACCGACGACGCACGCGGCCTGATCTTCGTCAAGGGCTCGGTCCCGGGCGCGAAGAACGGCTGGCTGCTGGTTCGTGACGCGGTCAAGATCGATCGCCACGCTGAAGCGCCCTATCCCGCCGGCCTCAAGCAGGCTGCCAACACCAACGACGGTATCGCTCCTGAAGCGGCCGAAGGTCAGGAGGGCTAAGTCGTGAAGGTTCAGGTCCTCAATCTCGATGGCAGCGCCGTTGGCGACGTCGAGCTTTCGGATGCCGTGTTCGGTCTCGAACCGCGCGCAGACATCCTCCACCGCGTTGTCACCTGGCAGCTCGAAAATCGCCGTGGCACGGCTCGGGGCGCTCGCGAGCGTTCGGATGTTGCTCGCACCGGCAAGAAGTTCGGCAACCAGAAGGGCGGCGGTACCGCCCGTCACGGCGATCGCAAGGCCCCGATCTTCATCGGTGGTGGCAAGGCGCACGGACCCCGCGTCCGTGACTTCCACGTTTCGCTGAACAAGAAGATCCGCGCGCTCGGTCTCAAGATGGCGCTTTCGGCCAAGGCTCAGAAGGGCCTTGTCGTGATCGACAGTCTCGACATCGGCGAAGGCAAGACCAAGGTTCTGGCCGGCACGCTCGCCAAGGCGGGTTTCGGCAAGAAGGTGCTGGTGGTCGATGGTGAGCACGTGAACGAGGGCTTTGCCCGCGCCGCGCGCAACCTCATCGGCATCAACGTCCTGCCGGCGATCGGTGCCAACGTCTATGACATCCTGAAGCATGACACGCTGGTGCTGACGCGCGCAGCTGTCGAAAAGCTGGAGGCGCGTTTCCATGGCTAAGGACGCAATCGACACGCGTCACTATGACGTGATCGTGGCTCCCCACATCACCGAAAAGGCGACGCTGCTGAGCGAGCACAACGCGGTTGTCTTCAAGGTTGCCGACAAGGCGACCAAGCCGGAGATCAAGGCCGCGGTCGAAGCGCTCTTCAACGTCAAGGTCACTGCGGTGAACACCTTGACGCAGAAGGGCAAGACCAAGCGCTGGAAGGGCAAGCCCTACAAGCGCTCCGACGTCAAGAAGGCCGTCGTCACGCTGGCTCCCGGCCAGTCGATCGACGTGACCAGCGGTATCTGAGGCGGCACCGATCATGGCACTCAAAACCTATAACCCGACCAGCCCCGCACGCCGCGGCCTGGTCCTCGTCGACAAGTCGTCGCTGTGGAAGGGCAAGCCTGTCAAGGCCTTGACCGAAGGCAAGTCGAAGACCGGCGGTCGTAACAACAAGGGCCACGTCACCAGCCGCGGTATCGCGGGCGGTCACAAGCAGAAGTATCGCTTCGTCGACTTCAAGCGCCGCAAGTGGAACGTGCCCGCAACCGTCGAGCGGCTGGAATACGATCCCAACCGCACGGCGTTCATCGCTCTCGTCAAGTACGAGGACGGTGAGCAGGCCTACATCCTGGCTCCGCAGCGTCTTGCTGTCGGTGACGTGGTCATCGCCGGTGAAAAGACCGACGTGAAGCCCGGCAACGCCATGCTGCTGTCGCAGATCCCGGTCGGCACCATCATCCACAACGTGGAGATGAAGCCGGGCAAGGGCGGGCAGATCGCCCGTTCTGCCGGGACTTACGTGCAGCTCGTCGGTCGTGACCGTGGGCAGGTGATCGTTCGCCTGAACTCGGGCGAACAGCGTTACCTGCGCGGCGATTGCATGGGCACCGTTGGCGCCGTGTCGAACCCCGACAACTCCAACCAGAACCTCGCCAAGGCTGGTCGCAACCGTTGGCTTGGTCGTCGTCCGCTTACCCGCGGCGTCGCCAAGAACCCGGTCGATCACCCGCACGGTGGTGGTGAAGGTCGGACTTCGGGCGGTCGTCACCCGGTTACCCCGTGGGGCAAGCCGACCAAGGGCGCGCGCACCCGTCACAACAAGTCGACGGACAAGTTCATCATTCGTTCGCGCCACGCGAAGAAGAAGAGGTAAGACCCCATGGCACGTTCCGTCTGGAAGGGCCCCTTCGTCGACCTGCACCTCCTGAAGAAGGCCGAAGTGGCCCAGGATGCAGGCTCCCGCGCGGCTCCGATCAAGACTTGGTCGCGTCGTTCGACCATCATTCCGCAGTTCGTTGGGCTGACCTTCAGCGTCTACAACGGACACAAGTTCATCCCCGTCTCTGTCAATGAAGAGATGGTCGGCCATAAGCTTGGTGAATTTGCGCCCACGCGCACGTTCCCCGGCCACGCCGCTGACAAGAAGGGCAAGCGCTGATGAGCAAGCCTGCTGCTCCCCGTCGCGTCGGTGACAAGGAAGCCCTGTCGGTTGGCACCACGATCCGTGGTTCGGCCCAGAAGCTCAACCTTGTCGCCGCTCTCATTCGCGGCAAGACGGCCGAAGAGGCCATGAACATCCTCGCTTTCTCGAAGAAGGCGATGGCGGTTGATGCTCGCAAGGTGCTCGCTTCGGCGATCGCCAACGCGGAAAACAACCACAACCTGGACGTCGACGCACTGGTCGTTGCCGAAGCTTCGGTCGGCAAGTCGATCACGATGAAGCGCTTCCACACGCGTGGTCGTGGCAAGTCGACCCGGATCCTCAAGCCGTTCAGCCGGCTGCGGATCGTCGTTCGCGAAGTCGAGGAGGCCTGATCATGGGTCACAAGAGCAACCCCATCGGTCTGCGTCTGCAGATCAACCGTACCTGGGACAGCCGCTGGTACGCCGAGGGCCGCAGCTATGAAAAGCTGCTGCGCGAGGATCTGACGATCCGCAAGTACATCATCGAGAACCTGCCGCAGGCAGCGATCTCGAAGGTGGTGATCGAGCGTCCGGCCAAGCTGTGCCGCATCTCGATCTATGCGGCCCGTCCCGGTGTGATCATCGGCAAGAAGGGTGCGGACATCGAAAAGCTCCGCAGCAAGCTTGCCACGCTCACCGGCAGCGACGTCAAGCTGAACATCGTCGAAATCCGCAAGCCGGAAATCGATTCGAAGCTTGTCGCCCAGGGCATCGCCGACCAGCTGGTCCGCCGTGTTGCCTTCCGCCGCGCGATGAAGCGTGCCGTTCAGTCGGCGCTGCGTCTTGGTGCCGAAGGCATCAAGATCACCTGCGGCGGCCGTCTCGGTGGTGCAGAAATCGCCCGCGTCGAATGGTATCGCGAAGGCCGTGTGCCCCTGCACACGCTGCGCGCCAACATCGACTACGCCGAAGCTGAAGCGCACACCGCATACGGTGTGATCGGCATCAAGACCTGGATCTTCAAGGGTGAGATCCTCGGTCATGACCCGCTCGCGCAGGATCGGCTCATGCTTGAGGCGCAGACCTCGGGCGTGCGCCCCGCGCGCGATGACCGCAGGAACTAAGCCATGCTGCAACCGAAAAAGACCAAGTTCCGCAAGTCGTTCAAGGGCCGCCTTCATGGTAACGCCAAGGGCGGCACGGACCTCAACTTCGGCACCTATGGCCTCAAGGCCATGGAACCGGAGCGCGTTACGGCTCGTCAGATCGAAGCGGCCCGCCGCGCGATCACGCGTCACATCCGCCGTCAGGGCCGTCTGTGGATCCGGATTTTCCCGGATCTGCCGGTGACCAAGAAGCCTGCCGAAGTCCGTCAGGGCAAGGGCAAGGGTTCGGTCGAATACTGGGCTGCTCGCGTCAAGCCGGGCAAGATCCTGTTCGAACTGGACGGCGTTCCCGGTCCGCTCGCCGCTGAAGCTTTCAGCCGTGCGGCGATGAAGCTTCCGATCAAGACGAAGGTCGTGGCGCGCCTCGGCGACACCTCGCACCTTGTCAGCGAAGATTGAGGAGAGACACGATGGCCAAGTTCGAAGACCTTCGCGTCAAGAGCGACGACCAGCTCTCTGCTGATCTCGCTGAACTGAAGCGCGAACAATTTAACCTGCGTTTCCAGGCGGCTACAAACCAACTGGAACGTCCGGCGCGCATCCAGGAAGTGCGCCGCGACATCGCTCGCATCAAGACGCTGCAGACCGAGCGTTCCCGGACTGCCAAGGCGTAAGGAGAGCACCATGCCCAAGCGAATTCTGATCGGGACCGTGGTCTCCGACAAGACTGACAAGACCGTGGTCGTGAAGGTCGAGCGTAAGGTGAAGCACCCGATGTACGGGAAGATCATCCGTCGCTCGAAGAAGTATCACGCGCACGACGAAGCCAATACCTACAAGACCGGCGAGACGGTGCGCATTCAGGAAAGCGCGCCCCACTCGAAGCTCAAGACGTGGGAAGTGGTGGATCGCGTGCTCGCCGGTAAGACGGCGGCGGTCGAAGCGGACGTCTGATTGGTGCGGAGGCCTGCGGGCCTCTGATCCAGCGAGATCGACAAGTTTTGGAACTGCCGGACTGGTTCCGGCAAGCCAGTGAGAAGGAACCGGATCAATGATCCAGATGCAATCCAATCTCGACGTGGCGGACAACAGCGGCGCCAAGCGCGTCCAGTGCATCAAGGTGCTGGGTGGCTCGAAGCGTCGTTTTGCCGGCGTCGGCGACATCATCGTGGTGTCGGTGAAGGAAGCGCAGCCGCGTGCTCGCGTCAAGAAGGGCGACGTTCACCGCGCCGTCATCGTGCGTACCCGCAAGGATGTACGTCGCGCTGATGGCAGCGTGATCCGCTTCGACAGCAATGCTGCTGTGCTCGTCGGCAAGAACGAAGAGCCCATCGGCACGCGTATCTTCGGCCCCGTGGTGCGCGAACTGCGCGGCAAGGGCTTCATGAAGATCATCAGCCTTGCGCCGGAGGTGCTGTAATGGCTTCCGCTAAGATCAAGAAGGGCGACAACGTGATCGTCCTTTCGGGCAAGGACAAGGGCCGCACCGGCACTGTCGTTTCCGTTCTCCCCAAGGTGGAGAAGGTTGTCGTGCAGGGCGTGAACATCGCGACCCGTCACCGCAAGCCCAGCCAGCAGAACCCCCAGGGCGGTCTCGACCGCTTCGAGGCTCCGCTGCACATCTCGAAGGTCGCGTTTGCCGGCGCTGATGGCAAGGCAACCCGCGTCCGTTTCGAAGTCCGCGACGGCAAGAAGGTCCGTGTGGCCGTCAAGTCGGGGGAAACGATCGATGGCTGACAAGTACACTCCGCGCCTCAAGGCCAAGTACGAAGCCGACATCGCCAAGGCGATGCAGGAAAAGTTCGGCTACAAGAACGCGCTTGAGATCCCCCGGATCGAAAAAATCACGCTCAACATGGGCGTGGGCGAAGCGAGCCAGGACAAGAAGAAGGTCACGACCGCTGCCGCCGAAATGGAACTGATTGCTGGCCAGAAGCCGGTGATCACCAAGGCGAAGAAGTCGATCGCGCAGTTCAAGCTGCGTGAAGGCATGCCCATCGGTTGCAAGGTCACCTTGCGCCGCGAACGCATGTATGAATTTCTGGATCGTCTGATCACGATCGCGATGCCCCGCATCCGCGACTTTCGTGGCCTCAACCCCAAGTCGTTCGACGGCCGTGGCAACTATGCCGTCGGCCTGAAGGAGCAGATCATCTTTCCGGAGATCAGCTACGACCAGATCGACAAGGTGCGCGGGCTCGACATCATCGTGACCACCTCCGCCAAGACCGACGACGAGGCGCGCGAGCTGCTGCGCCTGTTCGGTTTCCCCTTCCCGCAGGACGCCGAGCAGAAGCAGGCTGCCTGAGTCCAGGATAGAAGAAAGAGCTTAAGTCCATGGCGAAACTGAGTTCGATCAACAAGAACGAGCGCCGCAAGAAGCTCGTGGTGAAGTACGCCGCGAAGTTTGCCGCGCTCAAGGCCACGGCCGCTGATGAATCGCTCGACGAAACCGAGCGCCTCATCGCGCGCCTGAAGATGGCAGAACTGCCCCGCAATGCGAACCCGACCCGCGTTCGCAACCGTTGCAACACCACCGGCCGCCCGCGTGGGTACTACCGCAAGTTCGGTCTGTGCCGCATCGAGCTGCGCGATCTCGCCAACAAGGGGCTCGTGCCCGGCGTGACGAAGTCGAGCTGGTAAGGGCCTGGAGGATTATAGGCGATGGCATTGACCGATCCGCTGGGTGACATGCTCACCCGCATCCGCAACGGGCAGCAGGCAAAGAAGGACACCGTCCTTTCGCCCGCTTCCAAGCTGCGTTCACACGTTCTCGAAGTGCTCCAGCGTGAAGGCTACATCCGTGGCTTTTCCGAGGACACCACGGGCATTCATCCGCTGCTGCGCATCGAACTCAAGTATTTCGAAGGCCAGCCCGCGATCAAGCACGTAGCCCGCGTTTCCAAGCCGGGCCGCCGCGTCTATTCGGGTTCCAAGGAACTTCCGGTGGTGCGTAACGGGCTTGGCATCTCGATCGTCTCGACGCCCAAGGGCGTGCTCTCGGATGCCGAAGCACGCGCTGCGAACGTCGGTGGCGAAGTGCTCGCGGAGGTGTTCTGATGAGCCGCATCGGCAAGAAGCCGGTGGCGATCCCCAGTGGCGTCACCGCGGATATCGCGAACGGCATTCTGACCGTGAAGGGCCCCAAGGGCTCCCTCACGCTCGGTCTGCGCGAGGAAATCAGCTACACCGTCGAGGGCGACACCATCGTGGTGAAGCCGGCGAACGCCACCAAGGCGGCGCGTGCCTTCTGGGGCATGCAGCGTACCCTGGTGTCGAACCTGATCACCGGCGTGACCGAGGGCTATACCAAGACCCTCGAAATCACCGGTGTGGGTTACCGTGCGAACGCTCAGGGCACCAACCTGAAGCTGCAGCTCGGTTACAGCCATGACGTCGACTTCCCGGTGCCTGCTGGCATCGAGATCAAGACGCCTGACAACACCACCGTTCACATTTCCGGTATCGACAAGCAGAAGGTCGGCCAGGTAGCGGCCGAGATCCGTCGCTGGCGCAAGCCCGAACCCTACAAGGGCAAGGGCATCAAGTACCGCGGCGAGTTCATCTTCCGGAAGGAAGGGAAGAAGAAGTAATGGCCAAGCTGTCCCTCTTCGAACGCCGCCGTCGCCGCGTCCGCACTGCGCTCAAGGCGCGCTCGGGTGGTCGTCCCCGTCTGTCGGTTCACCGCTCGGGTCGCCACATCTATGCCCAGATCATCGACGATGCCGGAGGCCACACGCTGGCCGCCGCTTCGACGCTGGTAAAGGGCCAGAAGTCCATTGGCGCCAACGTCGATGCTGCGGTTCAGGTCGGCAAGGAAATTGCCGAGAAGGCCAAGGCTGCCGGCATCACCACCGTCGTGTTCGATCGCGGCGGCTTCCTGTTCCATGGCCGCGTCAAGGCGCTGGCTGACGCTGCCCGCGAAGGCGGCCTGGAGTTCTAAATGGCTGACGAAACCAACGTGGAAGGCGTAGTCGCCGCGGTGGAAGCCACCGGCGGCGAGCAGCGCGAAGGCCAAGGCCGTGGTCGCGGCAACCGTGGCGGTGGCAACCGTGGCGGCGGCGATCGTGATCGTGGCGGCAACCGTGGTGGCCGTCGTGACGACCGTCGCGGTCGTGGCAACAACGACGAGGATGGTGGTGAGGAGCTGATTGAAAAGCTCGTCCACATCAACCGCGTCAGCAAGACCGTGAAGGGCGGCAAGCGCTTCGGCTTTGCGGCGCTGGTCGTTGTCGGTGACGGCAAGGGTCGCGTCGGCTTCGGCCACGGCAAGGCTCGCGAAGTGCCCGAAGCGATCACCAAGGCTACGGCTTCTGCAAAGAAGACCATGGTCCGCGTGCCGCTTAAGGAAGGCCGCACCCTGCACCATGACGGCAAGGGCCGTTTCGGCGCGGGCAAGGTCAACGTGCGTTCGGCTCCGGCCGGTACCGGCATCATCGCCGGTGGCCCGATGCGCGCCGTCTTTGAAAGCCTGGGTGTTCATGACGTCGTGACCAAGTCGGTCGGCAGCTCGAACCCCTACAACATGATCCGCGCCACCTTCGACGCGCTGACCGACCAGACTTCGCCGAAGTCGGTTGCCCAGCGTCGTGGCAAGAAGGTTGCCGACCTGCTCGGTCGCGGCGGCGCTACCGTGGTTGAGGCGGAAGCCGAAGCCGCGGCCATCGTGGAGTAAGCGACATGGCAACGATCAAGATCAAGCAGATCGGTTCGCCGATCCGTCGCCCGGAACATCAGAAGAAGATTCTGATCGGTCTGGGTCTGGGCAAGATGAACCGCATCGTCGAGGTGGAAGACACCGCCGAAGTGCGCGGTGCGATTGCCAAGCTGCCGCACATGGTCGAAGTGGTCGCCTGATCACTGCTTCCCTTGCGGACTCAAACGAAAACCCCCGGCAGCGATGCCGGGGGTTTTTCGTTTGGCGCAGGGAATATCACTGAACGTCGATCTTACCGATGCAGCGTCCGGATCGCGTCGACGATGACCTGTGGGCTGTACAGGCCCTTATAGACCGGGGGAGGGGTCTTGTTCAGCTTGAGCAGGGTATAGACCGCCGTCATTGCCGAACGGATTGAGTATTCGACCGTGAACACGACATCGTCCGGCTGTTCGGCAAATTGGCCGAGGAATGCCAGATTGGTCGATCCGGCCGGCACGACCAGCGGGCGATCGCCTTGCTTGCGGACCATGAACTGGCTGGTGATATAGGGCATGGCGCAAGGAATACAGTTCGATGCCGCCAGCGCCGCCGCCTGATCCGGAGCGCTGAAGTGCAGGTGGCCGAGCACTTCGGTCAGGATTTCGGTTCCGTTGCATTCGATCAGCGGCTTGTTCACGTAATCGCCGGGGCGATCATGGAACAGTCCATAACCCCACCACACCGCTACGCCTTCTGGTTGGTCGGGGAAGAACGGCTGATGGAAGATCGAGAGTGTCAGCAGCCAGCTTGACTGCTTGAACGTGATCAGTCCGCCGGTCCCCGCAGCGCTGCCACTGAACCGCTCCATCAGTTGCAGGAACAGTGGGTCGCTGACCGTGACGGTGAAGGATATCCAAGAACTTTCGGCGATGTTGCCGTTGAATGCCGCAGGATTTCCGAATGCCGGGCGTCCCTCCGCAAGTTTCTCCCACAAGTTCCAAGCGCCAGCGTGGTTTGATCCATCAAGTCCGGGGGCCACGGTCATCGAACCGAACGCCTTGTCGGCAGTCATCGAGCCGTTGGTGACGAACACCAGATCATCGGGTGCGACCGCGATCGTGGCCGGGCCGTCGGCGCCCAGTGTCGCGATGCTGGTGACCGTGATGGCGTCGCTGCCCGAAGCGAAGGCCATGTCTTCGACCCGGACGCCGTGGTGGACCTGCACACCGCGATCCTTGAGCCAGGCGATCAGCGGCATGATGATGCTGTCATACTGGTTGTAGATCGTGCGATAGATGTCGTGCTGAACGTCGATGGTCGAGAAGTGGTGGACGAACCGGCGCAGATAGCGACGGAACTCGATTGCGCTGTGCCACGGCTCGAACGCAAACAGCGTGCACCATTCCATCCAGAAGTTGGTTTCGAAGAAGTGGGGCTGGAAGCAGTCGGTGATCCGCTTGTCGTCGAGCAGACTCTCGGGCTCGCCGATCAATTTGACCAGATCGACCCGGTCATGTTCGGTAAAACCCAGCGTGTGCGCATCGGGCACGCTGCCATCGCGATTCACGAGCCTGACCTTGTTGTCCCACGGCAATTTGGCAACAGCGCGGTTGGTCTCCTCGGTGACCGAGATTGACGGATCGGTGATCGACGGGATCGAATCGAGCAAGTCGAACGTGCACAAGTACTTTGCCTCGAACATGCGGCTGCCGCTCATGAAATAGCCGGCTTGCGCATCGCCGTGGGCATCGAACGCGCCGCCGGTCTGCAGACTTTCTTCAAGGATCACGATGTCCTTGCCAGCGACGGCTGCATCGCGGATGAGAATCGCGGCACCGGCGAGCGAGGCTATGCCGCTGCCGACGAAGGTGTACTTGCTCATGGGAGGGCCGTCCTTGTTGTGAGGGGACGGTACCTATCAGGCCGGGTCAAGCGCAGCGGAGGCTCGGAAACTACGCAATTTGGCGCGTGAGTGATGAGCAGCAAGTCCGGGGCGTGACATTGCTTGCCGCTTCGCCTATGGGCCGCGCTTCCATTAGCGCGACTCAAAGCGAAAGCGAGTGCACACATGACCAAGCTCAACGAACTTTCCGACAACAATGGCGCCCGCAAGGGCCGTATGCGCGTGGGCCGGGGCATCGGCTCGGGCAAGGGCAAGACTGCTGGCCGCGGCCAGAAGGGTGCCAAGGCGCGTTCGGGCGTCAGCGTCAACGGCTTCGAAGGCGGCCAGATGCCGCTGCACATGCGTATCCCGAAGCGCGGCTTCAACAACATCTTCTCGAAGGATTTTGCCGAAGCCAACCTGGGCCTGATCCAGAAGGCGATCGACAACGGCAAGATCGACGTCGATGCCGTGATCGATCATGCTGCGCTGCAGGCTGCGGGGCTTGCCCGTGGCGGCAAGGACGGCGTGCGTCTGCTGGCCAAGGGTGAACTGACCACCAAGTTGACCTTCAAGGTTGCCGGTGCCTCGAAGGGCGCCGTGGCGGCTGTCGAAGCGCTCGGCGGCACCGTCGAAGTGATCGCGCCCAAGGTTCCGGCTGCGGCCTGAAACACTTTTTTGCGTATGTGACGGGCGCGGGGTTCTTGCATCCCCGCGCCCGCACTATATGGGCAGCCCTATGAAGGGAGCGGCGTGAGGAGCTTTCGGGTTCCGCGCGCCCCAGCAAGGCTTTGAACCCGACAATGGCATCACGCGCCGATAACATCGCCAGCAACCTCAGTCTGGCCAACTTCTCGAAGGCCACCGAGCTCAAGAACCGGATCTGGTTCACCGTGGGTGCGCTCATCGTGTTCCGGTTCCTCAGCTTCGTGCCGTTGCCGGGCGTCAACCCGCTGATCCTCGAGTCGCTGTACAAGCAGACCCAGGGCGGCATTCTCGACATCTTCAACACGTTTTCCGGTGGTTCGCTGCAGCGGATGAGCCTGATCGCGCTTGGCGTGATGCCTTACATCACCGCCTCGATCGTGGTGCAGCTTGCCGCCTCGCTCCATCCGGCGCTTGCCGCGCTGAAAAAGGAAGGCGAAAGCGGTCGCAAGAAGATGAACCAGTACACCCGCTATGGCGCGGTGTTCCTGACCGCGATGCAGGGCTGGTTCCTGGCCACCGGGCTTGAGAGCTATGGCGCCAGCGCCGGGCTGCAGGCGGTGGTCAATCCCGGCCTGCTGTTCAAGGTTGGCGCGGTGATCAGCCTGATCGGTGGCACCATGTTCCTGTTGTGGCTGGGTGAGCAGATCACCAGCCGCGGCATCGGCAACGGTGTTTCGCTGATCATCATGGCCGGTATCGTGGCGCAGATGCCCAAGTTCATCGGCAACCTGTTCGAACAGGGCCGTACCGGCGCGCTGAGCCCGTTCGTGATTGCCGGCGTTCTGCTGCTGATCGTTGGCGTGGTGGTGTTCATCTGCTTCTTCGAGCGGGCGACGCGGCGATTGCTGATCCAGTATCCCAAGCGCGCGACACAGCGCGGGATGATGGCGGCCGATCGCAGCCACTTGCCGCTCAAGCTGAACACGGCGGGCGTCATTCCGCCGATCTTTGCCAGCTCGCTGCTGCTGCTGCCGCTGACGATTACCCAGTTCGCGGGCAAGTCGGTCTCACCCGACACCACGACCGGGCAGATCATCATCTCGCTCAACCAGTACCTTGGGCACGGCAAGCCGCTGTATATGTTCCTTTACGCGGCAGGCATCATCTTCTTCAGCTTTTTCTACACCGCAGTGGTGTTCAATCCGGAAGAGACCGCCGACAATCTCAAGAAGAATGGTGGCTTCATCCCGGGCATCCGGCCGGGCAAGAATACCGCGACTTATCTCGATTACGTGCTGACGCGGATCACGGTTCTGGGCGCTGCCTATATTACCATAGTCTGTGTTGTGCCCGAGTGGATCATGAGCCAAACGGGTATGGGCACGGTGTTCTTTGGTGGCACCAGCCTGCTGATCGTGGTCAATGTCACGGTCGACACGATAACCCAGATCCAGTCGCACCTGCTGGCGCACCAGTATGGCGACCTGATCAAGAAGGCAAAGCTGAAGGGTCGCTTGCGCTGACGGCCGCTCAAGGCCGCTGAACAAGCGCATAATACAAGGGGGAATGCCAGAGTGAATATCATCCTGTTGGGACCGCCCGGCGCTGGCAAGGGCACGCAGGCACAACGACTGGTCGAAAAGCACGGCTTCAAGCAGTTGTCGACGGGCGACATGCTACGCGCCGCGGTGAAGGCCGGAACGCCTGTCGGGGTGCAGGCCAAGGCGGTGATGGATGCAGGGCAGCTTGTTTCTGACGAGATCGTCTCGGCGCTGATCGGTGAGGAACTCGACGCGCTGCCGCCCACGCAGGGTGCGATTTTCGATGGCTACCCCCGGACCGCCGCGCAGGCCGAATCGCTTGATTCGATCCTCTCCGCGCGGGGGCGTCAGCTTGACCATGTGATCGAGCTGGACGTGAACGAGGACGCACTGGTCGAGCGGATCACCGGCCGTTACACCTGCGCCACCTGCGGCAAGGGCTATCACGACGTGTTCGAGAAGCCCGCCGTCGAAGGCACCTGTGACAAGTGCGGTGGTCACGAGTTCAAGCGTCGTCCCGACGACAACGCCGAAACCGTGCGCACGCGCATGGCCGAATACCGTGCCAAGACGGCGCCGATCCTGCCGATCTACGAACCACGCGGGATCGTCTCAAGGGTGGACGGCATGGCCGATATGGACGACGTAACTGCTGCAATCGAGGGCATTCTCGCGTAAGAGCACGCGGTTCCTGCCGGCATCGTGTCGGCAGGGCTCGTATGCCCATCGTTTGTAGGAGGTTGATCATGCGCGCGCGGAACCTTGGTGTTGCGGGTGCTCGTGCATTTGCCATCCTGCTGGCCGGTGGTTCGTTCGCGGTGGCCGGTTCGGCGCAGGCCGACGTGGTGGCAAGCGCCGACAACGGCTTTGTCTCGCGCAATGCCGTCGAAGTGACGGCTTCTCCAGCGGATGCCTGGCGCGCGCTGATCGCGCCGGCGGGCTGGTGGTCGGACGAACACACTTTTTCCGGTTCGGCCAAGAACCTCAGCATCGATCCCGTGCCCGGCGGCTGCTTTTGCGAGAAGCTGCCCGCCAAGGCTGATTCGCCGCGCGGGGGTTCCGTGGGCGGGGTTGTGCACATGCGCGTGCTCTATGCCGAAGCTGGCCGCGGACTGCGGATGTCGGGTGCGCTGGGGCCGTTGCAAAGCGAGGCGGTCAACGCCACGCTGACAATCACGATCAAACCCACCGAAAAGGGATCGCGCATCCTGTGGGAATATGTCGTGGGCGGTTTCATGCGCTATGAAGCGCCGGCCATGGCCGTTTCCGTCGACCGCGTGATGGCCGAACAGATGGCAAGCCTTGCCAAAGTGCTGGGGCCTGCGGTGCTGGAGGCGGGTGAGCCAGTGGTACGCGCTCCGGAAGCGGTGACGGCGGTGGCCGCTGCGGCTTCTGCGGAAGAAGCGGGCAAGGGGACTGCCGACCAATCGGCCGAGCCGCGCGCGAGTGGGCGCAAGGCGGCGTCGCAATCTGCAAGCAATCCGCTACCGATCGAAGAGACACGCGGTGCGCCCGGCCTTGCTCCTCGCTCCGGGCGGGTGTGGAGCCTACCGCGTGCCACAGGGCCAAGTCGGGCGGCAGTGGCAGAACAGCCTGCGCCGGTCGGACCCGCAGCTCCGAGCGAAGTACTGCGCGTTGCCGCACCCGATGATAGCGTGACAAAGCCGCAAGGGTCGGCAAAAACGGTCGCGGCGACCAGGAACGCCAAGAGCCGAACGCGTCAGGCCGCGGCGAAAGTTGCGAAGCCTGCTCCAACCGAGGCTTCGGGAGCCAACGATGATGCTGTGTTGCAGCAGGTCGTGGCCGAGCCTGTTGCCGCACAAGCGCCGCCTCCGCCCAAGGCTCCATCGTTGCGCAAGGGAGCGGGGGCCACAGCCGCGACGAAGGCAAAGTCGGGCTCTGCGGCCATCGCCTCCAAGCCTGTCGTGGCGAGGCCGGTCGCAGCACCAAACCCCGACATCGATGCGGATAGCGAAGCACCGGCAGCCGTGCCAGCCACACCCAAGTCGCCCCAGTCGATCGCCAAGCAGATCGCCAAGCAGGGGGCAAAGTCCGGCGCCAAGCCTGCAAAGAAGCCATTGCCCAACCGCAAGAACGTTGAGGACAAGGAGCGTGAGGACGCCAATGCGGCGTTCGACGCGGCGCTCGGCGGTCCGCCCTGAGCGGGCAAAAGCTTGGGCTTAGAACTCGCTCCAGTCGTCGCCACCGCTAGGCGAAAGTGCAAGATTTCCGGATACCGGCGGCGGCGCCTTGCGGGCAACAGGCGCTTCGACTTCAGGCGTGGGCAGCCTGTCGGGTGCACTGGAAGCCTTGATTGGCGAGGCTGCGGCCACGCTGCTGGTGCCCAGCGAATGCCTGCGCATCCCGCTTCCGCCAGCGACAGGACGACTGGCCTTATCGCGTGTGCGGAAGGCGCTGACCAGTCTTGACAGTTGCGTGGCCTCGTTCGCCAGTTCGCGGGTCGCAGCGGTGGTCTGTTCAACCATCGCGGCATTCTGCTGGGTAACGCGATCGATCTCGCCAACCGACGAGTTGACCTGCCCGAGTGTCTCGGCCTGCATGTCGGCGCTGGTCGCGATTTCGGTGATGACCTGGTTGATGTCACCGACGCGGCCCAAAATCGTGCCAAGCACATCGCCGGTTTGATGCACCAGCGCGACGCCTTGTGACACCTGCTCGGCAGAGGCCGAAATCAATGCTTTGATATCCTTGGCTGCATCGGCCGAGCGTTGCGCCAGCGCGCGCACTTCGGTGGCGACGACGGCGAACCCTTTGCCGGCTTCCCCCGCACGGGCTGCTTCGACCCCCGCGTTCAGCGCCAACAGGTTGGTCTGGAACGCAATGCCATCGATTACGCCGATGATCTGGCTGATTTCGTTGGCGGAACTCTCGATCGCCGCCATCGCCTGAACCGCGCGTGATACGACGCTGCCACCCTTGGTCGCCTCGTCGTGGGTATCGGTGACCTGACGACGCACGTCGGCGGCGCCGCGTGCCGTTTCCTGCACGCCTGCGGTGACCTGTTTCATCGCCGCCGTTGTTTCCTCAAGCGTCGCGGCTTGCTGCGCGTTGCGGTTGGCCAGATCATCCGAAGCGCTGCGAATCTCGTTGATCGTCTGTGTCAGGCTGCTGGCACTGATGCGCACCGATCCGATCGCGCGGGCCAAGGCGGCAAGCGTCTGGTTGAAATTGTCGCGCAACTGTTCGTAGCGCGGGGGGAACTCGTCCTCGATCCTGTATTCGAGATTTTGTGACGCCAGTTCGTCCAGAGCCTTGGCCAGTGCGGCAACAACGGCGGCCTGCGCGGCATCATCGGCGCGCTTGGCCAGTGCGGTTTCGCGGAATACAGCGGCAGTGCAATAAATCTGCTGCACTTCGTCACCTTGCGGGTCGCCGTGAATTGGCCGGTCATAGTCGCCATTGGCCATGGCGCTCAGCGTGCCGGTCAAATCCTCGATCGGATGGACGACCGTGCGCTCCATGCTGCGCACCGCCCAGACGAGTGCCGCGCCGACCGAACCGATCGCAATCAGGGTAACGACTGCGCTGATAATCAGCAGCATTTGGGCATCGGCTGCAAGATCGTCAGCCGATGCCTTGATTGCGGCGACAAGATTGTCCTGCACGTCGGCAAAATGATCGAAGGTTTCGGTGAATGCCTTGGGCGCGCTGGTGGTGGTTTCGGGATGCTCGGTGGCCTGCCGGGCAGCATCGTTCAGCGCGACGATATAGGCTTCCTTGACCGGCCGAACGATATCGACGGCTGCTTGAAGTTTGGCGTCATAAGTCTGTCCGAACACTCTGGCGTAGGATGTGTCGATCGCCTGCGCGTCATCCTTGAGGTTGGCCATCTCCTTTTGCACAGCACCGGCATCGTGACGCTGCGCGGCAGCGATCACGCGGAACAGGTCGCTTTCCGAACCGTCGTGCTTCATGTCGGCGTAGGACTGGTCGCGCTGAACGTTGGCCATCACGCCTTGCTGTCGGGATACCTCGTACAATTCGTACTGGAGGAAGATCGCCAGCAGAATTTGGGCGAAAGTGATCGTCGCGACGGTGCCCATGGCAAAGCGGAAACGTTGCGCGATCGACTTGGTCTTGTTGGCAAGCACCGGCATATTCTCCTGCGGCGACCGCGCAAAGCACCGGCACCGGTCCACCGGGCGCAAGCGTACTTTCCGCAAGTCTGCCTCGGAAGCTAGGCGGTCATGCCAAGGATCTGCCTAAGACGTGGCTCTGGAATTATGCCTAACCGTCAGCCCGTGCACGGTAATGATTGGGCAGGGGGCCTTCGGCGCGGCATCAGGCACGCTTGAGGACCGCGCGGCGCGCGAGCAGCGCGACCGATGCCGACCCCAGCGCCATCGGCAGCAACAGGATGAGTCCCAATCCGTAGCCGCCCGTCGCGTCGGCGGCATAGCCCCACAGCATCGGTCCAAAGAACGACCCGCCCTGGCTGATGGTGTTGGCCATGGCGAGCGCGGCTGGGCGGTCTGCCAGCGGGACCAACCGGCTGACCACGGCCAGCGGCAACATCCCGGCGGTCTGCGCCGCCGCGTTGAACGCGATGTAGCCGCCGACCGCGGTGGCAGGCGAGCCGCCGGTTCGCAAGACAGCCAGCGCCACCGCACTCGCCAGCACCAGACAGGCATAGGCCAACAGCGTCCGCGAAACGGTGCGCCCGGCCAGCAAGCCGACCCCCAGCAGGCCGATCGCAATGGCGATGCCTCCAGCGGAGACGACCCGGCCCACTTCGGCAACACCCAATCCGGTGGCGTGCGCCAGCAATTTCGGACCGGCAAAAGTGATCGAATTGATCGCCATGAAGTTGAGGCCATTGGCCAGCCCGAGCGCGAGCACGAACGGGTTGAACAGCGCGCGGGCAAGGGTCTGAGGGGTTTCGTCGCCCGGTGCGGTCTCCAGCGCCAGACGTTGCTCCAGCCAGTCTCGCTCGCGATCATCCAGCCAGCGTACAGTGTCAGGCCGCTCTGGCAGGGCGGCAAGCAGAATCAGCGCCAGCAGGATCGACGGCACGCCCTCAGCCACCAGCAACCATTGCCAGCCGTGCAGGCCAAGCCATCCGTGCAGCGCCAGCAGCGGCGCGGCCAACGCGCCCATCGCCACGAAAGCCAGTGGCAGCGCGATGTAGAAACGACTGACCGCCCATGCCCGATGCTCGCCCGGAAACCAGGTTGAGACGTAGAGCACCACGCCCGGATAGAACCCGGCCTCTGCAACGCCCAACGCAAAGCGCATCAGATAGAATTGCCCGGGCGTGTGGATGAAGGCTGTCGCTGCGGAAATGACCCCCCATGACAGCATGATCCGGGCCAGCCAACGCCGCGCGCCAAACCGTGACAGCATCAGGTTCGAGGGCACTTCAAGCAGCGCGTAGCCCAGAAAAAAGACGGA
Organism: Novosphingobium sp. FKTRR1; assembly: GCF_020404405.1. Lineage (GTDB taxonomy): Bacteria > Pseudomonadota > Alphaproteobacteria > Sphingomonadales > Sphingomonadaceae > Novosphingobium. Next base: position 18,305 of record NZ_JAIZDA010000010.1, on the reverse strand, counting down.
GGCGCCGATGCCGTAGACGGTTTCGCTGAACCCCAGTTCGGCGTTCATGCTGGCTGCGGCGAAGCTAATGTTGGCGCGATCGACAAACGCCACGAAATAGCTCAGGAGGATCAGGGGCAGGGTCCGCCAGGCGATCTTGCGGACAAGCGCGCGCTCTTGCTGGTATGTAAACCCCGTCATTGCCCCGTCTCCCCCGCCAGACCCTGCGCAGTTGCAGACCTAGCAGCCGAAGCGTTCGCGGCAAGCGACGCGGGGAAAAAGGCGGACGAGCAAGCGCCTTGGCAGCTTTGACGATAGCTCCACAATGGTGTATGGAAGATCCGCGCCCTGTATGAGCCGACCCTTCGATAGGGGAACGGCTCCATTTCAGTATTGCTTTTCGGTTGACGCCATTTGCGAATCGACCTATGCGCGCCTTTCACACGAAACCGAAAGGGATACGGCATACCGGCGCAACCTGTTGCACTGGGTGATTGCTGACCTTTTTTGGCGTTCGTGTGTCTCGCTATGAGATAGGGTTTGGCCGTTGTGCCTGATCCTGTGGAGCTGAACGGAGAAGCAAGTGGCTCGTATTGCCGGGGTCAACATCCCCACCAACAAGCGCGTGATCATCGCGCTTACCTACATTCACGGTATCGGCCCGTTCAAGGCCAAGCAGATCGCGGAAAAGCTCGGCATCGACCAGAGCCGCCGCGTTCAGGATCTTTCGGACGCCGAAGTCCTGCAGATCCGTGAAGCGATTGACGCCGATCATACCGTGGAGGGCGACCTGCGTCGCGAAACCGCGATGAACATCAAGCGCCTGATGGACCTGGCCTGCTACCGCGGCCTGCGTCACCGCAAGGGCCTGCCGGTGCGTGGTCAGCGGACCCACACCAATGCGCGTACGCGCAAGGGCAAGGCCAAGCCGATCGCCGGCAAGAAGAAGTAAGATCGCGCGTAACACGCAGATCTTCCAACGGTTTCTCGACAGGATTTCAAGACAATGGCACGCGAACCTCAGCGTATCAAGCGGCGGGAGCGCAAGAACATCACTAGTGGTGTCGCGCACGTCAATGCCAGCTTCAATAACACCATGATCACCATCACCGATGCACAGGGCAACGCCATTTCGTGGTCGTCGGCCGGCATGATGGGCTTCAAGGGCAGCCGCAAGTCGACGCCTTATGCGGCGCAGGTTGCCGCTGACGACGCCGGCAAGAAGGCTGCCGAACACGGCGTGCGCACGCTGGAAGTCGAAGTGAAGGGCCCGGGTTCGGGCCGTGAAAGCGCGCTTCGTGCGCTGCAGGCGGTGGGCTTCACCATCACTGCCATTCGCGACGTCACGCCGATCCCGCACAACGGTGTGCGGCCTTCGAAGCGTCGCCGCGTCTAACCTGCCTTACGGCGTCCGGGGCGGCGGTACCACCGCTCCGGTTCGCCCAAGACTCGACCGGTCGCGGCGACCCTCTTGCCGGCGACCGGCACCCGATTCTAACCCCAGGGGAATTCCATGACTGTCAACATCAAGAACTGGCAGGAACTGAAGAAGCCCAACACCCTCGAGATCAAGCCCGGCACCGACCCCAAGCGGCGGGCGACTTTTGTTGCCGAGCCGCTTGAGCGTGGCTTCGGTCTGACTCTGGGTAACGCGCTTCGTCGCGTGCTGCTGTCTTCGCTGCAAGGTGCGGCGGTGACTTCGATCAAGATCGAAAACGTGCTGCACGAATTCTCGTCGCTGGCCGGTGTGCGTGAAGACGTCACCGACATCGTGCTCAACGTCAAGCAGATCGCGCTGCGCATGCAGGGCGAAGGCCCCAAGCGCCTCCAGCTTTCGGCAACGGGTCCGGGCGAAGTCAAGGCCGGCGATATCGCCGTGACCGGCGACATCGAGGTCATGAACAAGGATCTGGTGATCTGTCACCTTGATGAAGGCGCGACCTTCAACATGGAACTGACCGCCGACACCGGCAAGGGCTATGTCCCCGCCGTGGCCAACCGTCCGATTGACGCGCCTATCGGCCTCATCCCGATCGACTCGCTCTACTCGCCGGTGCGCCAGGTTTCCTACAAGATCGACAATGCTCGCATCGGTCAGGAACTGGACTACGACAAGCTCAACCTGACCGTCGAGACCGACGGTACGGTGACTCCCGAGGACGCGGTGGCCTATGCCGCACGTATCCTGCAGGACCAGCTGAGCCTGTTCGTCCACTTCGACGACCAGTTGCCGACCGGGCATGTTGCGGTTGCTGCGGGCGGCGTTGCCACCCATGCGCCGGAAGAGAGCGACGCCAACCAACTCAACCGTTACCTGCTCAAGAAGGTCGACGAGTTGGAGCTGTCGGTGCGTTCGGCCAACTGCCTCAAGAACGACAACATCATCTACATCGGCGATCTGGTCCAGAAGACCGAAGCCGAGATGCTGCGCACGCCGAACTTCGGCCGCAAGTCGCTCAACGAGATCAAGGAAGTCCTTTCGTCCATGGGCCTGCGCCTTGGCATGGACATCCCCGGCTGGCCGCCGGAAAACATCGAGGAAATGGCCAAGAAGCTCGAACAAGAGCTGCTCGGCTGAACCTTTGGGGGGCGTGCTACGGCGCGCCCCCTTTCGGGTGTTAGGCGGCGACCCCAACTGCCGCCTGGATCGGGGTACCTGATACGGCCCCCCTACGAACGAAGGATGAAAACATGCGTCATAAACTCGGCCAGCGTAAGCTGGGTCGTACCTCGGCCCACCGTATTGCGCTGCTGCGCAACCTGTCGGCCGCGCTGATCAAGCACGAGCAGATCACCACCACCCTGCCCAAGGCGCGCGAACTGCGTCCCTACGTCGAAAAGCTGATCACGCTTGCCAAGAAGGGCGGCCTTTCGAACCGCCGTCTGGCCCATGCGCGTCTGCTCGACGAAACGCAGGAAAAGAAGCTCTTCGAAACGCTCGCAGCGCGCTATGCCGATCGTGAAGGCGGCTATACCCGCATCGTCAAGGCCGGTTACCGCGCCTCTGACGCCGCTCCGATTGCGGTGATCGAACTGGTCGACCGCGACACTGCGGCCAAGGGTCAGGATTCGGGTCCGGTGCAGACCGCCGATGAGGACGAATACGAAGCCGCCTGATCGGCGCTGCGTTTCGTCAGGAACACAAGCAACGGGCGGCGCCGCAAGGTGCCGCCCGTTTCGCGTCCAGCTACCACACGAACCATCCGGATTTGAGGCACTTGTCAGCGGGGCTTCGGCGCTTCAAGAACGGCGGCATTCCGCTTCAAAAGGCTTGTCCCATGCGCTGCTTCACTCAAGTTTCGCTTACCGGTCTGGCCATCGCGCTTGCTTGCGCAATTCCCGTTCATGCTCAGGAGCCCGTGGTGACCAGCAATGCATCGGCGCTCGGCGCCTACCCGGCCAGCCCGCAAGCACCGGTGGTCGAACACCCGTTCGGTGAAACTGTGGTCGATCCCTGGCGCTGGCTTGAGGCTGACGTCCGCACCGATGGCAAAGTGGCCGATTGGGTGAAGGCGCAAAGCAGTTTCACCGATGCCTACCTAAAGCAATTGCCCGAGCGGCCCGCTTTCGAGAAGCGGCTCAAGGCACTGATCGACTACGAACGTTTCAGCCTGCCTGAACAGCGTGGAAATCGGGTGTTCTACCGTTGGAACAGCGGTTTGCTCAACCAGTCGCAATTGCTCGTGGGCGATGCCGACGCACCCGCAGGTGCCAAAGGGCGTGTGCTGCTCGATCCGGCCAGTTGGGCCAAGGACGGGGCGACGGCATTGGATGCCTGGGCGCCGTCGGACGATGGCGCGACCGTGGCTTACAGTGTGCAGGATGGCGGCTCTGACTGGCGGACGATCAAGTTTGTCCGCAGCGCCGATGGTGCGGCGTTGGCGGACGAGATCAAGTGGGTGAAGTTCTCGGGGCTCTACTGGGTCGGCAACGACGCGGTGATCTATTCGCGCTTTGCCGAACCCAAGGCGGGCGAGGCGTTCCAGGCGCTGAACTACAACCAGACGGTGTGGCTGCATCGCCTTGGTACACCGCAAAGCGCGGACGTGCAGGTCTATGCGACGCCCGAAGCGCCCAAGCTGGGCCACGGCGCGCAAGTGACTTCGGACGGCCGCTGGGTGGTGATCGGCAGCAACGAAGGGACCGATCCGGTCAACGCGGTGCACATCGCACGGATCGCTGGCGGCAAAGTCGGCCCCGTTACCGCGCTTGTTCCTGATCGGACCGCACAATGGGATCTGATCGACGGTCTTGGTGATGTACTGTGGTTCGTGTCGGGTCAGGATGCCCCGCTCAAGAAGATCGTACGGGTCGATCTGACCGGGCCTAAGCCGCAGTTCACCACCGTGGTGGCGCAAGCGAGCGACAATCTGGAAAGCGCGACCATCGTCGGCGACCGCATAGTGGCAAGTTATCTCCACGATGCGCGCAGCGACCTGCGCCTGTTCACGCTCGATGGCAAGCCGGCGGGCAGTGTGGCCTTGCCGGGGCTCGGTTCGGTGCAGGGCGTTAGCGGCCATGCCGGACAGGCAACCGGCTTCCTGTCGTTCACCAGCTTCACCACGCCAGTCACGATCCTGCGGCTTGACCCCGCGACGGCGGCCACAAACATCTGGCAGCCGGTCAAGTTGACGTTCGATCCGGCGGACTACCGTATCGAGCAGCAGTTCTTTGCGTCGAAGGACGGGACGAAGATCCCGCTTTTCGTGGTGCGGCGCAAGGACGCGTCTGGCCCGGTGCCGACGATCCTCTATGGCTATGGCGGGTTCAACGTTTCATTGAACCCGTGGTTTTCGCCGACGACGATGGCTTGGCTGGAAAGCGGCGGCGCCTATGCCGTGGCCAACTTGCGCGGCGGAGGCGAATATGGTGATGCCTGGCACGATGCCGGGCGGCGCGCGCGCAAGCAGAACGTGTTCGACGATTTCATCGCGGCGGGCGAATGGCTCAAGGCCAACGGTGTGACGCCTGCCAACGGTCTGGCAATCGAGGGCGCGTCCAACGGCGGGCTGCTGATCGGTGCCGTCACGAACCAGCGGCCCGATTTGTTCGCGGCCGCCAATCCCGGCGTCGGCGTGATGGACATGCTGCGCTTCGACCGCTTCACCGCCGGGCGCTATTGGGTGGACGACTACGGCTATCCTGAAAAGGAGGCCGACTGGCGGGTGCTGAAGGCCTATTCGCCGTACCACAACGTCCGTTCGGGCAGGGACTACCCGGCCATTCTGGTGACGACCGCCGATACCGATGACCGTGTCGTACCCGGCCACAGCTTCAAGTACACTGCTGCATTGCAAGCTGCGGCGATCGGCAGCAAGCCACACCTGATCCGTATCGAGACGCGCGCCGGCCATGGATCGGGCAAACCGATTGCGAAAGTGATCGAGGAAGCGGCTGACGTGCAAGCATTTCTGGCGCATTGGACGGGTTTGCAACCGCGCCCCTGAACTGACGTGGTGCGCCTGCGAAGCAGGGTGTTGTGCGTCGCAAAATAATGATTTGCCATGTTAATTTCTCGCAAGCCTTGTCGTCATTGTGCTACATGACGAACCGATAACGATATGATGATGCGGGAAGGATCGATCTGGAAGCGTGCCAAGTCGCACGCCCGTATGCTGTTGGCGGCAATGGCGGTTTGTGCGCTGCTGCCGCAGGGGGCTACTGCGCGTGGCGATGATGGCGAAGTCGAAGTCGCCGCAGCGGCGGTTGCCGCTTCCGCATCGTCTGCCGACCTTCCCCGGTTGGTCCTGCCGCCTGTTGCTGCAGCCGGTGCGGTCAATGCCGTTTCAGCCACGTCCAGACTGGTTCTGCCGACCCCGGCCTATCCATTCACACGCAGCGAGCAGGTGGTCGAACAGGCGTTCGGGCAACGTGTTGCCGACCCCTATCGCTGGTTGGAAGGCGATGTACGCCGCAGCGACGAAGTTGCCCGCTGGGTGGCGAACCAGAACGCGGTGAGCGGTGCCTACCTTGCGCAGCTGCCGGGTCGTGACGCGTTGTCCGCACGCATCCGGCGGCTGTTCGATTACGAGCGGTTCAGTCTGCCACGCAAGGCCGGTCGCAGCTATTTCTATCTGTACAATTCAGGCTTGCAGAACCAGTCGGCGCTGTACGTCCGTGATGGACTGGATGGGGCGGGGCGGATGCTGCTCGATCCCGACAGCTGGGCAGAGGGCGGCACGGTGGCGCTCGATGGCTGGGTGCCGTCACCGCGCGGGCGCTATCTCGCTTACACCCAGCAGGCGGCGGGCAGCGACTGGCGCACCATTCGCGTGGTCGAGGTCGGTTCCGGCCGCGTCCTTGACGAACGCTTGCGCTGGGCCAACGATACGCTGATCGGCTGGGTGGGGGAGGAGGGCTTCCTCTATTCGCGTTATCCGGCACCCGCCGACGACGCCGGGTTGCAGGCACCGGCTTTCGACAAGGCGGTGTGGTTTCACCGCGTGGGCACGCCACAGTCGCAGGATCAACTGGTCTACGCTACGCCCGATCATCGCGACTGGGCGCACAAGGCGGCGGTGACGTCGGACGGGCGCTGGGCGGTCATCCTGACCGAGGACAGCACGTTGCCGCGCCGGGCGGTGCACCTGATCGACTTGCGTAGAGGCGCAGGGCGCGACGGATGGCGCGTGTTGCCGCTGGTGGCCGAGCTGGCCGATGACTGGAAGCTGGTTGATGGCATCGGCGATCGGCTGTGGTTCATCACCAATCAGGGGGCGCCCAATTATCGGCTGGTGCAGGTCGATCTTGGCCCCGATCCGTCGATCAAGGTGGTCATTCCCGAACGCACGCAGGCGCTTGAAGGCGGGCGGATCGTTGGCGATCGTCTGGTGCTTTCCTACCTTCGGGACGGCGCGGCGGTGGCGGTGGTCACCGACCTGAAAGGGCGTCCAGCCCGCTCGATCACCATCAATTCGATCGGTTCGGCCAGCGGCTTTGGCGGCAAACCGGGCGATCCTGAAAGCTTCTACCAATTCTCCAGCTTCAACCAGCCGCCCGCCGTGTTCCGCATGGACATGCGCACTGGTGAGACGACCCCGTTCGCGCAGCCGAAGCTGGGCTTTGATCCGCAGGACTACCTGATCGAACAGCGCACGTATCCTTCGAAGGATGGCACGCAAGTGCCGATCTACATCGTGCGCAAGCGCTCTCTTGCGCGCGCGGGCATGGCTGCGCCGACTTTGTTGTACGGTTATGGCGGGTTCGACGTGGCGCTGACCCCGGCTTACTCACCGGTGCGGATGGCGTGGCTTGAGGCAGGTGGCGCCTTTGCGTTGGCGAACATTCGTGGAGGGGGGGAGTTCGGTCGCGCTTGGTACGATGCCGGGCGGCTCGACAAGAAGCAGAACAGCTTTGACGATTTCATCGCGGCGGGCGAATTCCTGATCCGCGAAGGTATTACGCCAAAGGGCGGACTGGCCATTCAGGGCGGCTCGAACGGCGGAATGATGGTCGGCGCAGTCATCAACCAACGCCCAGATTTGTTCGCCGCGGCCAATCCCGATGTCGGGGTCATGGACATGTTGCGCTTCGACCGCTTCACGCAAGGGCGGTTCTGGACGCAGGACTATGGCAATCCGGCGCACGAAGCGGACTGGAAGGTGCTGCGCGCCTATTCGCCCTATCACAACATCCATGCCGGGCTTTATCCGGCGATACTGGTGACCACCGCCGACACCGATGATCGCGTGGTGCCGGGACACAGCTTCAAGTACGTGGCGGCGCTCCAGGCCGCGCCGGTCGGTGAACGCCCGCACTTGCTGCGGGTGGAGCAGGATGCCGGCCACGGCTCGGGCAAGCCGGTGGACAAAGTGATTGCCGGGGGCGCTGATGTTCTCGCTTTCCTGGCGTACTGGACCGGGCTCGACCTTCGCTGACGCTGCCAGACGTCGCGCCATTCAGCCGCGCGAAAGCGGGACGGGTGCAGATTTGACCTAACGCATCGGACATCCGGTCAGCGACAGGACGGCATCATGGACAACACAGTGCACGCACAGGGACGATCGGGCGGACGGTGGTTGGTCGGGCTTGTCGCCGCTGCGGCGATGATCGGCGCCCCCATCGCCGTGCAAGCCCATCCCGGCGGTTGGGGCGGGGGTTGGGGCAATGGCCATCCCTATCATGAACGGCATGACCGTGGCCCCGATGCCGGCGAAGTGATCGCCGGGTTGCTGGTGATCGGTGGCATTGCGGCCATAGCCACTTCCATCGCCAACAAGAACAAGCGGGACGAGGCAACAGCCGCCTCTGCGCCGCCACCCTATCCGCAAGACCAGCCTTCCTGGGCGGGGTCTGCCTATTCCGGACCTTCCTGGCAGGACCGCGATGCGCGCTGGGATGCTGTGCCGCCTGCCACTGGCAACTATGGCTGGACGCCGGGCGCACATGATCGCGGGTTGGACAATGCGGTCGAGGCATGTGCCGCGCGGGCGCGCGACCGGGGTGGGCTGGACCAGATCTGGGATGCCGCGCGGCAGGGTGACGGCTATCGCGTGCGGGGCAATCTTGACACCGGCAACCCGTTCATCTGCAATGTCGATCAATCGGGCCGCGTCACCGACCTGACCGTTTCAGCGCAAGACGGGCGGAGCACAGCGGGTCCGGGCGCCTATGGTTCGCCCGACGATGCGCGGCCGACGGCAACCGGCCTGGGGCGCGCATTCGACAATGATGACGGTCCGGTCAACGGTTACTGAAGTACTGGCGCATTTCGCGCGGGCCGTTTCGATTCGCCCCTTGCGATGGCGCGATGGGGCTTCTATCCGCTGGGAAAAGCAGCTTAACAGGACCACTCGCCATGACCATGTTCGATGACCGGGAACGCGCCGAAGAAGCCAAGTTCGCGCATGATCAGGAAACCGTCTTTCGTGTTCAGGCGCGGCGCAACAAGTTGTTGGGACAATGGGCGGCCGAGCAGATGGGCCTCGATGCAGCTGAGACCGAGTCCTATGCCCGTTCGGTCGTGCAGGCCGAGTTCGAGGAAGCGGGCGACGAAGACGTGGTGCGCAAATTGCTGGGCGATCTGGTTTCGGCAGGGGTCGACATCGACGATGCCGCCATCCGTCGCGCGCTTGAGGTCAAGTCTGTCGAAGCGCGCCGCCAGTTGATGGGCGAAGTCTGATGGCGATGGCCGCTGCCGAGATCGAAGGCATGATCAAGGCAGCCTTCCCCGACGCCGACGTGACCATCACCGATCTTGCCGGCGACGGCGATCATTACGCCGCGCATGTGGTATCCCCCGCTTTTGTCGGCATGTCGCGGGTGGCGCAGCACAAGGCCGTCTATGCGGCGCTGGGTGGGCGCATGGGCGGGGTGCTGCATGCCTTGCAACTGACCACCGCCGTTCCCACCTGAGTGGTCGAAAGGAATCATTGATCCCATGTCATCGCACCAACGCATCGCCGAAATCGTCGAAGGTAACGACGTCGTCCTGTTCATGAAGGGAACCCCGCTGTTCCCGCAATGCGGCTTTTCCAGCAAGGCCGTGGCGATCCTTGAGCACCTCGGCGTCGAATATGCGACGGTGGACGTGCTTCAGGACATGGAAATCCGCCAGGGTATCAAGGCGTTTTCCGACTGGCCGACGATCCCCCAGCTTTATGTGAAGGGCGAATTTGTCGGCGGATCGGACATCATGATGGAAATGTTCCAGGCTGGTGAGCTGCAGCAATTGATCACCGATGCCGATGTAAAGACCGCTGGCTGACCCGATCAGGGTTCGATTTCAGGTTCGGGCGGCCTCGCCAAGCGCGGGGTCGCCCGATGTCTTGTCCGCGGCGCGCGCGCAGACTTTTGGCAGTGAGGCTCATTTGGGGCTGATAAGCGGCCGTCCCCGGGAGAGGCGGAACTGCGAGACCATTTGCAGTTCCGCCTCGGTGTCGGGACACATTCGGCACTTCGAAAGCGAAGCATGAACCGTGCCAAGGTCTGGATATGGCGGCATAGCAAGGTCGCTGCGCTACGGCGCGGCGGAAGCTTTGCGCGAGTTGTAAAGACTTCCGACACCTGACGGTTGATCGAGACGCTTGGCAAGCGCGATCGGGCAGCGCATGATCGGACGATGCAGTCAGACGAAACCTCCCCGCCGCACGACGATGTGCCGGCAGCACGACCTGCCGCAACAATCGTCATTTTTCGTAACGATCCATCGGGCGGGCCTGCGCAATTGCTGCTGGTCGAACGATCGGGCAGCATGGTCTTTGCCGGTGGTGCCACCGTCTTTCCCGGTGGCCGCGTCGATGACGCAGACCGGGCGCTGGCGTCGCGGCTGGCTCCGCAGCTCGATCTGGACGATGCAGCGGCGCGCATTGCTGCCATTCGCGAAACGCTTGAAGAGACCGGGCTGGTCGTCGGTGTTCAAGGCACCGTGAATGAGGCTCTCGCGGCAGCGGCGCGGCAACGGCTGCTCGAAACCGGCACGCTTTCGCCGGTGCTCGACGAGTTCGCTTGGACGCCGCTGTTCGATGATCTCGTTCTGTTTGCCCGGTGGTGGCCACGGATGCGCGAAACCCGTATTTATGACACGCGGTTCTATCTGGCCGATCTCGGCACCGGCGCGGTCGATCTGGTCGTCGATTCGACCGAAAATCAGCATCTGTTCTGGGCAAGTGCCCAAGAAGCGCTGCAAATGGCCGACGACGGGCGGATCAAGGTCATTTTCCCGACGCGTCGCAACCTTGAACGGCTCGCGCGGTTTCCCGACTTTGCGGGCGCACGCGCGCACGCACTGGCCACACCGGTCGTCACGATCACGCCGTGGATCGAACAGCGCGAGGGCGTGTCGTGGTTGATGATCCGCGACGATGCCGGGTATCCGGTGCGGGGCGAACCGCTTTCAAGCGCGTTTCGCGGCTGACCTGCCTGTCATCGAGGGTGTGCGAGGAATTGCTGCACCGCAATATCGGGCGAATCGGGCTGGCGGCAATTACTAAGTAATCGTTTCTATTTGCTCTTGGGCCTTGGTTGAGTGAGTCGCAGATAGATTGGCTTCGGAGGTATTCCGATGGCCCTGCCGCAGTTCCGTCTTCCGCCCGCTGCCGACCTCGATGAACATGCTGCACCGCGGCTGGCGGGGCAGCATGATGCTTATGTCGAGTCTCCGGTTCATGGCTTGCAAGCAGGGCTTGCGGTGTTCGAAGCCGTTGCTGCGGCTCCGAACGAGCATCGCTATCCTGGCTGGTTCCGACTCGGTTTCCCGCTTGTGGCGTCGTCGGCGTTGTGGGCGTTGATCTTCGCTGCGGTGAGAATGGTCATCTGAACCGACGGTGCGGGCCAATCCTCCAGGGCTTATCGAACCGTCCCGGGGCTAACTTGCGCTGACCGGCGCGGCCGGTCGCTCCATCCTTCGTGCTGACAGCCGGACTTGCTCCGGCCACGAAGGAGAACCACATCATGAACGAACTGGTGTCCATGTCGGCGTTCACGCCAGCGTTGGCATGGCCTGACGGGGCAGCGCACAGCTCGGCGCCCAGCACGGCGAGCCCGCGCGTGCCGGTTGTCCGTCCCGTGCGTCCGGGGGTCTTGTCCGTACGGACAGTGGCCGCAACCGAGCGAGCAATCCGCGCGCTTGATCTCACGATCGCGGCTGGTTTGCTCATCCTTTCATTGCCTTTGCTGGTACTGATCGGTTTCGTCATCCAAGTGACCAGCTCTGGCCCGATCGTCTTTGCCCATCGCCGTATCGGCGAAGGGGGCCGCGCATTCCCCTGTTTCAAGTTCCGCACAATGGTGACTGACGCCGACGCCCGGCTGCAGACCCTGTTGCAAAGCGATCCTGTCGCGCGGGATGAGTGGGCGCGCACGCAGAAGCTGCGCAACGATCCCCGCGTCACTATGGTCGGTTTGCTGTTGCGCCGCTCCAGCCTCGACGAACTGCCGCAACTGATCAACATCTTGCGCGGCGACATGAGCCTGGTCGGCCCAAGGCCCATCGTCGAAGCCGAGATTTCCCGCTACGGTCGCCACTTCGCCCAGTATTGCAGCGTCAAACCGGGCGTGACCGGTTTGTGGCAGGTTCAACGGAATGCGGACACATCCTATCGGCGGCGCGTCGCTTTCGATGTCGCTTATACGCGGTCCCGCTCGTTTTGGCTCAATCTGAAGATTTTGGCGCTGACATTGCCGAGTGTCTTGCGCGGCAAGGGGGCATGCTGACGCGCATTCCTGCGCGGTTTGGCCAGGGCGGTTTGATCTGTGTGCTCGCGAGCGCCCGCCACCCTTCTCCTGTTGCAGCGATCGTTCCCAATCCGGCTGCCGCGAGCGGAGCGGCTCCCGCCTTACGCCATGTTGTTCAAGTATGATCCAAGCCGGCTTGCAATGCCCGGCTGAGCGGGGTCGTCGACCGATTGTGGGCAGCCGCGATCAGGGCGGCCCATTGCGCCACTCTGGTTGTCGACCTCCGTCCGCTACCCGCCATCACGACCCGTGTTACTGCGACGCGGGTCAGAACGACGTTTGAACCGGTGATCCGATTGTGAAGCCGCCGGTTGCCATTGCATCGGCTTGTCGGTTCAGTTGGCCGCGTGCAAAGCGGCGTGTGTCGTTCGCACGAATGCACTTTTGGGCAATTGGGAATGGCTGTGTTGGGGATCGATGCGGCGCGGCCATCTTCGACCGGATCAGGGCAAGTCGTGACAGTCGCAGGGAGCGGCAGCCGATTAAGCTCCGGGTAGCCTGAAGCGACGAATGAGGCCCTGAGTATCGGGCCAAAGTGTATCGGGCCAAAGTGTTTTGGGCCCAATTCGCACGCAATCTGCCAGAATCGCGCGGTGTTAGCGCATGGGAAGCGATCCGCTGAATGTCCGCTAGCAAGAGCTGGTCCGCATTGCGTGCCAACCCCGGCAGGCTGCAAACAGTCCGGTATCCGGGCGCATCTGCTTAGCGGATCTGCCCGGTCAGAAGCGGATCAACATCACTGCCAAAGCAACCCAGAACACCTAGCTGAGCGCCAAGCCGATCATGACGCCACGTGCCGTGGAGTTACTTTCTGAATCGATTGCAGAAAAAGACAAATCAGTTGTCTCTTCGTAGTAACGAAGCCGTGCCATCTGTGCGACCCTCTCGATCTGTTTCCCCACCTTAACCGGCGGAGTTTTTATTTTCGGTTTACGGCGCGGTAGCCAGAGCAGACAGCTTGGTCTCACCCGAATTGACGCGTCGCCCGCTATGATCTGCCTTGGCTTCGGCAATCAGCAGCGCCTCAAGCACCGCCTCTGCCTGGCTTCGCCATGACCACCGCGTCGCTCGATCATAAGCACGAGAAATTTGTTCTGCAATACCCGTATCGTGCCGAATGCATTGACGAACAGCCTGCACCATGTCGTCAATCGAATGTGGATCGCAATAGAGCGCGGCAGTGCCACACCGTTCGGTCATCGAGGGGATTGCCGACACGACCACGGGACAGCCGAAGTTCATGGCTTCGACCGGTGGCAGCGAACTCGCTTCGTAAAACGAGGGAAACAGCAAGCAGGCGGCCTCGCGATACAGCTGCGCCAGCGCGGCAAGGTCAGTTACCGGCCCGACGAGTCGTACCTTGTCGCGGATATCGTCAGGTACGTTTGCCGCGATGGGCGTGAGGATATCACTCGATGCCCCCACCAGCAGCGTGCTCACCCCATCCTCACGCGCAAGTCGGATCGCCACCGCCAAGACGCCGTCGATATTTTTGCGCGACGACAGTGAACCGACGTAAAGAACATACCCGGCGTCGGAAGAGTCAGATCGGGGCTGCACACTGCCATCGCGCCAGCCACCGTTCTGAGCCACCCTGATCCGCGGCAAGGCTGGGGGATGCAGCTTGCCCAGAACGGCGCGCTCGGTTTCGGAAACGGTCAGCAGCGCACTGGCGCGCCGCAGCAGAAATGGCAGCATCAATCCGTGGCCAAGACGGTAACGATACCGATAGGCCTCGGGAAACTGCCGATAGGATAGATCGTGGATCATCACTGTGGTCGGGTGGCTTGCCAGCAATGACCTGATCGGTGCGGTATTGCCAAGGCACAGCAAGTGCCCGCCGCGCACTCTTCCGGGCAATATCACCTGCTCCCAAAGGTGCCCGCGCGGTCCGGTGCCCGTGCGTTCAACCATGGTGGAGCGCAGGTCCAGTTCGGAGACATCGGCGCCCGCTTCGCAAACCAGCCGCAGGCGCAGAGGCACCTGATCTTCGGCGATCAGATGGTCCATCGCGCGCACCACTTCACGCGCCACCCGCTGCACACCGGTGACCGGTTGTGTCAGGAAGCGGCCATTGATCACGATTTCGCGCGGGGTGCGGCGAAGTGGCATGATCTGCGTTGAAGGCGGCGCGGTTGGGGTGGGGGCAATGGACAGAAGCGGAGACAGAACAGGCATCGTGATCCCTTGTGATGGTCGGTCAGGTCAGGCCCTGAACCATGTGGCGACCAAGCCGGTACGGCCTTGGCCGGCCTGGCGCGGAGCGGCGGAGGCAGCATTTGCGCATGCGGCAACCGCATTGCCCGCGCAGTTTAGCAGCAACCCTGAAGGCTTCTGCTGCCACTTGGTCGGGAACGGACGCAACCGGCGTAGGACGGTGGCCGTCGCATGGTTACGTTGCGGTCATCGATCCAGGGAGTTGAATGGTCATGCTGCATTCCGGTCGTCGGAAAGACGCTTCAAACCGTGCGCCCATGCCGGTTGCGACGGCGACCGCTGCGGTAGAGCAAGTCGATGGAGCGCCGCTTTCGGCCTTTCGGCGGGCGAAGGGATGACGGGCCAAAAGATGACGAAGATGCGCAGTGTCGTTTTCAACGGCAAGTTCTGCGTCGGCGCGCTCAATGGCGTCCGCCGCGTTGCTGGACGGCTGGTGCGCGAAGTCGACAAACTGCTTGCCGCCAGCGCTTTTGAAGAAGCACCGCTGGATTGCAGCATCGTGGTACCGCGCGGATATGGCCAAGCCGTGCCGGGCTTGCGCAGGATTCGTGTGGTTGAGGATGACCGCAGCGTCAGCCAGGCGTGGGAGCAATTGCGCTTGCCTCGTCTGGCGGCGGGGGCGGTCCTCGTCAATCTCGCCAATCTTGCGCCGATCGCGCACCGGCGGAAGGTTACCATGCTGCACGACGCGCAGTTCTGTCGGTCGGACAGCTCCTATCCCGTTCGGCAGCGTCTGGGTTACCGTCTGCTCACGCCGCTGATGGCGCGGACCAGCGAACGGGTGCTGACCGTTTCGGCCTTTTCACGTGATGAATTGCGCGCTTTCGGCATAACCGGCCAACGTCCGGTCGACGTGTTGCACAATGGTGCCGACCATATCCGCGAGGTTGAGGCCGATACTGTTGCGCTCCAGCGGCTCGGACTTGTCCAAAGCAGCTATGCGATCCTGTTCGGCAGCATCAAGACCTACAAGAACAACCGCGTCGTTTTCGACGCTTTCGCCGCAGGGGCGCTTGCTCCGCTGCGGTTGGTCATCATCGGCCCCGATCGCGCGGAACTTGAAGCTGCCAACCTCGATCCGCCAGATGATGCCGTCTTTGTCGGCCCCTGCGACGATGGGGTTCTGCGCGCCTTGTATGAAGGAGCGCAGGCGCTGCTGTTCCCCTCGCTTACCGAGGGTTTTGGCCTTCCCCCGGTGGAAGCCATGCTGTGCGGCTGCCCGGTGATCGTCGCCCCTTGCGGCGCCTTGCCGGAAGTTTGCGACGTGGCCGCGCTTTACGCCGATCCCTTCGATCCGAAGGATTGGCAGCGTCAGTTGCGCGCGCTGGCCTTCCCCGCGTTGCGCCAGGCTCAGGTTGCGGCCGGGCTGGAGCGTGCGACGGCATATACTTGGGTCGGGGCGGGCGAACGCCTGCTTACCCTGCTCAACGAACTCGCCCGCAGCAGGTGAGCCACTTCGATGACATCCACGAACCTTCACCCCAATGCAGTGTCCAAAGTCGTCGGCAAGGCGGCTGATTTGCGTGGCGCCGGCTTGACAGCCGCAATCGCCATGATCGCCCGTGGAAGTGGGCAGGGCGCGGTGGTTGTAGTCACCCTGCTGGCGACCAGGGTGCTCTCGCCCGCCGACTTTGGCGTGTTTGCCATCGGCGCGGCGCTACTGACCCTGGCGCGCACGATGCTGTACACCGGACCTTTCGAGTATCTGCTCAAGGCTCCGCTGGAGCGGACCCGGCAAGTGGCCAGCGCTTGCCTTGCCGCCAACCTAATCGTCGCACTTGTCTGGCTGATCCTGCTGTGTGTGATCGGGGTGCTCAGTCCTTTCGTGTTCCATGGCGCGGGTGTCGGCGGCATCGTGCTCGCGCTGGCGCCCTCGAACCTCATCGCGGCATTGGCGGGTTGGTTGGAATCGCTGCTTTTGCGCTCGGGGCGGGTGCGTCGCTACTATGGGGTGACCATCGTGGTGGAGATTCTCTCGGCAGCGGGTGCGGCGGGTCTGTTGCTCGAAGGTCAGGGATTGTGGGCGCTGGTCGTTCAGGTCTACTTGCGCCTCGCACTTCTCGCAGGCTTGTATGGCCTGATGGGCCCGGGCGTGACCCTGGTGAAGCCCGATCGTGCCGAGACGACGGCAGTGCTTGGCTGGTCGGCCAGTCGCTACGGTTCGGTCATCGTCGGATTTCTGTCCAATTACAGCGGTGACTTGCTGCTGGGCGTGGTCTTTTCGCCTGCCGCGTCCGGCCTGTATCGGGTCGGCAATCGCATCGTGACGGCTTTGGCTGACATGTTCAACCAGCCGGCCGGTTTGCTGATGACCACCTCGCTCGCCGCCGCTCACGCTCGAGGCGAACATCGTGGGCGGGCATGGCTCGGGCTTCTTGCACCGTTTGCGGCCCTCTCATGGCCCGCATTGGCGGTGCTGGCGTTGACTGCGGACGCGGTCGCGCCGGTTCTGCTCGGCCCCGCGTGGGCGGCAGCCGGACCGGTCATCGCGGTGTTCTGCGTTGCGCGCATGGCCTCGTTGATCGGCGTCGGCGCCACCGCAGAGCTGGTCATCAGCAACCGTCAGGGGCGCATTCTGGCGATCCAGACCGCTGCTGCGGTCGCCAGCGGCAGCTTGACCTTGCTCGTGGTCAACTGGGGAGCGCTGGCTGCCGCCATGGTTTCGGCGCTGGTCACGATCGCGGCATCAGCTGTGCTCGCTTGGTCTGCGCTGGATCGGCGCCCGCAAAATGATTCGCTAGGCCGCAGGCGCGGACATCAACCGCTGACGTGTGCGATTTTACCACTTTCGGGTGGCGTGGCGGCGGTGCTGGCAGCGCGTTTGATCCTTGGCGCAACAGGGGCGGGGCTGGCAACGTTGCCTCATCTGGGCCTTGCAATCGGCTGCGCCATCGTCGGTTGGGGGCTGGCAGTGGTCATCGTCCTGCCAACACTTGGCCGATCATTGATCGTGCTTTCCGGCCATCGGACATCGCGCTGAGCCGTGCCTTCGCGGAGGTAACCGCCCCGTCGGGATTGACATGTCGTAGTTCACGGCAGCGTCCCACACCTTTCGAATGTCCGCCTGTTGCCGCCTTGCTGGCTGCGGAGCGGATCCGACGATTGGCCTTGTCCCGGGTTGCCGCGCCAATCCGGGCGATGCGTATGATGTCCAACCGCGTCTCGCTGGCGTGCCTGAAGGCAAGTGCGCTACCATAGCGGAAGCGGTTGACCTATGTGGCCTGCGGTCGATTCAATCGCTCTTCGCGGTGAAGGCTGCGCAGTCACTAATGGCAATTGGTGGTGGCCTCGCTCCGGAGTGTCCTGAATTGACGCCCAGCAGATTGGGCGATCGCACGGCGATCTTTCGCCTCTTCCGGCCATGGTGCAAAGCTGACGTATCCAGGGGCCGGGGCGACAAAGGTGGTCGAGTCACGGATGACAATGACCGCACCCCCTTCGGCAACGCTGGGTGCCAATCGAATGTCTCGGGCTTGAGCGAAAATGGGTGGACTGGTCGCGGTGGTCATGCCGTTTGTCGGATGGACTTGCGCGCAAACCTCGCCATCGGAGCAATGCTTATGCTCGATACGCCCTCTTTGCTCCCGACGGCGGGTGCCGAGACACATCACCAAGCGCATGCCATGCGGACCGATCGGGCCGTGCATACGTTGAATGTCCTGTGCGCGAACCGGCGTGCTACTATGAAATCTTTCGTCGCGCATGTCTTGCGGAAAGCCCGGATGGCCACACCCGGCCAACAAAACTGTTTCGAGATGATCGTACCTATGGAGCCGGGCTGACTGAACTTCGGCATCCGGAGTTGTTAGAGCCCGAGCGAAAAGTGGTTGAGCGATATCAGTAGGTTGTGATTCAGCGTCGTTGTCGAGACGATGGAGGAAGCACATGCCCTGGACTGATACCGCTCGCCGCAAGCATATGCGGGAAGGTGCGGG
>NZ_JAIZDA010000103.1 GCF_020404405.1 Novosphingobium sp. FKTRR1 | reverse complement strand
CCTCGCCAAAGACTGGGAACGCTCCATCGAGAGCTCGACCGCGTGGGCGAATATCGCTTCTATCCGGATGCTAACCCGCAGAATTGCGCGACTTTCAGCCGCATGACAGACTTTTGAATCGGGCTCTTAGGTCGAATGAGTCAACGCCAAATGGGGCCGCTCAAGCTGGCGATGTTCCACGACTCACTCTCAGTAGGTCAAGTATATAATTTCCGTTCTTCCCGAATTAGAATTACGGTGACACTTTACCAAATGCCCAATCTGCGACATTCTACTTCCATGGCATGCTTAGGGCCGTGCGGGGTTGGTGGGCGCGTCCGCAACTCCCCGCCCTCGGATTATGTGTATTTAGTAAAGTGTCACCGTAATCGCAAGTCGCTGGCGCGCTGATAGAGGGAGCGGGTAACTGCTCAGGAGGTTGGCAGAAAATGGTTGCGCGGTGACTCGGAGTTTGATTCACCCTGCTGATGGCCCCACCCCCGCTTCATGTGCTGAGCGAAGCTGAGAAGAACGAGCTTCTTCTGGCCCA
>NZ_JAIZDA010000102.1 GCF_020404405.1 Novosphingobium sp. FKTRR1 | reverse complement strand
TATGTCGGTCGAGGTAACGCATGATGATGTCATCGGTGATGTTGCCGGATGTGGTCGAGAAGTAGCCGCGCTGCCAGAAGCGTTGGCCCCAATATCGTTTGCGGATGTGCTCGAATTCCTGTTGGATCTTGCGGGATGAGCGCCCCTTGGCCCGGCGCACGAAGTCGCTGACCGAGACGTGCGGCGGGATTTCGACGAACATGTGTACGTGGTCCTTCGACAGCGCGCCGTTGATGATCTTCACGCCCATCTCGGCACAGACCTGACGGATGATCTCGCGCACCCGTAGCCGAACATCGCCGATCAGCACCTTGTACCGATATTTCGGCGCCCAAACGAGATGGTAGCGATGATGGAATGTGGTGTGACAACCGGACCGATACGCCATAGCCTGTAACCTCGGGAAAAGCGGAAGCTTCACGCCTTCGGCGGCTTCCGCTTTTCCCGAGGTTACAGGCTAGCACGCGAGTCTGTGGCTGAAGCCAGTATCCGACTGAAGTCGGAGGGGTTCCTCCTTGCTAGAGGACTCTAAA
>NZ_JAIZDA010000101.1 GCF_020404405.1 Novosphingobium sp. FKTRR1 | reverse complement strand
ACTCCGCACGCCGATCTCTTCGGCGTGCGGCAGACGACCAGGCGCACAACGCCATTCGGTCGACCCCGGCGCGGGGTGGAGCAGTCCGGTAGCTCGTCAGGCTCATAACCTGAAGGTCGCAGGTTCACCTGTTGGTGCACTTCGGGTTGTCAGCCTCTTCTTCTTCGTCTTTAATGTTTAACGATGCGGCCGGCGGCTCCCTTGGGGCCGCTTTTTGCATGTCCGTGATAGCGCTTATCCGTAAGTGCTGTCCGCCTCCCACCCCGCGTGGGTGATGCCCAGTGTGGCGTTTGCGCGTAAGCGTCCGGTGATCCCGGCCTTGCAGGGGGCGTAGGGCGCGAGCCACAGGTGTAGCACTATGGCAGACACTGGTGCGGCACTATGGCTACGCAGATTATAGAGGTTCGGGAGGCATCGCGTAAGCGTGGCCTGAGGGCCGCCTTGCTTATCGAGCCATGTTGATGGTGTGGGCGGCTTTGCCGGAGGCGCGGCGTTTGGCGAGCTTGGCCATGCGTGCGCGGATTTCGTGGGAACCAATATCTTCT